>JAVJRP010000017.1:0-1654 GCA_040218355.1 Devosia sp. | reverse complement strand
CCGATCTGGGCTCCGACATTCTGGCCGCCGTGCGCAGCCACCACGAATATCTCGACGGCTCAGGCTATCCCGATGGCCTGATGGGCTCCCAGATCGGCGATCTCACCCGCATCGTCACCATCTGCGACATCTACGGCGCGCTCAGCGAACGCCGCGCCTACAAACCCGCCATGAGCCCGCCCGAGGCCCTGGCCATCCTCGAGGACATGTGCACCGCCGGCAAACTCGAAGCCGCCCTCGTCCGCGCCCTGCGTCGGGCGGTAGATGCAGCCTAGAGCATGTCAGGTTTTTATTGAAGCATATCCTGCGTTCTTGAAGTAGTTTCTGCATTGCTGGGGTTTGATGGTTGAGACGAGGTGTCCGACCAGGCGCCATGTTTCTTCGATCGTGCGTTGTTGCGCTATACGCATCCAATGCTTGATCTTGGCGAAGACCTGCTCGATGGGGTTGAGGTCCGGTGAGTAGGGCGGCAGGAACCATAGGCGCGCGCCCGCGGCGCGAATGGCGTCCCGCACGGCCTTGCTTTTGTGGCTGCCCAGATTGTCGAGAATGACGATGTCACCCGGCTTGAGCGTGGGGATCAGGACCTGCTCGACATAGGCGCGGAACGAGAGCCCGTTGATTGGGCCATCGAACACGCAGGGCGCCGTCAGGCCGTCCATGCGCAATCCGGCCAGGAAGGTCATGGTGCGCCAATGGCCGTGCGGCGCATAGCCCTTGAGCCGCCGCCCTTTTGGACCCCATCCACGCAGGGGCGCCATATTGGTCTTGATCCACGTCTCATCGATGAACACCAACCGCGATGGATCGAGCCAAGCCTGCCAGGACTTCCAGCGCTGCCGCTGACGGGCGACCGCAGCCCGAGCCTGCTCAAGCGCGAACAGGCTTTTTTTTAAAGCTCAGACCCTCGCGCCGGATAAAGCGCCATATGCTATCATGGGATACCTGTACGCCTTGTGCGGCCAAAAGCGCTTGCAGACCCCGCACGGTCAGGTGCGGAGTCTGCTGAAACTGTTCAAGAACAAATTGCCTGTGCGCATTGAGAATGACAGGACGCCGGCCACCCATTCGATCTGGTGTGACCGACCCCGTGGACCTCGAGCGTTGCGACCACTTCACAACCGAAGAAACCGCAACGCCAAAACGGGCGGCGACAGACCGGCAACTTTCCCCGGTGCCAACTGCAGCAACAACACGTTCGCGCAAATCATCGGAATAGGGCTTGATCATGGATGCTGGCCTCCAATCCAGCATCAATGAGGAATCACATCCAAGCCGATTTGGGAATCCACAATCGATTCAATCAAGCTCAGACACGCTCTAGGCTGTAGTGACGATTTAATGTTTTGGGATTCCCACATCGCGGCAAATCAGATTCAACGCTGACTTTTGGGAGGTCAGCGATGGATGGCGAGATTTTACGCGACGATCAGTGGGAACAGATCAAGCCGTTTGTCCCGGGCGGTCGCAAGGGCAAGCGCGGCCCACGTAGTGATGGGCGTCGGTTTTTCAATGCGCTTTTGTGGATGGCCCGGTCTGGTGGCCGCTGGCGCGATCTGCCCGAAGACCGGTTCGGTCCTTACCAGACGGTCAAGCGGCGCTATTACCGCTGGATCGAGATGGGCGTGTTTGATCGTCTGTTCGAGGCGGTCGC
>JAVJRP010000015.1:0-220908 GCA_040218355.1 Devosia sp. | reverse complement strand
CAGGACTCTGACGCCAGTGTTCATCGTCTCCCTCCCCCTTGTGGGGAGGGATCAAGGGTGGGGGACTTACCGCTCGGAGCCTACCCCGACCGATATTCGTGCTCGCCACCCTGCCAGTCGCGCACGGTAAAGCACCCATCCGAACCCACAATGCTCGTCGCCCCAATATCGGCCTTGCCATATCCGCCGGGAATGTCGAGCACATAGACCGGCTGGCACAGCCCCGAAATCCGCCCGCGCAGCGCGCTCACCAGCGCCTGCCCCTCGGCAACGCTCACCCTGAAATGCCCCGTGCCCGGCGCCAGGTCCGGGTGGTGCAGATAATAGGGCTTGATCCGGTTTTCGACGAAGCCGCGCATCAACGCCGCCAGCGTCTCGACATCGTCATTGACGCCCTTGAGCAGCACGCTCTGACTGATCAGGGCGATCCCACCCGCCAGCATCCGCTCGAACCCGGCACGTGCCGCTGCCGTCAACTCGCGCGGATGATTGGCATGCACGGCGAGATAAGTCGCCTTGCCGCTCGCCGTCAGTGCAGCCACCATTGCCGCATCGATCCGCTCCGGCTCCACCACCGGCACCCGCGTATGAAAGCGGACAATTTTGACATGCTCGATACTCGCCAGCCGCTCCATCAGGTCACGCAACCGGCGCGGCGACAGCACCAGCGGATCGCCCCCGGTCAGGATCACTTCCCAGATTTCGGAATGGTCCGCGATATAGCCGATGGCCGCATCGAGCTCGGCCGGACCCAGCGTCCCCAGCCCCTGTGGCCCCACCATTTCGCGGCGGAAACAGAACCGGCAATAGACCGGGCACACGTGCACCGCCTTGAGCAGAACGCGATCCGGATAGCGATGCACGATCCCTTCCACCGGCGAATGGGCAAGATCACCAATCGGATCGGCCCGCTCCTCCGGCGTCGTGGTCAACTCATCGGCCGTGGGCACGAATTGGCGTGCAATCGGATCATCCGGATCGTTCGGATCGATCAGATCCAGCACCGCCGGACTAATCCCGATGGCATATTTTTCGGCCACGGTATCGAGCGCAGCACCCGGCGCAACGAGCCTGGCGGCCTTCAGGTCTGTGACTGACTTGAGCGCACCACTCATTCCGCCACCGGCGCCCACAGCACCGCCTCGATCCGTTGCGCGCCTGTGGCCAGCATCACCAGCCGGTCGAACCCCAGGGCGACACCACTGGCCTCGGGCATGAACTCAAGCGCGGCCAGGAAATCCTCATCGATCGGGTAGCGTTCCCCATAGATACGCTGCTTTTCGGCCATTTCCGCCTCGAACCGCACCCGCTGCTCAGCCGCATCGGTCAATTCGCCAAAGCCATTGGCCAGCTCAACGCCCGAGGCATAGACCTCGAACCGCTCCGACACCCGCGCATCCCCCGGCACCCGTCGCGCCAGCGCCGCCTCGCATGCCGGATAGCGGTCCAGCACCGTCACCCGCCCATTGCCCAGTTCCGGCTCGACCTTCTCCACCAGCACATGCGTGAACAGATAGCTCCAGCGCTGGTCATCCGGCAGCGCCATGCCCACCTTCAGCATCTGCTCGGCCAGGGCCGCATCCTCGGGCACCCCGTCCTCGTCCATGGTCGCCAACAGATCGATGCCCGCAAAGCGTTCGAACGCCTCGGCGACACTGATCCGCTCCGCCTCTGCAAGCGGATCGCACTGCCGGCCGCGAAATTCAAATTGCCTGCTCCCGGTCGCCTCTGCCGCCAGCCGGATGATGGCCAGCGTATCGGCGATGATCGCCTCATAGGGCGCGCCCGCCCGATACCATTCGAGCATGGTGAATTCGGGATGGTGCAAGGCGCTGCGCTCGCGATTGCGCCAGACATGCTGCAGGCTCGCAATCCGGGTCTCCCCAGCGGCCAGCAGCTTCTTCATGGTGAATTCGGGGGAGGTGTGCAGATACATGCCCTGCCCCACCCCGTCATTGCCGATCATCTGCGTACCAAAGGCATGCAGATGCGCCTCATTGCCGGGCGAGCGCTGCAAACCTGGCGGATCGACCATCACAAAGTCCCGTTCGGTCAGCCAGCCGCGCACACGAGCCTCGATGCGCGCCCGCGCCAGCAGCGCCGGCCGCCGGTCGGCATGGCGGTCGGGATGCCACCAGGGCGATGTCTGCGATGCCGTCATTGATGGGTTTCTTGCCGTCCGGTCTGGCGAAAGGGCGCGGAATACTGTATCGGGCGCACCACATATGCATATTCCGGCGCCCGGACGGCACTGCCTCTAGCCCGCGCCAACGATACGAACAAGGAAGAAATATGGTCAAGGTCATCGCCTCGTCGCTGCGCAAAGGCAATGTTGTCGAGCAGGACGGCAATCTGCACGTCGTGCTGACGGCGGAAAACGTCCACCCCGGCAAGGGTAATTCGATCACCAACGTCAACATGCGCCGCATCACCGATGGCGTGAAGGTCGTTGGCCGCTGGCGCACCGTCGAAATGGTTGAAAAGGCCGACGTGGACGATCGCGAATACGACTATCTCTATTCCGACGGCGAGGGCCACCACTTCATGGAGCCCCAGACCTATGAGCAGATCACCGTCCCCGACGACGTGATCGGCGACCAGAAGGCCTATCTCACCGACGGCATGAAGGTGCACCTGATGACCCATGAGGGCATCGCGCTCTCCATGGAACTGCCCCAGCGCCTGACCTTCGAGATCGTCGAGACCGAGCCTGTGGTAAAGGGCCAGACCGCTTCTTCGTCCTATAAGCCGGCTGTGCTCAGCAACGGCCTGCGCGTCATGGTCCCGCCCCATATCGGCACCGGCACCCGCATCGTCATCCTCACCGAAGACAACTCCTACGTGGAGCGTGCGAAGGACTGAAGTCCGGCGCCGCTGCGCGGCGTCAAAACCCTCCAGTGGAGGGTTTTGAGGACTTCAGGCCCGGAGACCTATGGTCGAAGGGCCCAGCTCATCAACAAGCACAATACAAAACGGGCCCCTGAGGGCCCGTTTTCTTTTTCCTACGCCGCGGCCTTCAAGTTCACCGAACTCTTGGCCAGCTTGGTCAGCTTCTCGTCGGTCGCTTCTTCTTCCTTGAGCGTTTCAAGGAACAGCTCGAGCGCATCGGTGTGCCCAAGCTGCTTGGCCCAGGTCGCCAGCGTCCCATAGCGGGCAATCTCATAGTGCTCGACTGCCTGTGCCGCCGAGACCAGTCCGGCATCGAGCGCCTGGGTGCCCTTGAACTCGTCCATGATTTCCTTGCCCTCCTCGATAATGCCGAGAATGGCATCGCAGGTCTTGCCGCGCGGGTTCTTGCCCAGCAGTTCGAAGACTTTTTCAAGGCGCTCGACATGCACCTCGGTTTCCGCCTGGTGCTGTTCGAATCCGGCCTTGAGGTCCGGCGACACCGCCGCCTTCGCCATCTTGGGCAGGGCCTTCAGAATGTGCCGTTCGGCAAAATAGATGTCTTTGAGCGTATCGAAAAACAGGTCGTCCAGTTGCTTTTCAGCCATTTGTCTTCAGCTCCAGTTCGCATTGGAATGATGACGCTGGCTCTGCAACGGCGCCACGGGACCGAAGTTCCGGCGCCGCCCGATCACATCTGAAATGCCCTAGACCCCGAAGCGCTCGCTCAGCCACGCCATCTGCTGACGATCCTGAAACGGCCCGCCGCCTTCGTGATTGTTGAACTCATATTCGATGATGGACTTGTCGGTGCCTGCAAAGGCCTTGTACGCCCCATAGACGGTCGATGGCGGGCAGATGTCATCCATCAGCGCCACCGAAAACAGCGCCGCCGCCTGGCTTTGCCGGGCAAAATTGACGCCGTCGAAATAGCGCAGCGTCTCGAACACCTTGTCCTTCTTGTCCCGGTGCTGCGCCAGGAACCGCACGATCTCGCCATAGGGATCCCGCCCGGCCACGCGCACCGCGCGGGGAAAATCGCAGAGGAAAGGAACGTCCGGCATCACCGCCTTGACCCTTGCGTCGATCCCCGCCACCGCCAGCGCGATGCCGCCACCCTGGGAGCCGCCGCAGACCGCAACGCGATCAGCATCCACGAAATCCTGCCCGATCAACGCATCGATGGCGCGCACGCCATCGGTGAACAGACGCCGGTAATAATAGTCATCGCGATTGAGGATGCCCTTGGTCATCACGCCCGGGATCTGGCTGGTCGACCCGATCGGGTCCGGCGTGGCGCCGGTGCTCCAGCCCGAACCCTGCCCGCGGGTGTCCATGCGGAAATAGGCAAATCCAGAAGCCGCCCAATGCAGCAACTCATGGGGAAAGCCACGTCCCCCGCCATAGCCGACATATTGTGCCAGTAGCGGCAGCGGGCCCTGCCGGTCCTTGGGCAACACCAGCCACCCCTTGACCGGATGCCCGCCAAAGCCGGGAAAGGTCACGTCGAACACCTCGACCAGCTTGAGCGTGGTCTGCGCCGGCACCATCTCCACGGCACCGCCAGCCTGACGCGCCTCCGTCAGCGTCGCGTCCCAGAACGCGGCAAAATCGCCCGGCAGATCCACTGCGCTTTCATAAAGATCAAGGGCCGGATGGACGAGGTCGGGAAAGGGCATGATGTTTCCAAAGGGCTGACGATAACCCCGGCAATCTGCCCGCTGCGCGTCGAATTATCCAGCCCACAGAGGCCAATACGCAGACCTTATTGTGCCCGGAACAGGCTGCGGTGATAGCCGACCATGGCCCGCTGCGGCCAGAGCGAGACATTGTCGGGCAAAACCATGTTGCGCCCATGCGCATCGCTTGCCTCCACCGGTTCGGAGACGATTTCGGGGTGTGAGGTATAAGCGCGGTAGGCATCGCTGATCAGCAGATGCCCCTTGCCCAACAGGCCCGCCACCACACCGTCCACCACAACCGCATTGCCCGGCGCCATGTGTCCGCCATGGCCGAGCGGCTGGAACAGGAAGACCTCCAGATGTTGATCGGCTTCGTCGGAGGCATAGGCCTTGCCGGTCACGGCGCAGCGATAGTCATAGATTTCCAGCATAAGCTGCCGGAACGAGACGGCATCATCCAGCGCAAAGCCGCGCTGAACGCCTTCGGCAAAGCCAATTGAACGGTCTCTTTCCGCCACCGGTATTCCCCCATTAGGGAAAACACTAGGCGATTTTCTTCGAGTGACAATGGGCATTTTGCCCACTGTCGCAGTGTTATCGATGACAGATGTTATCGCCCCACCGTTTCGCGATAATGCTTAAGGACTTTTCCGGCATCGACGCCCGTGCAGATGGTCTGAGCAGGTCGATTTGCCCAATCAGGATGCCCACCCTTGCGGGACTCTGGCATCTGGATCGTCTGGCCTACAGCCACTCCGTCGCGCACCACGAGAATCGGCCCCCGGCGGGTTTCGAACCACTCCGGATGCAAGGCATAGGTCACCGCCAGGAGGTCATGCCCCACCACGCCGGAAAGCCCCATCATTTCCTTGTAGAAGCGGGCATAGTGCTCGCACATCTGGGCCAGCAGGGCGCCATTCTCGCCCACTTCGCGCGACAATGCCTCAAGATAGGCAGTGTCCAGAATGATGTCATGGGTCACATCGAGCCCCACCACCACAACGGGCCAGTCCGCCGCAAAAATCTCGTCTGCAGCCACCGGATCGCCATGGATATTGGCTTCCGCCGCCGGCGTGATATTGCCGCTCCGGCCCTGATAGCCAAATGCGCCACCCATGATGACCACTTGCTTTGCAAGCTTGGCCACCTCCGGCTCGGCGCGCAGCGCCAGGGCCAGATTGGTCATGCGGCCGACAGCAATGATGGTAACTTCGCCCGGATGGGCCTTGAGCATATCGATGATGAACTGGCTGGCCTCGCCGGGCGCCAACCCGCTTTCGTCCACGGCCGGAATTTCGATCTCGCCCAGCCCGTTGACGCCGTGAACGATGACCGGCTCGGCCTTCTCCACGCCATCCAGGGTCTTGCCCGCCCCCTGCACCACCGGCGCTGACAATCCGAACCGTTCCTTGAGAAACAGGGCATTGCGGGTGGTTGTGGCCAGGTCGGCATTGCCGACCACTGTCGTGATCCCCAGCAGATCGATTTCCGGCAGCTTGCTCAGGTAGAGCAGCGCCATGGCATCGTCGATGCCGGGATCGGTGTCAAAAATTACTTTCATCGTCTCGTTCGCTTTCGTGCCGGTGCTTTTGGAACCGGAATTCGGGATAGGCTATATCCCTTGTTATTCATATGTATCGCCGGTGCTCTAGCATGAAGCGGGTTGACTATCGATAGTTTTTGACCAAACGATCAAAAAATCGATTGTCGCAGGCGGGAGGGACGACCATGCGTTTCGGGTACAAGGCTTCGGCCGAACAATTCGGACCCAATGAGCTGCTTCGCTTCTCCGTCGAGGCCGAACAGGCCGGTTTTGACTCGGTTTTCGTCTCCGATCACTTTCAGCCCTGGAAACACACGGACGGGCACGCGCCCTTCGCGCCGGGCTGGATGTCCGCCGTGCTGGCCCGCACCGAAAGGATCACGCTGGGCACCTCCGTGCTCACCCCGACCTTTCGCCTGCATCCCAGCGTGGTCGCCCATGCCTTTGGCACCATGGGCGCCATGTTTCCCGGCCGTGTCATCCTCGGCGTCGGCACCGGCGAGGGCCTCAACGAGGTGCCCGCCACCGGCATGGAATGGCCCGAACTCAAGGAGCGTTCGGCCCGGCTGCGCGAAGCGGTTCGGCTGATCCGCCAGCTCTGGTCCGAAGACCGGGTGAGCTTCGAGGGCGATTACTACAAGACCGTCAACGCCACAATCTATGACAAGCCGGTCGAGCCGGTGCCGATCTATATCGCGGCAGGTGGCCCCTTGAACGCAAAATATGCCGGTCGTGCCGGCGACGGCTTCATCTGCACCTCGGGCAAGGGCGCCGAACTCTATGTCGACCAGCTTTTGCCCAATGTGGCCACCGGCCGGGCCGAAAGTGCTCTCAAGGATAAGCCGTTCGAGCGCATGATCGAAGTAAAGGTCTCGTTCGACACCGATGCTGCCCGCGCCCTTGAGGATACCCGCAACTGGGCTGCCCTTTCGCTCTCCGCCGAGGAGAAGCACTCAGTCAAGGATTCCGAGGAGATGGAGCGCCTGGCCGATGCCCTCCCCATCGAGCGTGTCGCCAAACGCTGGATCGTCTCCTCCGACCCCGACGAGCATGTCGCGCAGATCAAGACCTATATCGACTACGGCTTTGACCACCTGGTGTTCCACGCACCCGGCACCGACCAGAGCCGTTTCCTCGGGCTCTATGCGAAAGAGATTTTGCCAAGGCTGCGGAAGCTGATCGGATGACCCCGCGCTTCTCAGTCTGGGGCATCACCGGCATTCCCGAAATCGCCCCCAATGATGACCTGGTTGCGCTGATTGCCGAGGCGATCACGGCACAGTCCGCCACCGACCCCGATCTGGCGCTGCAATCGGGCGACATCCTCGTGGTCACCTCAAAGATCGTCTCCAAGGCCGAGGGCATGCAGGTACCGGCGGCCGAACGCGAGCAGGCCATCGCTGCCGACACGGTACGCGTGGTTGCCGAACGCGTGCATCCCGGCGGCACCTTCCGGATAGTCGAGACTCGCCAGGGCCTGGTCATGGCCGCCGCTGGCATCGACATGTCCAATGTCCCCGAAGGCACTGCCCTGCGCCTGCCCGCCGATCCGGACGCTTCCGCCCGCGCGCTCTGCAAGGGCCTGCGTGACAGGCTCGGATTGGAGATCGGCGTCGTCGTGACGGACACCATTGGCCGCGCCTGGCGCATCGGCCAGACCGACATGGCCATCGGCGCCGCCGGTGTGCAACTGACCGATGATCTGCGCGGCGAGAACGACGCCAATGGCCGGCCGCTGCATGTCACGCAGGCCGTCATTGTCGATGAAATCGCCGGGGCGGCCGATCTGGTCAAGGGCAAGACCACAGGCATCCCTGTGGCCGTTGTGCGCGGACTTGGCCGCTTCGTAACGCCCCTCGATGCGCCCGGCGCCCGCACCCTGAGCCGCACGGGCGATGACGACATGTTCCGCTTCGGGTCCGCCGAAGCCTATCGCCTTGGCTATGAAGCGGCCATGGCGGAGATCAATTCGCGCAAAAAGCAGAAGCAGGACTGACCATGCGCCACCTCGGCCGATTTTCGTTCATCTTGACCCTCCTGGCCCTCCCCGCACAGGCCGCCGCCTATCCCCTGACGCTGGACAATTGCGGCCATGCGATCACCATCGACGCGGCGCCGGAACGGGTTGTCACCATCAAGTCCACCGCCACCGAAATGCTGCTTTCACTGGGCCTCGGCGACCGCATCGTCGGCGTTGGCTTCCAGGACGGCCCCTTGCCCCCGCATCTCGCACTGGCCGGCGCCGGTCTGCCCATCCTCTCCGACAAGCTGCCCAGCCAGGAAGTCATCCTCGAGGTCGAACCCGACTTCATCTATGGCGGCTGGGAAAGCAATTTCGCCGCAGACGGCGCCGGAGAGCGCCCCACCCTCGCCGGTCTTGGCGTTGCGACCTATGTCGCTCCGGCCGCTTGCCGGTCGATCAAGCCGGCCAAGCTGACATTCGAGCAACTCTTTGATCAAATTGGCGAATTGGGTACGATCTTTGACGCGAAAGACGCTGCCAACCGCCTCGTGGCCGACCAGCAAGCCGCGCTCAATGCCATCGCGCCCGACCCGCGCGGCCTGACCGCGCTCTGGTATTCCTCCGGCACCAAGACCCCCTATGTGGGCGCCGGCAGCAATGCTCCGGCCATGATCATGGAAGCCCTCGGCCTGACCAACATCTATGCCGATATCGACGAAGGCTGGACCTCGGCCTCCTGGGAAGCCATCGTCGACGCCAATCCCGACGCCATCGTTCTGGTCGACGCCGCCTGGAATTCCGCCGAGCAGAAAAAGACATTGCTGGCGGAAAACCCGATCACCAGCCAGCTCGACGCGGTCATCAACCAGCGCTACTTGGTCATTCCGTTTCCCGCCTCGGAGGCCGGCATCCGCAACGTCCCGGCAACCGCAGACATGGCCGCGCAGCTGGCCAGGCTGACATTTGGGGAATGACGATCACGCATCGTCTCTCCCTGCCGGCCCTTGCCATCCTGCTCATCGCCAGCGCTGTCGCAGCGGTGACATTCGGGCCAGCCGACATCACGCCCGGCGAGGTCTGGTCGGTCATCGCGCACCATCTTGGCATTTTGCCCGAAAGCCCAGTTTCGCGGCTGCGTGATGCGATCGTATGGGAATTGCGCCTGCCCCGTGTGCTGACCGCTCTTGGGGTCGGCGCCGGCCTGGCACTATCCGGCGCCGTGATGCAGGCCCTGACCCGTAATCCCCTCGCCGATCCCTATCTCCTGGGTCTGTCGTCCGGTGCTGCACTGGGGGCGGTGCTGTTCCTTCTGCTGGGCCTCACCCTGCTCATGCCGCTCGGCGCCTTTTTCGGCAGCCTCGGCGCGCTGGCACTGGCCCTGCTCATCGCCCAACTCCTTGGTGGCGCCACCCCCAGCCGCGCCATCCTGGCCGGCATCTGCATCGCGGCCCTGGCCTCAGCGGCGACGTCCTTCCTGATCTTTTGGTCGGCCACGGGCGACAGCTATCGCGAAATTCTGAGCTGGTTGATGGGTTCGCTGTCGGGCTCGATATGGTCAGACGCGACCCTGGTCTATCTTGCGCTGGCGGCGTGTCTCCCGATCATCCTGGCCAATGGCCGTGCGCTCGACGCCTTCGCCTTTGGCGATACTGCAGCTGCGAGCCTGGGCATTGATGTGCCGCGCCTGCGCTGGACCTTGCTGGGAGCAACGGCTCTGCTGACCGGCATCATGGTTGCGATTGGCGGCGCCATCGGTTTCGTTGGCCTCGTCGTGCCCCATGCCGTGCGCCTGGCCGTCGGGTCGGCGCACCGCAAATTGCTGCCCCATGTCATGTTGGCCGGCGCCATCTTCATGCTCTGGACCGACACGGCCGCGCGGACCCTGTTCGATCCGCGCGAACTGCCAGTCGGCATCATCACGGCGCTGATCGGTGCACCAGTCTTCCTGGCTGTCCTGCTGCGCTACCGGAGGATTACATGAGCCTCTCGGTCACCGCACTTTCGGTTGAGAAATCCCGCACAGCCATCCTGTCCGATATTGGCTTATCTGCCCCGGCAGGCCGAATTACCGGATTGATCGGCCCCAATGGCGCCGGCAAGTCCACCCTGCTCTCGGCCTTGCTCGGGCTCGTGCCGGCCCAGGGCAGCATCACCTTCGAGGGCAACGATCTGCCCCGCATGCGCCGGCGCGACCGGGCACGGCTCCTGGCCCTTGTCGAGCAATCCGCCGCCACCGAAGAGCGCTTGAGCGTGCATGACGTCGTCGCCCTGGGCCGCATCCCCTACGAAGCGGCGTGGCAAGCCGAACCCAATCCGGAAGATGAAGCCATAATTGCCCAGGCCCTCGCCGACACCGGCACCACAGGCTTCGCCGCAAGACGGTTCACCACCCTGTCCGGCGGTGAACAGCAGCGCGTGCATGTTGCCCGCGCCCTGGCCCAGCAGCCGCGCCTGCTGCTGCTCGACGAGCCGACCAGCCATCTCGACATCCGCGCCCAGCTTCAGCTTCTGGCCCTGCTCCGGCAAAAGGCCGGGGCCGGCATGACCATATTGGTGGCCCTGCATGACCTCAACCTGGCAGCGCGGTTCTGCGACCACCTGGTCGTGCTGGCCAATGGCCGCTTGGCCGCCCAGGGTTCGCCAGCCGAAATCCTGACCCCGGAACTGCTGCGCTCGGTCTATGGCGTATCCGCCAGGCTGGTGTCCGACACCGCCAATGGCCACCCCCTGATCGTCTATGACGAGGCGATTGCCGAGGGCGACGCGCAAATACCCGATTGACAATCGTGCCTCAGGCACTCAAAAATTTGATCGACTGGTCAAATTTCCAGATCAACGGGAGCGCAGAGGACACAATGGAATTCGGCATCACCTTCAAGGGCTTTATCGAGCACGAGCGCGCCCGCTATCTGGTTCGCGCCGCCGAATATGCCGGCTTCTCCTATTGCTGGTTCTATGACAGCCATATTCTCTGGCGCGATTGCTACGCCGCCATTGCCATGTGCATGGAACACACCACCGATATGCGGTTCGGGCCGCTGGTCACCAATCCAGATGTGCGCGACTGGTCAGTCGCTGCCTCCATTTTCGGCTCGCTCTCGAAGCAGTCCGGTGGGCGCTTCGATCTCGCCGTTGGGCGCGGCGACTCTTCCATGCGGGTCATGGGCAAGAAGCCCGCGACCCTCAAGCGCGTTGCAGAGTTCATCGACAAGACCAAGGCCATGGTGCGCGGCGAGGAAGTCTCCTATGGCGAAATCCCCGCGCCGGTAAAATTCCCCTGGGCGGTCGGGCACGAAATGCCGAGCTGGATCGCAGCCTATGGCCCTCTTGCTCTGAAGACCGCTGGCCAGCACGCCGAGGGTGTCGTGTTGCAGATTGCCGATCCGGGCCTGTGCAAATGGTTCACCGACCAATGCATTGATGCGGGCAAGGCCGCCGGCAAGGACATGTCCGGCTTCCGTTCCATGGCCGCCGCCCCCGCCTATTTCGGCGAGAAAAAGCGCGCCATCGAACATGTGAAGTGGTTCCCGGCAATGGTGGGCAATCATGTCGCCGACATTGTCGAGAAATATGGCGCCGACAGCGATAAGGTGCCTTCGAGCCTGACCAGCTATATCGAAAAGCGCCGTGGCTACGACTATTCCAAGCACGGCCAGGCCGATAACCCCTATCTCGATTTCATCACCGACGATGTGGTGGAAAGCTTCTGTGTGCTCGGTGAACCCGAGGACCACATCAAGAAGCTGCATGAACTGGAGGCTGCGGGGGTCACCCAGTTCAACATCTATCTCGACAGCGGCGATGAGGAGGAAATCATCGCCAATTACGGAAGGCACGTCATTCCGGCCTTCCGCTGACCTTTGAAAAAGGCGCGCCGCACGGTGCGCCTTTTCTGTTTTGGCATCAACGCCTTGTCGCGACCTGGGAAGCGCGAACACTTGGGGAAGGATGCTGTGACCACTTCCACAAACCGCTCTGTGACGTCTAGATGACGCCAGGGAGGCGACAATGAACAAACAACCAAAACGGGGAACGAAAATGGGAAATCTCAATCGCCGCACTCTGGTCGCGGCACTCGGGCTAACCACCGCGCTCAGCCTCACCGGCGCATCCTGGGCCCAGGACGTGCCCAAGGTCGCGGCCATCTGGACAGTGCCGGTCGAGCAGCAATGGGCCAGCCGCCTGCACAACGCTCTGGTCGCTGCCGAAGAGGCCGGCGAGATCGATTATGTCTATTCGGAAAACATCACCAATACCGACTATGAGCGCGTCATGCGCGAATATGCCGAACAGGGCATTGCCTTGATGGTCGGGGAGGCCTTTGGTGTCGAGCAGCCCGCCCGAACCGTGGCCGCGGACTATCCCGAGATCAGCTTCCTGATGGGCTCGTCCCTGCCGCCGGTGGAACCGAACTTTGCCACCTTCGACAACTTCATCCACGAGCCCAGCTATCTCACCGGCATCATCGCCGGCATGAAGACCGAAACCGACCAGATCGGCATGGTCGGCGGCTATGCCATTCCCGAGGTCAATCGCCTCATGCATGCCTTCATGGCCGGCGCCCTCTCGGTCAACCCGGACGTGACCTTCTCAGTCAGCTTCATCAACTCCTGGTATGATCCGCCCAAGGCCAAGGAAACCGCCTTCGCAATGGTCGATGCTGGTGCCGACATTCTCTACGCCGAGCGCTTCGGCGTCTCCGACGCGGCCAAGGAACGCGGCATTTTTGCTATCGGCAATGTCATCGACACGGCAGCCGATTATCCCGGCACCATCCTCGCCTCCGCCCTCTGGCATGGCGAGCCGATGATCGAGCAGGCCATTGCCGATGTGAAGGGTGGCACTTTCGAGGCCAGGGATTACGGCATCTACGCCTTTATGGAATATGGCGGCTCGTCCATGGTGGTCGATGAGGAACTGGCCGGCGCCGAAGCTGTCGAAGCAGCCAAGGCCGTCGAGGCATCCATCCTCGATGGCTCGTTCGTGGTCGAAATCAACGACAGCGAACCGAGCTCGACCCAGTAAGCAGTCACGGCCACCGGATCACCCCACCTTCGTCCCCCCATCAAGGGGAGAGACGCGCAGGGCTGAAGCGTCAGTGTTCATCGTCTCCCTCCCCCTTGTGGGGAGGGATCAAGGGTGGGGGTTCTGGACCATCCGAACATCTCAAAATCCGAAGCGCAGGAGCCCATGACAGACCCCGCAATCCTGCTCTCGCTATCCAACATCACCAAGCGTTTCGGCGCCCTCGTCGCCAACGACGCCATCTCGCTCGACCTCCAGCAGGGCGAGATCCTCGCTCTGCTGGGCGAGAACGGCGCCGGCAAAACCACGCTGATGAATATCCTGTTTGGGCACTATGTGCAGGATGAAGGCACTGTGCGTGTTCGGACCAATGGCGGGGACATGACGACCCTGCCGCCGGGCTCGCCGGGCGCAGCCCTGTCTGCCGGAGTCGGCATGGTGCACCAGCATTTCACCCTGGCCGAGAACCTGTCCGGCCTCGACAATATCCGCCTCGGCACCGAAGCGCTGCTCTCCTTGGGGCGACGCACCACCGCGCGCGCCAGGATTGAGACCATCATCGCCGAAAGCGGGCTGGAGGTCGATCTTGACCGCCGCGTTGCCGACCTCACCGTCGGCGAGAAGCAGCGTATCGAGATCCTCAAGGCACTCTATCGCGACGCCCGCGTCCTCATTCTGGACGAACCCACCGCCGTGCTGACACCGCAGGAAGCCGAGGGACTGTTTGTGGTGCTGCGGCGGCTGGCGGCCAATGGCCTTGGGGTCATTTTCATTTCGCACAAGCTGGGCGAAGTGCTTTCCGTCTCGCACCGCATCATGGTGTTGCGTGGAGGCAAGAAGGCCGGTGAGCTGACCACTGCCGAGGCCGACCGCCGCTCTATTGCCGATCTCATGGTCGGCAAGGCCGTCGCCCAGATCACCCGCACGCCGGGCCGGGCCGGAGACCCCCTGCTTGAACTGGACCATGTGACCCTGGTCAAATCGGGCAGTCGCAGCGCCGTGGCAGACGCCAGCTTCTCCCTGAGGGCCGGCGAAATCACGGGGCTGGCCGGGGTTTCGGGCAATGGCCAGGCGGGCATCGCCGCCCTGCTCTCTGGCCTGGCCGTGCCTGACACAGGGACCATGCGCCTCTTCGGCGCGCCGGTGAGGCGGGCCGATCCGCGCCGGCTCGTGCAACAAGGCGTCGCCCGCATGCCAGAGGATCGCCAGCATGATGGCGTTGTCGGCACCATGAGTGTTGCCGACAATATCGCTATCGAAGAAATCCGTTCCCCCGGCTTTTCTCGTTTTGGCCTGCTCGACAACAATGCCATGCGGTCGCGCGCTGAAAGCGCCATTGCGGCCTATGATGTGCGGTGCCCGGGGCCGGACGCCGAGGCGCGGCTGCTCTCGGGCGGCAATGTGCAAAAGCTCATTCTTGCCCGTGTGCTCGAACGGGAACCGCGCATTATTCTGGCCAACCAGCCCACGCGTGGCCTCGACATCGGCGCACAGGCCGAAGTGCATCGCCGCATCCTTGCAGCGCGCGACCGGGGCGCCGCGGTCCTCGTCATTTCCGAAGATCTCGACGAGCTCTTCGCCCTTGCCGACCGATTTCTGGTGATCCATGCCGGAGAGGTGGTCGAAGCAGGCACGGCCGAGACCCTCGACCGCGCCACCATCGGCCTCATGATGGCCGGGCAATCCCGCCCCACGGAGACCCTTGCCCAATGAGCCTCCGCCTCGACCCCCGCGAACACGCGCCTTTGTCATTGCGCCTGCTTGTCTCGCTGCTGGCTGGTCTGGCCGCCCTCCTGCTGGTGGCCATTCCGGTCATGGCGGCGGGCGCCAACCCGTTCGAGGCCTATCTGCTGATGGCGCAGGGCGCCTTTGGTTCGATGTTTGCCCTGTCTGAAACCCTTAATCGCGCTACCCCTCTCATCCTCACCGGACTCGCCGCCGCCGTCGCCTTCCGTGCCCGGCTCTGGAACATCGGCGCAGAAGGCCAGCTCTATATGGGTGCCCTTGCCGCCGTGCTGGTCGGCTCGGGATTTCTCCAGCTTCCGGCCCCGCTCGCGATCCCCGCCATCATGCTGGCCGGGTTCCTTGCAGGCGGCCTGATGATGGTGATCCCCGCAATGCTCAAGCAACGCTTCGGCGCCGATGAGGTGGTCATCACCCTGTTGCTCAATTTCGTCGTCATCCTCTTCATCCAGATGCTGATCGAAGGCCCGCTCAAGGATCCATTGGCCATGGGTTGGCCGCAATCGGTGCCACTCCTGGCAGAGGCAAAGTTCGACAAGCTGATCCCGCGCCTGCGCATGCATTGGGGCCTGATCATTGGCCTCGTTGCCGCGCTCATCCTCTGGCTCATGGTCAAGCGCACCGTGCTCGGCTTCGAGATCAAGGCGGTCGGCGAGAACAAGGCCGCCGCGCGATTTGCCGGCATTCCGGTCGATGCCACCATGCTCAAGGTTGCCCTGATTTCCGGTGGCCTTGCGGGGCTTGCCGGTGTTGGCGAAGTGGCCGGGGTCAAGGGCTATCTCTCGGCCGATCTCTCGCCCGGTTTCGGCTATTCAGGCATCGTTGTCGCCATGCTCGCCGGCCTCTCGCCCATTGGCAGCGTGCTAGCAGCGGTGTTCATCGCCGCCGTCTTCGTCGGTGCCGACTCTATGAGCCGGGCCACCGGCATTTCTAACTATCTCGCCGACCTGGTGGTGGCCCTGTCGCTGCTCTGCGTCCTGGTCGGCAGCTTCTTTCTGCGCTTCCGCCTGCGCTGGCAATCCCGGCAGGAGGCCTGAGCCATGGATATTCTTCTCGATATCTTCAGCTCCGCAAATTTCTGGGCCGCCGCCATTCGCATCGCCACCCCGCTGATTTTCGGCGTGCTGGGTGCGCTGATCTGCGAACGCGCCGGCGTGCTCAATCTGGGCATCGAGGGCATCTTCGTCGCTGGGGCCATGGCCGGATGGCTTGCCGTCTATCTTGGTGCGGGCCTCTGGGGCGGCGTGCTGATTGCAGCGCTTGCAGGCGCCATGTTCGGCCTGCTGCATGCCTTTCTTACGGTCATTCTGGGCCTTTCCCAGCATGTCTCGGGCATCGGAATAACCCTGCTTGCCACCAGCGCGAGCTATTTTACCTATCGCACCACACTGCCCGATGTGTCCTCCCCGCCGCGCATTGAACCGTTCCCGCCGATCGCGGTCCCCGGCCTGTCCGATCTGCCCTTTATTGGCCCGGCCCTGTTCCAGCAGACCTTGTTCACCTGGTTGGCCCTGG
Source organism: Devosia sp. (assembly GCA_040218355.1). Lineage (GTDB taxonomy): Bacteria > Pseudomonadota > Alphaproteobacteria > Rhizobiales > Devosiaceae > Devosia. Next base: position 204,551 of record JAVJRP010000015.1, on the reverse strand, counting down.
TGCTGGTCGCGGTTGTCGCCTTCGTGCTCTATCGCACGCCGCTGGGCCTCGCCATCCGCGCGGTTGGCGACAACCCGGCCTCGGTGGAGGCACAGGGCCTGTCGGTTCGCGGGCTCAGGATCGGAGCGGTGGTGATCGGTTCGGCCCTGATGGCGCTGGGCGGCGCGTTCCTTACCATGTCGGCTTTCGATGCTTTCTTCTTCGGCATGGTCAATGGCCGGGGCTGGATCTGCATCGCGCTGGTGGTCTTCGCCTCCTGGCAGCCCGGCAAGGCGCTGCTCGGCGCCCTGCTTTTTGGCGCTTTCGACGCCTTCCAGATCCGCCTGCAGGCCGAGATCGGCCAGGTCGTTCCCGGCCAGGTCTTCCTGATGCTGCCCTATCTGCTTTCCATCCTGGCCCTGGTACTGGTCGCGCGCAAAGCCGACTATCCAAGAGCCCTGCTTCAGCCCTGGACCAAGGGGCAGCGCCACTAACTGCGGAACCATCCATGTTCGACCTAAAACTCACCAACGTTACCCTGCCCGACGGCCGTACCGGCATCGATATCGGCATTCAGGACGGCCGCATCGCTGCCATCGAGCCCAATCTCGCCAGCGATTCCAGCGAGACAATTGACGCCGCCGGGCAGTTGGTGAGCCCGCCCTTCGTCGATTGCCACTTCCATATGGATGCCACGCTCTCGCTCGGCCTGCCGCGCCATAATGAAAGCGGCCTGCTGCTCGAAGGCATCCAGATATGGGGTGAATTGAAGCCTCTCCTCACCCATGAGGCCGTTGTCCAGCGCGCTCTGGACTATTGCGACCTGGCGGTCAGCCAGGGCCTGCTGGCCATCCGCACCCATGTCGACATCTGCGACGAGCGCTTGCTCGGCGTCGAAGCCTTGCTTGAGGTCAAAAGGCAGGTCGCGCCCTATATCGACCTGCAGCTCGTTGCCTTCCCGCAGGATGGATATTTCCGTTCTCCCGGCGCGGTGGACCTGCTCAATCGCGCGCTCGACATGGGCGTGGATGTGGTTGGCGGCATTCCTCATTTCGAACGGACCATGGCCGATGGCGCGGCAAGCGTCACAGCGCTTTGCGAAATTGCAGCGGAGCGTGGCCTGCTGGTCGATCTGCATTGCGACGAGACCGATGACCCGCTGTCCCGTCATATCGAGACGCTGACCTACGAGACCCAGCGGCTGGGTCTGGGCGGGCGCGTAAATGGCTCGCACCTCACCTCCATGCACTCCATGGACAATTACTATGTCAGCAAACTCCTGCCGCTGATGGCCGAGGCGGGTGTCAGTGCCACCGCCAATCCACTCATTAATATTGGCATCCAGGGCCGCCACGACACCTATCCCAAGCGCCGCGGCATGACGCGCATTCCAGAAATGCTGACTTATGGCATCACCTGCGCCTTCGGCCATGACTGCGTCATGGACCCCTGGTATTCGCTGGGCCAGGCCGACATGCTCGAAGTGGCCTCGATGGGCCTGCATGTGGCGCAGATGACCAGCCGCGATGCCATGCGCACCTGCTTTGATCTGGTGACCAAGGGCCCGGCGGCAATCATGCACCTGGAAGGCTACGGCATCGCAGTGGGCAGCAAGGCCGACATGGTCCTGCTCCAGGCCGCAGATCCCATCGAAGCCATCCGGCTCAAGGCCACACGCCTGGCTGTAATCAAATCGGGGAAGGTGATTGCAACTGCGCCGCGCCGCGAAAGTGCGCTGTCACTACCCGGCCGCCCCAATTCCATTGATGCCTCACGCGTCGGCCCACGCTGAAGCAGAAAAAGCCCTCCCCTGCGAAAGGGGAGGGCCGGAATTTCAGTCCTCTTCGACAAACACCTCGGCCCGTTTCTTGCGGATTGCAGGCAGCACCGCCACCAGCACGGCTGCCAGAGCCAGCACCAGCAAGGTTGCCGAGATCGGCCGGGTGACAAAGATCGACGGATCGCCGCGCGAGATGATCATGGCGCGCCGCAAATGCTCTTCCAGCAGCGGCCCCAGCACGAAGCCGAGCAAGAGTGGCGCCGGCTCGCAGCCGAAGCGGATCAGCAGATAGCCCACGATGCCGAAGAAGGCGATGGCATAGATGTCGTAGATATTCTGGTTGATCGAAAAGGTGCCGATACAAGCGAACAGCACGATGGCTGGGAACAGCACCCGATAGGGGATCGAGAGCATCTTTACCCACAACCCCACCAAGGGCAGGTTGAGCACGACCAGCAGCAAATTGCCGATCCACATCGAGGCGATGATGCCCCAGAACAGCGCCGGCTGTTCATTGATGACGTTGGGTCCCGGCGTAATGCCTTGCAGGATAAACGCCCCGATCATCAGTGCCATGACCGGGTGTGCCGGGATGCCCAGCGTCATCAGCGGAATGAACGAGGTCTGGGCTGCGGCATTGTTCGCCGATTCCGGCCCCGCCACGCCTTCGATAGCGCCTTTGCCGAACTCTTCGGGGTGCTTCGACAGGCGCTTCTCCGCCGAGTATGAGGCGAAGGCCGAAAGGATGTGCCCGCCACCAGGCAGCACGCCCAGCAGCGAGCCGATACCGGTCCCGCGCAGCACCGGCATGACGATGCGCTTGAGATCGTCGCGCGTCAGCCAGAGGTTCTTGACCGCTTTGACGCCGACTTCGCGCTCATGTTCGTTTTCGAGATTGCGTAGGATTTCCGCCACCCCGAACACGCCCACCGCCACGGCGACAAAATTGAGCCCGCCGAACAATTCACGCAAGCCAAAGGTGAAGCGCGGCGTGCCGGTATAGATATCCTGCCCCACCATGCCCAGCAGCAGCCCCAGCACGATCATGCCCAGCGCCTTGATGATCGAGCCATGCGCCAGCGCAATGGAAACCAGCAGGCCCAGGACGATCAGCGAGAAATATTCCGGCGCCCCGAAATTGAGCGCAGCCCGCGCCAGCGGCGGCGCAAAGGCAGCGAGGAGGAAAGTCGCTACCGACCCCGCAAAGAAGGAGCCGAGTGCCGCCGCCGCCAGCGCCGGACCGGCACGGCCCTGGCGGGCCATCTGGTAGCCGTCGATCGCGGTCACCGCCGCCGAGCTTTCACCCGGCAAATTGATCAGAATGGCAGTGGTCGACCCGCCATATTGGGCACCGTAATAAATGCCCGCCAGCATGATCAGTGCGGTTTCCGGGTTCAGCGAAAAGGTGATCGGCAACAGCATGGCAATGGTCGCCGTCGGCCCGATGCCCGGCAGCACACCCACCAATGTGCCCAGCAGCACGCCGATGAAACAGTAGAGAATGTTGGTGGGGTCGAGGGCGACCGAAAAGCCGAGCCCGAGCGAAGCAAAAAGGTCCATTATGTCGCTCCTAGAACCGCAGCCAGGGGCCGATCAGCGGCACGATCATGCCCAGCCCCACCACGAAGATCAGAAGGCAGAGAACGCACAAGCCGGCCGAGATGATCAGCGATGAAAGCCAGGTGTTCCGGCTTGAAGACAGGGCCGTGGCAAAGGCAGCAATCAGCACCACGGGGATAAAGCCGAGCCCGCGAATGGTCGCCGCGAAAAACAGGATTGTGCCAAGCACAAGCACGATGCCGCGCAATGGCCAAGGCGGGGCCGCCTCTTCATCGGGTTTTCCCATCCCCTTGGCGGCCACCGCTATGCCCAGCGCGATCAGGATACCGCCCAGCACCACCGGCATGAAGCCGGGGCCCATGCGAAACGGCGTGCCGAAATCATAGCGCAGGGCTTCCAGCGCAAAATAGGCGCCGAATGCGATGAAGATCGCCCCCGATACCAGGTCGTTTCGCGACGCGTTCAGTGCCATGCGTCCCCCTCCCTATTCACAAGAGCTCCCGCCCCAATGGGACGGGAGCTCCAGTTCGGATTTACTGCGCGGCAACGCCGGCCGCAGCGATCACCTCGGCCCAGAGGGCCGTCTGGCCTTCGAGCTTTTCCGCAAGCGCATCGGGCGTGGCTTCGCTTGCCGGCACGGGATAGGTGCCCAGCTCGGCAAAGCTGTTGCCCACGGTCTCATCGGCCAAAGCGGCCTGCAGAGCCTGGGTCAGGCGGTCGATGATGGCCTGGTCGGTGCCGGCGGGCGCATAGAGTCCGTGCCAGATCGAGAGGTTGAAGTTCTCGACGCCACCCTCGGCCATGGTCGGAACGTCCGGCAGCACGGCGATGCGTTCCGGCGTCGTCACAGCATAGGCCTTGATCTCGCCGGCCTGGATCTGGCTGGTTGTATTGGTGGTCTGGTCGCACATCATGTCGATCTGGCCGCCGAGCAGGTCGGTCATGGCCGGGCCGGTACCCTGATAGGGCACTTCGGTCAGCTTGGTCTCAAGCGCATCCTGGAACAGCAGGCCGCAGAGCTGGCTGGCCGCACCAATGCCGGCATTGGCATAGGTGACGTTTTCGCCATTCTCCTGGACGTAGGCGATCAGGTCTTCGAGCGTTGCCGGCTCGAAATCCTTGCGCGCTACCATGGTCATGGGCACTTCGGTGACCAGCCCGATGGGCGCAAAATCGGTCATCGGCTCATAAGGCAGGCTGGCGTAGAGCGCCGGGGCGGTGGACATGCCGATATGATGCAGAAGCAGCGTGTAGCCGTCATTGGCGGCAGCGGCCACTTGACCAGCACCCAGCGTACCGCCGGCACCACCCACATTCTGCACCACTACCTGCTGGCCCAGATCCTCGCTCATGGCGGCGGCGACCAGGCGCGTGACGGTATCGGTCGGGCCACCGGCCGAGAACGGCACGACGATGGTCACGGGCTGCGTCGGATAGTCCTGCGCCACGACGGCGGCGGCGCTCAGGGCTGAACCGGCAACCAGGCCGGCGGCAATCATCTTCACGATGGTTTTCATGTTCTGGATATCCTCCCAATTGGATTGGCCTGGAATGTCCTCCCCCAGGCCCGGCACATCCCCTGCAAACGCCGTGCCACGCGAAATTTGCAAGGCAGATATGCAATTGAAGCCGATCATGATAACACTTTCGGCAAGAAATTGCCTAGTTCACGCCCTACCGCTGGCAATATCTTGCCAAAACCGTTGATAAACCAGTGAGGAGAACTGGCTATCGCCGCATTGATGCGCAACTGGATCGGAGGCCGCCAACTCGCCCTTGTCGCGGCGGGTCTGGCCATCGTTTTGATGGTTTTTTGGGTCGCGTTCGAGTTGACCCTGACCGCTGCCGTGCGCGATGCCGAGGAACAGGCGCAGCGGCGCCTCGCCCTGTTCGACCGCACGCTCGAAGCCATTATCGAGCGCTTTCACTATCTCCCGGTGGCCATTTCGCAGGCCCGGGAAACCCGCACGGTGCTGGAAAGCGCCGACGACAGCGGTGCAATCGAAGCGGCCAACGGCTTTCTCAGCCAGATCAATGAAACCGCTGGCGCCAGCGAAATTTTTCTCATGGACAATTCCGGCGCCGTGGTCGCTGCCAGCAATTGGTGGACCCTGACCAGTCTGGTCGGCACCAATTACTCGTTCCGCCCGTATTTTGCTGACGCCATGGCGCGCGGCCGGGCAGAATTTTACGCCTTCGGCATGTCCACAAGGGTGCCGGGCCTGTTCCTGTCCCAGCGCGTCGAGGGACCAAACGGACCGCTTGGGGTTGCTGTTATCAAGATCAATCTGGGCGAGATCGAAGCCAATTGGTGGCGCTCAGGCGAACTGATCGGCATTGTCGACCTCAACGATGTCGTCATCCTATCCACCAGGCCAGATTGGCGCTATCGCCCGCTCCAGACCATCCCGCTGACCCAGTTTGCCGCTGTTTCCGGCCAGCAGCGCTATGGCGAGAACGGGGTTGAAAATCGTGGCATCATCACCGATCGCTGGCACTCGCGTGGGGCCGAATTTGCCCTGCTCTCGGGCAGCGATCCGGAAACCTCGGGCTATTTCGTCCTGCAGGAGCTGCGCCTGCCCAAGCATGCTTGGCGCATCCTCTCCTTTTCGCCGCTCACCCCGCTTTATGGCAGCGCCGTCACCATGGCGACGGCCGCCGCCCTGGGCTGCGCGGCGGTCCTGCTCATTATCGTGCTGCTCGAACAGCGACGGCGCCTGGTTGCCCAGCGCCTGGCCGATCACAACCAGCTCGAAATGCGCGTGGCCGAGCGCACCGAAGACCTGCACACCACCAATGAGCAGCTACGCGCCGAAATAGCCGAACGCGTCCGTGCCGAGAAAGCCGAACACGATGCCCGCGAGCATCTGGTGCAAGCGGCCAAACTCGCCAGCCTCGGTCAGGCGCTGGCCGGCGTGGCCCATGAAGTCAGCCAGCCGGTGGCGGCGCTCACTACCCATCTTGCCAGCGCCCGCCTGCTGGACCAGCGGCGCGGCGGCAGTGAAATGGGCCCTGTGCTGGCGGCCATGGACAAGGTGGTTGAACGCCTGGCCACCTTGACCGGACATCTCAAGACCTTCGCCCGCAAGCAGACCCGCGAGCCGATGCAGGCCGATATCGGCACGGCCATCGCCAATGCCCTTGAACTCACCGATCATCGTCTGCGCCAGGTCGGTGTGGATATCGAATATCGCCGCCCGCGTCCGGCCATCGCGGTCATGGCCAATCCCGTGCATCTCGAACAGGTCCTGATCAACCTGATCGCCAATGCCGCCGACGCCATGCAGCAGGCGCCCATGCGCATCCTGTCCATCGGTGTCACGCAACGCTCCGGCGCGGTCGAGATCACCATTGCCGACACCGGCACGGGCATTGCGCCAGAAGAGATATCGAACCTGTTCGATCCATTCTTCACCACCAAGCCGGCCGGCAAAGGCCTTGGCCTGGGACTGGCCATTTCCTTTGGCCTCGTCCGCGACAGCGGTGGCACCATCAATGTGCAATCCAGAACCGGCCAGGGCAGTACCTTCACCATATCCCTTTCCCCGGCGGCCAGTGTCGCCGCACGAGCTTCCGCATGAATGAACCAATCGTCCTGATCGTCGACGACGAAGAAATGATGCGCACTGCGCTTGAACAATGGTTGCGCCTGTCCGGCTTCGCGACCGCTACCGCGGCAGATGCAGGCGAGGCCCTCGCCAGCATCGATGATATTCATCCCCATGTGGTACTGACCGACGTGCGCATGCCGGGCCTTTCGGGCCTCGACCTGCTGCGCTCAATTGCCGAGCGCGGCCTGCCCACCGAAATTATCCTCATCACCGGCCATGGCGACGTACCCATGGCCGTAGAGGCCATGCGCGCCGGTGCCTTCGATTTCCTGCAAAAGCCCTATGTGCCGGACCAATTGGTCAATTCGATCACCCGCGCAGCCGAACAGGCCCGCCTCAAGCGCGAGCTTGCCGACCTGCGCCGCAAGCTCGATGGTGGAGAAAACGAGTTGGCCACCCGCCTGGTCGGGGCTTCACCGGCCATGCAGGCGCTGCGCCACGCTGTTCTCGACCTCGCCCCGATCCCGGCCGACATCATCCTTCTGGGCGAAACCGGCACTGGCAAGGAGGTCGTCGCCCGCTGCCTGCATGACTTCTCGCCGCGCGCCAAGGGCCCTTTTGTTGCCGTCAACTGTGCCGCCATCCCGGCCGAGCTGATCGAAAGCGAGCTGTTCGGCCATGAATCGGGCTCTTTCACCGGCGCCTCGGGCCAGCGCATCGGCAAGTTCGAATATGCCCATGGCGGCACGCTGCTGCTCGACGAGATCGAATCAATGCCCCTGCTCGCCCAGGCCAAGGTGCTTCGGGTGATTCAGGAGCGCGTGGTCGAGCGCCTCGGCTCTAACAAGCAGATCCCTCTCGACCTGCGCATCATTGCCGCTTCCAAGGTTGACCTGAACGCAGAAAGCCAGGCCGGCCGCTTCCGCGCCGATCTCTATTATCGCCTCAACATGGCCACCCTCGACTTGCCGCCGCTGCGGGACCGGGGCGACGACAGCGTCATACTCTTCCACCATTTTCTGGCCGAAGCCTCACGCCGCTTCGGCCGCCAGGCCCCTGCCCTGCATCCTGCAGATATCAATGCCTTGCTGGCGCATGGCTGGCCCGGCAATGTCCGCGAGCTCAAGGCCGCCGCCGATCGCTTTGCGCTTGGGCTGGGCGCTACGGGCCGCTCAATTGGAGATATTCTGGGCCACAAGGCGCCCGCCAGCGCAGGGATCAGCCTGGCCGAGCGCGTGGCCGCCTATGAACGACATCTGATCGAGGCCGAGCTCGACCGCCATGACAACGCCATCGCCGCCGCCGCCGACGCCTTGCAGCTGCCGCGCCGTACCCTGAGCGAAAAAATGAACCGTCTCGGCGTCCGGCGTTGACCCCGTGCCAGCGATGCGGCACTCGAAGACCCAGATAACACCGACCCAGGTCCGCGCCATGATCCCGATCATCGATACCCATCTGCACCTGATCTATCCGGATCGCTTCGCCTATCCCTGGCTTTCGGGCGCGCCGGCGATCAATCGCCCCTGGAGCATCGAGGATTACCTGGCCGAAGCGCGCCCGCTCGGCATCGAGGCGGCGCTGCATATGGAGGTCGACGTCGACGAAGGCGACATAGAGGCAGAGTCGCGTTTTGTGCTGGAACTGGACGGCATAGCCGGTGCCATCGCTGGATGCCGGCCGGAAAACCCCGACTTCGAACGTCAATTGGAAGGTCTAGCCGCCGTGCCGGGTATTCGCGGCCTACGGCGCATCCTGCATCAGGCACCCGATACACTCAGCCAGACGCCCCATTTCGCCGCGAATGTCCGGCGTCTCGCGGCCCATGACCTGACTTTCGACCTCTGCGTGCGCCACAACCAATTACCCATTGGCCAGGCCCTGGTCGATAGCTGCCCCGATGTCACCTTCGTGCTCGACCATTGCGGCGCGCAGGACATCACTGTGGGCGATTTCTCTCCCTGGCGTGAGCACATTACCGAAATCGCCCGGCGCCCTAATCTGAATGCCAAGATCTCCGGCATCATCGCCTATGCCGGCAAGGAGTGGACGCTCGAAGCCATTCGTCCCTATATCGAGCACGTCATCGACAGCTTTGGCTGGGACCGCATCGTCTGGGGCTCGGACCACCCCGTCGTTACACTCGGCGGTTCCCTAACCGACTGGGTCGGCGCGACGCGGGAGATCATCAAGGGTGCCAGCGCGGACGAGCAGACAAAACTGCTCAACGCCAACGCCAAAAGGATCTATCGACTCTAGCCGCGCCGGTGTGGAATGCAGATCGGGCGCTTATGCACCGGGTCGATGATGATTTCGGCGGTGACATTGAACACCTCCTCGATCAGGTCCGAACGCATCACCGTCTCTGGCGCCCCGCGCTCGCGCACCTTGCCGTCGGCGACGAATACGAGCTGATCGGCATAGCGGGCGGCCAGGTTCAGGTCGTGCAGCACCAGGACGATCGTCCGGCCCTGCTCCTTGTTGAGCCGGGTCACCAGTTCGAGACAATCGAGTTGATGGGCCATGTCGAGGTGATTGACCGGTTCATCGAGGCAGATCACGTCGGTCTCCTGCGCCAGCACCATAGCAATCCAGGCGCGCTGCAATTGCCCGCCCGATAGTGAGCCGATACGCCGTTGCCGCATCTCGGCCACCCCGGTGCCCACCATGGCTGCGGCAACCGCTGCATCATCACCCGCGCCCCAGGGCTGCATCATCGCTTGATGCGGATACCGGCCCAGCCGCACCAGCTCTTCTACCGTCATGTCCTGCGGAGCGCTGGGGCTTTGCGCCAATAGGCCAATGCGGCGGCCCAGCGCCTTGCCATTGAGCTTTGAAATATTTTCCGCGTCGAGCAGCACCTGTCCCGATTGCGGCGCGTGCAGCCGGCGAATGGCGCGCAACAGCGTGGACTTGCCGCAACCATTGGGACCAGCCAGCACCGTGATCTGACCGCTCGGGATCGGCAGGCTGAGCGCATCGAGCACGACTTCGGGCCCGTAACTCAGGCTCAATGCCTTGACCTCGATCCGATTGGCCATCTGGTCATCCATTGCCGTTGTCCTTGCGCATGAGCAGATACAGGAAATAGGGCGCCCCGATAATGGCGGTCACCGTGCCGGCGGGCACCTCAAGTGGCGCAAAGGCCACGCGGATCAGGAGGTCGGCGCCGACCAGGATGATCGCCCCGAGCAGGATCGACATGACGATGCCAGCCACCCGCCCGCGCCCGACCAATAGGCGAGCCATATGCGGCGCGATCAGCCCGACAAACCCGACGCCGCCGGCAAAGGCAACGGCGCCCGCTGTCAGCAAGGCCGCCAGCAGGAACATGATGATGCGATAGACCGGCAGGTTAAGGCCAATGCTGCGCGAGGAAATATCATCCAGATCGGCCGGCGGCAGATTGCGCGCGGCAATGCCGGCAACGATTCCCACCGGCACCAGCACCGTGAGCATGATCTGGACTTCGCTCCAATTGATGGTGTTGACGGCCCCGGCCAGCCAGCGCGCGGCCTGGGCCGCCTGATAGATCGGCCCGATCAGCATGAAAATGGTCGTGAGCGCCTTTGCAACCGCCGCAATGGCAATGCCGAACAGGATCAGCCGGATAGCCGAGGATGCCTGCCGCCCCGAAAGCAGGAAAACCAGTCCGATCGCGGTCATCGCGCCGATCGCCGCCGCCAGGGGCTGCCAGGCCACCGGCACGGTGAGCGCATTGGATTCGTTGGAAAAGATGGCGAGAAACAGCACCACGCCCAGCGCTGCACCATCGACCACGCCCAGCACACCGGGCGAAGCGAGCTCGTTGCGGGTGATGCGTTGCAGGAGATAACCGGCATAGGCAATGGCGCCCCCCGCAATTGCCGCCGCCAGCACGCGCGGCAGGCGCAGTTGCAATACGACCAGCCTGTCGGTCCGTTCGCCCCCACCCAGCAAAACGCCGGTGACAGTATCGAGCGGTATCCAGGTCGAACCGAAACCGACGCCGGCAAGGAACAGCAGAACAAAGATAGCGAACACGGCCAGGAGGGCAATGGTCGTGGGTCCTGGCATCGTCCGGCGGCGCATAGCCGCGACCTCACTCATGCGAGCCTCCGCATCAGCAACAGCACCAGGGTCCCGGCCCCCACCACCGCCGTAATGGCGCCCACCGGGGCCTCCACGGGATAGATGACGAAACGGGCCGCGACATCGGCCAGCGTGGTATAGATCGCACCAACCAAGGCGGCGGCTGCAAGCTGGTGACGATGGCGCAGCCCCACCAGCCCCCGTGCGGCATGCGGAACCACCAGCCCCACAAAGGCCACCGGTCCGGCCATGGACACAGCCGCCCCTGTCAGCAGCGAAACCGCGATAAAAGTCAGCCCCCGCACCGCCACCAGAGGCACGCCGAGGCTGGCCGCCGTCGCATCGTCGGCCTGCAACGCGTCCAGGGCCGAAGTCAGCGTAAAGGCCAGCGCCGCCCCAACCAGCACAACGGGCAAGCCGTTGAAGAACAGGCTGATCGGCCGGTCGACAAAGGCGCCGGACAGCCAGAACAGCAATTGCTGCAACTGCGCTTCGTTGCTGGTGAGTACGATTTCGACCACCGCATGGGCAAGCCCCGCAAAGGTCACGCCGACAAGAACGATCTTGAGTGGGGACAAGCCCCCCGCCCCGGCCGCCACGCCAAAGACGATGATGCTGGTCAACAGCGCACCGATCGCGGCCGCCAGCGACAGGCCCGCCAAAGACCCGACACCAAAGACCACCGTTGCCAATACGACGGCCATCGACGCACCGGCATTGAGGCCAAGCGTATCGGGCGAAGCGATCCGATTGCGCGAAAGGGTCTGCACCATCACCCCGGCCATGCCCAAGGCCGCACCGGCCAGCGGCGCAATCAAGGCGCGCGGCAGACGCAAACCGGCAATCACTGTGGCGGTTTCAGAGCCATCATGGGCGAACAGCGCCGCCCAGACTTCGTCCAGGCCATAGAGCTTATAGCCCAGGGTCAGGCTGGCCAATACGGCGACGCCCAGGCCGAGCACGAGTGCTGCATAGACCGGCCAGCGCGATCCGTCCGCTCGAACCATACCGCTCATGCCCTCGACCACGCTGGTCACGACAACCTCTTATCCTGATGTTGACAGTCAGATTAAATTCTGATGGATGAAGCCATCCAATTTAAGAGCTTTCTTGTCAAGTTAGGGAAGAGAAAGATGCAGCGTCCTCACCTGCTCATTGCCGCGATCATCGTTGCCGGCACCATGTCCATATCGGCCCAGGCGCGTGACATCACCCACGCCATGGGCGTGACCGATGTACCTGACGATCCGCAGCGCATTGTCGTTTTGACCAATGAAGGCACCGAGGCCCTGCTGGCCGTTGGCGTCACCCCGGTCGGCGCGGCCAAGTCCTGGCTGGGCGATCCCTGGTACGATCACATTGCCGAGCAGATGACCGTGGTCACCAATGTCGGTGAAGAATCCGCCGTCAATCTCGAATTGCTCGTTGCGCTCGAGCCCGACCTGATCCTGGCCAACAAGGCCCGTCACGAAGCCATTTACGAGCAGCTTTCGGCCATCGCACCCACGGTTGTTTCCGAGCGCCTGCGTGGCGATTGGAAAATCAATATGGCGCTTTACACCGACGCCATCGGCAAGGGCGCCGAAGGCCAGGCAGCACTCGACGCCTATGACGCGCGCATCTCCGCCATTTCCGCCGCGCTGGGCGACAGCCTTGATGAGGAAATCTCCATCGCCCGTTTCATGGGCGGCCAGACCCGCATCTATTTCAAGGACAGCTTCTCCGGCCTGACCCTGGAACAGATCGGCTTTGCCCGCCCTGCAACTCAGGACAAGCCCGAATTTGCCGAGCAGATCACCAAGGAACGCATCCCAGAATTTGAAGGCGATCGTCTGTTCTACTTCACCTATGAGACCGGCAATGGTGAAGGCGGCACCCAGGCCCAGGACTGGCTCAACGACCCGCTCTGGCAGAACCTGTCCGTGGTGCAGGCCGGCAAGGTGCACGAAGTCTCCGACGCTGTCTGGAACACCGCCGGCGGCTATATCGCGGGCAATCTGCTGCTCGACGACATCGAAAATGTCTATGGGCTCGAAAGCACCCGCTAAAGCCTGATGGAGGGTCGCATGAGCCGGCTTGAAGCACTTCAAATCCATGCCGGCTATGCCGAGACCACCATCCTCAAATCGGTTGATCTGGTCATCCCCGATGGTCAGGTCACCATCCTGATCGGGCCCAATGGTTGCGGCAAATCCACCCTGCTCAAGACCATGGCCCGCATCCTCCCGCCCTCGCGCGGCCACGTGCTGCTCGATGGCAAGGATATCCACACGCTCAACACCAAATCCGTCGCCGCCCGGCTTGGCCTTCTGCCCCAGGGGCCCATCGCGCCCGAAGGCCTGACGGTCCGCGAACTGGTGACCCAGGGCCGCTTCCCGCATCAATCGCTGCTGCGCCAGTGGACCCAGGCCGACGAGGATGCGGTCAACGGCGCCATGGAGACCGCCGGCATAACCGATTTCGCCGATCGCTCGGTCGACACCCTCTCTGGCGGGCAGCGCCAGCGTTGCTGGGTCGCCATGGTGCTGGCCCAGGAAACTGAACTCATCCTGCTCGATGAGCCCACCACCTTTCTCGACCTCAAGGTCCAGGTCGACCTGATGAATCTGCTCACCGGCCTGGCGCATGAACGCGGCCGCACCCTGGTCATCGTGCTGCACGAGTTGAGCCTTGCTGCCGCCTATGCCGATCACCTGGTGATGATGAAAGACGGGCAGATTGTGGCGTCCGGCGATCCGGACGACATCTTTACCACCGATCGGCTCAAACAGGTCTTCGACCTCGACGCCAGTGTGCTGCGCGATCCCGCCAGCGGCCGCCTGGTTTGCGTGCCCTTCACCGCCCGCCGCCGGGTGACCGAGGCGGCCCAATGAGCCAGATTACCGCCACCACAACGGCAGCGGCTCAGCATCCGGTGCGCGCCTGGAGTGGCGTGCCCATCCTGTTGATCGCACTCGTCGCGGCGTTCCTGTTCCATATTGCCGTCGGCGCCAAGCAATTGCCGATCAGCACGGTGTTTGAAGCGCTGATCAGCTTCGACTCCACCAATTTCGACCACGTCATCGTGCAAAACCTGCGCCTGCCGCGCGCCGCACTCGCTGTCGTCGTCGGCGCCAGCCTGTCGCTTGCCGGGGCACTGATGCAGGGCGTGACCCGCAATCCCCTCGCTGATCCGGGTCTTCTAGGCCTGACCACAGGCGCCGCCTTTGCGGTGGTGGTCGCCCACTCCGTCTTTGGCTTTACCAGCATGGCGTTTACCCCCTGGATCGCCATGAGCGGCGCGCTCGGCGCGGCTGTCATCGTCTTCTTCATTTCCCGCATGGTGCCCGGTGGAGCCACCCCGCTCAGCATGACCCTGGCCGGCGCGGCGGTCAGCGCGTTTCTCGGCACCATCATCTCGGTCATTCACCTGCTCAACCAGGACACCTTCGAAAATCTCCGCGTCTGGCTCACAGGCACGCTCGCCGGCCGCGATATCACCCTGCTCTGGTATGTGGGCCCCTGGATGCTGATCGCGCTGGTCGGGGGCATTCTGCTCGCCCCGCGCGTCACCGTGCTGGCCATGGGCGACGAAGTGGCCCAGGGGTTGGGCGTCAAGACCGGCATGCTCAAGGCGCAATTACTGGCCGTTGTTGTTGTCCTGACCGCCGGTTCTGTCGCCTTGGCAGGACCGCTGGGATTTATCGGCCTCGTCATTCCCCATGTGGTGCGGCTCTATGTCGGCTCGGACTATCGCTGGATCGTGCCCTACGCGGCCCTGACCGGCGCGGCCTATCTCGTTTCGGTCGATATCGTGGCGCGCGTGGCCATCCCGCCGCGCGAGATTTCCACCGGCATCATCACCGCGCTGATCGGCGCGCCGCTCTTCGTGCATCTGGTGCGCCGGAGGACCCGCTGATGGCCCTCGCTCTTCCGCCGCGGCAGATCGTCCTGCGCACCCCGCGCGAACTCATCGCGCTGCGCCTGCCCCTGCGCGGCATCACCATGGCAGCCCTCTTGCTACTGGCCCTGTTCATCGTCTCGGCCATCAGCCTCGCCACGGGCAGCTATGGCGTTGCTCTGGGCGAGGTCTGGGAGACACTGCGCGGCGTCACCATCAGCCGCGCCATCGACAATGTCGTCTGGGAGTTCCGCTTCCCCCGCACCATCTGCGCCGCCCTGGTCGGCGCCATGATGGCCTTGTCCGGCGGCGTGTTGCAGAACGCCACGCGCAACAGCCTGGCCGATCCCTCGCTGGTCGGCATCAGTCAGGGCGCCGCGCTGGCCGTCGTGACCCTCACCGTTGCGCTCCCAGAGCTCAATTCCGGCCTTCGGCCCTGGATCGCCTTTTTGGGCTCAGTGCTGGTGGCCGCCGCCATCCGCGCACTCTCCCACACCCACCAGGGCGGCAGCACCATTCGCTTCATCCTGATGGGCATCGGGCTGTCGGCCTTCATTTCCTCGATCACCTCGATCCTGCTCACCTATGGCGAAATCGACCGCGCCATGGCGGCGCTCGCCTGGCTGGCCGGCTCGATCAATGCGGCAAGCTGGGGCGACGTCTGGACGCTGCTGGGCTGGACTGCGGCATTGTTCCCTCCATTGTTGCTGCTCAGCCGCGCCATGAGCGCCCTTCGCTTCGGCGAAGCGGCAGCAACGGGCCTTGGTGCACCGGTGGCCATGGTGCGCAATCTGCAACTGGTCATTGCCGTCGGCTTTGCCGCTATCGCCACCTCGGTCGTTGGTCCACTCGGCTTTGTCGGCCTCATCGCCCCGCACGCCGCCAAGCGCCTGGCACCCGCCGGCATGGGCCTGCACCTGGTCCTGACAGCCCTGCTGGGCGCCGTCCTGGTCGGACTTGCCGATCTCATAGGCCGCGCCGCCTTTGCGCCCATCCAGATTCCCGCCGGCATCCTCACCTCGTTGATCGGCGTCCCCGTCTTTGTCCTGCTGCTCATCCGCAGCCGTCATTCACAATCCCATTGATGGAGCGTCACATGAAGCCCACGCCTGTTCGCACCTTGCTCTTTGCCAGCGCAACAACACTCTCGCTTGCCGTACCGGCGCTGGCGCAGCAATTTCCGCTGACCATCGAGCACAAGTTCGGCACAACGGTCATCCCCACCAAGCCTGAAGCCGTCGCCAGCATCGACTATGGCGGCATCGACAATCTCCTCGCCGTGGGCGTTTCGCCGGTCACCGTCCGCCAGTGGCGCGCCATGGATGGTTTCGAGCACACCGCCGGCCCCTGGGCCGAGGATCTGCTGACCACCGAACCGGTTCTGCTCGACGGCGAGCTCGATTTCGAGGCCATCGCGGCAACCAATCCGGATGTCATCATCGCGCTCTATTCCGGCATTGATCAGGACGCATACGACAAACTCAGCCTGATCGCTCCGGTTGTCGCCGTCCCGGAAGGGTCGAGCGACTATGGCCTGTCCTGGGAGGATCGCGCCCGGCTGGTCGGTCGGGCAGTAGGCGAAGAGGCCGAGGCAGAGCGCCGCATCACCGCCATTGGCGATCAACTGGCGGAAATCGAAGCCGCGCATCCTGAATGGGCGGACCAGACCGCCGTCCTTGGCGGCATTACCGACGGCGCGCCCTGGGCCTATTCCATGTACGACGTCCGAGCGAAATTCCTCTACGAAATGGGCTTTGCCCAGACCCCGGCCATGGCCGAACTGGCCGATCCAAATGAATTCTGGCTCGAACTTTCTCCCGAGCAGCTTGAGGTCATCGATGCTGATGTCATCGTCTATTACGTGACCGACGAACTGGTGGAAAAAGTCGCCGCCGAGCCGGGCCGCCAATTCCTCAAGGCCAGCAAAAGCGGCGGCGAGGTGTTTCTCGGCGACCTGCCCGTAGCGGCCATGGCGCGCGTGTCCCTGCTCTCCATCCCCGTAGCCTTGGACAGCATGGTTCCGATGCTCGAGGCCGCCGCCGACGGCGATCCGGCAACGCCCGTGCCAGACGCGCGCCAATAGCAATCATCCATTCAGGCCCCCAACCTGGAGAGAAGACTATGAACCTTATCAAGCTTGGTGCCCTGGCGATGGCTGGCCTGCTGGCCTTCGCCACTGCCGCCCATGGGCAGGAAACGCGCCTGTTTGTCGATGACCAGGGCCACGAGGTCACCATCCCGGTGTCGCCCCAGCGCATCGTGTCGCTGCGTGGCGAGCAGTTCACCGCCCCACTCTATGAATTGGGAGCAAATCTGGTCGGGTCGTCCGGCTTGGTGAATGAGGCCGTCAATGAGGGACGCCCCTATGTCCGGGGTGCCTATGACGCGCTTGATTTCCGCTTCGAGGAATCCGGCGTCACCTGGGTCGGCAGTCCCAACGACCACGACTATGAGGCCATTTCGGTCGTTGAACCGGACCTGATCATCATCCCCGACTTCGCCTCGGACGATTACGACCGCCTCTCACTGATTGCCCCGACCGTGGTGCTGCAGGTCTGGGGCCAGGATATGCTGGACATGTATGCCAAGGTCGCCGACCTCGCCGACCGGGAGGAGACCTTCGCGCGGCTCAGTGCCCGCTATGCCGAACGCCTGGACCGGGCCCGCCAGACGCTGGCGGAAACCGTGGGCGACACTTCGGCGATTTCGGTTGCCGTTGCCTCAGCATTCGAAGATCGCATTTCGGTCTATCGCGACTATGGCACGCTCGGCCAGGTCCTGCGCGACCTTGGCTTTTCCATGCCGGCCATCATCGCCGAAATGGAAGAGGCCAATGCCAATCTCAGCCTCGAGCTGCTCCCCCGGATCGACGCAGACTTCATGATCGACACCTATTGGACCGCCCGCAACCAAAGCCCCACGCAAAAGCTGGAAGCCTGGGACGCCGCGCTGCCCGGCTGGCGCGACATCCTCCATGCCGGCCGCCACAACCAGGTCTTCATGGTCAATCGCGAGGAAATGCGCGCGGTCAGCTTCCAGGCCCTGCGCTCGGTGCTCGACATCATCGTTTCGCAGATCGGCACACGTGATTTCGTGCCGCTCTCCCCCAATTCCTGACCGATACAGCAAAAGGAATTTCATCAATGCGTTTCACACCCATCCTGGCCGCTGCAGCCATGGTCGCCAGCCTTGTCGCCGCACCCGTGCTGGCTCAGGACATGCACAGCTACACCGGTGAAAACGGCACCTTCGACATTCCGGTCGAACCGCAGCGCATTGTCGCGCTCAACGACCAGATCCTGACCCTGCCTCTCTGGGAACTGGGCGCAGTGGTCGTCGGCTCCACCGGCCGCGTCGACGGCGAAGGCAATATCTACATGCGCGGCGGGATGGACACGTTCGGCATCGACTTCGACAACACCGACATTGCCTTTGTTGGCACCGGCGACGCCATTGATGTTGAGGCGGTCGCCGCGCTGGAACCCGACCTGATCATCGGCCTGCCCTATACCGATGCTGCCATTATCGAGCAGCTTCAGGCCGTTGCGCCTGCAATCGTCATCGATGAGGACAAGCTGGGCTTTGAAGGCACCCTGCGCACCCTTGCCGAGCTCTCGGGTCAGTCGGAAAGCTTTGCCGTTCGATTTGACCGCTATCTGGCAAATGTCGAACGCACCCGCCAGTTCATCGGCAATCCTGAGGAGATTTCGGCGGCAACGACATTCATCTTCCCGGCCGGCGAGACTCTTTCGGCCTATCGCACCGGCATGGGCGCCTTTACCCGCGTCTTTGACGACATTGGTTTCCAGCAGATCGACCTGGTGGCCGACATTGCGGAAAGCCGCGTTTCTCTCAGCCCCGAACGGATCGAAGAGCTCGATGCCGACTTCATCTTCGGGTTTTACAAGCATCAGGCCGCCGCCACGCCCGAAGCCATTTTTGCGGCCTATGAAAAGTTCGCCCCCGGCTTTTGCCAGGCATTGAGCGCCTGCCGAAACAATCAGCTCGTGCTTTTGCCCGGCATCACCTTCGGGGGCACCATGAAGTCTCTCGAACTCGCGCTCGAACTGGTCGAGAGCCACGTGGCGGGCCGGTCTTTCACCCCGTTTGAAGAATAGGGCCATGGGCAAGCACGTCTTCTGCACCGATCTCTGCCGCGAACGCGGCGAGCCGCTTGAAGGCCTTGGGGATGCGCCACAGCGCATCCTCATGCTGGCCTGGCCGCGTGGCAAATGGCGCACTCCGCGGTGGGAATCGGTTGATATGTCGGCAGATCTGACCGCCGCACTGCATGCAGCCTCCCAGGCAGGATTGCATGTCGCCCTGGTCGACAAGGTCGAAGCACAGGGCGGCCTGCCCACGCTCCATGCCCTGCCCGAAAACGTCTTTGCCGACTTCCCCGACGAAGCCGATCTGATCACGGCTATCCGCAATTACGTCAATGGCCAGCTCTTTGCCGGCGAGATTGATGCCCGTCCAACAATCCTTTGCTGTACCGACAGCCGCCGCGACGCCTGCTGCGCCCGCCATGGCTTTTCCACCTACAAGGCGCTGGTCGCCATCGCCGATCCGACACGTTTCAACATCGTACAGGCCACCCATATCGGTGGGTGTCGATTTGCCGCCTCGCTGGTCGTGATGCCGCAGCGTCAGCGCTATGGCCGCATGTCCGCCGGCCTCGCTCCCGCCTTTCTCGCAGCGCTTGAGCGAGATGAGATCTACCTGCCCGCCTATAAGGGCCGATCCGGCCAGCCCGAACCCGCCCAGATTGCCGAACTGGCCGCCATGCGCTGGGCCGCTGAGCGCGGGCACACGGTGCGCGAGGTCCCCTTGAGCGGGTCGATCCCCGAACATGTCGATGAAGGCACAGAGCTGACCCTTGTCGCCGATGTCTTCAGCGAGCGTCTCTCCATCCGGCTGCACGCCCAGAACTTCTTTGTCCAAGGCAATTGCGGTGTCGTCGCCGAGGGCGGCGGGCAAACCACGTTGCGCTGGTGCCTTGATGCGGTGAGCACCGAAAACCCTGCACCGCACTGACCAACCCCATTCAGGTCCCACCTGACCACTCGCCTGACGTCCAGGCACAATCGGAGCCCTGATTCTATGATCAGAAAACTCGCCATCGCCGCAGTCATAGCGGCGTTGTCTCTCGCGCCTGTTTCCGCACAGGAGATGCGAGACTTCACCCACGACACCGGCACGACACAAATACCCGTCCACCCCAAACGCATTGTCGCATTGCACGATGTGGGGTTGACGATACCTCTTCTCGAACTGGGTATCGCGCCAATAGCCAGCAGTGGCCGTGTGCGCGGCGACGGGTCGATCTATCTGCGCTCCGGCATGTCCCTTCTCGGTGTGGATTTTGACAATTCCGACATCGCGTTTGTGGCTGACGACGACATGGAGGCCATCGCTGCCCTTTCGCCCGATCTCATCATCACCCCCGAGGCCGATGAAGCTCTGCTTCGCCAGTACAATCTCATTGCTCCAAGCATCAGCCTGAACCGCTACAACCGCTCCGGCACCGACCATTTCCGTATTCTCGCGGACGCCGTGGGCGCTACCGCGCAGTTCGAAAAGCTGCAGAGCCGGCTCGAATGGCAGATTGAAGGCCTGCGTCAGGCCGTCCCCAATGCCGAAAACACAACCGTCTCGATCCTGAGCGGCGGCGAAGCCGGCATCGTTGTGGCGTCCTACATGCCCACCTATGGCTCGCTGGGTCACGTCCTCACCGAAACCGGCTTCAGCTCGATCGAGATCATGGAAGAGCTCAGGGTGGAGTCGTCGATCTCCGCCGAGCGCCTGGCCGAACTTGACGCGGATTTCGTCATCATCACCTATCGGAACGACCGCGGCGACACGCCCGCAGATGCCCGCGCTGCCATGGAAGAATCCGTGCCCGGTTGGTGCGATTTCCTCCACGCCTGCCGCGATGACCAGGTCCTGTTCCTGCCGCGCGATGAGGCATTCACCGTCTCTTACAACGCCATGGATCTCGCCATCGCGACGGTTCACGCCGGCATTGCTGGTCGCAATTTCACCCCGCTTTCCGCAAAGGAATGATCATGCCCGTCACCCATCTCCGGGCCTTGGCGTCCGTCCCCCTGCTCCTGGCCCTGGCCTTTCCGGCCGCCGCACAGGACACCCGCCCCTTCATCGACGATCTCGGCCGCACCGTGCAAATCCCGCTCGATCCCACAAATATTGCGACGCTGCACGATATCGAGCTGAGTGTGCCGCTGCTCGAGCTTGGCGCTCCGGTAGTGGCCAGCCACGGCCGCCCCGGTCCCAACGGAACCCCCATGATCCGGGCCGCGCTGCTGCTGACCGGCCAGGACTTCGCCGAAGGCGGGATTGCCGATCTGGGCCATAATCCCATTGATGTGGAACGGCTGACCTCGGTTCAACCCGACCTGATCCTCACCACCACCTGGCAGCAGGCCAGCGTCGAGCAATTGGAAAAGATTGCCCCGACGGTCGTCATCGATACCCGATCGGGCATTCGCGACGATTTCGCGCTCTACGACCTGCTCGCAGAATTGACCGGACGGTCGGACCAGCTTGTTGCACTCAAGGCCCGCTACCAGGCCCAGATTGCGCAACTGCAGCGCGTTGCCGATCTCGACATGACCGTCAGCGCCTTCCACGCCCAGAATGGCAATCTGTCCGTCTGGAACCCCTACGGTTCATTCGGCAAGGTGCTGCGCGACGCCGGGTTTTCCTTTCCCGAGGTGATCGAGAGCATTCCCGAGGGTACTTCCGAACAGCTCAGCGCCGAGGTTCTGCCACAGCTCGATGCCGATGTGGTCATCGTCAGCTATCGCAGCGACAAAGGCGAAACGCCCCTGAACGCCAATGCGGCGCTGGAAGAGGCGGTGCCCGGATACTGTGCGGTGCTGGTGGCCTGCCAGGTAGGCAGGATAGTCCTGATGCCGCGAGAAGAAGGCTGGGCCACCTCATATGCCGGCCTCACCATGATTGCCTATGCCATGACGACGGCACTCGGCACGCTCGACTTTCCCGCCATCGCCCATGATCGCAACTGAAAGCACAACCATGCACAAACTTGCCCTCGCCCTCGCTCCCCTTGCGGTGATCGCCTGCCTGACCGGCACCCACGCCCAGGAAACCCGCCCCTTCGCCGACGATGCCGGCCGCACCGTACAAATCCCTGCCGCGCCCCTGCGTATAGTCTCACTACAGGACCTCGCCATCACCGTGCCGCTGCTCGAACTGGGCGTCACACCCGTCGGCAGCCACGGCCGCACCACGGCCGAAGGCGAACCATTCATTCGCTCATCCGATGTGCTCACCGGCGTCGATTTCGACAATTCCGAAATCAGCTTCGTTGGCAATCTGCCCGCCGATGTCGAGGCCATTGCCGCCCTGGAACCCGATCTGATCCTGACCACACCCTGGCAGACCGCGCCGCTCGAACAGCTCGACGCCATTGCACCCACTATTGTGCTCGATGACTCCAAGCGTGGCGATCTGGCCATGCACGATGCCTTGGCCGAAATCACCGGCACCCAGGATCGCCTTGCCGTCCTCAAGGCGCGCTATGAAGGCCAGATTGCCCAGATCCAGCGCCTGATCGACACGGAAAACGTCTTGGTCAACGTCATCCAGGGCGTCAACGGAGAGGTCCTGAGCTGGCACACCTATGGCGCGCTGGGAAAAGTCCTGCGCGATGCAGGCTTTGCCTTCCCTGATCGTGTCGAGGCCATTGCCGAAGGACAGTTCGAGCGCATGAGCGCCGAGACGCTGCCCGAACTCGATGCCGATTTCGTCTTCGTGACCTATCGCACCGACACGCTGGAAACCCCGGCCGACGCGGTCAAATATCTCGAAGAGGTCATGCCCGGCTTCTGTGACTTCCTGCACGCCTGCCGCGAGAACCAGATGATCATCGTGCCACGCGAGGAAGCCTCCGCCTCGTCCTATTACGGCCTCGGCGTGCTCAGCTACATGGTCATTTCGCACATTTCCGGGCGCGACTTCGTCGCCAAGGCCGATTGAAACGCCCATGGCCCGAACCAATGCGGGCCATGCCCCTTTTGACTGGAGAAAATAACCCATGCGCAAGCTGCCCCTCATTCTGACTGGCCTGGCTCTGATTGCCGCCGTTCAGCCTGGCCAAGCCCAGGAGACCCGTCCCTACACCGACGATGCCGGCCGAACGATCGAAGTGCCTGTCGCGCCTCAACGGATCGTCACCCTGCATGACAGCTCGCTGACCGTTCCCCTGGTGGAACTCGGCATCCTGCCCGTGGGCGCCTTTGGACGCGAAGGTGACGCCGGACCCTATATGCGTGGTGCCGCTACCCTGACTGGCGTCACCTTCGAAAATTCTGGCATCGCAAATGTCGGCGGCTCTCCCGCGGACCTTGAAGCGATCGCCGCACTGGAGCCCGATCTCATCATCACCGCGGCTTTCCAGCAGACACCAATGGAGGGCCTGGAAGCTATCGCGCCGACGGTGGTAGTCGAGGACAATATGCGCGGGGAGTTGGCGACCTTTGAGGATATCGCCGAGCTGACCGGCACGCAGGACCGGCTGGACCTGTTGAAGTCGCGCTATCAGGCGCAGGTCGATCAGATCCGGGCGGTTCTTGGAGACCGCAAGATCTCGGCATCGATCATCTTGACCAATGCCGGACAGATCCAGGCCTGGCACACCTATGGCGTTATCGGGAAGGTCCTGCGCGACGCCGGTTTTGTGTTTCCGGATGTGCTCAACGCTATCGAGGGGAGCGACCGGGTCCTGTTCTCAGGAGAGGAATTGCAGGCCTTCGACGCCGATTTCATGTTTCTCACCTATGATGCTCCGCGCGGCCAAACGCCTGCCCAGGCCATTGCGGAAATCGACACGGTCGCGCCGGGCTTCTGCGACTTCCTCACCGCCTGCCAGGGAGAACGCTTCGTGCTGCTGCCGCGCGAGGACGCTGTCGCGCGCTCCTATACCGCCGCTGGGATGATGGCTTCGTCCGTGCTCGCCGCCATTTCCGGCCGCGATCTCGATGCACCCACCGACTGATCCGACAAGGGGCCCGGGCAACCGGGCCCTATTCCACCATGATATGGCGGATCTGGGTGTAGTCGATCAGAGATTGCATGGAGAGGTCCGAGCCATAGCCCGAATTCTTCATGCCGCCATGCGGCATTTCGGTTGCCATGACGCCATGGGTGTTGACCCAGGTCACCCCATATTCGAGCGCATTGGCAATCGCCATGGCCTGGCTGCCATCCCGCGACCAGACCGATGACCCAAGCCCATATTCGGATGCATTGGCCCAATCGACTGCCTGCTGCGCGTCATCGAATGGCGTGATGCTGAGCACCGGGCCGAACACTTCCTTCTGCACGATCTCCGCTTCGATCGGCGCGGCCACCAGCGTGGGCGAAAAGAAATAGCCGTCGGGCTCAGGCGCTGCGCCCTGCATAACCTCAAAGCCTTCGCTGCGCGCCCGCGACACAAACCCGTCGACACGTTCCAGCTGCCGCGCGCTGATCACCGGGCCGAACTCCACATCGTCCCGCTCGGGCCTGCCATAGACCAGCGAGCCGATCATGGTTTCCAGCCGGCCGGTCAGTTCTTGCGCGATGTCCTTGTGCGCCAGGATGCGGCAGGCTGCGGTGCAGTCCTGTCCGGCATTGTAAAAGCTGGCCTCGCGCAAGGTTTCCACCAGCTTGTCGAGATCGGCGTCCTCGCAGACGATCACCGGCGCCTTGCCGCCAAGCTCGAGATGGGTCCGCTTGATGGTATTGCCGGCCGCCGCCTGCAACACGGCGCGCCCCGTGCGCACATCGCCCGTCAGCGAGATCATCCGCACAAGATCGTGCGAAATCAGCCGATGGCCCACCTCCGGACCATTGCCGCAGATCACATTGACGACGCCGGGCGGCAGGATGTCCGCGAAAATTTCGCTGAGCGCCAACAGGCTGAGCGGAGTCATTTCCGAGGGCTTGATGACCACGGCATTGCCCGCCGCAATCGCCGGCGCGATCTTCCAGGCCGCCATCAGCAGCGGATAATTCCAGGGCGCGATCTGGGCGATAACGCCAATCGGGTCGCGCCGCACCAGGCTCGTGCGGGTCGAGGAGCGATAATTGCCCGCAGCCGGCGCGGGCATGTTGCGCACCGCCGTGCCGAAAAAACGGAACACATCGGCGACATTGGCCAACTCGCCCGCCTTGACGAAACGCAGCGGCTTGCCGGCATTACGTGACTCGACCACGGCCAGCTGGTCCGCTTTCGCTTCAATGGCGGCGGCAATGGCCAGCAGCGCCGCGCTGCGCTCACGCGGCGTCGTTTTGGACCAGGACCGATAAGCCGTGTCGGCTGCCATCACCGCCTCGTCGATCTGCGCATCGCTGGCCGAGGCAATCTCGGCAAGCGGCTTGCCCAAGGCCGGCTCGAAGGCGGTTTCAACCTTGCCCTGGCCCTCGACATAGGCGCCATCGATGGACAGTCGGGTTTCCAATTTGCTCATGCACTCAACTCCGATCCCGGGGCGGGCATGTAGCGTGCCCGCGCCGCTTCGCTTAGATAATGCCAGAAGGCCAGGTCATGCGACCGCCCCTCCGGCCGCCATTCCGGATGCCACTGGACGGCAAATACCGGCGCCGGTGTGTGGCTGGCCGAGATGGCCTCGATTACGCCATCGGGCCCGGTGGCATTGACCACCAAGCCATCGGCGAGGCGGTCAATGGCCTGGAAATGGACGCTGTTAACGTCGAGGCGATCCGCATCCACAATGCGACGCAGCATTCCACCGGCATTGACCGCGATTCGGTGCCCAAATCCGAACATCTCTTCCAGTGAGACGTCCTGCGGCGCGTGGTGAACGGCCCCTTCGCCGCTCTCACGCAGGTCCCGCAGAGTGCCGCCAAGCGCGACATTGATTTCCTGTAATCCCCGGCAGATGCCGAAAACCGGCTTGGCCGCCGTGATCGCCGCATGAATCAGGGCCTGGCTGAAATCATCACGTCCATCGTCGATCGGTGCCTGTCCGGTCAGTGGGGAACCGTAGTGACGCGGCGCAATATTGGAATTGCTGCCCGTCAGCATGACCGCGTCGAGCCGGGCAACCAGGTCGGCGGCATGCGTGATGTCCTGGTTTGATGGCACGATGAGGGGAATGGCATCCGCATGCGTCTCCACCGCTTCCAGATAGCGGTGTTTGACCGCCTGGGCCGGTTCGCCTTCCACTATGCGTCCGCAGGCAATCACCCCGATCAGCGGGCGATGCCGAAGTCTTTGCGCATCCATTGTTCGCATTCTCGCTGCACAGCCTCCCGCAACGCCTCGGCACCTGCTAGTCTGATGCTATGTCATACAAAAAGGGCAACGCACAGGCATGAGTTCCGATCAGATCGCAAACGAAGACATCGTCTCCTGGCTGGCGGCCAATCCACAGATCGAAGTGCTGCATACCGCCGTCTGCGACCTGAACGGCATTTTGCGCGGCAAACGCATCCCCATTGACCAGGCCCGGCGCGTTGCCGAAAGCGGCATCCGCATGCCGCTCTCCATCGTCGGTGTGGACGTCTGGGGCGAGGATATCGTGGGCAATCCGCTGGTCTTTTCGAGCGGTGATACCGACGGCATCTGCAGCCCTACCGGGCGCGGCGCCCTGCCCATCAACTGGACCACGCGCCCCAGCGCCATGATCCCGCTCTGGCTGTTCCAGGACGCGCGAACCCCCTTCCTCGGCGATCCGCGCCAGGCCCTAGCCCATGTGCTTAGGCGCTATGCCGAGCTTGGCCTGGAGCCAGTCGTCGCCACCGAGCTCGAATTCTATCTGGTCGACCCGGACCCCGATTCCGCTCAGCCCCCGATCTCCCCGTACACGGGCAAGCGGCTCGATTCCGACGCCATTCTCTCTCTCGATGAGCTTGAGGATTTCGGCGAGTTCTTCCGCGACGTCTATCTCCAGTGCCAGCAACAGAACGTGCCGGCCGATACTGCCGTGGCCGAAAACGGCATCGGCCAGTTCGAGATCAACCTATTGCATACCAATGGGCTCAAGGCCGCTGACGACGCGGTGCTGTTCAAGCGCATCGTCAAGGGCGTCGCACGCAAGCACAATCTGGTCGCCACCTTCATGGCCAAGCCCTATGGCGCCCGCTCGGGCAATGGCTTCCATGTCCATTTCAGCCTCAACGACCAGGCCGGCAACAATGTCTTTGACGATGGTACCGAAAGCGGTTCGGAGGTGATGCACCATGCCGTGGGCGGCTTGATGGCTGGCATGGCTGAAACCACCCTGCTCTTTGCGCCCCACTTCAATTCCTTCCGCCGGCTGCGCCCGGACACCCACGCCCCCAGCGCCATTTCCTGGGGCTATGAAAACCGCACCACGGCTGTGCGTATCCCCGGCGGCAACCCCAAGGCCCGCCGCATCGAACATCGCGTGTCGGGCGCCGACGCCAATCCCTATCTGGTGCTGGCCGGCATTCTCGGGGCTGCCCTTGTCGGCATCGAAGACCAGATCAAGCCACCCAAGCCGTTCAAGGGCCGCGCCTATTCCGAGCGCCTGCCCAAGCTGCCGGCGGACTGGGCCTCTGCCATCAATGCCTTCGAGGATGGGGACATGGTGCCGCGCATCTTCGACAGCACGCTGCAATCCATGTTCGTCGCCTGCAAGCGCCAGGAAAATGCCGGTTTTGCCTCGCAGGTCACCGACCTTGAATTTTCCGCCTATCTCGAGGTGGTCTGATGTCTGAAACGCCAAACGCCGGCTCGGCCTATCCGCCCAGCTACTACGCCGCATCGCGCAACATCGTCCGCCAGCCACAGGTGCTGGAAGGCACACTTGAGGCCGACATCTGCGTCGTCGGCGCTGGCTATTCCGGCCTGTCGGCGGCCATCAGCCTAGCGGAACACGGTTTCAAGGTCGTCATGATCGAAGCGGCGGAAGTCGGCTGGGGCGCCTCGGGCCGCAATGGCGGCCAGGTGGTCAACGGCCTCAATGCAAGCCTTGATACGGTCCAGCGCCGCTATGGCCAGCAGACGGCCAATTTCATTGGCGGCCTGCTCCAGGAAGGCGCCGGCATCATCTATGACCGTGTGGAGCGTTATGACATCAATTGCGATCTCAAGCGCGGCAATATCTATGCGGCCTATACCCCAAAGCATATGGAAGAGCTCAAGGCCAAGCAGGCGCTTTGGCGCAGCCATGGCATGGATGACCATGAACTGCTCGACAAAGGCCAGATCCGACAGCATATCGGCTCGGACGTCTATGAAGGCGGCATGATCGACCATTCCGGTGGCCATATGCACCCGCTCAACCTTGCCCTTGGTGAAGCCGCTGCCTTCGAAGGGCTGGGCGGAAAGATATTCGAGCGCTCGCCCGTCACCAAGGTTGAGCAGGACGCCTCGGGCGCAACCGTCTCAACGGCAAAGGGTCAGGTGCGGGCCAAAACCGCGCTGATCTGCGGCAATGCCTATCTCGGCAATGTCGTGCCTGAACTCACCGCCCGGGTCATGCCCGTCTCCACCCAGATGATGGCTACCGAGCCGCTCGGCGAAGACCGCGCCAATGCCCTGCTGCCCACCGGCATGTGCGTCGAGGACGTGCGTTATATCCTAGACTATTTCCGCCTCTCTGCCGATCACCGGCTGATCTTTGGCGGCGGCGTCGTCTATGGCGGCACCGACCCAGCCGATGTCGAGGCCAAGCTGCGACCCAATATGGACAAGGTCTTTCCGCACTTGCGAGACGTAAAGGTGGACTACGCCTGGAGTGGCAATTTCGCCCTCTCCTTCTCGCGTGTCCCCCAGCTCGGCCGCCTGGGCAAGAATATCTACTTCGCCCACGGCTATTCCGGCCACGGCGTCACCGGCTCGCACCTGTTCGGGCGTATCCTGTCCGAGGCCGTGCGTGGCGACATGACCCGCTTCGACACCTTTGCCAGCCTGCCCTGGATTCCCTTCCCTGGCGGTCGCATGTTCCGCGCGCAATATTCAACGCTCGGCTCGTGGTGGTACGCGCTCAAGGACCGGCTGGGGCTCTAGCGCTATGCCACGCTCAGCCCGGTGATCATCGAGACGATCTCGTTCTTGTCGGTGTCCGCTGTCTTGCGGATGCCGATCTGCTTGCCGCGCCGCAGCACGCAGATGCGGTCTGACAGGCGGAACACCTGATCCAGGCTATGGCTGATGATCAGCACCCCGATATTGCGCGCCTTGAGCCCGGCCACGATCTTTTCGACCTTGGCCGTTTCCGCGACGCCCAGCGCTGCCGTGGGTTCATCGAGCAGGATCAGCTTCTTGGCCCAGCGCGTGGCGCGGGCTATGGCAATGCCCTGCCGCTGCCCACCCGATAGATCGCGGATAGTGGCGTGCGGCGAGGGGATGCGCACATCCAGCTCGTCCACCAGGCGCTGGGTCTCGGCGATCATGGTCTTGCGATCGAGCTGCCCGAGCAGACCCTTGGTGACCTCGCGCCCGAGGAACAGGTTCATATAGACCGATTGCTGATCGGCCAGCGCCAGATCCTGATAGACGACCTCGATGCCATGCTCGCGCGCCTTGGTCGCGCTCGACATGGCAACGCTGTCCCCTTCGATGACAATACTGCCCGAGCTCGGGGCATGCACGCCGGAGATGATCTTGATCAGCGTGGATTTGCCCGCGCCATTGTCACCGACCAGCGCGACGATCTCGCCTGGCTCGATGGTGAGGCTGAAATCCTCGATGGCAACGACGCCACCAAAGCTCTTGCGGATATTGTTGAGGGCCAGAACCGGTTGGGTCATGTCATTGTCTCCTATACCGGCCAGGCCGCTGTGCGGCCAAAGCTGTCTTCAATGGTTTCGACCTTCGGGGTGCCGGTAGAGATGCCGGAAACCCCCACGACATAGGCGCGCGTCACAAAGGCCTGCCCGCGAAACCCGAACACTGCCGTATCGCCGGGTCGCGGCGCGGCAGGACCGTCAGCATCGATCATCGCGTAATAGTCGATGGCCGACGGGGGCGGAATTTCCACCTCGCGCATCGCGCCCGCAGCCGTCGTCGGCTCGCGCGAAACGATGGCCTTGACCGGATAATCGGGGAAGATCGGATCGATATAGAACCCGCCGCCCAGGCAATAGGCCTTGCCGCCCGACAGATGCGACACCTCGGTGAGGTAGAGCACCGCCGGCAGTTCGGGCAGGTCCTCCATCACATGCAGCGCCGTCGTGCCATGCAGCCCATTGCCCGGCTCGCACTGCGTTGCCCCGGCTTCGGCAAGCCCCTGCAGCAACACTGATGATGTGGTGCCCGGCGCATTGATCTCGACATCCCGCCGCCCTGCCCTGTGCAGCGCTTCGGCCGCACGCGACAAGGTGGACAGGTTCGGCGTCGGCTTCACCTTGCGCGTCTCGTGGTCGAACAGTAGCGCGGGGAAAGTGGTGATCCCGGCAAAGCGCCCACCCTCAACCCGGTCCAGCCCCTCAGCGATGCCCACGATATCGGCTGCCTCGAACCCGCCCTCATGGCCGCGATAGAAGGTATCGCCCTCCGCCTTGATGCGCGCGAGCAGGTTCTGCTTGTAGCCCGCCTTGTGCGCCGCCTGCCCGGCCTCATGCGCCTTTTCGGCGTTGAACACGGTCCAGTAATCCGGCCGGAAGGTTGCAGCCGCCGCGTCGGCCTCGGCTCGTGCCACCTGCTGCAAATGCCCCAGATGGCCCACCGGCATCCCGGCGTTATGAGTGGCGCGGGCACAGGCCATGTCGACGGCCACCGACTTTTCGATACCGCCAAGCTGCACCGCCCGGCAGAAGCTGGACGAGCGACCCACCTGCTTGGTCATGGCAAAGATCTTGAGGCTGTACTTGTCCGCTTCGGACTTGAGCACCCGCGCATTGGCTTCGACCGCATCGAGATCGAGCACATAGGCATTGGCCGGTATCTGCCCTGATTGATGCAACGCCATGGCGGCTTCGACAAAGGCGGGATTGCGGCGGCGCAGAACGTCGAGAAACATGATTGCAACTCCTAGCGGGAGGTTTCGCGCAGCGAGACCGCGACAGCGATGAGGATGATGAGACCGCGGACGATCATCTGGTCGGAAACGGACAGCCCCATCAGGATCAGCCCATTGTTGAGCATGCCCATCATCAGCGAGCCCACCAGCGCCCCGATGATCGAGCCCTTGCCACCATTGAGCAGCGTGCCCCCGACAATCACTGCGGCAATTACCGTCATCAGGTCGGTTTCGCCCAGTGTATATTTCGCCGCCTGCAGCCGCCCAGAATAGAGCAGCCCGGCCAGCCCCGCCATGGCGCCGCTGATCAGAAACACCGAGAGCCGGACCCGCGGCACCTTGATGCCGGTGACCATGGCCGCCCGCGCATTGTCACCCGTCGCCAGCACATGCGCGCCATACTTGGTTTGCCGGAAGATGAAGTGGCCTATGGCCACCGCCGCAATTGTCCAGATGACCAGCGATGGAATGCCGAACAAATTGCCCGAGCCGAACAGGCCCGTGAACACCGGGTCGGTGACCGGTATCGAGCGCAATTGCGTCAGCGAACGCGCTACCCCGGCAAACAGGCCCATGGTGGCCAGTGTCACGAGGAACGAGGGCAGCCGCAGATAGGCGACCAGCGCCCCATTGACCAACCCGACCAGCAGCCCCATGCCAAGTCCGGCAGCAATTCCGGCCAGCAGCGCCGCCTGCGGAAATGCCGCCATGGCCATCGCCCCGCCAAGCGCGGAAACGGCGACAGTGGAGCCGATCGAAAGGTCGATCTCGCCGGCCGACAGGGCAAACACCAGCCCGATCGCCATGATTGTCACCGGCGCGGTCTGCAGGATGATGTTGACCAGGTTTCTCTGGGTCAGGAAGCCGCTGTCGCGCAGCACCACCGCAAAGAACAGGAAGATGGCGAGAAAGCCGACATAGACGACATACTGCTGCAGATTGGCGCCGGACAGGCGGGCCAAGAGCGAAGGCGTCGTGGGAGCGGCGGACTGGGGCGCGGTCATGGCGGCCTCATGAAAATCAGGGTTGAGGCGGGAGCACGATTGCCCCCGCCCCGGGAGGAATTACTGTGCGGCCAGCACCGAAGCGGGTGCGTCGCGACGCAGCGACTGCTGCCAGCCTTCGGCCACGTTGCCGGCCGTGACGGTCAGCGCGGGCGCCACCACAAAGGCCGGAGATTCCTGGCCCAGCAACGCCTTCAAACCCACCGCAGCCATGGCGCGGCCCAGCTCATAGGCCTCGTCAGCCACGATACCGGCGACATTGCCACCGCGCACCATATCGAGCGCAATAGGCTCTGAGAGGTCGAGCGTGACGACCTTGGTTTCGCTATTGCCGGCACCGCGCAGCGCGGCCAGTACCCCATCGGCCGGTTCGGCCCAGGTCACATAGATGCCGTCGAGCTCGGGGTTCTGCAGCAGCATGGCGCTGGCCAGTTCCTCGGCACGCGCCGGATCGGAAATGCCCTGCTCGGCGACAATCGAAATATCGGGATAGTCGGTCTCGATCGTCGTCTTGAACGCCTGATCGCGCTGGTTGGTCACGTAATAGCTGGCATCGTGGAAGATATAGCCCACCTCGCCTTCGCCCCCGATGGCCTCGGCCAGCACGTCGGCCGCCTGTTTGCCCATCTGGAACAGATCGTCGGTGACGATGGCGGCATAGTCCGTGCCATGCACATAGTCGGCCGGCAGGTTGGAGAGGAACACCAGTTCCACGTCCGACTCCACGGCTTCCCTGAAGGCAGCAGCCGAAGTCACGGGATCAAGCGGCAGCGACAGGATGACATTGGGTCCTGCCGATAGGGCCGTCTCGATGTCCGAGCGCTGCTTGGCGGCGTCGAAACCGGCATCGGTGGTCACGACCACGTCGACCCCGGCGCGCGCAAATTCATCATTGGCGCCGGCCGAGACCGCGTTGATGAAGTCCGACGAGGTGTGCCAGAGCAGTGCCGCCTTGTAGCCCTGGCCCGCAAGGGCCGCGATATCCTCATCGCTAAGAACAACGTCGGAGGACGGAGTGGCGCTTTCGCCATTCGGCCCCACGGTCTGGGCAAAGCCCGCAACGGGATGGAGCAGCGTTGCGGCCAGCAGGGCCGTTGCCAGTTTTGTCGTGGTTTTCATGTTCATTTCTCCCTTGATTGAAAATTCCCTAGTTTTCGTCTTCCACCCCGCAATAGCGGGCGATGAAACCGGCAAAGGCCACGACCCCGGCGAGATATTCCTCGACGCTGACGCGCTCCTCGAATGTGTGGCAGTTGCGAATATCCCCCGGCGCGCAATAGACGGCGGGAATGCCCAGCCCGTTCACGAAGAACGGAGTCTCCGACCAGAACGGCGCCCCCTCGGCGCCTCCCCGTCCGGGCATGGCCTTCGCAACGCTGTCCTGCAGCAGAGCAAGGGCCGGATGATCCAGATCGATCTCTGCTGCCGTGCCGCCAAGGGCGTGATCGCGCCCGGCCGGATAGGCGATTTCGACGGCAATATCAGGGTCGGTCACCGCACCGCGAATGACCTTTTCTAGCTCCCGGGCCGCCGCATCCAGGCTCTCGCCTGGCAGCAGCTTGCGGATCAGAGACAGCGTGCAGCGCTCGGGAACGGCAATGAAACCACCGCCATTGAGCGTGGTGATGAGCAGGAATCCCTTGCCCACCAGCGCATGTTCGGCACGCGCAGACACTTCGTCCGAATGCGCCCAGAGCGCACTCATCACCTTGTGGCTCGCCTTGAGCGCATCACGTCCCAATTCGGGCACGCCGAAATAGGCCGACTTGCCGGTAATGGTGATATCGGCAATGAAAAAGCCGATCTGCGCTGGATAGACCGCCAGCCGCGTGGGCTCGGTGTAGACCACGAAGTCCGGGCGCGGCAGTTCGCCCGCCGCGATACGCGCCACGTGCGCCTTGACCCCGGCAGACACCCCACTGCCCGGCTCGCCGCTTTCCTCGTCGCCGACAAAAGCGAAATCCACATCGCCCTTGAGTTGGATACCGGCCCGGTCGAGCAGGCTTATCGCTGCCAGGCTTGAGCAGATGCCGGCCTTGAGATCACCCGCACCGCGCCCCCAGATTTCACCATCAATGATTGGGGCGCCGAACGGATCTTCGCGTTCATCGCCCGCCCAGTGCTCGCGCCAGCCCTCGACATGCACCGTATCGGTATGACCGATGAACTGCAGACGCTTGCCGCCGCCACGACCCTTGCGACGACCCCAGATATTGGGCCGCCCCGGCAGGAACTCGGCGATCTCGATATCGGCAAGGCTACGTTCCCGCATCTGCGCATCAAGATAGGCCACCATACTGGCCTCCTTGCCGGTGACGCTGTTGCACCCGATGGCACCGCGCAACAGGCCAATGGCGTCGTCTCGATCCAGGGCGGCCAGCAGCCGGTTGTGCAGGGTTTCACTCATTTGAGCACCTCGCGCATCGACGCAGCATTGGCGGGCGGCAGCGAGATGCGGGCTTCCGGCGTTTCCGTGCCGAACAGCGTATTGTGCAGATGGCTCAGCCCGATGGCCGCAGCGCCAACCAGGGCCGCGTGATTGCCCAGAACGCTCGCCTCGACCTCGACCGGATAGGGAAAGCAGAGCGGCAGCACCTGCCGGACCCGCTCGACCAGTTCAGGCCGCGCTCCGATGGAGCCACCCAAAATGACTTTTTGTGGGTTCGCCATGGCGGCGATGGCGCCAATACCCCGCGCTAGATAGCGCGCCGTATCATCAAGCACCTTTATGGCGTCGGCGTCACCGGCATTGGCCTTCTCGAAAACCGCCGGAACCGTAGCATCGTGCCCGACAGCATCGCGATAGCGCCCGATGATACCATGGGAAGCAACGACACGCTCGAACGCGCCCGCCCGCAGTGATTCTGATTCAAACGGATCGGCACCGAAAGGCAGAAAGCCCAGCTCGCCCGCCGCATTGGTCGCGCCGCGCACCAATTGTCCGTTTAACATCAAGCCGCTGCCAACACCCGTGCCCAGGGCAATGAAGGCAAGATCGTCGACGCCCTGACCGACACCCAGCCAGCTCTCGCCAAGCACCGCCAGATTGACGTCGTTTTCAAGCATGGCCTCGAAACCCAGGGCAGATTCCAGCGCCCCGGCAACGTCCATCTGATCGAAACCGGCAATATTGGGCGCCAGCAGCACGCGCCCCGTCTCCGGCTGCGGCGCTCCGGGAGCGCCGACGACCGCAATGCGTAGCTTGTCGCGCGGCACACCGCCCTTGTCCGCGGCCTGCCAGCAAAGTTGAACGATCTGCTCGACCACGGCCTGCCCACCGGCCGCATGGGTCGGCTCGGTCACTTCGGCGAGGACATGGCTGGACAAATCGCAAATGGCGACGCGCACCTTGGTGCCACCCAGATCAACCGCCGCGATATAGGCAGCCGACGGCACCAGTTCATAGGTGACCGCCGTGCGCCCGACATGCCCGCTGGTGCGGCCGGTCTCTTGCACCCAGCCTTCGTCTTCGAGCTGGCGCATGATTTCCGAAATGGTCTGCTTGGACAGACCCGTCTGCTTGGACAGCGAAGCGCGGGACACCGAGCCACCCTGCACGATCGCTTCCATGACAGAGCGAAGAGAATACTGCCGCGAAATTCGAATGGCCTGGCTCACATCGATGCCCTAATTAGTTCGGTGACTGACCGAACTATTGATTCAAGCGCGAGAAGAGTCAAGCGCCGCTATGGGGCCGTAACGCAGCGCTGCCCCAACGACGCCGTCAACCTATTGAAAGTTATAGAATTTTAATCGAGTGACGCAACGCCAAAGCCGGAAGCGCCGCTTGTGCCACGCGTCCTCGACCAGTGAGAACAACGGCCCGGCTGCTATTTACCCGTCACAAGCCGCCACCAAGAAAGCATCCACTTTTCGATGCAGCGGGAGGCAATCAACTGCTGCCTCACACAGTGTCGCCTGTCGCTACCGATCCGATTCCTGCCAGCGCGGATTGATCCAGGGTTGCACCTGTTCCGGCGGCAGCATGCCCTGCCCCAGAATATGGTCGGACGCCTTTTCGCCCACCATGATCGATGGTGCATTGAGATTGCCGTTGGGAATGGTGGGAAAGATCGAACTATCAGCGACTCGCAACCCATCAACCCCGATCACCCGGCACTGTTCATCGACCACCGCCTGACGGTCATCGGTCGAACCCATGCGGCAGGTGCCGCAGGGGTGATAGGCGCTTTCGGCGTGCTCCCGAATATGGGCATCCAACTCCTCATCGCTCTGCGCTGCCGCCCCCGGCAGGATTTCCGCACCCCGATAGGCATCAAAGGCCGGCTGCGCAAAGATCTCCCTGGTCACCCGGATACAATGGCGGAAGTCCGCCCAGTCCTGTGGATCGGACATGTAATTGAACAGGATCGACGGTGCCTGTCGTGGATCACCCGAGGTGAGTGTAACTGCGCCACGCGAAGCCGACCGCATCGGCCCCACATGCGCCTGAAAGCCATGCCCCTCGGCCGCGGCCTGTCCGTCATAACGCACCGCAATGGGCAGGAAATGGAACTGGATATCGGGATACTCCACCCCCGCACGGGAACGGATGAAGCCGGCACTTTCGAACTGGTTCGAGGCGCCCAGCCCGGATTTGAAGAACAGCCATTGCGCCCCGGCCAGCGCCTTGCCCCACAAATTCCAGTGCTTGTAGAGCGTTATCGGCTGGGTCGAAGCCTGCTGGATATAGAGTTCGAGATGGTCCTGCAGGTTCTGCCCGACACCCGGCCGGTCAGCGACCACGTCAATGCCATGCTCTGCCAGATGCGCAGCCGGACCAATGCCGGAGAGCATCAGCAGTTTTGGCGAGTTGATCGAGGACGCCGCCACGATCACCTCCCGATGGGCCCGCACGGTCTCGATCCTGCCGCCGCGCTCGATCTCGACGCCGACAGCACGGCCATTCTCGATCACCACGCGGCGCGCAAGGCACTTGACCAACTCCAGATTGGGCCGCTTCAGCGCCGGCTTGAGATAGGCATTGGCGGTGGACCAGCGCCGGCCCTTCCAGACCGTCTGCTCCATCGGGCCGAAGCCCTCCTGCTTTTCGCCATTATAGTCGTCTGTGCGCTCGAAACCGGCTTGCGTGCCTGCCTCAACGAAAGCCTTGAACAGGGGGTTGTCTCGCTTGCCGCGCGTCACATGCAGCGGCCCATCGGTGCCGCGCCAGGCCGGATCCCCGCCATGGCCGCCATCGTGCCAGTTTTCCATGCGCTTGAAATAGGGCAGCACATCGGCATAGCTCCAACCCTTCGCCCCGCTCTGCGCCCAGGTGTCGAAGTCGCGCGCATGGCCACGCACATAAACCATGCCGTTGATCGAGGACGAGCCACCGACCACCTTGCCGCGCGGCACCACGAGCCGCCGCCCACCCAGATGGGGCTCGGGCTCGCTTTTGTAGCCCCAGTCATACATCGCCATGTTCATCGGGTAGCTCAGCGCCGCCGGCATCTGGATCAGCGGTCCCATGTCGGAACCACCAAATTCGAGCACGATCACCGAATGCTGCCCGCTTTCGCTCAGGCGCGCAGCCATGGTGGCGCCAGCCGAACCCGAGCCGATGATGACGAAATCTGCTTGCATTGAACTATCCCTGCCGCGGCACACCGGCCGCGGCTTTCCAGACTAGAAAGGCGCCTCGACGTCACCCATGGCGACATAGACCGATTTGAGCTGCGAATAATGCTCGATGGCCGCGCGTGAATTTTCCCGGCCCACCCCTGACATCTTGACGCCGCCAAAGGGTGCCTCGACCGGTGTGAGATTGTAGGTATTGATCCAGCAGGTCCCGGCCTCCAAACAGGCCACGACCCGATGGGCACGCTTGATATCCCTGGTGAACACACCAGCCGCCAGGCCGAACTCGGTCGCATTTGCGCGCGCGATGACCTCGTCCTCATCCCCGAATTCGAGCACCGACAGCACCGGCCCGAAAATCTCCTCGCGGGCAATGGTCATCTCATCGGTCACGCCATCGAAAATGGTCGGCTCGATATAGTTGCCGATGGCATAGCGCTCGCCCTGCGGCACCCCGCCGCCCAGCATCAATTGCGCACCCTCGGCCTTGCCGGTCGCGATATAGGCCAGCACCTTTTCGCGCTGGACTGCACTCACCATCGGCCCGATCTGCGTCGCGGGGTCCAGCGGATTGCCAATCACCGCCAGCCGGCTGCGCTCGACCAGCCGCGCAACAAACTTTGCCCGGATATCGCGATGCACAAACACCCGCGTGCCATTCGAACAGATCTGCCCCGTCGAATAGAAATTGGCGTTGATCGCCGCACTCACCGCATTTTCGATGTCAGCATCCTCGAAGATGATCAGCGGCGACTTTCCCCCCAGCTCCATCGTCACATGCCGTATCCCCTCGGCGGCGGCGGCATAGACCTTGCGCCCCGTGGGCACCGAACCGGTCAGCGACACCTTGTCGACGCGCCTGTCGGCAATCAGGCCCGCCCCGACATCGCCATAGCCCTGAACCACGTTGAACAGCCCGGCCGGCGCACCCGCCTCGATCAGGATCTCGGCCAGTTTCAGCGCGCCGAGCGGCGTCATCTCGCTGGGCTTGAACACCATGGCATTGCCGCAGGCCAGCGCCGGCGCCGCCTTCCAGCAGGCGATCTGGGTCGGATAGTTCCAGGCGCCAATCCCCACGCAAACGCCCAGCGGCTCACGCATGGTATAGACGAAATCCTCGCCCAGCGGCACGGTCTCGCCTGTGATGCCCGCGGCGATACCCCCGAAATATTCCAGCGCCTCGGCGCCCGACAGCGCATCTGCCACCAGCGTTTCCTGGATCGGCTTGCCGGTATCCAGGGTTTCGAGTTCGGACAATTCTTGGTTGCGCGACCGGATAATGTCGGCCGCCTTGCGCAACACCCGCCCACGATCGGCCGGCCGCAGGGCCGCCCATTGCTTCTGCGCGCGCGACGCTGCGCTCAACGCCTTGTCGATGATCGCCGGCGTGGCCGAATGCAGCACGGCAATGGTCTCGCCGGTTGCGGCATAGACGGAAGCGATCTCGGCCCCGGCGGGGTCTTCGACATATTGACCATCGATGAAATGGCTCGCTTTGGGCTGGGCGTTACGCATGCTCATTCGCCTCGCGGATAGCGTTGATTGTGTTCGAGGACATTGAGGTCCATGTGATTGCGCATGAAGCGCTCGGAGGCCCGCTGCAGCGGCTGGAAATCCCAGGGAAAATAGGCGCCATTGCGCAGCGCCTCGTAGACGATCAACCGCCGGGCCTGGCTTTCGCGCACCGCGGCATCGAAGGCGGCAAGGTCCCAATTCTCACTCACCATGGCCGCAAAGCGGGCCGCCTCGGCGGCATAAGCGGGGTCGTGCGCCAAATTGCGCAACTCATGCGGATCGGCCTCGAGATCGAACAATTGCGGCGGGTCGAGCTCGCAATGGATGTACTTCCATTGCCCCTGCCGGATCGCCACCAATGGCGCCTCGGACCCTTCGGCGGCATATTCCATCAGCACCGGCGTGGTCCGGGCTTCGCCCCGGGCCAGCGGCACCAGCGTCTCCCCATCGGTCCAGGGCAGGATTTCACCCAGATCAATCCCGGCCAGGTCCGCCAGCGTCGGATTGACATCCATCGTGCTGACCGGGGTTTCGATCCGCCCCGCAGGCAAACCAGGCGCCGCGATCATCAGCGGCACGCGCGACGAGCCCTCGAGGAAGCTCATTTTGAACCACAGCCCGCGCTCGCCCAGCATGTCGCCATGGTCGGACACGAGCACGATGATCGTGTCTTCGGACTGTTCGGTCGCTTCAAGCGCGCTCAGCACCTCCCCGATCTTGTCGTCGATATAGGAGATATTGGCGAAATACGCGCGACGCGAGCGACGGATATTGTCCTCGGTAATGTCGAACGAATTGGCATCGCTCGCCTCGAGCAGACGGCGCGAGTGCGGGTCTTGATCGGCCAGGTCAAAGGCGGGCGCCTCGGGGTCGAGATGCGCACAATCCTCATAAAGGTCCCAATACTTCCGGCGCGCCACATATGGGTCGTGCGGATGGCTGAAACTCACCGTCAGCATCCAGGGACGCGCGTCCTGCCGCCGGCCCAGATCATAGATCTTGCGCGTGGCGTGATAGGCCACCTCGTCGTCATATTCGAGCTGATTGGAAATCTCGCCGATCCCCGCGCCGGTGACCGAGCCGAGATTGTGATACCACCAGTCCACCCGCTCGCCCGGCTTGCGATAATCGGGTGTCCAGCCGAAATCGGCCGGGTAGATATCGGTCGTCAACCGCTCTTCAAAACCATGCATCTGGTCGGGGCCGACAAAATGCATCTTGCCCGATAGCGCTGTGGAATAGCCTGCACGACGCAGATGATGCGCATAGGTCGGGATATCGGAGGCAAATTCGGCCGCATTGTCATAGACCCGGGTGCGATGTGGCAATTGGCCGGACATATAACTCGCCCGGCCCGGCGCGCAGAGCGGCGAGCCGGTATAGGCATTGGCAAACCGCGCCGAGCGGGCCGCCAGGGCCTTCAGGTTAGGCGCATGCAACCACTCGACCGGTCCATCGGGAAACAGCGTCCCGTTGAGCTGGTCGGCCATGAGAACAAGAATATTGGGCTTGTCAGCCAAGTCGATTTTTCCTTTCGAGCCACAGTTCAAGATAGTCCTGAACCAGGGCTCTGGTTTCATCCCGATCGGGGACCAGATCCTGCAAGGCGTGGCGGATGTAGAAGCCGTCAATCAGCGAGGCCAATCCCTGCGCGATCTGCCTTGCCGTCGCCTCGTCGAACAATTGGCGCAAGTTGAACCGGAGGTTGGATTGCAGCCGTCCGGCATAGACATTGAGCAATCGCCGGGCCTCGCCCGACTGCAGCGCTCGCACGTAAAAAGCCAGCCAGGCCGCCACCACTTCGCGCTCGAGCTGGCTCGCCTCAAAGCTCGCATCGATGATCCCGACAATGCGCTCATAGGGGTCAGCGATGCCATCCAGCCTGCTTTTCACGGCCTGCCTATACAGTTCAAGGACATGCCGCATCGTCGCTAGGAAGATTTTATCCTTGGTTCCAAAGTAATGCATGGCCAGGGCCGGAGACATTCCGGCCCGTTTTGCAATCTGACTGACAGTAACGTCGAGAGATCCCGCCGCAGCGATTTCCGAAATTGTCGCGCGGATCATTGCCTGTCGACGCAAAGGCTGCATTCCAATTTTCGGCATCTGGGCAGTTTTCCCGCTTCTGGGCTTTACATTGCCCATCATGTAGGTTTTGATTGAACAGTCAATCAACAAAATTCCAACCTGCACGCTGGAGCAAATCCATGATCAAACCTATCCTCACGCTGACGGGCGCCCTGGCCGTGTCGCTGATGTCGACCTCCGCCTTCGCCGCCGGTCAGTGCGAATCGGTCTCCTTCTCGGATGTCGGCTGGACTGACATCACCACCACCACCGCCGCTGCGCGGCAGGTGCTCGAGGCCCTCGGCTACGATGTGGACGTCAAGGTCCTTTCCGTGCCTGTCACCTTCGCGTCGCTCGAAAGCGATGATGTCGATATTTTCCTCGGCAACTGGATGCCCGCCCAGACCGGCGCCATCACGCCCTATCTGGAAAGCGGCGAGATCGAGGTGATCACCACCAATCTCCAAGGCACCAACTACACCCTGGCCGTGCCCGAATA
This sequence comes from Devosia sp., assembly GCA_040218355.1. Lineage (GTDB taxonomy): Bacteria > Pseudomonadota > Alphaproteobacteria > Rhizobiales > Devosiaceae > Devosia. Next base: position 163,088 of record JAVJRP010000015.1, on the reverse strand, counting down.
CACCTTCGACAAGGGCCTGACCTCCTACAGCAAGATCGCCGATTTCCGCGACGAGCTCGATGGCAAGATCTATGGCATCGAGCCGGGCAACGAAGGCAATGCCTATCTTGTCGAACTGATCGACAACAACACTCATGGCCTGGAAGACTTTGACGTCGTTGAAAGCTCCGAACAGGGCATGCTGGCCCAGGTCAACCGCCTGGTTGATGACGGCGAAGATGTTGTCTTCCTGGGTTGGGCCCCGCACCCGATGAATTCGGCCTTCCCCATCAAGTACCTGCCCGGCGGTGAAGACTTCTTCGGCGGCGAAGGCATCGTCCAGACCGTCACCCGTCAGGGCTTCGCCGAGGAATGCCCCAATGTGGGCAAGCTGCTTGAGAACATGAAGTTCTCCCTGCCCATGGAAAACGAAATCATGGGCGCCATCCTCAATGACGGTGAAGACGCCGGCGACGCGTCGCTGGCCTGGATGCAGGCCAACCCCGACGCCGTGCTGGCATGGGTCGAGGGTGTCACCACGCTGGACGGTGGCGACGGCGCTGCCGCGGTCACGGCCGAACTCGGCCTTTAAGGTCGGCGCGTATCCGACACGCGACATAACTCTGATCCAGAGTGACCCCGGCACACAATGCCGGGGTCACTCTCCCGGCCAGCTCTGCCAAATGCCTGGGCTGGACGTTTTGAGGGAGTACGGCTGTGGACTGGCTGACTGACAACAAGATTCCGATCGGCAAATGGGCCAGCAACTTTTTCGATTGGCTTCGTGACAATTTTTCCGGCGTGTTCGACGCCATGGCCGACGGCGCCGAGGCCCTGATTGAGGGGCTGCTCTGGCTGCTGCAGACGCCGCATCCGCTCATTATCATCGGCCTGTTTGTTGGTCTGACCTGGATCCTGCAGCGCAACTGGAAGACCTGCCTGCTGGTTTTGGTCGGCTTCCTGTTCATCCTCAACCAGGAATATTGGGAAGCCACCACCGAAAGCCTCACCCTGGTGATGAGCGCTTGCCTGGTTTGCATGTCCATCGGCGTGCCCATCGGTATCTTTGTGGCCCACCGCCCCAAGCTCTATCGCTACCTGCAGCCGGTCCTCGACCTGATGCAGACCCTGCCCACCTTCGTCTATCTCATTCCGGCCATCGTCTTCTTTGGCATCGGCATGGTGCCCGGCCTGATCGCCACCGTCATCTTCGTGCTGCCCGCCCCGATCCGGCTGACCTATCTGGGCATTTCCAGCACGCCGACACCCTTGCTCGAAGCGGTCGATGCCTTTGGCGGCACCGGCACGCAGAAACTGATCAAGGTCGAACTGCCCTTTGCCCTCCCCCAGATCATGGCGGGCCTCAATCAGACCATCATGCTCTCGCTGTCCATGGTCGTGGTCGCCGCGCTCGTGGGTGCAGACGGTCTTGGCGTCCCCGTGGTGCGGGCGCTCAACTCGGTCAACACGGCCCTCGGCTTTGAAAGCGGCTTCGTCATCGTCGTGGTGGCCATTATCCTTGACCGTATGCTGCGCATCGGGAGTGAACAGAAATGAGTGACGCTGTCGTCTTCGACAATGTGAGCATCGTCTTCGGCGATCATCCCGACACCGCCCTGCCGCTGATGGATGCCGGGCGGGACCGCGCCGAAATCCAGCAGGACACCGGCCAGATACTGGGCGTGCATGATTGCTCGCTGTCGGTACAGGAGGGCGAAATCCTCGTCCTTATGGGCCTGTCCGGCTCGGGCAAGTCCACCCTCTTGCGGGCCGTCAATGGGCTCAACCCGGTGGTGCGCGGTAATGTGCGGGTCAATATTGGCGATTGGACCTGCGACCCCGGCAATTGCAGCAAGGACGACCTTTTGCGCCTGCGCCGCGAATGCGTCGCCATGGTCTTTCAGCAATTCGGCCTTCTGCCCTGGCGCAATGTCACCGACAATGTCGCCCTCGGCCTCGAACTGGGCGGCATGAGCCGTGCCAAACGCGAGGCCAAGGTCAAGGAACAGCTCGAACTGGTCGGCCTGGCCGACTGGGCCGACAGCAAGGTCGGCGAGCTTTCGGGCGGCATGCAACAGCGCGTTGGCCTGGCGCGGGCCTTCGCCACCGAAGCGCCGATCCTGCTCATGGACGAGCCCTTCTCCGCGCTCGACCCGCTGATCCGCACACGACTGCAGGATGAGTTGCTCGAACTTCAGGCCAAGCTCAAGCGTACCATCATCTTTGTCAGCCACGATCTGGATGAGGCCTTCAAGCTGGGCAATCGCATCGCCATCATGGATGGCGGGCGCATTACCCAGGCCGGCACACCCCAGGAAATCACGGCCAATCCGGCCAATGCCTATGTCGAGGATTTCGTCACCCACATGAACCCGCTGCGGGTTCTGCAGGCCTCGGACGTGATGCTGGCCAGCGCCGATGCGCCTTCCGCGAGCCCCGATAACGAGGTTCAGGTCGTTTCCGACGCGCCGGTCGCTGATGTGATCGACGCCCTGTCTGATGGCGCAGATACCATTGGGGTCACCGATGAGGACGGCAACGAGATCGGCTCGATCTCGAACCAGCAGGTGGTCGACGCCTTGCGCTCCCGCGCGACACGTGACCCCGAATAGCCAGTCGGAACGACGGCCCAAAAGCAAAAACGGGAGCGGTCTGGCCGCTCCCGTTTTCGTATTATTCGGCCTCGGCGCCGTCTGCCAACTGCCCCAGCTTGACCTGGGTGAGCAGGCTCATCTCGTCATAGACCGTCCACTCATCGACGATCTTGCCGTTCTTCCAGTGATAATGGCTCATGCCCATCACCTGCACGCGCTTACCGGTCGGATCGCCCAGCGTGCCCAGAATTCCATAGCCGAGGTGATGACCTTCCATGATCCAGCGCACGGCAACCTTGGTGCCGCCCTCGTCGCACGGATTCGACGCCACATGCTGGATTTCATAGGAAGCGTCGGGCAGCGAGCCGATCAGCCCCAGATGCTGGTGAATAATGGCCGCGTGACCATAAAGCTCCTTCATCAGCGGGCCGTGATACTGCGCGTTCGGCGCATAATCCTGCGTGATCCGGCCAAACATGCGCTTGACGAAGATCTCATGCAGCATTTCGATGGTCTGGGCTTCCACATCATTGTGGGCCAGTGACGTATCGGCCTTCTCCGCCGGCGGGGTCTGGCCGACAAAGCGACGGTTCTCGCCGATATCGAGCGAGAGCAGCCCCGCATCGAACTTGGCCTTGGCGGTGCGCATGGCGAAGGCATGCGGATCCAGGCCAAGCTGCTGGATAATGGCCATATTGTCGGCCACGACCCACTCCCGGTAGATCTTGTTCTGGAAGATCATGCAGTCCGCAATGGTTCGGCTGACAAACGGCTTTCCGGTCGGCGGTCCAAAATGGCCGTATTGGGTATGACGGCCGGAACCGGTCACCAGATGGCTGGTGAAGAAGCCTTCCTTGTCATTACCATTCCAGATCACCTGGGTGCCCATGCCGCGCCGCTCGGGAAAGCTCACCAGCCGCTGGATGGTGTCGCGAACGATGTCTTCGCGGTTGTAGATCGTGCCGGTGCTGCCATAGAGCACGCAATTATGGGTGTAATGGGTGTAGATCAGCCCGATATCGCGCTCATCCCAGATCTTGTGGGTGCAACGGATGATGTAATCGACAATGTCAGTATAGATATCGTCGAATCCCTCCATCGACTGGCCGCGCGGCCGGTCGGTCGGTGCCAGGTCGACATAGTCATGGCGCTCGACCTGCAGCACCTCTTCCTTGCCGGTGGCGGGCATTGCCTTGCCCTTGCCGGTGCTGTCATTCGCGCTCATCTCAACTCCTTGGTCTGCTGCCTGCGCGGCATGGTGTGCATCTGTCCCAGCCAACCAGTCGCGCACATGACGCGCCACTGCGGCAGGATTTTCAAGCGGGGCGAAGTGCCCAGCGTGTGGAATGGTGAAGAAACGCGCGCCGGCAATGCCGCCGGCGATTTCCTCATGCGCCGCGAGCGGGCAGATCTGTTCATGTTCACCCCCCAGGACCAGCGTCGGCACGTTGATCGCCTTCAGCCGGTCGCGGCTATCTGCGCGATGGATCGCCACTTCCGATTGCGCCGCCAGCACGTCGACGCCCGCATCCCGGGCCATTTCGACGATGATTTCCTTGAGCTTTTCGTCCCCCGCATTCGACGGAGACACCAGCTTTTCCCAGGCATCCAGAATATAGCCGTCCATCCCGGTTTTCCGGGCTTTTTCAACGACTTGGCGACGCACCTTGGCGTTGTCTGCAGGGTCCGGTCGCGGCGTCGTGTCGAGCAAAGCCAGCCGCTCAACCCGCTCGGGCGCCTGCGCCACCATCTCGAGCGCCACAATTCCGCCCAGGGAAAAACCGAGCAAAGCGAACCGCTTAGGCGCCTTTGCCAGCAGCTTCCTTGCCAATTCAAGCGTCGAATCGGCGCCGGTCATCTCCATGACCCGCATGTCCGGATGATCCAGTTCCGCCATCAGAGGCCCGAACAGGCGCGCATCACAGACCGTGCCCGGCAGCAGCAACAGAGGCAACGCCTGACCCATGGTCTGTTTCTCAAATTGGCCAGCGGGCGCGTTCATGCGGCAAACTCGATAATGGTGCGGGCCAGTACACCCTGTTCCAGCCAGCGCAGCGCATCATTGACCTGGCCCAGGCCAATGCGCTTGCCGATCTGGCTGTCCAGCGCCAATCGTCCGGTCTTGTAGAGGCGCAGGATCTTGTTGATGTCCCGCTCGGGCACGCCACCGCCATAGATGGAGCCGATGATGCGCTTCTTGGACCCCGGCAGGCCGATGGCCGGAATGGCGAACTCGGCGCCTGCAGGTGCAATACCCACTATCACCACCGAACCGGCCGGGCGTGTCATTTCATAAGCGCTCGCCATCGCAGCCGGCCGGCCGGTGCATTCAATGCTGTGATCGACGCCTCGCCCGCCCGTCAGCGCCCAAATGCTTTCAAGCGCGCCATCCTCGGCCGGGTTGATGAAATGCGTCGCTCCATTGGCCAGGGCCAGTTCGGCCTTCTGTGCATTGGTATCGAGCGCAATAATGGTCTCGGCTCCGGCCAAGGCAGCGGCCTGCAGAGCATTAATGCCGACCCCGCCCACGCCAACAACCGCTACGGACTCTCCAGCGCGAACCGCTGCATCATTGACCACTGCGCCAAACCCCGTGGTCACCGCGCAGCCGACCAGCGCCGCAACCGCAAAGGGCACGTCTGCCGCAATGGGAATGCAGCCGGTTTCGGGCACAATGGCGAGTTCAGCGAAGGACGAGACGCAGGAATAGTGTTTGATCGGCGCTGCAATCGGCCCCAGCCGGCTGGTGCGGTCCCAGAGTCCACCACTCGCAGCAGCGCCGCCATAAACGTCACAAAGGGTCGGGTGACTGTCCTGACAATAGAAACAATGCCCGCAATTGGGCGCCCAACTCAACACGACACGGTCGCCGGGCCTGACCTTGCTCACGCCTGGGCCGACCCGCTCCACGACGCCGGCAGCCTCATGCCCGGGGATCAAAGGCAATCCGGAACCCGTCTTGCCGCGAATGGTGGAGAGGTCGCTGCTGCATACGCCGGTGGCCATGATCCGGACCATCACTTCCCGATCGCGCGGATCGGCAATGGCAACGTCCTCGATGTCGAGATCCTGCCCGAAGGCGCGTAGCACGGCCGCCTTCATTTCGAACAAACCTTGAGCCGCGTGGCGCAGCGCAATCGCGCTCCGAGTGAAGCACTCCAGTCCTGCGCTTGCATATGCGTGTTCATCTCGCCGGCTTCACAATTCGGCCCCGACGAAAGATCGAGACCAGCTTCGGTAAAAAACTCTGGCAAATTTTGAATACGTATGCAAGATCGAATTTCAGAGCAGCCGAGCAGACGGGCGCAAGCAGAGCGCCGCCAGTCCCGCGGCACGAAATCATGGCCTTTGGAGTTTGCAATGACCGCCCCCGCTTCTTCGCCCTTTCCCGGCGCAACCTATGTCAAGGCACCCGAGCGCTCCTCGGTGAGCGACAATGCGCCTGTCGAAACTCTGGTCAGCGAAATCATCGCCAATGTTCGCGCTTATGGGGATGCCGCCGTCCGGGACTACTCGCTCAAGTTCGACAAGGCCGAACTTGAGGTCTTCGAAGTCACCAAGGAGGAGCGCGAGGCCGCCTTGGCCGAGCTCGACCCGCAGACCCGCAAGGACACCGAATTCGCCATCGACAATGTCCGCAAATTTGCCGAAGCACAGCTTGCAACCATCCTGCCGCTTGAGGTCGAGACCCTGCCGGGCGTTCATATGGGGCATCGCGTTATCCCCATCGAGCGCGTCGGCTGCTATGTCCCCGGCGGTCGCTATCCCCTTCTGTCTGCACCGATCATGACCATTGTTCCGGCGAAGGTCGCCGGCGTCGACGAGATCGTTGCCTGCCTGCCACCCAACGCCCACAAGGCCATGATCGCCGGTTGTCACCTCTCCGGCGCCGACCGCATTTTCAGGATCGGTGGCGCCCAGGCCATCGCCGCCATGGCCTATGGCACTGAGAGCGTACCTGCCGTCAACAAGATCGTCGGCCCCGGCAATGCCTTCGTCAACGAGGCCAAGCGCCAGGTATTCGGTCCCGTCGGCATCGACCAGCTCGCCGGCCCCTCCGAGATCTTCGTGGTCGCCGACGCAACAGGCGATGCCGAGATGATTGCCACCGACCTGCTCGCCCAGGCCGAGCATGACATCCGCACCCGCGTTGGCCTCATCACCACCGACAAAGTCCTTGCCGAAGCCGTGCAGAAGGAGGTGGAGGCCCAGCTTGAGACCCTTTCAACCGCCAACACCGCGCGCGAGGCCTGGATCAATTACGGCGAGATCACCGTCTGCGACAACGAAGACGCCATGATCGCCTATTCCGATCTCATCGCGGCCGAGCACCTGCAGGTGCATACCGCAGATGCCAGGGATTTTGCGAAAAAGCTGCGCAATTATGGCTCGCTGTTCATCGGCGAACTGGCCAGCGTGGTCTATTCCGACAAGTGCTCGGGCACTAACCACACCCTGCCCACCATGGGGGCGGGCCGCTATACCGGCGGGCTTTGGGTCGGCGCCTATGTCAAGATCGCAACCCACCAGTGGCTCGATGAGCGCGGCGTTTCCCAGGTCGCCCCACCCGCCGCGCGCCAGTCAGCCAGCGAAGGCCTCGAAGGTCACCGCCGCGCCGCCCAATTGCGGCTCGACCGCATGCAGGCCAAGGCCAACTAGAAAGAAGGGCCGGTGGAGACACCGGCCCATTCTCATGTGGGGATGACAAGACGACAGCGCCTCACTTGATCCCGTCGGCCTCTGCCCAGGCAGCACGCAATTTTTCAATGGTGAAGCCGGGCGCCCTGGCCGCGCTCAGCACCGGCACTTCCTTGCGCATCACCACATCGATGGCCCAGGCCATGCGCTCGATATGTTCAGCCGGGATGACCACCGCACCATGCCGATCGGCATGGATCAGATCATCGGGCCTCACACTCATCCCAAACACTGTCACCGGACAATCCAGCTCGGTCACATGCACGAAAGCGTGGCTCGGACCCACTGCCCCGGCGATCACCTGATAGCCCTCATCGAGCATGCCCAGATCGCGCAGCACCCCATTGGTCAGCGTACCGGAGACGCCCAGCCCCTTGTGCTGGGCCACCTGCATTTCGCCCCAGAAACCGCCGATCACATGGGGCCAGTCGGTGTCCTCGATGACCACCACATTGGGGCCTTCGCCGGCAGACACATATTCGTAATACTGCATGCGCAGTGCCCGCACCTCCGCCGCCGGCTTCTCAGCCGGCGAGGAGGCGCGAATCTTCGCTGTGCGCGCAAAACCAACCACCGGTGGCAGTTCTGGATCAGCGCAGACCACCGGGTGCTTGGTAAAACCCTCCGCCGTGCGCCCGCCCATGACATGCTCAAGGGCATTGCACACGGTTGGCGTATCGGCCTTGCGCAGGGCGGCGAGGGTTTCGGGGGTGATGGTGGGCATTGCTGCTACTCCGCCGCCTGCGCAGCCGCAAACACCGGCGCTGCCGGAGCCGCCGCGCCACGGATGACAAAAGCAATCGCATCGGCCGAGGCCGGGTTGCGGAAGCCGTGCATCACCCCGATCGGCACTGTGAGCGTGTCACCCGCGCCCATAACCAGCGAACCACCGTCCCAGTTGAATTCCAGCGTGCCGGACTGCACGAAGATCACTTCCTGCTCGGCCCGGGCATGGGCGGGGATGGTGGCACCCGTTTCTAGCTTCAGGCGGCGCAGGGTGAAGTCGTGCTTCCAGTGTCCGACGATCGGCCCGGCCTTGATGCCGTCCTGCCCATCGACATCACCGATAACACCGGCTTCCTCGACACCTTCGCCAGCGAGCGGCGAGTTCGGGTCGCCTTTGATATCGCCTGCCTTGAGGGCATATTTGGCAAGCTCTTCCTGCGGCGGCGTAGCGAGTTTCTTGAGCACTTCCGCACTTGGCGGCTGCTCCAGCTCGGCGCCTTCCGGCACAGTCTCGCCTAAAGTGGTGTCGACCAACTTGCCGCCCTTGAGCAGCTTCAATCCGTAGTCCTCGGCCATCTTGAACACGCTCGGCGCCCAGACCACCTTGCCCGGATCGTCATGGCCCAGCACAACGAACAGAAACCCCGTGCCTTCATCGAGCTTCTCGAACCCGCGGAACATATGGGTCGGCACGGTGGCCACATCGCCCGGCTCGACATCGATATAGCCCTCGTCCTTGTCCGGACCAAAGACGAAACGCCATTTTCCGGTATGGACCACAAAAGTCTCGGCCGTCAGGTGGCTGTGCTGGGAATTGGTGCAACCAAAGGGCTGGCGCGCTGCGCCCACATTGAAGCCATGCGCTTCGGGAATATGCACCACCTGCGCCGGGTTTTCCGAAACGCCCGGCCCGATGATCGTGAAGTTTTCCTTCCGATCCGATCCCGGCGTGCGGGCATCGATAAAGGCATTGCGCAGCCCCTTGAGGTCGGCATAGCGTACCAGGCGCTTTTCCATATCGGCTTGGGTCCAGGTCTTCTGGGTCATGGTGTGATCCCCTTTCGGTCGGCAGGATAGCATTTTTGCATTCGTATGCAATATGCGTTTCAGATGTGGCAAAGCCATGTCCGCATGGACAATTCGTCAGCTTTTGCCGGGTTTGTAGATTCGGCGGCCGTCGATTTCGACGACGCCGTTCTTGGGCAGGCGTGCGGATGTCCGCACGATCAAATCGCCGCTCAAAATGCGGTGCTCGGCTTCGATCTCGCCACTGGAAATCTGGCCCATCAGAATATTGACCGTGGCTTCCACCATCCGCTTCATCGGCTGGCTCATCGAAGTGATGCCATAGGAAGCCCAGCGCGCCGGGCCCACATCGTCATAGCCAACAATCGAGAGATCATTGGGTATCGACAGGCCAAACTCGTAGCGGGCGACATCCATAACCGCGACAGCCATGTGATCATTGGCAACAAACAGGGCGTCGGGACGGTCTGGCCGCGAAAACATCTCTCTGGCCGCAGCCTCGGCTTCAGCACGATCATAATTGCCCACGCCAATGACAATGTCATCATGCCCGGCCTCTGCCAGCGCCTCCCGGTAACCGGCAAATCGGTCCCGATTGGTGGAGGAGCTCTCAACGCCCGAAATATAACCGAAGCGCCTGTGCCCGCCGGCGAGCAGGAATTCCGCGATACGTCGTCCGCCTTCGCGGTTGCGCGTCGTCACACTGGAGACTGCATCGCGTTCGGTTGTACGGTTGAACAGCACCACGGGGATGCCCGCTGTGGCGCACTCTTCAGACAGATGGGAGGACAGCGTTGTCGAGGCGAGAATGATCCCGTCGACGCGATATTGCATGAGCTGGTCGAAGACCGGGTCGCTGTCCCGGTCCATATGGCCGGTGAACAGCAGCAGGCGGTAGTTTTCCTTGACCAGCAGGCGCCCCAGCTCTTCGAGCACATCGGGATAGAACAGGTTTTCCAGATACGCCATCACGACGGCAATGATGCGCGAGCGATTGGTAATCAGTGAGCGGGCAATGGCATTGGGCCGGTAGCCCAGTTCCTGCGCCGCGGCCATGACCTTTTCGCGGGTCTTGGGGGAGATCGAGGCGCCAGGCGTAAAAGTGCGGGAGACAGCAGACTGCGAGACGCCTGCGCGTCGTGCGACCTGCGAGGAAGTCACCCCCGACTTTTTTACTCCGCTGTCCATCCGCCATCCACCAAGAGCGCCGTGCCGGTGATCAGCGACGCCGCATCCGAGGCCAGAAACACGATTGGCCCCATGATATCCTCCACCCGCCCGAGCCGTCCCAGCTTGATTTTCGACAGGACCCAGGAGCGGAAATCGGGATCGCTCAGGTTCTTCGCCGTCAACTCGGTTTCGATAAAGGTCGGGCAAACCGTATTGATCCGAATATTGCTGGCCCCGAGCTCAATGGCCAAGGCTTTTGTCAGACCTTCAACAGCATGTTTACTTGCGGAATAGACCGCACGATTGGGCCCGCCGACATGTCCCATCTGCGAGGACACATTGATAATCGAGCCCCCCTGCCCCGCAGCCTGCAATTTGCCGGCCACGGCCTGGGTCACAAACAACGTCGCGGCCAGGTTCACCTGCATGACCGCCTGATAATCTGCTGGCGTTACACCGGCCAGATCGCTATGGCGCGCTGTGCCGGCCGAATTGACCAGCACATCGAACGGCGCGCTGTCAGCGACAAAAGTCCGAACGGCGTCGAAATCGGTGATGTCGAGCACGACACCCTCAACCGAATGCCCCGCAGCCGCCATCTGGTTGACGACTTGCGAGATATCGGCAGCAGTGCGCGCCGCCACGGTGACATGCGCTCCAGCTTCTGCCAGCGCTACCGAGGCCCCCAGTCCGATGCCCCGTGTACCACCGGTGACCAGGGCACGTTTCCCATCGAGACGAAAGCTGGGGGTCTTTGGCAGGTGCATGCTAGTGGCCGGTCTTGCTCGTTGGGCTTGCAGCGGTACCATAAGGCACATTGCGTCCGCCATAGCGACGCACCCGAATATTGGCCTGCTCGGCATGGCCGACAAAACCTTCCAGCATGGACAGGCGCGACCCGTACTCGCCGATCATGGCCGAAGCCGCATCAGTAGTGACGGTCTGCCAGGTGCACGTCTTGAGGAATTTGCCGACCCAGAGGCCGCCCGTGTAGCGGGCCGCCTTCATGGTGGGCAGCGTGTGATTGGTGCCGATGACCTTGTCGCCATAGGCCACATTGGTGCGCGGCCCCAGAAACAGCGCCCCGAAATTGGTCATGTTGTCCCGGAACCACATGTCCCGATCGGTCATCACCTGCACATGCTCAGAGGCGATCCGGTCGGCCTCAACTAGCATTTCATCGTAATCTTCACACACGATCACTTCGCCATAGTCTGCCCAGGATTTGCGCGCCATGTCGGATGTGGGCAGAATTTCGAGCAACCGCTCGATTTCCGCCATGGTGTCGCGGGCCAACTTTTCCGAATTGGTCAGCAGGATCGCCGGGCTGGTCGGGCCATGTTCGGCCTGACCCAGCAGGTCCGTGGCGCAGATTTCGCCATCAACGGTTTCGTCGGCGATGACCAGCGTTTCGGTCGGACCGGCAAACAGGTCAATACCGACCCGTCCATAGAGCTGGCGTTTCGCCTCGGCCACAAAGGCATTGCCGGGTCCTACAAGCATGTCGACCGGATCGATGCTTTCGGTGCCGATGGCCATGGCGCCGATCGCCTGGATACCGCCCAGCACATAGATCTCATCGGCACCCGCCATGGCCTGAGCGGCGACGATGGCCGGCGCGGCCTTGCCATTGAATGGCGGCGCGCAGGTGATGACGCGCGGACAGCCGGCAACCTTGGCCGTCAGCACGGACATATGCGCCGAGGCCAGCAACGGATATTTGCCACCGGGCACATAACAGCCCACTGCATTGATCGGCACATGCTTGTGGCCAAGCGTTACGCCCGGCAGTGTCTCGACGGCCAGATCGAGCATGGTATCTTTCTGCTTCTGGGCAAAGTTCCGGACCTGGGTCTGGGCAAACTCGATATCGACCAGATCCTGATCGGTGAGCTGCGCCTTGCAGTCGTCGATCTCTTTCTGGCTCAGCCGGAAATCGGCCCGATCCCAATTGTCAAACTTGAGCGAGAGTTCGCGGACGGCCTCGTCGCCGCGCTTCTCGATATCGCCCAGAATGGATTCGACCGTCGCCCGGACCTGCCGATCCGCCTCGGCCCGTTCCTCGACATCTTTTCCGCGTTTCAGCCAGACTGGCATGGGTGCTCCCCTCTCTAAGCAGTTTCGCAATGTTGCATACGTATGCAATACAGCAAGTTTGTGGCGCGCGAAAGCACGACCTTCGCCCTATTCACGGCGGCGGTGGCCGCTGCACGCTGATATCGGTGGCTTGCTCGAAAGCATGGCCGAATTGCACGATCCGCGCTTCCGCATAGTGGCGCCCAATGATCTGCATGCCAATCGGAAGGCCATCATAAAAGCCGACCGGCACGGCCAGCACCGGATGGCCCGACACGTTGAAGCCAATCGTGCGCATCGGCGTCCAGACCGCCTCCTTTTCAAAGGGCGCGGCAGGCAGCGCCGTGGTCAGGGCACCAGCGGTAATCAGCACATCACACTGATCCAGCAATTCATCGATGGCGCGCCGGAACGAAGCCCCGATGGCGCGCGCCTTTTCCACCTCGGCATCAGACAGCGACAGCCCCGCCGCAAGGCTGAGGAATGCACGACGGCCATAACTTTCAGGCTGATCGCGCAGCGCCTCGACATGCAATTTGAAACTTTCTGCATGCAGGATCGCCGCCACGGCAACTTCGATCGTCGCGGCGTCCGGCATCTCGACCTCGCTGACCACGGCCCCTTGTGCAGACAGCACCGAGACGGCCGCATCCAGCGCCGCCGTCACCGCGGGCATGGTCTGGCTGTCGTGGGAAAACCAGTTGCGCGCATAACCAATACGCAGGCCGGACACCGGCTCGTCCAGCCGGCTCGCTGCACGGCGTTCGCCACTTTGTCCGCTCAGCACATCCAGCGTTACTGCAGCATCCGCCACGGAGGCGCTGATCGGCCCGACATGGTCCAGGCTCGGCGCCAGATCGAGTACCCCCGATGTCGGGACCAGGCCGTACGTCGGCTTCAGCCCCACCGTCCCGCAGTAAAACGATGGCCCGCGCACTGACCCACCCGTGTCCGTACCAATCGATGTGCGCACCAGCCCTCCGGCCACCGCCGCCGCACAGCCCGACGAGGACCCCCCGGTAATATGATCGAGGCGCCACGGGTTTCTCGCAGGCGGAAACAGCCCCGACTTGTCCGGGCCAACCGTCGCCCATTCATAGGTTGCCAGCTTGCCGATGACGATGGCGCCACCAGCACGCAGGCGGCGGACCACCTCAGCGTCCTGCGTCGCGACGGCCTTTGCACGACCCGGAGCATTCGCGGTGGTCGGCACCCCGGCTACATCGATGAGGTCCTTGATGCCCACGGGAATCCCGTGCAGCGGCCCCCGATCCAGTCCCGAAGCCAGATCCTGGTCAGCGCGGGCAGCTTCGGCCAGCGCCGTCTCCTCCAACACAGCATAAAAGCTCAGATAAGCCTGGTCGCGAGCCGCGATCCTGTCCAGCGTCGCCCGGGTCAGCGCCACCGAGGTCAGCCGCCCGTCACGCAGCCGGGCGCCGAGTTCAGTGATTGGCAGATCCAGGATACCGCAGATGTCTGGTGCAGGCCACTCCGGTACAGACCCGGAAAGCCCGTCCTGCATCCAGGCCGCGAGGTGCAACAATCCTTCCGCCTCCGCATCTGAAACGGTCAGACCGTGACGCTCCAACGCAGCCTTGATCCGGCCATTGGGAGCGCTGTCCCGCGTCATGGTTCAGTCCTCGATCCGTGCGCCGGTTGACTGGTCAAAGATATGGCAGGCTGAGGCCGGAATGGCGATCCGCGCTAATTCGCCGATCTCGGCACGATAGTCCTTGCCGACCTTGATCGAAACCAGTTCTCCGGCAACCCTCATCGAAAGCATGGTCGCCTCGCCGAGTAGTTCCACCGTGTAGATCGGCGCCTCGATCTGTCCATTGGCATCGGCCAGGGTGGCATCCTCCGCGCGGAAACCAAGGGTGACTGCACCCTTGCTTTTGTGGGGCAGGCCCTCAATGCGAATGCCGTCGCTGCTGAAAACACCGTTCTCGATTGAACCGCTGACCAGATTCATCGCCGGCGAGCCGATGAAGCTCGCAACAAAAGTATTGGCGGGCCGGTCATAGATTTCCATCGGTGTGCCGACCTGCTGCACCACACCCTTGTTCATCACCACCACGCGGTCCGCCAGCGTCATGGCCTCGATCTGGTCGTGGGTCACGTAAACCGTGGTGCGCTTGAGCGTGTGGTGCAGGTTCTTGATCTGGGCGCGCGTCGAGACACGCAGCTTGGCATCGAGGTTGGAGAGCGGCTCATCCATCAGGAAGGCGTTGGGCTCGCGCACGATGGCACGGGCGAGCGCCACGCGCTGCCGCTGCCCGCCAGAAAGGGCCGCGGGGCGACGCTCGAGGAAGTCGTCCAGTTCCACCATTTTGGACGCGGCCATGACGCGTTCATGGTGCTGCTCCTTGGGCACTTTGCGCACCTTCAGGGGGAAGCGGATATTCTCGTAAACCGTCATGTTCGGATAGAGCCCATAGCTCTGGAACACCATCGAGATATCGCGATCCTTGGGCTCGAGCTTGTTGACCATGCGGTCGCCGATCCAGATCTCGCCCTCTGTGATTTCCTCGAGCCCAGCGATCATCCGCATAGTCGTAGTCTTGCCACAGCCCGAAGGCCCCAGCAAAACCAGGAATTCCTGGTCAGCAATATCGAGGTTGAAATTGTCGACGCCGATAAATTTGTTCCAGCGCTTGGAAACGTTCTTGAGACGGATCTGGGCCATGATTTTTATCCCTTAACGGCGCCGGCCGTGAGGCCCGAGACGATCTGGCGTTGGAAGAAGAGGACGAGAATAAACAGCGGCACGGTGGCCGACACCACGGCAGCAACGGCGAACATTACATTGCCGGTTTCCTGGATCGAGCCCAGGAAGCTCGAAATTTTGGGCACCATGGTCTGGTTGTCGGCGCTCAGCAGCATGGCCGTGACCGCAAAGTCGTTATAGCCGAGCAGGAAGCTGAAGAGGCCCGTGGTCACCACACCCGGCCACATCACCGGCATGATGACCAGCCGGAACGCCTGGAAGCGGGTACACCCGTCCACCATCGCGCTTTCATCCAGATCCTTGGGAATCGAGAGGAAGAAAGAATGCAGCATCCAGAGCGTGAATGGCTGATTGATGGCCACCAGCACGATGATCGAAGTGGGCAGGACGCCCCAGATATTGAGCTGGAAGAACGGCAGCAGATAGCCCGAGACCAGCGTGATATGCGGCATGGCCCGGAAGACCAGCGCGGCGATCAGGATCCAGAACGCATAATTCTTGCCCGAGCGAGCCAGCGCATAGCCGCCCAGCGTGCCAAGTGTCAGCGAGATCGTGGTCACGCAGATGGTGACAATGATCGTGTTGAACGCCGCTTTCCAGAAGTCACGGGTAATCCAGGCGCCATAATAGCCGTCCCCCGTGAACGCCGCTCCGGTCTGGTTGATAGTGGTCGTGCCAAAAATAGCGTTCCACCAGCTCTCGCGAGAAAAGAAATCGGCCTCCACCTTGAACGAGCCCCAGACCGTCCACAGGAACGGCACGGCCGCCAGGATCACCCAGAGCACGATGAAGCCATAGATTAGGGTATTGAGTAGAGCCGGGCGCTTGTGGGTCATTGCCTCGGACATGATCACACCGCCTTATGTTTGAATTCACGCCAAGTGCGCACCAGCACCGGCGAGAGGAGGATGACAACACCCAGAATGGTCAGCACCGAAGTCGCACCGGCCGAACCGAATTGCTGCGAGTCCCCGGTCAGATCGTTGTAGATGAGCCAGCTCAATGAGGTCGCATTGGCCTCTGCCGAAAAACCGACAATCGGCTCGAAGACACGGAAATTGTCCATCAGCTGCACCAGCGCGACGAAGGTCGCTAGCGGAGCCAGATGCGGGATGATGACATAGCGAATACGCTCCCAGCGCGAGGCGCCGTCGATCATCGCCGATTCCAGCGTATCGCCGGGCACGGTCTGCAGGCCCGCATAGAAAACCACGAATGAAAACGGCGCATTGGTCCAGACGCCATAGGTCAGCAGCGCCCCCCAGGTCAGCGCGGGAGACGCGCGCAGCGACAGGGTCGGATCATTGAAGATGTGCTGGATGGTGGCGCCCAGAATGCCATTGGGACTGAGCATCCAGTAAAGGATCAGCGAGCCGATCAGCGGCGTGATGATCATGGGCAGCAAAGAGAAGAAGATGATCGGGCCCTTGGTCACCTTGGGCAAGGCATTGACCGCCAGCGCAATGGTGAAACCCAGCGCCATGGCCAGCGGCGTCACCACGAAACAATAGACCAGTGTGAAGATCAGCGCCTTGTAGAAGGGCAGGTTGAGAACTTGCGTCCACTTGGTGCCAAGGTCGAGATCGTTGGAGAGGATGACCCCCAACTCGGTCGTCGCCAGATGGGCGCGATTGACGTAGGTTCCCAGGCCATTGAAGCGCCCCAAGGGCTGCTCATCACGTAAGGCCGCGGTTGCCGCCGAGTCCACGCGCAACTCGGTGGAACAGCCACCAAATGGCTGGCAGTTCTCGACTTCGACCAAAATCTGCTCATGGCTCACATAGAGTGACTGCACCACAACCGACACGATCGGCAGCGCGATGAACAGCACCATGGCAATCAGCGATGGCAGGATGAAAGCAAAGAATGTCTTGTTCGGCATTGCCTGCCTCCTCAAAGCGCCTCGCCTGTCGGCAAAGAGAATGGAACGACCCTGCACACGACGCAAAGCCGAATTCCGGTTCTACGGATCGCATCTTCGCATCAGCGCGCTCGATCCACTTGCCTCCCCCCGCGTACGGGAGGAGGCGTAACCTGTCCGAGGGAGGACTTACTGGAGGAAGCCGGCCCCGCGAGCGGCAGTATCATAGGCTGCCTTGACGTCGGCCAGGGCCTGTTCGGCATCTTCCGAACCCGCCACGAACTCAGCAAGTTCAGTCGAGAGCGCGGTATGCAGCAGGCCCATATAGGGCTGCATCGGATAGGCGCGGGCGCCGCCATTGGCATTGGCGATGACGCCGACAGCCGCCGGGCCGGGCTCATAGCCAGCGATCAGCCAGGTTGCCGCATCCTTGTTGGCTGCCATCATCTCCGGGCTGATGCCATGCACCATGGCGCGGAAGGACGCTTCGGCATCTTCATCGGAAATGTTCTTGGCGATGGTAAAACCGTCCCACCACAGAGCTGCCGCCGGAATGGAACCGCCACCGATGGTGGGAGCCGCTGTGAGCACAGTGTTCTCAACCACACCGTCGACTGCACCTTCATCATCGAGAATAGCGCCGCCCAGCGAACCCCATTCATTCATGATGGCGACGTTGCCGGCCTCGTATTCCTTCTGGATCTCGGTGGCGTCGTAGGTGAGATAGTCCGGGTCCATGAACGCAGTCATGTCGCGCATGACACGCAGCACTTCCAGGCCATTCTCATTGTCGATGGTCAGCTCCGCGCTGCCCGGCGCAAAGAATTCGCCCCCCGTCCCGAGATAGGAATTGACGAATTCGGCGGCCAGGTCCCAGCCCGGCTTGACCGAAGCTGCAAGCGGATAGTCCATCAGGCCCGCGTCCTTGATGGCAGCGGCGGCAGCCAGCACGTCGTCATAGCTGGTCGGGGGCTCGACGCCGGCTTCTTCCAGAATATCCTTGCGATAGAACATGTGCTGGCCGTTGCCCATGAAGGCGATAGCCATGATCTTTCCGTCGATCTTGACCAATTGGCTGGGCTGCAGGTCCTGGCCATATTCGGCCACCAGATCATCAAGCGGGCGGATCAGGTCTTCATTGAGCAGCGGCACGATGGAATTGTTGGCGACCACCGCGACCGAATACTCGGCAGGATTGATCGTCAGCGCCGGCACCTGGATTTCCTTGTGCTCAGCAGTCGCATTGGCCGTCACGGTCACTGCATCGGTCGCGCATTCCTGCGCGGTCGCATTGATGGTCCGCAGCGCTTCGAAATCATTGCTCAGAATGCGCACCGAACCGGCTTCGACGCCGCAATCGGCAAAGGCGCTGCCCGTTCCAAGGGCCAAGGCAGCCGCCGAGACGGCAAGCATAAGAATGGGCTTCATATTAGTTCTCCTGACTTTGGGCACTTTTGTACCCACCCTCTTGGCAGCACCGCTGGCGGTACCAAGCTCAATTTGACGTTCCAACCCTCTGAATACGTATGCATCATTCATTTTGCATTCGTATGCAAAAACGAACTAAGCACATCATTTCGACCGACGCAACGGTTCTGTGACACATGATATCCACGAGTGCGTGAGTGACGCCTCTGGTCAGGCTCTGTTGAAAATGAATGCCAGAGCGGAATACGGCAGCAGGCCAGCATGAACCAACGACCGAATTGCTTCAGCATTTCATGTCAGCGCTGAATCAATCCAAGACTTGAACCTTCTCAGTGCTGCCGCCCCGCTTCCAGGCGTTGAATCACGCCGAAATATTGTCTCTTGCCGAAGCCGGGGTTCGCCTAGCTGCCCCCGGCCACCGTCTCGCGGATGGCATCGGCCAGTGTGGGACTCAAACCCGTATTGCACGTATCTTCCGTCACGCCGAACAGGACGCGCCGTTCCAACTCTATTCCGCGGTCGTCGCTTTGCACAAAGCCGATTGACACCAACCCCGCTTCCAATTGCTCATAATAGCGACGCCGATCGGCCAGGATGAGGTCCCCATGCACGATGCAGAGTTCGATGGCCGCGTTCTCAAGAACTTCATCGCTGAGCTCTTCCAAAGGCGAGGCGGATTGATAGGTCAGAGCAAGCTGTCTGGCCCGAGGCCCCTGCTCGATGTAGCGCAGGCTGACCGGCAACCCGCTGGGGAGTTCTGGTGAGAGATTGTCCAGACCGACCCCAAGCGGGCGTGGAATGCACTTCCAGTTCTCGTCGATGTCATAGACAAATTCGTGAAACCGAGAAATTGTGACTTCGCTGGGTGAGCCGGTGTCATAACTCGGCTCGAAGTCCCACCGTACCCGAACTGAGCCCACGCCCTCCGCCTCAAGGCTTTCGCGGCTATTGCTCACCAGGCCAGCGCAAAGAGGCTCGACACGTCTGGCAAAATTGTCGGATGGCACCGCCCCGAAAGGCTCGGGATCGAAGTTTGGCGTCGACATGACAACGACTGTCTTGTGTCCGTCGGGGCTCGTTTCGATGAGATACTCCAGGATGTCTATGCTCGCGCCGTCGCCCAGCCCCACTGTTTCGGCAGCCACCACCGCATTGGGCGGGAACATGGTTGCCGGGCTTGCGAGCAAAGCCAGGGTCAGGACCAATCCATGGGGACGATTGACACGCATCATATTGATTTCTCCAGATTCTTCTCCAGCCTAATCCCCTCCCCACAATCATGCGCTCCCCCGAACGGGGTATGTGGCAAGGGCATGCATCCAGCTACCTTCGCGCCAAACCCGGCGTGAGGAGAGAACGATGGCGATAGGGACTTTGGGGCGCACGGCAGCAGCAATTGTCGGAGGCCTTTTGGCCTGGAGCCTTTTGCTTCCCGCAGCGTCCGCTGCCACGATATCCTTTATCTCCAACCACTATTCCGCCGAGCGGTTTGTGCCGCACTTTCACTATGAAGGTCCGGTCCTGCCCGGAGATGCGGATGCACTTGCCGGCATGATCGACCAGATTGTGGAATGCGATATCCAAACACTGCCCCCTGAAGGTGGCAATTGTGCCGTACTGACCATGCATAGCCCCGGCGGCAACTACATTGAGGGCCTGAAACTTGCCCAGATGATGCGCGACCGTGCCATCACGACCGTGGTCGAGTCCTGGGCCGAATGCTATTCGGCCTGCGCCTTCGCATTTCTTGGCGGCACGGGTTACTCAAGTCAGAACGGCGTTGGCGCCTATGGCGACCGCATTGTCGAGCCGATGGGTATCCTGGGCTTCCACGCCCCCTACTTTGCGTCAGAAGACCTGGAAACCCTGGTTGCTGCGCACGGCATGGACACCGTGCTGGGGGCCAGCCGGGAGGATATTTCCCTGATGGTGCAAAAACTGGTCGACTGGAACGTCGCCCCGAACATTCTAGGCTACGTCGTAAGCATGGGGCCCGATGAATCCTATGATGTCACGACCGGTGAGGATTATTACCTCACGCGCAGCCACCTGCCCCCGTCCACTCTTGGCCATTGGATTGGTGACAAGCCGACAGCTATGCGCAATGCCTGCCTGCGCCTGCTGGCCCACCATGAGAACGCGTTCTTCGATGCCGCGCCGGACGCTGTGGGCAACGAATTCCTGACGGACTTCGCCAGCAACGAATCCGGTCAACCTCTGAGCGGCTACCGTGTAGGCCCGGACAATCCGCTCGACGTCACCTATTGCGCGCTGCCAAGCGATCAGGCGCAACTGGATGGGGATATCGACCTCTCGCTCTACACGGCCCCTGGCGTCGCCGGCACCGCACGCCCCATGGTCACGCTGTTCCACCGCCCCGATGGCTGGTCGACCCTGGGCACGGGTGGCGATGCCTCGCGCCGCATCTTCAAAAAGGGCGGACTCAACGCCATGTTCACGCCCCCGTTCACTGCCCTAGAGGAGGACCTGGCCGACGCCATGGACTATCTCGACTTCCAGCGTTTTGAAAATTTCAATCAAGCTGCGCTGATTGACGGCCAATTGCCCCGGCCGGAAACCGATTTGCCTCTGATTCTCGCCGGATCGAGCTACTATGGCGACGTGTTTGACTATGGCCACAATCGCGTGCTGGTCCATGTCGGCAATTCGCTCTTGTTCGACAGGGGCCGTGCCCTGCTGCCGGGCCGGAACGTCGCCCTCGACCTGAAATCCGAAAGCGATCTGGGCTTTGTCTATGGCGGTACTTATCCCTCAGGCCGGCCCTTCCTCTGGTTCAGTCTCCTGGCGCAAGACGAAAGCCTGGTCGCTCTGATCGAAATCGAGGCCCACAGCGTCCCCGAAGATGCGGCAACCGTCATTGCGGAGCAATACGCGATTGGCTGCGGATTCTCCTTTCTCGGCCAGACACTGACGTGCCAGTAACCGCCATGCCCCTCCACCTTCTCCTGGTTCTGGGCGCCCAGGCGATCCTGTTTCTGATCTGGATTATTTTGGCCTTTCGCTGGCTCTTTGACATCAGGGCCGACGCCGTTGCGCGCAGCGGCCAAACTGTGCCGGGACCTTCGGCAACATGGCAGGCGTTCCGGCATGGCTTTACCGCACCGCGTTATGCCTCCCAGCGATGGCGGCTGGGGCTTCTGACGCTACCCTTGCTCGCCCTCAGCCTGCTCGTCCCATTCATCATTTGAACTGTTGGAGACACGCCGTGTTCAAGGCTCTCGCCCGACTGACCGCCGCGTTCGCAATAGCGCTTGTACCCTTCTTTCCGTCCGCCCTCATGGCTGATGAATGTCCCGCAGAACGTGCCCTCTATAGTCTGGACACCGAAGATGGCCGGTTGGAACTCGGATTCGCGCGCGCACAAAACTATGCCTCCATCGCCTCCGACCTCTATCTCTATCTGACCACCACACAACGCACCTACTGGTTCACCTTCTCGGTCTCCAACGGCTATAGCGGCATGACCCTGCTGCCCGTGACCGACCCAACGCGTGCCGATGCTAAACCAGATGGCCCCAGGGAACTGATCGATCTTTCAAGCGGCGACGAAGCCATGCACGACGTCCTGCGTGCCCTGCGTTTCTATGCGCTGGACCAAGACTTCACCTTCTGGTTCGAGCCCCCTATGTCCGGCGAACCTGCACCAGCCTATGTCATGGTGCCCGAAATTGGCCTGGCGCTCTGGTATGGCGCGGGCGACCTGACGGACGATCCCAATGCGGATCGGGACCCGGTGCCGCGTGGCGTTTTTCAGCCCGAGGTCTGCCTTGACACCCTTCCGCCTCCGGCCTGGCCATGAACCCGGCCCTGGCGGACGCCAACGCCCGAAGTCCACGCCCTGCCCTCCGCCATCCCGCGACCGCTCCCCTGCTTCTTATCCTGGCGATGTCGGTTCCGACTGCGTCCGCCGAACAACCGTGGCCCTACCCGGACTCAAGCGGTCGCGGTCACTTCGATCAGTATCGACGCACGCTCATATGCCACGTCCTGCTGCGGGATTATCGCGACGATGCTCTCAAGGATGAGCGGCACAACATGATCGAAAAGGGCATCAACTACACCCTCAACTTCGCGGCCTTCCTGCTCGATAGCGGAAACGTAGTTGACCAGGCACGCGCCATCCTCACAACCGCCGATCTGCCCACCGGAATTGGGTTTGCGGAGGCGCACTGGAAAGAGGCGCGTTCTGCAAATGGGGTCACGCCCCAAAATCTTGAGGATGCCCTATCCGACTGCCTTTCCCGCTTCGGCCATGATTGGGAATAGCCCGCCCGCCCTTCGGCGTCGGTTCTCCTGACCTCACTGTCCGCCCTTGATCAGGGCGCGGCGCAGCCAGCCCGATAGCGTGTCCATGGCCATGACCATGAGCACGATCAGCACGATGTAATAGGTGACCTCTTCCCAGTCCTTCTGCGTACTGATTGCCTGGGTCAGCAACAGGCCGATGCCACCGCCGACAATCGCGCCGATCACGGTAGCCGAACGCGTATTGGATTCGAAGTAATACAGAAGCTGGCTGATCAGCACCGGGACGATCTGCGGCATCACACCGAAGCGATGCCGCTGCAAGGCATTGGCGCCGGTTGAACGAACACCTTCGATCTGCTTGTCATCGACATTTTCCAGCGCCTCGGAGAACAGCTTGCCGAAACTGCCCGTATCGGTGAGCAGGATGGCCAATGCGCCGGTCATCGGCCCCGGTCCAAAGGCGCGCGACAGGATGATCGTCCAGATCAGCCCGTCAACGCCGCGCAGAAAGTCGAAAATGCGGCGCATGGCAAAGCGCAGGGGGCGTGCAGGCGTGAAATTCGATGCCGCCAGAAACGCGATCGGCAAGGCGATCATGCCCGCGCCGAACGTCCCCAGAAACGCCATCAGCACGGTCTCGCACAGCGCCCAGAACACATCGCCATGGCGCCACATGGTATTGGTCCAGAAGCCCTCCGCCATGGCGACGACATTGGGTTTGCCGGGCACGACTTCCTCAGGAGACACCGCCAGCGAGGCCAGTTCAGCAAAACTGCGGCCATGAAATGGACTGTCCAGCGTGAAGAAGAACAGCTCCCACCCGCCTTCATAGCGGAATACCTCGGATTTGGAGCGCGTCACCTGCACACGGCCTGCCGGCAGCGTCAGTGATACGCGCGTCGCAGAGGCGCTGATCCATTCGGGCACCTCGTCCGTCGGCAAATTCAACTCGATATCGCCGCCAGCGGAAATCAACTCGATCGTGCCGAAATCGGGGAGCTCGACAATGACCATGTCGCCGCGGAACCGCACCACGGAGCCGTCATCGAGCCGCACATCGGCATCATCACCATTGAGAGACACCCAATCGGGCGCCACGCCCGGTGCATATGTCCCCTTGGTTTCGCCCTCAATGGCCACGGTGAAGTCACCGGAGCGGTTGTTGCGGGTGACATGCGTTTTGAAACTATAGGTATCGGAAAGCAGGATGCGCGCATTGTCCGGCCGCGCCCGTTCGGCGATGCCGGCAATATCGAAGCTGAAAAAGATATAGACGAAATAGGCCAGCACCAGCAGCGGCAGGCCGATACTGATCAGGCGCTTGCGCCGGAACAGCGACGATGCCTCGCTGCGCAGGTCCAATCGAGTTGCCGAGAGCGCCATGGTCATACCCCTCGCACCAGCCGATTGCGGTAATGGCTTGAAAGCTGATCCACGATCACGATCGTGGTGAGCAGCAGAATGAAGATGGCAGCCACCTCGTCATAGCGCCCCTTGCCCCAACTCATGGCATTGCGCAGGTCATAGCCAATGCCACCCGAGCCGACGAAGCCGAGAATGGCAGAAGCGCGGATATTGATTTCAAACCGCATCAGGCCATAGCTGAGATAGTTCGGCGCCACCTGCGGCAGCACCGCAAACCACATGCGCTGCGTCCAGGTCGACCCCACAGAGGCCAGTCCTTCGACCGGCCGCAGATCGGCATTTTCATTGACCTCCGAGAACAGCTTGCCCAGTGCGCCGGTGGTGTGAAAGGCAATCGCGATCATCGCCGCCACCGGCCCACCACCCAGCACGAAGATCAGCACCAGCGCGATCACCACCTCGGGCACCGCCCGCATGATGTCCATGATGCGGCGGAACAGAGGGATCAGCGCGGGCCAGCGCGCCAACCCACGGGTCGCCAGCATCGAGATCACGCTGGCCAGAATTGCTCCCACCAGGGTGGAGGCGGCGGCTATGTTGATGGTTTCCAGCAGCGAGGGGAAGTAACGCACAAAATGGCCGGGCAGATTGGCCGCCTTTTCGACGGCCTCGGCAACCAGCTCGCTCGGAAAGTCGAAAACCTTCGGCAGTCCGTCCCAGAAGCCACCTGCATTGCGATCGTCCGCCAGCATGAAGCCGGACACAAAGAGCAGTGCGAACAGCGCCAGCAGAATACCCGAATAGAGCCTGCGGCGCTGCAGATCCCGCAAATAGGACGCGCGGAGGTCGGGGGGCTGAGGGGCGGTTCGACCGCTGATGGCGACATCCGACATGGTCACGGGGCTCCCGGTGATACAAAAAGGGTCGGGCGCACTCGGCGTCCGACCCTCGGGTCTGGCTCAGCCAGACTTAGTTTTCCTGGCTCTGACGCAGCTCGATCATCGTCTGGTAGGCGTCATGGGTGATCGGAGCAAAGCCCGCAGTCTCACCGGCAGCCATGTTGTAGGCGCACTGCTCGTCCTGGGCATGCAGGCCCGAAAGGAACTCGACCACCTGGGCCTTGACGTCTTCCGGCAGCGCGCGACGCAGCACGATCGGGCCTTCCGGGATCGGCTTGGACTTCCAGATTTCGACCAGGTCGTTCATGTCGACCAGGCCCGAATCCACGGCCTTGCGCAGGGCGCCCGAATTGTAGCCATCGGCCCAGTCACCCTGGCCGTCGGCCCAGGTCACGCCGGCATCGACATCGCCATTGGCGACGGCAACGATGGTCTGCTCATGGCCACCGGTGAAGCGCACTTCACCGAAGTAGTCACCATTTTCCATCGAAGCGCCGATTTCCTGCGGAATCTCAACCGAAGGGATCAGGTAGCCGGAGGTCGAGTTAGGGTCGCCAAAGCCAAAGGTCTTGCCTTCCATATCGGCCAGCGAGGTGATGCCCGAGTCCACGCGCGCCATGCCGATCGAATGATAGGCGTATGAGCCGTCGAGATTGGTCTTGACCAGCACGACGTCCACGGCTTCCGGGTCGGTCAGGTAGGTCTTGGCGTAGGCGGAAGCACCGAGCCAGGCCATGTCGATGGTGCCGCCCAGCAGGCCCTGGATCACGCCGTCATAATCGGCCGGGGTGAAGATCTTGGTTTCAACGCCGAGCAGGTCCTCGACATAGGCGCGCACGCATTCATTCGAGGTGAGGCGGTCCTGGGCGTTTTCACCGCCAAGGATACCGATGCGGAATTCGGTGATCTCCTGGGCCATGGTCGGCGCGACCAGCGTCGAGGTCAGCAGCAGCGCTGCAGCAAACTTGTTCATTTCAGTCTCCCGTGGGGTGGTGGTCCGCCCCGGCGTGTTGCCGGGGATTTCTGTGGTTAGTCGACGAGTTCTGGCCTGCGGGCCGCAGCGTCCCGTGGTCGGCTCAGCGTCTCGATGCTGGTGGAGGTGGCTTCCTCGGAAAAATCTGCGTCGGCGCCGTAAATCTCGCGGGCAACGGCGGTGGTCAGCTCTTCGGCGCGGCCGTCAAAGACGATTTGTCCCGCGCGCATGCCGATGACTCGGTCGCAATAGCGTCGTGCCGTATCGAGCGTATGCAGATTGCAGATGACAAGGCGCCCATCCTCGTCGTGGATGCGGCGCAGCGTGTCCATCACCACCTGCGCGTTCATCGGATCGAGCGAGGCGATCGGTTCGTCTGCGAGAATGATCCGTGGATCCTGCATCAAAGCGCGGGCGATACCGACCCGCTGCTGCTGGCCGCCTGAGAGCGCTTCGGCGCGCTTGGGACCGTGCTCTTCTATGCCGAGCCGCTCAAGAATTTCGATAGCCCGCAAGATGTCCTGGCGGGGAAACAGGTTGAGCATGCACATCAGCGTATTGCGCTGGTTCAGCCGTCCCAGCATCACATTGGTGATGACATCAAGTCGTGGCACCAGATTGAACTGCTGGAAAATCATCGCGCAGTCGCGCTGCCAGTTTCGCAGGGCCGGACCGCGGAGCTCTGACACAGCCTGACCCTGGCAGGCTATCGTGCCTTCCGAAACATCGGTCAGCCGATTGATCATGCGCAACAAGGTCGACTTGCCCGCCCCGGATCGTCCGATGATGCCCACCATCTGACCCTTGGCGATTTCCAGCGTCACGCCATCGACGGCGACCTTGTCGCCAAATCGTCGCGTCACGTTTGAAATCTTCAGCATGCCGTCGCCCCCATTGGTCCTCGTTCAATGACCTAGAGGGGCGCCGTAACAACGGCGCGACAGTCAAACGACAGTTCGATGAACGCGTTATATTGCTGTTTCTAAAAGGATATTTCGAAGAAACTGGCCCGCCATGCCGATTTTTAGGTGACACGCGATGGACTGCACCGCCCTCTTTTTACCTCGGGCGGATTGAGAGGCTATTTCAGACTTCATATTTTTCGAGGAAGGCCTCGATACCCAGATTGCGGAAATCCGGCAGGGCCTGGTGCAGCCGATCGTGCTCCCAGTCCCACCAATTGAGCGCATCGAGCCGGCTGGCGACATCATCATTGAAGCGCTGGCGAATGGTCCGCGCCGGCACGCCGACCGCGATGGCAAAGTCCGCAACGTCCTTGGTCACCACGGCATTGGCACCAACAATCGCACCATTGCCGATTTTCACGCCCGGCATGATCACCGCACCATGTCCGATCCAGGTATCATGGCCGATATGAATGTCATTGCCCGACCGCCAGGCAAAGAATTCGGCGTCGTCGCTTTCGCCATCAAAATATTGGGCCGAGCGATACGTAAAGTGATGCAGGGAAGCGCGCTCCATGGGATGCATGGAGGCGTAGATGCGCACATGCGCTGCGATATTGGAGAACTTGCCGATCGTGGAATAGGCGATCTGGGTGCCCCCGACACAGTAGGAATAGTCACCCATCGTGGAATAGGCGACATGGCAATGCGCCCCGACTTCGGTATAGCGCCCCAATGTCGACTGGGTCACCCTGGCCGTCTCATGGACAAAGGGCGTTTCGCTCAGCTTTTTCATTTTCGTGTCCTCAGGCCGGCTGCCGGAGGAGATCGCGCAACAGCGCAACGAAGCGACCACCCGCCTCGTCCAGCACACCGGAATTGTCGATCTGCACCGTGCTGGGCGGCAGTCTGAAACCGGCGCCCCGCTCCATGCGGCGGCGGATCTCCTCGCTGTCTTCGCGACCGCGGCCCGCCAGGCGCCGGGCGATGATCTCCGGCGCCGCCGTCACTTCAACCACCAGGGCCGCTGGGTAGCGCGCCAGCACGCGCGGCAAAGCCGCTCGTGAAAGGTTGGCGATCACCACGCGACCGGCGGTCAGGTCGTCATCAAGCGTGATCGGCAACCCATATTGCAGGCCATGCGCTTCCCAACTCAGGGCAAATTCACCCCGCTGCTCGGCGGCGGCGAAGACCTCCGGCGTCATGCTGTCGTGATCCTCGCTGCCATCGTCGGCCGCCCGGGTGACCACCCGGCGCACGACGGCAACCTGATCGGCCAGATGGTCGCGCGCAAAATTGATCAGACTGTCCTTGCCAACGCCGCTGGCGCCGACAACCGCAACAAAGACCCCGTTCATAGCACCCGCCTGCCCTGACGCCACACTGTCCGCACGATCGGCACCCCGTCATCGGGCCGAACCTGAACCAGGTCCGCCCGTTTACCCAGCGCAATCTCGCCGCGATCATCAAGGCCGGCGGCCTCGGCCGGACGTCTTGTCACCAGGCCGATCGCCTCGGGCACACTAATACCCTCGACCGTATCGACCAGACAAAACGCCGATTGCAGCATGGAGAATGGAATGTAGTCGGATGAAACAATATCGAGCAGGCCCGCTGCGGCCAGCGCCCGCGCCGAAACATTGCCCGAGTGCGAGCCACCGCGCACCAGATTGGGCCCGCCCATCAGAATGGCCAACCCCGCATCGCGCGAGGCCCGAGCCGCTTCCAGCGTGGTCGGGAATTCAGCAATGCGGATACCCAACTCCAGCGCCGCATCAACATGCGCTTCGGTCGCGTCGTCATGGCTGGCCAGCGCAATACCGCGCGCATGGCTCAACTCAGCCAGTATCTTGCGATGACGATCGGAAAAAGTGATCGATTCCAGCGAGCGCCGAGCGATGAACTCGGCCAGCTCCGCATCGCTCATCTTGAGCTTGCCCTGATAATAGGCCTTGTAGGCCTCCGGATTGGCAAACTGGCGTTGCCCCGGCGCATGATCCATCAGCGAAGCAAGCCGCACCAGTGGATGATCCATGATCGCCTCGAAGGCCTCAAGGCAATCCGGCGCCGAGACCTCGCAACGCAGATGGATAAAATGGTCTGCACGCAGCCGCTCGGCCCGGACACCTGCCGTCACCGCATCGGCCAGAACCTGCAGCTCCGCAGCGCCCATATCGGCGTGTTCATCTGTACCCACCCGGATGGCATCGAATACCGTCGTAATGCCCGAGGCCGCGATCTGCGCATCATGCGCCTGCACCGCCGCCACCGGATGCCACCGCACTTTCGGGCGCGGTGCATAATGGGTTTCAAGATGGTCGGTATGCAGCTCGACCAGCCCTGGAATAAGGAAATCGCCTTCCAGGTCAACGCCGCGCGAACTGCCCGACCCGATAGCGGTAATAACCCCGCCGGCCATCTCGACGCTCCCCTCCATCACCTGATCGGCCAGCACAATGCGGGCATTTGTCAGTATGGTCTGGTCCAGTCCGATGGCAGTCATGGGCGTCTCCTTGGTTCTTCCCCTACTCAGGCTCTGTGACAGACAAACGACACCCGGCGATGACATTCGAATGTGTCGACGCGGTACTGTCGCAGGAAAACGCTACCGTCATTTCAATGTCACTTCGGCTCGTTAGAACCATCTCATTCGAATGAGTTGGTGATATGCGCAGTCAAGGACATTCCTGGGAAGAGACCCGGGACAGGATCAGTGAAGAAATAACCTCCGGACGTCTGGCAGCAGACTCAAAGCTTCCTTCGGAACCCGAGCTTTGCGTGCTCTATGGCGCCCGCCGCCATTCCCTGCGCAAGGCCCTGGCGGCTTTGGTAGCGGAAGGCAAGCTGCGGGTCGAGCACGGCCGTGGCACCTTTGTCGAGCGCGCACCGCTGCTCAACTACGTCATTGGCACACGCGCCCGCTTCCGCGAAAATCTCATGGCACAGGGCCTGACCGCCTCGGGCGAAACGCTCTCCGAAATGAAAATTCCGGCCAGTGAGCGGGTTGCCAGGGCTCTCGGGATCGACAAGGACGCGCCGGTCTTTGCCCGCTCCTGGCGCGGCTTTGCCAATGACCTGCCGATCAGCATGGGCTGGGCCTATCACGACGCGACGCGCTTCCCTGACCTGCAGGAACGTCGCCACCACACCCCTTCGATCACTGAGGTTTACCGCTCCTACGGCATCACCGACTACCACCGCCAGCGCACCACCGTCTTCACCCGTATCGCCACCGAGCACGAAGCCGGCATGCTGATGCTTCGGCCCGGCCAGTCCGTGCTTGTGGTGCAGAAGATCGACGCCGATCTCGACCGTAACCCCATCGGTTTCTCCGAAGCCGTCTGGGCCGGAGATCGCGTCCAGTTCACCTTCGAAACCGATCAACCCACCGTCATGACCACCGAGAACGCCTCCCATGTTTAACGAGACCCCAGCCGCCGGCCCCGGTCACGGCGAGATGCTCGACATCCTCGCCCGCGCCCGCCCCGATCGCCTCAAGCACCACGCTGAAACACTCTTGACCGGCATGGGCGATATCACCGTCATCGCCAACCGCACGGGCCTCGTCATGGTGCCGATGCGCGACACGGTCAAGAACGTCGATTTCCATCTCGGCGAGGTGCTGGTGAGCGAAGCCCACATCACCGACGCCGCCGGGCATGTCGGATTTGGCATGGTGACCGGCCGCGACCTTGAGCGGGCCATGGCCATGGCGGTGATCGACCTCAGCGTCGCTGCGCGCGGTCAGGACGATGTCACCACCAGCTTTCTCGAACAGGAACGGGCCCATCTGGCCGCCACCGACGAAGAGCGCATGCGCCAGGTCGAGGCCACCCGCGTTGAAATGGAGACATTCTGATGCTCACCGTCGCACCTCCCGACGCCGCTGAACTACGCTCGAACACGACGTTCGAAGCGCTGATGTGGGCGCTCTCGCGCCCCGGCGATATCCGCACCCTGCCCGAGGCCGGTTTTGGGGCCGTCGTCGAAACCCTGGTTGACCTCGAATGCAGCGCCTATGCCGATACGCCCGAAATGCGCGAGCGCATTGTGGCCAGCGGCGCGATGCTGACCGATCGCATCGGCAACGCTGACCATGTGTTTATCACTGCGCTTGAGGACGCCGGCCAGCAATTGGCCGAGATCAATTGCGGAACCGCGCTCTACCCGGACGACGGCGCAACCTTGATCGCCGCCGCCGCTCACCAGGGCCAGCGCGTCCGGCTTTCCGGCCCCGGCATCAAGGACACGACCGAGATTGCGCTGGCCATGCCCCATGGCTTCTGGGCCATGCGGGACATGCTCTGCCTCTATCCAGAAGGCTTCGACATTTTCTGCGTCGATGGCGACAAGGTCGTCGGCATTCCGCGCTCGACCAAGGTGGAGGTGCTCTAGATGGCCTATGTTGCAACCCGCGGTGGCGAAAAGGCCATCGAACAGGCCGAACGGCTGTTCCGCCAGGACCTTGGCACAATCGATGCGCAGCGCGTCGAGACCATTCGCACCACCATGCCCTATCTGGTCGACCGGGTGATGGGCGAAGCGTCTCTCTATGACGAGGAACTGGCCGCATTGGCGCTGGCGCAGACTGGCGGAGAACTCTCCGAGGCCGTGCTGGTGTTGCGCGCCTGGCGCACAACCCAGCCACGACTCGCCATTGCCCGACCGGTCAAGCAGGACGAAGTCCTGACTCAACGCCGCATCTCGGCCGCCTTCAAGGACATTCCCGGTGGCCAGATTCTCGGGCCGACGCTCGATTATTCCCACCGTGTGCTCGCGACCGACGTGCTCGAAGGCAAGCCTTTCGCGCCGCCCGCCGTCGACAAGGCCCCGAGCCCCGCTCCGGCAAAGCAGCCCTCGCTTGCCGATTGGCAGCGCCAGCAGGGGCTGGTCGCTCCGGTCAATCCGTCGGCGGTTTCGCCAGAGGACATTCCTGATCTGACGCGCGAACCCCTGCTCTTTCCGGCCTCGCGCGCCCATCGCCTGCAAAGCCTGGCCCGCGCCGAAACCGGTGGCGTGCTGGCGCTCGGCTATGCGGCCATGCGCGGTTATGGCAACGCCCACCCCACGGTCAACGAGCTGCGTTTGGGCGAAGCCAATGTCACGGTCCGGCATCCTCGCGGCACGGAATTTTCGGCCGGCCGCGTGCGCGTCAGCCAGGCAGAAGTGACCTCCAAGGAAAAGGGCGGCTATCTCGAACTCGGCTTTGCCGCCACCTTCGGCTGGAACGAGGTCAAGGTGATTGCCGCCGCCACGCTCGACCTCAACTCCGATGAAGCCCCCGTCGGCTCACCGGTGCATGAGGAATTCTACCTCTACCACACCGAAAGCGTAGAAGCCTCGGGCTTCTGCATTCACTTCAAACTGCCCCACTATGTGACCTTCCAGTCGATCCTGGATGCCATGCGCGACGCCAAGGCCAAGAAGGCCGCAGCCGAAGCCAAGGGCGAGGTCTATGTCGCCGAACCCGAAGAGGAACCCGTCCTATGAGCCTTGCAAGTCTGACCAAAGACTGGGCCGCCACCAGCTACGGCTTCCTCGACGCCTCGGCCAAGCGCGAACTGCGCCGCAAGATGCTCAAGGCCATCGCCGTTCCGGGCTGCCAGATGCCTTATGCCAGCCGCGAAGTACCGATGGCCCGGGGCTGGGGCACCGGCGGCCTGCAGGTGACATTGACGCTGGTCAATTCAGCCTCGGTCGTGAAAGTCATCGACCAGGGTGCTGACGACGGTGTCAATGCCGCCTCGATCCGCCGCTTTATTTCCCGCGTTTCCGGCGCCTCGGAAACCTGGGACACGCTGAATGCGAGCATCGTGCAATCGCGCCACCGTATCCCTGAAGAGATAATGCGCGAGGATCAGGTGTTGGTGCTCCAGGTGCCCAATCCCGAACCACTGCGCGGTGTGGAACCCAACATCTCCATTGCCCGGCAAATGCATGCCGATGCTGACTACGGCAAACTCTGGCTGACGCTTTACGAGCAGATCGTGCGCAAGGGCCGCATCATGCAAGGCGCATCCTATCCCGCAATGGTCAATGGCCGTCACGTGATGACCCCCTCGCCGATCCCGCGCTGGGACGTGCCCAAGCTCAATATGGCCCAGCACCTGACCTTTCTCTCGGCTGGTCGCGAAAAGCGGCTCCATGCCGTGCCGCCCTATACGCGCGTCGAACCGCTGGTCTTCTCTGATCGACCCTATCAGGTGGAAGACCATGCGGATCTGACCTGCCGGCGTTCGGGCGTCCAGGGCTTCTTTATGAACGAATTGCCCCAGGATGGCGGCGGCTCGGTATTCGAAGTGTCCGACAGCAATCTGGGGATCAAGGCCATCGACAAGGCCGACGGCACGGCGACCGAAATCGGCCAGACCTGGTATCGCAATGGGGAGTATTCGGCATGAGCCTCGACCTTGGTCTTCCCGCGCTGGAGCGCGCTGCCCCCCGCCTGATGCGAACCGAGCCGCTCCTGAACATGCGCGACATCTCCAAGTCCTATGGCAATGTGCGCGCCCTGCGTCATGTCGATGCTGCTGTCTATCCCGGCGAAGTCATGGGCATTGTCGGTGAAAGCGGCTCGGGGAAGTCGACCCTGTTGCGCATGATGAACCTTGAGGACACCCCGGACAGCGGCGACTACACGCTGCGCCTGCCCGGCCGCGAAAACGAGAACCTGTTCGATCTCACCCGCTATGAGCGCCGCATGCTCTGCGCGCGCAATATCGGCATCGTCTATCAGAACCCCCATCTGGGGTTGCTGATGAAGCATTCCTCCAGCGGCAATGTCGCCGAGCGCCTGCTCATCGCCGGCGAGCGCAGTTTCGAGG
The DNA here is from genome assembly GCA_040218355.1 of Devosia sp. GTDB lineage: Bacteria > Pseudomonadota > Alphaproteobacteria > Rhizobiales > Devosiaceae > Devosia. Next base: position 129,567 of record JAVJRP010000015.1, on the reverse strand, counting down.
TGTTACGCGACAAGGCCCGCGAAGCGCTCGACGCCTCCGAATTCCCACTCGACCGCATGGACGCCCGGCCCATCGAGCTGTCCGGCGGCATGCAGCAGCGCGTGCAACTGGCCAAGGCCATCGCTCTTGAACCAGCCCTTCTGCTGCTTGACGAGCCGACCACCGGCCTTGATGTTTCCGTCCAGGCGCTGGTGCTCGACACGCTGAAAAGGCTTCAGCGCGATCGCAAGATCACCATGGTGCTGGTCAGCCACGATCTGGGCGTCATTCGCACCATGGCCGACCGGGTCATGGTCATGCGTCATGGCGAGGTGGTGGAACAGGGCCTGGCCGACCAGGTCTTCCAGGACCCCCAGCACCCCTATACCCAGCAACTCGTCCACGCCAAGCTCTGAGGTGACCCCATGACAACCACGCCCCTCTTGCGCGTTAAGGGTCTCACCAAGACCTTCCGCATGTATCACCTCGACAGCATGCTGCATGCCTTCGAGGACATCAGCTTTGATCTCTACCAAGGCGAGTTCCTGCTATTGCGCGGGCACAACGGCGCCGGCAAGTCGACGCTGCTGCGCACCATCTGGCGCAGCTACCTGCCCGTTGGCGGTCAGGTGCTCTATGCCTCGAGCCATGGCGAAATCGACCTCGCCAACGCCGCCGATGTCGATATCGCTCTGCTCCGGCGCGAGGAAATCGGCTTTGTCACACAGTTCCTCAATGCCCGGCCCCGCGTTGCCGCCGAGGATATCGTCGCCGAACCGCTGCGCCTGGCCGGTGCCACCCAGGTCGAAGCGCTCGATCAGGCCCGTCACTGGCTCGATCAGTTCGGCGTTCGCCCCGAACTCTGGCGGGCTTACCCCAGCACTTTCTCGGGCGGCGAACAGCAAAAGGTCAATCTGGCCCGCGCCCTGATCCTGCCGCAGAAGCTCCTGCTGCTCGACGAGCCGACCGCCTCGCTCGACGTCGGCGCCCGCGCTGCGCTCGTGCGGCGCCTGGCTGATCTCAAGGCCCACGGTGTCGCCATCATTGGGGTGTTCCACCATCCCGGAGACGTGGCCGAACTGATCGACCGCGAAATCAACCTCAACACCAGGGTCATCGCCGACCAAAGCGCCGAGGAAGACCATGTGGCTGTCTGACTTTCAAATCGTTCTGTCCGACCGCGTCATCGAGAGCGGCGCCCTGCGCATCGAGGACGGGCTGATTGCCGAAATCAGCGAAACGCCGGTTGCCAATGCCGATATCGCCGGCAACGGCCTGCTCTTGCTGCCCGGCATGATCGACATGCATGGCGACATGATCGAGCGCGAAATCGAGCCGCGCCCCGGCGTGCGCATGCCCATGGATATGGGGCTGCGCGACCTCGACATGAAGCTGGCCACCGCCGGCATCACCACCGCCTATGCCTCCCTCTCATTTGCGCCGGGCTCCACCTACGGCCATATGCGAAGCTACGACTTTACCAGCGCCTTGATCCGCGCTGTTGTCGCCGCGCGCCCCAATCTGCTGATCGACCACCGTGTCCATGCCCGTTTCGAGGTGACCTTCCCGGCAGCCCTTTCAGTGGTCAAGGAATTGGTCGGCGAGGGCTCGGTGGACCTGGTATCCCTGTGCGACCACACACCCGGCCAGGGTCAGTACCGCGACCTCGATCTGCAGGCCGCCAATATCTCCAGGAACAAGGGCATTTCGCCCCAAGCGGCCATGGAACAGCTCCAGCAGCGTATTCGTGACCGCCAGGAAACTGCCGGCGATATGACCGAAACGCTGCGCGCCATCACCCAATATTGCGCCATGCACGGCGTGCCCGTCGCCAGCCATGACGACGACACGGTCGAAAAGGTCACGCTGATGGACCAGCTCGGGGCCAATATTTCCGAGTTCCCGGTGACCCTGGAAGCCGCCGAGGAAGCGCATCGACGCGGCATGCTCAATGCCATGGGCGCACCCAATGCCCTGCGCGGACAATCCTATTCGGGCAATCTCTCGGCCCGTGATGCGCACGCTGCCGGCGTGCTCGACCTGCTCGCCGCCGACTACCACCCCTCGGCGATGTTGCCCGCAGTGCTGGTGCTGGCCCAAACCGACCCCGATGGTCTGGCTGGCGCCGCCCGCCTCACCTCGCGCAATCCCGCCCGCGCCTTGGGCCTGGAAGATCGGGGCGAAATCCGCGTCGGCCTCCGCGCTGACCTGGCGGTCGCCTCCCGCACCGGCGTGGGCCAGGTACATGCCACCTTCTCACGCGGTCGTATCGTGCATGCCGATGGCACCCTCGATGTCTCTGCGGTTGGCAGGCGTCACGAGCATGTCATTCGAATGAGTTAACGCTGTCATCTAGCCGATCTAGGGTCTCTCCATAGCAACGCCACGAGGTGGGAAATGCTGGAACTGAGAAACGTCACCAAACGCTTCGGTGACACGATTGCGGTCAACAATGTCTCGACCAATTTCGAACCCGGACAGATGGTCGGTGTGATCGGGCGCTCCGGCGCCGGTAAGTCCACTCTGCTGCGACTGATCAATCGCCTGGCCACGGCCGATGAAGGCAAGATCACCTCGGGCGAGATTGACGTTCGCAGCTTGAATGGCACCCAATTGCGTGCCTGGCGTGCCCGCTGCGCCATGATTTTCCAGCAGTTCAACCTGGTCAACCGGCTTGATGTGTTGACCAATGTGCTGATCGGCCGGATCGGCAATGCCGGCACCATGCCGGTGATGTTCAAGCACTTCTCGGCCGCCGACCGCGCCAATGCAGCCATGGCGCTCGATCGCCTCGACCTGCTTTCCCAGGCCTTGCAACGCGCAGACACGCTTTCGGGTGGCCAGCAGCAGCGCGTGGCCATCGCCCGCGCCCTGATGCAGAAGCCGAGTATCATTCTTGCCGACGAGCCGATCGCCTCGCTCGATCCGCGCAATGCACGACTGGTGATGGAGGCGCTCCGCACCATCAACCAGCAGGACAAGATTACCGTCATCACCAATCTGCACACGCTGGACGCCGCGCGCGCCTATTGCGACCGCATCATCGGCATGGCCCATGGCCATGTCGTGTTCGACGGCACGCCGGACATGCTGACCAGTTCGATGATCCAGCAGATCTATGGTGACGAGCACGAAACAGCCGTGGACGAGAGCCTGACCTCGACCATCGCTGCCACCGGCACGGCAGGCCAAGCCGGCAAACGACACCTTGAGGCGGCCCACTAGCCGCCCCACTTCCCCGAACTCGGAGCTACATCAATGCTTACCCTGACGCGCCGTGGCCTTGTGGCCGCGCTGGTTTCGCTCGCCCTGGTTTCTCCCGCTCTCAGCCAGGACTGGCGCGAGCAGTTCCCTGAACTGACCATCGGCATCTCCTCGAGCGAAAACGAAACCGATGCGATCGCCCGCAACCAGCCCTATGCCGACTATCTCAGCCGCGAGCTGGGCGTGCCGGTCAATATTGTGCGCGGCACCGACTACGCTGCGGTGATCGAGGCCATGCGCTCGGGCCACGTACAGATTGCCTCGGTCGGCCCGGCCGCCTATGCTCTGGCCCGCAAGATCATGGGCGAGGACATCGCACCGGTCGCCGTGACGCTCGATAACGAAGGCAATCTCGGCTACCACTCGATACTGGCTGTACGCGCCGACAGCGATTACCAGTCGATCGAAGACGTCAAGGGCACGTCCTTCGCCTTCGCCGACCCCAATTCCACCTCCGGCTACGCCGTTCCTTCCTATTACCTCTCGACTGTCCTGGGCACCACGGCCGACGAATATTTCAGCGATGTCGCCTTCTCTGGCGGTCACCAGCAGAGCGTCATGGCCCTGGTCAACGGCACCTTTGACGTGGTCGCCACCCATTGGCGCAATGAGGAAGCCGGCAATATCCAGACCATGGAAAATAACGGCCTGATCGAAAAGGGCTCGACCCGCATCATCTGGACCTCGCCCGTCATCCCCAACACCCCGGTGATGATGCTGACCACCTTGCCCCAGGAATTGCAGGACGAGTTCAAGACCGTCCTGATGGCCTTCCCGGAAAAGGATCCTGAGGGTTTCGCCGAATACACCCGCGGCACCTCCAGCGGCTATGTCGCGGCGACCCACGACGACTATCTCGACGTTGTGGCCATCACCGAATTCAATGCCGAACAGCGCCGCAAGAACGGCAACTGATCCCTTCCTGGCCGGTGCGCATCCCGCGTACCGGCCTTTCTAATTCGTGAGGCGCGCGTGTCCACACTCAACCCCACCAATGGCCGGCTGGCATCGACGACGCGGGAAGAACGCCTGCAGTCCTTCGACGAACGCTATCGCCAGCAGCAATTCACCCGCCGCAACTGGACCCTGCTTTATGGCGCGCTGTTTCTCGCCGCCCTGATTGGCGCCGTTGCTGTCAGCGATTTTTCCATTCCAGGCCTCATCAAGGGCCTGCCCATGGCCTGGAACTACATTGTGGGCACATTTCCCACGCTGACCCTGGAGAACTTCGGGGCCGACCTGGCCGACTGGTATTGGGGCCTGCGCTTCTGGCTGCGCCTGCTGGTCGAAACCATCCTCATGGGTTTTGTCGGCACCGTGATGGGCGGGATTATCGCCCTTGCATTGAGTTTCCCGGCGTCGCGCAATCTGGTTGAGAACACCGGCATCTATTTTGCCGCGCGCCGCACGCTCGAATTCTTCCGCACCGTCCCCGAACTGGTCTTCGCGCTGATTTTCGTCTTCGCCTTCGGCCTCGGCCCTTTCGCCGGTGTGCTTGCCATCGCCGTTCACACTGCCGGCTCGCTGGGCAAGCTGTTCGCCGAGGTCAACGAAAACGTCGATCCGCGCCCCATCGAAGGCGTCCGTGCTTCCGGCGGCAACTGGCCCATGATCATGCGCCTGGGCGTCGTGCCACAGGCCCTGCCCAACTATGCCAGCTATCTGCTCCTGCGCTTCGAAATCAATGTGCGCGGCGCGTCGGCACTGGGGCTGGTTGGCGCGGGCGGCATCGGCCAGGACCTTTACGTCGCCATTCGCCAGTTCGAATACACCGATATCTCAGCCATCATGCTGCTGTTGATCCTGACCACCTCGGTCATCGACATCACCTGCGAAGCCATCCGCCATCGCCTGATCGGCCACACCCTGACACAGGTTGCCTGACCCATGACCGCTACGCTGCATGCCGATATCGCGCGCTTGAGGCGCACCAACCCCCAGATTTTCACCCGCCCCCTCAATGAGCGCCTGCGCGCATGGGGCCTGTGGCTGTGCTTTCTGGCCGTCCTCGCCTTCGGCCTGTGGTGGATCGACGCCTCGCCCATGCGGATCGTCAATGGTCTCAACAAGCTCGGCATGTTGGTCACCCTGATGATCCCGCCCTGGCCCGGCGATGGCCTATGGGACTACACCTATGCCATGTTCGAAACCCTCGCCATGGCGTTTCTGGGCACGCTGATCGCCTTTGTCGTGGCCCTGCCGCTGGGCTTTCTTGGTGCCAAGAACATCGTGCCCAACTGGCTGTTCCATTTCGGGCTCCGCCGTTTCTTCGACACCTTCAGGGGCATTGACGGCCTGGTCTGGGCGCTGATCTTCGTTTCGGCCGTGGGCCTTGGGCCGTTTGCCGGCGTGCTGGCCATCGCCGTGGGCGATGTCATGGTCTTCGGCAAGCTCTTCGCAGAAGCCATCGAGAACGTCGACAACAAGCCGGTCGACGGCGTCCGGGCCTCCGGCGGTGACAATATCCATGTTGTTCGGCTCGGGGTCTTCCCCCAGGTCTTCCCGGTCATGATGAGCCACGTGCTCTATTTCTTCGAATCCAATGTCCGCTCGGCCACCATTCTGGGCATTGTCGGGGCGGGCGGCATCGGCCTGCAATTGTCGGACCGCATCCGCATCAACAATTGGCAGGAAGCCGCCTTCATCATCCTGATGATCCTGGTGACAGTGGCGATCATCGACGCCATCTCCCGCCGCATCCGCGCCCGGCTGATCTAGGCCCTGTCAGCGGCACCCATCACCGGATCCTGTTCGACGTGCGCGCGAGAAGGATCACCGGCAGGATTCCGATGGCCACGATGATGAGAGCGGCCAGCGCCGCATCTTCATAGGTTCCGCGCGCCGCCTCGCCATAAAGCAGCGTGGCCAGACTTTCAAAATTCAACGGCCGCAGCAGCAAGGTCGCCGGCAGCTCCTTCATGCAGTCGACAAAAACCAGCAGGCCTGCCGCAGTCAGCGCCGACCGCGACAAGGGCAAGTGCACGCGCAACAGCGTGCCGCTGGACGATTGACCCAGCGTGCGGGCCGCATTGTCATAGGCGGGCGGAATACGGCTCAACCCGGCTTCGATACCCCCTGCGGAAATCGCCATGAAACGCGCCGAATAGGCATAGACCAGCGCCGCTCCCGACCCGAGCAGCAAAAGCCCGCCCGGCAGCCCGGTCCAGGCCGTCCACCAGCCCCCCAGCGTCCGGTCCAGCGCGGCCACCGGCACCAGAATGCCGATCGCTAGCACGGTCCCGGGCACGGCATAGCCCAGCGAGGCAATACGCATCGCCGCGCTGGTCCAGGTGGATGCATGCAGGCGCGCGGCATAGGCCAGCGCGAAGCCAATGGCCAGAATGGCCAATGTCGCAATCGCCGAGACACTGACCGTGTTGAAGGCCGCGCGCAGCAATGACCCGGAAAAACCGGCGAACTCCAGCCGGCGCGCGGCAGCAATGACCAGGTAGATTGCCGGACCGGCAAACCCGATCAGGATCGGCGCCACGCCCAGGCCGAAGGCAATCGCGGCAGCGGGCCCCTTGAGCGCAAAGCGCTGCATCTGCCGCGCATTCTGCGCCGTCGATGCAAACCGCCGATTGCGCCGCGCCCATCGCTCCAGCATCAACACGGCCAACACCAGCACCAGCATGCCAATGGCGATCTGCGCCGCCCCGGCCAGATCCGTCCGCACGATCCAGGTCGTATAGATGGTGGCGGTCAAGGTGCGCACGCCCAGGAACTGGGCCGCCCCCACATCGTTGAGCACTTCCATCAGTACCAGCGACACGCCGACCACAATGGCCGGCCGCGCCAATGGCAGGGCAACCCGCCAGAATATGGCTGAGCGCGGCACTCCGAGCGTCCGCGCAACTTCGGTCACATTGGCCGCCTGGGTCAGGAACATCGCCCGCGCCGTCAGATAGACGTAGGGGTAAAGCACAAATCCGAACACCAGGATAGCGCCCCACATCGCCCGCAGATCGGGCAGGCGGAACTGGCGCGGACTGGAATAGCCGAGCACCCAGCGCAGCACGCCCTGCACCGGGCCAAGCGGGTTCAGAATGTCGAGATAGGCATAGGCCATGATGTAGGTCGGCACCGCCAATGGCAGCAACAGCCCCCATTCGAGAAAGCCGCGCCCGCGAAAATCATAAGCGCTGACAATCCAGGCGGCGCCCGTGCCCACCATGGTCGCGATCAGTCCAGAACCGGCGAGCAGCACCAGCGTATTCCAGGTCGATTGCGGCAGGACAAACTGGACAATATGCCCCCAGAGCCCGCCGGTATTCGCCACCGCCGTTGCCGCAATCGCCACAATGGGGACAAGCGCAAGAGCCGCCGCGACGAATGCCACGGCGGCCCAAGGGCTGATTGCAATGTCAGGACGGCTTTGTCGGCGTCCGCGGGTCATATCGGCCATGAGAAAGAGCGGCGTCCCTTCGGACGCCGCGCCAATGATTTAGTTGGTGAAGGTGTCAAAATTGACTTCATCGACCAGTTCGCTGGCGCGTGCCCGGAACGGCAGCACCTCGGTCAGCGACTGGCTGTCGGGTTCCAGCGTGCCAAAGGCGGCGATGATCGGATGGACCTCGGCGGTGGTTGTCACCGGATACTCGAAATTGGCTTCGGCATAGAGCTTCTGCGCGGTGTCGGAGACCAGGTATTCGAGCAGTTCAACGGCCTGTTCGCGATTGGGCGCATGGGCCGCTACGGCCGCGCCGCTCACATTGACCAGCGTGCCGCCACCCTCGAAGGTCGGCAGGATCACCTTGACCGCATCCGACCAGCCCTTTTGCTCGTCACCGCTCGAACCGCTCGCCATCAGGCCGTAATAGTAGGAATTGGCAACGGCAATATCGCAGACACCGGCAGCAATGTCGCGGGCACCATCCCGGTCGCCACCAGCGGCAGCGCGTGCCTGATTGGCCTTGATGCCTTCGAGCCAGCTCCGCGTGGCGTCCTCGCCATACTTGGCCATATAGGCCGCGAACATCGCGGTATTGTAGGGGTGCTGGCCCGAACGAATGCACAGCTTGCCACGGAATTCTTCGTCGTCGAGCTGCTCATAGGTGATGCTGTCGAGGTCCAGTTCCTTGGCTGCATAGACCACGCGGGCGCGGCCCGACAGCGCAAACCAATTGCCTTCGGCATCCCGCAACGAGGCCGGAATAGCCGCTTCGAGGACCTCGGACTCGACCGGCTGGGTAACGCCAGCCTCGACCAGATCAATCAGGGCGCCGAAGTCGACGGCCATCAGAATGTCGGCAGGTGAACTCTCACCTTCCGCCTGAACCCGCTCGATCAGGCCGCTCTCGAGAAACACGGTGTTGACCGCAATGCCGGTCTCGGCCGTGAAGGCCTCAAGGATCGGTTGGATCAGACCCGGCTCACGCGTGGTGTAGATATTGACTTCCTGGCCCAGCGCCGGAACGGCCACCGCCATTGCCAGCACGCTGGCAACACCAAAACTCTTGAAAAGCTTGCGCATAGTCGAATCTCCCATTGCGACGTCGGCAGGGTGCCCGGAACCCTCCGCCGCACCCTCTTCGACGCCGCAAAAGCCATACCGGATAGTAAAAGTCAAATTATTTGGAATTAGCTTAGAATGGATCTAAACTATTGATTATAATCAATAATCAGATGACTTCGGACTCCTGAGGAAATATCAAGACCTCATGCGCATTTACGGCGATTTTGACCGCATCGCCGGGACGAACATCATGCCGTGACGTGCCGCGCATCACCAGGGGCTCATCCATGCCCTCCACGGCCAGCAGAAGTTCCTCAATTTCACCGAGGATCGACCTGTCGAGAACCTGTGCCGGAAGACCAGCATCGCTCAAGGTGATTGATTGCGGCCGCAGCAAGACCTTTGGCGCGCCCTCAAGAGCCGGCGCCGGGAAGCGGCCCAGCGGGGTCTCCAGCACATTGGCTGTCAATCGCGCCGGAATGACATTCATGCTGGAAAAGAACGAGGCGGCGTAGGCGGTCCAGGGCGCATCATAAATGCGTTCGCCAGTGCCCATTTCGACCAGGCGCCCCTTTTGCATCAACGCCACCATGTCCCCGATGGCCAGCGCCTCTTCCGGGTCATGGGTCACGACCACCGCCGTCATGCCCAGTTCCCGAACGATGGACAGGGTCTCGTGCCGTACGCGATCGCGCAGCCCGCGATCCAGATTAGAAAACGGCTCATCCATCAGCAGCAGGCGCGGTTGCGGCGCCAGGGCGCGTGCCAGCGCTACACGCTGCTGTTCGCCGCCTGAAAGCATATGCGGAAAGCGATCCGCCAGCGCCGCGATGCCAATGCTGCCCAGAATAGAGTCGACGCGGGCCCTGCGCTCTGCGCGCGGCAGCCGGCCGAGCCCGAAGCCGATATTGTCGCGCACGCTCAGATGCGGAAAAAGCGCATAATCCTGAAACATGAAGCCGACCCGGCGATGCTCAGGCTCGACAAATACATCGGGCCCCGAGACCGGTATTCCGTCAATGGCAATACTGCCGGCGTCGAGCGTTTCAATGCCGGCAATGGTCCGCAATAGCGTGGACTTGCCGCAACCCGAATGCCCAACGAGGCACAATACCTGTCCGGCACCGATCTCAAGCGAGACATCCTCAAGCGCCGCGACGCGGCCGAAATGCCGGGTGAGACCGGACAGGACAAGCATGGACTTTGCCTTCTTCATGCCTGCTAGTGGCGGCCGGTCCGCTCAATTGTCAAGTGAGGCAGGCAAACCTGCCCGTTTGGTCGCCTAGAAAGCCGGATTGTAGTTGAAATAGAGCGGATTGGAGAGGGCGACCATATTCTGGCTCAGCGCCATGGAATTGGGTACCGCCGGGTACGGCACCTGCGGCCCCTCGATCTCGACGCGATAGTAGTTGCGCTCGCCAACACCGGGCGTGTCGGTAAAGCGGACGCAGCGCGTCTCCGGATCGGTGATGAGCGTCGCGAACTCATCGCGGTTGCGGACCACCCGGACGCGATAACTGGCCCCCTCGATGCCGCCGCCAAGAAGGCGCACCTCGAAGGTCACTGGCGCACCGTTGGGTTTGACATTGTCGCCCATCATCATGTCCATCACCCCGTCGCCATCGTGATCGGCGACCAGTTCGACACGCGGGTTGAACGGATTGGCGCTCACCGAAGCCCGGCCGGCCGCCATGGCTTCAAGCAAAGCTTGTTTGCTGCGCTCGCGCGCATATATCCAGGTGGTCGGCGTCCCGACATAATTAGCGCTCGCCTCAATGGACAGGGGCGTGGTCAATTCAGGTGCATCGGGCACGCCATGATGGGCGTCGCTGCCGCCGCGCCCCCCGAGCATGCGCCCGGATTTGAGCATATCGTCCCAGATGCGGACGCCGGGAATGTTCTTGGGCCAGACGCTGCCATTCCAGATTTCCACCGAGTCTGCTAGGTCGAACGAAAAGCCATAATGGTTCTTGGTGCTCGGATGATTGGCGGAGAAATGCACACCCAGCTCGCGCTTGAGTGCAAGCAGGTTCCAGTCGCGATCATCGCGATGGTCGAACACCCGCTGGTGGTCGTAGGGGCCCGTGGAAAGGATGTTGATGTGGCCACGATTGGCGGTCAGCTCGGCCCCGTGGAACAGCAGCAAATTATCTGATCCGAACTCGGGATCGGCCCAGGTGTGGCTGGCTACGGCGCCCATGACATGGACGTCGTGGTCGGTGATGGCGAGATAGTCAAAGCCGTGCCGCTCAGCAAAGCCGATGATCTTGCCAATCGAATTGTTGGACGAATCCGTGCTGTGCCGGGAATGCAGATGCCAATCGCCCTTGAGCCAGACCCCTTCCCGGGCCTCAAGTGGCGGCAGAGAATTGGGGATGGCCGGGATCACGCCCCGGTCCCCGTCTGCAGTTTGAGGGTCACGATCTGGAACGGCGCCAGTGCCAACTGTACCTTGCCGTCCTCGATCATCAGGGCCTGCGGATCCCGTTCGAGCAGATTGACGATCTGGGCCTGACTTGTGCCTTCGGGCAGGTGGACGCTCACCGCACCGCTGCGGCCATGGGTCTCCCAGATGCGCGCAATCAGGCCTGTCCCGTCTTCGCTGCGCTTGAGTGCCTCAAGCGTCGCGCCCTGCCCGCCCAATGCCAGCAGCGGCCCGCTGGCGGCCTCGTCGCCCTGCCCCGCAACCAGCCTCAGGGGCAAATTATAGGCTTCGGCGCGGCCGGGAATGTCGCAGGCCAGCAGGCCATGATGCACAATGGCCGCATAGCGGAAATGATGTTCGCCCTGGTCTGCCTCGGGCCATGGATAGACCGGCGACTTCAGCAGCGTCAGCCGCACCGTACTGCCGCGCACGTCATAGCCATATTTGCAGTCATTGACGAAGGCGACGCCGAAATCGGGCTCTGAGACATCGACCCAGCGATGCATGACCGTCTCGAAGCGCGCCTGATCCCATGAGGTATTGGCGTGGCTGGGGCGACGGACATGACCGAACTGGATTTCCGCCGTGCTTTCCTGGGCCAGCACATCGAGCGGAAACGCCACTTTCACCAGCGTGTCGTGTTCATGCCAGTCAACGAAACTGTCAAAGTCCAGCCGGTCGCTTTCGGCCTCAAGGGCCACGATCTGCACGATGCGGGAGTGCTCATAGCGCCACTCGAAGCGGATCGCGGCCCGATGCGGGCCGGTCTCGACGACTTCGGCACTGACCAGAGTGTCGATCTCCCAGACTTGATCCTCGAAACTGTCATCGATGTCCCAGGCGTCATATTCGACCGGCATATCGCGATAGGCCTGCAACCGGTTCGCCGCCTGCCCGGGCTTGATCGTCTCTCGCCCCCGCCGCTTGTCGAACAGGGACACCAGATGTCCCTTGTCGTCGAAGCGTGCCGCAATCAAGTCGTTTTCCAGATGATGCGCCGAGACCCCGAGCCCGCCGGTACCCTCGGCCAGGTCCGCTTCTGCGCATTGAACTGTCACCACGCTGGTTGCCGGCAGGTCCTTGACCAGCACGCCCTGGCGCGTCCGGCCATCGGCGCGATGAATGATCTGGCTGGCCAATCTCTGTCCGCCAATCGTCAGGCTGGAGGGCTGGCCGGCATCGAATTCGAGCAACCCATCGCGCGACCGGCCCAGGGCATTGAGCAGGCCAAAGCCTCCCGTCCCTGCCAGTGCGCCGGTCAACGCGCCGCGCAGGCGTTCGGCCGCTTCAAAGAACTGCGCATAGTCGCGGTCGCTGTCGTCAAACACGCCGCCAATCGAGGTGCCGGGCAAGATGTCGTGGAACTGGTTGAGCAGCACGATCCGCCACAGATCGTGCAACTGCTCCGCCGGATAGGGCAATCCAAGCTGTTCCTGCGCCAGAACGGCCAGCACTTCGAGCTCGCGCAGCGCCTGCTCAGCCAGCCGGTTGTTGCGCTTGTTCTTGGCCACCGAAGTCAGCGTGCCGCGGTGGTACTCGAGATAAAGCTCGCCCACCCAGGTCGGATAGTCGGCGGGGCGCTCGGCCATGCGTTTCAGCAACCGCTCGAAATAGGGGCGCATATGCTCATGCCGGATCGAGGGGCAGCCCGGAATGCCCTTTTCCATGCGGCGGATGTTTTCCAGCATCTCGCGGGTCGGCCCGCCACCGCCATCGCCATGGCCATAGACCATGAAGAGTTCCTTGTTGAGAGCCTGCTGGGCGTGGCGCTTCCAGGTGCCCATGACGAAAGTGGGCTTGATGTCGGCATTGTAGGTCGTGCCGAAGCCGGTCGCGGTATAGGGCTGGGTGGTCATGAAATATGCGGCCACCGTACTGCCATCGATACCCTGCCAGTGGAAGGTTTCGTTGGGCATGCGGTTGGTGTCGTTCCAGCTCATCTTGTGGGTGACGAACATGTCGACATCGGCCAGCTTCATCATCTGCGGCAGGGCCGCCGAATAGCCGAACGTGTCGGGCAACCAGAACACGCGCGGCGTCACCCCGAAAGTCTCCTCGTGATAGGCCACACCATGCAGGATGTGCCGGGCAAAAGACTCGCCACTGGTGATATTGGCGTCCGGTTCGAGCCAAAGCGCCCCTTCGATCTCGAACTTGCCCGCCTTGACCTGCCCCTGCAGGCGCTCAAACACTTCGGGATAGTCCTGGGCGAGATAATCCAGCAGGACACCCTGATTATACATGAAGCGATAGTCGGGATATTGCTCCATTAGCGCCAGGGCCGTCGACATCGAGCGCGCCATTTTCTGGCGGGTCTCGCGCACGCGCCAGAGCCAGGCAACATCGATATGGGTGTGGCCGGTAACGGTGATAACCGGCTTGTCCTCGAAATCCTTGGCCGCATAAATCTCTTCGGCAATCGCCTCGGCCTGTTCGAGCGAGGCGGCAAAGCGCGCCGCATCACCGGGCCGGAAATCGATCAGCGCCAGCGCCGCATCCACCCGGTTGAGAATAAGATGCCGCCGCGGGTCGTCCTCGGCCAGCAGGCGCGCCACGTCGAGCGGCACGGAAAGATCGTAGAACACCTTCTCGACCAGCGCGTCATGCGCCAGCAACGAGAACGACATGCCATATTGCCGGCGATCCTCGATGGTGCCCGCTTCGACCAGGATCTCGAACTCTTCGCCGGCCTTGGCAGCAGTGCTCAGCAGCACTTCCTGGTGATTGCCATCGGCGCCCTGGGCAATACGCCCATTGACCCGGACCAGGCATTGCGGGTCCGAACGGCCACGCGTATTGCCGAACTGCGCATTGACCTTGAGAAACACCCCCTGCCCATCGGCAGCCTCTGGCATGGCAAAACGCGTCGCAAACCAGAAATAGCTCTCCGGCTCACCCCACACCAGATCGGGACCAACCGCCTCCCAGCCCTGCGGGTCCTCGCCAACGATATTGCCGCGCTGCTCGGGCAGGCCGCGCCGGAAGCGCAGCGGCAGATCCGTCGCGATCTCCGTAAAGATATACGCGCGCAGGCGACGCAGAAGGTGGTCCAGTTTCTTGATATGCATGTCGTTCGTCCTGCCCCTAGAGGGTGCTGATCGTGATGTCCGGCGTCACGCCATAAGCCGGTGGCGGCTGCGGGATGGCATTGACCAGCAGACCCTGTTCCCAGTCGAGGCACAGATTGGCCAGGCCCGGCCCTTCGAGCACAAGTGCGTCTCCGCCGTCGAAATGCAGCCGGCATTGCGCGATCAGATCGATGAAATCGGCAAGGGATTCGCCTTGCGCAACGATGGCGGCCCACCCCTGTAGCGGTCCGTTGCAACGATATTCAAGCCCCTCCGCGGGTCCCTCGGTGATCGCCTGCAGCGGACCGGTCGCCTTGAGCGCGACCAGCCCATCCCCGCCCTCAAGAATGAGCGTGTCACCATGGTGATGGTGGATCAGACCAGTGCGGGCAGCATAGGCATGGGTGAAATCGAGACGGGCCTCACTCCCCGGCCGGTATTGCAGCAGGGCAACGTTTTCATGCTGGCCGACGCGCGGCAGCGTGCCATTGCCGGCCCAGTATGACGGGCGCTGCTGGCCCCAGGGATCGTCTTCGCCCGGATGGTTGATCCAGGCGCGGGCCATGGGATGACGGGCAAAGCGCAAGTCGAGCACATGCTGCTGATGACCATAGCCGCCCGCCTTGGCGCCGCTATTGGTGGAAAGCTGGATAGCGCGCGTCTTGTAGAGCCCCAGCGAAGCCGCCGGCCCATAGCCCTGCAGGTAGCGCGCGGAAATCACTTCTCCAGGCTCCGGCCAGGCATAGCTCTCAAGCCCCTCGGGCGGTTCATAACGGCCCGCCGCAAACAATGGCAGCGAAGCCACCCCTTTGTTCAGCCACCCCTTGCCAAAGGCAATCGCCGCAAAGGGCGCCAGTTCGGTCAGCGGCCCGGCGCGCAATTCCTTGTCATAGGCCCGCCCCATCGACCCCGCCGGCACGCCGTCCAGCGTGTGCAGCGCGACCATTGTGAAGATCCGGTCGCACATGGCCCGGGCGCGTTCCGCCAGGTCTGCGGGTCCAAGCTCGGCCAGTGTCAGTAGCCCGATGAAATCCACCGGGTAATAGGCCGCCGAATTCCATTCGGCCAGCCCATCCTCTTCGACCGCATCGAACCAGCGCGCCAATCGCTCGACAGCCAGTTCCGCCTGGTCCGCCCCGATCCGGCCTGAGGCCGAAAAAATGTCCTCGGGAAAACTCTGACCGGCCAGCAATTGCGCGACGTGAAAGCACAGCGCGTGGTTCTCGCTCCAGAACCACATCGCGTCATTGCCCGGCTCATCCACCCAATAGCGAAAATCGAGCAGGGTCTGGCGAATGCGCTCTTGCAGCGCAGCTGGCAGCGCATCGCGGCAGCGGATCCAGACCCAGAGCAGCGGCACGGCAACGAAATCGGCGCAGTCGCGCCGTTCCGCCATGGCCTGCAAGGTTTCCTCGACAATGCCGGCAATCCGCGGATCGTCGGCCTTACCGCTTTCGAGAAGTGCCACGACCAGCCCCATCCGGCTTTCGCCATGGGCAATCGCATTCTCGAGCGCCAGTCTTTTGCGGCTGGGGAGATCGCCCCCAAGCGCCCTTGCCGAAGCCTGGTGCAGAATGGCGCAGCCGATACTGCGTTCAACCACGCTATCGCCCGCCGAAAAGGTCAGCCGCAGATCGTGATAACCCTGCGGCAGGTCCCGGCCCTGGCATAACACCAGTTCAGTCGCGCCCGCCGGCAAATCATAGGTGGCGTCGAGCAACACGGCCTTGGTGTGCGAAGTTGAGGCAATCACGGCGCGAATACGCACCGGCAGGCTGGCCGGTGTGTCGAACAACAGGGTCAGCGCATCCTCACTCGCCACCACATCGCCGCGCGTCCGGACCTGGGTCGAGAGCCCGCGCAACGTCTCGACATGCGCCCCAAGGCTCGCGCCCGGCAGATAGACATCCAGCGCCACATCGTCGAGCAGCACCAGTTCAAAGAACCAGTTGGTGTCCCGCTCGGCCATATCCTCTGTAAGCACGATAATCTCGCTGCCATCGGCTTTGATCGGCAGGTGGACCACGCTGCGTTGATCGGCATTGCGGGTGAACGGCTCAAAACGCCCGGCCAGTTCGCCATCGACCCAGATATGCACGCCGCCGCGTGTGTGCAGGTCAAACGAACAATAGCGGTCGACCGGGCTGCTCACCTTCGTGCGGCACCACCGCGCCAGCCGCGTCGGCCGATGCCGGAACTGGCTGAACTCCACCCGCCGGTTATTGCCCGGCAGATAAAGCGCCTCGACCGCCCAGTCGGTGCGCAAGGCAACACTGCGGCTCGCCACGTCCTTCCAGGTCGCAACGCGGCAGGGCAGATCTCCGACATCCACGAACCCGTTGATATATTTGTAGTCCTGCGGATCGCTGGCGGGGGCCGGCACACCGGGAAAATAAGTCGCCTCGACAGCCGACAATGCCCAGGCGGTCAGGCTGTCCCCACGGCGAATGGTCAAAAGAGGGGTGGTCATCAAAAAGGCCTTGTCAATATCTGGCGCAGCGGCGCCTAAGCCGTCACGCCGGTCAGCGACAGCTCCTCGGCAAAGTGGCAGCGCACCTGCCGTCCGCCTTCAACCGCGCGCAGGGCCGGCACGTCCGTGCCACATATCGGCTGGGCATAAGGGCAGCGTGGGTGAAAGCTGCACCCCTTGGGCGGGTTGGCCGCATTGGCAATTTCGCCCTTGAGCGGCACGCGCTTGCGGGTACGATTGCCGCGCGGATCGGGCTGCGGCACCGCCGCCATCAGCGCCTCGGTATAGGGGTGCAGCGGCTTGGCGAACAGCTTGTCGGTCGGCGCGGTTTCCATCAGCCGGCCCAGATACATCACGCCGACCCGGTCCGAAATATGCTCCACCATGCCCAGATCATGGGTGATGAACAGATAGGTCAACCCGAACTTTTCCTGTAGATCCTGCATCAGGTTGATGTTCTGCGCGGCCACCGAAACGTCCAGCGCCGAGACGGCTTCGTCGGCCGCGATGAAGCTGGGGTTGAGGGCCAACGCACGGGCAATGCCGATGCGCTGGCGTTGCCCGCCGGAAAAGGCATGCGGATAGCGGTTGATATATTCGGGCCGCAACCCGACCACCTGCAGCAATTCGGCCACCCGGTCGCGGATCTCGCCCTGGCTGCCCACGCCGTGGATCAGCATAGGCTCGCCCACCAATTGCAGCAGGGTCATGCGCGGGTTGAGCGAAGAATAGGGATCTTGAAAGATCATCTGCATTTCGCGCCGCATCGAGCGCATCTGCCGGTCCGTCAGGCCGGAAAGATCGACGATTGAGCCATCGGCCTGGCGAAACAGGATCTGCCCATCGGTCAACTGATAGGCGCGCAGCATCAGCCGCGCCACGGTAGACTTGCCCGATCCGGATTCCCCCACCAGCCCGAAGGTTTCCCCCTTGCGGATATCAAGGGACACATCGTCGATAGCCTTGATCTGGCCCACGGTCTTTTTCAGCCAGCCGGCCTGAATGGGAAAATACTTCTTGAGATTGCGGACCGAGATCAGCGCATCTTCGGGCATTTCGGCATGAGCCGGACCAGCATTTGGTGTTGGAACATCAAGCATGGACAGGCTCCTGGGCGAACTGCTCGGCAATATGGCAGCGCGACATCTGGCTGCCGAACCGCTTCTCCGGCGGGGTCTGGGTGTCGCACAGGCCTGACAGGGCATGGCTGCAGCGGGGGTTGAAGGCACACCCCGGCGGCACGCTGAACGGATCGGGCACCATGCCCGGAATGGTCGGCAGCCGCCGCCCCTGATCCACCCCCAACCGGGGAATGGAGCGCAGCAGCGCCTGGGTATAGGGATGCTTGGGCGCATAGAAGATGTCATCGACCGTGGCGGTTTCGACAATGCGCCCCAGATACATCACAGACACCCGGTCGGCGATATCAGCAACCACCCCGAAATTATGGGTGATGAAAATGATCGCCATGCCCAGCTCGGACTGCAGCTGCTTGAGTAGCTCGAGGATCTGCGCCTCCGTCGTCACATCGAGCGCCGTGGTCGGCTCATCGGCAATCAACAGGGCTGGATCACATGAAATGGCCAGCGCAATCATCGCACGCTGGCGCATGCCACCCGAAAGCTGATGCGGAAAGGCATCGACCAATTGTTCCGGGCGCGGCATCTGCACCTTGGCCAAAAGGTCAATGGCGCGTGCCCGCGCTGCAGCGCGGCCCAGCCCCATATGCAACTGCACGGTGCGCATGATCTGGGCGCCAATGGTGTGTACCGGCGAGAGCGCCGTCATCGGCTCCTGAAAGATCATGCCGATATGTTTGCCACGCACCTGCCGGATCGCCCGGCTGTTGCGGCCGAAAGACGAGAGGTCGAACTGCTCGCCGGAGCGCAATTGCATGCGCACCTGCCCCCCCGCATCCACCGCGCGCTTGGGTAGCAAGCGCATGATCGAGCGGGCCGTGATGGACTTGCCCGAGCCGCTCTCGCCGACAATGCCGAGCACCTCGCCCTTGTTGACATGGTAGGAGACGCCATCGACCGCCTTGACCAGGCCTTCGCGCAAGGGAAAGTGCACCTGCACATTGTCGACGTCGAGCAGCCGCTCTTGGGGCATATCAAATGTTTTCATCGTCTTACTGCCCATAGGGGTCGGCCGCATCGCGCAGACCATCGCCAAGGAAATTGAAGGCGAGCACGGTCATGACGACCGCCGCACCCGGCGAGAGCAACCAGGGCGCCAGCGAGATGGAGCGCAGATTCTGCGCATCCTGCAGCAGCACGCCCCAACTGACCACGGGTGGACGCAGGCCCAGCCCCAGAAAGCTCAGCGCGGTTTCGCCCAGGATCATCTCCGGTACCGCCAGGGTAAGCGCCGCAATGATATAGGAGGTCATCGAGGGCAACATGTGCTTGGTGATAATGCGATACTCACTGGCGCCCGCCAGGCGCGCCGCCATCACATAATCCTCATTGCGGATGGCCAGGAACTGCCCGCGCACCACGCGCGCCAGATGCGTCCAGCCAATCAAGGCCAGGATCAGCGTGATCAGCACATAGACCACGATAGGATCCCAGGCGATTGGCAGCGCCGCCGCCAACCCCATCCACAGGGGGATCGTGGGCACCGAGCGGATCAGCTCCATCAGGCGCTGGATCGAATTGTCGATCCAGCCACCGAAATAGCCCGAGATCGAACCCAGGGTCAGGCCGAGCACAAAGGCGAAGATCACCCCGATCAACCCTGCCGACAACGTCACCCGGCCGCCATGCATCAGGCGCGAAAACACGTCGCGCCCCAGATCGTCCGTACCGAGCAGATTGATCTGCTGCCGCCTGTCATCGACCCCGAACAAATGGATATTGGACTGGAACAGGCCGAAGAAATTGTAGTCGTCGCCCTGATGAAACAATCGGATCGGCAGCACGGTTTCAGTGTCCGTCTCGTAGAGAACCCGTGCCGTTTCGGCATCCCGTTCGCGCGACAGGCCATAAACGAAGGGACCGACAAACTGGCCTTCATGGAACAGGTGGATACCGGTGGGCGGCGCCAGCGTGCGCAGCCGTTGCACCTCGAATGGCGCGTAGGGCGCCACCATATCGGCGAACAGCGCACACAATGCCAGGATGACCAGGAACCACAGCGAAATGACCGCCAGGGCGTGCTTGGAAAAGCGCCGCCAGATGAGCTGCGCCGGCGTTGCGGTGTAGAGATCTTCCTTGCGGTCCTTGGCAGGCGCAGCGGTCGGGTTGATGGTCTGATCGGTCATGGCCAATCCCTCACGCGTTGCGGATGCGCGGATCGAACCACGCAAGCAGGATGTCGGAGATCAGCGTGCCCACGACGGTAAAAACGCTGAGAATGAGAATGAAGCTGCCCGCCAGATACATGTCCTGCATCTTGAGCGCCTGCAGCAGCAGCGGCCCGGTCGTGGGCAGGTTGAGAACAACCGCCGTGATCACGTCGCCCGAGAACAATGCCGGCAAGGCCCAGCCGACCGTCGAAATAAACGGATTGAGCGCCACGCGAACCGGATAGGTCCAGACCACGCGAGCCTCGCTCAAGCCCTGCGCATAGGCGGTTTCGACATAGGGCTTGCCCAGTTCGTCCAGCATATTGGCGCGCATGACACGGATCAGACCGGCCGCACCACCCGTCGCCAAAACGACCAGCGGGATCCACAAATGGCTCAGGAGATTTCCGAGCTTGGCCAGGCTCCAGGGCGCATTCTGATATTCGGGGGAGAACAGCCCGCCCACATCCATGTTGAGATAGGCAAAGGCCAGCCACATCAGGATCAGGGCCAGCAGGAAATCGGGAATGCCCTTGCCCAGAAAGCCGAACACCGTGAACAGGTGATCCAGAAACGAATACTGCCGCGAGGCCGAATAGACTCCGACCGGAATGGCAATGGCCCAGGTCAGCACCAGGCTGGCCGAGGAGATCGCCAGGGTCAGCATCAGCCGGTCCCAGATCAGGCTCGAAACTGGCGCGTTCCACTCCAGCGAATAGCCGAAATCACCACGCAGCACGATATCGCTGATCCAGCGCCAATACTGCACGATCATCGGGTCGTTGAGCCCGAACTGGTCGCGCATCATCTCTTCCTGCAGCGGCGAGATATATTCACCGGCATGGCGCAATTGCGCGGCATAGGCGGTGACATAGTCGCCGGGCGGAAGCTGAATGATCACGAACGAAATGAACGAGATGAAGATCAGCGTCGGAATCGCCAGCAGGGCGCGGTTTCCGATAAATGCGAGCATGGTGTGGGGTCTCCGGGCCGGACACCATCCTCACATGGCGCCACGGCAAGCCGGGACGGGCGAACCCGTCCCGGCAGGGTCTTTTGGCTTTAGTCCTGTTCCATCCAGAACTGCTGGGTGCGCGCCAGGCCCACACCGCGGAAGATGTCGTCCTGCACAAGGTCGGCCTGCACGTTGTGCATCTTGTCCGAGACGATATTGACCACGGTACCGGCGCCATAGACACCAATCACCCAACCCTGGTTGACGAAGATTTCCGCCATTTCGGAGACGTAGCCATCGGCGACTTCCACCGATGCCGACTGCGATGCCTGATCCCACAGATCATAGATCTGCTGCAGTTCAGCGCTCGGCTCCATGCCTTCGGCGCCATCGGTATTGTACCATTTGAAGCTCTGGTTCGCGTAACCGTCCGAGCCCATGATGCGGCGCGGATCAGCCGGCACATAGGTCAGGCGGTCAAACGGAATCCAGTGCATCTGGAAGTCGTTATTGGCGCGGTTATTGTCCCACTGGGTCCGGTCGATCACGCGGGGCAGGAATTCGATGCCGACATCGGCAAAGTTTTCCGCCAGCAGTTCGAGCGTCTTGGCGTGGGCGGCGTCATTGGCCTCCACGACCAGGCTGAACCGCTGCCCATCGGGCCGCAGGCGGAAACCGGCACCATCGCGTTCGCTCAGACCCGCTTCGTCAAGCAGCTCGTTGGCCAGATCCGGGTCGTACTCGACCCAGTGGTTGGAAGCCTCTTCGCTGTAATAGGGCGACCCCATCACCGGCGCGGTCTGCAACTCCTTGGCAAGTCCCGACTGCGTCAGCTCGTTGATCAGCTCACGATCCACCGCCACCGACATGGCATGGCGCACGGCCTCGGTTTCGAACAGCCCGCGCAACACCTCGTCGGTGGTGTTCATATTGGGCACCAGCGACCACACATTGGAGTCCAGGCCAGGCACGATGTGATAGCCGCCGCGCTCCTCGTTCTCCTTGTAGAAGGTGTAGTTGTCCAGGCCCATATAGCGCGCCTGCATGTCGATCTGGCCCTGCGCCACCATCAGGTTGAGCGTCTCGGGGTCCTGGAACAGCCGGTGCTCGATGCGGTCGATATAGGGGAGCTGGTTCCCTTCCTGATCGACGGCATAATAGTACGGGTTGCGGACCATGGTGACGGTCTCGGCCGGCGCCGGGGTCTCGATCTTCCAGGCGGTGATGACCGGCAGATCAGGATTGTTCCACCAGCCGGTCAGGGCGCCCTTTGAGCCCCAAAGATCGGTCCAGGCCGCGACATTGTGCGCCTCGGCAGCCGCTGCGAGCTCTTCCTCGCTGGCATACTTATCGTTGAACTGGCTCAGATAATGCTTGGGAAACAGGAAGCTGGGCCGGTCAAGGCTGGGTTCGCCGGTCGAATCCTTGGCCAGGATCTGCAGGAAATAGACATAGGGCTGGGCGAACTTGATGGTGAAGGTACGCTCGTCCTGAACGTCGAGCTCGAGCGGCACACCACCCGGGGCAAAAGTCGGGTCGATCGTCGGCACCAGTGCGGGGTTGAGGAAGACATCGTTATACCAGAATTCGACATCCTCGGTCGTCACCGGCATGCCGTCCGACCATTTCAGGCCCTCGAGCAGGGTGAAGGTGAACTCTGTCGAATCCTCGTTGACCGAATAGCTTTCGATGTAACCCGGGGTCAGCACGGCAGTGCCGTTCTCATCCGCGGTCCATTTGAGCACCCGCTCTTCCATCAGCTTGGTCGGGCCCCAGCGGTCGCCCGGACCGCTATAGGCGCGACGCCAGACGCCGCCATATTCGCCCACGCTGAGGGCTTCGACCACGGTGGGGTTGGCCGGCAGGCGTTCATCGACCGGCGGCAGGCTCCCGGCCTCCACCATTTCGGCCAGCATCGGCGCTTCCTGGAAGGCCCAGGCCGAGCCGGCCATTGCCGTTGACGACAGCGCCGCTAGGGCAATCGTCGCGACCCAATTCTTGGCATTCATAGACTTCTCCTCAACTCCAGCACCAGACACCGCATTGGCGGCGTAGCGCATAACTCAGCCATGAGAGGCAGATAGCAGTGAATGCAAAAATTTTTGCATGATCCCTCACCTCTCCCCGCCACGATCGAAATGAAGTGCCGATTTTGTTGGTTTTCCGGCAGCAATCGTAGTGACGGCGGCCATACTTGCCGCTGAATTAATCAAGTGCAATACGAAATAATTTTCATGAATGAGATATGAGGTCACATCGGCATGCGTTGAGGTACGTGCTTCCATACAAGAGTTGTTTGGGATTCAACATCTTACCAAAGCGACG
Source organism: Devosia sp. (assembly GCA_040218355.1). Classification (GTDB taxonomy): domain Bacteria; phylum Pseudomonadota; class Alphaproteobacteria; order Rhizobiales; family Devosiaceae; genus Devosia. Next base: position 106,337 of record JAVJRP010000015.1, on the reverse strand, counting down.
CGCTTCCGCGGGCAGACCTGAAACCGCGTGGAAAAAATTCTCCAACCAGTTACTTAGCGGCGCGCACGCACCGGTCCACTAGGGGCATAGCGCCACTAAACGCACCGCGTTCGATTGGCATCGACGCACTCGCGTCTGCCGCCCGCGAAGGCTAGGGTCATGTCATGGAACAATCTCAGGCCAGCGAACGGACGCTGCCGCGCACGGTCAGCCGGCACCCCAGCTCCAGGCGGTTGGCCGGCATCCCTGCATCGGCCGCAACGATACGCTGCTCCAGCAGGTTGAGGGCCGCAAGACCAATATAGTCGAGCGGCACGCTGACTGTTGTCAGCGTGGGGGAGGTGAACTCGCCGAGCGCCACACCGTCGAACCCGACCAGCGAAATATCTTTGGGCAGCGAGTATTTGGCTTCCTGCAAGGCGCCGATAACGCCAAGAGCCAGATTGTCCGCCGCGCAAAAGATGGCCGTCACCCCGCCAAGACCATCATGCTTGTCGATCCAGCGCCGCATGGCGGCCGCACCCATGTCGGGAAAATAGCCTTCGGCATAGTGGACATAAGCCGTCTCGAGGGACAATTCATTGGCCCGGAACGCATCGAGAAAGCCATCTCGCCGCCGCCGAACCGTGCCACGCCCCTCCCAGGTCAGGTGCATGATCGAGCGGTGCCCCTGCTTGATCAGCCAATTGGTGGCATAGCGTGCCGCAAACCGGTTACCTGGCGTAACGCTGTCGATTTGCATTTCATGGTCTTCACCGTTCATCAGTACAGCCGGGATGCGGGAACTCGCGATAGCCCGCAGCAGATCGGGCCGATCATCGCTGAGCAGCAAGATGCCATCCACCTCAGCCTGCCGGGCCTGCTCGACCAGCTTGGCACCGCTGAAATTGGGCGTATCCACCTCGATCGGCAGCACCCGAATGGACCGCCGCTCGCACTCGCGCATCAGCCGGCTCAGCAGCGTCCAGGAGAACAGATTGTGCTGATTGTTCGGCAACGTATCGCTTGGAACGGCCAGCATGATGCTGCGCAGCACGGCAATGGTGGCCTTTTCGCGCCGCCGCGCCAGATAGCCCAGCTCCCTTGCCGCGCCCAGAACACGTTCACGCACTTCCAGCGAAATTGTCGCGGTACCGTTCAACACATGGGACACTGTGGACGCCGCAACCTCTGCGCGCGCAGCAATATCCTTGATCCCGACTTTCCGGTTCACCCAGACGACCCCTGGAAATGGCGTTCCATGGCGACTCTATGTGTCCTGAAGGCGGAATGCGCAACCCGTGTTGCGTGGCTTTCCCGATTGGGCGCAGCAAAGATGTAGTCTCAGTCCGCCAGAAATGCGCGAAGCACCTCAATCTGTGCGCTGCTCGCCAGGGTTGGCGCATGGCCGCAATCGGGGATCGTAATAAGCTGTGGGCATGGCCCCCGCATGCGCATGGCGCTTGCAACCGTCGGCGGCAACACATCGGAGTGTTCACCGCGGATCAGCAGGGTTCGCGCGGTCACCGCATCATAGGCATCCCAGACATCGAGATCGGCCTTGTTCTCGCCCATCGTCGAGACAATGGCGGGATCGTAATGCACGGTCACCTGCCCCTTGTCTGTACGGCGCATTGAGGTGTCGACCATCCGCCGCCAGAAGCTTTCCGAGTTCTCGCCAAACGGCGCATAGGTGCGCCGCAACCACATTTCGTAATCGGCAATGCTGTCGAAAACTGGTGGATTACCGACATAGTCGGCGATGCGCCGGGCGCTGTCATATGGGATGTCGGGACCGACATCGTTGATGACGAGATGGCTGATCCTCTCGCGCAACGGCCCGGCGGCCAGGGTGATCCCCAGCAGCCCACCCATCGAGGTGCCAACCCAGCCAAGCTGGTCGACTTCATAGTGCTTGAGCATGGCATTGGTCATCGCGCCATAGGTGGCAAAGGTATAGTCGGCCGCGCCGCGCCGCGCCCAGGCCGAAAGCCCACGACCCAGAGTGTCGGGGCAAAGCACAAGATAATCCGCAGACAGGGCGCGCGCCGCCTCGTCGAAATCGCGCCCGGTACGGGCCAGTCCATGCCACATGACAAGAACCGGATTGGCGCGATCGCCCCATTCGGTCACATGCATCTCGAAACCGGCAGCATCGATATAGGTGGAGCGTGGCAGCGTCACTTCTGGCCTCCCTTGCCCAGCAAAGTGCCGACTATGCCCGAGGGGAAGAAATAGACGAGCAGGATAAAGCCCAGGCCGAGCCAGAGCAGCCAGCGCTCCGGGTTGAGCAGGTCGGGCACCAGCGGCAGGCTGCCCGTCGCCTCGGCCCCCAGCGCCATCAGATCCTTCAGGTAATATTGCGCCAGTGTCATCAGCACGACGCCGATGACGGCACCCAGCATGGTCCCCATGCCCCCGATCACTACCATCAGCAGAATGTCGATCATGATGTCGAAGGACAGCACGACTTCCGGGCCGGTATATTTGAGCCAGACGGCGCGTAATATCCCGGCACAGGCGGCGATACCGGCCGCAATGCAGAAAATGGTGGTGCGATAGAACACCACGCGATAGCCGATGGCTTCGGCCCGCAATTCGTTCTCGCGAATGGCCTTGAGCACGGACCCCAGCGGCGAGGCCACGATGCGCATCATCGCAAGGAACAGCACCAGCGCCGAAATGAAGACGAAGTAATAGAGCGCGATCTTGCCATTGAGAGGCACACCGAACACGCGTACCGCCTTGCCTTCGGCATCGCCCAGCAATTCGACAGCCGGCGAAAACAGGCGCGGAATGGAATAGGTGATGCCGTCTTCGCCTCCGGTAAAGTCCGAAAGCTGGCTGGCCAGCACCATCATCACCGATGCGGCCGACAGCGTGACCATGGCAAAAAAGATCGCCTTTACCCGCAGCGAAAGCAGACCGATCAGCAGCGCCAGCACCAGCGCCGCCACGACGCCGATACCGCCACCCACAAGGATGGATTCCAAACCCGGCCCCATGGTCTTGAGCGCGATGGCCGTACCATAGGCGCCCAGCCCAAAGAACATGGTGTGGGCAAACGATACGATGCCGGTATAGCCGATAAGAAGGTCGTAGCTGGCCACCAGCACGATGAACACGCAGATGCGGGCGGCCACCTCCTGGCTGCGCACATCGGGAAACAGGAACGGCGCCAGCGCCAAAGCCAGCCCGATCAGCGCTACAGCGCCATAGACGATCACGCGGCCGGGCCAGTTGGTCGAAGATGCCGATCCGCGCAGGGATTTGGACGCGAGGGCGGACCTGTTGTGTACCATGCTCATTTCCGCCTCACCGCTTGACCGCCGGCAGCAGCCCATAGGGCCGCCAGAGCAGGATCGCCATCATCAAGAGCATGTTGGAGGCCAGCGCCATCTTGGGCACGAGGAAGGCCACATAGTTCGCCATCAGTCCGACCAGAAGCGCCCCCAGCAGCGATCCCTGGATTGACCCCAGCCCACCGATGATGACGACGATGAAGACCAGGATCATCATCTCCGAGCCGAGCGCCGCCGTGATCAAGCCCTGATAACCGGCCCACATGGCTCCACCCATGGCCGCCAGCGCCGAGCCGGCCATGAAGACGAGAATGAACAGCCGGTCGATGCGGAAACCCAGCGCCTCGACCATTTCGCGGTTCTCCACACCCGCCCGGATCAGCAATCCAAGCCGCGTGCGGTTGAGCACCAGATACATGGCGACATAGACCACAAGGCCCAGCAGGAATGCGAAGATGCGGTAGATCTCGACCGAGACACCGGCAAACACGATCGAGCCGGTCAGCACCGCCGGGCGCGGCACCGGAATGGGCGCACCGCCCCAGATAAGCAGCACCAGTTCCTCAGCCACGATCAGCGCGCCGACAGTAATCAGGATCTGGCGCAAATGATCCTGATAGACCGGCTTGATCACCACCCGTTCGAAGAACCAGCCGGCCAGCGCCCCAAATATGGTCGCCGCCGCTATGGCCAGCAGCAACCCGGCCAGATTGAGAGCCGGATTGCCCCCCGTGACCCAGAAACCGAGCCAGGCCAGCACGGTGGCGCCGATAAAGGCCCCCGCCGTCACAAAGGCTGAATGGCCGAAATTGAGCACGTCCATCAACCCGAAGATCAGCGACAGGCCCGAGGCCATCAGAAAGATCATCATGCCCATGGCAAGGCCTGCAATGGTCAGGGTCGCCCAGGTCGAGGGCTGCCCGATCAGCACAAAAGCAATGAAGGCCAGCACGACCGGCAGCAGCATCACACCGCCAAAGCGGTCGATGCCGGCGCTCATGCGGGTCCGAAAAGGAATGGAAGTATCGCTCATTTCGTCCTCAATGGGCTTCCAGCGAGAGGCTGAGGAAGCGGCTCTGCAAGGCCGCGTCTTCCGCCAGCTCGGTCATACTGCCGCCATGCACGATGCGCCCGTCATCGATCACCGCCACGGTCTGGCCCAGCGCCTTGGCAAAATGGAAATTCTGCTCGACCAGCAGGATCGTGGTTTCCTCGGCGATCTCGCGAAACGCGGCGATCATGTTGCGGATAATCGAGGGCGCCAGCCCCTTGGTCGGCTCATCGATCAAAATCAGGTCGCGCTTCTCGATAATGGCGCGGGAAACCGCCAGCATCTGCTTCTGCCCACCCGAAAGCGCATGTGCCGGCTTTTGCCAGAACTGCTTGATCGCGGGGAAGATGGCATGGATGCGTTCAAGCCGCTCCGTATCGAAGCTGCCGTCATGGGTGGCAAGGCGCATATTCTCTTCCACCGTCAGGCCACCGAAAATCCCCATATTCTCGGGCACGAAGGCAATGCCGAGCCGCGCAATATCGGGTGTGCCGAGCTGGGCGATGTCCCGCCCGCGAAACTGGATCGTCCCAAGTCGAGCCTTCCACAACCCCATGATGGTGCGCAGCGTGGTGGTCTTGCCCGCACCATTGCGGCCCAGAATGACATGCACCCCACCCTCGGGGATATCCAGGCTCACCCCATGCAGCACCTGATATTGGGCGATATTGGTATGAACGCCCTCAAGGCGAAGAATGGCCGACATCACGCCACCTCGTCGGCACCGGTGCCGAGATAGATGTCGCGGACCAGCGCCATGTCCATCACCTCGGCCGGATCGCCATCGGCGACCAGTTCGCCATTGTGCAGCACCACGATGCGGTCCGCCAAAGCACGCACCACATCCATCTTGTGCTCGACCAGGAGGATCGTCCGCGAGCTGTCCTGCTTGATCCGCGCGATCAGCTCCAGGATCACCGGCGCCTCATCCACCGACATGCCGGCTGTTGGTTCGTCGAACATGAAAATATCCGGCTCCATGGCCAGCAGCATCGCCACTTCAAGCTTGCGCTGATCGCCATGCGGCAAGGCCGCCGCCGGCAGTTCCGCAACCGCAGCAAGATTGGTCTGTTCCAGGAAATACATTGCTTTCTCGGCCAGGCCCGACAGCGCAGCGGTCCTCGTAAACATACGATGCCCCTGCCGTGCCTTGCCCTGCACGGCCAGCCGCACATTCTCGAACACCGAAAGCTTGGGAAACAGATTGGTCAACTGAAACGCCCGCCCCACGCCGGCCCGCGCCCGCTGCGAAGGCGAGAGGGTCGTGATGTCCCGCTCGCCCAGGAAGATGCGGCCCTGGGAGGGGCGGAGCTGCCCCGAAACCAGGTTGAACCAGGTCGTCTTGCCCGCCCCGTTGGGCCCCACGATCACCGTCAGCTCGCCAGGATGAAAAGCGCAGCTAACGTTGTTGACCGCGGCATGGCCGCCGAAATGGATCGACAAGTTCTCGGTTCGGATCGAAGGCGATGTGGACAAATCTGTTCCCCGCGCAATTGCAGCGTCCGGCGAGAAGGAGGGCCCCCGCCGGGCGCATCGTCAAGGCTGCAACACGCGCAGCCTATTCCTGGTTGTTGCGGCCGATCGGGATATCCATCTCGTCCGGCTCGATCACCCGCACCAGCTCTGGAATGGCCCAGTCCACGCCATCCTCCACCTTGATCTTGAAGTGATACATGGCCTGCAGCGCCTGATGGTCCTCGGGACGGAAGGTCATGGTGCCCTTTGGCGTCTCGAAGCTCATCCCTTCCATGGTTTCGATCAGGGTCTCTGTTTCCCAGTCGGGGGCCGTTTCGAGCGCTTTAACGATCGCCATGGCCGAAGCCATGCCGCCAGCGGTGAAGAAGTCCGGCGGCGTGCCGAAGCGCGCCATATGCTCCTCGACCAGCCAGTCGTTCACTTCATTGTCCGGGGCTTCGTAGTAATAGTAGATCGCCCCCTCCATGCCCGGCACCTGCTTGTAGGCAGCAAGCGCCGGCAGGATATTGCCGCCGGTCGACAGCTCGATCTCGAACCGCCCCGGATCGGCCGACGCCAGCGGCGTCATGGCGTCGATGCCCGCCACATAGATCATGATCACCTTGCGGCCCGGCTGGTCCTTGAGCGCGTTGAACAACCGCTCGATGGTGGCGGTGAAGTCGGTGGTCTGCTGCGGAACATATTCCTCGGCCACCAGATTAGCGCCCGTTCCCTCAAGTGCGCTCTTGAAAGCCGCAACGCCGTCGCGGCCAAAGGCATAGTCCTGCGCCAGGGTCGCCACATATAGGTTCTCGTCCGGTGCCAGCGCCAGCGCCTGGGCCTGCATATCCATCGACGAATTGCGCGAGGTCTTGAACACATAGCGATTGGAATCCGGCCCGGTCAGGCCATCGGCCACAGCCGGCTCGACCAGCAGGATGCGCTCATATTCTTCGGCCACCGGCAGCATGGACAGCGCCACGCCCGAGGACGTATCACCCACCGCAATCAGCGCGTCATCGTCGCCATAGGCTTCCGCCAGCAGCGCCCGGGCAATGTCGGGCTTGAACTGGGTGTCCTTGATAATCAGCTCAATAGGCTTGCCCTTCACCTCCATCGTGCCATTGGTGGCGTATTCGAGACCCATTTCGAAGCCCGTATGGGTCTGCTTGGAATAGGCCTCCAGCGGGGAGCCCGAAAGCCCGTGCAACAGCGCAATGCGCGCCGCATCCTGGGCAAAGGCCACACCACTCAGCGCCGTCGAAATGGCCAAGGCGGCCAAAATCGTCTTCATCATTCTTCCTCCCTCAACAGGTTCTGCCGAGGCACTGCGCGCCCGAGCCAACCCTATGCAATTCTTGTGAGAATCGTGCATCCGGTCTGTCCGGTCACAATTCCCTCCTCCGGTTCACCCCGGCATGCCGATTTCGGCTTTGACTGGCGCGGAGCGAACTGGTGTCTATTATCCCCGTGCTCCTGAAGCTCGGACAATACCGTAGAAACACACCACATGATCGATCTCGACGACCTCAGCGTCATAGCCTTTCAGAACGCGCCGATCGGCCTGGTGGTCACCGAAAGCCGCGTCATCAAGGGATGCAATCCGGCCTTTGCCGAGATGTTCGGCTATGCCGTGGAGGAGTTGCTGGAGCAGTCCTTTGCCATCCTCTACCCCTCCATGGAGGAATTCGAGCGCATTCGCGATGTCGGGGTGGAGCCGCTCAAGCGCACCAACCGCTATTCGGACGAACGCATCATGGCCCGCAAGAATGGCACCCTGTTCTGGTGCCGCGTGCGCGGCCATTCCCTGACCCGCGACGATGACCCGCTGCGTCGCGCCGTCTGGAGCTTCGCCGACCTCTCCGAAACGCGCAACGTGCTCAACCTCTCAGGCCGCGAGCGACAGATCGTCATGCATTTGGGCGAAGGCCGCACCTCCAAGGAGATCGCCCGCACGCTCGACATCTCGCCCCGCACCGTCGAGAGCTACCGCGCCCGGCTGCTCAAGAAATACAATGCGCACAATGTGGCTGAACTGCTCTCCCATCTCAGCTCGATGCCCGGTTGATCGGCATGTCGCAACACCGCTCGCTGCCCAAATCCGTCGCAACCGTCCTCAACGCCTTCGACTCCCTGGGCGACAGTTTCAAGGGCGCCATAACCGTGGATGCCGAGGCGCGGATCACCTGGATCGACGACCGCTATCGCGAGTTGCTGGGCATTCCCGGCGACGTGGACCTGGTGGGCCAGCCGGTAGAAAACACCATTCCCCATTCGTTGCTGCGGCGGGTTGTCGAGACCGGGCGCCCGATTCTCATCGACATCATGGCCTTCGACGACAAGCAGTTCGTCGTCTGCCGCCTGCCACTGCGCAATGAAAAGGGCGACATCCAGGGCGCCGTCGGCTTCGTCTTTTACGAAGAGATCGACTATCTTGCGCCCATTCTCGACAAATTCGAGACCATGCAGCGCCAGCTCTCCCGCGCCCAGGCGGCGCTCAATCGCGAACGCCAGACCAAGTATTCGCTGTCCAGCTTCGTCGGTGCTTCCGAGACGGTCCGTGAACTCAAGACCGTGGTGCGCCGCTATGCCCTGCGTGATGGCGCGGCGCTCATCCTTGGCGAGACCGGCACCGGCAAGGAACTGCTCGCCCACGCCATCCACCAGCAATCCGATCGTGCCGATGGTCCATTCGTCGCCGTCAATGTCGCCGCCATCCCCGAAGCACTGCTGGAAGCCGAGTTTTTCGGCGTAGCCCCCGGCGCGTTTACCGGCGCGGACCGCAAGCCGCGAAAAGGCAAATTCGAGCTGGCCCATGGCGGCACGCTGTTTCTCGACGAAATCGGCGACATGCCGGCGGCGCTGCAGGCCAAGCTGCTGCGCGCCCTGCAGGAGGGTGAATTCGAACCGCTCGGCTCCAACACGGTCAAGAAGGTCGATGTCCGCATCATCGCTGCCACCTCCCAACCCCTCGAACAGAAGATCGAAGACAAGAGCTTTCGCGCTGACCTCTATTATCGCATTGCGGTGCTGGCCATTCACGTGCCCCCCTTGCGCGAGCGGCTCGATGATATCGGCCTCATCGCCGAAGCCCTGCTCGAAACCATACCCCGTCCCCGCGACCAGCGCGGCTGGCTGATCACACCAGAAGCCATTGACCAGCTCACCCGCTATTCCTGGCCAGGCAATGTGCGCGAATTGCGCAATGTGCTCGAGCGTTCCGCCGCCATGGCCCCCTCCGAAATGATCGATCTGGACCTGATCGCCAAGGCCCTGCCGCGCGGCGCAGCCCAAACCGGCGCGCCACCCATTGCCGGGGACTTGTCGGCCAGGCTGGCCGACGCCGAACGCACGGCCATGCTCGAAGCCCTCGCCGCCGAGGACGGCTCCAAATCTGCCGCTGCCCGGCGTCTGGGCGTGTCACGCTCACAATTCTATGAAAAGCTCAAGCGGCACGGCCTCGACTGAGAGGTGGTATCCGGTTTTCCGGACACAATCTGTCCAGCGCGTTCGGATAACCGGACAAAGTCACCTGGACGAAATGCCGAAAACGCCGGGAATCCGGCACTGGCACGCTTCGTGCAACCTCTTGCCCAACAACAACGGCCACAAGGCCGACGACAGGGTGGAGGCAAGGGATCGTGTCAAAGCGCGTTGCGCTGGTGACGGGATCGACGAGCGGTATTGGGCTCGCGATCGCGCATAAATTTGCTCAGATGAACTATGGCGTGGCGCTCAACAGCTTTGAGCCCGCCGAGGACCATGCAGGTCTGATCCGTGAGTTGGACACCCTGGGCGCGGGCGAGATCGCCTATTTTCCGGCTGACCTTTCCGACGCGTCCGCCAGCCAGGCGCTGGCCGGCGAGGTGATCGCCCATTTCGGCCGCATTGATGTGCTGGTCAACAATGCCGGCATTCAGAAGGTCGCGCCTGTCGAGGATTTCTCCGATGAGGACTGGCGTCGCATTGTGTCAGTGAGCCTTGATTCAGCCTTCCACGCCATTCGCGCCAGCCTGCCCGGCATGACAGAGCGCAGCTGGGGTCGCATCATCAATATAGCCTCGGCCCATGGCCTGCGCGCCTCGCCCTTCAAATCCGCCTATGTCGCCACCAAGCACGCCGTTGTCGGGCTCACCAAGACCGTGGCGCTCGAAGCCGCCGAAAAGGGCGTTACCGTCAATGCCATCTGCCCCGGCTATGTCTGGACGCCCCTGGTGGCCAGACAGGTCGCCGACCAGGCCCGCGTCCACGGCCTTACCGAAGACGAGGTGATCCGTCAGGTGATCCTGGCGCCCCAGCCGACCAAGCAATTCGTGCAGCCCGAAGAGATCGCGGAAATGGCAGCCTATCTCTGCTCGGACTGGGCCCGCTCGATCACCGGCTCGACCATTTCCATCGACGGAGGCTGGACCGCCAAATGAGCGCCCCCGATATTATTCTCTCCGCCCGGCAGCTGACCAAGCGCTTCTCCGGCTTCACCGCCGTCAATGGCGTCGACCTCGATGTCGAGCGCGGCACCATCCACGCGCTGATCGGCCCCAATGGCGCCGGCAAGACCACCTGCTTCAACCTTCTGACAAAATTCCTGCAGCCCAGCGCCGGAACCATTTCCTTCAATGGTCGCGACATTACCGGGCTGGCCCCGGCTGCCATTGCCCGGCTCGGTGTTGTCCGCTCCTTCCAGATTTCTGCGGTCTTTCCACGCATGAGCGTGCTCGAAAATGTCCGCATCGCCCTGCAGCGCCGCCGCGGCGACAGTTTCGATTTCTGGCGCAACCAGAAGGTACTCAACGACTACGACGCCGAAGCACGCGAGCGCATCGACGAGGTGGGCCTGACCGAATTTATCGGCGAGACAGCCGGCGAGTTGAGCTATGGCCGCAAACGCGCACTGGAAATTGCCACGACCCTGGCGCTCGAGCCGGAAATGCTGCTGCTCGATGAGCCCATGGCTGGCATGGCGCAGGAAGACGTGTCGCGCATTTCGGCCCTGATCCGCCGCATCGCGGCCAAGCGCACCATTCTCATGGTCGAGCACAACCTTTCCGTCGTCGCCGATCTCTCGGACAGGATCACCGTGCTGGCCCGCGGCGAAGTGCTGGCCGAAGGCCCCTATGAAACCGTCTCCAAGGACCCGCGTGTCGTTGAAGCCTATATCGGAGCTGGTCATGGCTGACGCTGCCCGCAAACTCGACACATCATCCAGCGCCCTCGCCGTCCGCGATCTCCAGGCCTGGTATGACGAAAGCCATATCCTGCACGGCATCAATTTCGACGTGGCACCGGGCGAAGTGGTCACCCTGCTGGGCCGCAATGGCGCAGGCAAGACCACGACCCTGCGCGCCATCATGGGGTTGATCGCCAAGCGCACAGGCGCTGTGCAATTCGAGGGCCGCGAACTGATCTCGCTCCCGGCCCGCGCCATCGCCAGGCTTGGCATTGCCTTCTGCCCCGAAGAGCGCGGCATCTTTTCCGCCCTTTCGGTCGACGAAAACCTGATGCTGCCCCCGGTTATCAAGCCGGGTGGGCTCAGCCGCGACGACGTGCTGACCATGTTCCCGAACCTGCGCGAGCGCCTCACCAGCCAGGGCACCAAGCTTTCCGGCGGCGAACAGCAGATGCTGGCCATTGCCCGCATTCTGCGCACCGGCGCCAAATTCCTGCTTCTGGACGAACCGACCGAGGGCCTGGCCCCGGTCATCGTCCAGCAGATCGGCCGCACGCTGGCCACGCTCAAGAACCAGGGCTTCACCATTGTCCTGGTCGAGCAGAACTTTCATTTCGCCGCCTCGGTCGCCGATCGCCACTACGTGGTCGAGCAGGGCCGGGTCATCGACATGATCCCCAACACAGAGATCCAGACCAATCTGGGCAAGCTTCACGCCTATCTGGGCGTGTGAGGAAACCGGTCCGGGAGAGGACCTTAGGAGGAGAGAACCAATGAACTTCAAGACAGCAACCCTGGCGGGTCTTGCCGCCATGCTGATGGCCGGGTCGGCCATGGCCGTCGACGTCAAGCTGGGCGTGCTCAACGACCGCTCCGGTATTTATGCCGACTTGTCAGGCGAAGGCTCGGTCGTAGCCGCCCGCATGGCCATCGAGGACTTCGATGCCGCGGCAAAGGGCATCAATGTCGAAGTGATTTCGGCCGACCACCAGAACAAACCCGACGTCGCCTCTACCATTGCCCGCCAGTGGTATGACGAAGAAGGCGTCGACGTCATTGTCGACGTCCCCACCTCCTCGGCAGCCCTGGCGGTCAACGAAATCACCCGCGAAAAGGGCAAGATCTTCCTCAATTCCGGCGCCGCCTCGACCGATCTGACTGGCGCGCAATGTGCTCCGGGCACCGCCCACTGGACCTATGACACCTATGCCCTGGCCAATGGCACGGGCAAGGCCATGGTCGATAATGGCTACAAGAACTGGTACTTTCTGACCGCCGACTACGCCTTCGGTCACTCGCTGGAAGAAAACACCACGGCCGTGGTGGAAGCCTCTGGCGGCAACGTCGTCGGCTCGGTCCGTCACCCATTCCCCGGCACCGACTTCTCGTCCTTCCTGCTGCAGGCCCAGGCCTCCGGCGCGGACGTGATCGGTCTGGCCAATGCCGGTGGCGACACCGTCAACTCGATCAAGCAGGCAGCCGAATTCGGCATCACCCAAGCCGGCCAGGCGCTTGCCGGCCTGCTGATCTTCATCACCGACGTCAATGCCCTTGGTCTTGAAACCGCACAGGGGTTGGTGCTGACCGAAGCCTTCTACTGGGATCTCAATGACGAGACCCGCGCCTGGTCCGAACGCTTCTCCGAAGAAATGGGCGGCTCCAAGCCCACCATGGTCCATGCCGGCGTCTATTCGGCCGTCACGCATTATCTCAAGGGCGTGGAAGCCTCCGGCAACAAGGCCACCGATGGCGTCATGGACTGGATGAAGTCCAATCCGTCTTCCGACCAGGTCTTCGGGGAAGGCGAGCTGCGCGCCGATGGCCGGCACATCCACGACATGTACCTGTTCCAGGTCAAGTCGCCCGCCGAATCCACCGGTGACTGGGACTATTACAAGCTCCTCGCCACTATTCCCGCCGAGATCGCTTTCCGCCCGCTTGAAGACGGCGGCTGCGCCCTCGTCGAATAGGCAGCAATCCGTTCATCTTTGGGGTCCTGGCCACGGCCGGGGCCCTCCCCGATCTGGTAGCCAAGAGACAAAATCATGTTCGAGCTCCTGGGAATTCCCCCACAGGCCCTGTTCGGCCAGCTCCTTCTGGGGCTGATCAACGGCTCCTTCTATGCCCTGCTCAGCCTTGGCCTCGCGGTCATTTTCGGGCTGCTCAACATCATCAATTTCAGCCACGGGGCCCAATATATGATGGGCGCCTTCGTCGCCTGGATGGGCCTGACCTGGCTCGGCATCCCCTATTGGGGCGCCCTCGTCATTGTGCCGCTGGTGGTCGGAGCCACCGGGGTCGTCATCGAACGATTAATGATTTCAAAGCTTTACCATCTCGACCACCTTTATGGCCTGCTGCTGACCTTCGGGCTCGCCCTCATCATCCAGGGCCTGTTCCGCAATAGTTTCGGCGTTTCCGGCCTGCCCTATTCCATCCCGTCCCAACTCAGCGGGGGGACAAATCTGGGCTTCATGTTCCTGCCCAATTATCGCGCCTGGGTGGTCGTCGCCTCGCTCATCGTCTGCTTCGGCACCTGGTTCGCCATCGAGCGCACCCGCCTTGGCGCCTATCTCCGCGCCGCCACCGAGAACCCCACCCTGGTCGGCGCCTTCGGCATCAACGTGCCGCGCATGATCACGCTAACCTACGGATTTGGTGTCGCTTTAGCCGCCTTTGCCGGCGTGCTCGCCGCCCCAATCTACTCGGTCAATCCCAATATGGGCGCGGACCTCATCATCGTTGTTTTCGCAGTCGTCGTCATTGGCGGCATGGGCTCGATCCTGGGGGCCATTCTCACTGGTTTCGGCCTCGGCATCGTCGAAGGCCTGACCAAGGTGTTCTACCCCGAGGCCTCATCGGTCGCGATCTTCGTCATCATGGCCATCGTGCTGCTTTTCAAGCCGGCCGGCCTGTTCGGAAGGACCGCATAAATGAGCGCCACCACCGAAACCACCTATTCGAACGCCTCTGACACCATGCCCATCGGAACGCCGCGCCACCACATTATCATCTTTGCCGGGCTACTGGGCCTGCTCTTGATCGCGCCCTTCGTCTTCTACCCGGTCTTCATCATGAAGATCCTGTGCTTTGCGCTGTTCGCCTCGGCGCTGAACCTGTTGCTCGGCTTTGGCGGTCTGCTCTCTTTCGGTCACGCTGCCTTCTTTGGCTCGGCCAGCTACGTCACCGCCCATGCCGCAAAGGTATGGGGCCTGACACCGGAAGTAGCCATCCTGCTCGGCACAATCTCAGCCGCCTTCCTGGGCCTCATCATCGGGGCGCTGGCCATTCGTCGGCAGGGTATCTATTTCGCCATGGTGACGCTCGCCTTCGCGCAAATGGTATTCTTCTTCGCACTCCAGGCCCCCTTCACCGGTGGCGAAGACGGCATCCAGGCCGTGCCGCGCGGCGATCTCTTTGGCATCATCCCGCTCAGCAATGACATGACGCTCTATTTCGTCGTACTGGCCATTGTCTTTGGCGGCCTGCTGGCGATCTATCGCATCATCCACTCGCCCTTCGGTCAGGTACTCAAGGCCATTCGCGACAACGAACCCCGCTCGATCTCGCTCGGCTACAAGGTCAATCGCTACAAGTTGGCCGTCTTCGTCATGTCAGCGACCATTGCCGGAATGGCCGGTTCCACCAAGGCGCTGGTGTTCCAGTTGTCCTCACTGACCGACGTCTACTGGACCATGTCGGGTGAAGTGGTGCTGATGACCCTTCTGGGCGGCATGGGCACGATCTTCGGACCCTTTGTCGGCGCTGCCGTCATCGTCACCATGCAGAACTACTTCGCCGGTTTCGGCGCCTGGGTGACGGTCTTGCAGGGCACCATCTTCGTGATCAGCGTGCTGCTGTTCCGTGAGGGCATTGTTGGCGTGTTGTCACGCTGGATCAAAAAACCGCTCTAGCAACCCTAATGGAGCAACGCCGGCACCCAATTGCCGGCGCGTCCGCTCAACCTCCAAAGGCCGCTGCCATTTCAGCCGTCAAGGCTTGCTTCAGTTTGAAGTATTTCGGCCAGGCATCACTCTTGGCACGCTCGACCGCGGCGGCAAGCGAGAAACTGTTGGCGGCCTTGAGCTTGGATAGCTCCTCCCAACCCAGGGGGATGGCCACCGGCGCCCCTTCGCGCGAGCGCACCGAAAACGGACAAATCGCGGTCGAGCCGCGTTCATTGCGCAGATAGTCGATGAACACCCGTCCCTTGCGCCGCGCTTTGGAAAGACTTGCCGTGTAGCGCTTCGGCTCCGCATCGGCCAAGGCCTGGGCGAGCCCTTTGCAAAAGGCTTTTGCTTCCGGCCATTCAGCTTTCGTCTGCAGCGGCACGATGACATGGATGCCCTTGCCACCCGACACCATCGGAAAACTCATCAGGACCAGATCCTTGAGCCGGTCGCGGATATCGATGGCCGCGCTGACAATGGCTGAAAATTCCAAGCCTTCATCGGGATCGATATCAAATACCAGGCGGTCAGGCCGTTCGATCTCGTCGAAATGTGCGCCCCAGATGTGCCATTCGAGTACGTTCATCTGAGTACCCGCCACCAGCCCGGCCAGATCCTCGACATAAAAATAGTCCTGCCTGTCGCCGTCTTTTTCCACAACGGACCGGGAGCACAATTGTTCTGGAAAGCCGCCCGTATCGTGTTTCTGGAAAAAGCACTGTTTGGTTCGCCCCTGCGGGCACCGCACCAGGCTCAGCGGTCGGCCCTTGATATGGGGGAGCATGGCTTTAGCCACATCCTCGTAATAGGCGACGAGCTGCGACTTGGTGATCCCTTGCCCCGGATAGACCACCCGGTCCGGCGACGTCAGGCGAACGCCCAGCTTTTCCGCGACGGCCTCGCCATCATCGTCAAGGCTCTGGCTCTTTTCCATGCACACCTCCTTGGCGGGCTTGTCGCCGCGCAGGCTGATGAAGCTGGGATGGCGGAGAATATCGTCGCCAGTCAGCTCGGTATAGGCGATCTCGGCGACCAGTTCAGGCTTCACCCATTTGGCGCCGCGGGCAATTGCCTTGGGCACCGCCGAGAAGGGACTGGTTTTCCGCTCGGACTTTTCCAGTCTGGAACCCAACTCGACGAGCGTGTCGTGGTCAAAACCCGTGCCGACCCGACCGCGATAGGCCAGTCTGCCCCCTTCCCAACTGCCTAGCAGCAGCGAAGCAAACCCCTTGCGTTTGGAAGAAGGCGACCAACCGCCGATGACGAATTCCTGCCGTTTGAGGCACTTGATCTTGAGCCAGCTTCTGTTGCGTTCACCACGATACGGGGCGTCGGCACGCTTGGCGATGACACCCTCATGGCCGTCGCGGCACAGGGCATCGAGCACCTTCTGGCCATGCCCCTCGACATGGGATGAATACTGCACAGGGTCATTCCTGGCCGTTTTGGAGAGCAGCTTTACAAGCCGCGCCTTGCGCTCGGTCAGCGGCAGCCGGGTCAGATCCTTGCCATCGACTTCCAGCAGGTCGAATGCGAAATATTCGAGCCGCCCGCCATCCGAAAGCACTGCCTTGAGCGTGGTGAAGTCGGTGCGCCCCTTGTCATCGAAGGCGCAGACTTCTCCGTCGATCAGTGCCGGGCCGATCTTGAGCTTTTGCAATGGTGCCACCAGGGCGCCGAACTGTTCGGTCCAGTCCAGGCCATTGCGGGTGTAGAGACGCACGCTGTCGCCGGCGATCGCAGCCAGGCAACGATAGCCGTCATACTTCATTTCAAACAGCCAGTTCTCGCCGGCTGGTACGCTGTCGACCAGCGTGGCCAACTGCACCGGACGGAAGGCAGGGGTCTTGTCCGGCTTGCCTTTTGAGATCATCCGCGTCTTCTGATCGGTCTTTTCTGCCTCTTCGGGATCAGAGTGCCATACGGCCCTGGCCGGCACTCTTGTCTTCTTCTCGGGCTTGGCGCCGGAGGCAATGCCCTTGAAGTCTCTGCCGGTTGCCACAGACCGGGTATACCGAGTGGTCAGTGTGTTCTTGTCGCGGGCGTAGCTATCGCGATGCTTGATCAGCAGCCAGTTCTCGCGGTTCGGGGCATCCCGACGCTTGGTGTCGCGCCCCTTCATATGCACCAGCACATATTCGCCCTTCATACGCTCCCCGAAGAGGCGCAGCTTGAGATCCCCTTGTTCCAGGCCCTCATGCGGATCCCCGATTGGTTCCCACGTGCCCCGGTCCCAAAGCATGACGGTTCCCCCGCCATACTCGCCTTCGGGGATCGTGCCTTCGAAGCTGCCATATTCGGCCGGGTGATCCTCAACACGCACGGCCAGGCGCTTGTCGGCTGGATTGTTGGATGGCCCCTTGGTCACGGCCCAACTCTTGAGCACCCCATCGAGCTCGATGCGGAAGTCATAGTGCAATCGGGTGGCATCGTGTTTTTGCATCACGAAACTGCCGCGCCCGGAATGGCTGTCCTTGGACGAAGCTCCAGCCGGCTCCTGGGTCTTGGCGAAGTTGCGCTTGGCTTTGTAGTCCCTGAGCAGGTCTCTCGCCTTGACTGCAGCCATGATCAGCTCGCTTTCTTGCGCGCGGATTTGCTGGATGCCGGCCGTTTTGCCGGAGCCTTCTTCTTGCCCCCGCCTTCCAGGCTCTCCTTGAGCGCAGCCATCAGGTCGACCACATTCTCGCCGCTCGGACGTTCGGGCGCCTCATCTTCAGTCGCAGTGATTTTGCGGCCCTTGGACTTCATCTTGCGCTTGATCAGATCGCGCAGGGCGCTCTGGTAGTGATCCTTGAAGGCGCCGGCGTCGAAGGGAGCGGTCTTCTTTTCGATTAGCGCGGTGGCAACTTCCAGCAGATCCGCCTCGGCCTTCTTGCTGGAAATCTGCGAGAAGAAGGGATCGGCCTTGCGGATCTCGTCCTCATAGTGAAGCGTTTCCAGCATCAGGCCGGTACCGGAGGGCTTGATGGCGGCCAGATACTCCTTGCCGCGCATGGAGAGCTGACCCAACCCGACTTTCTCGGTCTTGCGCAGCGCATCGCGAATGACCCGGAACGCGTCCTCTGCCAGCTCGTCAGTGGGCACCACGAAATAGGATTTGTCGAAATAGATCGGATCGATTTCGCAGGCCCCCACGAACTGGGTCAGTTCCAGCGTCTTGCGGGTTTCGAGTTTGACCGCATCAATCTCATCATCGGTGAGCAGGACATAATCGCCCTTCTCATATTCAAAGCCCCGGATGATTTCGTCTTTGTCGACCGGACCAACACCGGCCACCACCTTCTCGTAATGAATGGGCTTGCCCGTAGGCTCATGAATCTGCCGGAAACTGGGTCGGGCGCCGGATCGTGCAGCGCTGAACAGTTCCACGGGAATAGCGACCAGCGACAAACGGAGCTGGCCTTTCCAGATCGGGCGCGAAGCAGGCATGGTGGTTCCCCGGCGATCAGTTGAACGCCGAGTCAACGCCGCATGCTCCGCCCCGTTCCAATTCAACGTCCTGAACCAAAGGCGCAGAGCGAGGCGCGAGCCTAGCAGTTGACCTGCAGTTCACCATATCCGGCCAACCAGGCCGCATTGGCCGACCGTACCGTCAGGGTGCAGTTGGTGCCGGCCAATGGGACGGAGCGGCCGACATAAGCCCCGCTGCCATCCGAGAATGAGATGCGTTGCTCGCCAACATCGGCCACGGCAACCCAACCGCTCGTGCCGCAGATTGGAAAAATATCGCCCGCCGCAACGAGGAAAGGACTGTTCTGCGAGACACAATCACTGCGGTCTTCTACCGGCGTCGCCTGGGGAGCCGGGCGCGGCTCCGGGACTACTGTATCTTCGACGAAATCGTCAAATTGCGTATCTTCCAGCGCGGACAGCCGCTGCTCCAGCGCATCGACTGATTCCCCAGGCGCCGCCGACAGGGCGGCCAGGTTCTCCTCAAGGCCCGCCAAGCGGGTTTCAAGCCCCTTCAGCGTTGCATTCAGCTCGGACATGGAGGTCGCCGAGGCGGTATATTGCCGACCATAGAGCTCCAGGCTCAGCTTGAGCTGCGCAATTTCAGAAGCGGATTCTTGCTGCCTGTTCCGGGTCTCGCCGTAGAGCCAGGCCGAACCGGCGATGGCGGAAAGAACGAAGACGCCGGGCACAAGCACGCGGAGTGGGGACCGACCACGATCCGTCATGGCCGCCGCCTTTGGCAGGTCTGTCGCACCCCATCCGGGGCAGCGACACGGTCAAGTTCATGGCATCCTCGGCGCCTCTGGGCAGCTTTGCGAGACATGTCTTCCCTTTCTTGGGAGGTCCTGCCGACCGGCAGGGAGGAAGTTCGGGATCGGCCCCGCGCTGGGGACAGCTCGGGGCCGATGACTGGCCAAGGGAGCGGTCAGTAAACGTAGATCGTCACGCGATTGAAGCTGCGAACGACCGCAAATGCGTTCCGCGGGCTGTAGCCGGACCGCGTCAAGGCAGACGAAATCGTGGGCGCGGTCATCAGGGACGTTTGCAGCACACCAAGCTTGGGGTGGTTTGACAGCGTTGCCGCCAACAGGCGCCGCTGCGGATCACACAACTTGATCGGGAAGACCTGCACATCGCCGGCACCATGCCAGTTCGAGACTTCCCGGCTGGTCACCGGTGTCCGATTGAACAGGGCAAGCGCAGCTTCAGGGTCTGCACCAACGCAACGCAGTGCACCCGCGCCATTGCTCGAGGAGCTGCCCGAGCCGCCATCGCCGCCGGGCCCACCAGGACCGCCGGGCCCACCAGGACCACCGGGGCCTCCCGGTCCACCAGGGCCTCCTGGTCCACCTGGGCCCCCAGGACCGCCGGGTCCACCAGGACCATCGGACCCGCCTGAGCCTCCAATATCGAGGTCGACATCAAGCAGGCCGGAGCTGCCGCCAACATCGACATCGGCTGTGACCAGACCGCCGCCTACGTTTGCGTCAACACCAAGCACACCGCTATCGCCGCCGCTGCTGACATTGGCATCCAGCAGACCGTCGCCCGAGCCGCCGCCGACATTGGCATCAAGCACATTGCCGCCGCCGCCACCCAGGCCCACATTGACCAGGCCGCTATCGCCGGCTTCGCCTGAACCAAGGGTGATCAATGCGCCGCTGTCACTTCCTCCAATGAGCCCCAAAAGAGATTGCGCCGACGCCGACGGCGTCAACATCAGGGCAGCGACCAATGCCCCTGTAAGGATTGGGAGAGTCGGTTTCATTTCAGGCCTCCAGTTGAACTTTTACTTTTTACGCGGAAGCACATTCATTGATGAAAGCCGGCAATTGGCTTCTGAACCTGCGCCACACTGCAACGCTAGGTGCCGATGACCCGTGGTCACCAGTAACAAACGGTATCATTGGGGGTTCAATTCGGGTCCGGAGCCACTATCCGGTGCGGGACAACTGCCCGGTTCTCTGGCTTATTTGCAGACACTGCGGACAAACATGACGCGATGTCCCGGACACCAGGTAACACCGGCATCCGACACCATTCGCCGCTGCGACTTCTCACCTGCTTGAGTCGGCCATCTCGCTATCGAGCCAATAGGCCCGGAGCTTGTTCCTGACCGTGCGCAGGGACACACCGAGCATTCTGGCCGTCCGGGTCCTGTTGCCGCCACAATGACGCAGCGTCTGCAGGATCACGTGCCGCTCGATATCCTGCAGCGTCTGGCCGACCAGGCTCCGGGCAGCCTTGCTGGTCCGCAGCGGCGTGTCGGCAGGCGCCTGACTGGTGAAATGACCCAGGATTTGGTCGATCAGACGGTCGTCGTCGGCCGTTATCACAGTGGTATCGGATGCCCCCGACGTCTCGATGAAAACGAGCTGTCCGGTTTGTTCATCAATAGCCACCAGGGCCCCGCTGCCAATGAGCAGACGCGGCGTCTTGTCGGCCTCAACCAGCACGAACTCCGGAGCCTCCCCGGGAAAAGCGGGGTCTTCAAACACCTGGATGAGTTCGGACCGGAGCTGCGCCAGCCGCACACGCTGCAGCGATATGCGCTCCACCGGCCGGCGCAACCGCTTGCCGAAAGTGGCAACACGTATCGTGGGCACTGATGCAATATCGACGTGGCGACGGCCAAACACCCGCGCTTCCGCTTGCGGGCCATAGGAGCCAAACAGGGACAGTTTCTCAGCCACGGACAACGCCTCCTTGCAGTCGTGAGCCCCTAATCGACCATGATGGCTACGGCCGTTCAGGGCCTCAGGGCAGGCTTCAACGTGAAGGCAAATGGGCGGGCGGCAAACGTTATAGCCGGTTATGTACGGGGGTTTGCGACGTTTCACGGAGGTTCGGACGATGGCTCAGCCAACCAATCCGAGCGGTTTGATCCCGGCCCATGAGGGGGCCGGCGCACCACACGTCACGACACCCGCCGACGCCGGAAATTGCTGGAATTACTGGAACGTATTGCCTGCGATGTAACGGTAACGCACTCGACGCAACGCCCTGCCCCTGACAGTTGTTTAGGTAAAGTTCCCACAGGCGGCGGATCATGAGTCGGAGGGCCCAGCGCAAGAAAACCGCAAGAAACACAGCGAACACATCAGTCTTTGTACTATGCAGTCAATTTTACGCGTGTTTAGAGAAAATTTCTATGACCATCCAAATCATAGATACATCTAAAGCACGCGAACTATGTATCACGTAACAAACAGTTTTTCAGAAAACCCCTCCGTGATGAAAAGGTGGATTGAACGAACACAGCCCGGAATGTCCTGAATTGCGACAAGGCGACTGCCTGAACGACGCACCCTGAATCGAATGCGGCGTACGATAAGGGGGGAGAGTGACCCAAACCAACCAAGCGACAGAGAATGAAAGCGAAATTCTCGAAGCGCTGAACAGAATTTGCGACTCGGAATACTTCTGCGAGGCCGAGCAAATAAAGCGGTTCCTGCGCTATGTCGTGGAGGAGGCGCTGGCTGGGCGCGCCGACAGGATCAAGTCCTATTCGGTTGCGGTCGAAGCGCTCGGCAAGGACACCGATTTTGATCCGACCCAGGATCCGATCGTCCGGATCACTGCCAACCGCCTTCGCAGCGCTCTGGCTAAATATTACAACGAGTCAAAAGACCAGCACCGGGTCGTAATACGCCTCCCCAAAGGGCACTATTTTCCCGAGTTCGACTTTCATCAGCCGACGGTCGATACGCCGGAGGCGCAAAATCTACCGGTCTCGCAACCGCCCGCAAAGACGCGAAATCCAATCAGATGGAGTCTGCTGGGATCTATCTTGTCGAGCGCCGGCATGGTTATCCTGGCGCTCATGTTCTGGTCCCGCATTTCGGCCGCCGACACCAATGGCGATCTGGGGCGCGTGTGGATCATCGTGCAGCCACTCGAAACCGGGGGCAGCACGGATGATGACTTTGCGCGGGTGCTGGGCGACCAGGTCATAGCGCAGATGACCCGGTATGACGGTGTGAGCATTATTGATGCACAGCGCGCACCGAATGAAGAGAGGTCGGCGGACCAGATATCTGGCACCGGCTGGACCGAAAAGCACGTGTTCTCGCTGGCAACCTATGTTCGGCTGGACGACGGCCACGCTTCAGTCCGGTGGTACCTCACCGATATGCACACCAACCAGGTCATGTGGGCCTCGGATCGCAGGGTCAGCTTTGAAGCAGGTGACGGCGCCGCCGCCATCGTGCAATCCATTTCCGCAGAACTGCTCGGGCTTGAGGGGGCCATACCGGTCATTCTGGACCGCTCCCAACCCACTGATCTGGAGGACGACAGTGTCTGCATGGCAAGGGCACAGCGGCACGCCTTTACGGACGATTTGATGTTGCTTGGTGGTGTGACCGATTGCCTCGATCGCGTCGTTCGCAATCACCCCCAGAATGGGCAGGCCTGGGCCTTGCTGAGCCTGGCCTATCACCGCCAGGGGCGGTTTGCGGCGTCCATGGGCGAAAATGCCAACAGCTTCCGCAGGCTACAGCAGGAGGCCGCAGCGACCGCCAGCGCAATTTCACCCGAGACATTCTTTCCACACCTGGCGCAACTGGCCGCTGCCTATGACGCTGGGCAGGTCACGGTGCTGCAAAATCTCGCCGACAGAATGCTGCTGCGCTATAGCGGCGATCCGCGCCTCAAGGTGATGATTGGCAAGGCCCTGGTTTCGCTAGGCATCGCGGAGAGTGGCCTGCCCCTGATCGAGGAAGGCCTGGATCAAATCCCGTCCCTAGGTCCACTTGGCTATACGATGCTGGCTCTGGAGCGCTACGTGGCGGGCGATCTGGAAATGGCCCTGGACTACATTGATGCTCAGGCTCTGCCGAACGATTATCGATACTGGCTGATGAAAGCGGTAGTCCATGCCAACACCGGCCAGATGGATGAAGCCATTCAGGCCTGGACCGCCCTGACACGCCTCAAACCCGGCTATGGCAACAATGTCTGCCAGGATCTGCGCCATTCGAACATTCACTACACATACTATAACCGGATCGTGGCAGATCTGAGCAAGATCGTCTCAGACCTACCCGAAGACTCCTGCAGGTTTCTTCTGCCACCGCAGTCCGCCCTGGTGCCGAGCGCAGCCAGCCGACAGGCAGCGGGCCTCGGCATCCGATAGCTTTGCGACCTTCGCGCCACGACGCCCCTGCCGCTCGCCTCAAGCGCCCCACGTCAGGCTTTCATTGGGTAGGAAACAAACGCCAACCGCCGGCTGTCGGGCGCCCAGGAATTGACGTTGATCGTCCCCTGCCCGCCAAAGAAGCTGGCCAGCAGGCGATAGTCACCGCCGTCCGGGGCCATCAGGCGCAACTCCACATTCTTGTCGGGCGGGTGCCCAATCGTGCCTTGGGGATAACTCAGATAGGCCAGCCATTGGCCATCCGGGGACAGATGCGGGAACCAGTTGACCCTGGCGTCGAACGTCAATTGTTCAATTTCGCTCCCATCGGCAGCCTTCATCCGGAAGATCTGCGCATGTCCGGGCTGGGAGGCCGCCAGTTCGGAATTGAAATAAAGCCAGACACCATCCGGTGAATATTCGGGGCCGTCGTTGGGCACACCCAATTTGGTCAACCGCTGGTCCGGACCGCCTGCGGCGGGAATGGTGAAAACATTGACCATCCGCTCGCCTGCCGGACTTTCGACGGCGACATAGGACAAGGTCCGGCCATCGGGCGAGATGCCGTGCAGATAGTAGTGATGCGGGGTGGCGTGGTCGTTCGACACCCGGCGCGGCGTTCCGCCCGCAATCGGCACCGCATAAAGGTGACCATCGTCCGAACTGACATAGGCGGTCGACCCGTCCGGCGAAAGCACGTGGTCGTTGTTGAGATCGGCCAGATCGCCGGTATCGATCAGTTCCGGCTCGCCGCCGCTGACGGCGATGCGAAACAGCTTGCCGCCGGCGTTGAACACCAGCCAATTGCCGTCCGGCGTCCAGTTGGGTGCCTCGATCACCTCATCGGCGGTGAAAATCACCTGCTGATGGCCCTCCAGATCGATGATCGTCAGCTTTGCAAGCTGGCCTGGATTGAGGCTGCGGCCGCGGCGGGGGAATTTGAAGCTCATATTAAGTCCTGGGCAATCTCGTGATGACGACGCGGCCTAGACCGGATCGAGGCCATCGCGGAAATCATTGAGGTCGGCATCGACCGATGAGGGTGCATCGATCCATTCGAGCAAGGGCTCCCCAAAGACCGGATCGCGCGCCGGAATGGGCAGCATCATGATGCGCTTTGCCGCGTCCCGACGGGTTTCTTCGGTGATGTGGTTTTCCTGGATATTGTCCCAATCGCGCCCGTCCGGATAGCCGCCGGCCACCATGACATCGTCAGACTGATCGACCATGGCATGGGAGACCCCGGCGGGCATCAGCACAACATCGCCGGCCGAAAACCTGAGGCGCTTGCCGCCTTGGCCGAACAGGTCCAGCTCCATCCAACCCGCCGCCACGCCCAGGCACTCATGCGTGGTCGAATGGAAATGGGGATAATCATAGATGCCCGGATAGCGCCAGTTGTTGAGCCAGCCATTGGCCCGGAAGCGTTCCCGCATTTCAGTCTCGCCACCGCCCGGAACACCCTCGCGGTACACCAGCAGGGGGAAGCGGCTGTTTGGCAGCATGCCATTGGGTCGCGACCAATGGGTTTCGGTTGATTTGGCCATGATGTCCTCCTGTTTTTTAGCGGTGCGCCACCCTGTCCGACGGCTACAGTCCCAATGACTTGAGATGCTCAATCGAGCGGCGGGCAAAGGCCTGCCAGTCACTGGGATTATCATGTTCGGTGACGATATGATCGGCGCTGGTCTTGTGGAACAGCGGGACCAGCGCAGCCCAGTCGATGATGCCATCGCCGGTGGCGGTCCAGCCATCATCCTGTTTAGTGCCGAACGGGGCGGTATCCTTGGTCTGGATGACGACGATCCGGTCGGCGAACTTTTCCAGTTCCGCTGCGGGGTCGGCGCCGGCGCGCACGATCCAGCCGCAATCGATCTCGAACTTCACCCCCGGACCACCGGCTTCGAAGATGTGGTCGATCGGACGCGAGCCATCGGCCAGCGGCACGAATTCGAAATCGTGGTTGTGCCAGGCAACTTGGAGACCATGCCCGGCGGCCGCCTCGGCGCCACGTGCCAGTTTCTCGCCGAGGCCCCGCCAATAGGCGGCGGTTGGCTCGCGCTCCTCGGCCGTCACATAGGGGGGAATGAGATAGGTCGCGCCCAGGGTCTGGGCGATGTCGATGAACCGCTGCGGCTCGCTGACCAGGCCCGACAGGGGCATATGAAAGCCATAGCAGCCCAGGCCGGCATCATCGAGCTGGCGCCGGAACAATGCCGGGTCCGCTTCATAGGCGGGCAACCAGGGCTCGATGGCGTCGTAGCCCATCTCCTTGAGAACTGGGAGCTGATCGGCCAGCGGCGGAAAATTGCGCGAAGAATAGAGCTGATAGGCTTTGCGGTAGGTCATCGGTGGTTCCGGTCAGAAATCGGGCGGCGCCGCGATCGGGCCGCGCCCTAAGGGCGGATCAGGGCTGGGCTTCCTTGTCGCTGTCGAATTCGAGCAGCTCGACCATCACGCCCAGATCCTTGACCGTGTCGTAATAGGCATAGCGCCCATGGCTGCCGTCGAACTCGCCCCGCTGCAGTAGCTTGTGACCCTTGGACTCGAGGTAAGCGTCGCGCTTGGTGAGGTTCCTCGTGCGGAACGCAATGTGGTGGCAACCGGGGCCCTTTTCTTCGAGCAGGTCGCGCCAGGCGCTCTTTTCCGGACCGGGCTGAAGAAACTCGACATCGATATTGCCGAATTTGAACATCATGATCCGGCACCCGACATCGGCCGGCTTGCCGTGGTAGATCGCCTTGGCCTCCTCCGGCTCGGCTGCTCTGCCTTCCTGGGGCATCGGCTTGCCTGTCAGGTCCGAAAACCATCGGGCCGATTTGACCACATCGTCGGTGACGAAGCAGATCTGCATCACTTCGTCTTCATCAAGCAGGCGCTTGTCCATGTTCATTGTCCGTTGTGTTGGCGTGTGCCGGGCGGCCCGGAGCCCAAAGGCCCCGGGTCGCCAGACGTCGCTGGGAGGAGAGGAGGGAGATCAGCCCAGGATGGTTTCGTAGTTTTCCTGGATCTGCGCGATGGCATCGTCCACGCTCATGGACGGGTCGCTCCAGAAGTTGAACACGACATCCCAGATCGAGTTCTGCCAGTCGGCATCGACCGTCGAATGCGGGTTCGGCACCTGGTGATCGGCATCTTCGAGAATGCGCAGCACTTCCACCGAGCAGGCATCCAGCACCTCGGAAGGTGCATCGAGCCGGGTCGGGGTCGAGCCCTTGGCGCTGGCGAAGGCGGCCTGAATCTGCGGATCGGCCACGACCGCCGCAAAGTCGAGTTCGGCGGCGTCCACCTCTTCGGACTGGCCACCCAGGATGCCCCAGCTATCGACGGTGACCGGAACGGCCTTGGCACCGGGCATCTGGATACAACCGAAATCGGTCCCGGCGGTCTTGCCGGCAGCGCTCCACTCACCCTTCATCCAGTCGCCATGGATCTGCATCAGGGCCTGGCCGGTGATCACCATATTGGTGGTCACATTCCATTCGCGGTTGGCAGAGCCCTCATCGGCTTCCTGCTGGAAGCGGCGCAGCGTTTCGAGCAGGGTGCGCATTTCGGCGCTGTCGATGACAGACGGATCGGGCTCGCCGCCATAAACGGCGTTGTAGAACTCCGGACCACCGGTGGCTGCCGCCAGGGCGTGCACCAGATAGCCGACCTGCCATTGCTGGCCACCAATGGCGAGCGGGATATAGCCCGCGTCACGCACCTTCTGGAAATCGGCGAACATGGCATCGAGCGAGTCCCAAGCGGCCGGATCGACCCCTGCGGCCTCGGCCACTTCCATATTGTAATAGGCCATGCCGTCGATATGGATGGCGGTGGGGATCTTCATGATCTCGCCATCGACCGTGATCGAGCTGACCACGGACGAGGGATAGTGTTCGAGGATCCCCTGTTCGGTGAAGAATTCGGTCAGCGGCCGCGCGAGCCCGAGGCCGTCCAGGTCACGATAGACGCCGGGGCTGGATTCAAGGAACACGTTGGGCGGGGTGCCGCCGGTCACCAGGTTCATCAGGTTCACATTGGAACCGGTATTGTGCGGAATGGCGATATCGGTCCAGGTGTGGCCCTTGGCTTCCAGGCCATCCTTGAGGACGTTAAGCGCCGCGACTTCGGGTCCCGATGACCAGTTGTGATAGATGATCAGGTCCGTGGCGCTTGCCGCGGAGCTGAGCATGAGAGCAGCGGTGACGCCACCCAGGATCGATTTCAACATCTTGGTTTCCTCCCTAATGATGTTGGCTAGATCCGCCGCCCGGTCTGGGCGTCGAAAAGATTGGCCTTGCCGGCCTGGAACTGCACCGGCACGGTGCTGCCGACCCGGAGGCCCGCTGCGAGATCGGGGGCAACCCGAAGCGCAAGCATTTCCTCTTCAAAGGTCAGGTAAAGTGTCGCGTCTGATCCGGTGCGTTCGGCCGACAGCACAGGCAGCGTGAACTGGGCGGTTCCGACGCTGGCCGGCTCGCTGATCGTGAAGTGTTCGGGACGCATCCCAATAACTACCGCCAATCCGTCCCGCGCCTGGGCCTGGAAGGGATAGTCCGAGACGTCCAAGCGGGCTCCGGACTTGAACACCGCCTCGACCTTGCCGGCTTTCACTGCAAGTGTGGCGGACCGCATATTCATCGCGGGCGCGCCGATGAATCCGGCGACGAACAAATTTGCCGGGTGTTCATAAACGTCGTCAGGTGTCCCGAACTGCTGGATTACACCGCCATCCATCACCGCAATCTTGGTGGCCATGGTCATGGCTTCGATCTGGTCGTGCGTGACGTAAACGACGGTGGACTTCAGCTCGTCATGCAGCTTCTTGATTTCCAGCCGCATCTCGGTGCGCAGCTTGGCGTCCAGATTGCTCAGCGGCTCATCGAAGAGAAATACATCGACCTTCTTGATGATGGCCCGGCCAATAGCGACGCGCTGGCGCTGTCCGCCGGAAAGCTGAGCCGGTTTGCGATCGAGCAAGGGCTCGATCTGCAGCATTTTGGCGACCCAGGCGATGCGGCGCTCGACTTCCTCGTTGGGCAGCTTGCTGGCCGCCAGCCCGAACTTGAGGTTCCCCCGCACGGTCTTGGTCGGATAGAGGGCATAGGACTGGAACACCATCGCCAGCCCGCGATCCTTGGGGTCAAGCTCGGTCACGTCGCGATCGCCGATGGTGATCCGTCCGTCGCTGACTTCGAGCAGCCCGGCCAAAAGGTTGAGCAAGGTGGTCTTGCCGCAACCGGACGGGCCCAGCAGCACCAGGAAATCACCGTCCTCGATGGAAAGGTTCAGATCGTCGAGTACGGTGACTGCGCCATAACGCTTGACGATATGTTCAAAACTGACGGCAGGCATTGGCACTAACCCTTGATGGCGCCGGCGGTCACGCCCTGAACGAAGAGCTTGCCGACGAGGAAATAGACGACGAGGGGTGGAATGGCCGTGAGCAGTGCTGCAGCCATGTTGTGGGCGTAGTTGGTCGTGCCCGTGGAGATGGTGATCAGATTGGCGAGGTTCACCGTCATGGGCTGGCCGGTAAGGCCGCCAAAGGTCACGCCGATCAGGTAATCGTTCCAGATATTTGTAATCTGCAGGATCAGCACCACGATCAGGATATTGCCGCTCATGGGCACAATGATCTCGAAGAAGATGCGCCAGAACGAGCCTGAGTCCATCATCGCCGCCGACATGATCTCGGTCGGGATATCCTTGTAGTAATTGCGGAAAATCAGGGTCAGCACGGGCATGGCCAGCACCGCATGGATCACCGCCACGGCCCAGAGCGTGCCGTAGATCTTGGTGGTCGTGGTCATCACGATCAGCGGATACATGATGATCTGGAACGGCACGAAGGCGCAGATGAACAGCAGGAACAGAAAGCCCCCGGCCCAGCGCACATTCCACAAGGCCAAGGCAAAGCCGGTGACCATGGCCAGGGAAATCGACAGGATCAGCGAGGGAAAGAGGATCGAGATGGAGTTCCAGAAGCCGACCTTGAGACCGTCACACTTGATCCCCGAACAGGCATGGTTCCAGGCGTGATCCCAGGCTTCGAGCGTCCAGATATGGGGCAGCGTGAAGATCGCGCCTTCGCGGATCTGGTCCATGGTCTTGAACGAGGTCACCACCACCACATAAAGCGGCACGCAAAAGAACAACGCGCAGATGGTGAGAAAGACCAGCACCGCGATGGAGCGCGGGGTGATGCCCTTTTTCTTGCGCACAAAATAGGGGGCGCGGGTCACAGGAACTTCACCGGCGACTGCTGCGCGTTCGGAAACGGATAGCTGGCTCATCGGGCGGCCTCCCGCTTGCGCTGTTGCCACACGGTCAGGGCAACCAAAGGAATGAAGACGACCAGGGTAATGACCAGCATCATCACTGCGGCCGCCGAGGCGTAGCCGAGATTGGACTTGGCCGAGAGAGCGTTGATGGTGAAATAGGCCGGCACCCAGGTGCTCTGTCCCGGCCCGCCATTGGTCATGGCCACGACCACATCATAGGCTTTGATCACGCCGAGCGAGAGCAGGATGGCGCAGGTGATGAAGGTGAACTTCATCATCGGGATGATGATCTCGAGATAGACCCGCCAGAGCGGCACGCCATCAAGCTTGGCGGCGCTCCAGATTTCGGAGTTGATCCCTTTCAGGCCCGCCAGCATCAGCGCCATATAAAAGCCGGCGCTCTGCCAGACCGAGGCAAGAATGATGGCGTACATGGCTGTATCGCCCTGGGCGAGCCAGTTGAAATCGACCTCCCAGCCCAGGCTACGCAGGAAGCTCTGAGCGCCCAAAGTGGGGTTCAGGATCCAGCGCCAGGCGGCGCCGGTGACAATAAGCGAGACGGCCAGGGGATAAAGAAAGACTGTGCGATAAAAGCTTTCGCCGCGCTTTTCCTTATCGATCATCGCCGCAAGAATGAAGCCGAAGACAATGGCCAGCGCGCTCCCGAGGCCGAGCACGATCAAATTGCGCAGCGAGATTTCCCAGCCGGCATCGCGGAACAGGCGATCATATTGGCGGCCCCATTCGGACCAGTCGATGCCATATTCGGGCAGGCGGCGGCTGCGCGTGAAGGAGAGATAAATGGTCCAGGCAATCGACCCGACAAACGCCACGGCGGTCACCGCCAGTGCGGGTGTCAGGGCAAGTTGGGGCGCAATGCGACTCCAGCGCATGAAGGTCCTCCCATGAACCCGGTCGCCCCTGTGCTCAGAGTTCTCTTCCGGGTGTTGTATTAGCGTTAATCTAGAGGCATAATTCGCAGAACGTCAACTGGCCAAGTGCAAAAATGCAGCAGGCGCGTGCCGGTCGGCACCTGAAATCACAAGCCTCGGGAGGAAATAGGTTTGAAATTACATAATGTTATGCCCCGCCTCGGTTTTGGCACCTATGGTCGCTGGAAGACGGAGGGTATTGAGGCCATTCTGTGCGCTCTCGAGACGGGCTACCGCCATCTGGACACCGCCCAGACCTATGACACCGAGACCGAGGTGGGAGCAGCGCTCGGGCAGTCTGGCCTGGCACGCGCCGAAATCTTCCTGACCACCAAGATCTCGACGGACAATTATGCCGAAGGCCGGCTGATTCCATCGCTGGAGACCAGCCTGTCTCAACTAGGCGTCGAGCAAGTGGATTTGACCTTGCTGCACTGGCCCTCCCCCAATGGTGCCCAGCCGCTGGCGGAATATCTCGAGCCCCTCCTGGAGGCGCAGGATCGCGGATTGACCCGGTTTATCGGTGTTTCAAACTTTACCATCGCCCTGCTCGATCAAGCCCGTTCGATTGCCGGCGAGGGCCGCATTGCAACCAATCAGGTCGAACTCAACCCATTCATCCAGAACGCGAAATTAGCGGCGTATTGTGCAAGCCACGACATCATGGTGACCTGTTACCAACCCATTGCACATGGACGGCTGGGCGATGATCCGGCGCTGGTCGACATGGCCCGCCGCCATGATGCCAGCCCCGAGCAACTCGCCCTGGCCTTTGAACTGGCCAAGGGCTATGCAGCCATCCCGACCTCTGGAAAACGGGAAAGAATTGCCTCCAATTTCGCGGCGCAGCACCTGAAACTGTCGCCCGAAGATATCGCGCTCATCGAGACGCGGGATCGCAATCTGCGCGCCATCGCCCCCGACTGGGGACCGGATTGGGATTGAGCGAGCCAAGTTGACACCGCAATGCCAAACTGCGATGACGCATCGTATTAACGATCATACAATGTCAGCGAGACTGACCTTGTTCACAAGGGCCCGAAGGGCCAGGAGGATATTATGCTTGGTGTCGTCGGCATTGGCCATGTGGCGATCAAGGTCACTGATCTGGACCGGTCGCTGGAGTTTTATCGCGACCGCCTCGGCTTTCCGGAAATGTTGCGCCTCAAGCACGACAATGGGGAGACCTGGCTGGTTTATCTGCGGATCACCGACGACCAGTATCTCGAAATCTTTCCCGGTGCGGAGAACGACCGGGCTCCGGGCTGGAACGCCAATGGCGTGAACCATATGTGCTTCACGATCGAGGACCTCGAGGGCACCACCGAGCGGATCAAGGCGGCGGGCATCGCCCTGACCTCGGAGATCAAACCGGGCCTTGATGGCAACAGGCAGGCCTGGATCGAGGACCCGGACGGGAACCGGATCGAATTGATGGAAATGGCGCAGGACTGCCTGCAATTGCAGGCCATTCGCCGCTTGCACCAAGAGCGCGCATAATCCATTCAATCGAACGGAAAGCGGGGGACGGCGCAGCTTGGGCAGACCGATTGTTCGACTGAAGGATGTTGCAGACAAGACCGGTTTTTCGGTGAACACGGTCAGCCTGGCCTTGCGCGGCAGCCCTCGCATTCCCGAGGACACCGCCATGCGCATTCGCGATGCGGCGCGTGACCTCAACTACATGCCCAATCAGGTCGCCAAGTCCCTGGTCAGCCGGGAGACCAAGACCATCGGGCTGGTGTTGACCGACATCACCAACCCGGCGTTGACCCAGGCCGCCCAGTCCATCGAACTCGCCTTGGCCGAGCGGGGCTATTCCACCCTGTTTGCCACATCCAACAATGATCTGGACGAGGAAAAGCGGGTCATTGCCATGTTCCAGTCCCGCCAGGTGGATGGCATGTTGATTTACCCGCGCAGCCACCGGGAGCTCGATCACATCCGGCAATTGCGTCGCGCCAATTATCCGGTGGTCCTGCTCGTGGCCGACCCCGATGCCGGGGTCGATGCGGTCTCGGTCGACGAGCGTCGCGGCGCCTACCGCGCCGTGCGCCATTTGATCGATATCGGACACAAGCGGATCGGCATCATCGACAGCTCCAACCCGATGGGCAATCACGAAAAGCGCGACGGCTATGTCGCCGCGCTCACCGAAGCGGGCCTGTCCCCTGACCCGATGTTGTCTGCAGACCCGCAGGGGCATTCTGTCATCCGGGGCTACTGGGCAATGGACAAGCTGATGCGCCTCGCAGACCGGCCATCGGCCGTCTTCACAGCCAACGATTCCCTGGCCATCGGCGCCCTGCGCTGGACCCAGAAAAACGATCTTCGCGTCCCCGAAGACGTCGCCATTGTCGGCTTTGACAATATCGAGTTTGCCGAACACGCCGCGACACCACTAACCAGCGTCAACTACGAAATCCGGTTGGTGACCGATCTGGCTGTGGCCCGTCTGATCGAACTGATCGGCACCGAAGGCGCCCTGCCCGAACCCAGCGTCACCTTGATCGACCCCGAGTTGATCGTCAGGGAAAGCACGCATCGGCGTAACTGATATCTTCAAACACGAACCAGCACGCGGCCGATCCTCGCCATGCCGCACGCTCCGAGCTGTAAACGGCGCCCTCCCAGCTGACCCGCGCTCTGGCAACTTCCAGGCCGCGCCTCCTGGCTATCTGCAGTCAATGAACCGACGCCTCGGTCTCTCGGAGGGGCATTGGGCAACAAGGCCCATGACCGACGTGATTTTCTCATGCCCCTGTAATTTGCCTGTCACAACGACCCCGTAAAGACATGTCTGCACGCGCGTGCAACGACATTCATCCGACGCATTATCGGGGCTTCAAACATGACCATTCTCAAGACGACGAAACTGCTCGCCACCACGGCATTGCTGCTCTCGGGCACCATGCTTGCCGCGCAGGCTGAAGACTACACCATCACCGTGTGGGCTGGCGGGACCGGCGACACCAGCAACTACCGCTACGACAACATCGTCCTGGCGGCCGACATTCTTGAGCGCGAAGCCGCCATTCGCGGCGAAGAGCTCAACATCACCGTAGAGACCCAGGCCTGGTCCGGCTGGGACGATTTCAAGCAGGCTGTTACCCTGGCCGCCGAGGCAGGCAACGCGCCCAACATCATCATCTCGGGCCACGAAGATATCGGCCCGTGGTCGCAGTCGGGCCTGCTGCGTCCGGTCGAGGATTATGTCGATTTCGACGCCTGGCCGCTCAATGCCATCTATTCCAACCTCTATGACATCACCAGCTATGACGGCGTTGTCTGGGGCATTCCGCAGGATGCCGAGTCGCGCCCATTCTACTATTCGCGCGCCAATCTCAAGGCCATCGGCTGGACCGATGCCGATATCGAGGCCCTGCCCGCCAAGGTCCAGAGCGGTGAATACACGCTCTACAACATGATCGACGACGCCAAGAAGATGCAGGACGCCGGGGTCGTCGAAGCGGGCAAGGGCTTCGTGCCGCGCCCCAGTAACGGCCCGGACTACTGGCAGTTCTATATCAGCTTCGGCGGTGAAATGGTCGACGCGGAAACCGGCAAGCTGGTCCTCGACAAGCAGGCCATGACCGACATGTTCCAGTTCTTCGTCGATGCGGCCGACGCTGGCGTTGTACCGGCCACCCATCTTGGCTCGACCTGGGATGCCTTCCACGAAGCCGTCGCCAACGATCAGGCCGGTTTCTGGCATGCCGGTACCTGGACCAAGTCGGAATGGGAAACCAAGTGGGGCGTAGAGGACTTCTTCGGCCAGATGCAGTACAGCCTGATCCCCGCCGGCAATGAAAACGGCAAGGCCAACACCATCAGCCATCCGCTGGTTTACCTGCTCTCCAATGCCGGCACCGATGATGATGCGGCGATTTCCGCTGAACTGATCACCATCGCCTCCGAGCCGCGCTTCAACGCGCTGCACGCGGTCAAGTCGGGCAAGGTCGCACTGAGCGATGCCGAAGCCCAGATCCCGCTCTTCGCCAATGACCGTTGGGCCGGCATTGCCACGACAGAACTGCTGCCGCACGCCACGGCCATCCCCAACGATGTCGAGTTCGGCCCGTACTGGACCGCGATGTTCAAGAACCTCGAAGCGTCCTGGACCGGCACCGTCTCGGTTGAAGACGCCGTCGATGCCCTGGAAGCCGAAGTCACCTCGGCTCTGGGCGACAAGATCATCGTCCGTTAACTGCCAATTCTCCCGGGGCGCCAATTGCGCCCCGGGCTCCCGTTGGAGACTGCTCTCATGCGCACCAGAACCAGCCTGCTTGGCCTGGGCTTTGTCAGCCCGGCGCTTGCGCTGCTCTTTGCCTTCTTTCTCATGCCCGTGGTGCTGACGACTGTCTTCGCCTTCACCAATATGAGCACCGCGACCGGTATCACCGGCGGCTCTCACGTCATCACTGGTAACCTGCTGCGAGACCTGGGGAATACCGGTTTCGACAATGATGTCATCACGGCATTGGGCGAAGGCAGCTTTTCAGTGACACCCGAAACGCTCACGGCCGCTGCAGATGCAGGCGTTGAACCCCGGTTCCTCGGCGAAATCGAGGCTCGCCTCATGGGCCAGAGTTTCGAGGATGCACGCAGCTTCGAAACTGCCCTCAAATCCCTGCCTTCGCGCCCGACCCGCATTCGCGATCTCAAGCTTGCTACCGAACCGTTCGAGCGCTCGATCCTCAATACCCGCTATACGAGCCGCACCGACATGGAGGCAGCGATCACCAGCATGGCGCCCGACGCGCCGGCCGAGACTATCAGCACCATTGCCGAAGCCAGCTATACCGGCTGGCGCTGGATCGATGGCGGAAATTTCCGGACCCTGCTGGACCGGCCCGAAACCATCCGCATCGTCCTCAACACCGTTTTCTATGTCGCCGCGACACTCGCCTTCAACGTATTTGTCGGCCTGTTCCTGGCCATCACGACCTTCTATCTGCCCAAGACCGGCGCAGGCTTTTTCAGCGTACTCTGGCTCCTGCCCCGCATCACGCCTGTCGTGCTCTATGCGGTCATGTGGAAGTGGTTCACCTGGGACAACGGCTTCCTCTATGTCATTGCCGATCAGCTCGGCCTCCCCGCCTTCAACTATATGAAGGGTTCCGTCCCCACGGCCTGGGCGACGATCATCCTGGTCAACGGCTTCGTCGGCGCGTCCTTCGGCATGATCCTGTTTTCAGGGGCCCTGCGCGCCATTCCCGTCCAGCAGCTCTGGGCCAGCGAAGTCGATGGTGCCAGCCGCTGGCAGCAAATCCGCCGGATCATCCTGCCGCAACTGCGCTGGCCGATCCTGTTTGTCACCTCCTACCAGACGCTGTCCCTGCTCTCCTCGTATGAGGGAATCTGGCTCACCACCAATGGCGGCCCGGGCAGCACGACCACGGTCTGGGCGCTGGAGGCATTCAACACCGCGCTCAACAATTACACCGGCAATCTCGAATACGGCATGGGCGCCGCGATGGCGCTGATCCTGGTCGCGGTCGGCCTGGTGCTCTCCATTCTCTATCTACGCATGTTCCGGTTCGACGAACTGGTCAACAAGCCGCGGATCGAATTCTAGGAGCCGCAGATGACCCGCAATTTCTCCGCCTGGCCCATTTACGCCCTGCTCGGCATTCTCAGTGCCCCGCTGGCGGTGATGTATCTCTTCCTCGTCATCGATACCTTCACCAATGCCCCGCCGGGTTCGCTCATTCCCAATGAGTTCACCTTTCACCATTGGCGGTTCCTCTGGGACGCCTCGGTCACCGGCGACGTTTGGGGACCAACAGCCACAACCTTCCTGTTTGCCACCACCATGGTGGTGATCGTTCTGACCATCTCCTCCACCGCCGGCTACGCCATCTCCCGGCTCAACCTGCCGTTCCGCCGGTTTTTCCTTTCCGGCATCATGGTGATGCACGCCTTTCCCTCGGTGACCCTGATCATCGGCGTGTTCCTCGTGCTGCAGTTTGCCGGGCTCTACAACACGCTGATCGGCGTGATCCTGGTCAAGGCCAGCCTCATGCTTCCCTTCGGCGTCTGGATCATGAAGGGCTTTTACGACCAGGTGCCCTGGGAAATCGAAATGGCCGGGGTTCAGGACGGGGCTAGCCGCTTTACCGTCTGGCGCCGTCTCATCCTGCCCCAGGTGACGCCCGGCCTGCTCTCGCTGGGCATCTTCGCCTTCATCGATGGCTGGAGCGAATTCATGCTGCCCCGGATCCTGGCGCCATCGGCCAATTTCCAGGTGCTGTCCACCTATCTCAACGTGGTCTCGGACCCCAATTCCACCACCTACAATTTCAACCTCTTCAAGTCCGTCGGGCTCTTCTACACCCTGCCGATCCTCGTGCTGTTTGCGGTGTTCCAGAACCGGCTGATGAACATTTTCGGCGGAGGCACGAAAGGCTGATGCAAGTCACCCTCAAGGATTTCACCAAGACCTTCGATGACATGACCGTCATCGACAAGATGAACCTGACCGTAAAGGACGGCGAAATGCTGGCCCTGCTCGGCCCGTCCGGTTGCGGCAAGTCGACAACCCTGTTTGCCATTTGCGGTATTCACCGCATCAATGGCGGGCAGATCCTGTTCGGCGATCGCGATGTCAGCGATATGCCCAGCCAGAAGCGCAATGTGGGCGTGGTGTTCCAGAACTACGCGCTCTATCCGCATCTGACCGTGTCCGAGAATATCGCCTTCCCCCTTTCGGTGCGCGGCGACGACAAGGGCAAGATCGAGCGCGAAGTGCGCGCCATTGCCGAATTGACCCATATCGAGGAATTGCTGGCCCGCCGCCCGGCGCAGCTCTCCGGTGGTCAGCAGCAGCGCGTGGCCCTCGCCCGGGCGCTGGTGCGCAAGCCGGACGTCCTGCTGCTCGATGAGCCACTAGCCAATCTCGATGCCAAGCTGCGCCTGGAAATGCGCTCGGAAATCCGCCGCATCCAACTCGAAACCGGCATCACCGCCATTCTGGTCACCCATGACCAGGTCGAGGCCATGTCGATGTGTGATCGTATCGCCATCATGAACAAAGGTGAAATCCTGCAGATAGCGACGCCCACCGACATGTATCGCGCCCCGGTCAACAAATTCGTGGCCGGGTTCCTCGGCAACCCGCCCATCGTCATGCTCGAAGGCAAGGCCAGCGGAGATGGCCGCTTCATCGTCAATGGCGGTGCCGGCCTCCCCCTGCCCTCCCGCCTCGCCAACACCCCCGGCGACACGCCGCTGAGCCTGGGCGTCCGCCCCGAACATTTCGGCGCGATCGGTGCAAGTCAGATCGCGGGCACCATCACTTTCGTCGAACCGCAAGGCCGCGAGACCCTGTTTGACGTCACGCTTGAGGACGGTGTCGTACTGCGCTCGATCCAGCCGGCGCGCGAGGATGTGGCCCTGGGCCGCAAGGTGTCCTGGCCGCTGGACGCGGAAAAACTGCTTGCCTTCGACGCCTCCGGGCAGGCGGTCTAGATAGATGCGCAATACCATTCCCTTCCCGGCCCGGCCGGATCACCGTCCACTCTGTATCGCCCATCGCGGCGCGTCCCAGCACTCGACGGAAAACACGCTGCAAGCCTTCAGCGCGGCCGCCGCCCTTGGCGCCGACATGTGGGAAATCGACGTGCAGATCACGGCCGATGGCCAACCGGTCGTCTGCCATGACGCCGGGTTGGAACGCATTTTCGGCGTTCCGGGAATGATCGCGGAAATGCGCCTGGCCGAAATCCGCCAGGTCGCGCCCACCCTGCCAACCCTTGACGAGGTAATCTCTCTGGCGGGGGACCTCGACCAGGCCCTCTATGTGGAGATCAAGGCTCCCGGCGCCGGGCGCATTGCCATATCGCGCTTGATAGACGCCAATTTCCCCCGTGCCGGTCTGGGCAGTTTCAGCGTCGATGAGGTGCGCGACATGGTCGCGGCCGACTGCCCCTTTCCCATCTCGATACTGGTGCCGCTTGGCGCCGACCCCTTCGAGCGCGCCGCGCAATCGGGCGCAGATATCGTTCATCCCTGCTGGGAACGCGGCGGAGACCGGCCGCAGGATCTGGTGACCCCCGCGCTGCTGGCCCGACTGCAACAGCACGGCCTCGGCCTGGTCCTCTGGCACGAGGAGCGCAAGGCGATCCTCGATGACCTGCTCAAATTGCCGAGCCTTGGCATCTGCACCAACCAGCCCGAATTGCTGGGTGGTTGTAGCCGGGTCGATATCGGCGGCATGCAGATCGTCTGCCATCGCGGTGCCAATAATTTTGCCCCCGAGAACACCATGGCCGCCGCCCGGCTGATCCTGGATCAGGGCTGTGCCTTTCTCGAACTCGACGTGCGCGAAAGCGCCGATGGCGAACTCGTCGTCATCCACGACGCAACGCTTGAGCGCACAACCAATGGCACCGGCAAGGTGGCCGATCACACGCTGGCGGAACTGCGTCAGCTTGATGCCGGCTCATGGTTTTCGCCCCATTTTGCCGGCGAGCGCATCTCGACCCTGGCCGAAATGATCGCCTTCTGCCAGGCCTATGGCCGCCAGATGTATATCGAGAACAAAAGCGCCGACCCGGCGAAAATTCTTGCCCTGGTTGAAGAGATGGATTTCGCCCGCGATTGCTTCCACTGGTCCGGCAATCACGCCCTGCACGTCAAGATCCGCGAGCTTTCGCCAACCGCGCGCATCAAGTCGAATGGTGCGGGCTACGCGGATCTTCAAGCACTCAAGGCACATCTGGACCCCGCCCTTATCGAAATCCACGCCGAGCGCTATGAGCAGGATGCACCGGCTGCAGAAAGACTGAACATCGTGCCGATGATGCAATATTTCGGGGATGATCCGGAAATATTCGATAATATCGTTGCCTTGCGCCCACCCATGATCAATCTCGACAGGGCAGATCTATTGCTTGCCGCATTCCGCCGGCAGGCCGGACTGGACAGGTGGGTATGAGCAACAAGGACGAGCGGCCAAATCGGGTGCCCACTTCAGACGATGTCGCCTTGCTGGCAGGCGTCTCGCGTTCGGCCGTGTCCCGTACCTTTACAGCCGGCGCCAGCGTTGCCCCGGCAACCCGCGAAAAGGTCATCTCGGCCGCCAAAACCCTTGGCTATCGCGTCAATTTCCTCGCCCGCGGCCTTTCCCAACAGCGCACCAATCTGGTCGCTCTAATCGTCTCGGACATGGACAATTCCCTGCGCGCGCGCACCGTGGATTTCCTGGCCCGCGGTCTTGCAACGCTCGGTTTTCGTCCGCTGCTCCTGCCCACCGAGCCTGGCGAAGATGTCAGCTATCTCATCGACATGATGCTCAACTACAATGTCACCGGCACCATCGTGACCTCGGATACACCGCCAGCCGAGATCGCCCAGGAATGTGCCGCCTATGGTGTGCCACTGGTGCTGATCAACAAGCCTGAAGTGGGCACCCATGTCTCCAACGTCTCCATCGACACGGCAACTGCCGGCCGCTTGGCGGCGGAAGAATTGGCCACTATCGGCTGCAAGCGCATTGGCATCGTCAGCCAGCGCCGCGCATCCCACACCATCGGTCAGCGCAAGGCAGCCTTTATCGCAACTATCCGCGCGCTGGGCGTTGAAATCGCCGGCGACTTCCAGGGCACAGTGCAGAACTATGGCGGAGGGGCTGAGGCAGCCGAAGCCTTTGCTGAAAGCGGCATTGCCCTCGACGGCATTTATTGCGTCAACGATTTCATGGCCCTGGGCTTTCTCGACCATTTCCGGCGACTGAGCGATCTGCGCATCCCCGAGGATATCAAGCTGATAGCCTGCGACGATATCGCCGAGGCCGCCTGGCGCAGCTATGACATCACCTCTGTCCGGCAGGATCCCAAATCCGTCGCAGACGCGGCCATCGCGGCCCTCTCAAGGCGCCTTGAAGAGCCCGAGGCGGCCCAGCCCCATGTCATCATTCCGGTGACCCTCATCCGCCGCGGCACGACCGGCGCCTCCGATCCCACTTAGCAAGCAGCAAGATGACCAACAAAGCGCGCGAACGCGCCGACCGCCTCAACGCGGCCAAGACCATTATTCGCCAGGCCGGGGCCGTCGCTCTGGACTATTTCAGCCGCTACGACACGCTTGACGTGCAGGCCAAGCGCACGGCCCAGGACCTGTTCAGCGAAGCCGACACCCATGTCGAACGCCTGATCCGCACGGCCATCGCGGAACAGTTTCCCTGCGATGGGCTGGTCGGCGAGGAATATGGCAAGCAGGAAGGCACCAGCACCTGGCAATGGGTCATCGATCCCATCGACGGCACAAGCTGCTTTCTCTACGGCCTGCCCACATGGTGCGTGGTGATTGCACTGATCGAGGACGGCGTGCCGGTCCTCGGCCTCACCTATGACGCTTGTCGCGACCACCTGTACTGGGCCGCCTTGGGCGAAGGCGCCTGGCGCAACGACACGCCGATCCGGGTCCATCCCCGCGCCGTGATTGCCGATGGCCTCACCGCTATTGGTGGCAGCAATGCGGTTTACAGCGCCCAACTCGGCGGCATCATCGAACGCCTGCTGGCGGCTGGCGGGTCCTATATGCGCAATGGGTCGACTGCGCTGACGCTAGCCCATGTCGCAGCAGGGCACTATGTGGGCTACTTCCAACCGTTGCTCAACTCCTGGGATTGCGTTGCGGGGCTTTTGCTCGTGTCCGAGGCCGGCGGGGTCGCCAACGACTTCATCGCCGAAACCGGCCTTTATGGACGCGGCGATGTCTTAGCCTGTGCGCCCCAGATTTCGAACCATATGGAGCAGATCGTCGGCAGGAAATCGCAGCCCTGATCGGGGAGTCATAGACAGCGGTGCGCCTCCAGGCTGCCGGCGATTTCTTCACTTGCGCCGAGCCGTTGACCTGGTGGGGCTCTAGGCAAACACTCGCAGGTTTCGTTCATCGAGATACGCGGCCCAACCCGGGGCCCCTCCCCGAGCGAAATCGATCAGGGCCCGGGACATCTTGGCTGCAAGTTCAGCCGCGCCTTCGTCACCCTTCGCCAGCGGCACCCGATCAAGCTGGCCGAACACGAAGGGCTCGTCCAAGCCATGTGCTGCGCCCAGGCGACCGCCCTCAAAGCGCGGCACCCAGCCAAATTCATAACCAAAACCGGTGCCGCCGCTGGCCCGATGCCTGGCAAGCGTCTTCAACGCCGGCTCGCGGTATATCGCCCGCGACAGGAAGCGCTCCTCATATTGAGTGCATGTCAGGTCCGGCATCTCGGTCTCGAGGGCGGCCAACCTGCCTTCGGCATCATCCGGATGGAACCGGGCAATAGAGGCAAGAAGAGCGTCGCGGTCCTGGACTTCGGGCATCAAGCCAAAAGCATACCACATGCGCGCCTCGTCGCGTGTCCAGCCCGTGACGATCTGGTGCTCGCCGAAGTGCCCGGAGCCAAGCCCATCCAGCGGGTGTCGCTGCAGGCTTGCACCGTCCAGTACGATGCCAAAAGTGCGCCCCCCCGGCGCATTGCGCTCGCCCAGATGGGTGGCCAGCACCTGCTCCTGTACCGAAAGAATGGTTTCGACCGGCAGCGTGCGCAGTGCGTTCTCGTCACCTGGCAGCACACCGGTGCGCTTCAGAAAATCTCCGGTCAGGGCAGCGGCGGTTTCGAGGGCGATGATGCGGCTGGCCGGGCCGCTCATCAGCCAGACGCGGCGATAGAGATGCGCCAGACCATCAACGCCGAACAATGCCGAAATGGTGAAGGCGCCCGAGGACATGCCGACTAGCGTGACATTGTCGGGGTCGCCGCCGAATGCGGCGATATTGTCGTGCACCCAATGGAGGGCGGCGATGAAGTCGAGCATACCGCGATTGGCAGCGGCGTATTCAGGTCCAAAAGCGTCTGCCAGATGCAGGAAGCCCAGCGCCCCCACACGCATATTGGGCCGCACCAGAACCACGTCGTTGTCTCTTGCAAAACCTGCCTCATCAAGAAACCCGCCCTGCGCCGCACCACTCTGGAAGCCACCACCGAATGCGTGGACGATGACAGGCCGCCGCGCGTCATCGGCCACCGGGGTATAGAGGTTGAGGTTCAGGCAATCCTCGCCGGTTTCAAAACCATCACCCTGCGGTGCCCAGTCCGGCGCGCGCCGGACCGCCTGGGGCGGTGCAGACCGATAGCGCAAGGCATCCACCAGGCCCGTGTTTTCCAATGGCACCGGCGGCTTGAACCGGAGCTCACCCAATGGCGGCTCGGCATAGCGAACACCCAGGAACCGCTCGCCTCTGACATCCCGCAACCCACGATAGGTCGCCTGACCGCTGCGCACATCGACAGTCGTGGAGCTGTTCATGCAGATGTTGCCCCGTCCAGCAGATGACACGCGGCCTTCTGGCCGCCCCCCAGGTCACGCATCACCGGTTTGTCGGTCGTGCAGCGGGCAAAGGCATGCGGGCATCTGGTTCGAAATGCGCAGCCAGAGGG
The DNA here is from genome assembly GCA_040218355.1 of Devosia sp. Classification (GTDB taxonomy): domain Bacteria; phylum Pseudomonadota; class Alphaproteobacteria; order Rhizobiales; family Devosiaceae; genus Devosia. Next base: position 63,212 of record JAVJRP010000015.1, on the reverse strand, counting down.
CACGGCATGAGCGCTGGGAATTTCACCCTTGAGCCGCGCCCTCTGACCGCTTCCCTTGCCTGGGGCAGAGGCAAGAAGCGCTTGCGTATAAGGATGCGCCGGCGCGCCATAGATGCGGTCGCGCGGACCCTGTTCGACGATTTCGCCGAGATACATGACGCCGATCTCGTCGCACATGAATTGCACCACGCGCAGATCGTGCGAGATGAACAGCATGGTGGTGCCGTGCCGGTCCTGCAGATCCCGCATCAGATTAAGCACCTGCGCCTGCACCGAGACATCGAGCGCACTGACCGGTTCATCGGCAACGATCATTTCCGGATTGGTCGCCAGCGCCCGGGCAATAGCGATGCGCTGGCGCTGGCCCCCGGAAAACTCATGCGGATAGCGATCAAGCGCGGCGCGGGGCATGCTGACCTCGCCCAGCAGCCGTTCGGCAGTCCGCAATTGTTCAGCCGGTGTACCGATACCATGGACAAGTTGCGGTTCCACCAGCGCATCGCGCACGCTCATGCGTGGATTGAGCGAGCCGAATGGGTCCTGGAAGATCATTTGCATGTGCCGCCGCTCGGCACGCAGGTCGCGGGCGGAAAGTCCGGCGAGGTCGCGCCCGCGGAAACTGATGGCGCCTGTGGTCGGCTCGACTAGCCGCAACACCAGCCGCGCCGTCGTGGACTTACCCGAACCTGACTCCCCGACAAGGCCAAAGGTCTTGCCCTTGGGAATGGTGAAGCTGACGTCACGCACGGCCTTTACGGCGCGGAACGACTTGGAAAGGCCCGTGACGGACAGGACGGTTTGGGTACTCATCGATTGCCCTCCAGCGGGTGCCAACAGCGGGCATCGGTCTGGCCGTGCCGTTCGAGCGCCGGACGGCTGTTGCACTGCGCATCGGCGCGGGTGCAGCGCGGCGCGAAGCGACACCCCTCAGGCCATTGCCCGACCGGAGGCACGGTCCCCAGGATGGGGGTCAGCCTTGTGCGGCCATCGTCATGGGCCGGAACGGCGTCGATCAGGCCTCGCGCATAGGGATGGGTCGGGGCGCTGACGATATCGGCACTGAGACCCCGCTCAACCACATCACCGGCATACATCACCACCGCCTTCTCGCAGAAATCGCCCACCACTTCGAGGTCATGGGAGATGAACAGCATGGCCAGGTTGAGTTCGCGGCGCATGTCTTCGAGCAGGTCGAGCACCTGCGCCTGGATGGTCACGTCGAGCGCCGTTGTCGGCTCATCGGCAATGATCAGCGAGGGGCCGCAGGAGATCGCCAGCGCAATCATCACCCGCTGCCGCATGCCACCCGAGAGTTCGTGCACATAACCCTTGAGGATATCGCGAGCGCGGGGAATACCGACCCGGTCAAGCAGTTCGGCCGCGCGATTGGTCGCCTCGGCATGGCCCAGCCCCAGATTGTGCCGCAGCGTGTCGGTCATCTGCCGGCCAATGGAGAGCGTGGGATGCAGCGCCGTCATCGGCTCCTGGAAAATGAAACCCATATGCCGGCCGCAGAGACGACGACGCTCATTGGGCGACAGGCCCGAAATGACCTTGCCATTGAGCGTTATGGTCCCGCTGATGACGGCGTTCTCAGGCGCTATCCCCATAATGGCAGACGCCGTAATGGACTTGCCGCAACCACTCTCACCCACCAGTGCAACCGCTTCACCTTCCCTGATGGAAAAGGAGACGTCGGTGACAATGGGCAGAAGACCATCGGCATTGCGCAAAGACAGGCCAAGATTGTCGACCTCCAGAACGGTGCGGGCCTGCAATACCGGCGCGAGGTGATCGGCCGGCAGCGGAGTGGGGTGCGCGGTCATTGGTAGCGGATCCGGGGGTCAAGAATGGCATAGATCAGGTCGATGGCGAGATTGAGCACCGCCAGCACCAGCGAAATGGTCAAAACGCCGCCCTCCACCAGAGGGTAGTCGCGTCGCCCGACGGCCTCGACCAGCATGCGACCAAGACCGGGCAAGGCGAAGATGATCTCGATAGCGACCGCCCCACCCAGCATGTAGCCTGCGGAAAGACCGGCCACTGTCACCACCGGCATGGCGGCGGTGCGCATGGCATACTGACCGATAACCTTGCTTTCCGGCAGACCTTGGGCCCGCGCGGTGGTGATATAGGGCTCGTTGAGCACATCGAGCATGGACGATCGCATCATGCGGGTCATCAGCGCCGACTGGCGGACGCCGAGCGCCAGCGCCGGCAGGAATATGGTGGATGCAAACGCGATCACCCCCGCCGATGGTGGGTTGTAGCCGGCTACCGGGAACCAGCGCAGCGTCACCGCGAAGATGAAGATCAACAGCAGCGCAAACCAGAACTCGGGCAGGGAAATGCCCAGAACCGCCGTCGTCACCACGCCCCGGTCGATGGGTTTGTTGCGGTTCATGGCCGACAGCAAGCCCATGGTCACGCCGATAACGACGGCCAGCAGCAGCGCGACCAGAGTGAGCATGATCGTCACCCCGGCATAGCGCGGAATGATCTGCATCACCGGTTCGCGGAAGAAGATGGAATCGCCCAGGTTGAGCGTCACAATGCCCTTGAGCCAGAGCAGGAACTGCACCCAGATCGGCTGGTCGAGACCAAGTTGATTGCGCAGCGCCGCAATCTGTTCGACGGTGGCCTGGTCGCCCAGCATCATGCCCGCCGGATCGCCCGGCGAGAGCCGCAGCAGCAGGAAGACCAGGATCAGCGGCACAAAGATCGTGGGCAGAATGAGCAGGAAGCGTTTTCCGAGATAGCGCAGCATGTCAGCGCCTCCGTGCCAGGCGTGGATCGAGAATATCGCGCAGACTGTCGCCCAGCAGATTGAGCGCGAGAATGGTGAGCATCAGCGCCAGGCCGGGGAACAGAACGATCCAGGGTGCCTGGGCGATATAATTGCGCGCCTCGGTCAGCGCATTGCCCCAGCTCAGCTCCTTGGGGCCAATACCGACCCCGATGAAACTCAGCCCCGCCTCTCCGAGCACGGCAGCGGAAAAAATGAACGAGGCCTGCACCAATATCGGCGAACTGACCGCAGGCAGGACATAGCGGGTGAACAGACGCAGCGTCGGCACGCCCACGGCGCGCGCAGCCTCGATCATCTGCAATTCGCGCACAACCAGCACCTGCCCCCGCACGATGCGCAGGGATGGGGCGATGAGAACGATGGAAAGCGAGGTGATGACCGTCGTCATCGATGGGCCCATGATGCCGGCAGCAGCGGTGGCCAGCACGATGCCTGGAAAGGCCATAAGGCCATCCACCAGCCGCATCAGCACCACATCGACCTGGCGGTAGAAGCCGGAAATGGCGCCCAGGACGACGGCGATGGACATCGAGATGACCGTCACGACTAGGCCGACAAACAAGGAGGTGCGGCCGCCATGCAAAACCATCTTGAACATGTCGCGACCCAGATTATCGGTGCCGAACAGATGCTCGGCACCGGGTGGAATGAACCGGTCGGCAGGACTGACCCGCAGCGGATTGCCCGGCGCCAGCAATGGTGCAAGCACCGCGCTGAGCGCCAGGATGGCCAGCATGATGATCGAGGCCATGGCCGTCGGATTGGCCAATAGCCTTTGCCAGACCGACTTGTTGGTGGTGACGAAGGCCTCTTCGTCACCACCGGACAGGCGGTCGGGAGCTGTCGCCTGGTTCAGGGTCATGGATCAGCTCTGCGGCGGGGCGACGTTGTAGAAGTCGCCCGAACGCGACGGGATACGAGCTGGATTTCCGACCCCAACGCGAATGCCGTACATGTTCGACTCGGTGCCATACTTGATGAACGGGAACTGATCGTAGGCCAGCGCATGGATTTTCTCGAAGATCGCCTTGCGCGCGTCCGGATCAATGGTCGTGGCGATCTCCTGCATCAGAGCCATCTTCTCGGGATCTTCCCAGAAGCCGGGATAGCTGGCGTTGAGATAAGCAATCGAGGTCGGATCGACATAGGTCGGCAGGAAGCTCGAGAAGGCGTCCATCTGACTGGCATCGGCACGGGCCTGGATATAGTTGGCCATGGGAGATTCCACGATCTCAACATTGATACCGTGTTCCTCGAGTTGCTGGGATGCGGTGATCGCGGTCAGGAAGTGCTTCTGATACTGCTCGGAGGCGACCAGCCAGCGGATCGGTGCGCCATCATAGTCAGAGGCAGCGAGGTATTCCGCCACCTTGTCGGGGTCGGGGGTCCCGAAACCTTCAGGCACGCCTGCAGTGGTGTACCAGAACGAGTTGGGATCGGGGATCCAGCTCGGGTCGAGCGTATAGAACTCGGGATTGCCCACCGAGGCGAGCATGATCGGCTCCATCTCCAGTGCATGGTAGATGGCCCGACGCAAATTGACGTCTGCGGCCACGCCATCCCTGGTGTTGAATACCACGGTCAGCGACTGGTTGTTGGCGACCACCACCGCTTCGGTATTCGGGTCGTTCTGCAATGCGTCATAGAAATCGCTCGGCAATTCATTGGCGATGTCGATTTCGCCCGTGATCAGCGAATCTCGGCGCACGGAGGCTTCCGGCATCAGGCGGAAGATAATCTGATCGGCATAGGCGTGCTTCATGCCCGAGGCGCTGGAGCTGGGTTCGCTGCGCGCAGCATAGTCGTCCCAGCGAGTCATGGTGACGCCCTGGTCCGGCTGGTATTCGGCCAGCGTGTATGGTCCGGTGCAATCGAGCCCGCGCGTCGCCTCGGTGGGCGAAGCACCTTCCAGCGAAGCCGACGACATAATCACGGCCTGGGTGCCGGCAAGCAGCCCCGGCACGATTGGAGAGGGCGACGCCAGCTCAAACACGATGGTCTTGTCGTCCGGGGCGGTAATGGCCGAGACAGCGCCCTTGAAGGCCGCACCAATGCCCGCCGATTCCCGGAAGCGCTCGAGCGAAGCCACCACGTCAGCCGAAGTAAGCGCGGCATCCGAATGGAACTTCAGCCCATCGCGCAGGGTGACGGTAAGGCTTGTACCATCTTCGCTATAGGCGAAGCTGTCGGCCAGCATCGGCTGTGGCGTCCAGCTTTCGTCAAGCGCGAACAGGCCTTCGCAGATAACGCCTGCCGTGGCCCAGTTGACGCCAAATGTGGTGACGACCGGATCGGGCGACGGTGCCATTTGCGAAATACCAATGCGCAAAGTACCGCCCTGCGGAAAATCCTGTGCCATTACCGGTTGGGCGACAACGGCCGCCAATGACGATCCAGCCAGCAATGCCCCTCGCAAAACTGTGTTCAGTTTCATTCCTATTCCTCCCTTTTGCCCTTAGCGGGCGGTTTGCAGCACAGACGATGCGGATGGCGCCTCGCCTCGTTCGACGGGCACCTGGATCTCCAATCCCAGCACCAGATAGCTCAGGCACTTGCCGTGGGTATCCACGCCAAGACTTGAATTGACGCCGCCCTCGAGGGCGTCCTCAATGACGAAGTTGAGCGCTCCCAGTCGCGGCAGCTCATAGCGCGTGACTTGCGTGACACCACGATGGGCGAACAGCGCAGCGACCCGCTCCGCAGTCACTTCAGCGAGCAATACCGGCCAGTGATGCGGCTCGTAGGCGATGATGTTGACGTTGAGCCGGTTACCCTTGTCGCCCGAGCGGCCATGGGCAATCTGGTGCAAGCTGACCATACGAACAGGACCGGTCATTTTCCGCCTCCGGCAAAATGGAACCCCATATTCACCAGGTCGCGCGGCACCATATGCGACAGGGTTCGGACGCGCGGGCGCACGCTCGAACGCACACCGCCGCCGCCCGCCGGGCCGCAGCAATACAGCGCATTCACTTCCTGCACCGCGCGCTCGACGTCGCGCTGGCAATTCCCGCCAAAGGCAAAGCGCACGCGGTAGTCCCCAGTCGGCACATCGTCGAAGTCGGCCAGCAAGTCCCCTTTGTCACTGTCGAAGGCGCTGACCGCACCGATGACGTCGGCGCGATGGCGCACCGGCAATTCCCGGCGCCGCAGCCGCTCATTGATCGTTGTGATGGCCAGACGCGCCCGCGCCAGGGCATTGGGGCCGGCATAGGAAATCTCGGCCTCGCCCAGCCAGTCGCCATAATAGCTGACGGTCGCCTTGAGCTTTTGCGGCGCTGCGTGCCCGCGCGCGCCAGTGACACGTACGCGATCCGCCCCGACCTGCTCCAGCTCGACACCGGTAATATCCAGCGTTACATCCGGGGTGAGGTACGCCGCTGGGTCATGGATTTCGTAGAGCAGTTGTTCCTTGACCGTACGCAGGTCGACAACCCCACCGGTGCTGTCGGCCTTGGTAATGACGAAGCTGCCATCAGCTTCAACCTCGGCGATGGGAAACCCGATATCTTCGCTGCCCGGAACGTCCTTGAAACCAGGATCGGCAAAAAAACCACCTGACACCTGGGAGCCGCATTCGAGCAGATGCCCGACCAGGGTCCCCGCAGCGATAAGGTCCAGATCACTCCAGGACCAGTTAAAGTGGGCCACCAGCGGGCCGAGCGCCAAAGCGGGATCGGCAACGCGCCCTGTCACGACGACCTGCGCGCCTGCCTTGATGGCATCGGCAATCGCCCCGGCGCCCAAATAGGCATTGATGGCGATGACGTCACCATCCAGGCCCGGGAGACGCCCGTCGCCATCCCAGCGCTCCGACCGGGCCAGGTCTACGCTGCCGGCAAGGTCGTCGCCGGTGACAATGGCGATCCGGACCGTGCCCAGACCCAGCCGGGTCGCGATATCCTGAACGGCGCGGGCCGCAGCAGGCGGATTAGCCTGACCAAAATTGCCGACAATGACGATGCCAGAAGCGATGCACTGCGCCAGGATCGGTTCGAGAAGATCTTCCAGCAGAGGTTCGAAGCCGTGCTGTGGGTCCTGCCGCTTGGCAATCTGACCCAATGCCAGCGTGCGCTCGCCCAGGGTTTCGAAAATCACCGCGCCGCCCTCGCCGGCAGCAGCGATTGCCGCCACCACAGATTGCGGGGCGTCGATGCGGTCACCCGAAAATCCAGCGCCACTGCCTATTCGATACACGACGATCCTCCCTGATCGCCATCATCATCGGCATGATTATCGATAATGTCAACGATGATTGTATGGCTGCGGAAAATTGGCTAGATTGAACGCGTCGAAAGCACGGATTCGAGGGCCGCATGCGGGTTGCCAAGTCACTGTCGGAACAGGCCAAAAGTTGGGACGCGGTGTATCGCGACCTGCAACGTCAGATCATTGCCGGCCAACTTCGCCCGCGCGAACGATTGGTGGAAGACGAGATCATCGAGCGGACCGGCGCGACCCGTCATGCGGTGCGGCGCGCCTTTGACGAACTGGAGCGGGTGGGCCTTGTGGTGCGGCAGCCCAACAAGGGCGTGCAGGTCCGCGACTATTCCATCACCGAGGTGGAAGAACTCTATGAAATCCGTGAATGCCTCGAAACACGCGCGGCCACCCATTTCGATCGCCCAGCCGGGCCGGAGTTAGTCGCGCAACTGACCGACATAGCAACGCGCCACCGCGAGGCCTCACGCAGCCAGCGCTATGCGGAGGTCTTTTCACTCAATAATGATTTTCACGAAGTGCTGTATCGTGCGGCGGGCAATCAGCAACTGGCCGACGCCATCCTGCATTATACCTTCGCCACCCACCCCATCCGCACCCGGGCCTTCCCCAGCGAAGAACTGCGCGAAATAGCCATCGGCCAGCACTTTGACATGATCGATTCCATCGCGCGCGGCACGCCAGATGAGCTGGCAGAGATCATCCGCCAGCATATTCAAGGGCCCAAGGAATTCTACCTCAAGGCCACCTACATCCAGGGCGTTCTCTAGGGTCAAGGCGAATGCCCCCGGACAGGCATCTCGCGGCGCAGTTCTTATCACGCATCAGGCGGCTGCGTGTGAACTGACCAGCCTATTTATCGCTTTCGGTCAGGCCTTTGACGAACCAGCGCTGGAAGAAAATGACCACGGCAACGGGCGGGAGAATGGCCAGGATCGCCAGGAGGTTGGATCGGCCATACTCAGGCACCTGCTGGCTGCCTTCCAGGCCTTGGGTGATCTGCTTGATGCCCTGCACCAGGGTGTATTTGCTTTCGTCCGTGATGATCATGGTGGGCCACAAATACTGGTTCCAGCCATAGACGAACATGATGATGAAGATGGCCGCAATCATCGTCTGGGAGAGCGGCACCAGGATGTCGATGAAAAAGCGGATCGGCCCGGCCCCATCGATACGCGCAGCCTCCAGCAGCTCCTCGGGCACCGAGAGATAGAACTGGCGGAAAAAGAACGTCGCAGTGGCCGAAGCAATCAGCGGCACGATCAGGCCGGTATAGCTGTTGAGCAGCCCCAGCTTCTGGGTGATTTCGTATGAGGGCACAATGCGCACCTCGAGCGGCAGCAGCAGCGTCGTAAAGATCAGCCAGAAGGCGATCATGGCAAACCGCATGCGGAAATAGACAATCGCATAGGCCGCCATCATCGAGATGATCACCTTGCCGATGGCAAAGCCCAGGCCGAGCACCGTGGAATTCCAGAACATGTTCAGGCCCGTATTATCGCCCGAAAAGCTCATCGATTCGAACAATGCCTTCATCAGGTTCGGCCAGAGCTGGTCGCCCCATTGCAGCGATGGACCCGACTTGATCGTCTCGATGTCAGGCATTGAGCTCATCTGCACCAGCATGAGCAGGGGTGCCACCATGAAGATGACGCCAGCGATCAGGATCAGATGATCACCCACCGCGCCCCAGTTCACCCGCGCGACAGGCAGGCGGGGGGCCGGCGTTTCGGAGGCGACGCTGCGGGGCTGGGACAAATCGGCCATGATCAGCTTTCAATTGTAGTGAATGCGACGCTCGACGAGACGGAACTGGAACACCGTCAGCAGCAGCACGAGCACCATAAGCACCACCGACTGCGCCGATGAGCCGCCGATATCCTGGCCGCGGAAACCATCGAGATAGACCCGGTAGACCAGGGTCACCGGGTTATCGCCGGGATTGTTGCGCAGGATGGTGTCGATCGTGCCGAAGGTGTCGAACAACGAATAGGTGATGTTGGTGATCAGCAGGAAAAACCCGGTCGGCGCCAGTAGCGGAAAGGTGATGGTCCAGAACCGGCTCACGCTGGACCTGTTGTCGATCATCGATGCTTCCACGACATTGCGCGGGATCGACTGCAGGCCGGAGAGGAAGAAAATGAAATTGACCGGGATCTGCTTCCAGACCGAGGCAATGATCATGGCAATCGCGGTGTCGTTGTAATTCAGCCTGACGCGGAAATCCCAGCCGAACAGCTCGAAGAAATTGGTCAGCGGGCCCCAGCGCTGGTTGAACATGATCAGCGTGATGAAGCCGGCCACCGGCGGCGCCACCGCATAGACCCACATCAAGAGGGTCCGGTATGTCTTGGCGCCACGAATGACCTTGTCGGCTTTCACGGCGAGCAACAGGGCAATCGCCAGCGACAGGAAAGTGACCGACACCGAAAAGATCACGGTGAACCAGGCGTTCTTGAGATATTCCGAGCTGCGGAACAGCCGCAGATAGTTTTCCAACCCCACAAAAGTCGCGCCGAAACCGAAGGGGTCTTCGAGATAGAACGAGGACCGAAGCGCCTGGACGGCGGGCCAATAGAAGAAAATGGCAATGATCGAGAGCTGCGGCAGCAGCAGCAGGATCGGCAACCAGCGTGAATCGAACCCGGCGCGCTTCAAGATCGTAACCCCGCTTTGCAAGGGATCGGCGGCCCACGCATGCGGGCCGCCGAAGGATTGGTGAAAGGCTTACTGCTGGGTCTGGGCGAAGCGGGACAGCAGCTCGTTGCCTTCTGTCTCGATGGTCGCAAGCGCGTCCTCGATCGTGGTCTCGCCGTTCAGGAAGCGGGCCAGTTCACGGTTCTGGACGTCACGGATCTGCACGTAAAAGCCCATGCGATAGCCGCGGGTATTCTCGCCGCTCTGCAGCGAAAGCTGCTCGATAGCGGTTTCGGCGGCAGGCGAACGCTCGTAGTGGCCGTCTTCCTTGGCCAGCTCGTAGGCAGCGGTGGTGATCGGCACATAGCCGGTTTCGCGGTGCCACATATACTGCACGTCCGGCGAGGTCAGGTACTCGAAGAACGCGGCAGTAGCAGCATTCTCTTCGTCGGAATGACCAGCCATGGCGAACAGCGACGCGCCGCCGATAAAGGTCTGGTAGCCCTCGGCCGTGATCGATTCCCAGTAAGGCAGGTAGGTCGAGGCCCATTCGAACGGCAGTTCGGCGGCGGTCAGGCCGCCGAAATCGCCCGACGAGCCGATATACATGGCCGCATCGCCTTCGTTGAAGTGGGCCTGGTTGTCGTCCCAACCGGTGCCGAAGAAACCGAACAGGTCGGCATCGAGCCATTCCTTCACCTTGGTGAAGTGCATGGCCATTTCGGGGGAGTTGATCAGGATTTCGGTGCCGTCAGCGCCTTCATAGCCATTGTCATTGGTGGCGAAAGGCAGGTTGTGGCGCGAATGGAAGTTCTCGACGAACTCCCAGGGCAGATGGGTCTGGACCAGCGGGATATAGCCCGCTTCCTTGAGGGCCAGGGCCATGGCCTCGAACTCTTCATAGGTCGCCGGAGGCGCATCGAAGCCAGCTGCGGTCAGGGCGTCCATATTGTAGTAGAGGACCGGCGAGGACGAGTTGAACGGCATGCCGATCATCTTGCCTTCGGTGTCGGCGTAGAAATAGCGCACGCCGGCGACATAGTCCTCGATATCGAACGCGACACCATTGTCCTCAAGCAGGTCCTGCACCGGGATGGTCGCACCAGCAGCGCCCATCACGGTAGCGGCGCCGGCGTCGAACACCTGAACGACATTGGGCTGCTCGCCAGCACGGAAGGCGGCAATGGCGGCCGTCAGGGTTTCTTCATACGACCCCTTGAACACGGGCGTGATGGCATACTCATCCTGGCTCGCGTTGAAATCGGTCGCGATCTGGTTGACGACGTCACCGAGGTGACCGCCCATGCCGTGCCACCAGTTGATTTCAGTCTGCGCAAAGGCTGTCGTGGTGGACAGTCCCAGCGCCAGGGCGGCCAGAACCGCCGATTTCTTCAGATTGGTCATGTTTGTCTCCCAATGGGCCGGCACATGCTTTTGCAACTGCCCGGCTCCAGCCAAACCTTGTCTGTGTGTGAGCGCCGGGATGGAACTGAACCCATCCGAATCATCGGGCGCACAACTCGCCAGCCCATTCCGGGCCACGACCTGCCTGCACCCCTGTATTGGGCTTGCTTGTCGCTCGGTTGAAGGTTCTGCGACAGACCGGTGACATTGCACAGCCGTGCAAGAACTTGGCGCCGGCCTGGTCATCAGCATTCGCAGGGAGAAGTCGGTCGCTATCGCGCCTCGGCGCGCGTCAGAAAACTCTTCTGCGCATCACGTGCGCAAAGCATATTCCCGCACATGCCCCGCGATGGCGTCGCCGAGCTGTGCCTGTGGCCAGTTCTACCGCCAAAGCAAGCCGCGACCAGCCTCAGACCTGGATCACCGCGTGCCCGGCAAACTTCACTTCATCCTGTGCGCTTTGGGCAAGCGCACCGCCACACACCATGGTCTCGGCCTCCCAGACTTTGCCATATGCGTGTGGCGCCGGACGTCCGATCTTGGATTGGTCCGCCACCAGGATGCGGTGCCGTGCGCACTCGAATATGGCGCGTCTGGCGCGCACCTCCGCCATATTGAAATCAAGCATATCTCCAGCGGACGAGAGCCCCCCGACACTGAACACGGCGTAGTCGAGACGCAGGCCGGCGAAAAAATCCACGCTCTCTGAGCCGATGAAATCCAAATCTCGCAGCCGGACAGTTCCACCAGCCAGCGACACCGACACTTTGGGCGCCAAATGCAGCGCCAGAACCGCGTGGATGCTATTGGTGAAGACCGTCAGCCCCTCGTGCTGCGCCAGCGCCCGCGCGCATGCCTCAACTGTCGTCCCAGTACCCAGGGCAATCGTCGCGCCCGGCGGGACTATGCCGGCAACGACCTCCCCGATCCTCGACTTTTCGTCTCGAGACACTTCCAGCCGAGGCTCATAGGCTATGTTGTCGCCCGGCGTCAGCAGATGCGCGGCGCCATGGCGGCGCCGAATGACCCCCTCCTCATCCAGCATGCGCAAATCACTGCGGATCGTCTGCACCGAAACCGACAACAGGTCGGCCAGCGCGGACGCCGAAAGCGAAGCATGGCTGGCCAACAGGCTCAGAATGCGATCATGGCGACGAGCAATATCTGAATTCTTCATTTTCGTTCGAAACTAATTGCACTCCCAGCATAGTTCGCCGCATCGCGACATCCAAGCACATAAATTTCCTTAATGCGCTCCGGAACGTCACCTCATCGTCATGTACTGCGGATACTAGGCTCGACCAACGACAGCACGATGCTTTCGTTCGAAAACAATTCTCTCGGAGATGATGATGTCCCGCCTCACCCTTGCGCTGATGCTTTCGCTCTCATTGCCAGCAATGGCTTCGGCCGAAACGCTCAAGCTCTACACCTCGCAGCCCAATGAAGATGCCCAGAAGACAGTTGACGCCTTCCAGGCTGCAAATCCTGACATCACCGTGGAATGGGTTCGCGACGGCACCACACAATTGATGGCCCGCATGACCGCCGAAATGGAAGCTGGCGCCGGCCAGCCCGATGTTCTGCTGATTGCCGACACCGTGACGCTTGAAGGCCTGGCTCAGGAAGGCAAACTCACCGCCTACGACTCGCCGGAAGCCGAAGCCTATGACCCGGCGCTCTACAGCGCCGATGGCCACTATTACTCCACCAAGCTGATCACCACCGGCATCGTCTACAACACCGGCGCCGCAGAAGTTCCCACCTCCTGGGCCGATCTCGAAAAGCCTGAATACAAGGGCATGATCGCTGCACCCTCGCCCCTCTACTCCGGCGCGGCCCTGATCCATCTGGCCGCCCTCACCAATGATCCTGCGCTGGGCTGGGCGCACTACGAGGCGCTCGCCGCCAACGAAACAATTGCCCAGGGCGGCAATGGCGGCGTGTTCACGGCCGTCGCCGCTGGCGAGAAGCCCTATGGCGTTCTGGTCGACTTCATGGCTCTGCGGGCCAAGGCCGAGGGTTCGCCGGTCGATTTCGTCTTCCCCTCGGAGGGCGTCACCTATGTAACCGAGCCGGTCGCCATCATGGCAGGCGCTGCCAACATTGATGCTGCCCAGAAATTCGTCGATTTCGTCCTCTCCGAAGAAGGCCAGCAGCTGGTCGTCGACATGGGCTACATCCCGGCCCGCAACGGCATGGAAAGCCCCGTAGGCTTCCCGGCGCGCGACAGCCTCACGCTGATGGACTTTGATGCCGCCAAGGCCCTGGCAGACACCGAAGCAAACAAGGCCCGCTTTGCGGAAGTCTTCGGCGTGCAATGACCACTGTTTCCGCACACTCGATCAGCCGGTCTCCGGACCGGCTGATTTCGCTACTATTGCTACCGGTCGCACTGATTGCCCTGGGCCCCATGCTGCGCCTGTTGGGCGAAGGCTTCGGCATCGGTAGCGAGCTGACCCTTGTCCATGCCACCGAAGTCCTTGGTCGCGCCAGCACGCTGACCGCGTTGCAGCATTCGCTGGTCACGGCCGGTGCCGGCACGCTCTTGTCGATCGTCATCGGCTCGGCCTTTGCCTTCGTGGTCGCCCTCACTGATATCCGCGCCAAGGCAGCTCTTGTCTTCTGCCTCATGATCCCGATGATGATTCCACCCCAGATCACGGCGCTGGCCTGGATGCAGGCCACCGGCCCCTCTTCGGTGCTGCTCAAGACCTTGGGAATGGCTCCGCCGCTGGGGAGCCCGCAACCGCTCTATTCGGCCTGGGGCATCTCACTGCTTTTGGGCATTCAACACGCATCAATCATCTTCCTCACCCTGCGTGCCGGGCTGCGGATGATCCCCGGAGACCTGGTGGAAGCCGCGCGCATTTCCGGCGCACGGGGCTGGCGCGTCTGGGCCCAGATCGTGCTGCCGCTCAGCCTCCCCAGCCTTGCTGCAGGCGCGGCCATGACCTTTGTGACCGCGCTAGGCAATTTTGGCATTCCGGCCATGCTGGGCATTCCGGCCCGCTATTCCACCTTGCCGACGCTGATCTACCAACGCCTGGTCGGCATGGGACAATCCGTGTTGGCGGAAGTGGCCGTGCTGGCGCTCCTGATCGGGGTGGTGGCCATTGCAGGTGTCCTGGCTGGTCGCCTGCTCCTACGGCGTCGGGCCTATGGCTTGGTCGGCCTGGCATCCCAACCGCTATCCCTTTCGCTCGGACGTAAGCGGCCCTTGGTCGAGTTCATCCTCTGGGGCTTCATACTTTTCACCCTGGTGGTGCCGCTCCTCGCCCTCGTCTCGACCTCGCTGATCCCCGCCTATGGCGTCCCGCTGACGCTGGATACGGCAACCTTCAAGGCCTGGGTTGAGGTGCTGTTCAACCAGCCCGTCACCCGCCGGGCCTACGCCAATTCTCTCCTGCTTGCGAGCGCGGCCGCAGTGATCCTGATGGCGGTCTGCATCCCGCTCGCCTGGCTCATGCAGCGCCGCCCCACGCAATTGACACGGGTCATCGATGCGCTGGTGGACCTGCCCTACGCGCTCCCGGGCGTGGTGCTGGCGATCTCCTGCATCCTCGCGTTTATGCGGCTGCCCTTCGGCATCACCCTTTATGGCACGCTGACCATCATCCTGCTCGCCTACCTCTCCCGCTTCCTGGTCGTCATGCTGCGGCCGGTTCAGGCCGCCATCGGCCAGCTCGATCCAGCGATGGAGGAAGCGGCTGCCAGCTCCGGGGCGCGACTGGGCCGTCGTCTGTTCGACATCGTGCTGCCCCTTTCGGCACCGGCGGCAGCAGCCGGCGCCATCCTGGTCTTTCTGACCGCAGTGAACGAGTTGACCGTGTCGGCCCTGCTCTGGACCGGCGGCACGGAAACGCTGGGCGTGGTGATCTTCAATCTCGAGGACAGTGGCGACACGGTGATGGCATCGGCCCTCGCAACCTCCATCGTCGCCGTGGTGATCGCGCTCATGGCCATCGTCCAGCTTTCTGCCAATCGCTTACCAAAAGGAACCGTGCCGTGGCAGGGTTGACCTTCTCAAACGTCTCAAAACTCTACGCCGGGACGCCGGCGCTGGACGGCATCGACGCCGAAATCGCCAAAGGCGAGTTCGTGGCGCTGCTCGGCCCGTCAGGATGCGGCAAGACGACCTTGTTGCGCCTCACCGCCGGATTCGAAGTGCCGGACAAAGGCCGTGTGACGCTCGGTGACCGGATCCTCGCGGACGGGAACACTTTGGTACCGCCCGAAGACCGCAATATCGGCATCGTCTTTCAGTCCTATGCGCTCTGGCCGCACAAGAGCGTGGAGGGCAACGTCTCTTATCCGCTCGAAGTAAGGGGTCTTTCTGCCGCCGAGCGCAAACGGCGGGTAGCCGAAGCTTTGGAACTCACCGGCCTTTCCGCTTTCGCTGATCGCGCTCCGGCGCAACTCTCGGGCGGGCAGCGGCAGCGGGTTGCGCTGGCGCGTTGCCTGGTTGCCGATCCGCAGGCCGTCTTGCTCGATGAACCGCTGGCCAATCTCGATCTGGCCCTGCGTGGCGCCATGCAAGAGGCCTTTGCCGCTTTCCACCGCCGCACGGGCGCCACCATGGTCTACGTGACTCATGACCAGACCGAGGCTCTTGCCCTGGCCGACCGCGTGGCCGTCATGGAAAACGGTCGCATTCGGCAATTCGCGCCTCCCGAGACCCTCTATGACCAGCCTCAGGATTGTTTCGTTGCCAGTTTCGTGGGTGACGGCGCCGTCGTCACGGTGGACCGCGCCGGGCCCCCGGCCACCGACAAGGTGGTCGTTCATGTGCTTGGCCAGGAGATCGAGGCGCGGAGTCAGGGTACGACCCCTACCCATATCTGCATTCGCCCCGAACAGGTGCAAGTCGATGCCGATGGGCCGATCACGGCGCGCGTTTCCGCCTGCACCTATCAGGGCGGTCGCTTCCGGCTTTCCCTGGATGCCGCCGGAACAAATTTGATCGCCCATGTGCCTATGCGGGCCACAATCGGCGAGGCATTGCGGCTTTCCCTGCACAGCCCTTGGGCCTTTTGCGACCCGGCCGGCCTGGCGGCGGCCAAGGGTGACGGGCATGCTTGATAGACCGCTGCCCAACCTGACGACCCACGCTTGTGGCACCGCGCCCTGGATCGAAATAGTGTCCGGTCTCGGTGAGAAGGGCCCCGCCTGCATTCGGCTATGGACCGGCCGCCAGCTTTGGTTGCTGGATGTGGGCTTCGGCCCGGAGCCGACCTCACCTTTCAAGCCGGAGTGGCTGGAGGGTGCGGATGCCGTGTTCATCACCCATGACCACATCGACCATATCGGCGGCGCCGAACACGCGATAGCCGCCGGGCTGCCGATCCACACCACCGCGCAAACAGCCCGGGCCTTGCCACTCGGCGCAGATCTACACCTTCTCCCGGTGCGGGGGCAGGTGACCATTGATGGCATCGCGGTGACCACCGGGCGAAACGGACATGCCTTGGGCGGCGTGTGGTTGCACTTCGCCCTTGGCGACGAAGCGCTTTTCTATTCGGGCGACTGGTCCGAAGAGTCCGAATGGTTCGCCTTCGATCCGCCGCCGCCAGCCGGCACGGCCCTGATCGATGCGTCCTACCATCTCGATCCCGTGCCGCAATCACAAAGAAAGTCAGCTCTCGACGCCGCCCTCGCATCCCTCGATCCAACGGTACAGGTGCTGTTTCCAGTACCGCCTTCTGGCCGTGCCGGTGAGCTGGCGCTGCACCTGATGAAACTTGGCACTGTCACGCTTGACGATACCTGCCGCCACGCTCTTATCGCCGGGCTGAAGACCGGCGGTGTTTCGCCAGGCGCGCACAAGATCACTTCACTTCTGGATGCGCCATTTGACCCATCAGCGCGCTTTCTGATCTGCGACACACCCAATGCCGACGACGGCATGGCGTGGCGGGTTGTCCGGGACTGGCGCGATAGCGGCGTGCTCGGGAAAAATGGCATCGTGCTCTTTACCGGGCATATGACGGCACATGCCCGGGAGGTCGCCAGATTGGGCGGTCTGTTCACGCGTTGGAACGTGCACCCTCCGCTGGGCGACCAGCAACGCATGCTGGCGCGGCTCGGCGCGAAACGCTACGCCCCCTTGTTCTGCCGCGATCCCGAAGCCTACGATACGCAACCCGGTTTCCCCGCAATGCTTGCCGGGAGAACCATGCTGTGACCCTGTCCCATCGTCCGTTCGTGCTAATTCGTCATGGTGAGACAGATGCCAATCGCGACGGCATCATCGCGGGTCGCACCGAGGTGCATTTGACCGAAACCGGGCGCCGCGCCGCGGCCGCCCTGGCGGGCAGGTCATTCGGCCAGCCCATCATGCTGTTCACAAGCCCCCAGGCGCGTGCCCGGGACACCGCCTTGCTCGCCTTTCCTGCGTTGAATGCCTATGTCGTGGACGACCTCCGCGAGCGCGATTGGGGTATCTACGAGGGCCAGCCAATCGCGGACCTCCCCCCGAGAACGGCCACGCCTGAAGCTGGCGAACCGTGGGAGGCGATGCTGGCACGCATGGCAACGGCTCTTGGTTTGTGCATGACCCTGGCGGGCGACAAAATGCCCGTCATCATCACCCATTCCGGCGTTATTCGTGCTGCCCGTGCGCTCACCGGGCAAGACGCAACCGGACCATCGGCCCCCAACACGACGCCACTGCTCTACACTGCCGTTTCCGGCCAATGGCAGGAACAGCCGCTCCTTGCCGAAGGAATATCCTCATGAATTGCGTAATTTTCGACGTGGACGGAACGCTGGCCACATTCGATGCCGAACGGCTTGGCCATCTGGTCCATGGCGTTGAAAAGCACTGGGATGATTTCCACGATGCCATGGCCGATGCCATGCCGATCGCGCCCATCGTCCGCCTGTTGCGACATCTCAAGACCCAGGGCGAGCGGATCGTGATCTGTTCGGGCCGACCGGTTGGCTGGCAGGCCCGAACCGAACAATGGCTGCACCACGCGCAAATCCCGTTTGACGCGATCTATCTGCGTCAGCGTAATGAGGACACGCTGCCCGATCCAGAGGCCAAGGCCCTGGCGCTTCAGCGCATTCGAGGGGACGGATTTGAACCTTGGCTGGTCGTGGACGACCGCGCCTCGGTCGTCGCCTTCTGGCGCAAAGCCGGGCTGACCTGTCTGCAATGCGCCCCTGGCGATTTCTGAACTCCGCCCGATCAATACGCCCTCGAAGGGAACGATCAACCGGGGCGCCTTGCTTGGCTCAGGCAGGTTCCAGCGCGCTCTCTTGGTGAACGGCGCGCAAGGTCAGTTCGTCCGCTCGAATACAGGCATAACTGTGCTCTTGCGTGCCGGCCATTGGCGGTGGCGTTTCGCGGCAGCTCTGTTGCGCATAACGGCACCGGTCCGCGAAGGCACATCCCGGCTGCGGGCGGGCGGGGTCGGGCACATGCCCCTCAAGACGAATTCGGCCCGCCCTGCGGCGCTGGTGGTGGCCGGGAATGGCGGCGAGCAATGCCTCGGTATAGGGATGGCGCGGCGATCTGAATATCGCCTCGGTCGGTCCGATTTCAACGATGCGGCCGGCATACATGACCGCGACCCGATCGCTGATATTGGCGACAACGCCCAGGTCATGGCTGACAAACAGATAGGTAAGGCCCAGTTCGGCCTGCAGCTCGCGCATCATGTTGATGATCTGGGTCTGCACCGACACATCGAGCGCCGACACTGCCTCGTCGGCGATCACCAGTTGCGGATTGGACGCCAGGGCGCGGGCGATGGCGATACGTTGCCGTTGGCCACCCGAGAAGGCATGCGGATAGCGCTCGGCATAGTCCGGGCTGAGCCCGACGCGAGCGAGCAGCTTTTGCACCCGCACTTCGATTTCAGGCTTGGCGACGCCGTTGACCTGCAGCACCTCCCCAATGATGTCGCGGACGCGCATGCGCGGATTGAGCGATCCGGTGGGATCCTGGAACACCATGCGGATATCGGTCTTGAGCTGCCGTGCCACCGCACCGCGGGCGCTGCGCAGATCGACGGGCGTGCCAATCCTGGGGGCATAGTGCATGTCGCCGCCATCGGCGGGATGGAGGCCTACAATCGTCTGGCCGAGTGTGGACTTGCCACAGCCGCTCTCACCGACCAGGCCCAGGGTTTCACCGGCGAAGATGTCAAAGCTGACATCGTTGACGGCGCGGATGGCGCCGATCCTGCGCTGGAAAAAACCGGCGCGGACCGCAAAGTGCTTGTAGAGATGAGCAACCTGCAAGAGGGGTTGGCCCGACAGTCTGCGAGCCTGGGCGGGAGCGGCTCCAGGTACTGTTCTAGGCGCTTGCTCTGGCGGCGTGGTAAAGCGGGCCGCCTCGTCTCCGAAAGCATGGCACGCAAGCTGACGATCGGGCCCGGTGGCGATTTGCGGTGGCTCGATCTTGTCGCAAATACCCTTGAGCGCGCGGCTGCATCTGGGGTGGAAGGCGCAACCGGAAGGCTTGCGGGCCGGCGGCGGCACCATGCCCGGGATGGCCTGGAGCGGCGCCTTGAAGTCGCCATCGAGCCGGGGCATCGAGGCAAGCAGCCCCTGTGTATAGGGGTGCTGCGGATTGCCCAGCACTTCATCCACCGGGCCGCGCTCGACAATGCGACCCAGATACATCACTGCCACTTCGTCGGCGATTTCGGCGACCACGCCCAGATCATGGGTGATGAACAGCATCGACATGCCGCTATCGGCCTGCAGGCGACGCATCAGATCGAGAATATTGGCCTGGGTGGTCACGTCCAGCGCCGTGGTGGGCTCATCGGCTATCAGCAGCCGCGGCCGGTTGATCAGGGCCATGGCGATCATGGCGCGCTGGCGCTGGCCGCCCGAAAGCTGGAACGTGTAGCTGTCGACGCGTCGCTCGGGATCGGGCATGCCCACCTCAGTCAGCATGGCGATGGCGGCCTGCCGCGCTTCGGCCTTGCTGACCTTGCGGTGAAGCGTCAGAGCTTCGGCGATCTGGTTGCCGATGGTGTAGAGCGGCGAAAGAAAACTCATCGGCTCCTGGTGGATCAACGCAATGTCGGCCCCGCGCAAGGCGCGCATGGCGGAGCTGCGCGGCGGGGTGGCAGCGATGTCGATCTCATTGCCATTCCCCTGGCGGAAACGGATGGCGCCACCGGCGACACGACCGGGATGATCAATGACCTGCAACAGGGCTTTGGCGGTGACCGACTTGCCACAGCCGCTTTCTCCGACCAGGCAGAGCGTCCTGCCGGTGGGAATGTCGAGATCGAGGCCTTGCACCACGCGGACACCGGCAAAGGCGATGTCGAGATTGCGGATTTCGGCGAGGTTTTGGGTATGCATAGGATCAGTCCGCATAGGGATCGGCGGCATCGCGCAGGCCATCGCCCAGGAAGTTGAGCGCCAGCACCGCGATGATGACGGCACCGCCCGGCAGCAGCAGCCAGGGCGCAGCGGCGATCGTGCGCACATTCTGTGCCTCCTGCAGCAGCACCCCCCAGGAGACGATCGGTGTCCGCAGGCCGATGCCGAGATAGGAGAGAGCGGTTTCGGCCAGGATCATGCCTGGTATGGCGAGCGATACCACCGCAATGATGTGGCTGAGAAAACTGGGCAGCATGTGCCGGAAGATGATCCGCACCGGCCCGCAGCCATCGAGCCGAGCCGCTTTGACGAAATCCTCGTTGCGCATCGCCAGGAAACGCCCGCGCACCACCCGCGCCAGGCTGGTCCAACCGAGGACGGAGAGAATGATGGTGATAAGAAAATAGACCTGCAGCGGCGGCACCGATTGTGGAATGGCCGCAGCAAGGCCGATCCAGAGGGGAATTGAGGGCACGGACTGGATAAACTCGATCAGCCGCTGAATGAGATTGTCCACGACACCGCCGAACAGGCCGGACACCCCACCAATGAGGATGCCGAAGATCAGGCTCAGCGCCACGCCGACAAGGCCAATGGTCATGGAAATACGGGTGCCGTAGATGGTGCGGCTCAATATGTCGCGGCCCAGCCGGTCGGCGCCGGCGATAAAGAAGGGCTGTCCGGCCTCGATCGGACCGAACAGGTGGATGTCGCTCTCGATCAGCCCGAACAGGCGATAAGTCTCGCCG
This sequence comes from Devosia sp., assembly GCA_040218355.1. Classification (GTDB taxonomy): domain Bacteria; phylum Pseudomonadota; class Alphaproteobacteria; order Rhizobiales; family Devosiaceae; genus Devosia. The sequence continues at coordinate 42,041 of JAVJRP010000015.1, read as the reverse complement.
CGCACGAACAGGCCAGCATAGATCGGGGCCTCGACATCTTCCTCGAACAGCCGCCGCCCGGAATTGTAGTCAATGACGGAGTTATAGGCATTCACATGCGGGGCAAAGCGCCAGCCCTCGCCATCGTCGCGCCCCCAATGGAGCGGCTGCGGCGGCGCATAGCTATAGGCCGGCATGTAGGATTCCAGCGTCACCGGCGCAAGAAACTCGGGCACCAGCGCCACGAAATAGGCCAGCAAGACCACAGCGCCCCCGGCCACCCCCAGCTTGTGCCTGAGAAATTTCTGCCAGACCAGCGCCCAGTGCCCGTCATAGCCGCGACCATGCTGGTCCTTGGGGGCGGGGGCAGCAACCTGGCCGGTGATGTCGTCTATCGTACTCATGGCCTCACCCCTGCTGATAGCGGATGCGCGGATCGAGCCAGGCCAGCAGCAAATCGCTGAGCAGGGTGCCGATCACCACCAGCACGCTGAGCATCAGGATGAAGCTGGCGGCCATATACATGTCCTGGGTGCGCAGGGCATCGAGCAGCAGGGGACCGGTGGTCTGCAGGCCCATGACGATGGCCACGATTGTGCCACCCGATACGATATCGACGAAGATGTCGTTCTGCCCGGACACGAAGGGATTGAGCGCGTGGCGGACCGGGTACTTCATCAACAGCGCAAACTCACCTTTGCCCTTGGCGCGAGCGGCCATGACATAGGGCTTGTGCAATTCGTCGATCAGATTTGCACGGATGATGCGGATGACGCTGGCCGTACCGGCAGTGCCAAGCACGATCATGGGGAGCCAGAGATGACCCAGCAGGTCTACCACCCGGTCCCAGCTCCAGGGCGCCTCTACATATTCGGGCGAGAACAGGCCACCCACGCTCAACCCGAAACCGGCAAAGGCGATGTACATGGCCGCCAGCGCCAGCAGAAAATTCGGCACAGCCAGCCCCAGAAAGCCAAGAAAGGTCGCCACATAGTCACCAACCGTATAGCGGCGCACGGCAGAATAGATGCCGATTGGGATGGCCACGGCCCAGATGAACAACAGACTCGCCAGCGACAACACGATGGTCAGGCCCATGCGCGGCCAGATGACATCCTTGACCGGCAGGTTGAAAGCAAAGGAATAGCCGAAGTCACCCCGGGTCACGATACCGGTGATCCAGTTCCAGTATTGCAGGGCGACCGGCTGGTCGAGGCCATAGGCGCGCCGCATGGCTTCCTGCTCCGCCAGGGGCATGATGTCGCCTTGCGCTGCGCGCAACTCGGCGGTGCGGGTAATGAAGTCCCCCGGCGGAATGGAGATGACCAGAAAGGAGATGATCGAGACCGCGATCAGTGCGGGAAGCGCATAGAGCATCCGCCGCAACATGAAATGTCCCATCTTCACCTCCTTTGCGGTGTGCCACGCGCTCTTGATAAGCCGGGATCGTAGAGACCCTCGAGAATGAAGGGCGTGGCACCGCATATCGTCAAGAAACTGGCCGGCCCCGCCGATGGGAGTGGACGGGGCCGGACGGACCGCATTTATTGCGCGATATATAGCGCCTCGAAGTTGATCGGCGCCGGGCCCGGATAGAGCCAGCCTTCGATCAGGCTCTCGGGCACGTTGTGCACCTCGTTCTTGACCGAGCGATAAAAGCCGGCCGGAGTAGCGATGCCGATGGTGAGGAACTCCTCGGCCAGAAGGTCGGTGAATTCACCCATCAGTGCGGCCTGCTCGTCGCCCACCGTAGTGGGGATGATGGAACGCAGTTCGTAGAGGCGCTGCACATTGGCAGGCGGTTCGACCGGAGCCCAGCCTTCTGGCAGCTCTGCATCCGGATTGAGGCGCCTGGCGTCCCAGGCGGCCCAGCCACTCCAATTGCCCAGGCTCCAATAGCCATAGTCGTTCATGAAACGACCCAGATTGACCAGCGGCAGCTGACCACAGCCATTTTCGCCAACCCAGACGGCACCATCCGAGTCCGGCCGGGCCCGGGCATTGCCGAACAACTCATCGGAATGGAAATTGATGGTGACGTCCAGCCCGACCTGCTTCCAGGTCCGCTCGATCAACTGATAGGCATCGACCGTATCGGGGCGGAAATCGGCATTGATGTCGATGGCAAAGCTGAACGGATTGCCATCCGGCCCCACGCGCACGCCATCAGGCCCCATGGGCACGATCTTGTCGAGATATTCGGCGGCCTCGGCGAGATCGAACTCGGTGAATTCCTTGGCCAGCGCTTCATTGTAGAAAGGCGAGCCGGGAAGCGGCGCCGGCTGAAAGGGTTCGCCCTGCCCGAGATACACCGTGTCGATGATTTCCTGGCGATTGATGGCGTGCGAGAGACCGGCGCGGAAATCCTTGGAGCCGAACACCTCCGCCTTGACCGGGTCGGGATGGTTGACCGACAGGCCCAGCACGGCGGTGTTGTAGTCGCAGCTCGTGGCAGGCACGAGGTGGTAATTGCCCGCTTCCTGATTGTCGAAGAAGACGGCGCGGTTCTGCGGCGTCGAGACATTGCGCGGCGACATCGAGATCTGGCCCTGCACGGCCTGCAGCAGGGTCACTTCAGGATCGGCGGCCAGGGTCCAGACGCGCTCGTCAATATAGGGGAGCTGCTGGCAGTCGGGATCGACCTTGAAGTAGTAGGGATTGCGCACAAAGGTGACGCGCTCCTTGCCAAGCACGGAATCCTGCCCGATCCAGCCCAGAAGGGTCGGTCGTTCAGGATTGTTGAACTGGGAAGCATCGCCATAGGAGCCGACATTGCCCTTCCACCAGGCCGCATAGTCGGTTGCGCCGGCCTCGGCCATCATCTCGGCCACACCTTCAGGGTTCAGGTCGATATCGAACTGTTCCATGTAATGCTTGGGGAACATGACGACGCGCTGGCCATACGGGCCGGCCATATTCTGCAGGAACAGCCCGTTCGGCTGCTCATAGGTGAACGTGACGGTATAGTCGTCCACCTTGGTGACGGTCGGCTTGCCGCCATTGTTCAGCATTTCGCCGCGCGGGCCGCCGGTCATGACTTTGGGATTGTTCTCGACACGCTCCCACCAGAAGACGATATCGTCAGCGGTGAAGGGCTGGCCGTCGGACCACTTCATGCCTTCCCGCAGGTGGAAAGTATAGCTGGTCGCATCCTCACTGATGTCCCAGCTCTTGGCGATATTGGGCTCGACAGTTGACCCGTCAACGCTCCAACGCACCAGCGGATCGTAGCCGAACTGGCGGAAATCGGCGACATTGCCGCCGCCCCAGCTATCGACGAACTGGCCGCCATAGCTGCCGATGCCTTCGGCGGGCTGCACCACCAGCGGCTCGGCCGGCAGGCGGTCGGCGACTGGCGGCAAATTGCCGGCATCAACCATGGCCTGGAGCTGTGGGGCTTGACCAAAGCCACCTGGGCACATGGCCGCGTTGTCCTGTGCCATGGACGGCAGCGCCGTCGCAGCCAGCAGCAAGGTCGTCCCGGCCATAAGGCGGCCGAGATGATAGACACGATTCTGCATCGGGTTTCCCTCCAACATGAAAGACATTCCTCCGGGCGCCGGCTGATCCTTGAACCATCCCGCTTGCGGCGGATCCGGTCGGCAGCTCTACGGCCCATGCGTTTCAATATGACGACGGTATCTTGTAAACGTTTTCAAAACAACATAGAAAAGTTTGCAGTGCCAGAGCAGCAAATTACGGTGTCATTTCCGGCACTTCGATCGGACAGGAGGATCGGCGTGGTAACGATCAAGGACGTAGCCAAGGCAGCGAATGTGTCGATCGCCACCGTCTCACGCGTGGTGAACGACTACGCTCATGTCCGCCCCGCGGTACGCGAGGCGGTCAACAAGGCCATTGCCGAGCTCGGCTATCGTCCGAACGGGCTGGCCAGCTCGTTCCGAACCCAACAGTCCAACATCGTGGGAGTGCTACTGCGCCAGCAGCGCACCCCCTTCTCCAGCGCCCTTGCCTACGCCATTGAGACCACCATGTTCGATGAAGGCTACCGCGTGCTGCTGTGTTCCACCAATGGCGATCCGGACCGCGAAGAAGCCTATCTCGACACTATGATGGAGATGCGGGCCCAGGGCATCATCATTCGCCCCTCAGGCGCCACCGCCCGCACTATCCGCCGCGCCAATGCCCTCCGCGAGAGCGGTGTCGCCGTCACATTCGTCGACATGAAACCGCGCCTAGCATCCATCAGCGCAGTGGTTTGCGACAATTATTCAGGCGGTTACGAGGGCATGCGGCATTTGATCGAGCTGGGCCATCGCAAGATTGGCGTGGTCGCCGGCGCCGTGGCCCAGCGAGGCGGCGGCACTGATGTGGGCAGCGATCGCGTGCGTGGCATTCGCCAGGCAGCCCAGGACCTGGCCACCGATGTGGAGATCGTGTTTTCTCCGGCATTTACCGAAACCTCCAGCTTCGAGGTGGGCCTGGAGTGCGGCCGCACCATGATCACCACCGAAAAGGATATGACCGCGATCTTTGCCACCACGGACATGCTGGCGATCGGCGTCATGCACGCGGCCCATGGGCTCGGACTGGATCTACCACGAGACGTCTCCATATTGGGTTACGACGGAGTTCTGGAGTCCTCGGTAACGTTCCCAACCCTATCCACCATCGCCCAGCCGATCGAGGAGATGGGGCGCATTGCCGCAACCACGCTGATCGAGCACATGCGTGGCACGGTGCGCACGCCGCGCCAGGTGGTGCTGGAAAATGCACTGATCCGCCGCGACTCGACCCGCATGCTGCCCTGACAGGCGCAGTTTCCGGCAAACAGGGAAGCCGAAGGGCGCATTTAACGAAGACCATCTTGCACTGGCATGTTGAAAACGATTACAAGATGCAACCTGTTCACTTCAGCCGGAAGCACTGTCATGCCGCCCACAGCCCAGGTCGCGAAAGCGTCCTCCGCCGCCCTGTCCTCCACCGCAGGTCTCGCGCTGGCCCGGCGCCTGGCGCCAGTGCTGCTGTTTTCCGACAATGAACCCTTCCTGCCCAGCCGCCTCGGCGTCAGTATCCTGGACGTACCGGGCCGCTCACCCTCGGCTCCGCTGGACATAACCTTCGAACCCGGCGTCGAGCGGGTGATCGAATATGCCATCTGGTGGGACTGGGATGTGCAGCATCTTTATGAGCTCGAGCATATCTGGCTCAAGCTCGATGGCGCCGACCGGATCGTTGGCGTCGAGGCCAGCGCCCATGGCGGCAAGTTCGCCATGACCGGGCCCGATGGCACTCTGCCTCTGGTCGACGGGCGCGTCACCCTGGTGTCAACGCCGGGTAAGCATGCCTTTACAGCAACCCCTGCACAGCAGGACAACACCCGGGAATTGACCGAGATCTGCTGCGCCGAATTGGCTGGACGCGGCGGTCTCCTGATCAACGACATGTTCCGCGACGCCATTGGCCCGGTCAGCGCCGCCGATCATCGTGCGGTAAAGCGCTATTTGCAGGCTCGTGCATTCTCGCCGGTGTTCCGTTTTGGGCAAAGTGTGGATCTGGCCACACTCGAAATGGTGTCCTGGGAGAATCTGGCGGCCTGGATCCCGGGCCGGGTGCGCGACATCCTGGCCGAAATCCGCGCCGAGCAACCTCTGCTCAAGGCGGTGTTTCTCGACAGTGGTGACACGCTGGTTGATGAAGGCACGGAAGTCTTCGACGATGACGGCTATGTCATCGAGGCCAACCTGATCCCCGGGGCCCTGGAAATGGTCGAGGCTCTCACCGCCGAGGGCTATCGCCTGGCGCTGGTTGCCGATGGGCGGGTGCGCAGCTTCGATACCATTCTGGGGGGCCATGGCATTCACCCGCATTTTGAGGTGAAGGTGATCTCGGAAGCCGAAGGCTGCCAGAAACCCGACCGCCGCATGTTCGAGACCGCCCTCACGGGCCTGGGGTTGAGCGCGGATGACGCCGGCAGCGTGGTCATGGTCGGCAATCATCTAGAGCGCGACATTGGCGGCGCCAACCAGCTTGGTATCATCAGCATCTGGCAGAGCTGGTCGCATCGGCGCAGCCGCATTCCTGCCCATGCAGGGGAAATACCGCGCTATACGATCCGCACACCGGGCGAATTGCCGGGACTGCTGGCGGAGATCGAGCGAGAGATGGCACGCGCCCGGCACAATCCAGCTCTGGCCTGAACAACCAAAATTTATCGTGGAGGAAGCAATGCTGAAACTGGGCGTAATCGGAGCAGGCCTAAAGGCGGCGGACTATGCACGAAGCTGGGCGGGCATGGCCGACGTCTCCATCGACGCCATGGCAGAAGTCAGTGAAATCTCCCGCGACCGGTTTGCCGCCACCTGCGTGGCCGCCGGTGCCGCCGCGCCGCGCGCCTATGACAGCGCCGAGGCCATGCTGGCCGCCGAAGCGGGACACCTCGACGCGGTCTATGTCTCGACCCCACATGCGTTTCACGCCCGGAACGCACTGTCTGTCCTGGCCGCCGGGCTCGACCTGTTGCTCGAAAAGCCGATGGTGACGACTGTGCCCGAGGCACTGGCGCTGGAGGCCGAACAGGCCCGCACCGGCAAGACCGTGGTTGTCGCCTTTCAGGGCGGATTGTCACCTTTGGTGCATGACACTCGCAGGCGGGCGCAGACCGGCGAATTTGGCGATCTGGTCAGCGTCTCGGCCACCATTTGGGAGGGTTGGAAAAACAGCTATACCGGCAATTGGAAGCAGGTGCCGGAGATTTCGGGTGGCGGCTTCATGTTTGATACCGGCGCGCATATGATGAACACGGTCTGCGTCCTGGCTGACAGCCCCTTCACCCGCCTCTCGGCCTATATGGACAATCGCGGCATCGCGGTGGATCTGGCGGCGGCCGTGGCCGGTCGGCTTGAGAACGGCGCCCTCGTGACCCTCAATGCGGCCGGCGAAGGCCCGGAGGGCTGCGCCTCGTCCATCACCTTCTTCTATTCGAAGGCCATTGTTGGCATCGATGCCTGGGGCGGCTGGCGGCAGATTTCCCGCGACGGTGTCGCCGGGCAACGCGAGACGCAGGAAACGCGCGCCACGCCAATGCAGACCTTCCTGGCCGTGCGCAGCGGCGCTCTGGACAACCCCTCCACCGTCGCCAATGGCGTGCGGTTCGCCCGGCTATGGGACGCCATCAAGGCCTCCGCCGCACAGGATGGCATGCCGGTTGACCCTCGCGGCAGCTTGCCTGGAACATAGCGACTTCGATCCGCACGATGCCATGCGCCTCGCCATCCACGCGACCGGGCAGCCGCCAAGTTCATGCGTTGCTCCTGCCAGACCCGCCATCGGCTCAAGGTCTGCCATGTGTCCGCGACTGGGTAGACGCCCAACCGGCCCGAGACTCGCGCGTCACACACGAATTGAACACGATCTCTGAGGCAGCGGCGTACCGGCATCTTCCCGCACCTTCCGGCACGTCGGCAGATATGAGTTCCCACACGGATCGTTGCCCATGCGTCGCAAGCTACGGCCCGGCCAAACTGCAGCAGCGGCATTCCAAGATAAAACTCGCAGTTTGGTACAGAAATGGCGCGCCCGAAGAGATTCGAACTCCTGACCCCCAGATTCGTAGTCTGGTGCAAGCCGTTGATTTATATACTTCTTTCCGCAAACCAGAGCCATAGCGACGCATTGTAGATCAATGGCTTAGATCGGAAATGCAAACCGAATCCGCCATTCGCGATTAACACGAAAATGGGGCGCGGCTTTTGCTGTTGGGTCAGCGCCTCTCGCAAAGCCGTCGCCAATTCTCACCGGGGTTGAAACCGGGGAATGGCTCACTCCCTCGGTACCGCCAGTCAGATGCCTTGGGAATCACGCGCAAATGAAGCGAAGTCCTAGAAAATCCACTTAGTTAGTAGGCAGTGCCTTGGGGTGCCGAGGCATATCCGGCGACCTATCCTCCTCATCCGGATTGAACGTCTTCTTACGCACAGTGTTTGGATGGGTACTCTCGGCGTAGTGATGATGGACTTTTGGCCAACGCTAGCAAAGCCCCTTGGATCGTGTCCCATAGCGTGGTGTAGCTGAGGCTGGGCCTCGAGGCTTTTCCGGTATAGCGCGGCAATCTGGATGAGACGCCGTATTGCCGCATCCAAGGTTGTTCCTGAGCAATCAGGTCGTTGCCTCAGACATTTGTTCCCGGAGATCTTCGCTTCCGTTGATGTCCTCGTTCGAGTGGTTCCCGGTGACCCCTGTCGTGCGGAGCCTCCATATCGCACAGCACGACAGGGGTCACCGGTTTGCGCGGGTCCCTGTTGACGCCGAGCACCAGTGCTCTGGCCATGTCTCCTCTCCAGATTTTCACCCGGCGCTGTACGGTGCGGATCAACCCGTCGGGATAGGCATCCGGATAAGCGGCCTGAAGCTTGTCCAAGAGCTCGCGCCCGGTCTGTGACGGGTCTTCTTGGAACCAATCCTTGAGATCTTCGGTGACCTTGGCCAGTGGATCGGGGCGGCGGCGCCCGCGAGGGACGGTCGGTTTTTTCCGCAAGGTGGGCCTGACCTCACCCTCTCTCCAAGCATGGCGCAGACCGCCCAGAAAAGCTTCGACGTCCTCCTTGGCGTCCTCGCCATCGGCGCATGGTGTTACATCGGCCAGCGCCGTCAACCGCGTCTGTGCTTGCCGGATATCCTTGAGCAGGATGACTGGATCGAGCTGGGCGAACTGCGCAGCGAGGGCGTCCTTGGCGTCCGGCGCGACTGCGGAATGAGCCTGCACGCGCTGGAACGGTGTCAGTGGTGGGTGATATCGCTTCGTCACCCGAGCGCCGTCGCGGGTCTTTTCCATCAGCTTGAACGAGGGCTGGAAGAAGTTCACATAGAGCCGCATGCTGCGATAGAGCTGCGCCAGTTCGGTGGCTGCTGCAATGCCGGTGTATCTGCGGTAGCCCACCATCCGGCGCACCACTGCCCCGTTCTTTTGCTCAACATGGGCCTGAGCATTCTTTCGATAGGGCCGCGAGCGAGTGAATGCTACTTGCGCCGCCTCACACCAGCTCTTGATCGTCTCGTTCATGAAGACGCTGTCATTGTCCGTGTCGAAGCCGAGCAAGGGAAAGGGCAGCACCGGACGCAAGGCGGTCATAACCTCGCTGAGCAGACGCTGCTCACGAAATAGCAGCGGCGCGCATTCAGTCCACCCGGTTGCGATATCGGTGAGGGTTAGCGTCTGCACGAAGCTGCCGCTTGCCGACGGGCCGCTGTGCGCCACAAGATCCGCTTCCATGTATCCTGGCGCGGGGTCGTTCCAGTCCGCATAGGTGCGAACAGGCACGCTGCGGCGTACCGCCGAGGAATGGGCATTTCGCCTACGCCGACCGACCGAAGCGCCAGCCCGCACAGGGGTAAGCACCCGGTCGATCGTAGCCGCACTGATCTGGAGTAATTGGATGCGCACATCTTCGTCCAGCGCTAGATGGCCATGTCGCTCCATCGCCGGGATCAACAGCGGGATGAGAGGCTTCAGCCGCTTTCCACAGATCCGGTCTGCCGCCTCCCAGAGCACCACCAGCGCATCTCGCACCGCTTCGTCATAAATTCGGCGTCCAGGCCGGGGCTGCGACCGGTCCACGACGTGCCCACGGCGCAGAAGCCGTTCCGCATGCTTGCGATGATACCCCGAAATCTCCGCGAACTCCGTCAGAATCCGCCCCTTTTCAGCTCGCGTCGCGGTACGGTAGCGCGCCGCGACGGCCTGCAGAAGCTCGTCCCTCGTTCCCATGCTGATCCGCCTCATGCCTGCCCCCGGACAGAATTGCTCCGGGAACATTTCTAATGATGCAATGGCTCTATCTTTAGGAACAGTTCAGGTGCGGCAATGCGAGTCTCACCCTGTTTGACGCGCAGCATTCCGGCATGGGCCGGGCTGATCAGCGGGCCACGGCTGGCAGGCTGACGAGAGGATCATCGCTCAATGGGGCGACGGATTCCAGTGTCATGTAGCGAGACCTCTGGACGGCCCACTCATCGTTTTGCTCGAGCAGGATGGCGCCGACCAGGCGGATGATGGCGTCGTCGTTGGGGAAGATGCCCACGACCTCGGTGCGGCGCTTGATCTCGCCATTGACCCGTTCGATCGGGTTGGTGCTGTGGAGCTGGACGCGATGCTCCCTGGGGAAGGTCATATACGCCAGCACATCGGTCTCGGCCTCGTCCATGATCGCGGCGAGCTTGGGCACTTTGGCACGGATCTGATCGGCGACGGCCCGCCATTGGGTGCTGGCTGCCTCTGGCGTTTCCTGTGCGAAGGCGGTGGCGATGAAGGCGCTGGCGACTCGCCGCCCGCTCTTGCCGGCATGAGCCAGCACATTGCGCATGAAGTGGACCCGGCACCGCTGCCAGGTTGCGCACAGCACCTTGCTGACGGCGGCCTTGATGCCCTCATGGGCGTCCGAGACAACCAGCTTGACCCCGCGCAGGCCGCGCCGTGTGAGCTTGCGCAGGAACTCGGTCCAGATCGGCTCGGCTTCGGACGTGCCGATCTGCATGCCCAGAACCTCGCGCCGGCCGTCACTGTTGACGCCCACGGCGATAGTCGCCGCCACTGAGACGATCCGTCCGCCCCGGCGCACCTTGAGGTAAGTGGCATCGATCCACAGATAGGGCCAGTCGCCTTCGAGGGGGCGATCGAGGAAGGCCTTCACCTTGCTGTCGATGTCTTCGCACAGCCGGCTCACCTGGCTCTTGGAGATGCCGCTCATGCCCATGGCCTTGACCAGGTCGTCCACGGACCGGGTCGAGATACCCTGGACATAGGCCTCCTGGATCACCGCCGTCAGCGCCTTCTCGGCCAGCCGCCGCGGTTCAAGGAAGCCGGGAAAATAACTGCCCTTCCTGAGCTTGGGGATGCGCAGCTCGACCGTGCCGGCCCGCGTCTCCCAATCCCGATCACGGTAGCCATTGCGCTGCGCCAGACGCTCGGCACTCTTCTCGCCATAGCCGGCGCCGGTGGCCGCACCCACCTCCAGCTCCATAAGCCGCTCGGCGGCAAAGCCGATCATCTCACGCAGAATATCGGCGTCGGGGGTCTTCTCCACCAGCGTGCGCAGGTTCATCATATCGTCGGTCATCGGTCGTCCTTCCGGTATCAGGTTGGTGTAAGCAACCAGACCCTACCGGAAAGCGCCGATGACTACCGCGCTCAGCTACACCACGACCGGGGACACGACCGCCGCCGCCGCCCCTTGCCATACGGGGCCAGGAAAGGCCACGAAGTCGGGCTCACCATTTGCTAGCGCTTCTGGGCACGTGCGAGTGTTGGACGACAATCCACTAACAACTTAACGTAAACACTACCGCATCCGGCATGCTGTGGTCTGTCAACTTGGTGTAAACACCACCGCAAACTGGCATGCGGTGATAAGTCGTGATAGCCGCCTGGGAAACGAGAAAAGGCAGGTCGAAATGGGCTTTTTTGAAGCATCACCGCATCTATTCTTGCGGTGATGCTTACACCAAGTTGACAAGATTGGCCGGGATTGCGTTTTTCTGGAAATCAGCAATTACAGCTTTCTGCAAATCAGGCTGACGCCTACATTCAGCCCGACTGTTTAGAAGCTCGCTGAACGCTGTTGCTGCATGCAACGACAAAACATGCGTCAGACTGTTGAACATCCAGCCAGGGAGCACCCCTGTTGATCCTCAGACAGTTAGGCCGGGCCTCAACAGGATTGATGTCAAAGCAGTGACAATTTTGGCCGCAGTTATGGCTGGTACGTTTCACCCTCGGGCTAACAACTTTCTGACTGGAGAGCTGCCAGATCGGGAGACGATCCATTTCATCGCGTTGGATGGATAGCAGACCGAGACCAAGGACGTTGCGCCAGTACTCGGCGACATGCTGTTTGGTGCTTGTGCGGTTGGCGACCAAGCCGGCGCTGTGGATCAGAGACCCTAGCTTTGCCTCTAACCAAGGGTCGAACTCTTGGGCCGAACGGTGCACACGGACACACCTTCAATGGGCTAGGCAAGCATTCTAGGAAATCGACAGTGTTGTGGTCCGGAGAACGTCAGGCTAAGCCGGTCAGAAAAGTCCGCATTTCCAAAATATATAGTTATCTAGAATATTATATATAAATGTAAAAATGAGGACGGGAACGAACACGGTCTGCGTTCTCCGGCAAACAAGAAAGAGCGCCTCAGCGACTTCGAGACGGCCTTATCCTACCTCGGCCTAAGCGTGGAAGGTTCCGTCTGCTCTATGAGCCTTTCGACAGAGGCCGGCAGGAGCCAGGTGGCTCACTTCACCAGCATCCGCTTCGACCCCTTCCCGTAGGGCCCTCATCGCCAAAAGCGGTTCATCGCTCCCGCAGCCTCTCCCCTGGTTTCGAAAAAAAGATCTGACAACCACGGCATCCCTTTTTCCGGATCGCTATAGGGCCATTGTTAACCCGAGCGAGACCCATGTCGAACCAACAGATCCTCTCCGTTCCTTACACCATTGTATGCCCACCTCAGTGCTCAATCACCAGATCGTGCCGATTGTGGCTCTCGAAGCATGGAGTAGGTGAATGACGCGCCTTGAGTATTTTCGCCCAGCGCTCATTAATGCTGCGGCCACTAAAGACGCATGGCTGCGATGGACGATTGAGCGGCAATGGGACAGATACATCACCCTATCGTTCAATGAGCCGGCGAAACTGAATCGCCTGGGAGATGTAACAGAGTGGGAAATCGCAAGTCGAAGGGATAAGCTAAAGGAATGGGACGGGCGAATGAACCGATGCCTATTAGGCCGAAATTGGGCCAAGCTTCACGACTATCGCATGTTCAACATGTACACGATGGAAAAGCCACGCACCAATCCGCACTTTCATGGTTTGGTGCACTTCTTCAATGTGGACGAGGCAGAAAGAGAGCGCCAAGCCAAAATATTCGATGACCGCGCTGAAGACATCTGGAAATATCTAGTTCCCACCGGGGACGTCGATGTCAAGCCTGTTTTTAATGAGCTTGGCGTAGCAAATTATATTGGAAAGTCTATCACAGATAGTCTAAACTTTGAGAACTGGGTGCCGCCTGACGAATTTTGACGCCCCTAGTCTCTGGAACCGCAATGCCGTTGCTCGCGAAGCGAGGACGGCTAGTAGCCAGCGCCAAAGCCGCGCCTGCCCAACTGCCTCTCAAAACGAGAAGCAGTCCTGTTCTATGGAAACAGTCAATAGAAAACGATCACATAAAAATATTAGACATGTAATGCATACAATAAGCGAGAGCGCCGCAGGCGCTCTCAAGGCCGAAGGCCGTTAGGTACAAAATAAAAGTGTGCAGCGTCTGGTGAGCCTAAAGCTCAAGGCTGCAGCCAGATAAAATTCATCGGCCCAAAAGAGCTCGCGGCCGCGGTGACTAACCAACCACATAGGTCCGTGCTTAGCGCAAGCCAAGAGCGACAGCGGGTCATTGTACGTCCTCAGGTTGGGCCAGCCTCGAATGGACGGTGAAAAAACGCGTGGCAGGTCACTAGCGATCTTGTGTCTTAATCCATAGGCTCAACTAACGGGCAATGCCTTGAGAAATCACGTTAGAGGGCAGAATGACATACCCAAGCTGGATCCTGGAGCGTTCGTTCGGAGGCCTCGGGGCCGCGGTTTCCCCCGCTAGTCGCGAGTCAGATGAAAAATGGCCAAACGGCCCGTCAGCGCCCATGTCTCTAGAGGCGTGCAGAGCAATGATGATGGCGTGTTCTGCCGCCGATAGCTTGGGACCTGCGCATATGGTTTTCCTCGTTGGGGGGGCGGGTAACGGGAAGTCCAAGCTGGCGGCTGAGGTGGTCAAGAACGTTCACGGGATCCGAAAAGGGGGAAGTAGTGCCTTCGCCCAGCGATCCTACGAGTTTGGTTTGCCAAACGGGCGAGCACTGCGAGTTCTCAACGATGCGACAATTCCCCCCGCCGACAAGAACCCGTTCGCGCTAAGGAGGGATGTAGCACAAGCGCTGCGCGACAAGGAGCATTTCCTTGGGTGTATCAACCGTGGCGTTCTCATCGGCGAACAATCTGAACGATCGACCCTCTCGGACAACCATGAGAAAGTGGCGTCGGATATTGTTGCTTGGCTGTTAAATGGCCGCTTGCGCAGTAACGATGTCGACGAGCACTGCCTGGTTTCAGCGGCCGACCAAGGTGGTGGCAACTACCAGTTTGCTGAGGTGCGCGAGGCTGGCAAGGTCACTACGATCCTACACCTTGTGTACATGGACAGCGCTTCGCTCCTCGAGGAGTGGCCAGAAGCACCGCGTATGGAACGAACGGATGCCCCCTTGCCGCGGGTCGTTCTGCGCATGACGCCGCTCGCCGATGTGATGCGAGGCAGCGTGGCCACGGCTTTCGAAGCTTGTCTTGCCAAGCTTGCCAGCAACTTCCACGGCGAATTGCGCCCTGACGAACTCGATCCGATCGCGTTGAATGCACGCTCGCTTTCAGAAAAGGTCGTGGCGCGTAGATGGTGCTCATTGATGCGCGGCGCCGAGATCCTCTCCGGTACGCACTTCAGCTACCGCGAACTCTGGGCCCTTTCGGCACATTCGCTGGTCGGTCCGGCCAGCAGTGATACAATGTCTCGTCTGGCCCAGCACGTTGCGGAGAACATTCAGAAGATTCAGTCAAAGGAGATCGGTGACCGGGTTGCAGGCGCGGTTGCGCTGGGGAACCTTCGATCGCACATGATGCTATTCGAGGCAGGGGCTTATCGCTCGCACAGCGAGTTCAGCACGTTTGACTGGCCTACGACCACAAGTGACGCAATCAAGGCCGTCCACTTTGCTGATCCCGTAAAGCAATTCGGCCCCTCGAAAGGGCGTGAAAGTGCGAGCATCAATGATGCCTTGGATGGGTTGAAAGATGGCACCTTACCAGGATCTGAGCTGGCTTCGCAGGACAATGTGGTGGGAGCCTACTGGGGCAAGTTAGATGCCCTGATCGAGGAAATCGTGCAGGAGGCGATTGACCCGGATAGGGAGACCGGCCTGACCCTCAAGAAGCGTAGCGAGTTGCTGTCTTGGTACGGACGATACCTATATCGGCTCGTGGCCATGATACGCGGCTGGCCAGCCTACATTTCCGTCGTCTCGGCCTGGCAAGACGCCTGGCTGGATGCCTGCTTGGATGGGCAGCTGGAACCATCTCTGGAAGACGCGATCCTTGACATCGTCGCACCGGTATCCAAGGGCTCACACAAGGCCTTGTTCACATTTCTGCAACCTCGCGTTACCGAAGGTGAACCCAACGCGCCAAAGGTGCGCATCGAGATCCCTCGCAATGACATGAAGCTGACCGCCCGTGTTGAGGGCGATCGCGTAGACCTCGAGATCAGGCTTCGATCACAGCGCGAGGATCATGCTTCAGCCGTGACATCGCTGGATTTTCACCTTATGCGCGAGGCCATTGCAGGGCTAGAAGGACACGGGTTCACCGACAGTCGCCTCATCATCGAGCCTCGTATCGAGCGACTGCGTGCAGCCATGGTTGCCGCGCAAATCCGTTCCGGTGGCGAAAGAAACAGATTCAATTTCTCGGACCGCAACTACGACGAGACGCGCTAAGGAGTTTAATGATGGCGAAGGATGTCTCGTTGCTAGGTCTTAACAGGCCAGAATACCCGCCTTCGCGGGAGCTGTTTATGTCTGAATTGGCTTGGTCGGTCGAGCGAGCTGTAAGTCAGCGGCAAGAAAGGAAGCCGGATTTCGCAGGATATGCCTACGGCGAGTTGAGTTCCAGGGCCAAGGCAGGGTTTGAGTTTACGCGACCGAAGCTCGGGTCCGAGAAGTTCGAACAGCTTTGCAAGTTGCTGGTCAGCAAGAGGAAGGCGCGCGACAGTGACGGCGCCGCCAAGATCGTGTCGATACTTCTCGAAGAGTTGGAAGCGCCGTATTCGAGCAAGGCGCTAAGGTCTGCCGCAACGCCACTAGGTGTTGAAACCGCACTACTGCAAGACCTGCGCGGGATCACGGGCAAGAAGAACCCGGCCAATCTGGCTCTGAACCTAGAGAAGATGTACGCGCTGGGTGGTGGACAGAATTCCGTCGCCGCGGGCTGGTCAAGCGCGGTAATGTCGTCTTCGGCTGGTGGCATGCCTGAGTGGATCCGAGACTTTTATGCGGCAGTGGTTCCGGATCATATTGAGAGCGTGGTCGTGACGGTGAAGCAGCACGGTCCTGCCCACGTGGCCAACGATCTTCGCCAACCGCGCTGGCTGCCGCAAAATACCCCCTATGTCTGGTTCGTAGGCGCATGGGACAACCTTTGCCGAAGCGGTTGGATCGACCAGATGCCGCGCCGGCGTTGGACCGACTGGGCATCGTGCGTGGCCCGAACGGCCTTGGCTTCTGGGTTCATGTTCGAGATGCACCTCTATCGACGGCTCTGCGCGGCGCTTGTCAGCGAGGATGACGCGGCTGATGCCGTTCGTGCCATGATGGACGACAGTAACCGACTCTTTGCATGGGACGATCTCATGCAGAAAAGTGCCGCCGACGTTGGTCCGATTATTCGCATGCTGGCCGATGCCGGTAGTGCGTGCATGAAACTCATATCTGATCTCTCGTCTGGAGACGAATATGGAGTGCCGCCGATAGCCCAGTTCGACGGGGATGAGAACGGTCTGGCCTCATGGCTCCATGCGGCACGAAAGGCTTGCCAAAATCGGCCTGGGTTCGAGCAGGACGTCGGTGCTGCGCTTGCCGCGAAGAAGTCAGGGACCGCGAACAACACGTGGGAGACGATCCGGTATTCCTTGCTGTCTCGGTCTGGCGACGGTGAACAAGACCTATACGCGTTGCTGAAGTCGAGAGGGCGTTATACTTGGGTGGAACCTGGCCAAGAGTGGCTGGTGACGATCAGCAGCCTACAAGCCGCGGGGCCTGGGCAGCTATCACGGATGACCGACCTTGCCTCTGCACTTGCCGCGATCGGAATCAACGCATCCCAGAGAACACTCGTCTCGCGCCTCGAAAACTATGGCCTCGCCCGTAGCAGTCACGACGCCGACGATGCACTCGAGATCATGCCGGGATTTTGACAATGAAAAGAAAACTACTGCCCGAGGCAATCGCGGCTGCATGCGCGCAGAACCAAGGACTTGCAAAGATCATCCTCCCGCGTGGATTGCCCGCAGCCTTCAAGGCCGACCTCGACGCCGCGCTGGCCGATCTTGGCGGGACTCCAGTTCGCTTAGGCTCAGCACCCGGCGAGCTCTCCCTAGGCGAGGCCATCTCCTACCGTACGCCTGAAGGTGGTGAAACCACAGCCGCGATCCTGGTCATCGCCACCGAGGGTGACGTCCGCGAGTTGAAATCGTTGGAGACCTTCCGGGACGTGCTGGTTGGTGGCCTGCCTGGTGGACTAGGGACGGACGAGCAGGCGATCTTGCAGGCCTCTTCCATTGCGAGCCAGATCGCCAAGGTCCTGACGCAACGGTTTGAAGTCCGGTTGACGGAAATGGCAAGATCCTTGGAGACAGTCTTTGGATACCTGGCCGAAGCGTATCGGGAGGCAGGAAATGGCGAGAAGCGTTGGACGGAAGCATTCTGGCTGCATCTGGACATGCTCTGTGACGCTCTAGAGCTGGGTCTCCAAACTTTCCCCCGCGACTTGCCAAATCGCGAGACCATGGTGGTTTATGCCAGTGCAGGTCTGCCGCGACCGAAGTCTAAAGATGGCTACGCGGCCAACCACAAGCCGTCGGATTACGCAAAGATCGTCCAACAGGGATGGAGCGAGATCGACGACATCGAACTCTCGCTACTCGGGGTGCAGGAGCTCGACGGGCAAGGCGAGGATCACCCCTTGGCCAAGCAGGACTGGTCCAGCTTCGCGGCAAGTAGGACATCGCTTGGGCACAGGCTGCTAGCGCTTGCGTTTCATGGCCATCAACGCGGCATCGAACGTTTGGACGCTTGGGCCGGGACATCAGAGTCCGCGTTCTTCGACCAGCCCAAGAAAGATGCGGCCACCTACCAGTTCTGGTCGATTGCCAAAGGCGAGCGCACGGAAATACCTCGGGTGGAGTGGCGCGGTGTCGACCATGTCTTGCCACCCGCGATTCCACTTCGTCGTGATGATGGATACGTCTTGCTCGGGCGCTTCAAGCTGCGGCTCGAGGTCGAGCCGGGCGACAACCCCAAAGCGAAGATGCAATGTAAGCCCGCGAGCGCATGCATCGTCTCAAACTGGACCTGTTACAACGTAGACGGAGCGTTGGAGCTGGAGTTCGAGCTTCTTCGGAGGATCGGCAAGAAGGGCGGCACGTGGCGTGAGAAGCCCTTCACGCTCTCAGTGGGTCCACAGCGAACTACGTTGGACTCGAAATTCAGAGACACTCTTGAGCTAAAGCTCTGCGCGCCGAACCCTGTCATTCCAAGCGTGCTGGTCATCGAGAATGGGATCAAGGGCACAGGCCAAGTGCCAAGCTTCTCGTCTGAGGTCTCTCTAGCAGTGGACGGGGATGGCCGGTTGCTCGAACTTGAAGGTGGTGCGCCAGACCGGGATTTGATCCTCTCAAAAAATGGCAGCATGTCGGCGCTCGTTGTGATCGGCGGAGTGGAAAACCCGGCATGGATCGACGGAGCAAAGCTTAAGTCGGCAGAGGGAGTTACGGCAGGCTTCATCAAACAGTACGAGCTGACCGGCCAGCCCGCCGACGCTGCCGTGGACGTTGGCGGCAGAACGGTTACCATCAGTATCCCGCTGGTCGAGAGCGGTCAGGTCAACCCATTCCTCGCCGCTTTCAATGCGGAGCCCGTGATCGCGGCTAGTGAGGACTTGACCGAGGAGATGGAGCTAGACCCGCGTGGCGATCTCGAAAGATGGTTTCGTGATCACGCCATCCTGGCGGCACCTGATAGGCACTTCCGCGCATGCCTTGGCGCTTGCCTTGTCGAGGTTGGAAGAAGGTCTGCGGCGACGTCGCTCCATTGGGATGAAGGCCTCGGTGCTTTCACGAACACCGATGGAGCGCGTTCAGTTACTTTCCCAGGGGAAGTCTCGACTTCTGCTGAAGCAGAAGACTTTTGGGATGCTTTCCTCAGCCTTGGGCTCGGCAACGAGCCGGTGATTGGCCAGCAAGACGTGCGCGCCTTGCCGAGTACGCTAGACCTGCGTTCCATCACGCGCGAGAAGGTCGAGGCATACCTCAAGGCATACAACGCAATCCTTGAGCGGGCCGAGGGTGCGCGTGCAAAGTCGTGGGCTGCATATCCCTTCTCCGCCCTACTGTACGACTCGCAACAGGGGCAGGCCAAAGGGGTCTTGTTGTCGCCTTTGCATCCGGTTCGATTGGCCTGGGCTTGGAGCGTTCAGGCCGCCGCGATGGAAATCAACGACGACCCGGTTTTCGGCAAGGTTGCGCGATCCTTCCTGCGGTTCATCGACAGCGACATGTTCCCGGAGGTAGGGCCTTCGACGGACTCCGGTACGACTTGGGTTTCCACTGGGGTCGCTCCAGGGCCGCAGGAGATGTTCGTCGGCTGGAGCATGTTGTCCAACCTCCCGCTGGAGATAGTGAACCAGACGCAATCCTTGAAACTGCTTGGTCTGGATCTGCCGTTTGGAACTCCATCTGGCCTTGACCAAGGAGGCGTGTCCTCCGCTCTTCGAGATTACCTCCGGGTCTTTCCAGCTTCGCAGCACCTTCGCATCGGTCTTGCGGCACCGCGGGGCGGCAAACGCTTTGAGGAAACCGATGAAGCGATTATCGCTGCGTCGGTCAACCTGCTTAGCGACCGTGAAGGCCAGTTGCCCGGCGGAATTCGGATTGTGGATTCAAGCGAGAGAAAAGGCATGGCGCCGAGCTCGAGCCGAGTTCTTGCTAGGCTTCAGGACATTGGAGACGCCCGTGACGGTGGGACCCTGCCGCCATTCGAATGGACGACCGAAAATGCCCGGTCTATCGACCAGCACCTCGTCGATCTGCAGTTCGTCGAGGACAGCGTCGTTACCGTACGCACGGATGTTGCCAAGGATAAGGCAGAGGCCAACTGTACCGCCGGCCCAAGCCTGCCAGTGAACCGGTTTCGATCTTGGCAACTGGCTCGCGCTCGCGACAGCGTGTCAAGCTTTGGTCTCGGGATCGAGGGGGCTTCCTTCTCTGGGCTTGCCAGATTCTCAACCGTGCTTGCCAAGCTCGAGGCCCTTCAGCTGGAGGGAGATGCATGCCGTATGGAAGCGCGCCTACAGCTAGGAGACCGAATGCTCGGCGAGAATGCCAAGTGGACGATCACGGGCAACAGAAACCTAAGCCCAGCGGTCTTGTCCGCGCAGCTCCGCGAGTCCCGAGCTGACGTTGCGCTTTGGGAATGGCGGCCAGCGTTCCTATCACGGCAACGCCAGAAATCTTCGATCACGGCGATTTCATCCACACACCCGTACACGGTTCTGGCCAGGCCTTCGAAAACCCTCACAACCGACATCAAACGCGTTCTTGCCGAGTGTGGCGTTCACAGTGGAGACAAGGAGGTAACTGAAGTCATCACCAGTCTAGGCATACGGGGGGTGGGCCTCTCGTCGCTATTGACGATG
This sequence comes from Devosia sp., assembly GCA_040218355.1. Taxonomy (GTDB): domain Bacteria; phylum Pseudomonadota; class Alphaproteobacteria; order Rhizobiales; family Devosiaceae; genus Devosia. Next base: position 21,546 of record JAVJRP010000015.1, on the reverse strand, counting down.
GGGCATACACAGAGCCTTGGCGCGATCGGTTTCAACCTAGCATTTAGAGGGCTCGGTAACTGGGAAAGCGCCGCGGCACCAAGCGAGATCCGTTGCATAGTTCCAATGGATTCGGTCTATCCGCTGCTGGACCTCCTAGGCGAAGGCGCCCGGACACCGGATGATCAACGGCGCGCGGACTTACTGCTGCTTAGTGCAACGGCAGAAGACGCGGGCAACAGCACGGTTCGGATGCACCCCATTGAGGTGAAGATGAGAACCCAGCACAACACGCGGTTTCCAGCCAGGGAAAGGCTCGTGGATCCTCTGGAGCAACTCGACAGCACGTTCAAGGTCATAGACCAACTTGCCAAGAATCTCTCCGCAACAGGCAACCGGGTCTTGCCCTGGACCGCCTTCACGAGCTTCCTTGAGGCCGCGTTCTCCTTGCGACCGGCGGAATCGAACAGTAACCCGGCGCTAGAAGCACGCATCCTCGGTTCGGTCGCTACTTCGAATTCGCGGATCGTCCCAGAGAAAGGGACCGTCCTTTGGTTCCAGATCGGAGGACGCACACAGGAAGGTAGACCGTTTGATCATTTTTTTGCCGAAGACAGCAATCCAGGTGGGGTTCTGATCGACCCGGTAGCCTTCGACATCCCGAGCCTTGGTGGCCAATTGCAGGCTACAATTACCGAGGTGATCGACGGCATTCTCGAGCGTACTGCCATCTCAACTACCTCAGAGTCGGAGATTGCACAGGAGCAAGAGGGTCTGGCTCCCATTTCTAGTACGAGAGGCATTCAGCAGGCCGTGTCTTCGGAAGAACCAGAACTTGCCGAGGGAGCGGAACAATCAACAGTGCAGCCGCTGCAGTCGGAATCGTCCGACATGGAGATGCCCCCAGCTAGAGAGCTCGCTCTGCCCGCGGACGTCCCTGCTGCCGGGCAGAGCGAGCTCTCGGCCACCCTTGCTCCCGGCGATGCGAGTGTTTCACCCGACAAGGGCATCGAGGTCCTAGTTGGGCACTACATGCATGGCAGTACGCAACGCCCCATCCGCATCAAGCTTAGCGAGACATCGCTGAGCCAGATGAACATCGGCGTTGTTGGCGACCTCGGTACGGGCAAGACCCAGTTTTTGAAGTCTTTGGTATATCAGGTTGCGAACTCTGCACACTCCAACCGAGGGACGGCACCGAAGGTATTCATTTTCGACTACAAGCGGGATTACTCCGAGAAGGAGTTCCCGGTCGCTCTGGGCGCGCAGGTTTTGGATCCTGCCAAGGCACCCTTGCCAATCAACTTTTTCGCGATCGATGTCGAACGATTGGAAGGCAGCATCCAGATGGAGCGCGTTCGACGCGCGAATTTCTTCAGCGACCTGCTTCGCCGGATTTCGAACATAGGTGTTGTCCAGCGAAACGACCTGTACGGTTGCGTCATCGCGACCTATAGCGCGGCACCGGAAGGGTGCTTTCCGACCATCAATGACGTCTACGAGGCCTACCAGGAGCTTGGCAAGAACGACAGCGTGATCTCCGTCCTGCGGATGCTGGTGGACTTGATGATTTTCGAAAGAGACTCGTCGAAGACGCGTTCTTTCGTCGAAATATTCGATCGTAACACGGTGCTGAACCTCTCGGGACTTTCCGGAGCGGGCCAGGACATCGTGGACATCGTCGCGACGATGTTCCTCGATAACCTCTACACGGATTACATGAAGACGCGCGAGAAAAAGCCATTCATCACCGGCGAGGACGGCAAAAGCCGTCGTTTCGTGGATTCCTTTGTGCTTATCGACGAGGCGCACCATGCTATGGGCCGCGACTTCGACGTGCTTATGAAGCTGATGCTCGAGGGACGGGAGTTCGGCATGGGCGTGATCCTTTCTTCGCAGTACCTCTCGCACTTCAACACAAGGGGCTACGACTGGGCAGAAGCACTATCGACTTGGGTCGTTCACAACGTGCGAAATGCCACTGCCAAGCAGTTCGAGGGGATCGGATTCCGCAATAACATCGGGGACATGGTGTCTGAGGTGACAAAGCTTCCGACCCACTGGGCCTACTACCGCTGTATGAACAACCACAACGAGGGCGTCTTGATAAAGGGTCAGCCCTACTTCTCGCTCGAGAAGTAACCCAGGGCCAAAGCAGCGCTGGGCGTAGCTTGGCTGTTACTCCTCGTCGTTGATCTGGCCGAGGATCGCGTGCAGGTGTACGCCCAGTGCTCTTGCCAAAAGCGGTGGAACCGCGTTGCCCACCTGCGTGTACTGCGGGACCTCGAAGCGTCGCCTGTGCGAGCCCGTTGTTTCCTTGGCTCGGAACTCAAAGGAATCTGGGAAGGACTGGAAGCGCGCGAGCTCACGCACGGTGGGGACGCGCGGCTCTACCGGGTGTACGAAATCATCCGGTAGGCTCACAATGGTCGGCGACGGCTCATTGAGGCGCAGCGCCCTCTGGCTGTGCTTCTTGGTCGCCAGTGCGAGGACATGTTGGATGTAAGTATCGACGTCTTCTGGGAAACCCCTGCGATCGTCGGCATCTGCTGCACGGAACGTCTCGCGGATGGCCTTGATGCGCGCATCGCGCGACAGCTCGTGGCGATAGGGAAGACCCAGAACCAGCTTGTTGATGCCTCGTTCAGCGGCGATCTGGTAAAAGCCAAAACGCTGCTTGACCTTCTCAGAGTGACGCCGCTTGTTATGATTTTTTAGGTTATTGGTATGCTTGCGAGTGACGTGTTGTTCCAGTTCGGCCAGCAATTCTCGGTATTCGATGGCCTCGTCAACTGGCACTTCGCCGAGCAGGTCGTACAGCGCATCCCGGACGACGCGCTCAAGTCGAATTTCTGCAGCTTTGCCCAGCCGTTCCAGTTCCGCCTTGGTGAAATGGGTTCGCCTTGGCGCTAACTGCGGCCGTTTCCCTTCCGTGGGGACCAACGCGCCGTCATCATCGGCTGAACTCCACAGTGCGCTCGAGGCGGTGATACCAAGTTTGTCGGCGATCTTCCGGCCGATCCCAACCAGAAACAAGCGTGGCCGGTTTTGCGGCACTCCAAAATGGCGGGCGTTCAGCAACAGAGCTTGTACTGTGTATCCCTCCCCGGTCTGGCAAAGGGCTTCTCTTAGCTCTCTGAAAGGCGAGGGTTTGCCGTGCTTGGCAAAATTGCTCTTCATGCCGGAGACATTCTCGATGATGACCGCCTTGGGCTTCACCGCCTCGACAAACTCTAAAAACTCCCAAGGCAACTTGTTCCGCGCGTCGTCCGGGTTGCGGCGACCGGCCATCGAGAACCCTTGACACGGCGGACCACCCGCCACGAGGTCGATGCCCTCGACCGCTATGCCCTCGACTATGTCAGCGCGTTCCAAGAGCTTTCCGAGTTCGCTTACCACGAGGCCGCGCTGCACTTGCCTAGTAAGATCGGCCCCAACGTGGTCGCACTTCCAGACGTCGATGTCGTCTATAGGGGCGATAAGATTGTGATGGTAGGTCTCGGCCGGCATCTCGGACTTCTCGACGGCCAGCCGTTTTTTGAATCCTGCGGCACGTAGACCAAGAGACAGGCCACCGCATCCAGCGAAAAGATCGACATATTTGAATGTCTTGGTCATCTTGGATCCCGGACCCCGGTCATTTCACCAGGCCGAGCGGCTACCGGTGCCCTGGTCTATTCGACCTAGTCAACCCCGTCAACTTCCCTAAATAATCACCATAGAGCACGCCGAGACTTGGAATGCGAGCCGGGGCATGGACGCCAGAGAGCCGCACCTACCTTAAGGGCCAATTAGGATAACGGACGAGTACGATCGAAACACGACTCACACGAAGCGAAAAGTTGCGGATCACGCGCATCCGGACGGCCCTTGTCCGATGGTTCGAGGATCATGGGCGAGACCTGCCGTGGCGCGCTCTACGTGCAAGCACATTTGAGAAGATTTGCGTCGAGGTTCTGCTACAACGGACGAGAGCAGAGACTGTTGCCGGTATATACGAATCCTTCTTCGAAAGATTTCCAAATTGGGCCTCCTTGGCTGCTGCGAAACGCGAAGAGCTGGAAACACACTTGAAACCGATTGGCCTCTGGAAACGCCGCGCGGTATCGATCCAAGGACTAGCGACCTATGCGGATGCCCGCGGCGGGCTTTTTCCAAGTGACGCACGCGAACACGCGGCAATCCCCGGCGTCGGACAATACGTCTCTAACGCCATCTTGCTTTTTCAGCATGGGGAAGCGCGCCCCTTGCTGGATGTGAACATGGCCCGCGTTCTGGAGCGTGTAGTCCGCCCACGTGTATTGGCGGATATTCGCCACGATCCTTGGCTACAGGAAGCGGCGGAGTGGCTGGTTAAACATGACCGGCCTGAGATAGTGAACTGGGCGATCCTCGACTACGCCGCGGCATTCTGCAAAGCGCGTAGTCCCTCTTGTGGCGAATGCCGGCTAAAGCATTCTTGTTCATGGTCGAACCGTGAACTGGTTTGCAATGAGCTCACCAGCTTGCGCTAAGGCGCGGGTCAGTCACACTCGTCCAGATTTATCTTTTCTACTGAGACTCGAGCCCGCGCTGCAACGCTGCGCGTCTGGACATGGCAGCGGCGAATAATCATGGTGAAAGAAAAAGTCCCCCCGCCCCTCAACCTATGGCAATTAAAACAACAGGTTATGCCGCCGAGGGACAAGCCCCACGCGGCTGGTCTTGATGTGCTGGAGTTCATTCAACTTGACGGCCAGATCGCCCTTTTCGAAGACCTGATAACTTCTATAGTCCGAACTCTGGAGGCCGTCGGTATCATCAAGGGAACGGTCGATCACCCCGCCCATCGTCAAGGCGCGCCGATAGCTCTCCTTCATTCCCGCGTTGCTGTCTTTCCGATACCTGAAACGATGCTTCGCCGGTACGACCGACCACAAGCACGTGCCGACGAAATCCTCAAGAAAGTCACGTCGGCTCATTCCGTCACCTCCGCCAGCACAGCCGCAATGTCCGCCTCGACCGCCTTGAGCTCGGCATCGGTCTCCTCCAGATCGCGCGGCGGCTGTTATTCGTAGAAGTAGCGGTTGAAGTTGATCTCGTACCCACGACGCCCACCTGGCCATCGTATTCGTCGCGGAACGTCTCATCCACATAGGCGCCGGGCGCATGGGGCAGCACCTCCTGCGCCATGTAGTCCTGGATGTCGGTGCCGAGGGGGATATTCTCGAAATTTGTCAGGTCATCATCGGAGATTACATCACCTTTCTTGTTGCAGATCGGATCGATCTCCGGATCGCGGACGCCGACGGCCTTCTGAATCGCCTTGATCAACGCGGCCGGGATAGTCCGCCGACTGATCATCGCGCCGGAGTTCTTCCGCAGCCAGGTCGCCATCCAGTGCCAATCATGAGTCGCGCCCATCTCGCGATCAAGCAGCTTCAGCCAGAGGTCAGCCATCCTGAGTGCAGGCACGCATTTGCTGTACCTTGAGGGCTGATCATAGCTCCCGATCAATTAGGCATGAGAATGCCTTCCGGGGAAATGGTATCGACGCTACACTTGTCGATATTTTGGGGGGCTTGCTGTTGAACGAATATATTCGACAGACTGACAGTGAGGCATCGTCAGACGCTGATGTCCGGGCGCCGGTGGAATCTGGTCCGCAGAGACGGTCCATCCCGTATCGCGCGAATCTGCTGGGAAACATCGAACAGGCACTCAAGGGTCTCCAAGGCTACGGCATTATGGCCCTTGAGCTCATTCAGAACGCTGACGACGCGGGAGCCGTGTACCTCACCTTCGATGCGCGAGACGATGCGTTGATCGTTGACAATGCTGCAGTGTTCTCAAGCTGCGGCATGCACGAACCAGAGTGCCCGTGGAGCAAGAGCGGGGATGCCAAAGGTCTGCATCGGCCGTGCAATTTCCACGCGATCGCCGAAATGGGCAGCCGCAGCAAAATTCAGGCTCCAGATCAAATCGGCAGGTTCGGTATCGGCTTCGTGTCGGTCTATCAGATCACCGACACCCCAATCATCAGATCCGGTGTCATTGAACTCCAATTAAACCCACAAACTCAGGAGGTGATAAGGAGCGACATCCCGCCTTTCCCCGGTACACAATTTGTCCTGCCCTGGGCAGCGACCGCTTCAGAGGTTCGGACCGGGCTGAATGCCTCGCCAACACCTCCAGACGTGGCAGACAAGGTGGTCGTCGAAATCGACCAGGTTCTTAAGAGCAGCCTTCTGTTTCTGAGGCACCTGAAACGCGTGGAGCTTCGGCGCAACGGGGAGCTCGTGGCAGAGGTCTTAATCGATAGATCTGCCGGAGAGGTGATGCTCGAATTCAGGCCGTCCTGTGAGATTCAGCACTGGCTGGTGCTCTCCCGGACCGCTAATGATGTTCTACAAGAGTTGAGACTGCTCGAGAAGTTCGAAGCCTTGGGGCGCCTAGACCGCTCCAAGACGGTGAGCATGGCGATTCCGCTGCACTCCGAGCAAGTAGAAGGACTGTTGTATGCGTATCTGCCGACACGTCAGGCGACCGGAATGCCGGTCCACGTCAACGGGGATTTTTTCCCTCATGCCAGCCGTCAAGCGATCGTCCTCGAGGGCGAGCAGCACGACCGCTATTGGAATGAGGCTCTTCTTGCGACAGCAGCCGCGGCGCTAGCGGAAAACTTCATTCGGGTGCGGGATCTGCTAGGCCCGATACGGTTCTGGACGCTCGCTCAAGCGGCATTCCAGAGAAAAAGCGAGCATGCGTTCAAAGCCTTCTGGGAGCGGCTGGGTGAAGTTGTCTCCGCGGGTCCCTCAGTATGGAGCACACAAGAACAGTGGTGCATACCGAACCAAGCAGCGTTACCTCCGGAGGCCATGACCGCCTCCGATCAGCAAGCGATCGAGGCGCTGGGGCTGCCCTTGATACACGCGGATATCCGTCCATTCTGGTCTGTGCTCAGCAGCGTGGGTTCGCAGCAGCTAAGGCTTTCCGTAGTCGTGGCCGCGCTCGAAGAAGGGAAGCATGTCCGGGGTGGCGCCGGCTTCCTGCGCAAGCTTTGGTCGGCCATAGAGCTCCTGATCGGAGTGCCCGGCGACAGAAGCGGACTGCCCGCGGTACTTTCGAGGCTGAAGGCAGTTGAGATCCTGCTCGATGTCGACAACCGACCGGTCAGTGCCAATGGCGCGCGCCATGTACCCACAGACGTATCCGTGAGGGAGCTTCTCAGGTTCATACCGACATGCCGCGTGGTGCACCCAGAAATGCAGTCCTTCCCTAACCTTTCCGCCCGTCTGGGGGAGTATCTTCTGAATGATTTGGCCGTCGACCTGGCGGAGACGATTGTGGATGAGAAATCCGCCGAGGCCGCCATTGGAGGGGCCGAGGCCGACATCCGCCGGTTCTACAGGCTGCTTACTGCATTTCCACGGGATCGGGGCAGCGACGATGTAGCGGAGACCCTGCAGGATGTCCCCATCCTTCGGACAGGATCTCAGTTCGTCAGCCCATCACGCGGCCAGCTTCCCGGAGATTTTCGCGACCCGATTGGGCATTTCCAGGTCGTGGACGTGGACATGTTCGTGAAGGGGATGTGGGACCTCGCGAAGGAGGTGTTGGAAGTCGATGTCCTCACGTTTCGTCGCTATGTGGAGGACCATCTCCAAGCACTGCTCGAAGAAGATCTTACGCGCGAACAGTATCGCCGGCTAATGACGGAGGTACTGAACCATCGGTCGCAATTGGACGAGGACGGGACTCTCCGGAGCCTTGCCAACGTGCCGTTCGTAAGAACACGGACCGGGCAGTTCGTGAAGCCCAACGAGGCATACTTTTGGGCTGCGCCGCTCTCATTGATCCTCGGCGAGGAGCCATCACGATGGGTGGACGAAAGCTGGTTCCCCGACGGCGGCCGCGCAAAAGACCTGCTCGAGAGTCTAGGAATGCCGTTCTCGGTAGCTCCGCAGCACATCGTGGATCGCATTGAATCGCTCGCGGAGTCCGGGGCCGGCCTCGATGCGATCGTCAGAGGGACGACCCCGATCATCAGGCACATCCTCGATCGTTGGAGCCGTTTCGACGAGGATGATCGATCGGTTCTGAGCGGCCTAAGAGAGATCTTTTTTCTGACGGCGATCGTGGACGGGAAACTGGACGAGGATCAGCGTTATACCCCCACAGGGGTCTATCGCGCCGGTCGCGCCGCTGGCTTCGCCTCACAAGTGCCTATTGTGGAGATGACGGCGCTCCGCCAGTCGTCCTCCGTGGTCAACGAATTCCTCGACTTGATCAACATGCCTTCTGAGCCTCCGACTGAGGACGTGGTTGCTCATCTCGAGCACTGCATGGCATCAGACCTGCCGGTGCACGACCTGACCTATCAAATCCTCAGCGAGCGTTTGGAGGACGACGATGCCGATTGCATCGACAGACTCTTCGGAACGGACTTCATTCATTTCGCGGAAGTTGGGTTCATCGGTGCCGACGAAGTGTTCTGGGTGCCGCCGCCTTTTGGGGGATACTGGCACTCGGCGAGCAACCGCATGCGCCAGCGTGACCAACTGTACCGCCGATTGGGCGTTGTCGACTCTCCCGAGCCGCGCCACTACGCGGCTTTGGCATTGAGGATCGCCGATAGTCTCGACATTTCGGCCGCCGATGTTGTCGTTCATGGCCGCGGCCTCTCAGCAATGGCCGAGGCTCTCGAAAGTGAGGACCACGGCGCTGCTGAGGCCGTCGACCTTCTTGCTGGCGAGGTTGCCTTCCTCAATGTTGATGGCGATCCGATTTTGACGGACGATGCTATTTGGCTAGACTCGCAGCACTTGGCGGACGCGTTCGGGTCAGAACTAAACGACCGGCTCTTCCGATTGGCAGACACCAGCCGTTCGGCCTCAACACGGCTCTTGAAGCGCCTGGACATCTTGGCGCTCTCGGATATTGCTCAGTTCCGTCTAGCGGAGCCTCCGGACGGGAACCGCGCTGCTGGCGCTACGGATTTGCTCCGAGAACGTATTGATCTGCTGCTATGGCTGGCACCCAACAGAGCGACCCGTGTTGCCATGGATGCTCTGCTGCAGCGGCTCGACATCAGTTTCTCCAAGCGGCTGCTGGTACATGCCGAGATTGACGCGTTTGACCCACCCGTGTGCTCGCCTCCCTCGGCAGCACCGGCGTTTCTAGACCAGGAAACTTCCATTCTTCATCTCAGGGCACAGAGTGGGAGTGCCGACTGGGTGGCCGCTTTCCGGGCCATCTTCGCGGCAGTCGAGCGACACTGTCCTTCCACGGAGATTCCCCCGCTGTGTCTCACCGCAGCGTACATCATGTCGTTTGCCGACCGATCCGACGCAGAACAAGCGCTGCTGACTTCGGACTACAAGCCGCCAGTGGACAGTGGGGACGTGTTCAATACGGGGCATGAACTCCAGGACGAGGTAGCCTCGAATGAGTTCGAGGAAGTCGAGACCAGCGACGATCCTGCCAAGGCCGCCGCGTCTGTTAGCCAGAACGGTTCAGAGGAGGAAGTACTCGTCGAAGATCTGGATGCTTCGATCATCGAGAAGGAGGTGGAGACCGCAATCCACCCAACTCATGAAGGCATCGACTTCGAAGAAGAATATGGCTCCGCAACAAGTCGCGACGAGTTCGGTGTCGATCGCAATGAAGCTAAGACCACAGCGGGTGGTGGGTCCGGCGGCGGAAGGGGAGGCATAGAAGGCGCAAGCAACCGCTTGGGCGGCGAAGCCGTCGGGGCCGCAAACGGGACCGCGACCAACCGCCCTGGAGCAACGTCGACCAAAGAGGCCGCGGCCGATCGACAGGCACGCCGTTCGCGCATGCTTTCGTATGTCGCCCGCAGCGGCGCGAGGGGGGACGGGGATGCCGCAGTTGAATCTGGGACAGGAGACCTGTCCGACCAGATCGATGCCGCGGCAATGAAGGCGGCCCTGAGATACGAAGAGGCGCGAGGCTGGGCGCCGGAACGCCAGCCGCACTTCAATCCCGGATTTGACATCGCGTCCAACTCACCTGGCGGGGAGCGGCGTCTCATTGAGGTAAAAGGACTGGAGAATGAATGGACGGAGCGCGGCATCAAGCTCAGCCACGTACAGTTTTCCATGGCTCGTGAGCACCCTGGCGAGTTCTGGATCTATGTCGTGGAGCATGCCCGCGATCTCGAGCGACAGCGGGTCACGGCGATTGGCAATCCATTCAGCAAGGTCGACGAGTACTGGTTCGATCACAACTGGCGCGAAATGTCGGAGGAGCGTGCGTCTGCAAGGGAAATCCACCTCAAGGTAGGTCTCAAGGTCGAGCATCACTTCTGGAAGAAGGGTACCATCGTGGAGATCAAGTCACGCGGTGCCATCCCGTTCGTTGTCGTCGATTTCGGCAAAATCGAGGGGCGACGCGGTCTCCCATTCAATACCGAACTGAAGATAATCGACTGATGGCCAGATGTTTCCCTGAACCTGCTCGCGCGACTTCGGAGTCGAAGGCAGAACTCGACCTGTTCAGGAGGCTGGGCGAACAGCTCGGGCCTGACTTCGTTGTCCTTCATTCCGTCGCGTGGATATCGCGACCCGGCGGTGCTGGACCGAGAGAGGGCGAGACCGACATCTTGATACTTCACCCGACGCACGGCGTGCTGGTCGTCGAGGTGAAGGGTGGTCGCATCTTACTAGACTACGGCGACCGCACTTGGAGCTCAACCGACCGGCACGGCGTTGTGCACCCCATCAAGAATCCGTTCGACCAGGCCCGGCGCGGGAAGTTCGCAATACTCGAGAAAATCGCCGAAAGCCGCGCCTGGAATAAGCTCGGCATCGGCCGCTTCATAGTGGGGTATGCGGTCTTCTTGTCAGATGTTGGTGATGCCGACCGCTTGAGGGGCCCAGATGCTCCTAGCGAGATCATTGGTGACCGCGGCGATCTGACTGCGTTGAGTGCGTGGGTGGATGGGGCGTTCCGCTACTGGGCGTGCGAGGCACAAACCGTAAGGCCGATCGGGAGGAACGGGGTGGATGCGCTGGTCGCGCTGTTTGCTCGAGTTGCCACCACTCGGCCTCTCTTGTCAGCACGGATAGTGGACGAGGACGCGGCTCGGTTGACGTTGACTGAACGCCAAGCGTCGATTCTAGACGTCCTGAGGCGGCAGCGACGCGTCATGATTGCGGGCGGTGCCGGCACCGGGAAGACGTTAATTGCCCGTGAGAAGGCCGTTCGCTTGGCGGCTGAAGGTCTGCGGACGTTGTTGCTCTGCTACAATCGAGGCCTCGCGGACCATCTTCGCGAGCAGTGCACAGGGATCGATGGACTCGACGTCGCAACCTTCCATCAGGTTTGCCATCGATGGGTCGCGCGAGCGAAAGAAAGGCTCGGACGCGATTTGCTCGCGGACGCGCGGCACGCACTTCCCGGCTTTGATGAGTTCCACCAGCAGATGCCGTTGGCGCTGGCTAACGCGGTCGATGCTCTAGGCCCGCGCTATGACGCCATCGTCGTCGACGAGGCACAGGATTTTGGCGACGAGTATTGGCTTCCGATCGAAATGATGCTGACGAAGCCGGATGAATCCCTGCTGTACGTGTTCTTGGACGAGAACCAGGACATTTATCGCCGCTCGTCGAACATCCCCATTCAGGGGGAGCCAATGGTTCTCGACAGGAATTGCAGGAACACAGACGCCATCCACTTGGCAGCCTATAGGCACTACAGGGGCACCCCAGTAGAACCGCCGCAGATTTCAGGCGTCGCTGTCGAACGCCTCGTCGCCAAAGACCTTGCCACGCAGGCACAATCCATCGGCGGGCTTGTGACGAGGCTCGTGACCGAAGAGGCGGTCGATCCACACGACATTGCGATACTCCTCTGCGATCCCAGCGACCGGGTCGACCGCGAGAGAGCTCTTCAGCGACTACCGCTGCCCAAGAAGATAAGGCTGGGTCGAATTGAGGATTTCGGGCCGGCGCAGCTGACCGTTGATACCGTTGCCCGCTTCAAGGGACTCGAACGCGGTGTGATCATCCTTTGGGCGTTCGACCGCTCCAATCCCAGCGCGGATCGCGAAACACTCTACGTCGGCATGTCCCGAGCGAAGTCGGCACTCTACTTATGCGGAACACTTACCGCGTGTGACCGACTTTTTGCGCCGCTGTCTTCTTAGGTACAAATTTCACCGAGTGGGGCCTCGGCGATTCCCTAGATTCCGGGCGTTCGGTGAGCTAGACTCAACGTGCGCTAATAGCGATGCGCGAGTAGTCGTCGATCGGCCGGAATTGGGCGCATAAACGATGGCGCTGAACTAACTGCCCGCACCCCTCCCGCGCAGCGGGCTCATGCACGGGCGCCCACCTGCCTACCTATCCGAGGGATTGCGGAATCCTACTCCTGTCAGATCTGCATACGACGCATGTGGTCGGATCCTCGCGACTACCCAAACTCGAAGTATCTACTTACCTCTGAACGAAGGCTATGCAGCGAGTAGCATCGCAGTTCCCTTCCTACATCTCAGCATCCCCATACATCGTCTCGCTACAAAGAGAACATCTTCAAAATTCAGAGACGATGACATGCCTCACACCAAACCATACTCTGACACTCGCCTTCCCGCCTTTGTCGCAAAGCGCATTCTCGAGCTGCGCCCCGTTAAGAGTCAGGCTGAAATTGCCAGCGAGACTGGCTTCCCCAACCCCAATATGATCAGCATGCTGAAATCTGGCGCTATCCGAGTTCCCCTCGACCGCGTCCCCGCCCTGGCGGAGGCGCTGCAGGTCGATCCGGCCAGGCTCCTCCAACTTGCTCTCGAACAATGGGCCGGCTCCGCTGCTGCACGCGCCTTCGACAACATTTTCGAAACCGTTGTAAGCAAGAACGAGGTAGGCTGGCTGGCAGAAATTCGGGACGCCTCTGACCTAACCGATCCAGTCATAACCACCAGGGCTCGTTCTTCGATCCGAGCCATCTTCGGCAAGTGAAGGCGACGGTCCTTAACACGAATACTCACTGGCCGGGCGACCGCGTGGTACAAATTCAGAGAACGCTCACCTTGCGGATCGACGGTAGCGGATCCGAGGCTATCTTCCGTGTGAACGTGCCAAGCGGTCTAGTAACAGCACACCAAAATGGAAGCACGATTGACGAAATCTGCATGGGACAGAACTAAACTCTGGCTGAACAACTTTTACCGGAGGGATGGTGCAGTTTTAGAGATCGCTGTCTTCGTCGACTGCGACGGGGTCTCGCCCAAGGACGCAGAGCGTGCGTTGAAGGTAGCCCGGCAGTATGGGCACATCCGCTTCCTCCGGATTTACGGCAATCATGCTGGTCGAGCCGCAAATGCCTGGGCACGCTTCGTCTCGCAGTACAATGGAGATATTCGACACCTTCCTACACTGACACCCGGCAAGAATGGCAATGACATAGCCCTATCGATTGACGCCATAGAGGTGCTGTTCACTTACCGAATTGATGTCTTCGTGATTGTTGCAAATGACACCGATTTTGTCCCACTGGCGGGCAGGCTTCTTCAGGCAAGAAAAACTGTCCTCGGATTTGGACAAAGGTCCACTCCTCCCGCCTTCAGGAGCGCTTGCACAAAATTCTGGGATATGAAGTCCCTAAGGCCTCCTCCCGTGAAGAAGACGCCCAGACGCAAATTGTGGCGATTAGAACCGGCGGATGCAGAGCCTCTGGTACTAGCAGCACTCAGCGACGCCGCAGAAAACAGGGGGCTAGTCACTCTCAACGTTCTGAGCACCTCTATCAAGCGGTCAGATCCAGGATTTGACCCTCGATTGTACAGTCGCCGGAATATTCGCAGCCTTCTGCGCGACATACCCTCAATCGAATTGGTGGACGTAAACGGAGTTACCCATGCCCGCCTTCGCGCTGCTGATTGCTTGGCGGAGCCCTAGCCTTTTGGGAAGACGAATAAATAAAGCAACGCCAGAAGATATCCAAGTAAGGGCCACTGCGAGATAATTGGGAGATTTTTTCACGCAACCCCACTGAGCGATCGCTATAGCGCAAGCTGAAAGATGGAGGTTGTTGTGATTCTTAGAGCTTGTCTCATCCATGCTCTGCCGTTGGATCAGCGTCGTGTTCTCAACCGAAGGGAAGCAGCAAGTTACCTGGGTGTCAGTCCTGGACATTTCGACAAGCTGGTGAAGGACGGCATGATGCCGGAACCTCTACCTGATTATGGTCGCGTCCGCCGGTGGGACAAAGCATGCCTAGATAGGACCCTAGACCATGCTAGCGGTCTCGCAGCTAAACTGACACCCATCCCCAATGCTTACGACCAATGGAAGGCCGAGAATGGTCAGGGCTAACCTCAAGGGCATCAACACGGTCAAGAAACGGCTCAGGGACGGCACGGTCAAGGTTCATCACTACCACCGTGCCACCGGTCGCCCGCTTCGAGGAGTACCTGGATCGGCAGAGTTCCTAAGCGACTACGCGCTGGGCGAGCAGAGTCAGGTAGAGAAACGACAGGGAACCCTCGGCGGGTTGATCCGTGACTTCACCTTGTCTCCGGAATTCAGCAAGCTGGCCGAGAGCACGCAGAAAGAGTATCGGCGCATGCTGACCAAGGTCGAAGAAAAGTTCGGCACAATGCCGGTCGCGGCCCTTGAGGACAAGCGCGTGCGCGGTGACTTCATGGATTGGCGCGACGAGATCTTGTCAGTGTCGGGACCTCGGGAGGCAGACAACCGCATATCAATCTTGAGCGCTCTGTTGTCTTGGGCGGCCGATCGCACGCGAATTGGGCACAATCACGCCATTGGAATTGCGCGACTTCACAAGATCGACCGTTCGGACAAGCTTTGGCTGCCGGAGCACATTGAGGCGTTTATGAGCGTGGCCTCCGTCGAAATGCAGCGCGCACTCATACTTGCTTTGCACACCGGCCAGCGTCAGGGAGACCTTCGCAAGTTGGCGTGGAACAACTATGACGGCAAGAGCATCAGCATCCGCCAGGGCAAAGGCGGTCGGCCAGTCTATGTGCCTTGCACGCCTGCGCTCAAGGACATGCTGGATAGTATGGATCGTGACGCCGCAGTGATTCTGTCCACTAAGACTGGGCGCTCTTGGACGAAGCGCTACTTCGCTGAGCAGTGGGATGAAGCGAGCAAGACCGCCGGCATCACCGACCTGCACTTCCACGACCTTCGCGGCACTGCAGTGACCATGCTCGCTGAAGCCGGGTGCAGCGTGCCAGAGATTGCCTCCATCACCGGTCACTCCCTTAGATCGGTGCACACGATCCTCGAGAAATACATGTCGCGGACACGGGCATTGGCGAAGTCCGCGATGACCAAGTTTGAGAACGCAAGCAGCACAGATTTTGCAAACCGGTTGCAAACCGTAGACCGCAGCGAAGCGAGAAGAGCCACTAAGTCATTGAAATAATTGGCGCGCCGGTCAGAACAAATCTGCGAACACTTATGTCATTGAAATAACACGGTAAATCATTACCGACCCAAGTCAGCCATGTCTAAATCGAACATTTAGCGAGAAGCTTCAACACAAACTGGCGGAGAGAGAGTCAGGACCAGAGGGGCAAAACCAGGGCCACTGAGGGGCTGAGGCCCTGCGGACAGACGGTAGGACAGACGGTGCAGACGAACTGCCAGGGTCTTGATTGCCGTAACCATCTCGGCTGTTCCATCGAGCGCCATATGCCCTTTTCAATCGCCCAATTGCCCATCCTGTTGCTGTCTCGAGCTAACATACGTCCCGTTCACCGCGTCATGCTGTTCCAATCACTCGGGCGGCCTTCCATAGATGAGGGCTCTATCCATTTCGTTCACTGCATCAAGCGTTCAGGATGGTAGGGTTCCAACGGAGTGACCTGGTTCCTTGAGCCCATGTTTAATCATACGCAGCAGTTGCTCTCCGGCTGCTTCGAAGTCGAATTGGTCATCAGCCAGCCAACTGTCTATGATCCCGCAGATTCCAGCAGCAATGAGCAGACCAGCAAATTTCGGGGTGACGTCCGGACGGATTTCACGAGCATGGATGCCATCCTCGATGTGTCGACTGAGGAGAGCGAGCGTCTTGTCACGCAGTTCGGCGATATCACCAGACAGGGCTCGCTCCCGTCGTGCGTCGGCCAGCACGATCTGCGTAGCGAGGCCGCGTGTAGGATCTGCCTTTAGCTGCTCCAGAACCGCGCGTGTGATGTCGAGGACAGCCACAAGCCCCGAGACCTGATCCGCCGCTGAAAGCGTTCGATCAAATTCGATCGCTACGTGCGACGCCAGTGCCTTGAGATACTGTTCCCGCGACCCGAAATGGTGGGCTGGAAGCCCGCGGCTGTAGCCGGCGCTCTTGCCGACCTCGGTCAAAGTCAACCTGTCAGGACCGTATTGTGCGACAAGTCGCACGCCGGCAGCGAGCATGCGTTGTTCGGACTCGTCTCGACGCTCGTCCTGTGTACGCCGAACTTGGCTGTTCATTGTGGTGGACCTCACCTACACCGGCTGCCGTCACGACGGCCTAAGCACGATCTTACCAAAGCTCTTCCCCGATTCGAGCAACTTATGTGCACGCGCCGCATCGTGGAGCGGGAACACCTCCGAAATGAGCGGCCGGGCCTCTCCGTCGGCCGCTCGGGCGAAAATCTCGGTAGCCGCTGAGACTAAGTCTTCCCGAGAGACAGAATCGAGGCTGAAGAGGGAATAGGTAGGCGATCCGGCAAAGCCCCGGAGCAGAGCCGCACCAATGTCAGGAGGCGGAAAACCCGCCGCTGCGCCGTTTATGACGTAGCGCCCATTTGGAGCCAGTGCGTTGATGAGCGCTAGGACAGCGTCTCCTGCCACGGGATCGATGATAACGTTGAAAGGCCCCTTCGGGTCGGGATCGGTGCCACGCCGCACGACGTGGTGAACGCCAAGTCCTGCAACGGCCTCTGCTGCGTCCGAATTGGTGATGGCAGTTACCACTGCCCCCGATGCCGCAGCCATCTGTGCGGCCATGGCGCCAATGCCGCCACTGGCGCCACGCACCAGGACGGCTTCCCCAGCGTTTAGTCCCGCCCTTCTGATGCTGAAGTGCGCCACGAGTGCATTTATGCCCAGGGCAATAGCGGCCTCGGAAGAAAGCTGCTCCGGCAGCGCAACCAACGCGTCGGCGCTGCCGGTGAACTGCTGCGCATAACCGCCTCTGCCCTGGGCGAAAACGCGTTTGCCGATCAGACGTTCATCAACACCTCTGCCAACAGCTATGACCCGACCGGCCACTTCTACGCCCGGAATGTATCCGGCCGCAGAAACGCCCAAGAAGCCTTGCCGCTGAAGGACGTCCACGAGCCCAACACCTGCCGCCTCCACGCCGATGACCACCTCACCGTCGCCGGCTCTTGGTTCGGGCAGGCTAGCAAGGGAAAGCTGATCGGCCGAACCAAACTCTTCTACGACAATAGCTTGCATCAGGAGACTCCAAGTTACACTTGCTTGTATCGCAACCAAGTAAGTTGTGCAACATGGGTGTGACGCCGCGTTTGCCATGCTCGTATCGAAAGCCAGGATCCGTGACATTCGGGATAAGATGAAGAGCTCTCGGGCGGGCCCTGACACGCATCTGCACCACCATTCTGATCACGATGGCGATTGGGCAAGGGCAGCTACTTTGCTTTCGAGCCGCCAAGGCGCGGACGACTGGGCAACGATTGGATAACCATGGGACGATGCGCTCTTCAGTGCATCGCATCCATTCGACGCGTCTACTCGTAAGTCCAAAATGAATGTCGCTGTTTAGAACCCGCAGTGGCGAGTCTTAAGTGTGAGAGGCCAGAGATTAAATTCGGGGCCAAGAGGAAAAATTAGTATGTTGTATACCATAGTAGGGCGCATCACAGACAAGGACGCATGCTAAGTGGGCCTTCAGTTCTTCAAGCGTTCCAACGCCGCGCAGAATGTTATCAACGGCGACGCCATGGCCGCATTGAGCAAGTCGCAAGCTTTCATCGAGTTCGAACCGGACGGAACAATCATCACGGCGAACGAGAATTTCTTAGCCGTGATGGGCTACGAGGGGTCCGAGGTCGAGGGTCGACACCATAGCATGTTCCTGGAACAGGAGTATGCCGGCTCCCCCGAATATAAGGAGTTCTGGACCAACCTCACGGCCGGTGAGTTCCAGAGGGCTCGGTTCAAGCGCCTTGGGAAGGGTGGCAAGGAAATCTGGATTGAAGCCTCGTACAATCCGCTTATTGGCTCGGACGGCAAAGTCTACCGGATCATTAAAGTTGCGAGTGACGTCACCGAGCGCCATCAGGAGTCTGCAGACGCCCGTGGCCAGATCAGCGCCATATCGCGCTCCCAGGCGGTTATTGAGTTCAAGCTCGATGGCACAATTCTCACCGCAAACGAAAATTTCTGCAGCGCATTGGGTTACAGGCTCGAGGAAATTCGCGGTCAGCATCACCGCGTATTTGTGACGCCGGAGGAAGCCTCGGGGCCCGAATATCAAGAGTTCTGGCGCAAGCTCAGCTCGGGCGAATTCTGGTCGGGAGAGTACAAACGCGTCGGCAAGGGCGGACGGGAAGTTTGGATCCAGGCATCATACAATCCAATCTTTGATGCCAGTGGGCGCCCCTACAAGGTGGTCAAGTATGCTACCGACATCACTGCCCGCAAGGCAGCTGTCAATGAGCTCAGTCACGTACTGGAATTGCTGGCGCAGGGGAATCTGAACTGCAGTATCGACGGTGAGTTTCCCGGCGAGCTTGAACAGGTGCGGCTTGCGTTCAATGAGACTGTCGACCGTTTCGGGAATATCGTTCGGGAGTTGCGCGAAACCGCAAGCGCGCTGCGCGCTGCCACCGGAGAAATTCTGGCAGGGGCGAATGATCTGGCAGAGCGCACGACAAGGCAGGCCGCCGCCATTGAAGAGACAAGTGCTGCTGTCGAGCAGCTTTCGCAGGCGGTGACGGCAAACGCGCAGCGTGCGGAGTCAGCTCGGACAAACGCCAAGAGCGTGTCCGATGGCGCTATAGAAGCCGGCGACGTCATGGGCGAAGCAAACCTGGCGATGGAAGACGTAACTGCTCAGGCAGCGAAAATTTCCAACATCATTGGTATGATCGACGATATTGCATTCCAGACGAACCTTCTCGCTCTCAATGCCTCCGTGGAAGCCGCCCGCGCGGGCGAGGCCGGCAAGGGCTTTGCAGTTGTGGCGGTGGAGGTGCGCAGACTCGCGCAAGCTGCGGCGGACGCATCCAAAGACGTTAAAGGTCTCATCGAGCGGTCCAGCGAGGCCGTCGCCAAGGGAAGCAAGCTCGTGTCGTCTGCCACGGATCGGTTGGGCTCAATGGTCAGCCAAGTGCGCGAGAATGCCGAACTCATGGATGAGATCGCGCGTGCTAACGGCGAACAGGCCAACGCCATCGCTGAGGTCAGTTCGGCCGTGCGTCAGATGGACGAGATGACCCAGCACAACGCAGCTCTGGTTGAAGAAACCAACGCGGCTATCGAGCAGACCGATGGCCAGGCGAGCCGTGTGGATAGTTTGATTGACGTCTTCGTGGTCGGCGTATCCACGGACTCAGGGGTCAAAGCGAGACCCATTGCCTCCGCGGCGCCACTGGACGGCCAGGCTGCTCGAAAGTACCGTTCGCATGGATTCGCGGCTATCGCTGCCGACTGGGCAGAGTTCTAGCGGGATCGTCGGCAACCACTGTGTGCAAAGAACGAGCAGCCGACATTCGTTGGTCAATCCGCATGGTCCACCTTGGTGAGGGGTAGTGCGTTTGCCAGCGTTTGTTGATCTGCAACCTCGAGAAAGGCCTGCATCGCCCGGTCCAGTGCAGAAGGCACTTGGCAGCGATCTGCAAACAGGCACCATTCTCCTGCCATGCAGCCAACGAGGTCAAAGGCGGGTTCCGTGACCCGTAACACGTCGCCCAGTGAGATGGCCTCGGGCAGCTTGCCCAGCATCAGGCCACCCTTGCGTCCTCTGGCCGGTTTGAGAAGCCCTTCCTGAGCAAGGCGCTGGGCGACTTTCATCAGATGACTGCGTGAGATGTCGTTTGCCTTGGCAGCATCGGCGATCGTGGTGCGCTGACCGTCTTGGTCAGCCACATGCATCAGAAGGCGCCAGGCATAGTCGGAGAACTGGGTGAGACGCATGCTTGCTCCTGATAGCAAGGCAGCCTCCGCACTGGGAGGCTGCCGCCGGTAAGCACTATTGGATTGTGGTTGCGCTTTCTGCGTGCGGGTGCTCGGCGTTGGGCCGATGGGTTAACAACTGCCCTTCAGCGGCCACCGTCGGACCCTGGTCCTGATAGTCGTAGAAGGTGCCGTGCAATCCCCAGTAGGCGCCGGCGATGAGCACCATTGCAGCAAGCAAACCTGCAGGAACGCTGCCGATGGCCGGGGCCAGTCTTGGCAGTTTGAGGCCCGATGGCGTCGGATCGGCCGCAATCAGAAACAGGGTGCCCATGATCAGGGCGTGGCCCACCAGGTCTATGCGACCGAAGGGGTAGACCGCAGCAGTGAAGATGACGATCAGGGCGACTGCCGACAGCCGGCGAATGAGCGGGGTCCAGAGCAGGCCAAATCCCATCGTGAACTCGGCAACACCGGCCATCGGAATGAACATGTCGCGTGGCATGCCGAAGGTCAGGAATGGCCGCTCTTCAACCAGCGGGTAGAACCATTCGGCATAAGCGAACTTTTCAAGGCTCGACCACATGAGCGCGATGGCAACGCCCCAGCGCAGTACGGTGAAGCGATGCTGATACCATTTGCTCTCCGGGTCTGCGGCAAGCGCAAGATAGCCCGCAATACCGACGCCGAGGGCCAGATAGTCGAGCAGATGGAAGAAGTCATAGTCGCGCAGCGCAATCACCCAGAGTCCTATGATACCTGCAGCTGCCAGGGGCATGGTGCGCCGCGAAAACACAAGCAATGCGATCAGGAGCTGCAGCCACGACACCCATTCGTTCGGGGTCTGAAGATCGGGCGTGAGATAGACACCGCCCACTGCGAAGATGGCTACGAAGAATGCGCCGATGACCGCCCGCATGAAATCGTCGCCGCGCCGCCAAAGCGGCAGGGTCAGGCGGTCAAGCATGCCGTTGACCGGGGTCGCAGAGGGGCTGCGTTCCACCAGAACGGTGGCGGCGAAAAACACCAGAACCAGCGCAATCCCTGCCCAGAACCAGCCATTGGTGAGGGTGTCGGTAATGGGGGCGGGTGCAGCGCCCACCACATATGGCGCGAACCACTTCACATGGGCATGGGCCGGGCCTGCGGCCATGAGGGTCGCAATCAAGGCGGTGAAGGAAAGGCCCAGAGCCGTCCGTATGGGTGTGCGGCCCCGGTGTTCACTATTGTCTGCCACGTCAAGCTCCGTTTGATCTGTGCGTGCTGCAAATGGGAGCCTTCTAAACATTCATTTCTGCTGCATCTTTGATCTCGATCAAGTCGACGATTTCCGTGTTGAGGCAACGTCCGGTCGACACACCTGCGAGAAGGATTAAGTGATGGATGTCTTGAAGCTCGGTACGGCAGCTCTGCTGGCAGTCGCTTTCGCCGGTGCGCTTCTGGTACGGGACCAGCCGGCGAGCGAAGT
>JAVJRP010000003.1:0-161997 GCA_040218355.1 Devosia sp. | reverse complement strand
GCGATCTCTGGGACGAGATCGCCAAGTAAAGAGCCCTCGGGTCAAGCCCGAGGGTGACGCGCGGTGGGTGGGAAGCGGCCGGTTTCAAGGGCGGCGCTTGGCAGCACCCATGTCCGATAAGGGGTCGATTTCTGTCGCTGCCAAAAGATATCCCCGCAACCAATTCCTCCCTTATCCTCCCACCCATCACTCCCGCGCGGACGGACTGCAGCGAACTTTTGCGGGAGGAGCCGGTGAGACTGGATTCGCTCCAGGGCTCGCCTGTTCGTTGGGTCACCTTGCGACGAGCGATCAATAGGGGCCACGACAGCAGGAGAAACCCAGCGTCCCGAGGCGGCGACGTCTCTATTTACTTAGTATTACTGAGACGCACGCGCCTCGGGACACGTCCAATTTAACCGGAGGCCGTAAGGGCCGGCCGGCGCCGAGTCATGAATCAACAGGCAAGGGATGACGAGGAGGCCGCAGAGGATGTCAGCTCTTCTCGATCATGTCCCAGCGGTTCTGCTGGGTAAGCAGCGCCCGGACATAGGCCATGTTGGCCTCGACCTGGTCGGGCGGCAGCTCGGCGGCATAGAGGGCGCGGCACTCGTCGAACCGGCCCTGCAGGCCCACCACCAGCGCCAGGTTTTGCCGCGTCTGGCTGTTGGCGCCGCGCAACTGCACCGCCCGGCGCAGATGCTTCTCGGCGGCCACCAGATCATTGGTCATGGCATAGGAGAGGCCCAGATTGGTCTCGATCGATGCCTCTCCCGGGGCAATCACCCCGGCCTGAACATAGATCTGCCTTGCGTCTTCATGCCGGCCGGTCTGGTCCAGCGTCGCGCCAAGCACCAGCAGCGCGTTCCAGTCCGGCGCATCGGGCCGGATCACATTGCGCAGCACTTCCATGGATTGGTCGAACCGCCCGGCCGCTGTCAGCGCCTTGGCATAGGCCACGCTGATCGCCACATCGCCGCTATGGTGCGGCATGGCCTGTTCCAGGGCCGCCGCCGCCTGTTGGGGCTGCCCGGCCGCGCGCAGGGCGGCTGCATAGTGAATGACCGTGGCGCGGTCCGTCGGATTGGCGCGATAGCGCGCGGTCAATTCGCTGAGATTAGCGTGGCTTTGCGCCGCGCTCATGCCGGAATAGTCCGTACTGGCCATCTGCCCGCGATTGGATGCGCAGGCCGAGAGCACAAGGGCTGCAACACCTGCCAGGAGCAGGGGGCGCAACAATCCGCTGATCCGTCTTGGGTTGAACAAATTGCACTCCGGGCCGCGAACCGGCCATATGAACTCTTCCCAGAGCAATAGATCATTAACCCTAACGCCCGGTTAAACCGGGACCCTGCAGCGTTGTGCGGGCGCGTGGTCCCGGCTAGACAGGGGGGACATAACGGAGTTCTGCCATGACTGACCAAGCCGCTATCCCGCTCATTTTCATTCCCGAGAACGGGGTGGAGGCCGGGCCGCTGGACGATGGGCAGCGGGCCTGGGCCCAGGCCAATGGCTT
Source organism: Devosia sp. (assembly GCA_040218355.1). Classification (GTDB taxonomy): domain Bacteria; phylum Pseudomonadota; class Alphaproteobacteria; order Rhizobiales; family Devosiaceae; genus Devosia. Next base: position 160,502 of record JAVJRP010000003.1, on the reverse strand, counting down.
TACCGGCCAACAGGGCCGTCTGCTGGCAATGCCCGACGCCAAGGGCACTATTGCGGCCTGGTTGTTCGGCACTGGCGCGGCGCAGGGGCGTCCCGTCTTCGTGGCCGGCCTGGCGGCTGCAGGCCTGCCCGAGGGCGACTACCAATTGCAGGGCGATTTTGGCGATCCGACCCTGGCAGCCATCGCGTTCCGCCTCGGCGCCTATCGTTTCGAGACCTATCGCACCGCCCCGCCGGCCCCGCGTCTGGTCCTGCCCGAAGCGGCCGATGCCGGCGAAGTCGAGCGGCAGGTCGCAGCCGCCAGCCTGACGCGGGATCTGGTCAACACCCCCGCCAATGACCTGGGCCCCGATGCCCTAGAAGCCCGTGCGCGGGATCTGGCTTCCCGCCACGGCATGAGCGTCACTGTCATCAAGGGCGACGATCTGCTCGAGCAGAATTTCCCGATGATCCACGCCGTGGGCCGCGCCAGCGCCCAGGCGCCGCGCCTCATCGATATGCACTGGGGCAAGGACACTGATCCGAAAGTCACGCTGGTCGGCAAGGGGGTCACCTTCGATACCGGTGGCCTCGACATCAAGTCGGCCGCCGGCATGCTGATGATGAAAAAGGATATGGGCGGCGCGGCCAATGTGCTGGGGCTCGCCCATGCCATCATGGATGCCGGGCTCCCGCTGCGCCTGCGGGTGCTGCTGCCTGTCGTAGAAAACGCCATTGCCGGCAATGCCTTTCGGCCCGGCGACGTCTTGCGCTCGCGCGCCGGCATCAGCGTAGAAATCGGCAATACCGACGCTGAGGGCCGGTTGATCCTGGCCGATGCCCTGGCGCTGGCCGACGAGGAAGCGCCGGACCTGCTGATCGATATGGCCACCCTCACCGGTGCCGCCCGCGTCGCCCTGGGCCCCGAACTGCCTGCGCTCTATTCGACCGACGATGGCGTGGCGGCCGGCCTGGTTGCCGCAGGCCTTGCGGCAGAAGACCCGCTCTGGCCCATGCCGCTCTGGTCACCCTATGCCAGCCTCTTGTCCTCCCGCATTGCCGATCTGAACAACGCGGCCAGCGGTGGACATGCCGGGTCCGTCACCGCGGCGCTGTTCCTCAAGCGCTTCGTCGGCAAGGCGGGGGCCTGGGTGCATCTCGATATTTTCGGCTGGGCCCCCGATGCGCGGCCCGGCCGTCCGGCCGGCGGCACTGATCAGGCGATCCGCGCGATCTATGGCCTGCTCCGGCAGCGCTACTCGGCCTGAACCGGCGCCATCGAACCGGGAATGACATCGGTGCCGGTGGTCCGCTCGATCACCTGATCGGTCACTTCGGTACCGTGCTTGGGAAACAGCAGCGGCGCGGCGGCAAACCCGCCGATGACCGCTGCCAGCATCACCCAGCCGGCCCATTTCTTGTGCTTTTCGATGAAGGTGCTGGCCACCGGCCCGAAAAAGTAGAATAGCCCGCACGGAACGAAAAAGCGCAGGCCACGGCCGATGAACCCGTAGAGAATAAAGGTCCAGATATCGATCCCCGCCACCCCGCTGGTGATGGTGATGATCTTGTATGGGATGGGCGTCACCGCGCCGATCATGATCATGAACGGGCCATTGGCGACAAAACTGTCGCGCAATTGCTCGAAACTTGCGCCGGCGCCGTAGAACTCCACGATCGCCTTGCCGATGGTGTCGAACAGGAAATAGCCGATCGCATAGCCAAATATCCCACCCACCACCGAAGAGACGGTGCAGATGGTGGCCAGCCGCCAGGCGCGCCGGCGATCGGCCAGGATCATCGGGGCCAGCATCACCTCGGGAAACACGGGAACGATCATCGCTTCGAGAAAACAGATCAGCGCCAGGATCGGCTCGGCCAGAGGATGCCCCGTGGCGGCCTTCAACCGCTCATAGAGCCCCGGTTTTTCCTGTTGCGCTGTATCGGTCATGCCCCTCGACCGGCTCCCTTTGTTTCCATCCAGCCTGCTTGAACGACACACTGGCCCCTGACCAGTGAATTTTATGTGTCGATCTAATATCCCCGCGCGCGGTCCACCACATTTGGCAGCGCCTTGCCCGCCTCATGTCCGGTGAGGACCTGCGTGAAATAACGCACGCCGCTCTGCTCACTGGAAATGGCGGCGATATGCGGGGTGATGTAGCAATTCTCGATGGCCCAGAGCGGGCTCTCCTGCGGCAGGGGCTCGACTTCGAACACATCCAGGCTCGCTGCCCCCAGCGTTCCGTCCTGCAGAGCTGCCGCGATATCGGCTTCCTTCTGGTGCCCGCCGCGCGCCGCATTGATGATCACCGGGCCACCAGCCAGCCGGTCGCGGCGCAGCTTGGCGAAGGTGCTGCGATCGAGAATGCCCGTGGTTTCCGGCGTCAGCGGCAACAAATTGACCAGGATGTCGGTGCCGGCGAGAAATGCGTCGAACTCGGCCTGACCGGCAAAACCCTCCACCCCGTCCATGGCCTTAGGCGTGCGGCTCCAGCTTCTCAAATCAAAGCCGAGCGGCTTGAGGCGCTTCGCCGCGTCCTGGCCCAACACACCCATGCCCATAATGCCCACCGTGGTCTCGCCTGCGGCAGGGGGATAATACTGGTCCCAGCGGCGCGCCTTCTGGTCGGCCTGAAAGCGGGTGAATTGGCGGTGATGCATGGTGACATGGGCCACCACATAATCGCTCATCCGCTGGCTCAGGTCTTCGTCGACAAACCGCACGATCGGCGCATCGGGCAGGTTTGGATGCTTGAGCAGGGCGTCCACCCCGGCGCCGAGCGACAGCACTGCCTTGAGGTTGTTCAGCCCGTCAAAGGCGTTGGCCTGAGGCTTCCACACGAAGATATAGCGAATCTCGTCCGGATCGAAATTGTCGCCGCGCCGCACCACGGGGTAGGGCGCCAGCGCCTCGGAGAACGCCTGGGCCCAGCTCGCTTCATCAACATCGGAAAGGTGCAGCAGCAACATCAATAATGGTCCTTGATATGGAAAAAGCCGCACCTTGGGGCGCGGCTTTTGAAAACTCAGGGTCGGCGATGCGCAGCCTTACTGGCTGGCGGCCGGAGCTTCCGGGCTTGCCGGCGAGGTTTCCTGCACGGGCGTACCAACCACCGGGCTGTCCGACTGCGTTTCGGTCGGGGTTTCCACGGCGGCGCCCGGTTCTGTGGTCACCGTCTCTTCGCTGGCTTCGTCGGGTGCAACCACTTCTTCAGGGATCGCCTCGACCTCAGTGGCCTCGCCTTCGGCCGGCGCAGCATCTTCTGCCGGCGCTGCTTCCAGTTCCGGGAACGGCACCGGGTCGCTCGTCAGGGTCTGCAGATAGGCCAGGATGTCGGCGCGCTCTTCAGGCGAGCGGACGCCGGCAAAGGCCATCTTCGTGCCTGGTGCATAATCGCGCGGATTGGTCAGGAAGGCGTTGAGGTTTTCATAGGTCCAGGTCTGCCCGTCCGCCTGCTGTTGCAGCAGGATGTCCGAATAGGCAAAGCCTTCCATATGGGCCTTGGGGGCGCCGACGATGTGATAAAGGTTCGGGCCCTGCTTGGCCGCTTCGCCCTCACCAAAGGTGTGGCAGCTCTGGCACTTGCGCACGGCGGCGGCGCCATTGTCGACACTGGCGCTGGCCAGCAGCACCGGCAGCGGCGTTTCTGGCACGTCTTCCACCGGCGCGCCGGCTTCGGCCACTTCCGGTTCGGGCAAGGCGTAGCCGGGGCCGCGGTTCTCGATCGGGTGATAGATGGCTTCAGCCAGGAACCCTACACCCATAACGAACAACAGGGTGCCGAGCACGGCGCCGATGATCTTGTTTAGCTCAAACGAATCCATTTGGTCTCTCTGCCGGTCCATCCCCTGTGGACAATTTCCCGAACCAGCCCAAACTGCGATCCCATAAGGGAATCTGCCTCAACCGGCTGGTTCGACGCGCGCGGAAGATAGTATCAAGCCCTTTGTGGTGCAACCGTTCAAAGCCACGTGCGACACTTCGAGGCGGCGGCTCCGCCGCAAAATCGCTCCGGTGGAGCGATTTTGGCCTCGAAGGCCATGAGACTCCGACCCGTCCCGCAGGGGCAATCGCGCCAGTGGCGCGATTGAAGGACAGGAGGCCATGAGAGCTATGCTCGAATGGCAGGCCGTCCCGCAGCGGATTAGCGCTCGAATGGCGGCTAGATTGGCAGAGCCGCCTCATTGGGTCGAGGGGCCCAACTACCACCCACATTGACTCCCCCTCACGCCCGCGCGACAACCCGCCTGCCTTAGTTTTCACGGATGACCATCAATGACCAAGAAGATCGCTTTCCAGGGTGAACCCGGCGCTTTCAGCCATGCGGCTGCCGCCAATGTCTTTCCCGGCGAAGAGTTTCTTGGCTGTGTCACCTTCGAGGAAACGCTCAACGCGGTGCAGTCCGGCAAGGCCGATTTTGCCGTGGTGCCCGTGGAGAACTCACTCTACGGGCGCATCACCGATATTCACCACCTGCTGCCCGAAAGCGGCCTGAACATCATCGGCGAGACCTATCTGCGGGTGGAAATGACCCTGCTCGGCGTCCCCGGTGCCAGGCTTGAAGATATCAAGGCGGTGCAATCGCTCTCGGTTGCGCTGGGCCAGTGCCGCAAGTTCATCTCTGCCAACGGCCTGCGCACCATCAATGCCGTCGACACCGCCGGCTCGGCCCGTGAGATCGCCGAAAAGGCCGATCCGGCCGTGGCCGCGATTGCCTCGCGCTTTGCCGGAGAAATATATGGGCTCAATGTCCTGGCCGAAAACATCGAGGATGCCGATCACAACACCACCCGGTTCCTGGTCCTTTCCCCCACCGAACAGCGGGCGCCGAACCAAGGCAAGGTGAAAACTACCTTCGTCTTCCGCGTCCGCAACGTTCCCGCCGCGCTCTACAAGGCCATGGGCGGCTTTGCCACCAATGGCGTCAATATGACCAAGCTCGAAAGCTACATGGTCGGCGGCGCCTTCACCGCCACCCAGTTCTACGCCGATATCGAGGGTCACCCCGACGACATCGGCGTGCAGCTCGCTTTCGAAGAGCTGGGCTTCTTCACCGACTATTTCCGCATTCTCGGCGTCTATCCCGCTGCCGATTGAGGTTGGCCGCGAGGCGTTCCAGGGGTGAATGGACAAATCCGCGCTGCTTGTCTCAGGCGGTTTGTCCGTCACCATCGGCAAGTTCAATCGTCAGCGGCACGCGCTCCGGCAGATCCCCGATCGGGGGCGCATCCTTGCTGTCCACCACCAGATTGCGGCCATTGCCCTTGGCTGCGTAGAGGCCGGCGTCGGCCCGCCGTAACATGTCCGCAAAGCTTTCCGTCCTGGGGTCACCTCTATGGACGCCAAAGCTGGCGGTCACCGGGACAGCGATGCCCCCGATGATCGGGTTGCAGCTCTCCAGAGCGGCGCGGATGCGCTCTGCGACTATGATACCGAGCGAAGGCGCATCATCTGTCGCCACAATGCAAAATTCCTCGCCGCCCACACGGGCCAGCAGATCATATGGTCTGACTTGACGATGAGTGACTTCCGCCACGGTCATCAGCACGTCGTCCCCCGCCGCATGACCATAGGTGTCGTTGATCGTCTTGAAGTGGTCCAGGTCAAACACCACGACCCACACCCATTGGTCACGACGTGCGGCCCTGCTCATCTCGACGGAAACCGCGTTGTGCAGCCAGCGGCGATTGCCCAGCCCCGTCAGTGGATCGCTGTTGGCCTGGCGTTGCAGCGTCCGCATATTGAGTTCTTGCGCGCGCACCAGCGAGAGCAGTTTGTCCGCAAGCCGCCGCAGACCGTCGGACCCGCGCACTTCGACAAAAGGCTCCACGCCCTCTTGCTGATAGCGATCCATGGCCTTCACCAGCCGGTCGATGGGGCTGACGAATTGATAGACGGCAAGAAACGCCAGAGCGCTGCCAAGCAGTGTGGCCACAAGTGCCACCACCAGCATCGGAACTGGATCGGCGGGGCGGCCTAGTCCGAGATAAAGCAGCAATGATATGAGCGGCAGGTGTATGGCGCCAAAGCACACGGCAAACACCTTGATGACAAGCGATCCTCTCACCACCTGCAATATTCGCCCCATCCCATGATCCCGGTCGCACCTGTTGATGATCTAGAATGGGCCTTGGCAGGTTAAATATTCTCCAAAGTCACGCAGAGACTTGAAATGTCACCCGGGTGGTTTTGTTCGTGGGAAGCGGCTCTCGCCTCTTCTTTATAAACCAGGGGCGAAAGCCGCTTTTCACCGTGCAACCGCGAGGCAGTGACGCCGGGCGGCTTCGAACCAAGCCCAAAGGGCAAAATCTCCCCGGTGGGGAAATTTTAGGTGACTTCGCAGACGATCCGCGAAGCGGATGTGCGGCTCCAGTGGAGCCGCATTGGTCAAGAAGGCCATGAGAGCTATGCTCGAATGGCGGGGGGCACGTCCGCATGCTGTGTCATATCCGTTGACTCCCCGACCGCCCCGGCTATGGTCCGCGCAAAATTCCAACCGCCAGGATACGCCATGTCGCACGAGCAACTCGCCCAGACTATTGATGCCGCTTTTGAGAACCGCGCCGAGGTCAATTTCAACACCACGGGCGACGTGCGCGATGCCGTCAATGAAGCGCTGAACCTGCTCGACAGCGGCCAGGCCCGCGTTGCCGAAAAGATCGATGGCACCTGGCAGGTCAATCAGTGGCTCAAGCGCGCCGTGCTGCTCTCCTTCCGCCTCAACGACAATGAGCCGATGACCGGCGCGCCGCAGGGTTCGACCTGGTGGGACAAGGTGCCCACCAAGTTCGAGGGCTGGAGCGACAATACCTGGCGCGAAGCCGGTTTCCGCGCCGTGCCCGGCGCCATCGTCCGCCGCTCCGCCCATATCGGTAAGGGCGCCATCCTCATGCCCAGCTTTGTCAATCTGGGGGCTTTTGTCGGTGAAGGCTCCATGGTCGACACCTGGGTCACGGTCGGCTCCTGCGCCCAGATCGGCAAGAATGTGCATCTGTCCGGCGGTGTCGGCATCGGCGGCGTGCTCGAGCCGCTCCAGGCCGGCCCGACCATCATTGAGGACAATTGCTTTATCGGCGCGCGCTCCGAAATCGTCGAAGGCGTCGTCGTGGGCGAAGGCTCGGTGATTTCCATGGGCGTCTTCATCGGCGCTTCCACCAAGGTGGTGAACCGCCAGACCGGGGAAATCCATATGGGCTATGTGCCGCCCTATTCGGTGGTCGTCTCCGGCTCGCTTCCGGGCAAGCCATTCCCCGATGGCACGCCGGGCCCGAACCTTTACTGCGCCGTCATCGTCAAGACCGTCGACGCCCAGACCCGCTCCAAGACCGGCATCAACGACCTGCTGCGGGACTAAACAAAGGGCTGGCGCTGGTTTACACTGCGCCAGCATCCTACTCTGATGCCGGCAGGACCTGATTCCTGCATCATGAGAGGGGGACAAAAATGGACAATATCAAAGCGCTTCTGACCACCACCGATGGCCGCATCGGCCGCCAGCAATGGTGGATCGGCATTGTCGTGCTGATCGTTATTTCGATCGTTGCCAGCATTGTGCTGAGCATCCTCAGCTTCGGCAATGCCGCAGTCATGGCCTGGTTCGGCGTGCTCATCAATCTGGCGCTGATCTGGCCCAGCTACTGCGTCGGCATCAAGCGCCGCCACGATCGCGACAACAACGGCACCGACCTCAAGATCCTGATCGCCGGCTCCGTGCTGCTCAACCTGCTCACGGCAACGGGCATTGGCTCCTCCATGACCGACATTGGCGGCGTGATGATGCCGGTGCCCTCCATCTGGCTGGGCGCCCTCAACGTCATCTTCGCGATTTTCGCGATTTACATGCTGGTCCAGCTCGGCTTCCTCAAAGGCACCGCCGGACCCAATAACTATGGTCCCGATCCGCTGGACGGCGCCGCCTGAACCAAACCGGAGCCGTCGTGACCATCGACCCTGCTGACCTGCTCGCCCGCCTCATCGCCTGCCCCTCGGTCACCCCCGAGGAGGCGGGCGCGCTCGATCTGCTGGAGGCCGAACTCGAGGCTATCGGCTTTGCGGTGACCCGCCTGCGGTTCGAGGGCGACGGCTCCTATCCGGTCGACAATCTCTTTGCCAAAAGAGGGCAGGGCGGTCGCCGCCTGCTCTTTGCCGGCCACACCGATGTTGTCCCACCCGGCGACAGCGCACACTGGACATCCGATCCATTCACGCCTCGCATTGAGGGTGGCAGGATTTTCGGGCGCGGCGCCGCCGACATGAAATCGGGCATCGCCGCCTTCGTTGCCGCCTGCGCCGAAATCCCGCCCGAAGCCGGCACGATCCAGCTCGCCATCACCAATGACGAGGAAGCCGACGCCATCAACGGCACCGAAAAGCTCGTCGCCTGGATGGCGGAGAACGGTCATCATTTCGACTTCGCCATTGTCGGTGAACCCAGTTCCACCGAAACACTGGGCGACAGCATCAAGATTGGCCGTCGCGGTTCCTTTTCGGGCAAGGTCACCGTTGCCGGCACCCAGGGCCATGTCGCCTATCCGCACAAGGCCAATAATCCGCTTCCGGTGCTGGCCGCTGCGGCAACGGCGCTCTCAAACGAAAAGCTCGATGCCGGCACCGACCACTTTCCGGCCAGTAATCTTGAGCTGACTACCATTGATGTCGGTAATCCGGTCAGCAACGTCATCCCGATGAGCGGAAGCCTGCGCTTCAATATCCGCTACAATGACATTTGGACCCCCGAGACCCTGGCCGATTGGGTCCGCACCCGCATTGCCAGCGTCGATACCAACGGCACAGACATTACCTTCGAGATTTCCGGCACGCCCTCTCGTGCCTTCCTCTCCCCGCTGGGCAGTGACATCGAAACCCTCTCGGCCACCATTGCCGCTATTACCGGCAAGCCGCCCGAATATTCCACCGCCGGCGGTACCTCGGATGCGCGCTTCATCGCCCAATATGGCCCGGTGGTTGAATGCGGTCTTGTCGGCCCATCCATGCACAAGGCCGATGAGCACATCGCCCTGGCCGATCTCACTGGGCTGACGGAAATATATACAGCCTTTATGCGCCGTTACTTTGCCGGAGACCCGGCATGAAGATCATCAACGCCCTGCGCCAGTCGGTCTATGGCTGGATCATGATCCTCAGGAACGAAGCCGGCTGGCAGGCGCGCTTCCGCTTCACCCGGGCGGGCCTGGTGACAGCTTTGGTACTGTTCTACCTGTTCGCCTTCTTGGCCGTGGTGCTGGGTTCGCTCAATTATGGCGTGCCAACCCTGGGCGAACTCACCGCAACGCTTGTGTTCCAGTCCCTGTTCCTCGCAGCGCCGCTCATCGGCATCTACGGAACCCGCTATGCCCTGCGCCAGCGGGATCCGGTTCTGCCGCTGCTGGTCCCCAGCATTTATGCGCTGACCTTCTATGTTGGCCTCGGCGCTTTGCTTTCGCTCACCATAGGGTTTTTGTTGCCGCTGCTCTGGCTGGCGCTGGCCTATATGCTCTTTCGCCTGGGCCGAATGGCAGGCGGGTGGAGCATCGGCATCTCTATCGCGTTTGCAGTATTGACGGTACTGCTCCTTGCCGGAACGCCCATCGCACTCTACATCATGCCAGCACCCGTTCCCGCCGCCTGAGCCGAGTCTGTTCCTTGCCCCAGTCCTCACCGACCTTTGTTGAAGAAGCGCTCGACGCCGCCCGCGGCGCCTGGGCTCTGGTGTTGGGGCGGCAGGACGCGGCCAACTATTTCGATTTTTCCCAGCGCGGCCTGATCGGCAGCTTCATCGCTCTGCTCCTGGCCATTGCGGTCAGCGTTTTCGGCCCTCAACTGCTCGGCGTCGGTTCGCCCACCGGCGCTGCTGCCGGCATGACGCTGCTCTCGGGCCTGCTGTTCGCCCTGCAGATCGGCGCCGCCTATTTCGTCCTGCAGATGATGGGCCGGCTCGATGGCTTCATGCCCTATCTGGTGGCCGACAACTGGGTCAATTTCTACGTCTCGCTGATCGGCGCCATCAGCATCGTCCTGCTCGGCGGCAGCGACATCATGCTGCTGGTCGTGGGCCTGCTCAGCATCATCATCGAGATCAACATTGCCCGCCGCATCGTCACCCTGGCGCCGGTGCAGATCGCCATCTTCATTGTCGCTCAGGTGGTGGCGCAATTTGTGGGCCTGATGGTTCTGGGTGGCATTATCCTGCAGACCATGGGGCCTGTTTAAGGGTAGTCCACCCCGGTCAGGAATAGTCCGCTCGCCGGCGCCATGGCGCCGCAGCGTGTCCGGTCCGCCGCATCGAGCGCCGCACGAAAATCGGCCGGGCTCCACTTGCCCTCGCCCACCAGCTTGAGCGAGCCCACCATCGATCGCACCTGGTGATGCAGGAAGCTCCGGGCACTGGCGGTAATCGCGATGATCTCGTTGTCCCCGGTCACCTCGAACGCGTCTAAAGTGCGCATGGGTGAATTGGCCTGGCATTCCGAGGAACGGAAGGTGGTAAAGTCATGGTGACCCAGAATGGTCTGTGCCGCTTCGTGCATCCTCTCCGCATCCAGTGGCTTGGGCACGTGCCAGACCTGGTTTCGCTCGATAGCAGCAGGCGCCCGACGGTTGAGAATGCGATATTCATAGTGCCGCGCCGTCGCTGAAAACCGCGCTTCGAATGTGTCGGGCACCGCGTCGCTCTCCACCACGACCACCGGATGGGGGCGCAGATGATAGTTCAGCGCCTCGCGAATGCGGAACGGATCCCATGCCCTGGAAAGGTCGAAATGCGCCACCTGACCCAGCGCATGCACCCCCGCATCGGTGCGTCCGGCCGCCTGGGTCGTCACCGTCTCGCCCGAAAAACCGGCAATCGCCTCTTCCAGCGCCTGCTGCACGCTCATCCTGTCCTTCTGCCGCTGCCAGCCGGAGAAGGGGGTGCCGTCATATTCTATTGTGAGCTTGTAGCGTGGCATCAGGTCACTGTGGCAGGCAGCGTCCCGGCGCCGCGCAGGAATGTCGCTGCGTCCATGGCGCCCTTGCCTTCGCGCTGCACCTGGATCAGACGCACCGCACCAGCGCCGCAGGCGATCACCAGATCGTCGCCCAATAGCGCGCCCGGCGCCCCGGTGCCATCGACCAGGCTCGATCGCAGCGCCTTGATCCGCACCGGCTTGCCAGCGAGTTTCATCTCGAACCAGGCGCCCGGAAAGGGCGACAGACCCCGGATCAGATTGTGAACCTCTTCGGCCGATTTGGAGAAATCGATCCGCGCCTCGGCCTTGTCGATCTTGGCCGCATAGGTCTCGCCGCTCTCCGGCTGCGGCGTGAAATCGAGGCTCCCGCGTTCCAGCGCCGCCAGCGCCCGGCCCATCAGATCGGCGCCCAACCGCATCATCTGGTCGTGCAGTTCGCCCGCGGTCATCTCGGGCGTGATGGCGATGACCTCTGTCGGCCCCATTGCGCCGGTATCGAGACCTTCATCCATTTGCATCACGACAATGCCGGTCTGCTTGTCGCCAGCCATGATGGCGCGCTGAATCGGCGCCGCCCCGCGCCAGCGCGGCAGGAGCGAGCCATGCAGGTTGAGGCATCCATATTCAGGCGCCTCGAGAATGGGCTTGGGCAGCAGCAGCCCGTAGGCAACGACAACCGCGACCTCGGCCCCAAGCGCGGCGAACTGGGCCTCCTCGGCTTCGGCTTTGAGGGAGCGCGGCGTAAACACCGGAATGCCAAACGCCTCGGCCGCTTCATGCACGGGGCTCTTGCGCTCAGCCTGTCCACGTCCCGCCGGTTTGGGCGCACGCGTATAGACCGCCACCACCTCATGTCCGGCCGAGACAATCTCGGTCAGCGTTGGAACAGAAAATTCGGGCGTACCCATGAAGACGACGCGCATGGTCAACGACCTCGTGGTTCGACAGGCTCACCATGAGGTCTACGCGAACGCAGCACTCCCATAGACCTCATCCTGAGCCTGTCGAAGGGCGAGGTCGCGGCCACCGGATATCAGCCAGCGGCCCGCTTTGCCTGCTTTTCGAATTTCTTGATCACGCGGTCGCGCTTCAGCCGGCTGAGATAGTCGATATAGAGCACGCCATCGAGGTGATCGAGCTCGTGCTGAATGCACACTGCCAACTTGCCCTCGGCCTCTTTGACCACTTCCTGCCCATCGAGATCGGTATATGTCACCGTCACCTCATTGGGCCGCTCGACCTCGTAATAGAGCTCGGGAATGGACAAACAGCCTTCCTCGGTAACCTGCATCTGGTCGCCGAAAGCGGTGATTTCGGGATTGATCATCACCAGCGGGGCTGCAGGTTCATCCTCGCCCGCCAGGTCCATCACCACAATGCGCTTCATCACCCCGATCTGTGGGGCGGCCAAGCCTATGCCAGGCGCATCATACATGGTGTCCAGCATGTCCTTGGCCAGAGATTTGATCTCGTGATCAACCTCGATGATTGGGTCGGCAACGGCACGCAAGCGCGCATCGGGAATGATCAGAATGGGGCGAACGGCCATGGCAGAAAAGTCCGGCGATGAATGGATTGCTCCCGATATGGCGATTTCCGGCTCCCGGGTCAACTGCAGCCCGGTTCAATCCACCGCAGCAGCAGAACATTTTGCGAACAATAGAATCGGATTAAGCTCACGCCATGCAAGATCTCGATATGACATTGTTCACTCTCGGCCAGTTCCCCGTCACGACCGCCATGGCCCTGCTGGCCGGTGTGCTAGCCCTGGTTGTCCTGCTGATCATCTGGCTGGTGGCTTCGGCGCGCGCCAACGCGGCCCGCGCCGAACAGCAGGCCCGCGAGGCGGCCGAGGGGTTGAAGGCGAGCTTTCTCGAACAGATCGCCTTCCGTGACACGCGTATTCGCGATCTTGAAGCCCAACTTGAGCGCGACCGGGACCGCGCCAGCGATCTGCTTGACACCGAGCGTGAAAAATCCAGCGGCCTGCAATCCGAGTTGGCCGCTATGCGCACGCGGCTCGACGAGCAGGCGCGCCAGAATGAGGCGAATTTGAAGCGCTTCATGGAAGCGCGCCAGCAAATGACGGACGAGTTCAAATCGATCGCCGGCGATGTGCTGCGCACCCATGGCGAGACCTTCACCAAGCAGAACCGCGAGCAGGTCGACACGCTCCTAAAGCCTCTGCAGGACAAGATCACCGAATTCCACAAGAACCTGGTGGAAGACCGCTCCGCCATGGGCGAGCGCATCCGCGCCCTGGCTGAAAGCAATCTGCAGATCACCACCGAGGCGCAGAACCTCACACGCGCTTTGAAGGGCAATTCGCAGACCCAGGGCGCCTGGGGCGAAATGATCCTGGCCACCATTCTCGAACAGTCCGGCCTGCGCGAGGGCGAGCAATATTTCACCCAGCAGAGCCATAGCGGCGAGGATGGTCAGCGCCTGCGCACTGATGTTGAAATCCTGATGCCCAATGGCGAGCGGTTGGTCATCGACTCCAAGGTGTCCCTGACTGCGTTCGAAGCCTTTGTGAACAGCCCCGAGGATGACCGCGACCAGCATTTACGGGCGCATATTGCTTCGGTGCGCGGCCACATCACCACCTTGGGCGACAAGGGCTACAACCGGGCCGCCAAGTCCAGCCTGGACTATGTGATGATGTTCGTGCCCATCGAATCCGCGCTGGCCACGGCTATTCAGCACGATACCAAGCTGGTCGAATTCGGCATGGGCAAGGGGGTTATGCTGACCACCCCGACCACGCTGATGACTGTGTTGCGCACTGTGCGCAATGTCTGGGACATCGAAAAGCGCCACCAGAATGCCGAGGAAATCGCCGAGCGCGCCGGCCAGCTTTACGACAAGGTGGCCGGGTTCCTCGGCACCATGGACCAGGTCGGGGACGCGATCGACAAGTCCCAGCGCGCCTATGCCAAGGCCAAGGATCAGTTGACCAATGGTCGCGGCAATGTCGTGCGGCAGGTCGAAATGCTGCGCGAACTCGGCGCCAAGTCGAGCAAACCCATTCCACCCACTTGGGACGGTGGCAGCGAAGAAGCGCCGGCCTTGCGGCTGGTCAAGGATGAACCTGGGGACCTGAACTGAATTCGACCATGTGATCGAACCCCGGTCCCGCTTGTGCGTTTCACCCTCGTGCAACTGCATAAGGGAGATCAGTCATGGTGCAGAACCACCATCATCCGGGCAGTCTCGTGCCCCAGGAAACCAGCTTCGAGAATGCCGACACCCCCGGCATTGCCCAGCCCTATAGCCAGAGCGAAATCGAGGACTTGCTCTATGGCGATGACCGCCCCGCGCGGGATCGGCTGGAGCGGCTGTGGGAAATGCGCCATGAGGCCGCCGCGCGTGAGAGTGGTGACTTCGGCGGTCAGGACCCGGCCTATATGCTTGAGGAACTCGACCGCGCCATTGCCGAATTACAGCGCGACCTCGATAATACCGAAGACACCGGCAATATCGATGCCTCCATGTCATCCGATCCCGCCGACCACCTGGACGCCCTCTCGCCCGACGATACCGACGCCCGTGACGCCTTGATCGGGGAAGAGGTGTTCTACGAGGAGGACGAGGACGGCCCGGTCGACGATGACCATGCCTGGCATGGCAGTGAGGAATTCGACCCGCATTTGCACTAGGTCTGCTTGATGCTTTGAGCGGACAGTTCCCGCCCCGCCCTGATCCCTCCCCGTCAAGGGGAGGGCGATCGCATCAGATCTCGGTCCGCGCTTTGAGCGCCTGGCTCAATGTGCCTTCGTCGAGATAGTCCAGCTCTCCGCCCACCGGCACGCCATGGGCCAGGCGCGTCACGCGGATATTTGTCCCCGTGAGTCGGTCGGTGATGTAGTGGGCGGTTGTCTGCCCCTCAACCGTGGCATTCATGGCCAGGACGATTTCCGCATAATCATGCGCCCGGGCGATCAGCCCTTCGAGGTTGAGGTCATCCGGCCCCACGCCATCAAGGGGTGACAATACGCCACCCAGCACGTGATAGCGCACCTGTCCTACCCCGGCGCGCTCCAGCGCCCAGAGATCGGCGACGTCTTCCACCACGATCAGAATGCCGCTCTCGCCCCGGCGGGGATCGGCGCAAATCGAACAGGGCGATGTGGTGTCGACATTGCCGCACACCTCGCAACTCTTGACCACCAGCACGGCGCGGTCCAGCGCAGCCGAAAGGGGCAGCATGAGCTGCTCCTTCTTCTTGATCAGGTGCAGCACCGCGCGCCGCGCCGAGCGCGGCCCAAGCCCCGGCAAGCGCGCCAGAAGCTGGATGAGCTGTTCAATTTCGGGTCCGCCGGAGGCCACAGCGGCACCAGCCTAAAACGGCAGTTTCATGCCCGGTGGAATCGGCAGGCCTGCCGTAACTTCCGCCATCTTGCGCTGGGCTTCGGCTTCGCTCTTGCCCTTGGCGTCATTGAAGGCAGCAATGATCAGGTCCTCGACCATTTCAGCGTCTTCCGGCTTGAGCAGTGATGGGTCGATCTTGAGACCCCGCATGTCGCCCTTGCCCGTCAGGGCCACGACCACCATGCCGCCAGCGGAATTGCCTTCGACCACCAGTTCGGCCAGTTCGGCCTGCATAGCCTCCATCTTGGCCTTCATCTCGCCGGCGGCCTTCATCATACCCATGATGTCTTTCATTCGTCGTCCTCTTCAGGTGGGGGTGGAGCCAGTTCGGCGGGCGCGGCGTTATCGTCACGCACCGTCACGTTCACCAGCTTGGCGCCCGGAAATGTTTCCAATATGGCCTTGACCAACGGATCGTCATGCGCGGCAGCAGTCGCCGCCTCTTTGCGCTGCTCTTTCTCCTGCCGGATGGTCAGCCCCTCGGGGGCCTTGGTCGAGACCATCACCAGCCAGCGCTGCCCGGTCCAGGTCTGCAGGCGGGCCGAGAGCGTGGCGATTATGCCAGGGTCCGCACCATCGCTCATCGCCACTTCGATCCGGCCCTGCTCGAACGAGACAGGACGCATCTGGCTTTCCAGCGCCAGCTTGACCAGCACATCGCGCTTGGCGGCGGCCAATGCAATGAGATCCTTGTACGACGCCACCGTGGCCAGCGCCGGTTGTGCGACGGATTGTGGCCGCGATGCGGGAAGCGCTGGCGAGGGCGCCGCCACCGAGGCGGGCGACGGGCTGGTCTGCATCGCTTCAACGCGCATGGCTGACGTACCGCCGGACGGTCCGCGGGGCGCAGGCGGCGCACTGCCACCGCCGGAGGGCAGGCTGCCCTGCTGGGTGAGCTTGGAAATCACGTCGTCCGGGCTGGGCAGATCGGCAGCATAGGCCAGGCGAATGAGCGTCATTTCGGCGGTCTGCAGCGCATTGCCGGCCCGCCCGGTTTCCTCATTGCCCTTGAACAATATCTGCCAGGCCCGGGTCAGAGCCCGCATGGGCAGGCGCTGCGCCAGATCGGCGCCACGCGTCCGCTCGTCCGGGGTCAGCGACGCGTCGTCTGCCGCTGCCGGCACCACCTTGATGCGGGTCACCAGATGGGTGAATTCGGCCAGGTCCGCCAACAATGTCTGCGGATCAGCGCCCAGATCGTAAAGCTCCTTGAGCGCACCCAGGGCCTCGGCAATTCGGCCACCCATCAAATCTTCGAACAGGTCGATGATCCGCGCCCGGTCCCCCAGGCCCAGCATGGCCTTGACCGTCGCTGTGCTCACCGAACCGTTTCCATGGGCAATGGCCTGGTCGAGCAGCGACAGCGAGTCGCGTGCCGAGCCCTCACCGGCGCGCACGATCATGGCCAACGCGTCCGGCTCAAAGCCGATGCCTTCCTGGCCGAGGATTTTTTCGAGATAGGCCGACATCACATCGGCCGGAATGCGTCGGAGATCGAAACGCTGGCAGCGCGACAGGATCGTTACCGGAACCTTGCGGATCTCGGTGGTGGCAAAGATGAACTTCACATAAGGCGGCGGCTCTTCCAGCGTCTTGAGCAGCCCGTTGAAGGCCGCCGTCGAGAGCATGTGCACCTCGTCGATCACATAGACCTTGTAGGGCGCTGAGACCGGCCCGTATTTCACCGAGTCGATGATCTCGCGAATGTCCCCAATACCGGTATTGGAGGCCGCGTCCATTTCCACCACATCGACATGCCGCCCCTCGATGATAGCACGGCAATGGGCGCCTTCGGTTTCCAGATCCAGCGTGGGGTGGCGGCCGGTTTCGTCTTCATAGTTGAAGGCGCGGGCCAGAATGCGGGCCGTGGTCGTCTTGCCTACGCCGCGCACGCCGGTCAGGATGAAGGCGTGGTGGATGCGGTTTTGCGAAAAGGCATTGCCCAGCGTCTGAACCATCGCGTCCTGCCCGACCAGGGTCGAGAAGTCGCGCGGGCGGTATTTGCGAGCCAGGACCAGATAGGGCGTGGTCTGAGTGTCAGCCATGCGGCCTGTCCTTGTCCTTCTTGCCGGGGAATCTGCCATTGGTCATGCCCAGAACATAGGGCAAGCCGGTCCATGTCGCAAAAGGCCAATGCCGATATTGCGCTGTTCTATACCCGCTTCTGAACAGGGAATTGAGTAGGAGGCTGGCATCGACCCGTGAGGATCTCGTTGGGGCTGCTTCCTTCCGGACCTGACCCGGTTGGCGAGGAACACGTCCGCGCCAACCTCCCGGCGCCTATATGCGGATTTTGGACTGAGGTTGCAAGGGGGGCAGGGTAACGAAGCCGCTGTCTCTCTGCCCGCAGTGGATACGCTCGTTCAGGCGTCACACCGGCAGGATACTGGTACGAAAGGCCCGCACCAGCGCCTGGTCGAACAATTGTCCATTATCGGCCAGATAGTCATAGGCTGCTTCGGGGCTAACCGGTTGCTTGTAGGTGCGATGTTCTACCAGCGCCGAAAAGACATCGCAGATGGTCACCATCTTGACCAGGTCTGGCAGGCTGTTGCCCATCAGGCCTGCGGGATAGCCCGAACCATCGAGCAATTCATGATGCGAGCGTACGCAACCCAACACATCCGTGTTGCGGACGCCGTGCTCCTTGAGAATGGCATAGCCGATCATGGGATGGCGCCGGACATTGGCCATTTCGGCTGCGTCCAGCGTCGTTTCCTTGTTCAGAATTTCAAGCGGAATGAAGGCTTTGCCGACGTCGTGCACGAACCCGGCCGTGGTCAGGAGAACCTTGTCCTCGCGTGAAAAGCCCAGTGACGAGCCGAACGCGGCGGCCGTACCTGCCACCAGCAGACAATGCTGATAGGTCAGATTGTCATAGGACAGGACCTCATCCATCCAATGATGAATGCCCTCGGCCTCGATGGCATCGAGCACCGCCTGTGCGCCCGCATCGATCAGGCCTTCATAATTGCCGGCAGCGTTCCACGTGTTGGCCTCAAGCAAGTCTTCGATGGCAAGCTGGGCCTCGGGTGGCACACAGCTTTGATGGGCGCTGAGGAACGGATACTTATCCATCAGGTGGCGCAGAGCAGCGTTGAAGCCCTCCTCACCGCTGAGCGTGTCGCTGGCCCCAAGGGCCCGAGCCTGGGATTCGGTGTGGTGATTGCGGTCCCTTAGCAGGAACACAACGGGGCTGTCGGGCGAGCGATGCACTGCCAGCGCCAGGCGCAGCATGCGGGCACTGGCGAAATCTTCGAGATCCACGTCACACAGGATCAGGGCATTGTCGACCTTGAGGGTCGGCGCCGAATGGATCGGAAACATGCGGCATATGCCACGCATGATCAGCCTCTTGAGCTCACCCTCCAGCACCAGTTGTCGATCCGTAAACAGCAACAATTGCTCGGCCTCCTGACATCAGAAGGCCATCCGATTATTGAGGAGTCGTGAATAATTCAGGTATTCGGTGTGTTATATTCTGAATAAGCTGCTCGCAGAAGTATTTTGGGGCTAACTTTCGGGATAGCTGTTACTGCTGGGCGGACTTTCTTGATATCTCCTGGGCGGATGCACCAGCGTCACCAGCACCACCGAGATCAGCATCAGCAAATACCACGAGCCTAGCTTGCTCCAGCTAACCGGAGCCCAGCCACTGGCCTGGTTGGGGTAAATCCAGGCGCGCGACCAGGTGCCGATATTCTCGGCAATCCAGATGAACAGCGCCACCAGTAGAAAGGCCAGCAGCATCGGCATGCGGTGGCGGAACCGGAACACCCGATAATGCATCCAGCTCCGTCCGTAGAGCAGGGCAATCGCGGCGAGCAGCCCCCACCGAAAGTCGTAGAAATAGTGATGGGTGAAGAAGTTGACATAGATGCCTGTCGCGAGCAGCACAGTCATCCATACCGGCGGGTAGCGGGTAAAGCCGATGTCGAATATGCGCTGGATGCGGGCCATGTAGCTGCCCACGCAGGCATACATGAAGCCCGAGAACAGCGGCACGCCGGCAATCCTGATGAGTGCCTCGTCCGGATAGATCCACGAGCCGACCGCGGTCTTGAAGATTTCCATGCCGGTGCCGACCAGATGGAAGATGAGGATCACCCGCGCCTCATCCAGTGTTTCGAGACGAAAGACGATCATCCCGAGTTGTATGCCCAGCGCCGCGACGAACCAGAAGTCGTAGCGATAAAGGCCGATATCGGGCCACCACAGCCGCGTCACCAGGATCATACCCAGCATCAGCCCGCCGAACAGGCAGGCCCAGGCCTGCTTGAGTCCAAATACCAGGAACTCAATTAACCCGTCGGCCAGCGGGCCCCGTGGCATGCGGGCCAGAACCCCATGCGCCGCTTGATCGATCGCCGCTTCCAGACTCGTGAACCGATTGGCCATGTCCCGCCCTTGCCCGAACCACCCCGGCTGGTTATGCCCTTCTTAGGCCTTTGCCGCCAGAATGGTCATCTGCTTGGCCGCGTAAAGCCAGCAGGGAATAGGCGCTGAATTGTGGCGCGCCTGCCAATCGGGAGTTTGTCTTGTCTAAACGTCGTCATCCGACATCCCTGCGCACCTCCAGCGAGGATATTGCCGTCTCGCGCAAGGCGCCCGATACCCCCCAGACGCGCAGCGCCGCCTATCGCCTGGCCTTTGCCGACGACGAGTTCATGACCTCCGAAGACACGCGCGGCGTGCGCTTCCAGCTCGAATATCTCAAGCCCGAATTTCGCCTGCGCGAACACGGCATCAATTCCACAGTGGTGCTGTTTGGCGGCGCGCGCATTCCCGAACCGGGCAAGCCGGCCTGGGCGGCCAAGAACGAAACCCAGCGCCGCAATCTCGAGGCAGCCTCGCGCTATTATGACGAGGCGCGCAAGTTCGCCCAGTTCGCCTCGCAGACCGCCGCCTCGATGGACTTCAAGGAATATGTGGTGACCACCGGTGGTGGGCCCGGCGTGATGGAAGCGGGCAATCGCGGCGCAGCCGATATGGGTGCGCCCTCGATCGGGCTCAATATCGTGTTGCCGCACGAGCAGGCGCCCAATCTCTATGTGACGCCGGACCTGAGCTTCAATTTCCACTACTTCGCGACCCGTAAAATCCACTTTCTGATGCGGGCCAAGGCCGTTGCGGTTTTCCCAGGCGGCTTCGGCACGCTCGACGAATTCTTCGAGAGCCTGACCCTGATCCAGACCGGCCGCATGGACCGCATCCCCATCCTGCTGTTCGGTAAGGACTTCTGGACCAAGGTTATCAATCTCGAAGCTTTGGCCGAGGCCGGCACCATCTCTCCCGACGACACGGACCTTTTCACCGTGGTTGATACCGCCAGGGAAGGCTGGGACGTGGTGCGCCAGTTCTACAACCTGCCCCAGATGAGCGAGCCGACCTGGCGCGGCGGCTGAGCGCGCATTCCTGCCCTGCCGTTCCGTCATTGCCCAATCAGCAATCAGGGTGTCACAGTGCTGGCTTAGGCATTGGGGCTGATTTGCAGGGGGCGGCTTTGGAACGCTTTAATCTCGTGGTCATCGGTTCGGGGCCAGCCGGGCGCCGGGCCGCCATTCAGGCCGCCAAGCTGGGCAAGTCCGTTCTTGTGGTGGAAAACCGCCTGCGTCTGGGCGGCGTCTCTGTCCATACCGGCACCATCCCGTCAAAGACCCTGCGCGAAACCGTGCTCAATCTGTCCGGTTGGCGCGAGCGAGGCTTTTACGGTCTCTCTTATCGGGTCAAGAAGGACATCGAGGGCAAGGACCTCGGCGCCCGCCTGCGCAAGACGCTCGACTACGAAATCGAAGTGCTCGAACATCAGTTCGCCCGCAACGGGGTGCGCACTTTTGGCGGCATGGCCCGCTTTGTCGACGAGCATCATCTGCTGGTGGTCGATCACGCCGGTGACGAGCATCGCTTCGCGTTCGACCATGCAGTCATCGCGGTGGGTACCGCGCCTTATCGCCCCGCTCATATTCCGTTTGACGACCATACCGTGCTCGATAGCGACAGCCTAGTGGGCGAGCTGCGCGTTCCGCGCAGCCTCACCGTGGTCGGCGCGGGCGTGATCGGCATCGAATACGCCACCATTTTTTCCGCGCTCGATGTCCCCGTGACCATCGTCGAGCCGCGCGAAACCTTCCTCGAATTTATCGACCGGGAAGTCATTGAGGAATTCACCCATGACCTGCGCCAGCGCGGCGTCACCATTCGCCTCGGCGCCAAGGTCGACCGGGTGGAGAAGGACGGTCAGGGCTGGGCTATTGCTCACCTGACCGATGGACGCCAGATTCGCTCGGACATGCTGCTCTATGCGGCCGGGCGCGTCGGCGCCACCCAGGATCTGGGGCTCGAACAATGCGGCGTCGTGCCCGATGAACGTGGCCGCCTGAAGGTCGATCCGGCCACCTTCCAGACCCAGATCCCGCACATTTATGCTGCTGGCGATGTCATCGGCTTTCCGTCCCTGGCATCCACCTCGATGGAACAGGGCCGCATCGCCGCCCTCCATGCCTTCGAAGCCAAGATGCCGCCGGCGCCGGAGTTTTTCCCCTATGGCATTTACGCCGTGCCCGAAATTTCGACAGTCGGTCTCACCGAGCAGCAAGTGCGGGCCCAGAACATTCCCTATGAATGCGGCGTTGCGCGGTTTCGCGAAACCTCGCGTGGTCACATCATGGGCCTGCAATCGGGGATGATGAAAATGATCGTCTCGCTGGAAAACCGCAAACTGCTCGGTGTGCATATCGTTGGCGAGGGGGCCACCGAGCTGATCCATATCGGCCAGGCCGTGCTCAATCTGGGCGCTACGCTCGACTATTTCGTTGAGAACACCTTCAACTACCCGACCCTGGCAGAGGCCTACAAGATTGCCGCGCTCGACGCCTGGAACCGCATGCCGCGGGTGACCCCGGCGGCGCCGGTCGTCGACGAAGTGGAAACGGCTCCGCCGCGCAAAAAGGCGGCCGCGCCCAAGGCAGTCTGATGCGCAACTGACGCCCGGAAGCCGCTAACCGGAGCGCTTGCCGCCGCCCTGATTGGCCAGGCCGCTGATCGTGGCGCGCAGGGCGGCTGGCTTGACCGGCTTGGTGACCACGGCAATGCCGCGGTCCTCGGCCAGCGCCCGCACCGCGGGGCTGCGGTCGGCGGTGACCAATGCGGCCGGCAAATGCCCGCCAATATTGTGCCGCAGCCACTCAATGGCATCCAGGCCCGAGGTCTGGTCGAGGTGATAGTCCATCAGTACCAGATCGGGATACCAGCCTTCGAGCAGGTGCTCGCGGTCAATCTGCTTGAGCGAGAGCGCCGTGCGCACCTCGCATCCCCAATGGCTCAGCAATCCTTCCATGGCCTCGAGAATGGCGCGTTCATTGTCCACACACAGCACTTTCAGGCTCAACGTGCCGAAGCTGGGCTCCGGCGCTGGGACCTCCGGCTGACTGGCTGGCCGGGCATTGCGCACGGCCGGCAGATAGATCGAAAACCGCGATCCGCTGCCCTCGCGGCTGTCCAGCTCCAGTGTCAGCCCAAGCGCTGTCACCAGGCGCTGCACGATCGAAAGCCCCAACCCGAGGCCCTGCGCCATGCGCGCGCCGCGTTCGAGCCGGGAAAACTCGGCAAAGACCAGCCGGTGCTGGTCCTTGTTGAAGCCGATGCCGGTATCGATCACATCGAGCCGCCAGCGATTGCCGCGTTTGCGCAGCCCCACCAGTACCTTGCCGCCCACCGGGGTATATTTGATGGCGTTGGACACCAGGTTCTGCACGATACGTCCGACCAGCGAACGGTCGGCCATCACGCTGGCCTTTGTGGCCACGATCCGCAGCGAAATCGAGCGCTCCCGCGCCATGGGCGCAAATTCAACCTCGGTCTTCTTGAGCAGATCCTGAACCTGGATTGGCGCCGGCGCCGGCTTGAGCGCGCCGCTGTCGATGCGTGAGATATCGAGCAGCGCCGACATGATGTCCTCCACCGCGGTCAGGGAGGCCTCGATGGAATTGGCCAGTTCGGCAAAGCCTGTCGATTTGGCGCGTTCGATCAGCGTGGAGGTATAGAGCCGCGCCGCGTTCAACGGCTGCAGCAGGTCATGGCTGGCCGCCGCCAGGAACCGCGTCTTGTCGTGATTGGACGCATCGGCTTTGGCGCGGGCCGCTTCGAGCTCGGTATTGACCTGTTTGAGAGCGGCCGTGCGTTCCTCCACGCGTCGCTCCAGGGTCTGGTTGACCTGGGCCAGTTGCTGCTCGGCGTGCACTCGGGCGGTCACATCGGAAAAGCTCACCACCAGCCCGCCATTGGGCAGCCGGCTCGAATGAAACTCCAGTGCCTGGCCGGCATTGCCCAGGCGCTGGGTCACGCTCGTAGGCGCAGCGGTCAGTTCCTTGATGCGCTCGATGGCCAGTTGCGTGGCGTCTCCGGGGCCGAGATCACCGCGCTCGGCCATGAACAGGGCAATGTCGAACAGCGCCGAGCCAGGGCGGGTCATATCCGCTGGTAAGTGCAGCAGGCTGTCATAGCGCTGGTTGGACGTCACCAGGCGCAAGCCGGCGTCGAACACGGCGACGCCTTGCGGAATATGGTCGATGGCCAGCGCAATGGCGCGTGTCGGATCTTGGTCGAGCGGGCTCATCTGGGTTCGCACAATGGCAGGTTGCGGTGTCTCGACCTTATCGGCCTCGGACCGGCCCGGCGCAAGACCGCCCTTGGGACCATTGCTTTTTGCCCGAAAAGCCTTTCAATCCGTGTTTGTGGTTAAACGCGGCGGTCGCCGGAGTGGGGCGGGGCCAATATTTCGAGAGGGTCTAAATGAGCGTGTTCAAGGAATTTCGGGACTTTGCCATCAAGGGCAACATGATCGACCTGGCCATCGGTGTGATCATCGGAGCGGCTTTCGGGGCCATTGTGTCCTCCATCGTTGACGACATCTTCATGCCGCTGATTGGCCTCGTGCTGGGCGGGATCGACTTTTCAAACCTGTTCGTGGTGTTGTCCAATCCCAATGACGTGCCCGTGCCATCGCTGACCGCCGCACAGGAAGCGGGCGTGGCCACGCTCAATATCGGCCTCTTCATCAATGCCGTGGTCAAGTTCACCATCATTGCCTTCGTGCTCTTCATGGTGGTCAGGGGCATCAATTCGATGAAGCGCGAGGCCGCCAAGGAACCGGTGGAAACAACGCCTGCCCCATCCAAGGAAGAAGTCCTGCTCACCGAAATTCGGGATGCCATCCGGGCAGGCGGCAAGGCCTGACCTGGGCCCCGATCTTTTTGAAGGCCGGCTGCGATGCCGGCCTTTCGTCTGACGTGTGGCTAGGAATAAAGTCGTTGACAATAGTCAGAATGAATATATACCTACATATAGGTAGTCCATCCTACGGATTCATCGTATCGGACGGCGCCAACACTTAGAGCAAACTACACTTGCGGAACACCTGGGCAGAGGTGCGGCGAGGCGAAGGCGGATACGCTTTGGCCATGCGAAATGTTGTGCGCCCTGGCGACCGCTTCAGAAGCGAACTTGCCGGAAGGGGCTATGGCATGAACACGCATTCCTACTACCACGCGTTTCTCAATCGGGACCGGCTGGTCCATCTCGTCGATCCGGATCCGGGAACCTGCGAGGCGCTCAGCGTGCTGTTTCGCCTTGAGGGGTTTCAGACCATCTTCTCGCTCGAGGCCGCGCATTTCCTCGCCGCGCTGGAGCGGCGGCGGCCGGATGTAGCGGTCATCAATCTCAACCAGGGGGAGGAAGATGGGTTGGGGCTGCTGCGACGGGTCAAGGGACTGCGCACCGGCGCCCCGGTTGTCATGCTGGCCAACGAACCGCAATTGGAAGCTGCGGTAACGGCCATGAAATTGGGGGCAACCGATGTGCTCAGTAAACCCATCGACAGCGAATTGCTGCTCACCGTCATCCGGGACGCCCTGCGCAAGGATGTGCATCTGGGCGCCATGCAGGCCGGTGGCCGCCCCGTCGAGGTGCGCGGATTTGCCCAACTCACCCCGCGCGAGCGCGAAGTGCTTCAGTTGATTACCAATGGCCAGTCCAACAAGGAGGCCGGGCGCGAGCTGGGCATCTCCCCAAGAACCATCGAGGTGCACCGGGCCCGCGTCATGGAGAAGCTGGGCGCCCGCAATACCGCCGACCTTATGCGCATCGTTCTTACGAGCTAACACGCAGGTCGCTGTGTCCGGTGACGGTGGGATCAGCCCATTGCGGTCTCTGGCACTGCCTCGACGAGACCGCGCGCCCATTGGGCGGCGCGTTCGGTCTCGCCAGACTTAAGCGGGCCTTCCTGGCCGGTAACCACGAAGCCCGCCGGCTCGCCCACCATGGTGCAGCCCTGTTCCGACAATTCGCGGGCCAGCCGTTCGGCAGCATAGCCGCCGGCTTGCACTACCCAGCGCAAGGGCGCGGGCTCAATGGTGTCGAGGTCGATCCGGGTATCGAAGCTTGCCGCGCGCCCCGTAAGGTCGGGCCGGGAAGCGAACTCCTGGATCTCGGGGGTGGGCCGAAATCCGCGCGTCGGCGAGCCGACGATCAGCAGGTCGAGCCCGCCAAGGTCAATATCCCTGGCTTCCTGAACCGAGGCGAGCCGCGTCTGGTGGGTCTTGCGCAATTCGTCGGCCATCGCACTGGCGATCTGGCCGGTATTGCCGAAGATACTGTCATAGACGATCAGAATGGGCATGGCACATGCTCCCAGCAATGTATCAGGGAGTATAGGCACCAAACTGCGGCCCGCTCTTGACGTCGATCAAGTCATGGCCGTTGGCGGCGCGACTTCCAATGCGCGCCCGGCTACTCTGTAGCCGGCCTTGCCTGATGCGGAAGCATGCGCATCAACACGCCATCCCTGGCGGCGTAATGATGCCAGAGCGCGGCAATGGCGTGACCAGAGGCGAGGAGGCCGCAAGACCTATGGTCGAGTGGCAGCATGAATGGGACTGGCAGGAATGGGGTGGATTGCTGACTGGCGGCTCTTGGAAACGCAACGTCGAAAGCGGACTACCAAAGCTCAGAAATTCTGCCGTATGATCGCATTGCAATGCGCACGTGATTTATGCACTAACGGGTTAGGTTCTTCGTCGTAGAAGGTGGGCTATGAAACACCTTATTCCTTGCCTGCTTGCCCTCATCGTGTCCGTGGCACCTGCTAGTGCAAAAACCATTTGCACTGTCATCGCTGACGCGGAAAGTGGCGTTGTTCTGCTGGAGCAGGGCGATTGCCGTTCCCGCGTGACGCCCGCCTCAACCTTCAAAATTGCGCTGAGCGTGATGGGGTTCGATTCCGGCTTCCTTTCGGACGCCAACACGCCAGCCCTGCCATTTCAGGCGGGGTATGCCGATTGGGGCGGGGACAACTGGAAACAGCCAACTGACCCCACCCGATGGCTGAAATATTCGGTGGTCTGGTTTTCCCAGCAAATCACCGCTGCCTTGGGTGTCGAAACATTGGGGCGCTACGCTCTTGCATTAGGCTACGGCAATGCAGATTTTGCGGGAGATGCTGGCAAAAACAATGCGCTAGAACGCGCATGGATCAGTTCATCGCTAAAGATTGCGCCCGTTGAACAGGTGGCTTTTCTCCGCAACCTCATCAACCGCAATCTGCCTGTCCAACCCCATGCCATCGACATGACCATGGCCATAGTGGAAACAACGCCAGCCGGTGGCGGGTGGATGATTTCTGGCAAAACCGGTTCCGCCTATCCTCGACTGGCGGATGGCTCTTTTGACAGGGCAAAGGGCTGGGGCTGGTTCGTGGGCTGGGGAACGAAAAAGGGGCGCACCTTGGTCTTTGCCCGCCTCGATCAAGATGAAAAGCGCGAAACCGTGTCCGGAGGAATTAGGGCGAAAGAAGCCTTTTTGGCCGAATGGCAGGGCCTCGTCGCTGCCGTTCCATAATGGGCAATAAGCGCTCGCAAGAGGCAGCTTTTCGGATTTGGCAGTCCTATTGCCAATGACCGAAATGGGGTCGGCAACTGACCATCCGCTTTGCCCCGTTCTGGCCGCCCGACAGACTGTCACCCCGGGCTAGACCCGGGGCCCATCCTGAACTGGTGCAACTTTCGCTGAAGGCCGCCCTCGTGGTTCGAGGGTCGCTTCGCTCCCACCTCACCATGAGGGCTTGCGAAACACAGGTTCCCTCAAAGACCTCATCCTGAGGTGCGAAGCCTCGAAGGACGAGGTCGGCCATCACCACACCCGGCCAACTTTTTTATCCCCGCCCCCAAAACCTCCCCCATACTCCTTCCCATCTCTCCCGCGATGGGCGGACTGCAGCGAACAGTTGCGGGAGGAGCCGGTGAGACTGGATTCGCTCCAGGGCTCGCCTGCTAGCCGGGCCACCTTGCGACGAGCGATCAATAGGGGCCACGACAGCAGGAGAAACCCGGTGTCCCGAGGCGGCGACGTCTCTATTACTTAGTTTTACTGAGGCGCACGCGCCTCGGGACACGTCCAATCGCGAAACCGGAGACCCATGCGTTGTCCGGCACTTCGGCATGCCTTGGGCAAGGCGGAAGGATCTTTGAACGTTTTTGGTCGGCAACGCCGTACGCTCATCCGCCCAGGCTGGGCAGGGTCAGATCGCCACTGGTCAGCTTGCTTGCGGTAATGGCCGGATCGGCCCGCTCGCGCGGCAATTCCAGGCTCGTCCACACGCTCACCAGCGCATGGCGGAGCTCAAAGATCATCTCGTCGGTATGAAGCGGCGTCGGGGTGATGCGCAACCGTTCGGTGCCCTTGGGAACCGTGGGGTAGTTGATCGGCTGGATATAGATATTGTGCTTGTCGAGCAGCATGTCGCTGGCTGCCTTGACGGCCCGCGCATCGCCCACGATCAGTGGCACGATATGGGTATCGGTCTCCATCACCGGCAGGCCGGCATCAGCCAGGATCGCCTTGGTCAGTCGCGCCTGGCGCTGGTGCATCAGGCGCTCTTCACCATTGCCCTTGAGATGCTCGATAGAGGCTCGGGCGGCCGCGCACAGGGCCGGGGGCAGGGCGGTGGTGAAAATGAATTCGGGTGCATAGGAGCGCACCGCGTCGATAATGGACCGATTGGCGGCGATATAGCCACCCATCACGCCAAACCCCTTGGCCAGCGTGCCCTCGATGACATCGATCCGGTCCATCAAGCCGTCGCGTTCGGCAATGCCGCCGCCGCGCGGGCCATACATGCCCACGGCATGGACTTCATCGATATAGGTCAGCGCCCCGAATTCTTCGGCCAGGTCGCAGATCTCCTTGATGGGGGCGACATCGCCATCCATCGAATAAACGCTTTCGAAGGCGATCAGCTTGGGGCGCTTGCGGTCGACCTGGCTGAGCAATTCGCGCAAGTGCGCCACGTCATTGTGCCGGAATATCTTCTTTTCCATGCCCGACTGGCGCACGCCCTGAATCATCGAGGCATGGTTGAGCTGGTCGGAAAAGATGATGCAGTCGGGCAGCAGGCGGGCAATGGTCGAAATCGCCGCTTCGTTGGACACAAAGCCCGAGGTAAAGACCAGCGCGGCTTCCTTGCGGTGCAGATCGGCGAGCGAACGCTCGAGCTCGATCAGCGGCCGGTTGGTGCCTGAAATATTGCGCGTGCCACCTGCGCCCACACCCATGCTGGCAGCGGTCTGTTGCATCGCCGTCACGACTTTGTCGTGCTGACCCATGCCCAGATAGTCGTTGGAACACCAGATTGTGATCTCGCGGGCATTGTCCGCATCGTCGCGATACACAGCCTTGGGAAACTTGCCGGCGATACGCTCGAGGTCAGCAAAGACGCGATAGCGCTTCTCTGCGCGCAGTGTATCCACCGCATCCTCGAAAATTCCGCGATAGTCCATGGGAGCCATTCCTTTGCGAGCACCGGAACGGCGGGGCGGCCGGACCAGGCTCTTTCATGCTCTACCTAATCCCCGTGACGCCGCATTGATATAGGTCAATTCGACGCGCTGACGTGCCTAACCCCTTGCACGCATTGGGGAGCGCCAGCGAACATGAGAGCTATTCTAAAGTAAGCTCACGGCCCTGCCAACACCACCCGGCCACATTCGGTCTTGAAGCAGAATCGGCCGAATAGTGTTTGAGACCATAATTAACCGGACCTTGGAGTAATTGTTGATAGATTGTTTGCGCTGCGCTTAGATCAAGTGTCTCGGGGGAGCATTGAGGGGAGTTTGGGAGTGAAGAGTTTTTCGTCTTCAAGTTTTGCCGGCGAGCATGGCGATGCCCTGGCACTTGCACGGGCCGCGGTGGAGAAAAACCCGCAGGCTTTGTTCACCGATTTCCAGTGGTTTCTGTATAAGGGGAAGGACACCGTCTTTTTTACGGCCTTTTCCACCAGAAGCTATGATAAGGACGCCCTAGGCAACATGGTTGCCGAGATGATCGCCCTGGCGCCCCAGCTCACCCATGGCTTCGCCGGCGCCCAACCGGGCCAGCCCTTCCCCAAGCACATGCTCGATGCCATCACGTCTGTCGAATTGGTCGACGACCTCGATGGCTATCCCGATAAATGGCTGTCCAAATCCTCCGACATCTTTGAACGGGAGGACCTGCCGCTGTTCCGCGTCATGGCCGCCGTGCGTCGCGACGGTCCCGATGCTGAAGGTCGCGCGGCCATTCTGCAGGTGCGCTCCAGCCACGCCTTGCTCGAAGGCTCGGATTCGGCCCTGCTGACCCGCTCGGCATCGGCCAGCCATGGCGTGCAGTCGGACAAGTCCAACAAGCTGCCCTGGGGTGATCGGCTCAAGAGCGCGCTGCGGGGCGGCCTGACCATGCTGATTTACCTGGTGCTGGCCAATGTGCTGGCGCCAAAGGAAAAGCCCTGGGGCTTCCGTACCCTGGCCATCGAACGCCACCGCCTGCGCAAATTGGCCAATAAACTCGGTGTCCGTCAGCGCTCGCTGATGTTCGCGCTGGTCACCCACGCCCTCAATGGCGATGGCGCGGAAAAGCATATGAGCAAGAAGGTGATTGGCGCCAATTACACCATGCTCGACACCAAACGGAACAGCACGGACGACGACTTCTTCCGCGTCCGCGCCCTGGAAGCCAAGTTCAAGGTCATGGACGATTTTGTCGACTATGTCCGGGCCGTCGACGACACTGTGGCCGGTATCGAGCAGAAGGACATTACCTCCTTCCAGGTCGTCATCATGTCCATGTTCAAGGCCATGCGGGCGGTCAACCGGGTCTTCCCCTTCCTGCCCAATAAGCGCTTTTGGCGCTTCAATGGTGGCAATGACATCGTGCTGACACTGGTGCCGCCGCACCGCACCTATGGTCCGCTCACCCATGGCATGGTCGAGCCGCTCTACTGCGGCGCCTGGCACACCGAGGTCAATATCTGCACCTTTTGCCCGGCCCGCAAATATGTGACGCTCAATTTTTCCATGGAGCAGCGCCACATCACCCATGTCGACAAGATCATGAGTCTGCTTGCCGAAGTCGAGAGCCGCGAAGTCGGTCCGCACACCATGGCGCCTGCGGTCGAAAAGCTGCGCTGAACGTGTCAGCCTGAGGCGCCAAATCACAGCGCCATACTGGCTTGATGTACGTACGTCAGAATTGTGTTGCAGACGACGCGCCGGGTAAGATTATATGGCTGGAACACTCTCGCGACCGATCCGGACTTCACCATGACCCGTTATGCTGCCTATCCCAGGCTCAAGGACTGCCCCGTCGTCATTTCCGGCGGCGCCTCTGGCATTGGCGAGACCATGGTGCGCGCCTTTGCCGAGCAGGGTGCCAAAGTCGGCTTCGTCGACATCGCCGTCGAGGCCGGCGAGGCCCTGGCTGCCGAACTGAATGGCGCGGGGTACATCGTTCATTTCATCCCCTGCGACGTCACCGATATTTCCGCCTACCAGGCGGCCATCGCTGAGTGCGCCCAGCGGCACGGCGATGCGCTGGTTCTGGTCAACAATGCGGCCCATGATCAGCGCCACCAATGGAATGAGGTGACGCCGGAGGAGTGGGATCAGCGCATGGGAATCAATCTCAAGCACGCCTTCTTTGCCATCCAGTCGGTTGCGCCGGGCATGGCCAAAGCGGGCAGGGGCTCCATCATCAATTATGGCTCGATCAGCTGGATGATCATGACACCCGGCATACCAGTCTATGAGACGGCCAAGGCCGCCATACACGGTCTGACCCGCGCCATGGCCCGCGAACTGGGTCAGTCTGGCATTCGCGTCAATTCCCTGGTCCCGGGTGCCGTGATGACGAAGCGTCAGCTCGAACTCTGGATCTCCGCGGCCGACCTCGCTGATATCAAGCAGCAACAGGCGATCCCAGAAGCGCTTTCGCCCGAGGATTGCGCCCGTATGGCCCTGTTCCTGGCTGCCGATGACAGCGCCATGATCACCGGGCAGCATTTTCTGGTGGATGGCGGTTGGGCCAACACCTGACCCCATTCATCCCCGGTTCAGGCTCTTCCCCTCATCACGCTCCTGCCTTATTGAAAGGGCAACACAAGGCCACACTTACCGAATCCTTACTGGGGGAAGTCTATGAAGTCGAAGGTTCTCGTCGCCCTTGCCGCGACCCTGGCGCTCAGCGCCTGCACCACCACCGATCCCTATACCGGCCAGAGCCGGCTCTCCAACACCGCCGGCGGCGGCCTGCTTGGTGCCGGCGGCGGCGCCGTTGCTGGTGCCATTGTCGGCGCGGCCGT
This sequence comes from Devosia sp., assembly GCA_040218355.1. Lineage (GTDB taxonomy): Bacteria > Pseudomonadota > Alphaproteobacteria > Rhizobiales > Devosiaceae > Devosia. The sequence continues at coordinate 128,540 of JAVJRP010000003.1, read as the reverse complement.
AGGTGGTGATCCGCGCGTTGGCGCCCTGATTGGCGCTGGCGTTGGCGGCCTGACCGGTGCGGCCATCGGCAATTACATGGATCAGCAGGAAGCCGAGCTGCGCGCCCAGTTGCAGGGCACCGGCGTTTCGGTGACCCGCGTGGGCGACCAGATCATTCTCAACATGCCGTCCAACATTACTTTCGCGACCGATCAGTCGACCGTGCAGCCACAGTTCAACCAGACCCTGGTCTCGGTCGCCCTGGTGCTCAAGAAATTCGACAAGACCATCGTCGATGTTTATGGCCACACCGACAGCCAGGGCGACGACGCCTACAATCTCGCGCTGAGCCAGCGCCGCGCCGTATCCGTCGCAACGATCCTGGCCAATCAGGGTATCGATCAGCGCCGCTTCTACATCGAAGGCAAGGGCGAAACTTCGCCGATCGCCTCCAATGGCTCCGAAGCCGGACGCGCACAGAACCGCCGCGTGGAAATCCAGCTCTCGCCGATCCGCGGCTGATCACTAATACGAAATTGAGGAAAGGCGCGATCTTTGGGTCGCGCCTTTTTATTGCACGGGTGTCTCGACCACCGGTGCCGATGTCGGAGAGCCCGGCTGCATGTCGGTGCCCGGCGCACCTGAAAAGATCTGCATGACCAGCAAAATGGCCACGATGATCGCCAGAGCGCATAACCCGTAGAGCCACCAATTGGTTGGCCCGGTCGAAGCCACGGTTGCGTCGTGCTCGCCGGCCACCTTTAGGCCCGAGCCGTCGGGCACATCCAGCTTGGCCGAATTCTCGTCCACAAGATGGTCCACTTCCGCCACCGGCGGCGCCTGTTTGTCCTTGGTGTCGGCCATCAGTAGTCCCCTTTGAACACCGTCTCAGTGCCCACGCTGCTCTCCACGCCTTCGCGCACTTCGGCTATGGCCTGGTCGATTTCCTCGGGCTCATAAGCGACCTCAGCGCCTTCGGCCTGAGCCCCGGTGGCCTCCGCCTTGAGCTGGTGCAGCAACTCGATTTTTTCGCGCGCCGTAAACAGGGTGTGGTGCGCGATCTGCATGGGGTTGAGCTGGTCCTTGCCACCCATGCGTTGTTTCAGGGTGTCGAAAATCATCGTTCTCTCCCGAAATTGTGCTGGGCCTTGCGACCCTCCAACAAGATCAATGCAACAGCACGCCGCCGGTTCCGGACTGCACCTCTGCATTGGAAAGCGTCGGCTTAACCCCATCTTGAGAGGTTTCCGGCACATTGGTGTGATGCGGAGGACGTTCGGATGAACCGATTCATCGGCATCCTGATAGCCGGAACACATGAGCGTGGCCTCAGGATTGGTCTTTGGCTCGTGGCCTTTGTCGTCCTGATGTTCGGCGCCACCTGGATTGTTGCCGAGCAGGTCTCGCTCAATATGCGAGTGGAAACCCAGCGTAGCCTGACCGGTTTTGAGCGCCTGCGAGCCAATGTTCTTTCCACTTTCGATGAGATGGATCGCCGCCTGGTGCAGCCGGCCTGTTCACCCGCGTTTCTTGACGAGCTGCGCCGTATCGCCTTCTTGCCGGACGGTATCAACGAACTGCTCTATGCCCCGAATGGACGCGTCGAGTGCTCGGTCAACTCGGGCCGATTGGCCGTGCCCGAGGATTTGGGCGCGCCCGAGATCGCCTCGCAGAACCCGTTCGGCATGGCATTCTGGATCGATATCGACCTCGGCTTTCTTGGACTTGATGGCATGGTCGGGACTCTGGCCCAGCGTGGCGCGCTGGCCATGATCGTACCGCCTCAGCCGCTGCCGGCCACCGGGCCGCGCTGGGTGGAACAGGAACTGATATTCCGCTTCAGCGACGATGTCTGGCTGCACCGCCAGGGTGAGGCGGGACTTTATACCCAGGCCCGCGACGCCACCGGGCCCGCCCTGGCTTCAGTGTTCAGGGGTGTGTTCTATGAAACCTCATGCGATAGCGGCGGCATTCACTGCATTGCCAGTCGCAGCTATCTGACTCAGCTTTTCGGACTGGGTTGGGCAACGGTCGCGGTCATCCTGCTCGTCGCTGGCGTCCTGGCCGCCTGGGTGGCGCAGCAATTGCACCGCATCATCGAGCGCTACTGGTCGTTCGAGGCGCGTTTCCTGCGCCGGCTCGACAAGGGCTCCGTGGTCTGCGCCTACCAGCCTTTGCTCAATCTGAAAAAAGATCTGGTGACCGGCTGCGAGGTACTGGCCCGCTGGCGCGACCTGGACGGCACCATCGTGCCGCCGGACCGCTTCCTGCCAATCATCGAAAAGCACGGCCTGACCGAACGCTTTACATCCATGGTGGTCGCCTATGCCTATGCAGACCTCACCGCGCATTTACCCAAGGGCCTGCGCTTGCAGGTCAATTTCAACATTTTTCCGCAGGACCTTGATGCCGGCAAGCTGGTGCCGATCTTCGCCCCCTTCCTGACCGAGAACGCCCCGTTCGACGTCGTGGTCGAAATCGTCGAAACCGCCGAGATCAGCCCAGAAACTGCGCAGGTCGAAATCGAGCGCCTGCGGGCCGCCGGGCTCAAGGTCTATATCGACGATTTCGGTGCGGGCTATTCATCCATGCACAATCTGGCGGCGCTGTCGATCGACGGGGTCAAGCTTGACCGGTCTTTCGCCATGGCCCCGGACCATTCGGTCATGTCCACCATGCTGGCCCACGCCATCGACCTTGTGCAGGCTTCGGGCCGGTCGCTGGTGGTTGAAGGGGTGGAGACCACGGATCGCCTCAATGCCCTCAAGGCCACCGGCATGGTCGATTTTGCCCAGGGCTACGGCATCGCGCGGCCGCTCCTGATCGAGCCGTTTGTCGCCTATCTGGCCGATCACGGCCCCCGTCCATTGACGCGGCCGCGCCTCGTCGCCTGATCACATTTCCACATTCGACGAAACTTGCACCAGAGCGCCGCGTTCTGCCTCCACACCCCAATCAAGGAGGATGAAATGGCCTATGATGACAAGCGCATCGACACTGCCGACGTCAAGGAAACCCACGATCTGATCGCTTCGGATAAGGTCGAGGGCACCAAGGTCTATGACCCGAACGGTGACCATATCGGCTCCATCGAGCGCATTCTGGTCGAAAAGCGCGGCGGCAAGGTCTCCTATGCCGTTCTCAGCTTTGGCGGCTTCCTGGGCATCGGCCACGACCATTATCCTTTGCCTTGGTCCAAGCTGGATTACGACGAAATGCTCGGCGGCTACCGCGTCGATATCACCAAGGACCAGCTCGAAGGCGCCCCGCGCTATGAGGGCGAGGACGACAATTTCTGGACAGCCGAAAATGGGCGCCGTGTCCATGACTATTATGGCGTGACCCCCTATTGGATCTGATCCGGACACCGATTTTTCAATGACCAAGTAATTGCAAGCCGACGCCGGATTTTCCTGGCGTCGGTTTTTTTTGGCGTTCACGAGCGCGTGATCATGTAACGCCTCTGGCCGGGCAGCGAATGTCCCTGTGTTGGAACCAAACGGTTCCCCACCAGAGGAGAAACCCATGAACCGCCTGTCTACCTTTGCCCTTGCCGCCTCGCTGACCGCTGCCCTTGGTGGCACCGCCATTGCCCAGGATGCCATGGGCGGCGACGCCATGGCCGCTACCGAAAAGTGCTACGGCGTCGCCCTTGCCGGCGCCAATGACTGCGCTGCCGGTCCCGGCACCACCTGCGCCGGCACATCCACCATCGACTACCAGGGCAATGCCTGGAAAGCCGTCCCTGCCGGCACCTGCGAAACCATGATGATCGAGGGAGATCGCATGGGCTCGCTCGAGCCGCTCGACCGCGATCTCCCCATGGCGAGCTGATTGGCGCCAATCACGGGAGGCTTACGAGCCTCCCGCCTTTCCCACGGGAGGCAATCCATGCCCTTTGACACTTTGCCAGCGCGCCCCGGACTGGGCCTGAAGCCGCAGCACTATGCCCAGATTCTCGCCGACAGGCCCGATCTCGGCTTTTTCGAGGTACATGCGGAAAACTATATGGGCGAGGGTGGCCCGCCCCATCGCTATCTGGGCGCCATCTGTGAAAATTATCCGCTCTCGCTGCACGGCGTCGGCCTGTCCATAGGTGGCGAAGCACAGCTCGATCGTGACCATCTTAAACGCCTGCGTGCCTTGGTCGATCGCTACCAGCCAGCCTCCTTTTCCGAACATCTGGCCTGGTCCAGCCACGACGAAGGCTATCTCAACGACCTGCTGCCCGTGCCTTACACTCCTGAAACGCTGGATCGGGTCGTGGCCCATGTGGATGAGGTGCAGCAGGCCCTTGGCCGCCGCATGCTGCTCGAAAACCCCTCGACCTATGTCCTGTTCGAAGAAAGCACTATCGAGGAGGTCGATTTCCTCGCCGCCATCGCCGACCGGACCGGTTGTGGCCTGCTTCTAGACGTCAACAATGTCATGGTCTCGGCGGTCAATCACCGGCTCGATCCCGTGGCCTATATCGACCGCTTTCCGGTGCACCATGTGGGTGAAATTCACCTTGCTGGTTATGATGAAACCACCGATGACGCCGGCGAACGCCTGCTGATCGATGCGCATGGCAGCCGGGTGCGCCCCGACGTGTTCGAGCTCTACCGCCACACCATCATCCGCACGGGTGCCTTGCCGACCCTGATCGAATGGGACAACAACGTACCCGCCTTCGATGTGTTGATGGACGAGGTTCGCCTGGTGGATGAGGTGCTCGATGGCACGCTCAACCGGAGATTGGCATCGTGACCAGTCAGAGCCAGTTCACCCGGGCCTTGACCGATCCCGCCCAGCCGGTGCCGGCCGGACTGGTTTCGCCGCGTGGCACAGCGGACAGCAAACGCTTTGCGGTCTATCGCAACAATGTCCATGTCAGCCTTGTTGGTGCCCTGGCGGCCCGCTTCCCCGTGACCCGCCAACTAGTCGGGGAAGAGTTCTTCACCGGCATGGCGCGGCTCTATGTCGGGCAGGCCAAGCCCAAGGGGCCTGTCCTGCTCCACTATGGCGACAGTTTCCCCGATTTCGTGGCGGAGTTTCCGCCCACTTCGGGGCTGCCCTATCTGCCCGACCTGGCCCGGCTCGAAGCGGCCTGGACCGACGCCTACAACGCGGCCGATGCCGATGCCCTTGCCCCAGCCGATCTGAGCACGATTGCCGGCGATGCGCTGGCCTCGCTCGATCTGACGCTGGCGCCATCCACGCGCCTGCTGCGCTCCAGCTTCCCGGTCGGCTCGCTCTGGTCGGCCCACCAGACCACGCCGGTCACCATTCCGGCGCTATCGGGCAGCGAATGCGTCCTGCTCACGCGGCCAGGGGCCGACGTTCGCCTGACCATCATTCCACCCGCCGCCTTCGCATTCCTCAAGGCGATAGGGCAGGGCCGGACTCTGGGCCAGGCCGCCGAAGCCGCCCTGACCGATTTTCCTGATTTTGATCCCGGCGCCGCTCTGGTGGGGCTGGCCGGACTGGGCGCCTTTGCCGCCCTGACCAAGGAGCACGCCAATGTTTGATCGCGCCATTGCCCTCTGGAGTCGGCTCGATATAGGGCTGGCCACAGTCCCCGCCGCTCTCCCGCTCCTGGCCCTGCGCGTCGCGCTGGCCGTTCCGTTCTGGCGTTCGGGCCTGACCAAGTGGGACGGCTTTCTCAATCTCTCGACCGGCGCCCGCTATCTCTTCGAGCAGGAGTTCAAGCTGCACATTTTCGGGCAGGCTTTAGCCTATCCCGCGCCGTTGACCATGGCATTCCTGGCCGGTCTGGGCGAGATCATCCTGCCCATCCTGCTGGTGCTGGGCCTGGGCACGCGCTTTGCCGCGCTCGGCATTCTGGGCATGACTGTCATCATCCAGCTCACCGTGCCCGATGGCCTGATCAATTTCCACCTGCCCTGGTTCGCCATGGCCCTGGCCCTGCTGGTCTATGGTGGCGGCATGCTTTCGGCCGATCGTCTGCTGGGCGGCCTTTTCGGCCAGCGGATCAAGGGGTCTGCGCACCCCGCGCGGTGACATAGAGCGCATAGAGCGAGGTGGTGGCGGTGATGAAAAGCCGGTTCCGCCTCGGTCCGCCAAAGGTCAGGTTCGAGACACCCTGCGGCACACGGATCTTGCCGCAAAGCTTGCCGGTATCATCGAACACCTGAACGCCATCCGCCGCTGAACACCACACCCAGCCGTCGGTATCCACCCGAAAACCGTCGGGAATGCCATTGTCGATCACCGCAAATGGTCCCAGGTCCCGCAACGCCAAGCTGCCATCTTCCACCGCAAAAGCGCGAATATGGCGCGGTACACCAGGATCATGGCTGGCGCCGGAATCGGCGACATAGAGCACGCTCTCGTCGGGCGAAAAGGCCAGCCCATTGGGCTGCACGAAATCGCCGACCATCAGCCTGACTTCGCCGCTCTGTGCATCGATCCGATAGACCCCATGCACAGGCTGTTCAGGTTCGGACTTGTAGCCCTCATAATCGGACAGGATGCCGTAGGTCGGATCGGTGAACCAGATCGAGCCATCCGACTTCACGACCACATCATTGGGCGAATTCAGCCTTTTGCCCTCAAAACTGTCGGCCAGCACCGTGATCGTGCCGTCGATCTCGGTCCGCGTCACCCGCCGCGGTCCATGCTCGCAGGAAATCAGCCGACCCTGGCGGTCGCGCGTATGCCCATTGGCAAAGTTCGATGGCTCGGCATAGACGCTGACCGAATTGTCTCTGGGCAGATAGCGCAGCACCCGCTGATTGGGTATGTCAGAAAAATAGAGCGCATCATGGTCCGAAAACCACACTGGCCCCTCGGTCCAGCGGCACCCAGTGTGCAGTTCCTCCAATTGCGCACTGCCCACGATCTTCTGCGCGAATCTCGGGTCGATAATGTCGTAAAGCCCCTGCTCGGCCATGCTCCCCTCCCTGATGCCAGCCAGCCATAACCTTCCCGGCCAAGGTCGGCAAGGCAACGGCGCAACGCCAGAGCAAATCAAACCAAATGGATGGAATGGTGCTGCCGGACAGGATTGAACTGTCGGCCTCTCCCTTACCAAGGGAGTGCTCTACCACTGAGCTACGGCAGCATTGGGAGCGATCTCAGAAAAAGGGACATCCACTTTTTCAGTTCGAGAGCGCAACCACTCTATGACGTCGCAGGGGCCGGTGATCCGGCGCGGCGACGGGGGCTCCTTTGCCATAGGGACTGTCTCGACGCAAGACCAAAAACAGCCTATCAACCGAACCAATGGAATCGAGGTACCGAAGGGCCATGGGCAAATCGGAACAAACTGCACTGCGCGAGCAAAGATTGGCCGCAAAGCTGCGGGAGAACCTCAAGCGTCGGAAGGAACAGGCAAAGGCGCGCGCCACAGGCGATGCGAGCGAGCAGGTTCTGACGACACCCGAAACGGACACGAACAAGAAATCGTAAACCATTTTCGGGCGATTCTGATCGCAACACTTTCGAGAACGGCTGGTCTGGCTCACGTGGCAACGAAGACCCTGCCTTGCCTCCCAACAGGTAGCAGGCCTATCGGGCCATTTCTGAGGACTTCTTATGGATCGTATTCGTTTGGTTGGCGGCAATGAATTGCGGGGTGAAATCTCCATTTCAGGCGCCAAGAACGCCGCCTTGCCGCTGATGATCGCGTCCCTGCTGACGGACGAGCCGCTGGTGCTGCACAATGTGCCGCGCCTGGCCGACGTCAAGCAGCTCGAACGCATTCTGGAAAATCATGGCGTCGATATTGCCGTGCATGGTCGCCGCCGTGGCGAAGAGGAAGGCGTGGGCCAGCGCATGACCTTCCACGCCGCCGATATTGTCGACACCACTGCCCCCTATGATCTGGTCTCCAAGATGCGCGCCAGCTTCTGGGTCATCGGCCCGTTGCTGGCCCGCTGCCATGAGGCGCGTGTCTCCCTGCCCGGCGGCTGCGCCATCGGCACGCGTCCGGTCGATCTCTTTCTTTATGGCCTCAAGCAATTGGGCGCCGAGATCGACATTGACGAAGGCTATGTCGTCGCCCGCGCGCCCAAGGGTGGGCTGGTCGGCGCCACGGTCAGCTTCCCCAAGGTTTCGGTGGGCGCCACCCACACCATCCTGATGGCTGCTTCCGTGGCGCGTGGTACCACGATCATCGAAAATGCCGCCCAGGAACCCGAAATCACCAATGTTGCCGAATGCCTTGTCGCCATGGGCGCAAAAATCTCCGGCATCGGCACGCGCACGCTGACCGTCGAAGGTGTCGAGAAGCTGCACGGGGCTACCGTGGAGGTCATTCCCGACCGCATCGAGACCGGCACCTTTGCCATGGCGGCAGCCATGACCGGCGGCGATGTGCTGCTCAAGGGCGCCCGATCCGAGCACCTGCAGGCCGCGCTCGACATTCTCGCCCGGACCGGAACCGAGCTGTCCCACGAGGCTAATGGCATTCGCGTGCGCCGCAATGGCAATGGCATCCAGCCTGTCGATGTGGACACCGACCCGTTCCCCGGCTTCCCGACCGATCTGCAGGCCCAGTTCATGGCGCTGATGACCATGAGTTCGGGCGTCAGCGAGATCCGGGAAACCATTTTCGAGAACCGCTACATGCATGTGGCCGAACTGGCCCGCTTCGGCGCCGACATTGCCGTCAACGGCCAGGTCGCAACGGTCACCGGCCGCCCGCAATTGAAGGGAGCCCAGGTCATGGCGACAGATCTGCGCGCCTCGGTGTCGCTGGTTATTGCCGGTCTCGCCGCCAAGGGCGAAACCATCGTCAACCGCATCTATCACCTCGATCGCGGTTTCGAGCGCCTGGAAGACAAGCTCTCCCGCTGCGGCGCAGAGATTGAACGCCTGGCTGGCTAGCACGCGGCCGAAGGAAAAATCGCGCCAGTGGCGCGATTTTAGCGTGCTAGGCCCGGAGACCTACGGTCGCAGGGCGGGTTGCGGCCGAAGGGCAAATCGCGCCAGTGGCGCGATTTGAGGCGAGCAGGCCATGAGAGCTATGCTCGAGTGGCAGCGCGCGGGACCATTCGCCAGCAAAAAATGCTGGGGGCACTGCCAATCAAATCCTGAAAAGCCCGGCCTTCGCGCCGGGCTTTTTCTCTGCCCTTTAGTCCAGCGTCTGCCGATAGCGCAGCATGGCCACGCTTGAGATCACCACCAGGATCGCCACCAGCGCCCAGAGATCGCCTGCAATATCGCCCACTTCCCCACCCTTGAGCATGACGGTACGCACCACGCGCAGAAAATGCGTCGCCGGCACCGCATTGCCGATGATCTGTGCCCAGCCCGGCATGGCCGCAAAGGGGAACAGAAAGCCCGACAGCAGCACCGAGGGCAGGATGGTGAACATCGAGAGTTGCATGGCCTGCATTTGCGAGCGGGCGGCGGCTGAAATCAGGAAACCCAGCGCCAGGTTGACCACGATATAAAGGTTGAAGCCGAGGAAAAACGCCCACCAGGAGCCCTCGAACGGCACCGCGAATATGGTCAACCCAGCCAGCAGAAACACGGCTGTCTGCACATAGCCCACAAACACATAGGGCACGATCTTGCCCAGCATCACCTCAAGGGGGCGCACCGGTGTGGCGATCAGCATTTCCATGGTGCCGCGCTCGGTCTCCTTGACGATGGCCACCGCCGTCATCATCACCATGGTCATCGAGAGAATGATGGCCAACAGCCCCGGCACGATATTGGTCGAGGTGCGTCCTTCCGGATTATAGAGCTTGTGCACCGCCACCTCGAACGGCGGCGGGGAGGGGGCCAGTTGCCCCAGTGGTCCGCCAAAAGTCTGGCCCATGGCGACACTGACAATACCGCTCAGCGCCCCGACGGCACCGCCAACGGCGGACGGGTCCGAAGCGTCTGCAGTGACCAGCAGGGTCGGCCTTAGCCCGCGCAGAATGTCGCGCTCGAAATTCCTGGGGAACACCACCACAAAGGCGGCTGTGCCATCCCGCAGTGCGCTCTCCCCAGCATCCACCCCGCTGACCGTGCCCTGGATGTCGAAATAGTCCGAGATTTCCATGCCCGACACCACGGCACGCACCAGGGGGCCATGGTCATTCATCTCGATCAGGGTCGGCAGGTGCCGCGCATCGGAATTGATGATGAAGCCGAACAGCAGCAATTGCATGATGGGCAGGCCGATCATCATGGCGAAGGTGACATGATCCCTGCGCATCTGGATGAATTCCTTGGCCAGCACGGCAAAGAAGCGGGCAGGGGAAATGTTCATGCTGCGTCACGCGAGAAATTGTCCCGCGCCCCCGCCATGAGATAGATAAAGGCCTCTTCCAGTTCCGATGTCTTTTCCACCCACTCATGGGTGCCATGCCCCTTGTACCGGGCGGCAACGCCTTCGAGCCTGGCCCGGTCCGTGCCCGATACATGCAGGACGGCGCCAAAGCGCGCGACCTGCTCGACCCCGTCCTCCTGCCGCAAGGCGGCCTCGAGTGCCGTGATGTCGGGGCCGGAGACGCGATAGGTTACCAGCCCCACCATGGCCGGTATTTGAGCCGAGGGCCCATCGATCAGCTTCTTGCCATAGGCGATATAGGTGATGAAATCGCACTGGACGGCCTCGTCCATATAATGGGTCGAGACCAGCACGGTGACACCGCTGGCCGCGAGCCGGCGGATTTCATCCCAGAAATCGCGCCGCGCCTTGGGATCAACCCCGGCGGTGGGTTCGTCGAGCAGCAGCAGATCGGGTTCGTGCAACAGGCACGCGGCCAGCGCCAGTCGCTGCTTCCAGCCGCCCGACAGCGAACCGGCCAACTGTTGCTGCCGGTCCGACAGGCCGAGATCGGCCAGCGCGGCGTCCACTCGCTGCCGCCGGCGGTCGAGCCGGTACATTCGGGCCACAAAATCGAGATTTTCGCGGATCGAGAGATCTTCGTAATAGGAAAATTTCTGGGTCATATAGCCGACCCGCTCCTTGATGCGCGCCGCCTCGCGTCGCACATCGAGCTCCAGGCACGTGCCCTCACCTTCGTCTGGCGTCAGAAGGCCGCAGATCATGCGGATCGTGGTGGTCTTGCCCGAGCCATTGGGGCCCAGAAAGCCGTAGATGGCACCGCGGGGCACGGCGATGTCGAAATGGTCGACTACCGTCTTTTCGCCAAATCGCTTGGTGAGGCCGCGCACATCAATGACCCGGTCGCCGGTCATGGCAGCACCGTGATCGGCTGGCCGGGCCGCAGCGTATTGGCCACCTCGATCTCGGCCTTGACCAGATAGACCAGCCGGCTGCGCTCCTCGCGCGAATAGATGATCGGCGGCGTGGTCTGCGGGGCGCTGGCAATATGGGTGATGCTGGCCTGCAGCACATCGCACCCGTCACAGGTCACGCGCACCGCCTCGCCAATGGAAAGGCCAGCCCGCTGCATCTCTGGCACGAAGAACCAGGCCTCCAATGGCCCCGCGGGCAGCAGCGAGACCACCGGACTGCCCGAACCGGCAACTTCCCCCATGGTGTAGAAAAGCTTGTCCACAATGCCGTCCACCGGTGCAACGACCCGCCGGTCCTCAAGGTCCTGCCGGGCCCGTTCGGCATCGGCTTCCGCCGCGCGCAGATTGGCTTCGGCGGCCACCTGCTGTGCGCTGCGCGCCGGCAGTTCGGCGACGGCCAGTTGCGCCCGCAACTGCTCGACCTGGGCCTGCGCCGTGGCTCGGGCCGTGCGATCCTGCTCGACCCGCACCCCGGGCACTGTGCCGGCCTCGGCCAGCCTCTCGCTGCGGGTGAGATTGGACTGGGCCTGCGCCAGATCGGCCTCGGCCTTGCTCAGCGAAGCCCGGATAACGTCGAGTTCCGCGCCCCGGCTGCCGGTTTCAAGGTTTTCCAGAGTGGCCTCAGCGGCGGCAACGCGGGCCTGTGCGGCATTGAGCAGGTTTTGCTGTTGCGTGGTGCTCAGCGTGAAAACCAGCTCCCCTGCGGCCACTGCATCCCCTTCGGTCACGGCAATCGCGTCGATCCGCCCGGCACTGACTGGCGCAACATAGACATAGTCGGCTTCCAGATAGCCGTTGAAGCCGGTTGCCACCTCCTGATGGGGCAGGAGGGCGAAAATTGCTGCCAGAAGCCCATTGAAGAATTCATTCATGGCGGGCCGCCGTTTCTGGCGCAGATATGCCGCCGAACAGGATTTCGAGATGGTTGTCGATCAGACGGTCCAGCGCCATTCCGCCCTCGGGATGAATGCCAAACACCTCGCTGAGCATGACGTGGGCGATGATCGGCCCGACAATGGAGCGCACCGTCAGTTCCGGGTCGATGGCCCGCAACCGGCCTGAAGCAACGCCGCGGGCAACCAGACCTGTCAGGGCCGGGATTGCCAGGTCCAGCACATCGCGCCGATAGATCTCGGCAATGGCGGGGATATTCATGCCCTCGCGCAGCACCAGTCGCGGTATCGATAAATTCTCCGGATTGCTCAGCAGTCCGGCAATCATCTTGAGCAGCATCGTGATGGGAATGCGTGGGTCGCCTTTAAAGCTGGCCAATTGCGGCAAGGCGCCTTCGGCAATCGGCGCCACGGCCCGCATGATGATCCCTTCCATCAGGGCGTCCTTGGAGGGAAAGTAGAGATAGACCGTCCCCTTCGATACCCCGGCCATCCGGGCGATATCGTCCATCTTGGTCCCCGCGAAACCCTTCTGCGCAAACACTTTCATGGCTGCGTCGAGCAATTCGTCGGGGCGCGCATCGGCCCTGCGGCTGAACTTCTTTTCCTGTTTCATAGAACTATAATAACTAACTGACCAGTCAGTTAGCAAGTAAAGTCTGCGAGACCCGCGCTCTTCGCATTGCCCCGATCCGCACAAACTTGTAGATCGGGGGTGTCGTGACCAGATAGGGTCATCGCCATCCCAACAGGGCCTTGCACATGACCGATCTCAAGCTGATTGCGCTTGATACCGAAGACCTCGAAGTTGTCTCCGCCCACGCGCAGGACGCTGTCGTCCGCGTCCCCGATATGGGCTATGCCCGGCGAGACCAGCGCTTTGCGCTGCTGATGAACCGCTTTGCGTGGGAAAGCGACACGCCGCGCGGCAAAGGCACGCGCAAGCGTGCCGCACTCGATTTTCGTGGGGTAACCCATGTCGCCTATGCAGGTTTTGATCCCGCTGCGCCCGAAGGCGTGCTCAACCTTCTCGCCATCGGCTTTGAGGTCACCGATGCCCCCTCGGGTATTGTCGAGCTGCGCTTCGCAGGCGGCGGCACGGTCCGCATGACGGTCGAATATCTCGAGGCCCGGCTGACTGACCTTGGCGCTGCCTGGGCCGCTTCCGGCAAACCCGCACACGCCCTCGACTAGAAAGCCCTTCATGCCCTTACGCCTCGATAGCGCCCAGTCCGATTTCGAACAGCGCTTTTCCGATCTGCTCGGCGCCAAACGCGAGTCCAGCAAGGATGTGAACGACACGGTCGCCTCCATCATCAGCGATGTGCGGGCACGTGGCGATGTGGCCGTGGCTGAACTGACCAACAGGTTCGACCGGGCCAATGTCACCCCATCGACCCTGGCTTTCTCCGCCGAGGAGATTGCTGAGGCAACCGCCCAGGTTCCGGGCCATGTGCGCGCCGCCCTGCAGACCGCGCATGACCGTATCAAGGCGCATCACGAAAAGCAGAAGCCGCAGGACCATGTCTATACCGATGATCTCGGGGTGACCCTCGGATCGCGCTGGACCGCCGTGGACGCCGTTGGCATCTATGTGCCGGGCGGCCTGGCCTCCTATCCCTCTTCGGTGCTGATGAACGCCGTGCCGGCTCATGTGGCTGGCGTCTCGCGCATTGCCATGGTGGTCCCGACCCCCAATGGCGAAATCAATCCCACGGTGCTCGCCGCTGCACAGATTGCCGGGATCACCGAAATCTACCGCATTGGCGGCGCCCAGGCCGTTGCAGCGCTCGCCTATGGAACCGAGGCCATCGCCCGCGTCGACAAGGTGACCGGGCCCGGCAATGCCTATGTCGCCGCCGCCAAGCGCCAGGTGTTCGGCCAGGTCGGCATCGACATGATCGCCGGCCCCTCCGAAGTGCTGGTCATTGCCGACCACTCCGCCAATCCCGCCTGGGTGGCGGCCGATCTCATCGCCCAGGCCGAGCACGGGGCAGGGGCCCAGTCGATCCTCGTCACCACCGATGCAAGGCTCGCCGATGCGGTCACCGCTGAAGTCGATCGTCAGTTCGCCCTGCTCCCCAAGCAGGCCATCGCCCGCGAAGGCTGGGAGGAGTTCGGCGCCATCATCACCGTCGCATCGCTCGATCAGGCGGCAGACCTTGCTAACCGCATTGCTTCCGAGCATGTGGAAATCGCTACCGACGACCCGCAGGCGCTGGTCCCGAAAATCCGCCACGCCGGCGCAATCTTTCTTGGTCACCACACGCCCGAAGCCATTGGCGATTATGTCGGCGGCTCCAACCATGTGCTGCCCACCGCCCGCTCGGCGCGCTTTGCCTCGGGCCTGGGCGTGCTCGACTTCATGAAGCGCACCTCGCTCCTCGGTTGCACACCGTCCTCGCTGTCAGCACTGGCCGAACCCGCCGTCACCATTGCCGGGGTTGAAGATCTCGACGGCCATGGCCGGTCCATTTCCATAAGGCTCAATCGGTGAGCATTTCGATGGGCACAGAGCAGGCGGCGACCAGCAAGGACAGGCTGGTCACCGTCACGCTCGACCCCAATACCATCACCTCGATCAATCCCGACGAGGTGCATGAATGGCGCATCGCCATTTACGATCTGCTCGAGGACAATGCCTTCAAGCCGGCCCGCGTCAGTGCCGAGGGGCCTTATGCGCTCCACATGTCGATCATCGGCAATTACATCCTGCTCGATGTGCGCCACCCCGAGACCTTCCAGCCCATTGCCGCGCACTACCTGTCGCTGACCCCGTTCCGCCGGCTGATCCGCGACTATTTCCGTATCCGCGACGCCTATTACGAGGCGATCCGCTCGGCCCAGCCCTTCCAGATCGAAACCGTCGATATGGCCCGGCGCGGCATGCACAACGAGGCGGCCGAGCTGCTGCGCACCCGCCTCACCAACAAGATCATCGTCGATCTCAACACCGCCCGGCGCCTGTTCACGCTGATCTGCGCCGTCCAGCCCTATGCCTCCCGCATCGACGAGGCGACCAGCGAACTGCCCACAGTGCTCTTCGTCTGCTCGATGAATTCGGTGCGCTCGCCCATCGCCGCAGCACTCGCCCGCCAGGCCTTTCCGGGGCGGCTCATTGCCCGCTCGGTCGGCGTCAATGGCGGCAAGGCTGATCAGTTCGTGCATGAGGTGATGGAAGAGATCGGCATTGATATGAGCGTGCATACGCCCCATATCCTGGACGAACTGGTCGCCAATCATTTCGATCTCGTCATCACCCTGTCCGACGACGCCCCCGATGCGGTGGAAAAGAAGGGGCTCGAGGCCGGCGCCATCGAACATTGGCAGGTGGACGACCCTTCGCTGGTCGAAGGCAATCGCAGCCTGGTTCTGGGCGCCTATCGCGAGCTGCGCGACGGTTTGCGCAAGCGTGTCAAAGCTCGTTTGGAGCCATTGATCGCAAGTGGTTCACAAAACCTTTGAATTGAAGTAGGTTCCGCCCGATTTTGCGGCCCCGGCCAGCCAACAATGGCGCATGGGGCCTTCTCAGGAGAAAGTATGGCCAAGGAAGAAGTGCTCGAATTCCCGGGCGTGGTCACCGAATTGCTTCCCAACGCGACTTTTCGCGTGAAGCTTGAAAACGATCACGAAATTATCGCCCACACCGCCGGGCGCATGCGCAAGAACCGCATCCGCGTTCTCGCCGGCGACAAGGTGCTGTGCGAAATGACCCCCTACGACCTCACCAAGGGTCGCATCACCTACCGCTTTAAGTGAGGCGCGACCACCGCAGGTGGGCAAAACGATCCGGTGGATCGTTTTGAGCAACGAACGCCCTGAGCCATGCGAAGGGCCCAGCCCATCCAGGAGCACGATGTAAATGGCCGGCCGCCCCGACCTGATTCTGGCTTCGGCCTCACCGCGCCGGCTGGCTCTGCTCAACCAGATCGGCATCGAGCCCGAACACCTGGTGCCGGCCCATGTCGATGAGACACCTGAAAAAGGCGAACTGCCGCGCAAGCTGGCCCAGCGTCTGGCCGATCTCAAGGCTCTGACGGCCCAGCACAAGGCCTCCATTGCCGGCTTCGGTACCAACACCATGGTGCTGGCGGCCGACACGGTGGTCGCTGTGGGTCGACGCATCCTGCCCAAGGCCGAGACCATGGAAGAGGCATCCGATTGCCTCCGCCTGCTCTCGGGCCGCGCCCATCGCGTCTATACCGGGGTCACGCTGATCACCCCCTCGGGCGCCCGCCGCCATCGCCTGGTGGAAACCCGCATCCGCTTCAAGCGCCTGTCCTCCAAAGAAATGGAGGCCTACCTCGCCAGCGCCGAATGGCGCGACAAGGCCGGTGGCTACGCCATTCAGGGCATTGCCGGCGCCTTTGTCGTCAAGCTCGTCGGGTCTTATTCGGCCGTGGTCGGCCTGCCTTTGCACGAAACCACTCAGCTTCTGGCCGGCGAGGGCTATCCGGTCCATTTCAACTGGCTCAACCAGTCGAGCCTGTCCGGCGTCTAAAGCGCTTCCAGCAAAAGTGGCAACGGTGTGCTCCTCGGACTTGATCCGAGGATCGGAAGCGCGACAATGAAGGACTTGGAGCGTTTGGCGTTTCAAGGAAACGGTGAAACGCTCAAATGGCTGAATCTCCCCAAAAGAAATGCCCCATCTGCGGCAAGCCCATGGTGGAAGAGTTCAAACCCTTCTGCTCCAGGCGCTGCGCCGATATCGACCTCAACCGCTGGCTCACCGGCAATTATGTCATCCCCGCCAGGGACGACGAGCCCTTGCCTGACGCGGACGGCGAGGACGAGAACTAGCCTTCACCTCGAACGATAGTCCCAACCTTCTCGGCATCCCGGTTCCTGTCCACCTCCCCCTTGTGGGGGGAGATAGCGCCGCCAGGCCATCGGGCCGTAGCAGAGCGAGGCGGGGGTGATTGCTGTTTGCGCGGCACTGGCACCATAGTGGTGACGCGGCAATCGGTTGGCGACCCCGTCATCCCCCCGTCATCCCCCTGTCATCGAGCCCCGCAATTCCCTTTATCCACATCGCGTTTTCACGCTTGCGCGGCAAAATCGGTTCCCCTATAAGGCCCGTGGCTCACGGCCCCGCGCCGCTCAAGCCCGATGCCCAGATAGCTCAGTTGGTAGAGCAGCGGATTGAAAATCCGCGTGTCGCTGGTTCGATTCCGGCTCTGGGCACCATTTTTCTTCCAAGAAAATCAGAAACTTGATTGTGACGCGCGGCTGCGCTGATCGCGTTTGATGTCGCGCAAGTTGCGTCCAGCTAAGTCATTGTGAATCCAGCACCGTCCGCTATCGTACGGCTGCACCGCTTCGGCAGGACTATGAAGCGGGATGCCAGCTTGTAACCTCAGTCCCGATGCGTCGGCAGCTCGCTCCCGTCGCTGCCTAAAAGGTAAGATCAGGGATTTTTTCGGCACAAGCATACCCATGCTGGCTTAAGAGGTTAGCGAACTCAAAAGCCTTTTGATGCCGGGTAGGCCCCAGAGGTGTCGAAGCGGAAACCGTGCACATATGCGCTGAAGTTTCGGCCAAGCTCAGTTTGCGTGTATTGCAGGAATCGCGGGATAAAGGAGCCGCATTTCGGAGCTTCATCTATTGGCCATCAAATACCCGCCAGTCTTGGGGCAGATTCTGGTCTGCAACTACAGCACGGGCTTCAAGCCGCCTGAAATGGTCAAGGAGCGCCTGGTCGCGGTTGTTTCTCCGAGACTGCCGCATCGTGATGGGCTTTGTACGGTTGTGCCATTGAGCATGACGCCGTCGCGATCCGGGATCCGCTACCAGTGCAAGGTCGAGCTGCCCTATGAGGCGCCGGCGCCCTATGACGGCAAGTTCAAGTTTGCAAAGGCAGACATGTTGGCGACCGTGGCCTATGAGCGGCTTGATATGCCCTATGAAGGGCGCGACAAGAGCACTCGCCAACGCAAATACCTGAAAATTATCCTCGCGCCGGAGGAATTGATTAAGTTGCATAGGTGCATTCTGCATGCGCTGGGGCTGGACGCCTTGACGGACAAGCTCTGAAGACTCATATTCCGGCGACTGCGCTTGCGGGAAACCGCAGTGCGCCTCAAGTCCACCGAAAGGTGGCGAGCCTATGTAGGACGAATCCAAGTCCGAATGGTTGACAGCCCCGCCTCCCGAGGTGGGGCTTTTCTATTCCCGCCGTGCCAGTACCACCACCTTCGCGACACGGTCAGTCATCATCCGTTCGATTTCTTCTGACTCCTTTGTCGCCACCGCGATCATCACTGCGTCGAGCCGGTGGGTTTCTTCTCGGCCTGCCGATGATCCGGAATGTCAACATGATAGTAGGCCAGAGCAGAAAGATCGTGGCTAATCAGAGGCTCGTTCCGGCCGCTGCCCTGGCCCACGTGGTTGGGGAACCGCACGCGTAGGCTATCGGGGCGTGGCGCCACGCGGCACGGACGAGATCGACGGCAACTTGCAGGTGCCAATCGAATTGGCCGAAGACAACGACGTGGCTCAACCCCGGGTGAGCGGGCCACCGCACGCACTGAAGCACCGCCACAACATACTAACGTTCCCGCACTCTGATGCATCATCCCTGTGATATGCTCACCCCACCCTTGCCCAACACGCCACACCCATATATCTTCACGGTAAAGATACTTATCGATTGTGACATACCGTGCCGGATCGGCGAGAATTACAGAACAGGGTCGGGGCCGCGCTGGTCGGGATGATCCGGCGGGCCGAAGAGGCCCAGGAGGCGGCGGCTCGCCATCATGGCATCCACCCCACCGATTTTCGCTGCATGGGTTATCTGCTGGCGCGCAATGAACCTGCCAGTCCGCGCGAGATCATCGCCTATCTCGGGCTGACCTCCGGCGCCGGCACCGCACTGCTCGATCGGCTGGAGAAGGCCGGTTTTGTGCGGCGTGAACGCCACCCCAAGGACCGGCGCAGCGTGCTGATCGTGCTCGATGAGGTGGCCGCCGCCGAGCCGCTTCGGCTGCATCGGCGCATTTCGCGCGAATATGAGGCGGCGCTCGCCGATCTTTCGGACGACAACCTGCACGCCATCGCCCTCTACCTCGAGCGCGTTCAGCGCCTGTCCCAGGCCATGAACACGGTTCTCTACCCTCAAACAGGGGCGGACACACCCGACCCCTGAAACACAAATATACTCTAGGAGGCATTTCAATGAGTAACCAAGGCGGGGCCAAACCCCCGCATATTCTGGCGCGCGGGCTGATGTGGCTCTTCGCCATCGTTTTGGGCGTCATGGCCCTGATTTTCATCGGCGGCGGTGGTTACCTCGCCACCCTGGGCGGCTCGCTCTATTACGTCATTTCGGGCATTTTGTTCCTCGCCGCTGCGGTACTGCTGTTCCGCGGCCGGCGCCTTGGCGCCTGGATTTTCGGGCTGACCCTGGCCATAACCATTGTCTGGGCCATCTGGGAAGTCGGCTTTGACGGCTGGGCGTTGATGCCCCGCCTGCTGATCCCCCTCGCCTTCGGTATCTGGCTGCTCTTGCCCTGGAGCCAGCATGCGCTCTCGGGCAGGCTGAATTTCGCGCGCAAGGTGCCGGCTGGCGCTGCCGGCCTCATCCTGGCCGGTACGGTCGTGTCGGTCGGCCTGGGGGCCGCGCTTTACGGCGTCAGCGCGCCCGGCCTGCCGCAGGACCCGCGTTTCCAGACCGGCATCGGTACCTATCCGGCCGCCAATGGCGCCGCCCCCGCCGGTCAGACCGGTGCGGACTGGCCCTATTTCGGTGGAGACCAGGGTGGCCAGAAATACTCGCCGCTCGACCAGATTACCCTCGACAATATCGATACGCTCGAAGTGGCCTGGTCGGTCGATGTGGGCCGCATTCCGGCCAATAATTCCACCCCGCTCAAGATCGATGACACGATCTATATGTGCAACCAGTTCAGCCAGCTCTTCGCGCTCGACGCGGCGACCGGTGCTGAACGCTGGATGTACGACGCCTCAGAAGGTCATGGCGGCACCTGCCGTGGCGTCACCTTCCACGCCGAACCGGGCCTGAGCGGCGCATGCGCCGAACGCATCATTGCCGGAACCGGTACCGCCAAGCTGGTGGCCGTCGATGCCGGAACCGGCCAGCTCTGCGCAGACTTCGGCGAGGGCGGCATGGCCGATCTCTCCGTGGGCATGGAAGACCACGAAGGCAAGTTCATCGGCGGTTATTACAAGATCACCTCTGCCCCCACCTATGTGCGCGGCAAGGTGGTCGTGGGCGGCTGGGTTACCGATGGCCAGTATTGGGGCGAAACCTCCGGCGTTATCCGCGCCTTCGATGCGGTCACCGGCGAACTCTCCTGGGCCTGGGATATGGGCCGTCCGAACGAAACCGGCCTGCCACCCGATGGCGAAAGCTATACCGTGGCCACGCCCAATAGCTGGGCGCCTGCTTCGGCTGATGAAGAGCTGGGTCTGGTCTACCTCCCTACCGGCAATGCCACCCCCGACTATTTCGGCGGCCAGCGTCGTGAGTTTGATGACCAGTACAGCTCCTCGGTCGTGGCGCTCGACGCGGAAACCGGCCGTGTCCGCTGGTCTTTCCAGACCAAGCATCACGACATCTGGGACCATGATGTGGCCTCGCCACCCACTCTCCTGGAGCTGCCCGATGCCACTGGCACCATGCGCAAGGCACTGATCCAGCCGACCAAGGCCGGCGAGATCTTCGTGCTCGACCGCATCACCGGCGAACCGATCTTCCCGGTCACCGAAGTGGAAATGCCGCAGGGCGGCGTCGTGCCCGAAGAGCGCAATTCGCCCACCCAGCCCTTCTCGAACAGCCTGCCCTCCTTCCGGGGTGCAAACTTGACCGAGGCGGATATGTGGGGCGTCTCGCCCTTCGATCAGCTCTATTGCCGCGTCAAGTTCAAGCAGGCGCGCTACGAAGGCCCGAACACCCCGCCGGGTCTGGATCCCTATGTCCAGTCGCCGAGCAGCTTTGGCGCCATCAACTGGGGCGGCGTTTCGGTCGACCCGACCAATGGCGTTATGCTCGTCAACTCCAACCGCTTCGCCAGCTATACCGAGCTTTTGACGCGCGAAGAGGCCGACGCTATGGGCGTGGAGCCACAGGGCGAATGGGGCGATCCGCGTGAAGTCGGTGGTGTGGTGGCACAGCAAAATGTGCCCTATGCTGCCTTCCCGCAATTCTGGCTCACCGCGCTCAACACCCCCTGCATCGACCCGCCCTATGGCTATATCAGTGCTGTGGACCTCAACACCGGCAAGCTGCTCTGGTCCAATACCTATGGCAGCGCCAAGGGCAGTGGCGCCCTGGGCATCTCGGTTCCCTGGGAAATCCCCATGGGCACCCCGACCCATGGCGGTTCGCTGATTGTGGCCGGCGGCATCGGTTTCAACGCCGGTGCCAAGGACAACATCCTGCGCGCCTATGATCTCGCCACCGGTGAAGTCGTCTGGCAATACGAACTGCCCGCCGCTGGCGGCAACCCGATCAGCTATACCCTTGATAGCGAGCAATATATCGCGGTCATCGCTGGCGGGCAGGGCGCTATCCAGTCGCGCTATTCCACTAAGGTCGTGGCGTTCAAGCTGCCGAGCTAGAACCATCAAGGTGGCCGTGGACATTGTCCATGGCCACCTATTTGCTGTCCCGGGCCGCACCCAAAAAGCCCGGCACAAATTGATTCAATCTGCATTCTTCCGCAAACACTCCCTTTACGCGCGGTCTGCTAGCCTCATCGCCTAGCAAACTGGGAGCCAGCAAGGTGGCGGGCGATACCGAACTCCTGCTCCGCGTACAGACGGAAGTCCTGGAAGCCGTCGCGCGAGGTGAAGAACTGGCCGAGGTCGGCGACATTTTGTGCCGCCGCGTCGAGAGCCGTGTGCCCGGGGTTGCCTGTTCCATCCTGCTGATCGAAGAGGGCAAGGTGCGTCCGCTCGCCGGTCCCAGCCTGCCGGTCACATATTCGGCTGCAGTGGACGGTGTCCCGATCGGCCCGTGCGCCGGCTCCTGCGGCACCGCCGCGTGGCGCGGCGAACCGGTGATCGTCACCGATATCGAAACCGACCCGCTTTGGGCTGACTATAAGGCGCTGGCCCTGCCGCTGGGGTTGCAGGCGTGCTGGTCCAGCCCCATCCACAACAGCGAGGGCAAGGTGGTTGCCACCTTTGCCTTTTACTACGACACCAAGCGAGGCCCTTCCGCTTTCGAGCGTGACGTGGTGGACACCTGCCTGCATCTTTGCGCCCTGGCGATCGAACATGAACGTGTCCGTGCCAGAAACCATCGCCTGGCCTATTTCGACGTGCTGACCGGCCTCCCCAATCGGGGCCATTTCAACGCGGCGCTGGCCGAGCGCATCCTGGTTGGCGAACCCTTCGGGCTCATCCTGCTCGATATCGACCATCTCAAGCTGGTCAATGACAGCATCGGCCACGCCGCTGGAGATGCGCTCATCCGCGCCATTGCCGATCGCCTGCGCCAATGTGGTCCAGACATCCTGCCCTGCCGACAGGGCGGCGATGAGATCGCCATGCTTGTCTCCGATTGCGCCGACCACGCCAGTCTCGAGGCCGCCGCCGCCCGCGTGCTGGCCGCAGCCTCGGGCATGGTCGAGGTCGGTGATCAGACCATCGACGCCCATGTGACGCTGGGCGGCGCATTGTTCGGCGTCGATGGCGCCGACTCCGATACCCTGTGCCAGAATGCGGATTTTGCGCTTTATCAGGCCAAGCAGACCCATCGCGGCGGCTATGTCGGCTTTCGCCCGGATCTGCGCACCGACATGGTCGAACGGATCGCCACGGTGCGCCAGCTTGGCTCTGCCCTGAACGAAGGCCGGCTGATCGCCCACTACCAGCCCATTGTGCGGCTCGAAACCGCTGAAATCGTTGGTCTGGAAGCGCTCGCTCGCCTCGTCATGCCGGATGGCACCATCGTCTCTGCCGGGGCGTTCCAGAGCGGGCTCGAGGATCCGCGCATTGCTTATGAACTGACCGGCACGATGCTCGAACACGTCGCGCGCGACATCCGTACCTGGCTCGACGCAGGCATTCCGTTTCAACATGTGGGGATCAACGTCACCACCGGCGACTTCCAGCGTGGCGACCTGGCCCAGCGAATCCAGGACATCTTTGCCCGCCAGAACGTGTCGCTCAGCCATGTCGTGCTCGAGGTCAATGAATCCGTCTTCATGGGCGACAGTGATCAGACGGTGCCCCGAGCCGTGGAAGCCCTGCGCGATCTCGGGCTCCTCGTCGCGCTGGATGATTTCGGTACTGGTTATGCCTCGCTCACCCATCTCCTCAGCTTTCCGGTCGATATCATCAAGATCGACCGCTCCTTTGTCGAAAGACTGGGCATTGACGAGCCCAGCGGCGTGGTGACGCGCGCCATTCTCGACATCGCCCGCCAACTCGACATGCGCGTGGTCGCCGAGGGCATTGAAACCAGCCAACAGGCCGATATTCTGGGGCGGTATGGGTGCCAGATGGGGCAAGGCTATCTGTATTCACGCCCCGTCCCGGCCCAGGACGTGACCCCCATGTTGCAGCTTTTTGGCCAGAAGCCGGATTTGCCCCGGCGCATTTCTGCCAGCGCCTGAAGCTAGAGCAGGGCGTTCAGCACTGCTGCGGCCACGCCGACCATGGCAAGGGCACACGCAAAGCCCGATAGAACCATCAGCCGCCGGCGCTGCGCCGGAACGCCGCGCCGCAGGCGGGTCAGGTCCGAGCCGGACTGGTCGAGATCGAGATGGGTCATCTTGCCGCCTCCGCAACACGCCATTCCAAAGGGAACGCAATGTGTTTGCCGGGCAGCCGCCTTGCTGGGCCGTTTCTTACCCTTGATGGCACCGAGGATACCGCGAGCCTCCCACCATCCAAGCGCGTCCTCCATTTGCGGTTAATTTGTTTCAAATTCTCTACTATCCCATCTTGTATGGAAGATGTTGAAACTGCCCGGTGAACGTGGCACAACCTCCCCATGACCCAGCCAAGCCATCTCCATCCCGACCGTTTGTTTCCCGCTTCCGAGCCGGCGCGCGCCATTGCGCGCGATCTCTACGGCACCGTCAGCGATCTGCCGCTAATCAGCCCGCACGGCCACACCGATCCATCCTGGTTCGCGCAAAACGGCCGCTTTGCCAGCCCCACCGCGCTGTTCCTGACACCGGACCATTATGTGCTGCGCATGCTCAAGAGCCGCGGCATCAGCTATGATGCGCTGGGCATCCCCCGTAAGGATGGCAAGACCATCCAAACCGATGGCCGCACAGCCTGGCGGCTGTTTGCCGAGAACTACTTCCTGTTCGCCGGCACGCCGTCCAAAACCTGGGTCGACCATTCCCTGCATGCGGTCTTTGGCATCACAGAGGAACTGTCCGGCGCCACCGCCGACAGCATTTATGATGCCATCGACGCCAAGCTGGCGTCACCCGATCTGCTGCCGCGCGCTATTCTCGATCGCTTCAAGGTCGAGGTCATCGCCACCACAGAGTTTGCGCTCGATCCGCTGACCCATCACCAGTCCATGGCCGAACAGGGCCTGATCGGCCAGGTCCGCACCACCTACCGTCCGGACGACGTCACCGACCCGAGCCGCGCCGCCATTGTCGAAAATCTGCACAAATTCGGCGAGCTCACCGGCGAGGACATCACCAAATGGGATGGGCTGATCAACGCTCATCGCAAGCGCCGCGAATACTTCCGCAAATTTGGCGCTGTCGCCACCGACCATGGCGTGCCCACGGCCAACACCGCCGATCTGCCGCTCAATGAAAAGCAGGCCCTGCTCGACAAGGTGCTGGCTGGCCGCCACGACGCCAATGATGCCGAACTGTTCCGCGCCCAGATGCTCACGGAAATGGCATTGCTCTCGGTCGAGGATGGCATGGTCATGCAGATCCACGCCGGTTCGCGCCGCAACACCGATCCGCTGCTGTTTGACGAGCGCGGCGCCGATCTGGGCGCCGATATCCCGGGGCCGACCGACTATGTCGGCGGTCTCAGGGCGCTGCTCAGCCGGTGTGGCAATGAGCCGAACCTGCAGATCATCATGTTCGTGCTCGACGAGACCACCTATGCCCGCGAACTGGCGCCCATGGCTGGCTACTGGCCCTCGCTGATGATCGGCCCGCCCTGGTGGTTCCACGACAGCCCGCAAGGCATCCGCCGCTATCTCGATCAGGTCGTGGAAACCGCCGGCTTCTACAATCTCGCCGGCTTCAACGACGACACCCGGGCACTGCTCTCCATCCCCGCGCGCCACGATGTCTGGCGCCGCGAAGTCAGCGGGTTCCTTGCCAACTGGGTCGCCGAAAACCGCCTGAGCAAATCCTCTGCCACCGAAATCGCCAGGCATCTGAGCTATCAGGCAGCGAAAGACGCCTACAGATTAAATTAGGACACGGCGAGGTCACGTCACCCTCATGCTCTCTCCTTCAGAGGAGGGTCGCGTCGGCTGAGGCACTAGTGTTCATCCCTCCCTCCCCTTGATGGGGAGGGTAGCGGCGCTAGGCCCACAGGGCCGTAGCGAAGCTAGGGTGGGGTGATCGCCTTCAGTCCTCACCTCGGCAGCACCAGTTGGGGCACCCGACAAACACATTCCGCCTCACTTCCATCACCTTCTCGCGTCACGTGCACAGAACCGTCGAATCGTGTCCACGCTTCTGCTCTAATGGCGCCATGGTGAATCAGTCCCCCGTCGAAACGGCGTTGAGCCGTGCCATGATCCGTTGGTCACTGACCAAGTCCACCCCTGTGGCGGAAACGCCGCGCAGCTGGATCTTTCGCGTCGAACAGAATGGGCGCAATTTTGCCGCGCTCAAGATCCTCAAGCCTGCCGTGTCCGAAGAAGAGGGCAGGGGCGCTCGCCTGCTGTCCTGGTATGGCGGTGATGGCGCCGCCACAGTCTTCGACATGCATGGCGATACCATCTTCATGGAATGGCTCGATGGCGGCACCCTGGGCGAGGCGGCCCGCAATGGCCGCGATGCCGAAGCCACTACGGCCCTCGCTACCGTTGTCTCCAACCTCCACCGCCATCGCGCCGATGCGCCGGCCGACCTGCTGCCGCTGCGGCAACGCTTTCAGGCCCTGTTCGACACCGATGTGCGCACATGGCCTCATACCGCGCGCGATCTTTATGCGCGCTCTGCCGGTATTGCGCTGAAACTCTTCGACAAGCCCATGCCGGAAATTCCTCTGCATGGCGATCTGCACCACGACAATATCATCTCGTCCGATCGCGGCTGGCTGGCCATTGATCCCAAGGGCCTGATCGGCGATCCGCACTACGAGGTCGCCAACGCTTTCCGCAATCCGCCCGGCGCCACCAAACTGGCTGCCGATCCCAAGCGCATAAATGCCATGGCCGATGCCTTCGCCGCGCGGCTGGGTTTCAACCGTAAGCGCGTACTCGGCTTTGCCGCGGCCCATTCGGGCCTTTCGGTCTGCTGGGATCTGGTCGATGGCAATCCCGTCACCACCGATCTTGCCATTCTGCCCAATCTCTTGAGCGCATACGACCAGGCCTGACCCCATGACCCATTACACCCGCCGCGCCGCCCTGGCCCTGCTCGCCACGTCCCTGCTCTCGGCCTGTGCCTCGACCATCCCGCCCTTGCCTGCAAAGGTTTCGGACCGGCCTGAAGACCTCACCCGCGACCAGATCGTTGCAACGATCAACGCCGTTCGCCGTGCCAACGGCGCCGGAAGCTGGAGTTACAATCCGCAGCTCGAAGCCGCCGCCCGCGCCCAGGCGCGGCTGATGGCCCAAAAGGACACGCTCAGCCACGACCTCGGCGTGACCCTGCGCCAGCGTGTCTCGGAAGCCGGCTATCTCCTCGCGGTGGGTGAGAACGTCGCCAAGGGCTACAAGACCCTCCCTGGCGCCATCGAAGGCTGGCTCGGCTCCCAGGGTCACCGCAATACCCTGCTCTCCAACCGCTTCACCGAATTCGGCCTGGCTTTCTCCCGCACCAATTCGGGCAAGCTCTACTGGGCCCTGATCGCCGGCGGCCCCTACGAGGCCTGGGTTCAGGCTTGACCCCGCCCGAACACCAGCACCGTCTCGACATTCCCGTCACCGCCGGCAATCGGCGAAACCACCTTTGCCCGCAATCCAAACCCCGCGCCTTCCACAAACGCCACGACGTCAGCCTTCGCCCGTTCCATGGCCGCCGGATCACTGACAATCCCGCCCTTGCCGACAAATTCCCGCCCCACCTCGAATTGCGGTTTGAACAGGATCACCGCTTCGGCCGCCGGTCCACACAGCGCCATTGGCGCCGCCAGCACCTTGGTCAGCGACACGAAGCTGACATCGGATACCAGCAGGTCAATCGGGTCGGTGATTGTCTCCCGGTCCAGGTCCCGCGCATTGGTCCCCTCAAGGCTCACCACGCGCGCATCATCCCGCAGGCTCTGGTGCAACTGGTCATGTCCCACATCCACGGCAAAGACCCGCACGGCGCCGCGCTCCAGCAGCACCTGCGTAAAGCCGCCCGTGGATGATCCGACATCCAGGCAGGTCTTGCCGCCAGCATCGATTTGTCCCGCATCCAGCCCGGCAATCAGCTTCAGCGCTGCGCGGGACACATAGCCTGCCGCCGGATCGTCCAGGGCCAGCACATCATCGGGTCCCACCATCTGGTTGGGCTTTTTCGCCGCTGCGCCATTGACCGAGACCGTCCCGCGCAAAATGGCATCGCGGGCACGCGCCCGGCTGGGCATCAGCCCGCGTTGTTCCAGCGCCAGGTCGAGCCGTATGCGGCTCACCCCTTGACCATGCGCTCGATCTTGCCAAGCGCAGTGTCGCTGGCTTCCTCATAGGCAATCGTGCCTTCAAAGGTACCATCCGCGTCGATCAAGAAGGTCAGCGCGGTGTGATCGACCAGATAGAATTCGCTGTCCACATCGCCCGATTTTTCCGAGAACACGCCAAAGGCGGCCTTGGCCTTCTCGGTTTCCTCGACACTGCCCACCAGCCCGATCACGCTGGGATCAAACCCTTCGACATAGGCCTTGACCATTTCCGGGCTATCTCGCTCGGGATCGACAGTCACGAAGATGATCCGCAAATCCTCCGGCGCCAGCCCGAGTTGGGCGCGCCAGGCCGTGGTTTCCGCCAGCGTTGTCGGGCATACATCAGGGCAAAAGGTATAGCCGAAAAAGATCAGGCTCGGCGTGCCACGCAGATCGTTCTGGGTGAAACTGCCGCCCTGTGTCGAGGCCAGCGCAAATTCCTGTCCCGTTACGCCCAGCGGCCGCTGCGGCGGCCTGAACACATAAAGCGCCGTCGCCCCGATCGCCGCCACGGCCACCAGCACCCACAGCACGATGCGGAAATTGCGAAGGGCGGCGTTGGTTGTCATGGGCCTAAAATCTCGATGTCTCGGCAGACACTACTGCGCTCCTCCCCCTATCAGGGGGAGGCTGGGTGGGGGTATTCGCGAAAAGCCTTCAGCCCGCGTCCAGCGGCTCGGTCCCCACCGCCTTGCCTTCGCGATTGAGCGTGATTTTCTCGATCCGCGCCTCGGCAGTCTTGAGCAGCGCTTCGCAATGGGCCTTGAGAGCCTCCCCGCGCTCATAAATGGCGATCGACTCGGCCAGGGGGGCCTTGCCGCTTTCGAGCTTGGCCACGATCTGCTCGAGCTGTTCCAGCGCCGCTTCGAAGCTCAGCTTCTTCACATCGTCCTGTGCCGTGTCAGCCATACTCGTTCGCTCGCTCAAATCTCGTTCATCTTATAGGTCCAGGAGGGTCGAAACATGGCTTCGCGCGCCCCCTGCAAGTCCCTTGAGGTCATAGCCACCTTCGAGCAGTGACACAATGCGATTGCTGCAGCGCCTTTGCGCCACCTCCATCAACTTTGCCGTGACCCAGCCAAAATCTCCATCCACCCACTCAAGCTGGGCCAGCGGGTCGCGGATATGCGCGTCAAATCCGGCCGAGATCAGCAACAGGTCCGGCGCGAAATTCTCCAGTGCCGGCAATATGATATCGGTGTATGCCTCCCGCATCGTCTCGCTGCCGGAGTGCGCCGGCAGTGCCACATTGACGATATTGCCCACCCCGGTTTCCGCCGGGCTGCCGGTACCGGGAAACAGCGGCATCTGGTGGCTCGACGCGTAAAATACGCTCGGATCGTCCTTGAAAATGTCCTGCGTGCCATTGCCGTGATGCACGTCGAAATCCACGATCGCCACGCGCTCTGCACCATATTTCCGCTGCGCCTCCCGCGCCGCGATGGCGATGGTGTTTATCAGGCAAAAGCCCATGGGCAGGGCGATTTCAGCGTGGTGACCGGGCGGGCGAATGGCGCAGAACGCATTATCCACCTCCCCCAGCAGCACCGCTTCCAGTCCCGCCAGCGCGCCGCCCAGGCCGGTGGCCGCCACGCCCATCGAGCCGTCGGAAATAAAGGTGTCGGCATCCAATTGCCCGATGCCTTCGGCCGGCCGCGCATCGCGCAGGCGCGCGAGATAGGTTCCGTCATGCACCAGCTCGGCCAGCATGATATCGCCAAAGGGCGCATTGCGGCGCTTGAGCGCGGCAAACTGGGCCCCGGCCAGCGCCTCTTCCACCGCCCGGATCCGATCGGCGCGTTCGGGGTGCCCTTGCGGTGTCAGGTGATCGGCAAAATTCGGCTGGCTGACCAGAAGCGTCGTCACTTGGCTCTCCGCATGTTCCATCTCGTCTTGACGCGGGCATTCCCTGTTGTCAAACACCGCCCATGTCAGACCCGTTCCCCACAACCGTTGAACAAGCCGCCACGCTGCTGCGCGCCGGGCAGCTCTGCGCCTTCCCCACCGAGACGGTTTATGGGCTGGGTGCCGATGCCACCAATCCCGATGCCGTGCTGGCCATCTACGAAACCAAGGGGCGGCCGCGCTTCAACCCGTTGATCGTGCATTGCGCCGATCTGGCCATGGCCGAGCGCCTTGCCACCTTCTCGCCCTTGGCGCGTCAACTGGCACAGTCCTTCTGGCCCGGCCCGCTCAGCATCGTTTTGCCGCTTCGCGCGGGTCACGGCCTGACAGACATTATCACGGCCGGCCTTGATACGGTTGCGCTGCGAGTGCCCGACCATCCCCTGGCGCTTGACCTTTTGCGCGCCGCGGACCGGCCTCTTGCCGCACCATCCGCCAATCCCTCGGGCAAGCTCTCACCGACAACGGCCGAACAGGTTCACAGGGGGTTTGACGGCAAGGTGCCCGTCCTCGATGGCGGCCGCTGCAAGGCCGGCGTTGAATCGACGATTCTTGCGGTGGACGGAGACCTGCTGGTTCAGCTTCGTGCTGGCGCGCTTTCCCGGCAGCAGATCGAAGACGCCACCGGCCGGCAGGTGGAAAAGGCCGAGGAGGGTGCGGCGATATCAGCGCCCGGCATGCTGCTCAGTCATTACGCGCCCAATGCGGGCCTTCGCCTCAACACCACCCCGATGCCGGGCGAGGCCTATCTGGCCTTCGGGCCTCTGGCGCCGCACAACAGCCTGGTGCGCAACCTCTCGGAGACCGGCGATTTGCACGAGGCCGCTCGTAACCTCTTTTCCATGCTGCACGAACTCGATGCCATGGGGGCCCAGATGATCGCCGTCGCGCCCATCCCCGAGACAGGGTTGGGCGAAGCGATCAACGATCGATTGAAGCGGGCCGCTGCGCCGCGGGCCTAGTCGCGCACCTTGTATGGCTTCTGATCGCGCATGAACCGGGCCAGCGCTTCCAGGTCCGCATCGCCGCCCGGCGGCAACACCACGCGAATATTCACATAGAGGTCGCCATCGCCATAGAGCCCTTTGCCTTTCAGGCGCAGGGCCTTTGAGGTGTCCATGCCCGGGGGCAGGGTGAGTTCCACCGAACCATCCAGCGTCGGCACGCGCACCTTGGCGCCCAGCACCGCCTCATAGAGGGTCACCGGCACATCGGTGCGCACATCATGCCCATCCTTGCGGAAGGTCTTCGACTTTTCAAAGCGCACCGTCACCAGCGCGTCGCCCGGTTCACCATAGGGGCTTGGTGAGCCCTGGCCCTTGAGGCGGATCTGCTGACCTTCCTCGACCTTTTCAGGCAGCTTGACCGAAAGCACCTTGCCGCTCGGCATGCGCACCGGCACGGACGCCGCCTTGTGTGCGTCTTCAAGCGATATGGTGACATTGACAACCACATCGTCGCCCTTGCCCATCCGGCCGCCCGCGCCACCGGCTGCCGTGCCGGTAAACGGGTCCCATTGCGCTCCACCCGCAGCGCCGCGTGCACCGGCGCCGCCACGGGGCTGTCCGCCAAAACCGCTCATGAACTCCTTGAGAATGTCCTCGGCGGAAAATCCGCCCGCACCCGCACCCGCACCGGGCCGGGCACCGCCGCGCGCACCACCAAACCCGCCATTGCCGAAGCCGGCAAAGCGCGGATTGCCGTCTGCGTCGATTTCACCGCGGTCGAACTGTCCCCGCTTTTCGGTGTCGTTGAGCAGGTCATAGGCGTGGGTCGCCTCGGCAAACTTGCCGTGCGCCGTTGGATCGTCAGGATTTTGGTCGGGGTGGTACTTCTTGGCCAGCTTGCGATAGGCGGACTTGATGTCCTTCTCGCTTGCGGACCGCGACACCCCAAGTACGGTGTAAGGATCGCGCATTGGGTCCAATCTTTGTCTTGGGGCATTGTTCGCCCCCTATTTGAAGTCCTATATGGCCACGCCCCCGGCCCTTGTCCAGTTGTGGCACGGGCAACGCGCAGGAAATATCTCTATGTTGCAGACCCTGACCGAACGCTTGTTCGACGATACCGACCGCACCGATCTTGATCCCTTCGCGATCTTTGAGGAGTGGTTCGCCATGGCCGAGGACAGCGAGCCCAACGACCCGCATGCCATGGCCCTGGCGACCGCTGACACATCCGGCCTGCCCGATGTGCGCATGGTGCTGCTCAACCGCCGCGACGCGCGGGGGTTCTGCTTTTTCACCAATTTCGAAAGCGCCAAGGGCGATCAATTGCAGGCCAATCCACAGGCCGCCATGGTCATGCATTGGAAGAGCCTCAGGCGCCAGGTGCGCATGCGCGGCCCGGTGGAGCAGGTCACCGAGGCCGAAGCAGATGAATATTTCGCCTCCCGCGCCAGGGGCAGCCGCATTGCCTCGGCGACCTCGAAACAATCCCGGCCCCTGGCCGACCGGCAGCAGATAATGGACGAAGTGGCAGCCCTGACTGACATGATCGGGGAAGGCGAAATGCCCCGGCCCCCGCATTGGTCCGGCTATCGCCTGATCCCCACTGCCATTGAATTCTGGAAAGACGGTGAGTATCGCCTGCATGATCGCGTGCGGTTCACCCGCGAACTACCCGGCGCTGCCTGGACCAGCACGCGCCTTTATCCGTAGGTGGTCGCAGAAAATTTATTCAAACAAGCGAAAGACCTTGCCGCTATTCTGCGCGCCGGATTGGGGAACAGGCCTTCGTGCGGATACTGATCAGAACCTCGAAATGGGCTGTGCTGGCGCGGCGGTTGGGCAGTCTTGCCGTGCCGCTGACCATCGTTCCGGTGCTCATGCATCGCGAGCGCTTTCTCGATTCCGGCATATTCCTGGTCGTGGCGCTGTTTGCCGGAGTGGTCGCGGCGCTGGCCGTGCTGGCCGCCTGCATTGGGCTGGTGCGCCTCTGGCACACGGGTGATCAGGGCTGGAGCAAGGCTCTATCCGGACTGTTCCTGGGACTGATCTGTCTCGCACCCTTCGCCTTTTATGGCGCCCAGGCGCTGCGCTACCCCATCGTCACCGACATCGCCACCGCGCCGCGCAGCGAGCTGCCGCTGATCTTCGAGCCGGACATGGCCGATATGCCCGCGCCGCGCCTGCTGACAGCGGAGGAGCAACAACGATTCTTCCCCAACGCCACCACCCGCACCTATCCGCTTGACCCGCTGCAGCTTTTTGCCATCGTCGAGCATCTTGCGCAGGTGCAGGGCTGGGATATCCGCCAGCGCCGTGAACCGGGCATTGCCGGCACGCCGGGTCAGCTCAATGCGCGTATTCTCACCTTGGTCGGCTGGCGCGAAGAGGCGGTGTTGCGTGTCGCCGCCTCAGGCGGGGGCGCCGCCGTCGACATGCGCTCGGCCTCGATCGGTGCGCTGCATGACCTGGGCTCCAACGGCCAGCGCATTAGCGATTTCCTCGTTACGCTCGATAGCGAGGTGACCGCCTTCCTGCGCGATAATCCCAATATCAACCAGCCGGTGCCAGCCGAACCCGAAGATCCGGCAGCCGAAGTCGAGGCCAGCGGGGGCGGCTGACCCTATTGGGTCAGCGTGCGGCGCACCGCATCGTCCCAGCCGGCAATCTTGGCTTTCCGGGTAGCGGCATCCATTTCTGGTTCAAAGCGCCGGTCACGGGCCCAGCCAGCCGCAAATTCGCTTATGCCGGGCCATACCCCGGCTTTCATCCCGGCCAGCCAGGCTGCCCCTAAAGCCGTGGTTTCGAGAATCGTCGGCCGGTCCACCGGTGCATCGAGAATGTCGGCCAGGAACTGCATCGTCCAGTCCGACGCCACCATGCCCCCATCGACCCGCAGCACCGTTTCCGTGCTGCCGCTCGTCCAGTCCTTGCGCATGGCTTCGAGCAGGTCGCGGGTCTGGTAGCTGACCGCCTCCAGCGCCGCCTTGGCGATTTCTGCCGGGCCGGTATTGCGGGTAATGCCATAAATGGCCCCGCGGGCATCGGCATCCCACCAAGGCGCCCCCAGCCCGACAAAGGCGGGCACCATGTAAACATTCTGGCTCGGGTCCGCGGTGCGCGCCAGCGGGCCGGTTTCGCTGGCATGGCTCACCAGTTTCAGCCCGTCCCGGATCCATTGCACGGCTGCCCCGGCGATGAAGATCGAACCTTCCAGAGCGTAGGTGGATTGGCCATCCAGCCGATAGGCGATGGTCGTCAGCAGCCGGTTCTTTGAGGGCACCATGTCGGTGCCGGTATTGATCAGCGCAAAACACCCCGTGCCATAGGTCGATTTGACCATGCCCGGTTCAAAACAGGCCTGCCCGATGGTCGCCGCATGCTGGTCGCCGGCCACCCCGAGAATTGGGATCGCGGCCCCAAACAGCTCGGCCTCCGCTGTCCCGAAATCATCGGCGCAATCCTTGACCTCGGGCAGCATCGCCATGGGCACATCGAGCAGGGCGCACAGCTCTGGGTCCCACTGGTTCTTACCGATATCGAACAGCAAGGTCCGGCCGGCATTGGTGGCGTCCGTCGCATGCACCTTGCCCCCGGTGAGCCGCCAGATCAGGAAACTGTCAATGGTGCCAAAGGCCAACTCGCCCTTTTCAGCGCGCGCCCGCGCGCCCTCGACGGTATCGAGCAGCCACTTCACCTTGGTGCCGGAGAAATAAGGGTCCAGCAGCAGCCCTGTGCGCTGGGTCACCATCGCCTCTTGCCCGGCCTTTTTCAGCTCGGCGCAATAGGCCGCGGTGCGCCGATCCTGCCAGACGATCGCATTGTGAATCGGTTCGCCCGTGGCCCTGTCCCAGATCACCACCGTTTCGCGTTGGTTGGTGATGCCGATTGCCGCGATGTCGCTTGCCGAGACATTGGCTTCCGACAGCGCTGTCTTGACCGACCAGACGACGCTCTCCCAGATTTCCTCCGGATCGTGCTCCACCCAGCCATCCTGCGGGAAATGCTGGGTAAACTCCTTCTGGCCGACGCCCGCGATTTTGCGGTCCCCATCGAACACGATCGCCCGGCTCGATGTGGTGCCCTGATCGATCGCCAGAATGAACTTGGTCATTGATTTCTCCTCATTGGGAGCTCTGCTGGCTCCCTGGTCCCACTCCCCCTGAAATTAGGGTGGGGGTGCCTTTGTCTTCACGCCAGCAATGCCCTCGAACCGCCTTGTGCCGCCAGGTACTCCTCCAGCCGCGCCGCATCCTCGGCACTGACCTTCAGCCCCAGCTTGGTGCGCCGCCACAAGATGTCTTGTGCCGTCCGCGCCCATTCATTGGCAACCAGATAATCGACTTCCGCAGCGTAGAGGTCGGCCCCGAAATGCGTGCCCAGGTCGGCCTCGGACCGGGCTGTTCCGAGTACCGCTTTGGCCCTGGTACCATAGAGCCGCATCATGCGCCGCAGCAGGCCGGCATTCATTTGCGGATAGTCCATGCCCAGCCGGCGCAGCTCCGCGTCAAAACTCTTGGGGCCAAAATCCCCGCCGGGCAGGGTGGCTGATTTGGTCCAGGCCGGCCCCTTCTTGCCCAGCACCTCTTCGATCTTTTCCAGCACCGACTCGGCCAGCCGCCGCGAGGTGGTCAGCTTGCCACCAAACACATTGACCACTGCCCCGCTCGCCGCATCGCCATCGAGCTTGAGCACATAGTCGCGCGTCGCTTCCTGGGCCGCGCTGGCGCCATCGTCAAACAGCGGCCGGACCCCCGAATAGCTCCACACGATATCGTCTCGCCCCACGCTCTGGGCAAAATACTCATTGGTCGCCTTGAGCAGATAGTCGGTTTCTTCCTCGGTAATGGCCACGTCCTTGGGGTCGCCATGATAGTCGCGATCCGTCGTACCGATCAGCGTGAACTCGCTCTCATAGGGAATGGCAAAGAAGATGCGCCCGTCGCTATTCTGGAAGAAATAGCAGCGGTCGTGGTCATAGAGTTTCCTGACCACGATGTGGCTGCCCTGAACCAGCCGCACATTTTGCGCTCCGTTCTTGCCCATCGCCTGATTGATGACATCATCCACCCAGGGGCCGGAGGCGTTGATCAGCATGCGCGC
The DNA here is from genome assembly GCA_040218355.1 of Devosia sp. Classification (GTDB taxonomy): domain Bacteria; phylum Pseudomonadota; class Alphaproteobacteria; order Rhizobiales; family Devosiaceae; genus Devosia. The sequence goes on along the minus strand of JAVJRP010000003.1, from coordinate 92,721 downwards.
GCGAACGCTCTGCTTGCCGGCCTCGCCGTCAAGTTCCACGGTCCAGCCGCCATCTTCGCGCCGCGCCGAAACCACCTTGGTGCGCACATGCACGCTAGCGCCGCGATCCGCCGCGTCGCGCGCATTGAGCACCACGAAACGTGCATCGTTCACCCAGCAATCGGAATATTCGAACGCCAGCTTGTAGCCGGGCTTGAGCGGCTTGCCCGCCTCGTCCCGCGTCAGATCCAGTGTCTTGGTCGGCGGCAGCAGGCGTCGTCCGCCCATATAGTCGTAAAGCGCCAGCCCCGCCCGCAGCACGGCAGCCGGCCGCAACCCCTTGTGATGTGGCAACACGAAACGCAGGGGCCAGATGATGTGCGGGGCCGAGGCCCACAGCACTTCGCGCTCGGCCAGTGCTTCATGCACCAGCCGGAACTCGTAATGCTCGAGATAGCGCAACCCGCCATGGATCAGCTTTGTGGCCGCCGAAGAGGTCCCCGACGCCAGATCGCTCATTTCGGCAAGGGCCACGCTATAGCCGCGTCCCACCGCATCGCGTGCCACGCTGGCTCCGTTGATCCCGCCGCCAATGACAAAAATATCCAGCATCTAGCCGCCTCATCGTGGTGTTGGTTCGTATGTAATGCATATGCTTTCGTTTTGGAAGGTAGTTGCTTTCGTATTAATCTACCATACAAGTTGATGATTGACCTTGTTCCCCCCGGGGGCTAGGGCTTGCACATCCTCCCTCTGGCCCGGACTGCTGGCCGATGCTTTCCATACTTGCCGTTATCGCGCCCATCTTTGCGCTCATCGCATTGGGCTATCTGGCCGTGCATCGTGGGCTCTATCCCGCTGATGGGGTGAAGGCGCTGATCGGCTTCGTCAACAATTTCGCCACCCCCTGCCTGTTGTTCTATTCCATCGGCACCAGCGATTTCCGCGCCGCGTTCAATATCGGCATTATTGGGCCCTATTATTTCGGCGCCATTGTCTGCTTCGTCCTCGGCATTGTGGTGGCGCGCCGCTTCTTCGCCAACCGGCCGGGCGAAGCGGTGTCGGCCGGATTTTCGGCCATGTTCACCAATACCGTGCTGGTGGGCCTGCCGATCATGAGCCGGGCCTATGGTGAGGGTGCGCTGCCGGTGACCTTGTCGATCATCGGGCTGCATGGTGCCATCCTGCTGACCCTTGCCATGGTCACCATGGAGCTCACCCGTCGCGATGCCCAGCCCCTTGGCGCTACCCTGGTGCTGGCCACACGGCGCGTCGTCTCAAATCCTCTGATCTGGGGCATTGCCAGTGGCATTACGCTTTCTGTCTCAGGTGTCGAGCTAGCCGAGCCGATCGCAGCCTTTTTCCGGATGATGGCTCAGGCCGTGGTGCCGGTCGCCCTGTTCGGCATTGGTGGCGCGCTCAACGAATTCAAGCTCTCCGACAATTGGCAACAGGCCATGGTCGCCTCGTTCATCAAGCTGATCATCCATCCGGCCATTGCCTATGGCCTGATGATCTGGGTGTTCCATGTGCCCATGGAGATCGCCCGCTATGGCATCCTGCTCTCGGCCATGCCTTCGGGTATCAACATTTATGTCTTTGCCACCTTCTACGATCGCGGCGTCAGCGTGGCCGCCAATACCATCCTGATCGCCACCGTGCTCTCGGCTCTGACGATTTCGGGTTGGCTTTATGTGTTGAGCTTGTAGCCGAAGCGCGTTTCAGCAGAGGGCCTTAAACGGCCTTTACCGCCGCCCGCTGCACGATCTCGCCCACGGGCACAGTCCGCAGCGGCAACGCGCTTTCGGCATCAAGACCCACCGCCAGGCGCACATAGCGCTCGGTGGGACAGATCTGGTACTGCGCGTCAAAACCGATCCAGCCCAGTTTGTTGTCATAGGCTTCCGCCCAGGCGTGCAGCCCCCCGGCGACCCCTTCGCCCGCTGCCAGGTAACCGCAAACATAGCGGGCCGGAATATCGAGCGCCCGCGCCGCGCCGATAAATAGATGCACATAGTCTGCGGTCGGCGGCAGCTCTGGTCCCGGCTCTGTGCCTTGGCTTTGCGTCTGCTCGCCCGTTGCCTGCATCTGCGTCATCGGCTCGGTTTCCTCGGGCAGACCCAGCGTCTCCCCGACACGCGCCATCAACCCATGCAACACATCGAGCCGGCTGTCCTTCGCCGAGCGATATTTCCCATAAAGTGTCACTGGTGCTCGGGTCAGCGCCGTCACCCGCTTGAACAGTGACGGCACCGGCTCGCCGGCAATCTTGCCCAGCACGCCATTGGTGTCCTGGGTCACAACCGTGCCGCGGGCACCAATCGCAATGTCCCCTTCGGCCCGGGCCTGGTTCACCAGGTGCACGGCATTGCCATAGCCATCGCGAAACCGCCCGGCATTGCCGATGCCGGCCGCTTCCACGCTCCAGCTCTCCACTGTCTGCGATGACCCGCTCGGCGGGGTCAGCATCAGATGCATGACCAGTGCCGCCGCACCGGGCGGCAGCGAACAGGTCAGGGAATGGTCAATCTCGATGCGCATGGTTCAATAGAAGTTATACGATTCCGACAGGGTGTCGGTCACCCGGTTATTGCGGGCGATAAACTCGTTGAGGAACTCGTGCAATCCATCGGTGAAGATGGCTTCCATGCTGGCGCCTTCCACCAGGGCAAGCAAGCTGTCCGCCGCTTCCTGGCATTTCTCCTTGCGACCATAGATTTTGGCCAGCCCATCCAGGTTCTGCTGCACGAAATTGGCGCAATAGACCAGGCTACGCGGCATTTCGGGCCGCAGGATCAGGAAGTCCGCGATATTATGGGCCTTGTAGCGGTCGTGATAGACATGCCGATAGGCGCGATGCGCCGAGGCCGCCCGCAGGATCAGCGTCCATTGCTGAATGTCGAGATCTCCGCCCACCTGTGTGGCGCGCGGCAGCAGCACGTAATATTTCATGTCGAGAATGCGCGCGGTATTGTCCGCCCGCTCGACGAAATTGCCCGCCTGCAGGAAGTTGAAGCCGTCATCGCGCAGAATGGTGCCCAGCAGCGCGCCCCGGAATTCGTGGCTGCGCTGTTTCACCCACTGCAACAGGCCAAGGAGCTTTGCGCCCCGCACATCGCGTGGCTTGATCTGGGAAAATTCCAGCCAGGCCCCGTTCATGCTTTCCCACATGTCCCCGGTCAGGGCCGTGCGCACCGAGCGCGCATTGGTCCGCGCGGACTGCAGGCACGAATAGACCGACGAAGAATTGTCCGGGTCGAACATCATGTAATGGGCAACCGTGTCGACATCAGCCACCTCATGCTTGGCGTCGAACCCTTCGTCGACTTCGGCGGCCTGCATCATCGAAATCAGATGCTCGCTGGCCCCGCCCTCGCGGCGGCTGGTCAGCGACATGCGGTAGCCCACTTCGAGCAGGCGGGCCATGTTCTCGGCCCGCTCCACATAGCGTGAGAGCCAGAACAGATTGGCAGCGGTACGTCCGAGCATCCTCAATCTTCCAGCACCCACGTATCTTTCGTCCCGCCACCCTGGGACGAATTAACCACCAGCGAACCCTTCTTCAGTGCCACGCGCGTCAACCCGCCCGGGGTGATCCGCACTTCGTCACCCACCAGCACATAGGGCCGGAGATCGACATGGCGCGGCGCCACATCGCCCGAAATATGGGTGGGGCAGGTGCTCAGGTTCAGCGTCGGCTGCACGATGTAGTTGTCCGGCCGCGCCTCAATCTTCTTCCTGAACTCGGCATGCATGGCCTTGGTCGACGTCGGACCGACCATCATCCCATAGCCACCCGAACCATGAACCTCCTTGACGACGAGATCGGCAATATTCTCCAGCACCCAGGCGCGCTGGTCCTCATCGGCGCAATTATAGGTCGGCACATTCGACAGCAGCGCCTTTTCCCCGAGGTAGAACTCGATGATGTCGGGCACATAAGTGTAGACCGCCTTGTCGTCGGCAATCCCAGTCCCCGGCGCATTGACCAAGGTCACATTGCCGGCCCGATAGGCGTCGAACAGCCCGGGTACGCCGAGCATGGAATCGGGCCGGAAGGTCAGTGGATCGAGATAATCGTCGTCGATGCGCCGATAGATCACATCGACCTGTTCGGGGCCGCATGTGGTGCGCATATAGACCTTGCCGCCATCCACAAACAGGTCCGGCCCTTCGCAGAGCTGGGCCCCCATCTGGTCAGCCAGGAACGAGTGCTCGAAATAGGCGGAGTTGTAGATCCCCGGTGTGAGCACCGCGATATTGGGCGTGCCACGCACGCTCTCGGGCGCCACGCTTTCGAGCGTCCGCCGCAGATTTTCCGGATAGATTTCGACCGGCGCAACCTTGGAACGGTGAAAGAGGTCCGGCGCCAGCAGCATCACGGCCTCGCGGTCTTCCAGCATGTAGCTGACGCCCGAAGGAGTCCGGAGATTGTCTTCCAGCACATAGAATTCGTCGGGTCCGACCCGCACGATGTCGACACCGATGATATGGGCATAGACACCCTTGGCCGGCTCCAGCCCCATCATTTGCGGACAGAATGCTTCGTTGTTGAGAATGAGCTTTTCCGGAATCCGCCCTGCCTTCAGAATCTCCTGGCGGTGGTAGATGTCGTAGAGAAAGGCGTTGAGCGCCTTGACCCGCTGCTCGATCCCCTTGGACAGCCGCCGCCATTCATTGGCTGCGATGATGCGGGGGATGACGTCAAAGGGAATGACCTTCTCGTTGCCCTCATCCGAGCCATAAACGGCAAAGGTGATGCCCAGCTTGCGGAAGATCGCCTCAGCGTCCGTCTGCATCAGGGCCAGGCCCTTGTCCGGTTGCTCGGCCAGCCACTCGGCAAGCGCGCGATAGGGTTCGCGGACCGACCCATCCGGGTTGTACATTTCGTCAAATGGCGTTTTCTCGCCCATTCTGCTCCGCTTCTGAAATGCGGCTTCCCAATCGCCCCTGCATTGCTACACGTTTGAAACCTGCCGTCCAGACGCTCAAAGCATTGCGATGCCGCTTTTTCGTGCAGGCCAGACTTGCGCAACCGGCGCTGAAAATGCTCTCATTCGCGCGCAATCCAAGCCATCGTTCCAAAGTCGAGCAGAGTGGGGGTGTCGACACCCCATTTCGGACCTATTTGCATGACCATCGAAATCCTCCAGACCCATTCGCTCCTCGCCTCCTGCGAAGAAGCCCTTGCCGCCCGCTACACCGTGCACAAGCTGCATGAGATGACCGACAAGGATGCCTGGCTGGCCGAGAACGGCTCGCGCATCCGTGCCCATGCCGGCTCCGGCGTCCAGGCCGATCTGATGGACAGGCTCCCCAATCTCGAGATCATCGCCAGCTTCGGCGTCGGCTACGACAATATCGACACCGCGGCCGCCAAGGCCCGCAATATACGCGTCACCAACACGCCCGACGTGCTCAACGACGCTGTCGCCGAACTCACCATCGGGCTGATGATTTCGCTGGCCCGCCGCATTCCCCAGTCCGATCAATTCGTGCGTCAGGGCAAGTGGCCCGGCGCCAATTTCGGCCTGTTTTCCGAATTGACCGGCAAGACCGTCGGCATTCTGGGCCTTGGCCGCATCGGCAAGGAAATCGCCACCCGCGCCCAGGCCATGAAGATGCGCGTGGTCTATTATGGCCGCCACCACCAGCCCTCGGTCCCCTACATCTACTACGACAAGCTCGAAGACATGGCCCGCGACAGTGACTGGCTCGTGGTCATCGCCCCCGGCGGCAAAGGCACTGAAGGCATTGTTAGCCGCAAAGTGCTCGAAGCTCTCGGCCCGGAAGGCCGCATCGTCAATGTCGCGCGTGGCACGCTGATCGACGAACCCGCCATGGTCGAACTGCTCGCCAATGGCGGCCTCGGCGGCGCGGCACTCGACGTCTTCGAAAACGAACCCCAGGTCCCCGCCGAACTCCTCACCCTCGACAATGTGGTCCTCTCGCCCCACCAGGGCAGCGCAACGCACCAGACCCGCGACGCCATGGGCGCGCTCCTCGTCGCCAATCTCGAAAAACACTTCGCCGGCGAACCGCTGATTTCAGCGGTGGTCTAGCCGCGAAGCAGCACCCTTCCCCTTGCGGGGAGGGTTAGAGGCAGGCTCACTCCAGATCCACCTGCACCATCATCCCCGCCGCATGGATGCATACGATGTCCAGCCGCTCAGGGCCCAGATTGGTGAACTTGTGCGGCACCCCGGCCGGGGCCACGCCGATATCGCCCGGCCCCGCCTCGAAACGGTCTTCCCCGATCACCACTTCGGCCCGCCCGCTTCGCACCACCCAGGTTTCAGGATAGGGATGGGTGTGCAGCACCGGACCTTCGCCCGGTTCATTGTCGACTGCAAAAAACGAGATCGGCGTGCCATAGGCCTCGCCTTCGAATTTGATGGTGCGGCTTTTGCTCGACGGCCGGTCGGCGGCGCGGATGATATGGGCCATCAGGATCTCCTTTCGCCAGAGACGACGACCGGCCATGTTGCAGATCGACGATGTGGGCGAAATTCTGCCCTGCATTTTGCCCGATTAACAGCGCGCCCGGAACCCGATAGCCTTGCGTGACAAATTCGGACCAACGGTCCCAGGGAGCAAAATAATGAGTGATTGGTGGCGCGGCGGAGTGATCTATCAGGTCTATCCACGCTCGTTTCAGGACAGCAATGGCGATGGTGTGGGCGATTTGCCGGGCATCATCGACCGGCTCGACCACATTGCCAGCCTGGGCGTTGATTGCATCTGGCTCTCCCCCATCACCCAGTCGCCCCAGGCCGATATGGGCTATGACGTGTCCGACTATACTCAGGTCGATCCGCTCTTCGGCTCTCTGGAGGACTTCGACCAGTTGATCACCAAGGCCCATGCGCTGGGTCTCAAGGTCATCATGGACCAGGTCGTCAGCCACACCTCGGACGAGCACCCCTGGTTCGCCGAATCCAGTGTGTCGCGCGACAACGCCAAGGCGGACTGGTATGTCTGGGCCGATGCCAGGCCCGATGGCACCCCGCCCAATAACTGGCTTTCGGTGTTCGGCGGCTCGGCCTGGGAATGGCACACCTCGCGCAAACAATATTACCTGCACAACTTCCTGACCTCCCAGCCGGACCTCAATTTCCATAATCCCGCAGTGCAGGATGCGGTGCTCGATATCATGCGTTTCTGGCTTGATCGCGGGCTCGATGGCTTCCGCCTCGACACCGTGAACTACTATTTCCACGACGCCAGATTGCGCTCCAATCCGCCGCTCAAATCCCTCAAGGGCAAGCCGGCGACCAACCCCTATGACATGCAGAGCCACAAATTCTCCAAGAGCCAGCCGGAGAATGTGGCCTGGCTTAAGAAGCTCCGCAAACTGCTCGATCAATATCCCGGCACCACCACCGTGGGCGAGGTGGGCGATGATGAGCGGGGCGTGGAACTGATGAAGCAATACACCTCCGGCACCGACATGCTGCACCAGTGCTATTCCTTCGATTTCCTGGGCCCCAAATTCACCGCCAAACATTTCCGCTCCAAGGTCGAAGGCTTTTTCGCCGATGGGGAAACCGGCTGGCCCTGCTGGAGCTTTTCCAATCACGACGTCATCCGTCACATGACGCGCTGGGCGCCCCATAGTGTGTCACCGGCCGACCTGTCCCGGCAGGCTGCCGCGCTGGTGCTGACGCTCAAGGGATCGGTCGGCCTTTATCAGGGCGAGGAACTGGGCCTGCCCGAAGCCGATATTCTTTATGATGAGCTGACCGATCCACGCGGCATCCGCTTCTGGCCCGAGGACAAGGGGCGCGATGGCTGCCGCACGCCAATGCCCTGGCAACGCGATCTGCCCAATGCCGGCTTTACCACCGGCAAGCCCTGGCTTCCGGTCAAACCAGCACAATCTGCCTTGAGCGTGGATGTGCAGGAAGCGGACCCGGAATCCACCCTCAATGCCTATCGGAAACTGCTGGCCTGGCGCAAAACGCACCCGGCGCTGATTGTCGGCGACATCACCTTTTTCAAATGTGACGAGCCGGTGCTCGCCTATCGCCGCTCGGGCGAGGACAAGGACCTGATCTGCGTCTTCAACCTCTCGGCCGAACCGCGCATGGTGAAGCTGTCAAAAATGAAACCGTCGCTCGAACCGGTCAGCCACAATGTCGACCTGGACGGCACCGCCCTCAGTCTTGGCCCCAACGGCTTCGCTGTTCTTTCGGTACCAGTCGGAGAGGGCAGGGTGAGTTATAAGGCCCACTAGGTCAGGAACGTCACGATAATACGGGCGGCGCCAAGGACGCTGCCCGTCTCACAGTGCGATCAGAGCATGACCTACATATACACGCGCTCAAACGATTGGGGGTGGAAGAACTGCATTTCCTCCCCGCTGGGCGTGCGCACGAATGCACGGATGCATCCGCCCCACATTTCGGCGCGGGTGGCATCCACGCCCATGCGCCGCAGCCGCATCAGGTTGAATTCGTTCTGATCGCTTTCGCTGAACTTGTCTCCCAGGGTCACCCCGAAGGAAATGCTCACCCCCGGCCGGTTAGCCAGGCATTGCGCGGTGGATGCCTGGGCCGTGCCGCAAAGGGCGAGGACAAGAAGGACTGGCGCACCAATTCGGATCATCACTGCAATCTCCTTTGCTCGCATTTCATGCCGATCAATTGTGGCCGTCTTGCGCCTGCGGCGCGATGCGCCGCACCATTATCGCAACGGCCGGAATGGCAAAACTGAGCAGCAGCAGCCGGATGACATGGTGGGCGGCAATGAATGCGGTGTCATAGCCCAGCGCAATGCCAAGCGCGCCCATGCCCTCCAGGGCGCCCGGCGACAGGCCCAGCCAGATCTGTCCGAACGGCATGTCCACCAATTGCGCGACGCCCAGCGCCATCACCGTGACGATGCTGACGGTCATCGCGGTTGCGATCAGCCCGCCCTTGGCCGCCGCCATGAACTCCGTGCGCGTGATCCCCACGAAGCGCGACCCGATCAGCGCCCCCGTCAGCACAAAGGTCGCAACCACCAGCGGGGTCGGCATTGCCTCTGTATAGAGCCCGCCCAGCTTGGCCGCCGTGGCTGCCGCCATGGCGCCCAACACCATGCCGGCCGGCACTTTGAGCCGCATGAAGATCAGCCCTGCCGCTACGCAGACCGCAGCCAGCAGCGTCAGTTGCAGCGGGCTGAGATATTCCGAGGCCATCTGCGCCGCGAAATGGTCGATCGGCAGGAACACCGCACCAATCGGCACGGCAATGGTCAGCATCAGAATGCGGATCACCTGGATGATCACGATCTGTCGGGCATTGCCGATGCCCGTGGCGGCAATGCCCATGACAAAGCTCAAATGCCCGGGAAACGAACTGAGATAGGCCGTGCCCGGATCGAGCTTGAACACCTTGGTCAGCATCCAGCCGGTCGTGGCCACGATAATCACCAGTTCGATTGCCAGCGCGGCCAGCGAAATCGGCCAGCTCCCCAACAATTGCAGGCTGTCCGGCGCCACGCTGGCCCCCATCGACATGCCGATCAGTACGAACACCACATTGCGCAGACCATCGGGCAGCATCATGGGGGCCCCGGCCATCGCGGCAATGGTCACGGCCAGCGCCCCGCCCATCAGCCAACCGGCGGGCAGGCCGAGCAGCATGGCGATACCGCCGCCTGCTGCGGAAACGGCGAGGGTCAGGAGGACACAAAAGATGGTTCGGGAAGAAACGGAAAAGGCTGGCATGGTGCTGCCAGCCTTAGACGATCTGCCGTTTGGGCAAAAGGTTGATCTTTCCGATCAACGCGGCGCGCTCACCCCAGGGGCAGCGCCTTTTCCACCAGCCGCACCCAATAGCTCACGCCCACCGGAATGGCTTCGTCGTTGAAGTCATAGGTATCGGTATGGAGCTCGGTAGAGTCGCCATTGCCCAGGAAAATGTACGCGCCGGGACGCTCATTGAGCATGAAGGAGAAATCCTCCCCGCCCATGGAGGGTTCTGCTTCGGCGTCGACCTGGCTGGCGCCGACAATGTCGCCTGCTACCGATGCAGCAAATTCGGTCTGCTCGGGCGCATTGACCGTCACCGGATAGCCGCGCGCATAGCGTACGCTGGCCTCGGCCCCAAAGCTCCGGGCGAATTGCGGGACGAACTCGGCCAGTCGCGCTTCGATGAAATCCTGCACCCCGCCATCCAGCGTCCGCACCGTGCCGGTGATCTTGGCGGTGCGCGAAATCACATTGTCGGCCTCGCCTGCCTCGACCATGGTGACGCTGAGCACCGCGCTATCCAGCGGATCGAGATTGCGCGACACGATGGTCTGCAGCGCCGTCACCATCTGGGCGGCAACGATGATCGGGTCGATCGTGGCATGGGGCCGGGCCGCATGCCCGCCTTTGCCGACAATGTCGATATAGAACCGGTCGGTGGCCGCCATGATGCCGCCGCTGCGAATGCCGAACGTGCCCACCGGCATGCCCGGCCAATTGTGCATGCCATAGACTTCGGCGATGTCGAACCTGTCCAACAGGCCGTCATCCAGCATCACCTTGCCGCCACCGCCGCCCTCTTCGGCCGGCTGGAAGATCAGCGCCACGCGCCCGTCGAAATTGCGCGTTTCGGCCAGATATTTCGCCGCGCCCAGAAGCATGGCGGTGTGCCCGTCATGACCGCAGGCATGCATCCGGCCCTGATGGGTCGAGGCGTGCGGCAGCCCGGTCTTTTCCGTCATCGGCAGGGCGTCCATATCGGCGCGCAGCCCGATCATCCGAGTGCCGGTGCCGCGGCCATTGATGACGGCCACAACGCCTGTTTCCCCGATTCCGGTCACCACCTCGTCGCAGCCGAATGCCCTGAGCTTGTCCGCCACGATGCCGGCCGTCCGATGCACCTCGAACAGCAGTTCGGGATGGGCATGAAAATCCTGCCGCCAGGCGGCAATTTCGGGCTGGAATTCGGCAACGCGGTTGAGAACGGGCATGCAATAATCCGGGACTCGGGAAAAGAGGGCGCAATGTCTCTGTCAGGGCCCTGGCAGTCAACTCTACACCATGTCGCGCCGGAACGCGTGGGCACCTCTTTCCAACATTTCGCACCAGACCGAACCGATATTCCCCCTCCGCGCCTTGCTCCTTTCGGGCCTTTTTGTCAGAAAGCCGCCAACTCCCGGGGATTGCCCAGAAAAGGTTGGCTATGAAAATTCTCGTCGCGGTCAAACGCGTGGTCGATCACAATGTCCGCATCCGGGTTCGGCCCGATGGGTCTGGCGTCGAGACCAATGGCGTGCGCATGTCCATGAACCCGTTCTGCAAGCATGCCGTGGAAGCGGCCGTGCAACTGGCAGAGGCAGGGGCGGCAGACGAGATCGTCATTGTCTCCATCGGCCCCAAACCCGCCAATGATGTCATCCTGACGGCTCTGGCCATGGGCGCGCATCGCGGCATTCTCGTTGAAACCGATCAGCCGCTCGAAACCCTGGCCATCGCCAAGCTCCTGGCCAGGGTGGTCGAGGAAGAGCAGCCCGATCTGGTTCTGCTCGGCAAGCAGGCCGTGGATGATGACAGCAATCATGTCGGCCAGATGCTGGCCGCCCTGACCGACCGGCCCCAGGCCACCTTCGCCTCCGAGGTCAAGCTCGACGGCACTGCGCTCGAAGTGACCCGCGAAGTGGATTCGGGCCGCGAAACGATTGGTCTGCCGCTCCCCGCCATCGTCACCGCCGATCTGCGCCTCAATACGCCGCGCAACGCCGCCCTGCCCATGGTGATGAAGGCCCGCTCCAAGCCGCTGGCCGTACGTCCGGTGGCTGAATTCGGGGTCGATTTGACCCCGCGGCTCAAGGTCGAACAGGTTTCGCCCCCGCCCGAACGGGCCGCTGGCGTCACGGTGGATTCGGTGACCGAGCTGGCCGGTATCATCGCCACCGATGTCAACGAGATGGAGGCGATCTGATGGGTGTTCTGCTTCTCGCCGAGCTCGACAATGGCGCCCTCTCGGCCTCCACCGCGCGGACCGTCGCCGCCGCGGCCCAGCTCGGCCCGGTCGATCTGCTGGTCCCCGGTCCCCGCGCCGCCGCCGACCAGGCCGCGGCAATCGCTGGCGTCGCCAAGGTCATCCACGCCTACGAGGCCCTGCTGGCCGATGGCCTCGCCAACCTGCTCGCCGGACTGGCCGAGAGCTACACGGTCATCGCCGCCTCGGCCTCGACCACCGGCAAGGATGTCATGCCGCGCCTTGCCGCCAAGCTCGATATCCAGCCGGTCACCGACATCGTCGCCATTGAGGGCGCCAATCGCTTTGTCCGCCCCATCTATGCCGGCAACGCGCTCGAAACCGTCACCGACCCGCAGCAAAAGCACGTGCTGACCTTCCGCGCCTCGGCCTTCCGCCCAGCGGCGTCAGACAACGCGGCGCCGGTTGAAACGCTCGATACCGATATCGCCTCCGCAGCCCGCTTCATCGCCGCCCATCGCACCCAAAGCGATATCCCCGATCTGGCCACCGCGCAGATCGTGGTCGGCGGCGGCGTGTCTGTCGGTTCTGCGGAAGGCTTCAAGCTGGTCGAGGCTCTCGGCAAGACGCTTGGCGCGGCAATTGGCGCCACCCGCGCTGCCGTCGACGCCGGCTACGCTCCCAACGATTGGCAGGTCGGCCAGACCGGCAAGATCATCGCCCCCGACCTCTATATCGCCGTGGGCATTTCAGGGGCGCTGCAGCATCTCGCCGGCATTCAGGGCGCCAAGAAGATCATCGCCATCAACACCGATCCCGAGGCACCCCTCGTCAAGATCGCCGATGTGGCGCTGATCGGCGATCTCTTCGAAATCCTGCCGCAACTAACGGCAGAGCTGGAGAAATCGGGCGTCAAACGCTAGCGCCCCAATTTGCAAAAATTCCTGTGCGGCCTATAAAGGCCGCGCCTTCTCACCGGATCTTCGGAAAAAATGTTCGAAACCCTCTCCAAGGCCCCTGGCGACAAGATTCTGGCGCTCATGGGCGAATACGCTGCCGACTCCCGCCTCACCAAGATCGACCTCGGCGTCGGCGTCTATAAGGACGAAAAAGGCGTAACGCCGGTCATGTCCTCGGTCCGCAAGGCCGAACAGCTTATGCTTTCGAACGAGAAGACCAAATCCTATCTCGGCATTGCCGGCAATAAGGGCTTCGGCGCTGCCGTGCTCGATCTTGTGCTGGCCGATAGCGTAGACCGCGCTCGCGTCCGCATCGCCCAGGCTCCCGGTGGCACCGGCTCGCTCTGGGTGTTGATGCAACTGGTCAATCGCGCCCGTCCCGGCGCCACGGTCCATGTTTCCGATCCGACCTGGGCCAACCACAACCCCATCGCCATCGGCTCGGGTTTGCAGGTCGCGACCTACCCCTATTTCGATCCCGCCACCCGCGCGGTGAAGTTCGACGACATGCTCGCCGCGCTCGACAAGCTCGGTCCGGACGATGCCGTGCTGCTGCATGGTTGCTGCCACAACCCCACAGGCGCCAATCTCAACAACGAGCAGTGGGACCAGCTTGCCGCCAGCCTCGCCCGCACCGGCGCGTTGCCCTTCATCGATCTGGCCTATCTCGGCTTCGGCGATGGCATCGAGCCCGATGCCTATGGCACCCGCAAAATCCTGGCCTCGGTTCCCGAAGCGCTGATCGCCTTTTCCGGCTCGAAGAATTTCGGTCTTTATCGCGAGCGCATCGGCGCCGCCATTCTCGTCGCCCGCGACGGCGAGCAAGCCGACGTGACCAATTCCCAGCTCCTCAACATCATTCGCGGCGCCTATTCGCAGCCACCCGACCATGGTGCCGAAATCATCCGCACCATTCTCGAGGACGCGGACCTGCGCGCCGAATGGGAGACCGAGCTGGCCGACATGCGCAATCGCATGATCGTGTTGCGCGAGAAACTGGCTGCGGCCATCCGCGAGCGGTCCAACTCAAGCGATTTTGACTTCGTCGCCGATCACCGCGGCATGTTTTCGCTGCTCGGCCTGCCGGTCGAGGCGGTTGATCATCTTAAGGCCGAAAACGGGGTCTATATGACTTCGGACAGTCGCATCAATGTTGCCGGCATCCCGGAAGATCGCGTAGGCGATCTGGCCGACGCCGTTTTGGCCGCCATTCGCTGATCCTGTGGCTTGCGGCAACCCGCGGCCATGTCTACATCTGGTCTAAGCGCCAGACAGAATTCGAGATTTTAGGAGGGAACGATGAAGTTCTTCGTCGACACTGCAGATACCGCCGCCATCAAGGAGCTTCACGATACCGGGCTTCTCGACGGTGTGACCACCAACCCCTCGCTGATCGCTAAATCCGGCCGCGACTTCAAGGAAGTCATCGCCGAGATCTGCGCCATCGTGCCCGGCCCGGTTTCGGCTGAAGTGGCTTCGCTGGAATATGACGGCATGGTTGCCGAGGGCGAAACCCTGGCCAAGATCGCCTCCAATGTCGTGATCAAGCTGCCCCTGACCCTGGATGGCCTCAAGGCCACCAAGTACTTCAAGGAAAAGGGCACCAAGACCAACGTCACGCTCTGCTTCTCGGCCAATCAGGCCCTGCTCGCCGCCAAGGCCGGCGCGACCTATATCTCGCCCTTCATCGGCCGCCTCGACGACATCAATATCGACGGCATGGAATTGATCGAGTCCATCCGCACCATCTATGACAATTACCAGTTCGAGACCCAGATCCTGGCCGCCTCGATCCGTTCGGCAAACCACGTCACCCAGGCGGCCCTCGCCGGCGCTGACGTCGCTACGATCCCGCCCGACGTCATCAAGAAGCTGGCCCTGCACCCGCTGACCGACAAGGGCATCGAAGGCTTCCTCAAGGATTGGAAGGCCACCGGCCAGTCGATCCTGTAAAGGGCTTCCGCTCCGCTTTCAGACCCCGCCCTTCGACAAGTTCGGGGTGGGGTCTTTTCTTTTTTGGAAATGCGCATGGCCGACACCGATCTCGCCGCCCAGATCAAGACTGCCCTGGCCGACGTCGAAATTCCCGGCGGCGGTGACCTGGCCAGCTATGGAGGCCTGTCCGACGTCATCGTCACCCCCGGCGCCATTGCCTTCGCCATTGCTGTGGCCCCCGGCATGGAGGCCGCCTTCGGCCCTGCGCGCGAGGAAGCTCAGAAGCGCGCCCAGGCGCTCGCTGGCGCCCGCAAGGTCATGGTCTCGCTGACCGCTGAAAAGTCCAACACCCCCAAATTCGGCCACGGCGCGGCCCAGCCGCAGGGTAAGACGCGGGTCGATGGCGTCAAGCGCATCATCGCAGTCGGCTCCGGCAAGGGTGGCGTGGGCAAGTCGACCACCGCCGTCAACATCGCCCTCTCTCTCTTCGCCGAGGGTCTCAAGGTCGGCTTGCTTGATGCAGATCTTTATGGTCCGTCCATCCCCAAACTGCTTGGTATCGAGGGCAAGCCGGCCATCCGCGATGACGGCATCTTTACGCCTCACGACGCATTCGGTTTGAAGGTCATGTCCATCGGCTCCATGCTGGTGCCAGGGCAGGCCGTGGTCTGGCGCGGTCCCATGGCGACCTCCGGCCTGCGCCAGCTCCTGCGCGAAACCGATTGGGGCGGGCTCGATTGCCTCATCATCGATTTGCCCCCCGGCACGGGTGATATCCACATCGCTCTGTTCCAGCAGACCATTGTCGATGGCGTGGTCATCGTCTCGACCCCGCAGGACCTGGCGCTGATCGACGCGCAAAAGGCCATCGACATGCTGCGCCGCATGTCCGTGCCGGTGCTCGGCCTGGTCGAGAATATGAGCTATTTCATCGCCCCGGACACCGGCAATCGCTACGATATTTTCGGCACCGGCGGCGCCGAAAAGGCGGCGGAACGCCTCGAAATTCCCTTCCTCGGCCCGGTCCCGCTGGTCATGTCGATCCGCGAAGGCTCGGACGCCGGCACCCCCCCACTGGTCACCGCGCCCGACGGCCCGGAGGCCAATGCCTACCGCTCGATTGCCCATAGGCTCGTGGCCAGTATTTCATGAGTTGTACCCTGGCACTTTGAGGCACGTACACCATTTATATCGATTGCTGAAATCGATTGCATAACCTCCCGCGTGAATGTTATCGGCCTTCCCCATAAGGGCAAAATGCCCGCATGGAGGGGATATGTTCTCGTTTGATCGCCGCGATTTCGGCTCCGATTTCACCTTTGGCGTGGCCACCGCTGCCTATCAGATCGAAGGCGGGCAGGGGGACGGCCGTGGCTCATCGATTTGGGACACGTTTGCGGCCACGCCCGGCAATGTCCACAATGGTGATACGGGCCGTGACGCCTGCAATCATTATGAGCTCTGGCCGCAGGATCTGGACCTCATCCGAGATGGCGGGTTCGATGCCTATCGCTTCTCCTTCGCCTGGCCGCGCCTCATCCCCGAGGGCACCGGTGCCATCAACCAGGCCGGTATCGATTACTATGATCGCCTTATCGACGGCATGCTTGAGCGCGGCATCAAGCCCTATGCCACCCTCTACCACTGGGATCTGCCCTCGACCCTGCAGGATCGCGGCGGCTGGATGAACCGCGACATCGCCAACTGGTTCGCCGACTATGCCACGCTCGTCGCGCAAAAATTTGGTGACCGGCTCGAGGCCACCGCCACCATCAACGAGCCCTGGTGCGTCGCCTTTCTCAGCCATTTCCTCGGTGTGCATGCTCCCGGCTATCGTGATCTGCGCGCCGCCGCCCGCGCCATGCATCACGTGCTCTTTGCCCACGGTACCGCCATCGACGCCCTCCGCGCTGCTGGCGCGAAAAACCTCGGCATCGTGCTCAATCTCGAAAAATCCGAACCGGCCAGCGACAGCGAGGCGGACAAATCCGCCGCCAATTTTGGCGATGCCGTCTTCAATCGCTGGTATCTCGGCGGTGTCCTCAAGGGTCAGTACCCCAGGGAAATGACCGACTGGCTCGCGCCCTATCTGCCGGCCAATTATCAGGACGACATGGCCGTGGTCTCCCGCCCGCTCGATTGGCTGGGCATCAACTACTACACCCGTGGCCTCTACCAGGCCTCCTCCGAACCCGGCCGGCCTGCCGAGCAGGTCAAGGGGCCGCTCGAAAAAACCGATATCGGCTGGGAAATCTACCCCCAGGGCCTCACCGATCTCCTGGTCCGCGTCTCCAACGACTACACCAAGCTGCCGATTTACGTCACCGAGAACGGCATGGCCGAAGTCGAGGGCGACAACGATCCGCGCCGCACCAGATATTACGAGGACCACCTCAAGGCCGTGCTCGCCGCCCGCCAGGCCGGCGCTGATGTGCGGGGCTATTTTGCCTGGTCACTGCTCGACAATTACGAATGGGCCGAGGGCTACAACAAGCGTTTTGGTCTCGTCCATGTCGACTACGACACCCAGAAGCGCACACCCAAATCCAGCTATCGGGCGTTCCAGGGCCTGCTGCACAACGCGCGCTGATCCTGTAGGGTTCAGGCTGATTGATACCAGCCTGGGCCTTTTGCAATGGAACAAGAATACGCCGAACTCTCGCCGTCGCTGCTTCGGCTCGAACAGCTTCTCGATGAGGCTGGGGACCGGTCCATGCTGCTCGCCGAACTGGACGGGTTCCTCTGTTGCCTGGCGGTCGGTCCCGAGCCCATCGCCAACAGCGAATGGTGGCCCTTCGACTGGTTGACCGATGAACGCGGCGTCCTGCGCAGCGGCAGCGAAGAGATCGCCACCCTGATCGAGACGCGCCTGGCCGAAATCAACGCCGAACTGGCCGCCGACGCCTATGCGCCGCTGTTCGAGGTCGATGAAGACAGCGACGACATCATCTGGGAGGTTTGGATCGCCGGCTTCCAGCAGGCCATGCTGTTGCGCTTCGAGGCCTGGGACGATCTGTTGCGCGACACCGAGAGCGACATCCGGGGCGAAGCCGCAATGGGATTGGCATCCGCCCTGATGCTGGCCCAGCCCGATACCCGGCCTGACGATACGGCGGGTGACGAGGAATGGGCCGAGTTTGACGAGATGCACGAGGCAATGCCCATGATCATCGCCCGAACTGCAGTCCTGCTCCACCAGTTGCACAAGCCGAACTGAAGAGCCGGTTTCAGGCGGCTATTTCAGGCAGCCGCGCCGCCATCAGGGCCTTGGTAAGGCCGTGTTGCGGCTCCGCAAACAGCCGCTGTGGCGCGCCTTCTTCCACGATTTTTCCCTTCTCCATCACCAGCACCCGGTCGGCCATCGCAGCGACCATGTCGAGGTCGTGGCTGATGATGAGATAGGTCAGGCCATGCGCTTCCTGCAGCTGCGATAATAGGCTCAGCACATCGCCGCGCACCGAGACATCGAGCGCCGAAACCGGTTCATCCAGCACCACCAGGCGTGGCCGGGTCACCAGGGCGCGGGCAATGGCCAGGCGCTGGCGCTGCCCGCCGGAAAATTCATGCGGATAGCGCTCCAGCATTGCCACGCTCAGACCAACGGCCTCAATGGCCTCTGCCAGCCGGGCTTCGTGCTCGTCGCGCGACAGGCGGCCCAGCAGATGCAGTGGCTCACCCAGCGAGTCGCCGACTGTCATGCGTGGGTCAAAACTGCTGAACGGGTCCTGGAAAACCAGCGACATGCCGGCGCGCAACAGCGGCGGCAGGTCCCGGCCCCGATAGGCCGCCTCATCGAACACCAATTGCCCCGCACTGACATCGTCCAGCCCCACGATCATCCGCGCCAGGGTTGTCTTGCCACAGCCGGACGGGCCCACCAGCGCCACGCATTCGCCCGCCGCGATATCAAGCGTTACGCCATCCACGGCGCGGACCGGAGCGTCGCGCCAGGGCCACAGGCCACCATGGCGATAGACCCGGCTGACATTTTCGATGCGCAGCAATGGCGCACCATCCGCATGCGCCGCCGCGGCTGGCCTGTCCCGCCGCTGCATCCGGCTGGCCGCCAGCAGCTTGCGCGTATAGTCGGCCTGGGGGGCTCTGAACACGTCGCCGGTCTCGCCCTGTTCGACCAGCTCGCCCGCGCGCATCACCCCGACCCGGTCGCACAGCGCCGCCACGGCCCGAATGTCATGGCTGATAAACAACAGCGTCATGTGCCGCCGCTTGCAGATATCGGCAATCAGGTCGAGCACGGTGCGCTGGGTAATGGCATCGAGTGCCGAGGTCGGCTCGTCTGCAATCATCAATTCGGGCTGGCTGGCCAGCGCCATGGCGATCATCGCGCGCTGCCGTTGTCCGCCCGAAAGCTGGTGCGGAAACCGCCCCACATGCCCGGGGGCCAGTCCCACCTCATCGAGCAGATCGGGCAGGGCCAGCGGCATCACTTCGGAAATGCCGGCCAGGTTGATGGCTTCCTCGATCTGCTCGCCAATTGTCATCAGCGGGTTGAGCGCCGTCATGGGCTCCTGAAACACCATGCCGATGCGCGTGCCCCTCAGGCGCGCCATTGCCCGCTCACTGTCCGGCAGCGGCGTCCCGTCAAACGCGATACGCCCCGAGACCTGCGCCGCGTCAGGCAGCAGGCCGGCAATCGAGAGGGCCGTCAACGATTTGCCCGAGCCGCTCTCTCCGATGATCCCAAAACGGTCGCCACGCTCAATCCGCAAGGACAGGTTCGACACGGCCGCGTGCCCATCAAACCCGATCGTCAGGTGATCGATCTCAACCAGCGCCATGGTTCAATCCTTCGTGGCGCAGTCGTGGGTCTATTGCATCGCGCAGCCCGTCACCGGCAATATTGAGCGCAATCACGATCAGCACGATGGTCAACCCCGGCACCACGCTCAGCCAGGGGTGGATCAGGAACAGGCTTTGCGCATCGCGCAGCATCAGCCCCAGGCTCGTCGCCGGCGGCTGCGTGCCCAGCCCGATATAGGAGAGGCCTGCCTCCGCCAAAATCCCCAGCGAAAGTTGGATCGTGCCCTGCACGATCAGAAGGCTCATGATGTTGGGCAGCAAATGCCGCGCTGCAATCGCCGCATTCCCCAGTCCCGCCAGCCGCGCTGCAGCCACATAATCCTGCGTGGCAATGGCCAGCGCACCGCCCCGCGCCACCCGTGCAAATACCGGAATATTGAAGATCCCGATGGCGATGACCGCGTTGATCTCGCCCGGCCCGAACAGCGCTGCGATCAGAATGGCCACGATCACCGCCGGAAAGGCAAAGGTGATGTCCGACAGGCGCAGCACCAGCCATTCCACCATGCCGCCCCAGGCCACTGCGGCCAGTCCCAGCGGCACGCCCACGCCGATCCCGATGATCACGCCCAGTCCCGCCACCACGAAGCTGGTCAGCGTCCCGCGCATCACCAGCGAAAGCATGTCGCGCCCCAGATGATCGGTGCCCAGCCAGTGCTCGGCCACTGGCCCCAGAAAGCGCCGGGCAATGCTGATCTGCTCGATGGGAAACGGCGTCCACCACAGGGAAACCAGTCCCAAAAGGGCGAACAGCGTTGCCGCCATGAGCCCGATGACCAGGCTCGGATGCCGCCCCAACTGTTGCCAGTTCATGCCTCACGCCCCTTCAGCCGCGGGTCGACAAAGGCATAGGCCAGATCGACCACCAGCATGGTGGCGGTGGTCACCACCACCAGCACAATGGTCGCGCCGCGCACCAGCACCAGGTCCCGCTCGGAAATGGCCGTAAAGATCAGCCGCCCCAGCCCCGGCAGGTAGAACACATTCTCCACAATGATCGTGCCGGCGATGAGATAGGCAAATTGCAGCCCCAGAATGGTCAAGACCGGCAACAGCGCATTGCGCACGCCATGGCGCCAGATCGCCTCGGATTTGGTCATACCCTTGGCCCGCGCCGTGCGGATGAAATCCTGCTCGGTCACATCGACCAGCGCCGTGCGCATCACCCGCGCCAGGATCGAGGCCTGCGGCAGGGCCAGCGCCAGTCCCGGCAGGATCATCCCGCGCATGGCCGCACCCGCATCCTCGTCCCAGGGAATGAACCCGCCCGTCGGCAGCCAGCGCAGCGTCACCGCAAACACCAGCGTGAGCAGCATGCCGAACCAGAAATTGGGAATGGCCACCCCGGTCTGCGCCAAAACCATCAGCGCCGTATCGGTCGCCTTGCCCCGCCGCATCGCCGCCAATATGCCAATCGGCAGCCCGACCACCACCGAGACCACCATGGCGATCAGCGACAGTGGCAGCGTCACCGCCATGCGCTCGGCAATCAGCGCGGCAACCGGCAGCCGCTGCGTGGTCGAGAGCCCGAAATCGCCCACCAGCATGCCCCCGACCCAGGCCAGGAACTGCTCATGCGCCGGCGCATCGAGCCCCATCTGCGTCCGCAGCGCGGCAACCGCCTCCGGCGTGGCATTGATCCCAAGGATGAACCGCGCCGGATCGCCCGGCAGCAGGTCGAGCAACAGGAAGATCACCAGCGCTGCGATGAACAGCGTCGCCGCAAACCCGGCCATGCGGCGGACGAGGAAAAGGGTCATGTGAAAGACGACCCCCACCCAGCCCCCCCCCGCCAGGGGGAGGGGCGCCTGCGCGGTAGAATCTGAAATCCATACCACACGACAGCCAGTCCCTGCCCCCACGGGGGGAAGGTCAGGTGGGGAGCTTGGGCGGGGATAAAGTTATTCCACCCAGTGAATGTCGCGCAGCACCACGCCTTCCACGGGCGCGTTCTGCCACATGCCGTCCAGCTTGGCGTTCCACACCCCGGTCTGGGCCAGCTCGAACAGATACCCATTGACCGCATCGCGGGCGATGATGGTCTGGATTTCCTGCGCCAGCGCCAGGCGTTCGGCCTCGTCCGTGGTGGCATTGAGCGTCTCGTTGAGGGCCTGCACGTCAGGGTTGTCATAGCCGAAGTAGTAGTCGGGGTTGGCATAGATGCCAATATCGAACGGCTCGACATGGCTGATGATGGTCAGGTCGAAGTCCTTGTTGGCAAACACATCTTCCAGCCACTGCGCCCATTCCATGTTGATCAGCTCAAGATCGATCCCCACTTCGGCGAACTGGCTGGCAATGATCTGGCCGGACAGGCGCGCATACGCCACCGGCGGCAGCTTCAGTGTGGCGGAAAACCCGTCCGCATATCCCGCTTCGGCCAGCAGGGCTTTGGCCGCCTCGACGTCATGCGGATAGGTGCCGGTCAGATCCAGATAATATGGGTGGTGCGGCGCAAAATGGGTGCCGATCGGCACGCCGTAGCCATAGGTTGCCCCATCGATGATCTCCTGCCGGTCCAGCACATGGGCCATGGCCTGGCGCACCTTGAGATCGGTGAAGGGCTCTTTCCGGTTGTTAGTCGATAGAATGGTCTCGCCCTCGGTCGACCCGACCAGCACCTTGAACTGCACATTGTTCTCGAACACCGCCAGCGCCTCGGCGGCGAAATTATTCGTGCCGTCCACATCGCCGGCCAGCAGTGCATTGGTCAGCGTCGCCGTGTCCGAGATGAACACAAAGCTCGCGCGGGTCAGGGCCGGCGCCTCGCCCCAATAGGGCCTATATTGCTCCAGCACCACGCGGCTGCCGCGATCCCACTGGATAAAGGCGAAGGGCCCGGTGCCGATCGGTTCGGCCCCATTATTGTCCGCGCTTTCCGGCGCCACGATCACCGCATCGCCCCGGCCCAGATTGAACAGGAACAGCCCGTCCGGCCGCGACAGCGAAAATTCCACCGTCATCGGGTCGATCACGCTCACCGCCGAAATCGGTTCGTAAAGCGCCTTCTGCGCATTCACGCTGTCCTCGGCCAGCAGCCGGTCAAAGGTGAATTTGACGTCCTCGGCATCAAAAGCGGTGCCGTCATGGAAGGTCACGCCCTCGTTAAGCGCAAACCGATAGGTCTGCCCGTCTTCCGCAATGGTCCAGCTCTCCGCCAGCCCCGGCTGCACCGCCCCGGTCTGGTCGATCCGCACCAGCCCCTCGAACACATTCTGGTACACCACCACGTCGATGGCTTCCGCCGCCCCGGCCGTGGGGTCTAGGGCAGGGGGCTCCAGCGCCACGCCGATGCGGATTTCGGTGGGCTGGGCCAGGACCGGCCCGGCCATCAGCAGCAGGCCCGCCACCGTCAGCGCCAGTGTCTTGCGTACAGTCATGGTGGTCTCCTCCATCGTGGCCAGATGGTTCCAAGCTATAGAGGAAGTGCGCGTCCTTGCGTAGCGGGGGCTACTCGGCTTCCTCGGCATTTTCGATCAGCGGCCGTTCATCGACCAGATCGGCCGGTATTCTGAGCGTGAACAGCATGCCCTCGGGCCCGGCCGGATCCACCGAGAGCGACACCGCATTGACCGCCAGCAGCGCCCGCGTCAGCGCCAGGCCCACGCTCGAGCGCACCGGCGCCAGCACCTGCCCCTCGCGCCCCACGCCATCGCGGAACACCACGAAGCGCTCGGCCATGTCCACAGCATTGACCGAGGCGTCGCGCACGTGAATGGCAATCGAGCCGTCATCATGGCGCTGCGCCGAAATCACCACTGCGCCACCCATCGGGGTCTGGTCGATGGCGCTGGCCAACAGGTTCAGCACCGCCTGCGCCAGCGAGGCCCGGTCGGCCGTGATCCGTGGCAGCATCTCCGAAATCGCATTGCGCACGATCACCCGGGCGCCATTGGCCTGACTGCGGATGCGCAGCACGCATTGCTCGAGCAGGTCCGTCAGGTCCAGGCTCGCGCGCTGTGGCAGATAGCGCCCATCGCGCAGCCGCGCATAATCGTCCAGCTCATCCACCAGCGCCGCTATTTCCTGGCCTGCCTGGCCGATATCGTCGGCATAGGCGGCGTAGCGCTCGCTATCGAGTTCGCCAAAGGCCTTGGACCGGATGATGTCGGAAAAGCCGATGATCGTATTGAGCGGGCGCCGCACCCCGCGGCTGATCCGGCCCAGCAACGCCGGGTCGATATCGCTGGCCGACCTGACCCGCGCCGGGCTCATCTCGCGCGGCTTGACCAGGCCGAAATAGCCCGAAACAACCCCGGCCTGGCCCAGTGCAAACAACAGGATATCGGCCCTTCCATCGGCCGAGCGTAATGTCAGGCAGGGGCGGGCGGTCTCGGCAAAGCGCGCCGGCCGCTCCAGAAACGCCCGCAACGCCACTGCGTCGTCCTGCCCGACCAGGGCCGATAGCGGCCGCCCCGTCATCGCCTTGCCTTCGCCCAGCATCGACGTTGCCGCCGCGCTGGCCGCGCTCACCATGCCATTGCGATTGGCCTCGACAAATCCATCGCCGCGAATATCGGCAAAGGTCTGGGCAAAGGCTTTTACCGCATCTTCATGGCCCGTGCGCACTTCGGTCGTGCTGGCCGACAGCATCAGGGCCGGGCGGCCATGCCAGGAGATCGACTGCAGGCGCGCGGTCACCGGCACCAGCGTGCCATCGCGCTGCACCAGATGGTTGACCGGCCCCGCCTCATGTCCTTCGCCGCCCAGCACCGGAAAGATCGCCCCGAGCCCGGCCTGGCGCAGACTGTCCACCGACTCGTAACCGACCATTTCGGTAATGGCGCGGTTGGCAAACAGCACCTGCTGGTCGCGGAACACCAGAATGCCCAGCGGCAAGCGGTTCAGAACCAGCGTTTCGCCGCCCAGATTGACCAGCGCACCAGATCCGCTTGCCCCCTGTACGGTCGGCAGCGCCGGCTCTGCCGCTCCATTGCCTGTCTGGCCGCGTTCGCCCACCCGATCATTGAGAATGCGCGACAGCTCGTCGAAATTATAGCGCGACACCCGTTCCACCATTTCGGGGTCGGGCTGTGCGTCGGTCTCCGATGCGGTCTCAGTCGGCTCGGCGCCGGCCTCTTCTATTGGCGTGAAACCGCGGCCGGTAATCTTGTAATATTGCGTTCCGGGTGCCTCGACAGGATCGGCAGGCGGTCCGGCGGGGGCCGGGTCAGCTCCAAACGGCGGTGCGTCGTCTTCTTCGCTCAAAGGTGCATAAAGCGCCTCGTCATCTGCCAGCTTTTCCACCAGATCACTCAGCCGGCGCGAGACCCCCCGCAAGTCGTCGGGCACTTCCGGCTCGTCTTCTGCTTCGGCGTCGTCATCGTCTGCATGCGCGTCGTCATTATCCGCGTCCTGCAGCTTCTGCTCTTCCGACACGGCCGCGATCGCTTCGAAAATGCTTGGCACCGGACGCGGCGCAGCGCCGTCATCCTCGGCCGAAGCGCCATCCTGCGGATCAGACCAGCTGTCCGGATTGTCGGTTTCGGGGTCGGGACGATGCGGTTCAGCCGGTTCATAGGCGATCTCGGCATCGCTGTCCTGCCAGCTCTGCAGCTCGTGGGCATAAGCCTCGTCCGCGGCAATTGGGGCCATCCCGCCATCTGTTTCCGGCGCGGCCTCATCGGCTTCGGTCACGGCGTCTGCATCAACCGACACTGCGTCGATGCCGTCCTCCGGCACCGCTTCCGCGCTCTCGTCTTCCGCTGGCACCTGGTCTGAGTCAGCCAGTTCATCGCGTGCGGGTTCGGCCTGCACCGGCTCCACGACCTCCGTCGCGACCTCGGCAGGCGCGGCGCCATGCGGGTCTGCGGCGTCTGTCTCGGCGCGCGCTGCCTCGATCACGTCTTGGGCAATGGGGTCGACCCCGACGATCAGCAGGACCGGCTCGTTGTCATCCCAGGTCAGCGGCGTCGTGGCGCAGGTGGCCGAGGCCGGTTT
Organism: Devosia sp.; assembly: GCA_040218355.1. Classification (GTDB taxonomy): domain Bacteria; phylum Pseudomonadota; class Alphaproteobacteria; order Rhizobiales; family Devosiaceae; genus Devosia. Next base: position 67,169 of record JAVJRP010000003.1, on the reverse strand, counting down.
CTCCCCGGCAAGGAACTGAATGCGCGCCAGGCTCGTCCGTCCGGTCGAACCCAGCCGGATAATGCGCGCAACCTGTCCCTTGATCGGCACGGCAGGCGCCGGACGCTTGAGACCGTGTTTTTTCAGCTTGGCCAGGAACAGATCGGCCGCCGGGTTGGACCAGATCAGCCTGCGGCCATCCTGGGACCATAGCCATGCGGGACGTGAATCATCCTCATGCTGCTGCACGCGCCGCGCGTCTGGCAATGTGTTCCAGCGGTCATCCATGGACTGCCTTTGTCTGGTCGCGACCCCGTTGATTTGTGCCATTCCGGTACAAACGTCCGAAGTTCCTTAAGTGTTCTTCAATATAGTGCAGCGGCGGGCGAATCCACCCCGGCAGCAGGCGGCAAGTGCCCAATCACGGACCATGGTTAAGTGTGCTTTCCTAAGGATTGGTCACGCCGGCCCACAAAATTTGCCGCCACGGGGGCATTTTTGGGGCACTGTCCACAGCGCAAAATCGGTGCTTGTCATCTCGGCCATCTCGACCTATGTTCCGCCCGCTTTCGGAGCCCGGTCATCGACCAAGGTTCCTAGCGGGTCCTGCCGCCTTAGCTCAGTTGGTTAGAGCGCTAGATTGTGGATCTAGAGGTCCCCCGTTCAATCCGGGGAGGCGGTACCACCCACTTTTCCTGACATCACTGTGTCAGTCTCAGCGATGAGATGTTGCGCGCAATCTGCTCGAACGCATCGGACAGGTCCGAGGCATTTGCCGCGAGAAAGTAGTTGTCTGCGGTGCTGGCGCAATAGCGCAGCACGCTGGCCGCATCGCTGCCTTCGACGATGCCGAAACCGACCGTGTAAACCACGATGCCCGTGGAATCATCGTTCATGGCATCGCAATAGGCGCGCGCCTGTTCGTAAGGGGTGCCATTGTGGGCGTCCTCGTTAATCTTCTCATTGTTGCCGCCACTGCCGCTGCCAGTGTCGCGAGAGATCACACCGTCATAATGCACCGTGTTGAATTCACCGTCCGTCATGATGATCGCGGCTTTGAGCAGACGTTCGCGCTTATATTCAGCGGGACGGCTGGCCTCCGGCCAAACATAACCGAATTTGGGTGAGAGCATGTACCAGCTCCACAATATTCCCAGGCTCCCCGAGGTCGAACCTGCCGCCACAAGATCGTCCGACATGTCGTGCAAAACGGTCTTGTTGGAGGTCAGCGGAACGATCTGGTTGATCGGGCAGCCATTGCTGCCCGGATAGTTCCGGCCCACATAACTCACGCTGGGCGCCGCGTCGGTAAACGCTTCCACGCCGTCCCGCTCGGTGACGCAATTGGTGACCCCGTGCAGCGTCGACCAGCCCGACAAATTGGTGAACAAATAATAGTCGCAACCGACCAGGTCAGATTGCTTGGTGCAATGCAGCTTGCCGGTATTTGCACTATAGGTCCCCTGGCCGATCATTGAATAGCCATCGAGCCTGAGGGTGTTGGTGGTGGCGTTCTTGACCGGGAAGATGCGGTCATTGATCCCATTGAGCCAGGAGACGTCTCGGACATAGACATTGTCTCCGTTCGAAAGCCCGTGGTCAGGGGAGGTAATTACCGTCTCGCAGCGCTCAACCAGGCACTGCACGACCTGACCACCCCAGTCATACCGGTTGTACCAGCGGCTATCGACCCAGTTGCCATTCTGATCTCTGAGCTCAAACGTGTCCCTGGTTCGGTTTGCAACTCGATACGCCCGATTGTTGAGCTGATACATTCCGCCCACATTCCAGATGTAAACCCAGTCGTCGTTCTGGAAGCCGTGCCGGTTGGAAGTGATCCTTGCCGGATCATCCCGGGTCGCATTCGTGATGTTCTTGGTGCTACCCGTGGCCCAGGATATTGACGTGATGTTGCTCGGCCCCCGGATTGGCCCGCGTAGCGCTTCGGCATAGCCACCGACATTGACCGCCTGCGCATAGGGGATCAGGGCCATCTTGGTGTAGTTCGGCTCCTGCTCATCCTGCACGATGGCATCGATCAGATCGTCCAGGGCATCCTGCAGGTCTTCCAGCCGCTGCCCACCCATCGATCCGGTCACGTCAAGTGCCACCGACACCTCGACATCCACCGCGCCACGCACGGCCTCTGAGGTAAAGGAAGCGCCGAGCTGGTCGACGCCGACAAGCCGCACGAACCGCGTGGGCAGAGCAAAATCACCGCCCAGGGTCAGCCTGCCGGCCTCGGTGTTGAAGTCGATCTCGTTGACCTGCGCGGCATTCACATCGATATCGCCGATACGCTCCAGCACGATGGCCTGGGTCTTGGCCAGCAGGTCCGCCTCCAGCTCACTCTTGGTCAGGCCAGTCCTGTAGATCTCCGGCTGCAGCGCCAGCGCTGCGGCGTCGAGTGCCACCTGGGCACGCTGCCGGGTCTGCTCGAGCGAAACATAGTCCACCGTGGCGCCGCCCAGCGCGATCAGCACAATCGCCATCAGCCCGAACAGCACCGCGAACACGCCGCTTTCGTCCTTGGCAAACCGTTGCAACAGTGGAACAAATCTGGACATCAGGACACCTGGTTGCGTCGCGAAGGAATGAGCAGGTCGCACCTTCGCGCAAACATGTTAGGAAAGAACAACCACCTTGGAGTTGAGCTGCACGCGGCCATAAAGGTCGATCACGTCCTCGTTGGTCATGCGGATGCAGCCCGAAGACACGTTCTGGCCGATCGACCACGGCTCATTGGTGCCGTGAATGCGATAAAGCGTTGACCCCAGATAAAGCGCCCGCGCGCCCAGCGGATTGTCGATGCCGCCCGGCATATGCGCCGGCAGCCCGGGCTGCCGCTTGCGCATCTCGGCTGGCGGCGTCCAGCCCGGCCATTCCGCCTTGCGGCTGACCCGGTGCGTGCCGCGCCATTCGAACCCGTCCCGCGCCACCCCGATGCCATAGCGCAGCGCCCGGCCATCGCCGAGCACGAAATAGAGAAAATGCTGCCGCGTATCGACCACGATAGTGCCGCTGCGCTCATGGGTGGCATAGGGCACCACCTGCTTGAGATAGACCGGCGGCACATGCGCGTTCGCCTGCAGAGCCAGCGCATGGCGTGGCCGGTTTTCGGTGATGGTCACGCCGGGCGGCGGCGCAAAGCGCCAGCCGGGACTGAAGGTTTCCGCCTGGCTGGGCAGCGCCGTGCTCACCAGTGCGAATGTGGCCAGCGCAATGGCCAGCCTGGGCAGGTTTCGGACGATCATGGCCTTGCATCCCCAATAATGCGTTTGGCCGTATTTTCCCGCACAAGCACAAAGGAGTCCTCAAGCCGCGTGGTTAACCGCGCGTGGTTAAGGGCCGTTAACAAACCCTTGCCGCGCTGCCGCGAAGTGCCTGAGTCTAGAGAAAAACCGAGTCGTCCATCTCTTCGGCCGGCGGCAGCACGCGCTGCACCGCCAGGCCCAATTGCTCGGTGGTAAAGGGCTTGGGCAGCACCTCGTTGACGCCCAGTTCCCGGCCCCGCGCAATATTTTCCCGCGAGGGATAAGCCGTCATCAGGATCACCGGTGTGGTCTGCGGCGCGCCAAACCGCGCATCGCGCAACACCTGCATCACCCCGGCGCCATTGATGTCAGGCATATACCAGTCCATCAGCATGAAGTGGAATGGCGTGCCCATTAGCTTGAGTATGGCTTCCGCGCCGTTCTCGGCCTCCTCGACATCGGCGATGCCCAGCTTGTCGAGGCCCACCGTGCAGATCGCGCGCGCATAGGTGTTGTCGTCCACCACCAGCGCCCGCAATCGTCCTGGTATGATCATGCCGCCCCTCCAACGCCGCACGCGCCCAACGCCCTTAGGGCGCATGAACTCTGTGTGCCAGACTGCCGATAATGCCCGCTGGATAGCAGGCAGCGCGGCCCTGTCAATCCGGTCCTTTACCGGGTCCAGGTCGGCAATCGTGGCTTCCGGGCAACACTTGCCACACAGTGCGACAGACTGACACATCTTGGCTTGCGGCTCACGGAATCGTGAGTTACCCAAGTGCCGTCTGCAAAAGCCAACCGAGGGAGGCGTTTAATGTTCAAAACTGTAACCCGCCACTCGGGGCCAAATTACCTTCATCACGGTCACGCCACCGCGTAACCCTCTGACGGTACCCTCGGCCGCCTCGCGGCTCGCGGACACCCCCAACTCTCCACCCTGAATCGCTGAACCGGGTCGTTCCACGCCCCGATTCCGCTGTTCTCCCGTCTTTTTACAACAGAGGCCGGCAGGGTGACCTGCCGGAACAACCAATGACTTCGAACGTGCTCAATGAGCGCAGCGTGGTGCTGCGTCTCGAATTCTCCATCGCCGATGCTGTCCAGCAGCGCGGTCTGGTCCCCGTCGTCGGGGCAGCCATTCGCGCTTGGTGGGCCCAGCGTCCGGTCCGCTATCCTCAGGTTCCCGGCTATCTGCGCGAAGATGTCGGCCTGCCGCCCGAGGATGAATACCGCAACCTGTTTACCGTGCCCGCGCAGCTCTGGCAGTTTCGCCCGCCGGATCAGGACATCCGAAGATGAGAGATGGACAGCCGGGGTTCGCCCCGGCTGTCCCTTTCGGCTCGAATGGCCCTGCCAACTTATCCACGGTGCCAGGAACCGCATCATACTGCGTCCATCACTCCCGCGCGGACGGACTGCAGCGAACTTTGCGGGAGGAGCCAGTTGGGTGCTGGGTCGCTCCAGTGCCTGCCTGCTGCTCGGGCCACCTTGCGACGAGCGATCAATAGGGGCCACGAATGCAGGAGAAACCTGGCGTTCCGAGGCGGCGACGTCTCTATTTACATAAGTTTACCGAGACGCACGTGCCTCGGAACACGTCCACCTGGTCCCACCCGACGGCTTTTGCCGCTCGGGCTATTGGCGCAACCATTGTCTGACTGGCTTTGATCGTCTAAGCAAACGACCGACTTTCCAGGGCGAAGAAATGACCGAAAAGACCAAGCTCATCACGCCCCGCCTGCCGCGCGGGTTCGAAGATCGCACGCCGGGCGAAATCGCCGCCGTCAGCGCCATGATCGACAAGATCAAGGCCGTCTACGAGCGTTATGGCTTCGACCCCGTCGAAACCCCGCTGTTTGAATATACCGAAACGCTCGGCAAGTTCCTGCCCGATACCGACCGGCCCAATGCCGGCGTCTTTTCCCTGCAGGACGATGACGAACAGTGGATGAGCCTGCGCTACGACCTCACCGCGCCGCTCGCCCGCTTCTTTGCCGAAAATTTTGAAACCCTGCCCAAGCCCTATCGCTCCTACCGGCAGGGCTATGTCTTCCGCAACGAAAAGCCCGGCCCCGGCCGCTTCCGCCAGTTCATGCAGTTCGACGCCGACACGGTCGGCGCCCCCGGCCCCGAAGCCGACGCCGAAATGTGCATGATGATGGCCGACGTCATGGACGCGCTGGGTCTTGCGGGGAAGTACATCGTCCGCGTCAACAACCGCAAAGTTCTGGACGGTGTGCTTGAAGCTGCTGGCGTCACCAGCGACGAACAGAAGCTCATCGTCCTTCGCGCCATCGACAAGCTCGACAAGTTCGGCATTGAGGGCGTCAAGCTGCTCCTCGGCGCAGGCCGCAAGGACGAGAGCGGCGATTTCACCAAGGGCGCGGGGCTGACCGATGCTCAGGCGACTGTGGTGCTTGACTATGTCGACGGCAAGCCGCCTGCCGACAATGACGGCGTGACAGAGCTCGCCACGATGCAGTCTCTTTTCGATGCCGCCGGCTACGGCTCCGACCGCATCAAGATCGACCCCTCCGTCGTCCGCGGCCTCGAATATTACACCGGCCCGGTCTTCGAGATCGAACTGACCTTCAAGGTGCAGAACGAAAAGGGCCAGGACGTGGTCTTCGGCTCGGTCGGCGGCGGTGGCCGGTATGATGGCCTCGTCTCCCGCTTCCGCCGCGAACCCGTGCCCGCCACCGGCTTTTCCATCGGCGTCTCGCGCCTTGCCAATGCGCTCAAATTGACCGGCAATCTCGGCGCCACCGAACCGGCCGGCCCAGTCGTCGTCCTCGTCATGGACAAGGCCGAAACCGCCCGCTACCAGGCCATGGTCTCCGAGCTGCGCGCCGCCGGCATCCGCGCCGAAATGTTCCTGGGCTCCACCAAGAATTTCGGCAAACAGGTCGCCTATGCCGACAAGCGCAATGCGCCCGCCGTCATCATCGAAGGCAGCCAGGAGCGCGAACAGGGCATCTTGCAGGTGAAAGACCTGATTGCCGGCAAACAGGCCGCCCAGGCCATCACCGACAATGCCGAATGGAAAGCCGCCCGCCCCGGCCAGTTCGAGATCCAGCGCGAAGATCTGGTCTCCGCGGTCCAGAAACTGCTGAGCGAGCAGGGCTGATGGTTTTGGGGGCCTCTGAACGTCCGGGGAGAACCCCCACCCTCGGTCCCTCCCCACAAGGGGGCGGGAGGGGCAGGCCATGGTGTCTCGGTTCCTTCGTCACCCTCCCCCTTGAGGGGAGGGACGCTGAGCAGGGCTTAGCGTCAGCTAAGTCCGTAGCGAAGCAGGGTGGGGGTGTCGGCGTCTCCACGCACGCGATCGCGAGTGAGGTGTTGCATTGACCAACGCTGCCTATCGCCGCAGTCAGCTTGAATCCCTCGTTGAAGCCCAGGGCGGTTGCCGCGCCACCCCGCCGCTGCTCTTGAGCGCCGATCCCTATTTCGATCTCGCCGGCGAGGAATTCGGCCGCCGCCTGCTGCTCACCACCGACGTTACCGGCGCCGAATACTGCCTCCGCCCCGATTTCACCCTCCCCATCGTGGCCGATTACATCGCCAATGGGGCAGGGGAGCCGGCCGCCTTTTCCTATCTCGGCCCGATCTTCCGCCAGCGCGAAGCCGGCCCTGCCGAGTTCGATCAGGCCGGCATCGAGTTGTTGGCCCAGCCCGATGGCGATATCGCGCTCGATCAGGTGCTGACCTTCGCCCGCGCCGCGCTTTCGCTCTATGGCATCACCCCCAATGTGCGCCTGGGCGGCGTTGGCCTGTTCGAAGCCCTGTTGGCCCAGGCCGACATGCCCGATGCCTGGCGCCCGCGCATTCGCCACCGCTTCGGCCATACCGAGGCCATGGACCGCCTGCTGTCCCGGCTCGAACAGGCCCCCGATCTGCCACGCACCGAACAGCCCACCCGCGACGAACTGATCGAAGACATCACGGCGCGCATGGTTTCGGCAGGTTTAAGCCTCTCCGATGGCCGTTCGCCCGAGGAGATTGCCGACCGCTTTTCCGAACAGCAGGCGCTCGACGCCGCCCATGTTCCCGCCGCTACGCTCAAGCTGTTGCGCGACTTCCTCGACATCAAGGGCGACGCCCTGACCGCCCTGCGCGAGGTCGAGGCGCTGGCTGACAAACATCGCCTGTTCCTCGGGCCGCCCATGAAGGCCATTCGCCGGCATCTCGATGGTCTGGGCGAAGCGCGCATCACCTTTGACGCCAGCTTTTCCCCGCGCCTCGATTATTACACCGGCATTGTCTTTGAAATGCGCGGGCAGGGCGGCACCGTGCTTGTGTCGGGCGGCCAATACGACCGTCTCCTCGAACGCCTCGGCGCCACCGCCCCCATCGCCGCCTCAGGCTGCGCCCTCTGGGTCGATCGCATGGAGGCAGAGTGGCCCAAATGACCATCACCCTCGCCGTCCCTTCAAAGGGCCGCCTTGAAGAACTCACCCGCGACTGGTTTGCCCGGCGTGGGCTGACCATCACCCGCCCCGGCGGAGCCCGCTCCTATCTCGGCGCCATCGAAGGCCTGCCCGAGGTCACGGTGCGCTTCTTCCCGGCCTCGGAGATTGCGCGTGAACTCATTCGCGGCAATATCGATCTCGGTGTCACCGGCCGTGACCTGATCCACGAGACCAGCGAGGCCGGCCCCGAGGCGGTCGAATTCGCGCGCGACCTCGAATTTGGCCATGCTGATGTGGTCATCGCCGTGCCCGAAGCCTGGATCGACGTCACCCATATGCACGATCTGGCCGATGTTGCCTCCGATTTCCGCTCCCGCCACGGGCGCTGGCTGCGCATCGCCACCAAATACATCACCATCACCCGCCAGCACTTTGCCAAGGCCGGCATCGCCGAATATCGCATTGTCGAAAGCCTCGGTGCCACTGAAGCCGCACCCGCCTCCGGTGTCGCAGATATCGTGGTCGACATCACCTCGACCGGATCGACCCTGGCTGCCAATGGCCTGCGCGTGCTCGAAGATGGTGTGATGCTCAAAAGCGAGGCCAACCTGATTGTTTCGCGCACCGCCCAGTGGACCGAACAGCGCCGCGAGACCTTGAACACACTGCTGGAACAGGTGCAGGGCTGAACGATGGAACTGGCCTTTGTCATGCTCCTGGTTGTCTGCGGCGTCAGCCTGATCGTCTATGCCGGTCTGGCGCAGCGCCCGACGGCCGAAAACCAGGACGCCACTCAGCCCGCCGATGAGGCCGACAGCGGCGGCGCGGGAGACGGCGACTGATATGCGATTGTCGCCGCCGCCCAAATCACGGCACAACGTCACAAGGGTCCGGCGGGGGGCGCGGTGGGCGACGCACTTGAACTGACCATTCTCATGCCCTGCCTCAATGAGGCGGAGACCTTGGCCACCTGCATCGGCAAGGCCAGGGACTACCTTGCGCGCTCCGGCGTCGCCGGCGAAGTGCTGGTTGCTGACAATGGCTCGACCGACGGCTCCCAGGCCCTTGCCGAAGCCAGCGGTGCCCGCCTGGTTAATGCCGAGCAGCGCGGCTATGGCGCAGCCCTTGCCTCTGGCATTGCTGCTGCGCGGGGCAAATTCGTCATCATGGGTGACGCCGACGACAGCTACGATTTCGCCAATCTCGACGCCTTTATGAGCGAACTACGCAATGGCGCCGATCTGGTCATGGGCAATCGCTTTGCCGGCGGCATCGCCCCTGGTGCCATGCCCTGGCACCATCGCTATATCGGCAATCCCCTGCTCAGCTTTGTGGGGCGCCTCTTCTTCAAGACCCCGGTACACGATTTCCATTGCGGCTTGCGCGGCTTTTCTCGCGCCGCCATCACCGATCTCAACCTGCGCACCACCGGCATGGAATTCGCCTCCGAAATGGTGGTCAAGGCGACCCTGTCGCACCTGGATATCCGCGAAGTCCCCACTGCGCTCCGGCCCGATGGCCGCTCCCGCCAGCCGCATCTGCGCGCGTTCCGAGATGGCTGGCGCCATCTGCGGTTCCTGCTGCTGTTTTCGCCGCGCTGGCTGTTTCTCTATCCCGGCCTGTTCCTGCTGTTCGTCGGGCTGGTCTTTGGCTCCTTGCTCGCCGGCGGTCCCATGAGGATCGGCACGGTCACCCTGAGCGTACACAGCCTGCTGGTGGCGGCGCTCTGCGTCATCATGGGCACCCAATCGATTGCCTTTGCCATCATTGGCCGTCGCTTTGCCTCACGTTACGGCTTCATTCCCCGCTCCGGCGTTTATGACCGCGTCCTTGAAAGTCTGACCCTGGAGCGCTTGTTGCTGCTGGCCGTCCTGCTGATGGCCGGCGGGCTCGCAGCGATGGGCTGGGGGACCTGGGAATGGGCCAAGCGCGATTTCGGTCCATTGACCTCCACTGCAACCCTTCGGGCCCTCATCCTGGCCATGACCGCATTGGTCACCGGCTTCCAATTGATGATGAGCGCCTTCATGTCCTCCATGATCAACATTCCCATCTACGAGCGCCGCCTGGCCGATCAAGTCATTCCTGACGATCAGTTCCACCGCCGCACCGACTAGGTCTGATCCTCCAAATGCTTGATCCACTTATCCTTCTGGCCCTCATGGGCGTCGGCCTGCTCGCCGGTTTCGTCGATGCCATCGCCGGGGGCGGCGGCATGCTGACCGTGCCGGCACTGCTTTCCGCCGGGCTGCCGCCCGTCGCGGCGCTGGCGACCAACAAGATGCAATCGGTCGTGGGCACCGGCATGGCGGTCCTGACCTATTGGCGACGCGGCTTTGTGGATTTTCGCAATCTCGTGCCGGCCATTGCCCTGACTTTTGCCGGCAGTTTTCTCGGCGCCCTCACGGTCAGCCAGCTCGATACCGGGCTGCTCGACATCGCCGTGCCCGTGGCTCTGATCGCCATTGCCCTCTATTTCCTGTTTGCGCCCAAACTGTCGGACGCAGACAAGGCCGCACGACTACCTTTTGGACCTTTCGTGCCCATTCTGGGCTTCGTCATCGGCTTTTACGACGGCGTCTTCGGCCCTGGCACCGGGTCCTTTTTCACCATTGGTTTTGTGTTGCTGTTCGGTCTGGGCCTCACCCGCGCCACCGGCAATACCAAGGCGCTGAACTTCACCTCGAACTTGGCCGCGCTGGCCATCTTCATCCCGCAGGGGCATGTCGTCTGGCCGGTCGCGCTGGTCATGGCCCTCGGCCAGATCGTCGGCGCCTATATCGGCGCCCGCACCGGTATTCGCTATGGTGCCAGGGTCATCCGTCCGCTGGTCGTTGTGGTGTCCATTGCCATGGCCATCAAGCTGTTATTCTTTCCCTGATCACTCGGGCGCCAGTCCTGCGGCCGCGCGCAGGGCGGCGTTGATGCGGTCCTGCCAGCCCGGACCGTCATCCTGAAAATGCGCCAGCACGTCGCGGTCGAGCCGCAATGACACCATCTCCTTGCCCGCCGGCGGGGTCACCGGCCCCTTTGCCGTCGACTCATTCTTTTTCGTAACCGCCTTGAAAGCAGCCTCCGCCTGTTCAAAGGCGCTGCCGCGTCGGGGAGTGCGCATAATTGTCCTCGTAAATTGGTGCGTGCACTCTACGCCATGCCGACAAAAAAGCCCCGGTGTTTCCACCGGGGCTTTCCACGAAGTTCGTGACTGGGAAGAGACGAACCTCGAAGCGTGTCGGAAGTCGGCTGGACTAGAAGTCCATGCCGCCCATGCCGCCCATGCCGCCGCCGCCGCCCGGCATTGCCGGAGCGTCAGGCTTGGGAGCCTCGACGATGATGGCCTCGGTGGTGATCAGCAGCGAAGCAACCGAAGCGGCGTCTTCAAGGGCGGTACGAACCACCTTGACCGGGTCGATAACGCCCAGAACAACCAGATCGCCATACTCACCGGTCGCGGCGTTGTAGCCGAACGAGATTTCTGAGTTCTCCAGGATCTTGTCCACAACGACCGAGCCTTCGGCGCCGGCATTGTTGGCAATGGTGCGGACCGGAGCCTGCAGGGCACGGCGAACGATCGCGATACCGGCTTCCTGATCGGCATTGGCGCCCTTGGACTTGATGTTGGCCGATGCACGCAGCAGGGCAACGCCACCACCCGGCACGATGCCTTCTTCAACAGCAGCGCGGGTTGCGTTGAGCGCGTCATCGACGCGGTCCTTGCGTTCCTTGACTTCCACTTCGGTCGAGCCACCAACGCGGATCACGGCAACGCCACCGGCGAGCTTCGCCAGGCGCTCCTGCAGCTTCTCACGGTCGTAGTCCGAGGTGGTTTCCTCGATCTGCGCCTTGATCTGGCCAACGCGGGCCTGGATGTCGTCGGCCGTGCCGGCGCCATCGACGATCGTGGTGTTTTCCTTGGTGATCTCGACGCGCTTGGCAGTGCCGAGCATGTCCAGGGTCACGTTCTCGAGCTTGATGCCGAGGTCTTCGGAGATCACCTGGCCACCGGTCAGGACAGCGATGTCTTCCAGCATGGCCTTGCGGCGGTCACCAAAGCCCGGGGCCTTGACGGCAGCAACCTTGAGGCCAGCGCGCAGACGGTTCACGACCAGGGTCGGCAGGGCCTCGCCATCGACGTCTTCTGCGATGATCAGCAGCGGACGCTGGGACTGAACGACAGCTTCCAGGATCGGCAGGATGGCCTGCAGGTTGGAGAGCTTCTTTTCGTGCAGCAGGATGTACGGGTCTTCCAGGGTTGCCGTCATCTTTTCCGTGTTGGTCACGAAATAGGGCGACAGGTAACCACGGTCGAACTGCATGCCTTCAACAACATCGAGTTCGGTTTCAGCGGTCTTGGCTTCTTCGACGGTGATGACACCCTCGTTGCCGACCTTCTGCATGGCTTCGGCGATCATGTCACCGATGGAGGTCTCGCCATTGGCTGAAATGGTGCCGACCTGAGCCACTTCGGAGGACGAAGTGATGCCCTTGGCCGAGCCCTTGAGGCTCTCGATCACATCGGAGACGGCCAGGTCGATACCGCGCTTGAGGTCCATCGGGTTGAAGCCGGCGGCGACGGCCTTGACGCCCTCGACCACGATGGCCTGACCCAGAACGGTTGCGGTGGTGGTGCCGTCACCGGCAACGTCGTTGGTCTTGGAGGCGACCGAACGCAGCAACTGGGCGCCCAGGTTCTCGAACTTGTCTTCCAGTTCGATTTCCTTGGCGACGGTCACGCCGTCCTTGGTGATGCGCGGAGCGCCGAACGACTTTTCGATCACGACATTACGACCCTTGGGGCCGAGCGTGACCTTCACCGCATTGGCGAGGACGTTGACGCCGCGCAGCATCTTTTCGCGGGCATCGGTCGAGAATTTGACTTCCTTGGCGGCCATTTATGGCTCCTTGAGAATATCTGTTGAGTGGGAACGACAAAAAAGACGTGAGAAGCCGGATCAGGCTTCGATCACGCCCCTGATGTCGCTTTCCTTCATGATGATCAGGTCTTCGCCATTGAGCTTGACCTCGGTGCCGCTCCACTTGCCGAAGAGCACGCGATCACCGGCCTTGACGTCGAGGGCGGCAACCTTGCCGCTCTCGTCGCGGGCGCCGGGGCCCACGGATACGATAATGCCCTCAGAGGGCTTTTCCTTGGCGGTATCGGGGATGATGATCCCGCCTTTGGTCTTTTCTTCACTGTCGACGCGACGGACGACCACGCGGTCATGCAGGGGACGGAAGCCCATGTTTTGTTCCTCTTGGCATCATTTCTGAATGCAATTTCGGACCTGTTAGCACTCGCGTAGAGTGAGTGCTAACAGGCTGTCGGGGATATAGGGATCGTGCCGGTCCAGAGTCAAGGCGCGTGAACCGAAGTTTTCACTCATGCGTTAGCAAGCCAGCGCGACATCTCCAAGACATCGTCCAGCACAAGGTGATTCACATGGCCCAGACGACCCAATCGACGCCCAAAATTGTCCCGGTGGAGGGGCGGGTGCACATCTCTTTCGACGATGCCGAGATCGTCAGCTCAACCAAGGCTTTGCGGCTTGAACGCGGCGGCTTTGACTCGCAGATTTTCGTGCCGCTCGACGACGTTCATCCCGGCATCCTGGAGGCGTCCGATACCAAGCGCACCGATGCCGGCCCCGGTGAGGCGCACTTCTATACTATCAAGACATTGACCGCCAATGGCGCCGACGAGGCCTGGTATTATCCCTATGCAGAGGGCGACTATGCGCCGATCCGCGACATGCTGACATTTGGCGGGAACCGGATATCGGTCCGCGTGTCCCGGGTCTGACCACGCAAGGCTGCATATTCCCCCTTCCCCCCGATACAAGTCTGGGCCATAAGCACAGCCATGAGCGAACAATCCTCTTTGCAGATCAAGCTGCGCCGCACCGGCGGCGTTGGGGCCAACACCAATTGGCATTGGGAGGTCCAGGACGCCTCTGGCGCGGTCCTCAAGACCGGCAGCGCCGTCGGTCCTGAGCACAAGGCCTTTGCCACCGCCCGCATCGCCAAGGAAAAGCTGGAAGCTGCGGGCAAGTAGGCCCCGGACAGGACCGAATTGACCGCGCCATCTGCCGAGCCTGCCGCCGCGAACGCCAAACGCGATTTGGGTGGCCCGCTGCGTGGCATCGCGCTCAAGGTCGCTTCAGTCTGCTGCTTCGTGGTCATGGCAACCATGCTCAAGGCCACGCTCACCATTCCTTCGGGACAGATGGTGTTTTTCCGCTCTTTCTTCGCCCTGCTGCCCGTCCTGGGCTATCTGGCGTGGAAGGGTAATCTGACGCGCGCTTTCCAGACCAAAAGGCCGCTTGGACACATCCTGCGCGGCCTCATCGGCGTGTCGTCGATGAGCCTGGGCTTTTTTGCGCTCACCCGGCTGCCGCTGCCCGAAGCAACGGCTATCGGCTACGCAGCCCCACTGATCATCGTCATTCTATCGGCAGTTCTGCTGCGCGAAAGCGTGCATGTCTTCCGCTGGACCACCGTCCTTGTGGGGCTGGCAGGCGTATTGGTCATTCTCTGGCCGCGCTTGACAGTATTCTCCCGCGAAACGCCGATGGGCGATGCTCAATCCATCGGCGCGATCGCCGCGCTCTGTGCCGCTGTCCTGTCCGCCTTCGCCATGCTGCAGGTGCGCACCCTGGTCCAGACCGAGCGCACCGAAGCCATCGTCACCTATTTCTTCATCAGCGCCAGCGTCATCAGCCTGTTCACCATCCCCTTCGGTTGGGTCTGGCCCACGCCCGAACAGGCCGCATTGCTGGTCGGGGCAGGGTTCTTTGGCGGCATTGGCCAGCTCCTGCTGACCTCGTGCTATCGCTATGCCGACATGTCGGTCATTGCGCCCTTTGAATATGTCTCGCTGATCCTGACCATCATCATCGGCTTCGTCATCTTCGCCGATGTGCCCACCGCGGCCATGCTGATCGGGGCCCTGATCATCGTCGCATCAGGCATCGCCGTGATCCTGCGCGAGCGCTATCTGGGCCTGGATCGCGCCAAATCGCGTCAGGCCAACACCCCCTGATCTTTTTGAGGCAGGGCAGGCCTTGAAAGAAGCGTCACCTGTCCCGATTTCCGGGTCGACCAAGGGGGCAGCATGGCACAAGCGGCGGCAATCATCTTTACGGTCCTGATGGGCGCTCTGGCCATCTTTCAGGCTGCGCTCATAGCAGGCGCACCTCTGGGACATTTTGCCTGGGGCGGTCAGCAACGCGTCCTGCCGCGTGCCCTGCGGATCGGCAGCGCAGTGGCCATTGTGCTTTATGGTGTGTTCGCCCTGACCCTGCTGATGCGGGCCGGGCTTCTCGCGCCATGGCCGGATATGAGCTGGATCATACCCGCAAGCTGGATCATCCTGGCCTATCTGGCGCTGGGGGTCGTGGTGAATGCAATTTCGCGCAGTCTGCCCGAACGCCTTACCATGACGCCCTTGATCGTGGTGTTGCTCGTGCTGGGCCTAATCGTGACGCTGTCCTAGCCGGCCGCCGCCAGTTCCGACCAGCTCTGGCGCTTGCGATAGATTGTCGAGGGGCTGATTTCCAGCGCCGCCGCAGCCATGGAAATATTGCCGCCAAACGTGGCGATGGCATCCTCGATAATGCGCTGCTCCTGCTGCCACATCGGCAGTACAGGGCGCCTTTCGGATCGCGGCGCTTCCACCGGGGCAGGCGTGGAGACCCGAGACTCGATATCGGCCGCCTCGATCATGTCCGTGGTGATCTGGCCACCATCGAACATGACGACCAGTCGGCGCACCAGATTCTGCAATTGGCGCACATTGCCCGGCCAGTCCGCCGCCGTCAGCCGCTGCGCCGCTTCAGGTGTTACATCCGAGAAGCTCTTGTGCTCTTCCTGGGCATAGCGCGCGAGAAAATGCCGGGTCAGCAGCATGATGTCGCTTGGACGCTGCCGGAGCGGGGGCAGATGTATCGGCAGCACATGCAGGCGATAAAACAGATCTTCGCGGAACTGCCGGTCGGCAATCATCTGCATGGGGTTGCGATTGGTGGCGCAGATGACGCGCACGTCCACCTTGCGGGCCGCAGTCTCGCCCACGCGCGACAGGCAGCCGGTCTGCAGGAACCGCAACAGCTTGGATTGCAGGGACAGGTCGAGTTCGCCGACTTCGTCGAGAAATAACGTGCCGCCATCGGCCAGTTCGGCAGCCCCCTTGCGGTCTTCATGCGCGCCGGTAAAGGCCCCGCGCACCACACCGAACAATTCGCTTTCCATCAGGTCGCGCGGAATGGCCGCGCAATTGATCGCCACAAACCGGCTGGCCGCGCGCGGCCCCCGGCCATGTAGCGCTTCGGCACAGACATCCTTGCCCGTGCCGCTTTCGCCGGTGATGAAGACCGGCGCCGCAGAGGCGGCCACCCGGCCGATCTGCTCGTAGAGAAACTGCATGGCGCTCGAGGCGCCGACGAAGCCGGCAAAGTCGGAGATTTCAGGCTCGGGGGTGACTTCGACCCCCAGCGAGCGCGGTCGGCCATGGCGCTGGGCAAGCTCGGCCAGGCGTCCGGCCAGCGTGCTGCCACCAGCAGGCTTGGCGAGATAGTCGTGCGCGCCGGCACGCATGGCGCCCAGCGCGGCACTCACCGAACCGCTATCGGCCACGGCCAGGATCAGCGCGCCATTGGCCAGGCGCACCAGTCGGCTCATGGCATCTTCCACATTGGCCGCCAGATCGCCCAGGCTGGCCAGTTCGCAGATGATGACGTCATAACGCAATTTGCGCAGGTGGTCCGCCGCCTCGCGGCCGGTTCCGGCATGGGTAATCTGAGGGGCGACCAGCAGGGCTTCGGACAGTTCGGCGCTGGTCTGGCGCGCGCATGCGGCATCGTGGTCGATCAGCAGAAGCCGGCCGCACAGCACATTGTCGCTTCCGCTCGTCTTCGTCATGCCGCTATATACCTTGTTCCGTCCGCAACCGGACCGTTCTTGTCGTTGTTCCAAGTGTTGTCGATTAGGGTAAATATTCCGTTCTTGCACCTGCCAACCAAACAGCGTTTATCTCTGCGCCATGCGTGACCTACCCGATCAGGATGTGTTCGAACCAATCGTGCGCGGCATCACCCAATCGGGGGTGCGGCTGGCCAATGAACGCGCGGTTCTGACCCTGATTGCGGGCATTCCCGGTGTTTCCAACGCCGATATCGCCCGCCGATCCGGGCTTGGCCCGCAGACCACGGCGCGCATCCTGACCGATCTCGAATCGCGCGACCTCATCATTCGCGGCGAGGTGCTGCGCGGGCGGCGCGGCCAGCCCGCGACCCCATACCACCTCAACCCGCAAGGTGGGTATTCGGTAGGGGTGGAGATCGGCTGGCAGCACGTGGAGGTTCTGCTCCAGAATATTGCCGGCCAGCCCATCGCAGTCACGCGGCGCTGCCATGACTTTCCCAATCCCGAGACACTCTTCGCCGAGATCGCCGCCGACGTCGAAACGCTGCTCTCAGGCCTGACCAATGACCAGCGCGGGCGCGTCGCAGGCATCGGTGTGACCTCGCCGGGCAATTTTGGCCCCTTGCTCGCCCATATTGGTGCGCCCCCTTGCGCGATCGACGCCTGGGCCAAGGTCGATGTGGGGCCGCGCCTGACACAGGAAACAGGCCTGCCGGCGCTTTGGGTCAACGATGGCAGCGCCGCGGCCTGGCGCGAGATCACCGCCCACCCGACGCCGCGTCCCAAAGGCCTGGCGAGCTTTTTTGTCGGGACCTTTGTCGGCGGCGGCGTAGTGTCCGAGGGCAGTCTTGTGGAAGGGCCATATGGCAATGGTTCTGATCTGGGGGCGATTGTGGTGCACGACCGGGCAGGCAAGCCTGCCTATCTGCACCTGACCGCATCGCTTCACGCTCTTGTCCTGAAGGCCATCGATGCCGGCCATGCCGCGCCTGTCGGTTCGCCCCGTAAGTGGGACTGGGCCGGACTCGCGCCGGTGGTGGCGCAATGGCTCGACGATGCCGGCCATGCGCTGGCGCAAGCCATTCTGAGCACCACGGCAATGACCGAGGTGGATATTGTTGCGCTCAACGGAGATCTGCCCGAATCGATCCTGTCGCGCCTTGTGGACTCCACCAGCGCCCATCTGGCCCAGTTTCCGGTTCTGCTGGCCCATCGGCCACGGCTTAGAACGGGTCTGGGCGGCCCCTCCGCCGCGGCGCTGGGAGCGGCCCAATTGCTGCTGTTCCGGCGGCATTTTTCGCGCGCCTGGGAGTTGTTTGACCCCGCACAGGACAAATAGGCCGGGGAGAGCGCATTTGCGGTGCTTTTTCCCAGGTGTCGGGGGTGCTAAGTAAAACAGGCCGAATCCCGGCGAATGACAAGGGGTTTCAGGTCCGCCGTGCAGGCACTTGTGTATTCGTTCATTGCGCTATCCGCAGCCGGATTGGGGGCACTGGCCTATTTTGGCCTGACCTTCACCCCGGCCAATGCGATTCTTGTCGCTGTGGTGTTCGGCTGCGCCTGTGTCGTGCTGATGGAGCGTGTGCTGCGTCAACGCGCAGAAAATCGGCTCGAACGGGCCATCGAAGACTTGTCCAGGCTGCTCTCGACCGATGCCCAGGCCGGCGCCGTTCTGGGACAGCGCATCAATGCCATTGCCGACCTCAATCCAGGCCAGCGGCTGGAAACGGTCGAGGCCGATATTTCCGTGCTCGGCACTGTCATTCGCCAGGTGGCTGAGGCCGTAGCAGAAGTCGAGGACAAGCTGGCCAAGGTGAACGCTGCACGACCCGCCGATACCCGCCCATCCGATGCGCGGATGATTGCCGCCCCACCGCCTCCACCTGTTACGCCAATCGTCGTGCCGGACCCCGAGCCGGTTATTCCACTCGAAGTCCTGCGCCAGGCCATCGAGGAAAACCGTCTCGTCCATCATATCCGGCCCATTGTGCGCCTGCCGCAGCGCCGCGCAATTGGCTACGACCTGGTGCCAAGGCTGATGCTCGAGGATGGCGAACTGGCCGAAGCGCCCGACTTCATGCCACGTCGCGGCGGCAAGGATATCGTCCGGCTCATCGAGGGGACCGGGCTGGTTGAGGCTGTGGCGATTGCCCGCCGCTCGCGCACAAGCGGCCGGCCGGCCGTTCTACACATCCCGCTGTCGCGGGCCAGCCTTGGTGACGAGGCTTCGGCCGAGCAATTGCTGGCCACGCTCGATGCCAATCGCGCCATTGCCGACGCCTTGACGTTTCTGGTCAGTGAGAGCGAATGGCTGGAATTGACGACGCGCGAGCGTGCCGTTGTCGAACAGACTGCGCGCAAGGGCGCCGGGTTCTCCATTGCCCGCATGAAGTCGCTGCGTATTGATTTGGCTGATGCCGCCGCTCTCGGGGTGCGATCCCTGCGTGTCGACGCCGCCAGCTTTATCGAAAGCCCAGACAGGTTCACCGACTTCCACATCTCCGATATCGCCAATTACATGGCGCGCTTCGAAGTCTCGCTGCTGGCAACCGGCATCACCAGTGAACGGCAGATCGTCGAACTGCTCGACAATGATATCCTGCAGGTACAGGGCGACTATATTGCAGCCGCCGGTCCGGCCCGCAGCGATCTGGTTCTCGAACCCACCCGTACCTCCGCCCAGCCTTTGCGCCGGGCGGAGCTGTAAGGCCCAGCGAACCTGCTAGCGACCGAAGCCGCCGACGGCCCGCTTCAGCCCGCCCAATAGCCTGCGTGCACCGCTTGGCTCGGGCTCGGCGACAACGCTCGCCTCTTGGCCGCTGCGTCCGAGTGTGAAGATGCCGATCACCCGGTCCAGTTCAGCCGCCTGGACTTCTGTCTGCTCGATCGCGGCATTGGTTTCTTCCACCAGCGCCGCATTGTGCTGGGTCATCTCATCGAGCTGACGCACCGCGACATTGACCTCTTCAATG
This sequence comes from Devosia sp., assembly GCA_040218355.1. Classification (GTDB taxonomy): domain Bacteria; phylum Pseudomonadota; class Alphaproteobacteria; order Rhizobiales; family Devosiaceae; genus Devosia. Next base: position 47,636 of record JAVJRP010000003.1, on the reverse strand, counting down.
GCCGAAGCCTGTTCTCGGCTGGCCCGCGCCATACCTTCAAGCAGGCTTGCATTGGCGCTGATCCCGCTTTGCACGGCAAGCAGGCGCTCTGCGGCCTCTGCCACCAGCTTCGAGCCGCCCTGTACCTCATTGGCGCTCTGTTCGATCAAGACCTTGACCTCCGAGGACGCTTCGGCGGCACTCTGCGCCAGGCGCCGTACTTCGACGGCTACCACGGCAAAGCCCTTGCCCGCCTCACCGGCTCGTGCCGCTTCCACCGACGCGTTCAGCGCCAGCAGATTGGTCTGGAAGGCGATATCGTCGATCAGCCCGATAATGTTGGAAATCTTGGCCGAAGACTGGGTGATGCGTTCCATGGCGCTGTTGGCCTGGCCCATTACGGTACCGCTGGCCTCGGCCTCGGTCGACACGGTACGAGCCTGCTTGCTGGCATCGGCGGCTTCCACCGCGTTTTGCGCCACGGTATCGCGCAATTGCTCCATGGTGGCCGAGGTTTCCTCGATCGTGGCGGCCTGCCGCGTCGTGCGTTCGGAGAGGTCGTTCGCGCCCGAGAGGATTTCGCCGGTGGCGGTCTTGAGCGCGCCCGAAGTGTCGCGCAACTGGCTGATGATCTCTCCCAATTGTTCGGCGACACCGTTGGTGTCGGTCTTGAGCTTGTCGAACGCGCCCTTGTAAGAGCCCGTCACCCGCAGGCTGAGATCGGCCTTGGCCAGCGCCGCCAGGACCTCGCCGGTTTCCCCGATTCCCCGATCGACGTTTGCCAGCAGTTCGTTGACATTGCTCGCCAGCCGCTTGAGGTCCGGGTCGGACAAGTCAGTATTGGCCCGAAGCGTGAAGTCGCCCTCGATGGCCGCGCCGACGACGCGGTCGATGTCGACCTGCAGTTCCTGCATGCGCAGGGCCTGGTCGGCGCGCTCTTCATTGAGGCTATCCTCGCTGGCGCGCAGTTCGGCGATCCGCAGCCCGTTCTGGCGGAACACTTCCACCGCCTTGGCCATGTCGCCCAGCTCGTCCGCACGTTTCAGGCCCGGCACGTCTGTGTCGAGCTGGTTGCCGGCAATCTCGCTCATCGTATTGGTCAGCCTGGCGACCGGGCGGGTAATGGTCCGCGCGATCAATACGCTGCAAACTGCTGATAAGGCGAGCAGCACTGCGCCAATCAGGATCATTGTGTTGCGCAGGCCTGCCGAGGGGGCCAGGATTTCCGCCGTGTTCTCCAGCGCCACCACGGCCCAGTCCGATCCGCCGAACGATAGCGGGCGCGCCGCAGCGACATGCGAAACACCATCGAAATCGGCAAGTACCCCAATGCCTGGCGTTCCTTCCAGCGCAGCAAGGACCACGGGGCCCTCGATCGTCACGTTGAACGCTTCATCGGCCTCGGTCTCGGGCGGATCGTTGCGCACCAGCCCGTCCTGGCCCACCAGATACACATGCCCGCTCTCGCCCAGACCCTTGGTGCGGGCCAGCACTTCGCTGATCCGCCCTATTGGCATCTGATAGGCCAGCACGCCCGCCTGTAGGCCCTGGTCATAAACCGGTGCGGCGATGAAACTGGCCGGTATGTTGTTGCTCGGGCCATAGGGCACAAAATCGGTCAGGAACACATCGCCCGGATTACCCACCATGGCGGCGCGCACCACCTTGCCCAGATTTGAGTCCGCCCAGGGGCCGCCATCCTCGGCAAAGCTGGTGCCGAAGTCGGCTTCCTTCTGCACCGAATAGACATTGTTGCCATTCAGGTCGAACAGGAACACATCGTAGTAGCCGCGCGTCTGCAGCAGATTGCGGAACTCATTGTGCTGGGCGCGGTGGATCTGGTCATAGACCGAGAGTTTTTCCGAGGTGTCGAGCAACAGGCGCTCGCCTTCGGGATGCGGATTGTTCGCCACATAGGCGTCTTGCAGCAGATCGGCCGGCTCGCCCTGGCTCTTGAGCGAGTGCACCGCACCGGTGAACGAATAGATCGCTGCAGCCACATCCTTGCGGCCGGCGAACAGCGTCAGGTCCTGCCGCACCTCCGAAAGATAGGCATCCAGCGCAGCCGTGGCATTGTCCGCCGCCGAATTGAGGCGCTGCTCGGCCTGGTCGGTGACTATGGCATCGCCGCTGAAATAGGCTGCAATGCCCAGGCCAGCGCCGGTCGCCACGGCAATCCCGATGACCAGGATCGGCAGGCGGAGCGAAAGTTTCATTTTGCTGAACATCGAAGGGTCGTACCTGACTGTATCGTGCACCTAATGAGATTTGCCCGGTTGCGGCCCCTCCCTCCGCGCCCAGATCGTTGTCAAATCATAGAAAATCAGTGGTTAACGAAGCGAGTCTGCGTCTGTCACACTGCTGCCATATCTGCTTTTTGCTTGATCCTGCGCCGCAAACTGCCACATAGGACCCCATGTGCCACACCAGCCAAGGCAACCCATGACTGCGCCCCTGCCAACCATTTCCGGCCTCTCCGAACTCTCCGGCCGCTATGACGCCGTGCTCAGTGATGTCTGGGGTGTGATCCACAACGGGGTCTCGGCCTTTCCCGAGGCCGTCGAGGCGCTGCGGGCCTTCCGCCGGGCCGGGGGCAGGGCTGTATTGATCACCAATGCACCGCGTCCCTCCGCACCGATCGTGGCCATGCTTGATCGTCTGGGCGTACCGCGCGACGCCTATGACGCCATTGTTTCCTCGGGCGATTCGACCCGCGCCATGATCGAGAAATATCGTGGCAAGACCATCCATCACGTCGGCCCACCGACCGAGGACGACGCGCTCTATGAAGGGCTCGACCTGCGCCGCACCGGCGCTGAGGAGGCCGAGGTCGTCGTGGTGACCGATCTCGACACCGATGACGACACCCCCGAAATGTATCGCGAGCGGGCCAAGCTCTGGCTCAGCCGCAGACTGCCCATGATCTGCGCCAACCCCGATCGCGTGGTCGAACATGGCGACAAGATCATCTATTGCGGCGGCGCCCTGGGCGACCTCTATTCGGCTATGGGCGGCATGGTGCACATGGCCGGCAAGCCCTATCCGCCGATTTACGAACAGGCCTTTGCCCTGGCCGAAAAGGCAGCCGGCGGCTCGCTGGACAAATCCCGCGTCCTGGCCATTGGCGACAGCGTGCGCACCGATGCGGCCGGCGCGGCCCAGTTCGATATTGATCTGCTGTTCATCACCGGGTCCATCCACGCCGCCGAACTCGACGCCTTCGGCAAGCCCGATCCGCAGGCCATCGCCGATCTGATCGCGCCCAGCCGCGCCCGTGTCGCCGGCTATCTGCCGCGTCTTTCATGGTGAGGTCTGAAGTGACCGGCTTCACGCGCCTTTCCAGCCTCGCCGATCTTCCTGAGAATCTGCGTGGCGCCTGTGTGGCGATCGGCAATTTCGACGGCCTGCATCGGGGCCATCAATCCATCGTGGCGGCCTTGCGCGCCCGCGCCGAAGCAGCCGGTGTCCCGACCCTGATGCTGACCTTCGAGCCGCACCCGCGCGATGTTTTCGCGCCCTCGCCCTTCATGTTCCGCCTGACCCAGGGTGACGCCAAAGCGCGTCTGGCCCAGGCCATGGGGCTCGACGGCATCATCATCCTGCCTTTCGACAAGGCCTTTTCGCAGAACGAGGCGGAGGTGTTTGTCGAAACCATGCTGGTGGAACAGCTCGGCGTGCATAGCGTGATCGTTGGCGCCGACTTCCATTTCGGCCGTCAGCGTCGCGGCACCCCGGCCTTTCTGCGGGCGGCCGGCGAACGTCTCGGCTTCGAAGTCGAAATTTTGGACCTGATGGACGAAAGCGACGAGCCCATTTCGTCCTCACGCATTCGTGCCGCCCTGTCCGAAGGCGCTGTGACTGCCGCCAATCGGCTATTGGGCTACCACTGGTTTTTCGAAGGCTGCGTGGTCAAGGGTGACCAGCGGGGCAGGGAGCTGGGCTTTCCCACCGCCAACACCATGACCCCGACCGGGTTCCAGCTTGCCCAGGGTGTCTATGCCGTCCGGGCGCGTCTTGGCGATCGGCTGCTGGACGGCGTGGCGGCCTATGGCAAGCCCATGTTCGACAATCAATTACCGCCCTTTGAGACGCATCTGTTCGATTTCGACGAGGATATTTACGGGCAGACCCTGGCCGTCGCCCTGGTCGGGCACATCCGCGGGCAGGAAGTCTTTTCCGGTCTCGACGAGTTGATGGCGGCCATGGATCGTGATGCCAACAAGGCGCATGACCTGCTTGCCAATGCCGCGCCGGTCAGCCCGGTCGACGCAAGGCTGGGCTTCTTCGCCTAGCCATCATACATCAAAAGGCGCACCAGTTCGGTCTGCCGGCGCACCCCGGTCTTGTCGAATATGCTGGTTAGCTGCGCGCGCGCCGTCGCATCCGATACTCCGCGCGCCTCGGCGGCCGCCTTGCGGCTGCCGGTTTCCACCACGGCCAGCGCCAGTTCGATTTCGGCGCGGGTCAGGCCGAAACGCTGGGTCAGCTCGCGCATGCGCTGGCGCAGCCGGTGGGTTGGATCGGTAATCATCAATATCGCGGACGGTCGCTGTGGGGCGGCATAGTGCAGGTCAGCCGAAAACGGCGCGCACTGGACCATCAGGGCCCCGTCTTGTCCCGATATTTGCACCCGACCGCCGCCCATGTCAGGTTGCGCCAGGCAATGAGCAATCAGCCGTACCAGAGCCTGGTGGCTGGCCGTATCGGCGCAGCCAATCTGTCCATCGCGAACCAGCAGTCGCCCATCGGCCAGCATGGTTTGGGCCATTTCATTGCAATCCAGCACCCGCCCGGAATGATCGAGCAGCAAGGCGCCTTGACCGGCCATGTCCAGCGTGTCCAGCGTCATGCGATTGGCCAATTGCAGTTGCTCGAGCCATTTCCAGCGTTCCACAGCGCGTTGCACGTCTGGGGCAATCGCCTGCAGAAGCTCGATCTGGGTCGTGCTGATTTCGCTGCTCGTGTTGATCACCAACGTTCCAAACCATCCTGTGCTGCTGGCCAGATTGAGCGCGAGCCCGTGGATCAATTTCTGCGGCACGCACCAGAGATTGTAGAAGTCGCTGCTCCGGAAATCGTCGATCTCGGGCAGGGTATCGGTCAGCGTGATCGTCCCCACGCCCTGGCGGGCGACGGCCTGCATGATGATATTGTTCTGGTGATAGATATCGCGATATCGGGTGATGAAATCCGGTTCGGAGCGTGGCGCAAAGAACTCGTCGGTGCTCCTGGGTCTCCCTCCGCCCAGCACCGCCTCGCTGGCGCCCATTGCGTCGGCCAACTTCAGCAAGAACTCCGGCCATGCCGCGTCCGACACTGCCGTGGCCTGCAAATCGTCGCGTAGTCGCTCATGTAAATCCATGCGCGCACCCTGCTGTTAATCATGTTCTTTGTCGTAGAACACGTGTCCGATGTAGCAGATATTTGCGCGCCATAGTGTGACATGGTCAAAAAATGGTTAAGCCAGCCCTGGATGCGGCGAGGGTTTTGCGTGCCGCATGCATATCTCTACTCGGGCCGGCGCGGCTGATTTTTGTTGTGTGGAGGCAGTTTGGCTTCACTTCGAGTGTCAGCGTAAAGGAACGACCATGCCAACCAAGAATAGCCCCAGACGGCCCAAAGTGGTCGGCGTTGCCGCGGCCCTGCTTCTGCTGGGTACGGCTCTGCCCACCTACGCCTTCGATCCTGCGGTCGAAGACGAAGCCCGCTTTCAGATCAATTGCGCCATTCTGATGCTCACGGACCCGGACGAGCATGTGGCGGTCTGCAATCCTGCCGCGCCATCCACGCCCGCGGCTCTATCGACGAGCATCAGCGGTGGCCCCGGAGTGGTTCCCCCTCCGCCTCCGCCACCACCACCACCTGCGCCCGAAGTGACCGAGGAGGAGGAAGAAGTGGAAGATCCGTGCCCCGGCGGCAGCGTCAATCCCTGCGGGGGCTGCTTCTACCCAACCTGACATGACCAAGCGGATCTTGCTCGCCTGGGAGGGCGGCGCTGGCCGGGGCCATGTCGTTACCCTCAGGGTCATGGCCGAGGCCCTGGGCCCGCAGCATCACTACGAAGCCGCACTCTGTCGCATGGACCATGCGGCAGAGCTGTCGGCTGTGTGCGGGGAGGTCTATCCCTCGGCCGGGCTCTACCTGCATGCTGCTCCCCGCAAGGCCCTGGGCTGGCCACGGACAGCGAGCTGGGCCGACTTTCTCGGAGATCTGGTATTTGCCTTTCCCGAGCGCTTGAAAGTGCAGTTTGATTGGTGGATCGAGGTCTTGCGCTCCCGCCGCATCGATCTCGTTATCGCCGACTTCGCACCCATTTCCATGCTCGCGGCTAGGGCACTCGGTATTCCCACGGTGTGCGTCGGAACCGGCTATTCTGCCCCGCCACCGGGCATGAAATCATTCCCCATCCTGCTGCCGGAATACACCACTCTTGTGCATGACGAGGCGGCCCTGTTGGCCAACGCCAATGCCACTCTGGCGCCCTTCAACCTCGAACCTCTGGGGGCTTTCTCCGACATCTACCGGGCTTCTGTCTCCATGCCGCGCACCATTCGGCAGCTTGATCCCTATGATGGATTGAGAACGTCCCCCTTGCTGCCGCCGCTCAACGAAGCGTTGCCGCGTGGCGCTGGGGCCGGTGACGAAATCTTTGTCTATTTCTCGACGGCGGAAACCGCCTATGCACCGCTGGTCGATGCCCTGTGCGGACTTGGCCTGCCGGTCCGCGCCTATCTGCCGGGTGCAGATCCGCAATTGCTGGACCGGCTTCGCCAGGCAGGCGTCATGGTGGAGGTCGCGCCCCTGCCGGTGGAACAGATCGCTGCGCGCAGTCGCTTGATGCTCAATGCCGGCCAGCATGGCTCACTGTGCATGGGACTGGGCCTGGGTATTCCGCAGCTCACACTGCCCCAGCACCTCGAACATCTTTATCACGCCCGGCGGGCCTTCGATCTTGGGGTGGCGGAAATCGTGCCCTATCGATCCTGGGACGCCGAGCAGATCATCGCAGCGACCCGAAAAATGTACTTTGATCCGGATCGTACCACGCGCAGCCAGGCCCTTGCGGAAAGCCTCTACCCCGACCTCTTCGGGGATATCGCGCGACTGGTGCGCGACCGCGTCGAGCCGCTCCTCGCCTGATCTGGCAAATCAGCCTTTGCCCCATGCGCCATGCCTTGCTAAAAGGCGCGCGAAATCTTCCAAACCGATTGCCGATCCATGAACGACACCGCACCCAGCGCGACCGAAAAAGACTATTCGGCCACGCTCTTCCTGCCGGAAACCAATTTCCCCATGCGCGCTGGCCTGCCCCAGCGCGAGCCCGAATGGCTCAAACGCTGGGAAGACATGGACATTTATGCCCTGCAGCGCGAACAGGCCAAGGATCGGCCGCTCTTCACCCTGCATGACGGCCCCCCATACGCCAACGGCAACATCCATATCGGCCATGCGCTGAACAAGACGCTCAAGGACATGATCTCCCGCTCCAAGCAGATGGCGGGGTTCAACTCGGCCTATGTGCCGGGCTGGGATTGTCACGGCCTGCCCATCGAATGGAAGATCGAGGAGCAGTACCGCGCCAAGGGCAAGGACAAGAACGAGGTTCCGGTGGTCGAATTCCGCCAGGAATGCCGCACCTTTGCCGAGCAGTGGGTTGATATCCAGCGCGAGGAATTCAAGCGCCTTGGCATCCTGGGGGAATGGGACAATCCCTATCTCACCATGAGCTTCGACGCCGAAGCCCAGATCGCCCGCGAGCTGATGAAGGTCTCGATGACCGGCCAGCTCTATCGCGGCAGTAAGCCCGTCATGTGGTCGGTGGTCGAGCGCACCGCGCTCGCCGAAGCCGAAATCGAATATGCCGACCATGAGAGCGACACCATCTGGGTGAAGTTTCCGGTCACTGCCGGTTCACATCTTGGCGTCTCCGTCGTGATCTGGACCACCACGCCCTGGACCATCCCCGCGAACCGCGCCATCAGCTTCTCGTCCCGCATCGCATACGGTCTCTATGAGGTTACCGAAGCGCCGGCCGAGAACTGGGCCAAGGTCGGCGACAAGTTGATCCTGGCCGACAAGCTCGCCGCCGAAGTTCTAGCCAAGGCCAAGGTCACCGGCTTCGAAAAGCGCGCTGTTGTCACGGCTGACGAACTCGCCTCGATCACGGCAGCCCATCCCCTGCGCGGCTTCGCCGGCGGCTACACCTTCGACGTGCCCCTGCTCGACGGCGAGCATGTCACCGATGATGCCGGTACCGGCTTCGTCCACACTGCGCCGGGCCATGGCCTCGACGACTTTGGAATTTGGATGGAGTCGACCCGCCTGCTCAACGAGCGCGGCATCGACCCTTCCATCCCCTATTGCGTCGACGATGGCGGCTTCTACACCAAGGACGCGCCTGGCTTCGATGGCGCGCGCGTCATCGACGACAACGGCAAAAAGGGCGACGCCAACCAGCGCGTCATCACGGCCCTCGCTGAGCACGGCAACATCATCGCCCGCGGCCGCGTAAAACACCAATATCCCCATTCCTGGCGCTCCAAGAAGCCAGTGATCTTCCGCAACACCCCGCAATGGTTTGTCTATATGGACAAGGACATTGCAGGGGAGGCGGGTGACACTCTGCGCGCCCGCGCCCTCAACGCCATCGACGCAACCAAATTCTATCCGGCTACCGGGCAGAACCGTCTGCGCGCCATGATCGCCGATCGTCCCGACTGGGTGCTGTCGCGCCAGCGCGCCTGGGGCGTGCCGATCACGGTTTTCGTACACAAGCAGAGCGGCGAAATCCTCCGCGACGAAACGGTCAATCACCGCATCGCCCAGTCCTTCGAGGAAGAGGGCGCCGACGCCTGGTACAAGCCCGGCGCTGCCGAGCGCTATCTTGGTGCCGACTACAAGGTCGACGACTATGAGATGGTCCGCGATGTGCTCGATGTCTGGTTCGACTCGGGCTCGACCCACTCCTTCGTGCTGCGCAACAAGCAGAAATGGCCGCATCTGAAATTCCCGGCCTCAATGTATCTCGAAGGCTCGGACCAGCATCGCGGCTGGTTCCATTCGTCCCTGCTCGAAAGCTGCGCCACCAATGGCCACGCGCCCTATGACAGCGTCCTCACCCATGGGTTCACCATGGATGGGGAAGGCCGCAAGATGAGCAAGTCGCTGGGCAATACCGTTGCCCCGCAGGACATCATCAAGCAGTTCGGCGCCGATATCCTCCGGCTCTGGGTCGCCTCGTCCGACTATTCGGAAGATCTGCGCCTGGGCAAGGAGATCATCCAGACCACGGTCGACAGCTATCGCAAGCTGAGGAACTCCCTGCGCTGGCTGCTCGGCAATCTGGCCCATTTCAGGAAAGACGACGTCGTCGACCCCAAGGACATGCCGGAGCTTGAACGGCTGATGCTGCATCGCCTGGCCCAGCTCGATACCGGCGTCCGCGCGGCCTATAACGAATATGACTATCGCAAGGTGGTGACGCTGCTCACCAACTTCATGAACATCGAGCTGTCGGCGTTCTATTTCGATGTTCGCAAGGACACGCTCTATTGCGATCCGATTTCCTCGATCAAGCGCCGCTCGGCGCTGACCGTGCTCGACCACCTGTTCAACGCGCTCACCGCCTGGCTTGCGCCGATCCTGGTCTTCACCATGGAAGAATGCTGGCTCGAACGGCACCCGGAGGAGGGCGCCTCGGTCCACCTGCGTCAGTTCCCCGACATTCCGCAGACCTGGCTGGATAATGAGCTGGCGGCCAAGTGGCAGCTCATCCGTGCTGTCCGCCGTGTCGTCACCGGCGCGCTCGAGATCGAACGGCGTGAAAAGCGCATCGGCTCCTCGCTGGAGGCCGCGCCAAAGGTATTCATCGCCGACGCCCGCTATGTGGTTGCGCTGGAAGGCCAGGATCTGGCCGAAATCGCCATCACCTCGGCCGTTGAAATCAAGCAGAACGAAGGCCCCGGCGAGGCTTTCCGCCTCGATGACGTGCCGGGCGTCGCCGTGATGCCGGCCCTGGCCGAGGGCAAGCGCTGCGCCCGCTCCTGGAAGGTGCTGCCCGAAGTCGGTACTGACCCGGACTATCCCGACGTCTCGCCGCGCGACGCCCAGGCGCTGCGCGAACGCGCTGCCGCAGGTCTTTGACCTTTGGCCACCTTGCGCCGCTTTGACATTTCGGTGATCGCCTCCCTCATGGTGGCGGTCATCGCCTTTGGGCTGGATCGCGCGCAGAAGGCCTATCACATCGCCGCCGAATGCTACGCCATCGGCCAGGCCGCCTGCGTCAGCGTCCCTTATTTCTTCGAACCCATCACGCTGACCGGCTGGCGCGGCGGTGAATTGCTTAGCGTCACGCCATTCTTCGACTATGTTCTGGTCTGGAATACCGGCATTTCCTATGGCCTGCTCGATGGCCTGCCAGTCTGGGCGCTGGGCGCAATCATGCTCGTCGCCGTCGCGGCGCTCTCGGTCTGGTGGTGGCGCAGCACTGAATTATTGGTGCGGCTTGGCTTGGCGCTATGCGTGGGCGGGGCCCTCTCCAACGCACTCGACCGGCTCATCTATGGGGCCGTGGCCGATTTCTTCCACTTTCATTGGGGAAGCTGGTCATTCTACATCTTCAACCTGGCAGATGTAGCCATCACGCTGGGCGTCATACTGCTCTTTGTTGATCTGCTGGGCCTGTTCCGCCGCCGCCCGGCCAAATCGGGCTGAGCGGCAAATTCATCACCGTGCTGCCAGAATCTGGTCTTACGGCTGGGAATGCGCTATAGAGGCCGCCGATATCGTAAGGGAATTTGCATGCGGATCGCATTGACCGGGCAGGGTGCTGCCATTTCTGCCGCCACTCGCGCGGGTCTTGCCGCTTTCGGGCTGCTGGCCAGCCTGGCTCTTGCGGCCTGTACGACGGTGGAAGGCACCAATGCCCTGACCGATTTTGGCACGTTCGAACGGGAAGTGATGAACACCACTGCCCGTGGCGTCGGTCTCATCCCCGGCGACCCGCCAAAGGAAGACCTGACCGCCGCGCGCGCGCCGCTTGTACTGCCCAAATCCGAAGCCAATCTGCCGGCGCCCCGCACCCAGGTCGCCGCAGCGCAATTGCCGGCCAATAGCGACACGGTGCAGATCGACACCAGCAATCTCAGCGAGACCGACCTGCGCCTGCTGCGTGACGCCCGAGTCGTCGATATGCGCACTCTGGGTGGCCGCCCGCTGACCGAGGTCGAAGCGCGCCAGCTCACCGCACGCATGCAGGCAGCCAACATGGCCGTCACGGCCAATAATGAGCGTCCGCTCTACCTGCCGCCGGCCGAATACTTCACCCGCATTGGCGATTCGCAACTGGTCTGCCGCGCCGCCTCGGGCGAACTGGTCTCCTTGCGGGATGATCGCTGCCCCGCCGATGTGCGCCGGGCGCTGCAGGAAGCCAATCCGGGCGTGTCCAGTTCGGGCCTGATCGGCACGGACATCAACAATACCCTGGGTCGGAATTAGTAGCCTCGGTCCGATCCAGGACCTAACACCGAAAACGACGCCCCGCCTTCCGGCGGGGCGTCTTCGATTTTACCGCGCCGCCCGCCACTGCGATCCCGCTTGTGGCATGATGGGTCCCGCATGTCAGAAAGTGCTCCAATGAGCGACACCCCAAAACAGCCCGAATCTGCCGACCGTCTGGCGAAAGTCATTGCCCGGGCAGGTCTCTGCTCCCGCCGCGATGCCGAGGGCTGGATTGCCGACGGCCGGGTGGCCGTCAACGGCAAGACCGTGCTGACGCCCGCCTTCAACGTCACCAGCCGCGACAAGATCGAGGTCGATGGCCTGCCGCTTGCCGCGCGCCAGGGCACCCGCGTCTGGCTCTACAACAAGCCTGCCGGCCTGGTGGTCACCGAGAAGGACCCTGAAGGCCGACCCACCATTTTCGAGGAACTCGACCGCATGGGGCTCCCCCGAGTGCTGACCGTGGGCCGCCTCGATATCAACACCGAAGGCCTGCTTCTTCTCACCAATGATGGCGGCCTCAAGCGCGTGCTCGAACTGCCCTCCACCGGCTGGCTGCGCCGCTACCGCGTGCGTGCCTTCGGCTCGGTCACCCAGACCCAGCTCGACAGCCTCAAGCACGGCATCACCGTCGATGGCGTGCAATACGGCCCGATCACCGCCACGCTGGAGCGCGAGCAGGGTTCCAATGTCTGGATGGTGCTGGGCCTGCGCGAAGGCAAGAACCGCGAAGTAAAGAACGTGCTGGGCTCGCTCGGCCTTGAGGTGAACCGGCTGATCCGCATCTCCTATGGGCCATTCCAGCTCGGGGATCTGGCCGAAGGGGGCGTTGAGATGGTCAAGGCGCGCATGCTGCGCGATCAGCTCGGCAAGAAGCTAGCCGAGTCGGCCGGCGTCGATTTCGAAAGCGAAATGCCCGATACCGCACCGGTCCGCGATGAACGCCCGGTTCGTTCCCCGCGTGACCGGCAACCGCTGCGTCCACGCCCCCCTATGGGTCGGGACGGCGTGCGGGATCGCGATGAGGGTCGCCCGATGCGGCCGCGCCGCATCCATTTCGAGGATGATGGTCGCGCCCCTGAGGCCTTCGAGCCCAAGGGCGACGGTCGCTCGCGTCGTGATCGCGATGAACAGCCCGCCCGCAGCTTCGGCAAACCCGCTGGCCGCCCCGAGCGGTCCGATCGCCCCGAGGGGCGCAAATCCTTTGGCGACCGGCCACCCCGCCGCGATGGCGACAAGCCGGCGCGCGGAGGCTTTGCGGACCGCCCCAAACGCGATTTTGGTGACAGGCCCGCACGCGGTCCGCGAACAGAACGCAGCTCTGAAGATCGGCCCAGGCGCAGCTTTGGCGACAAGCCGGCACGCGGCAGTTTCTCCGACCGTCCCAAAAAGGACTTTGGTGACCGCCCGAAACGCGATTTCGGCGACAAGCCTGCCCGTCCGCAGGGCGAGCGTCCAGCCCGTGGCCCGCGTCCCGAACGGAATTTCGACGACCGCCCCAAGCGTGATTATGGGGATCGTCCGCAGCGGCCCTACGGCGACAAGCCGTCCCGTGGTCCCCGTACCGAACGCCCCCAGGGCGATCGTCCGGCCCGTAGCGAGCGACCCTATGGTGATCGTCCGCAGCGCGCCGACACTCGCCCGGGCAGCAAATCCTTCGGTGACCGCAAGCCCTTCGCCGGCAAGCCCGGTGGTGCGGCCAAGCCTTATGCCGGAAAGCCTGGTGGTGCCCGTCCGGCGGGTGGCCGTCCCGGTGCCAAGCCTTTTGCGGGCAAACCCGGTGGCCCGCGTCCTACTGGCGGACGGCCCACAGGCGGGCGTCCCTCCAGTGGCCCGCGCAAGCCGAGGGGCTAGCCGATCATGCGCATCGTCGCCGGCAAATTTCGCGGCAAGCAATTGTCCTCGCCCTCAGATGACAGCATCCGCCCCACCTCGGACCGGGCGCGCGAGTCGATGTTCAACATTCTCGGGTCCCGGCTTGGGCCGGTGCTCGAGGGCAAGCGCGTGCTCGATCTGTTTGCCGGTACGGGGGCATTGGGCCTCGAAGCGCTCTCACGCGGCGCGGCCCATGTCACTTTTGTTGATACCGGGGCAGAGGCGCGCGCCCTTATTCGCGATCACATCCAGGCCTTTGGCGCCGCCGGCATCACCAAGCTGCTGCGCCGCGATGCCACCGCGCTCGGCACGCCGGGCACGTTCGGCCAATTCGACCTGATTTTTCTAGATCCGCCCTATGGGCAGGAAATGGGCGAAAAGGCCCTCGCCGAACTCGCCGCCAATGGCTGGATCGCGCCCGGCGCCACCATTGTCTGGGAAGAAGCGGCTAATGCCGGGGTCACAATTCCTGAGGGCTTTGAGCTCGACGACACCCGCGAGTATGGCGCGGCCGCCGTGCGGTTTCTGACATTCAGCTAACGGCTGCAATGCGGCCTGAAGGCGGCCCGTGCTTCAGGCCGCCTTCAGGCATTCCGCACACTTGCCGCGAATTTCCATGGTTGTCCGCTCGACTTTGAAACCCGTCGCGCCTGCCCATTTGCCCAGCCGCTCCTCGATCACCGCATCGGCGAATTCATCCACCTTGCCGCAACCCTCGCAAATGGCAAAGGCGATCAGCCCTTTGCGATGGCAGTGCTCGTCCGCGCAGGCAACGAAGGCATTGAGCGATTCCAGTCGATGCGCCAGGCCGCGTTCCACCAGCTTGTCCAGCGCCCGATAGACCTGCAATGGCGCGCGCAGGCCTTCACTGCGCAGCAGGTCGAGAATGTCATAGGCCGAAAGCGGGGCAGGGGCGTGGTTGAGCGTGCCCAGCACCAGTTCCTGGTTCCGGGTCAGGTCCGTGGGCATGACATGGTCATGTGCCATAGTGATCTCTCCTGCCAAACAGCCGCGCCGTGGGCACCACCAGCGACAGTAAAAACAGCGCCAGCGCCATCACCACGATGGATGGTCCAGAAGCGGTATCCCAGGTCCGCGACCCGAACAAGCCGCCGACCACCGAAAGCCCGCCCAGCACCGCCGCGACCGCGGCCATCATCTCCGGCGTCGCACTCAGGCGCCGTGCCGTGGCCGCCGGGATGATCAGGAGGGACGTAATCAGCAGAACCCCGACCAGCTTCATGGCAATGGCAATCACACTGGCCATCAGCAGCATCAGGATGATGCGGCTGACTTCCGGCCGCAAGCCCTCGGCCTCGGCCAGTTCCGGACTGACTGTTGCCGCCAGAAGCGGCCGCCAGTTCAGCACCAGGATGGCGAGAATGGCGATGCCCCCGCCATAGATGATCGCAATATCCTCCACCGAGACGGCCAGGATGTCGCCGAACAGGAACCCCATCAGGTCGATCCGCACCTGGGTCAGGAAGCCGACAATCACCAGTCCGACAGCCAGGCTCGAATGGCTGAGGATCCCCAAAAGGGCATCAGTCGAAAGCGTGTTCTGCTTCTGCAGCAGCAGCAAGGCGCCCGCCACCAGCGCCGCCACGGCAAAGACCCCCAGTGTCACATTGACCGAAAGCAGGATCGACAGGGCGACGCCCAGCAGCGCCGAATGGGCCATGGTGTCGCCGAAATAGGCCATGCGGCGCCACACCACGAAGCAGCCCAGCGGACCGGTCACGGCGGCCAGGCCCACTCCGGCAATAAGCGCGCGGGAAAAGAAATCACCGAACATGGCCGGGCTCCCCATGCTCGTGCTGATGGCCGTGGGAATGCTCATGCTCTCCATGCGCCCCGACCACGCAACCATCCTCGTGGTGCTCATGGTCGTGATGATGCTCATAGATCGCCAGGGCCGAACCCGCCCGGTCGCCGAACAGCCGCAGATATTCCGGGCTGGTCTTGACCGCATTGGGCGTGCCCCGGCAGCAGACATGGCCATTGAGGCAAATGACAGTATCCGTTTCGGCCATCACCACGTGCAGATCATGCGAAATCATCAATATGCCCGCTTGCGTCTTGTCGCGGATCTGCCGGATCAATTGGTAGAGAGCCACTTCGCCGGAGAAGTCGACCCCCTGCACCGGCTCGTCCAGCACCAAAAGGTCAGGCTTGCGGATCATGGCGCGGGCAAACAGCACGCGCTGAAACTCGCCGCCCGACAGTTCCTGCACCGCCGCTTTGCGCAGGCGTGCTGCCCCGACCGCCTCGAGGGCTTCTTCAATCTCGCCGGGTGAGAACCGTCCCGTCAGTGTCATCAACCGCTCAACGGTCAGTGGCAGTGTCCAGTCAATGGCCAGCTTCTGCGGTACATATCCGATGGTCAGGCCTGGCTTGCGGGTCACGGTGCCCATGCTCGGTCGCGAGACGCCTGTCACCATCTTGGCTGTTGTCGATTTGCCCGACCCGTTCGGTCCGATCAGGGTGACAATCTCGCCGCGTGAAATCGTCAGGTCGACGCCTTCCACCAACACCCGCCCGCCACTGCGTACGCCGGCGCCGGCAAGGGTGATCAGGGTTTCTCTCTGCCGATGGTCATGCATGAAATTCAGGTTTCCTTCGCTCCTCCCCCTTCTTCGGGGGAGGTCGGTGGGGGTTGATGGCCCCTTCGCATACGCGACCAAAAAAAGCCCAACAACCCGTCTTGACGCCAATCATTACGTTATAGCATAACACCGCTGCAAGCGTAATAACATAACATATCGCTCTCGACCCTTCCGTTGCCAAGAGGCCAGACCATGACAAAATTCACCCTCCCTCTCGCCGCCTTCGCAACCCTGCTGCTAACCGGCACGGCTCTGGCCGCCCCCGATGTGGTGGCATCCACCAAGCCCGTTCACGCGCTCGTCTCCGCCGTCATGGGCGACATCGGCACGCCGGCCCTCATCGTCAAAGGCGCCGCCTCCCCGCACACCTATTCGCTCCGTCCATCCGATGCCGCGGCTCTCGAAAGCGCCGATATCGTCTTCTGGACCGGGCATGGCATGGAGCTTTTCCTGGCAGACGCCCTCGAAACGCTGTCCACCAATGCCCAGGTGGTCGAGCTCGCCGAAGCCCCCGGCATCGCATTGCTGCCTGTCCGCGAAGGTGGGGCATTCGAGGCGCATATGCATGAGGGGGACGACCACGGCCATGAGGAGGACGGCCACGATCATGCCGATGAACATGGCCATGGAGAGCACGAGGATGACGATCATGAGGGGCACGATCATGCCGAAGGGGACGGCGACATGCATTTCTGGCTCGACCCCGAAAACGCCAAGCTGATGGTTGCCCATATTGCCCAGACGCTGTCCGCCGCCGATCCCGACAATGCCGCCGCTTACGCCGCCAATGCCGAAGCCGAGGCGGCCCGGCTGGACGCCCTCTCCGCCGAACTGACGGCAACCCTCGCGCCGGTTGCCGACAAGCCCTTCATCGTCTTTCACGACGCCTACCAGTATTTCGAAAACCGCTTCGGCCTCACGGTCGCCGGCACAGTCACCGTCTCGCCCGAAGCCATGCCCGGCGCCGCCCGCATCGACGAATTGCGGGCCAAGGTGGGTGAGCTGGGCGCCACCTGCGTCTTTGCCGAACCCAATTTCGAGCCGGCCATCGTTCGCACCATCGTTGAAGGCACAGAGGCCAAAGCCGGTACACTCGATCCCGAGGGCAGCGCCCTGACCGAAGGGCCCAACCTCTATCCCGAGCTCTTGCGCAGCCTCGCCAACGGGTTGGTCGAGTGCCTGGGTTAAAGGTCGCGGGCTGACCGAATATCCTTGCCACGATCAATGTCACCCCGGCGCAGGCCGGGGCTCATCCTGAGCGTGTCAGGTGGGCGGGCCTGCGCTGTGTCGACATCCAAAACATGGCGACACCTGGCGCCTCCAGGCGCAACGCACCTTGCAACCGATTGGAAACAGATTGTGCCATCCACAACCCCAATCCAGCGCCTTCATCCATATCCCAACCGTTCCGGCCCGCACGCGCCAGTCCGGCCCCCAGAGCCCGTCAGCCAACTCCTCTCCACCCCTAGTCCTCAACCTCCCATCCTACCACCTGCCAATCCCCCCAGACCCTCACACCTCCCAACCCCATCCATTCGCGCCTTCGCGATGTAATGTGCTAACATACCGGAGTTTGACATGCACAAGACCCTCTCCCTGGCCCTGCTCGCCGCCACGGCGCTCAGTGTCCCCGCCCTTGCTGATGAAACCAGCGCCTGGCGCCTGTTCATCGGCGATCACACTGCGCCAGAGGTGACGGCGCTGGACCTCGAAACCGGCGCAGCCATTGCCACCGTCCCGCTGGCCAGCCCGGCCAGCCTCTACACCACCGATGGCGCCGTCTTTGCCGTGCAGGGCGCTGCAAATCAGGTCACAGTCATAGACGCAGGCATTGCCGTGGACGATCACGGCGACCACGGCGATATCGAGATCACCG
The DNA here is from genome assembly GCA_040218355.1 of Devosia sp. Taxonomy (GTDB): domain Bacteria; phylum Pseudomonadota; class Alphaproteobacteria; order Rhizobiales; family Devosiaceae; genus Devosia. Next base: position 29,801 of record JAVJRP010000003.1, on the reverse strand, counting down.
CGCCGTCCCTGGTCGAGCCTGTGCTCACCGGCGAAAAGCCCGCCCATTTCGTTGAGCACGACGGCAAGGTCGCCATGTTTTTCGACGGCTCGGGGCTGGTAAGCCTGTTCACCGCACACGATTGGGCACATGACGGCGAGCTCGCGACGACCGAACTGGACAGCGGCACCGCTCATCACGGCGTGGCAATCCCCTGGGGCGACTATACGCTGGTCTCGACCGCCGATGCCGACAACGAGAAAAAGCCACGCCTCGGCCTCAACGTGCTCGACGCGAATGGCGATCAGGTGGGTGAAACCTATCCGTGCCCGGATCTGCATGGCGAGGCGAGTTCGGGCAATATCGTCGTGGTCGGCTGCGGCGATGGCCTGCTGATCGTCTCCGGCTCAGATGCGCCCATAGTCGAAAAGCTCGACTATGCGGGCCTGCCCCAGGGCAAGGTGACCACGTTGATCGGCGGGCAGGGGCTGCAATATTTCCTTGGCAATTACGGCGCCGACAAGCTGGTGATCATCGATCCCACCGAGGCCGAGCCCTATCGGCTGATCGACCTCCCCACCCGCCGGGTGCATTTCGTCACCGATCCGGTCCGGCCCAAATTCGCTTACATCTTCACCGAAGATGGTCAGCTTCGTCAGCTCGACGTGCTCAATGGTGAAATCACCAGGTCCGTGACCATCACCGAGCCCTATTCCATGGATGGCGAATGGAGCCTGCCGCGGCCCCGCCTGACTGTTGCCGGCGACGTCATCGCCGTCACCGACCCACTGGCGGGAAAGGTGCATCTGGTCGATGCCCAAAGCTTCGAAATCACCCGCGCGCTCAGCGTGGAGGGGCTGCCCTATACCATCGTCGCCGTCGGCGGCTCCGGCACCGTCCACTAGGCATCCTGCACCTCTCTTGCTGGCAGAGAGGTTGGATGACACGGCAATCCGGGTGAGGGGACGCTCCTCTCACCCTTTTACCTACTTCAGCGGTCCCTTGAAGATGAAGAAGGCGCCCAGCCCGATCAGCGCAAAGCCGATGCCATGGTTCCAGGTGAATTTCTCGCCCAGATAGAGCACTGCAAAGAGTGCAAACACCGAAAGGGAGATGACCTCCTGGATGGTCTTGAGCTCGGCCCCTGAATAGACCCCATAGCCGATCCGGTTGGCGGGCACGGCCAGCCAATATTCGAAAAAGGCGATCCCCCAGCTCACCAGCACCACCACCCAGAGAGCCACGCCGGGGAATTTGAGATGCCCATACCAGGCGAAAGTCATGAACAGGTTGGAGGCGATCAGCAGCCCGATCGGGGCCAGCGTAGCAAGGTTGAAACCCAATTGGTCACCATATGAGGGCGAATCGGCCCATGGCCGGGCCGAAAGCCATCTGATCAACCGCTCCACCGCTGGCAAGCGCAATCAGCGCGCGTGCTTGGTCACCTGCTCGAGCGAGAAGATTTCGTCGCTGACATCGTCGATCTTTTTCCTGACCAGCGCCTGCGCGTCATAAAGGCCGCGATTGTAGAAATAGGCGCCCATCTTCTCGGCGAAGAACTGCATCAGCAGTTCCGCCGGAATGGCGCCGATCGACTGGTCCAGCTCCTCGCGGAAATAGTCCTGGATCTCCCCGACTATGGCCTTGGTTTCCTCGCGGCTGAAGGTAATCGGTTTCATGGCCTGGCTCCTTGCTTCATGACCCGTTCATTAAGCGAGTCGCTTCTTGTTGTGGACGTCTGCTTGCGCCAATCTGGCGTCAATGGAGGAGACAACACCATGACACTGCGCCTCTGCCTCTTGCCTCTGCTGCTGATGACCAGCCCGGTTGCTGCTCTCGAGATTGCCTGCGAAGGCGCCTTTGCCATTGATTCCTCCGAAGCCCGGCTGATCGAGATCTACGGTGCCGACAATGTTCGCACCGGCATTGTGCCCGGCCCGGAGGGCACCGAGATGCTTGCCACCGAGGTCTATCCAGACAGTCCCAAGCGACGCCTGCAATTTGTCTGGTGGAATGAAGCCGCACGAACCGATCTCAGCTATGTCGAATTGTCGCCCAAAATGTCTGGCCCCGGCGGCGTGCGCTACGGAATGAGTGTGGCTCAAGTCGAAGCGCTCAATGGCGCCCCCTTCACCCTGAGCGGTTTCGGCTGGGACTATGGCGGCCATGCCGGGTTCGACAAAGGTAGCCTCGCCGACCTTCCCGGCGGCTGTGCGGTCGGCGTCACCTTCAGCCCCGAGAGTTACCCCGAAGGCCTCAATGTGGACGAGATCATTGGCGACCGCCCGGTGCAATCCTCCAATCCTTTGATTGAGCAGGTCAATGCCCGGGTCGATCTGGTGTTTGTCAGCTACCCCCATCCCGACTATCGCGAGTAAGCCCGCCATTGACCGGTGGCCCGGCTGCGCCTAACACTGGTTTCAGGTTGGTTCCCCGCGCGCAAAGGCGCAACGGGATCAAAAGGGAACACGGTGCGGCGTACCCATCAGGGACCAAAACCGTGGCTGCCCCCGCAACTGTAAGCGGTGAGTGCCCTCCAAAAAGCCACTGATCTCCCTTGGGAGATTGGGAAGGTGGAGCGGCACATTGACCCGTGAGCCAGGAGACCTGCCAGCCTCTGATCGCATACTCGACTGTCGGTGGGACAGATGGAGGCCAAGATGTTCAAACCGTCCGGCTAACCCTGGATCGGGACCCGGTGTCCCATGCGCCATGCTGCGAGAGCATCATCGCGCGCTGCTGCCATTTCCCGTGAATTCCATTCTGGACACTTGATCATGCATATCGAACCCGAACTCGTATCCCCCGAAAAAATGCTGCTCGCCTATGGCACGGCCGCCGCCGCCGGTGCCATGACGGTCAAATTCGCGGCCGACGCCATTGCCGAACGCGGCTTGGTTTCCCTTGCCGCCCGGGCTGTTCTGGCCACGGCCGCCGTCTTCGTCTTCTTCGAGGTCTTCCCGCATTATCCCGTAGGCGTCAGCGAGGTGCATCTTATCCTCGGCTCCACCCTGCTGCTGCTTTTTGGCGCCGCCCCGGCTGCCATCGGCCTCGCGCTGGGTCTCCTGGCCCAGGGGCTGTTCTTCGCTCCCTTCGACCTGCCGCAATATTTCGCCAATGTGACCACTTTGGTCGCGCCCTTGGTCGCCATCAAATTCCTGGCCGATCGCATCATTGCGCCCAACACCCCTTACGTGGATTTGCGCTATGGCCAGGCCCTGGCGCTCTCGGCCACCTATCAGGGCGGCGTGGTGCTCTGGGTCGGCTTCTGGGCGCTCTATGGCCAGGGCTTTGGGGCAGAAAACCTCACCTCTGTCGCAACCTTCGGTGGGGCCTATATGCTGGTGGTCCTGCTTGAGCCGCTGGTCGACCTGGCTGTTCTGGCCGGCGCCAAGCTGGCGCGGGGCCTCGCCAGAACCGGTCTGGTCACGCCGCGCCTCTACGCCTGATTTTTCGTTTCAATCCCAGAGGCGCGCGTCCCCGCGGAGGCGCGTCTTCTTCATGCAGGCGGACCCGATATGACCACCAAGATCCCCACCACTGTCATCACCGGCTTTCTCGGCGCCGGAAAAACCACGCTGGTGCGCCACATGCTGGCGCACGCGCCCAAGGGCAAGCGCATTGCCCTGATCATCAATGAGTTCGGTGACCTCGGCGTCGACAAGGACATTCTCGCCGGCTGTGGCGACGAAACCTGCCGCGAAGAGGACATGGTCGAGCTCTCCAATGGCTGCATCTGCTGCACCGTGGCCGACGAGTTCATTCCCACCATGCAGGCGCTTTTGGCCCGCGACGAGAAATTCGATCACATCGTCATCGAAACCTCGGGCCTGGCCTTGCCGCAACCGCTGATCCGCGCCTTCAACTGGTCCGAGATCAAGGCCCAGGTCACCATTGATGGCGTGGTCACGGTGGCCGACGCCGCTGCCTTGGCCGAAGGCCGCTTTGCCAGTGACGAAGCGGCAGTCGATGCCCAGCGCCGGCAGGACGACATGCTCGATCATGAGACGCCGCTGGGCGAACTCTTCGAAGATCAGCTTTCCGCCGCCGACATGATCGTCATCAACAAGACCGATCTGGTCGATCCAACCATGCTCGATGTGGTGGAAGCCAATATCCGTGCCGAACTCAGGCCCGGCGTCGGTGTCATCCGCGCTGCCAACGGCCATGTCGACATTACTGCCCTGCTCGGCATGGGCATGTCCTCAGAGGACGACATCGCCAACCGCCCCAGCCACCATGAGCTGGAACATGGTGGGGAAACCCACGAGCATGACGATTTCGACAGCTTCTCGCTGACCCTGCCATCCATTCAGGGCAAGGATCACCTGCTGGCCACCATCGAACAGACCATCAAGTCCCACGATGTGCTGCGCCTGAAGGGATTTGCTGCCATCCCTGGTGCCGCAGCCCGCCTCGCTATTCAGGCCGTTGGCCCCCGCGTCACCGCTTATTTCGACCGGCCCTGGAAGCCCGGCGAGGCCAAGGTGACCTCGCTTGTCGTCATTGGCGAGCAACCGCTTGATCGGGCAGCGATCACGCAAAGTCTGGAGCAGGCGGCGGCCTGATCCATGCATCTCCTCTCCGCCCAGGCCGGTGCGATCCAGCAGGAGGGTGAGGCCATCGACCTCGCCCAATCCCCGGGGGATTATGTCTTCGCCTCCTCGGCAGACAGTGAACTGGCCATGCTGGCCGGTGCGGCCGACCGGGCAGGGGAGGGCGGCCTGCGTCTGGCCAATACGCTGCGGCTCTCCAATAACCTCTCCGTTGACATGTGGCTGGAGCAAACCGTTGCTCATGCCAGGCTGGTGGTGCTCCGCCTCATCGGCGGCGCGGCCTATTTTCAATACGGCGTGGACGAACTGACCGCCCTTTGCGCCAATCGCAACATACCCCTCGTCCTCCTCCCTGGCGACGCCAATCCCGATCCCATCCTGCAATCCCGCTCCACCATCCCCCCCGACGACTGGACGAGCCTGCACCAACTCTTCATCGCCGGCGGCCCCGACAATGCCGATGCAATTCTGCAGGCATTCACGAGACTGGCGGCCCTGCCCACACTCCCCCTTGATGGGCTTCGAGCTGTCCCGCAGGGCAAATCGCTCCAGCGGAGCGATTTGAGGCAAGAAGGCCAGGAGAGCTATGCTCGACTGGCTGATGGGGTGGGGGGTCCGGCGTCTCAACCTTTGCTGGGCGGGGATATTGCGCCCCAGCCCTTCCCCCGCTTCGGCCTCTGGCATCCCAGGACCGGCATCACCGACGCGGCAGGGCTGCAGGGTGTCCGCGCACCGGGAACGGGCTTCTCCCCCTATCGGGGGAAGGCCGGGTCGGGGTACATCCCCATCCTCTTCTACCGCGCCGCTCTCGAAGGCGCCGGCACCGCCACGCTCGAAGCCCTTGTTGCCGAACTGGACGCCCGTGGCCTTGCCCCGGTGCCCATTGTCGTTTCCTCGCTCAAGGAGGCGGCCTGCATCGCCTTCGTGCAGCAGGTCTTCGCCACCTTCCCACCGGCCGCAATTTTCAACCTCACGGCGTTTGCATTGGGCGTGGCTGAGCTCGATGAGACATCGAACCCCTTCACCGGCACCGATGCCCCGGTGATCCAGCTCATCCAGTCCGGCCGTTCCGAGAGCCAATGGGCCGCCGACCCGCAAGGGCTCTCCTCCAAGGACATGGCGATGTATCTCGTCATGCCCGAAGTTGATGGCCGCATTGGCGGCCTTCTTGTGGGTCATAAGGCCGATGCCGTCTGGCACGAGCGTACGCAATGCCCGCTCTCGGCCTATGCGCCCGACCTTGGCGGCATCCGCCGCGCCGTCAATCTCGCCTTCAACTGGGCCCGCCTCCGGGCCACCCCCCGCGCAGATCGCAAAGTTGCTTTCGTCCTCGCCAACTATCCCATCCGCGATGGACGACTTGCCAACGGCGTCGGCTACGACGCGCCCGAGTCCACCGCGCGCATGCTGATGGCGCTGGACAGGGCGGGGTATTCGTTGTCGTCCACCGGCCCGAAGCCCCTCCCCCTTGAGGGGAGGGCTTGGGGTGGGGGTTCATTTCCTCCCAGATATCCCACTGATTCAGCCGACCTCATCACCCGCCTCACCTCCGGCCCCACCAACGCCAATCCCCAACGCGGCCATTCCGACGCGGTCTTGCCGCTCTCCCGCTACGCCGAACTTTTCGACGCGCTCCCGGAAGAAATCCGCTCCGCTGTCACCGCCCGCTGGGGCGACCCGGCAACGGATCCCTTTATCAGGGACAACGCCTTTCACCTGCCGGCCCATCGTTTCGGCAACATCGTCATCCTGCTCCAGCCCGCCCGCGGCTATCATCTGGACGAGACCGAAAGCTATCACGATCCCGCCCTGGTGCCGCCGCACGCCTATATCGCTGCCTATCTCTGGCTGCGCCACGAGTTTGGCGCCCACGCCCTCATTCACAATGGCAAGCACGGCACGCTCGAATGGCTGCCCGGCAAGTCGGCAGCGCTCGATGACGATTGCTATCCCGATGCCCTCTGGGGCCAACTGCCCCATCTCTATCCCTTCATCGTCAATGATCCGGGCGAGGGCACCCAGGCCAAGCGCCGCACAGGTGCTGTCATCATCGACCATCTGGTGCCTCCACTCACGCGCGCCGAGACCTATGGGCCGCTGAAAGATCTCGAGGCCCTGCTTGATGAATATTACGCCGCCTCCGGCATGGATCGCCGCCGCCTCGCCGATCTGAAACGCCGCATTCTTGATTTCACCCGCGACAGCCGCCTCGACCAGGACATCGGCCTGCCCGAAGGCGAGACCGAAGCCCTGATCAAGATCGACAACTTCCTCTGCGATTTGAAGGAAGCCCAGATACGCGACGGTCTGCATGTATTCGGGTCATCGCCCGCGGGAGGCTTCGCGCGAGACCTTGCCGTCGCGTTGGCCAGAATACCCCGAGGAGAGGCGCCCGGGGATAACTCCCTGATCCGCGCCCTCGCCGACGATCTGAAACTAGGTTTCGACCCGCTCACCGCCAAGCTGGGCAACCCATGGACCGGGCCTTCATCGGACGGTCCCGAATCCGTTCATCATGACCCTCCAGGAGGGGTGCGTCGGGTGGGCGATATGGTCGAAAAACTCGAAACCATCGCCGCCGATCTTGTCGCCGGCACACGCGTTTGCCCGGCCAATTGGCCCGCAACCCGCGCCGTTCTGGACACTGTCGAAACCACCATCAAGCCCCGTCTCGCCGCCTCGGGACCCGCAGAAATGCAGGCTTTTCTCGATGCGCTCGACGGCAAGTTCATCGCGCCCGGCCCCTCCGGCGCCCCCTCGCGCGGCCGCCTCGATGTCCTGCCCACGGGGCGCAATTTCTATTCGGTCGATACCCGCGCGGTGCCCACTCCAAGTGCCTGGGAACTCGGCAGAAAATCGGCCGAAAGCCTGGTTTTGCGCCATTTACAGGACCACGGTCACCACCTGCGCGCCGTCGCCCTTTCGGTCTGGGGCACAGCCAATATGCGCACCGGCGGCGACGATATCGCCCAGGCACTGGCCCTGATCGGCGCGCGGCCCACATGGGACCCCGGTTCGCTGCGCATCTCGGGCTATGAGATCATCCCGCTGGCAAAACTCGGCCGTCCCCGCGTCGACGTTACCCTCCGGATTTCCGGCTTTTTCCGCGATGCCTTCCCGGCACAGATTGTGCTGTTCGACCGGGCCGTCCGCGCCATCGGCGCATTGGACGAACCGGAAGATGACAACCCTATTGCCGCCCGCATGCGGAGCGAGGCGCTGGGGCTGATGGCATCTGGCAAGTCGGACGAGGCCGCCGCACTGGAGGCTGGCGCCCGAATTTTCGGTTCCAAGCCAGGCACTTACGGCGCCGGCCTTGGCCAGTTGATCGACAATGGCAAGTGGACAGACAAGGCTGATCTCGCCGACCAGACCATCGCCTGGGGGCAATATGCCTATGGCGCCACGGCCGCCGGTCTGCCCCTACAGGACCGTTTCCGCGCTCGCCTCGGCCAGCTCGATGCCGTCATCCACAATCAGGACAATCGCGAGCACGACCTGCTCGATAGCGATAACTATTACCAGTTCGAGGGCGGGTTGTCCCTTGCCGCCGAAACGCTTTCCGGCCACAAGCCAGCCGCCTATCACAATGACCATTCCCGCCCGGAAATGCCGAAAATCCGTACGCTGGAAGAAGAAATCAGCCACGTCATGCGCTCACGCGTTGTCAACCCGAAATGGATCGCCGGCATGCAGCGCCACGGTTATCGCGGCGCCTTCGAGATCATCGCCACGGTCGATTTCATGTTCGCCTTCGCCGTCACCACCGGCGCCGTGAAGACGCATCATTTCGACCTCGCTTTCGAGGCATTTGTCGAGAACGATGCCGTGCGCGAATGGCTGATTGAGGCCAACCGCTTCGGCTATGATGAACTGCTCTCCAAGTTCAACCAAGCCCGCCAGCGCGGCCTCTGGTCGCCGCGCTCCAATTCCGTGTTCGCCTATTTGGAATCCTCACATGACTGACAAACCCGCCAAGAAGACCGACAGCATGACCGAGGCGGAGCGTGACGCCTATCACGCCGAAAAGATGAAGAAAAAGAAGGCGGCGCGTGACAAGATCCTGTCCACCAAGACCGAGGAAAAGGGCCTGCTCATTGTCCATACCGGCAAGGGCAAGGGCAAGTCGACGGCGGCCTTCGGGATGGTGTTCCGGGCACTGGGCAATGGCATGCGCGTCGGCGTGGTGCAGTTCGTCAAAGGTGTCTGGAACACCGGCGAGCGCGACGTGCTCGACAAGTTTCCCGACCAGGTGACCATCAACGCCATGGGCGAGGGTTTCACCTGGGATGTTGCCGACCGTCAGCGCGATCTCGCAGCCGCCCGCAAGGCCTGGGATCAGGCCAAAGCGCTGATCGCCGACCCGGCCCATGACATGGTGCTGCTCGACGAACTCAATATCTGCCTGCGCTATGATTATCTGCCGCTTGAGGAGGTTGTCGAAACCTTGCGCAACAAGCCGGCTGAAAAGCACGTCATCGTCACCGGCCGCAATGCCAAGGACGAGTTGATCGAAATCGCCGACCTCGTCACCGAAATGACCGAGATCAAGCATCACTTCCGCGCCGGCGTGAAGGCGCAGAAGGGCATTGAGTTCTAGCAGCCGGTTGGAGCGAAAGAACGCGTCAGCCCGTCGATCACAGCATCCATAGCTGTCAGGTCGCCAATATTGTACTCGATCCGGTAGGCCGCATAGCTGGCCCCATCACAGAGCGGCATCATGCGCTGGTAGAAGATGCGGTGGTCGCGCTGGCCGGAGAACACCGCCCATTGCGGGGTCGAGGCCTGATAGGTGATCGCCCAGTTCTCATCGCTTGCAAAGCGCTGCCGCTGCGCGACCTCGGCTTCGAAATTCTCGAGGAAATAGCCGCCCCATGCCGCCAGGACCTGCTCCGATTTCAGCAGGTAGAAGGTCTGGCCGTCGCCATTCTCGCTCTCACCCTGGCCTTCATAACCGGGTGGAACATCAAGCTCATAGCTGAAGCGCTCATTGACATAATACGTCCAGAACTGCGCCATGACAGGGGTGGTAACCAACAGCAGGGCAATGGCGATCAGGTAGCGCATGGCGAGAATGTGCCTGTCCTTCCCTCACGGGGCAAGCTGGTTAGAGAACAACAATTCCGGCGTGCTTGGCCTTGTCCTCCGGCTCGACATGAATGGTGATCTGCACATCCCGCACCGCTTTGCGCAATTGGCTTTCGATGCGGTCGCAGATGCCGTGGGCGTCATCCACGCTCATCGCGCCGGGCACCACCAGGTGAAAGTCGATAAAGGTCATCTTGCCGGCCTGTCGCGTGCGAATGTCGTGTGCTTCGATGGCACCATCGGCGCTGGTCGCAATCACCTCGCGAATGGTTTTTTGCGTATCGCCCGGAACGGCCACATCCATTAGTCCGCCCACGCTGTCCCGGATGACGCCCCAGCCAGACCACAGAATATTGAGCGCAACCAGTGCGGCCAACACGGCGTCCAACTGCGCCCAGCCGGTCGCAAAGACCAGCGCCAGCCCAGCCAGCACGCCAACCGTCGAGATCACATCGGTCATCAGATGTTTGCCATCGGCCGCAATCGCCGGCGACTTCGCTGCCTTCCCCTGGCGTAGCAGCACAAAGGCCCAGACCAGGTTTATCGCCGTCGCCACGCCACTGACCGCCAGTCCCTGCATCGGCGCATCCGGCATGTCCGGCGCCATAAAGCCCATGATGGCTTCGCGCAAGATCAGGATGGCGGCAACAATGATCATCACTCCCACCAGCACGGCGGAGAAATATTCGGCCTTGTGATAGCCATAGGGCAGGCTCGCATCGGCCGGGCGCAGCGCCAGGCGCACTGCGATCAGCGCACCGATGGCGGTCACGACATTGACGATGGATTCCAGCGCGTCGGAGTAAAGCGCGATAGAGCCGGTCAGCCACCAGGCCAGGAACTTGAGCCCCAGAACGATCAGCCCAACCAGAATGCTGGACGCGGCGATGGCCAGGGTGCGGTTGGCCGCCATTGTGCTCTCCTTGGTCTTGAATATTGGCCATAGCGGACCCGTCTCTGGGTCGCAAGTCATTGTATTTGCGAACGATTTTCAGAAGCATTCGTAACTGCGGGTCAATCTGGCGGCGTCAGGGCCAAGCCATTGATTGACCAAGAACTTTGCCCGGCCTAGAACCAGCGACAGCGCAGCGTTCCCGTGACGGAACTGAAACAGAGCTCGGTGCGGTCGACCAATTTGCGGGACCAAGCCCGGGGCTGCTCCGGTTTTGAGTGAAGCTGCCTCGTCCGAACGAGGCAAATATGGTTGATTCTTATTCACACCCGGTCGCGGGTGTCGCAGCGACCGGCGTTGTCGCCGGCATCGGCCTGCGTGCGGGTGCGCAGGCCAGTGACGTCCTGCAATTGATCGACGCATGCCTGGCGGAGGCAGGCCGTACCCGGGCCGATATCGCGGCGCTGGCCACGCTGGACCGCAAGCAGGCGCACCCCGCCCTCAGCCAGGCCGCAGCCACCCTCGGAGTGCCTGTCCTGCCCGTCGCGGCAACCAAGTTTTCGGCCAAGACACCTAATCCCTCGCTGCGGGTCGCTCGTCACATCGGCATCGGGTCGGTCGCAGAGGCGGCGGCTATGCAGCTCGGCGCCCTCGTGCTCGAAAAGCGCCGCGGTGCCAGTGTAACATGCGCTTTGGCAAGGCTGGACCGGTCTCAGGAAGTGACACAGCCGAGTGCCGCCAGCGTCGCATCGACGCTGTCCACCTCATCGGCGGGACCATAAATGGGGCGATCGATCATGACCACGCGAATACCCAAGTGCTGCGCGGCCTCGAGTTTGGCCGCGGTCTGTCCGCCACCCGAGTTCTTGCTGACCAGATGGGTAATGCCATGACGCCGCATCAGGGCAATCTCATCACCCAGCCGATAGGGCGGGCGGCTGGCGATCAATTCCGCATGGACGGGCAGAGGCATTTGCGGAGCCTCGATCACGCGGACATAAAGTCTGCAGTCTCTGCGCTCAAGGAACAGGTCGAGCCCGGCATGCCCGGTTGTAAGCAGTATATTGGCATTTGCCGGCAGCGCATCGGCGGCCTCTTGCAGCGATCCCACAGTGATCCAGTTCTGGCCCGGCAGCGGCGTCCAGGCGGGGCGCATCAGGCGCACCAGCTTGACGCCGCTGGCTTGGGCCGCAGCCACGGCATTGATGGAGATCTGCCCGGCATAAGGGTGGGTTGCGTCGACAAGGCAATCAATACCGGCGGCGCGCAGATAGGCGCTCAGCCCCGAAATGCCGCCAAACGGCCCCATCCGCAAACGGCCCGCGGGCAGGATCGGGTCCCCGGTGCGTCCCGCCAGCGAGGTGATGGTGTCATGACCCGCGTCAACCAGCCGGTTGGCCAGTTCCCGCGCCTCGGCGGTCCCCCCCAGGATCAGGATTTTCATCGTTCTTCTTTCACTGCCCCATGCCACTGTGCCCGCTCCAGTCCTTGCACTCAAGGTGCCGTGAGGCGCTATGACTGAACGCCACCTCGCTACCCTCACCAATGCTGATTTTCCGGACTTTGAACCGGGCTCGGTCTGGCTTGTCGGGTCGGGACCTGGTGGTCCGGGCCTGTTGACCCTGCTCGCCTGGCACGCCCTGGGGCAGGCCGATGTCATTGTCCACGACGCTCTGGTGTCTCCTGACGTAATGGCGCTGGCGCCGGACCATGTCACCCGCATTCATGCCGGCAAGCGCGGCGGCAAGCCATCGCCAAAGCAGGCAGACATCACCATCCGGCTGATCGAATTGGCGCGCCAGGGCAAGCGCGTCCTGCGGTTGAAAGGCGGCGACCCCTTCATGTTTGGCCGAGGCGGCGAAGAAGCCACGGCCCTGGCTCATGCTGGAATTCCCTTCCGCATCGTACCGGGCATTTCCGCGGGCCTCGGCGGGCTCGCCTATGCGGGCCTCCCTGTCACCCACCGCGACACCAACCACGCGGTGATTTTCGTCACCGGCCATGATGAAACCGGCGCCGTTCCAAGCGCTGTCGACTGGCCTGCTGTGGCCCGCGCCGCGCCAGTGATTGTCCTGTTCATGGCGGTCAAGCACTTGCCCGTCATTGCTGCCCGCCTCCTCGATGCCGGACGCATGCCCGGCGATGCGGTGACCATCGTTTCCAACGTCGCGCGTCCCGGACAGATCGCCCTTGAAACAACGCTCGAAACGGTTGGCACCCTGATTGATGTCCCGACCCCGGCCATCGTTGTCATCGGGCCGGTGACGCGCTATCGCACCACGCTCGATTGGTATGTCGACGAAGTGCGGAGGCATGTGTTTGGCTAAGGGACTGGTCGTTTCGGCACCGCGCTCGGGCTCCGGCAAGACGGTGATAACGCTTGGTCTGCTTGCTGCCCTGCGTCGGCAGGGCTTGGTGGTGGCGCCGGCCAAATCCGGCCCCGACTATATTGATCCGCAATTTTCCGGGCGCGCCGCCGGGCGGGACGCTATCAATCTCGACCCATGGGCCATGCCGCGTGATCAATTGCGGGCTTTGGCCGGCCAGCAGGCTACCGGGGCCGACCTGCTGTTGGTCGAGGGGGCTATGGGGCTCTTTGATGCGGCTGCTGATGGACAGGGCTCCACCGGAGATCTGGCCGAAACGCTTGGTCTGCCGGTGATCCTTGTTGTCGACGCCGACAAGCACAGCCAATCCGTTGCCCCCTTGGTCTCAGGTTTTGCCCATTGGCGGCCGGGCGTTGCCGTCTTCGGGGTCATTCTCAATCGCGTGGCCAGCGCCCGCCACGAGCGTATGCTGGCCTCGGCGCTGCATGAAACCGGTCTGCCGCTGCTCGGCGCCATCCCGCGCCGACCAGAACTGGTCACGCCGGAACGGCATCTGGGCCTGGTGCTGCCCGAGGAGACCGGCGGTTTCGAAAGCTTCCTCGACCATGCCGCCCAGGCAATCGCCGACTTCGTTGATCTGGAAAGCCTGCTCGCTCTCGCCGTGCCCTTGCAGAGCCACGCCCCCCCCCCTGTGGCCCTGCCGCCATTGGGGCAGCACATTGCAATTGCCCGAGACACGGCTTTTGCCTTTGCCTATCCGCATCTGCTCGATGGCTGGCGTGCCCAGGGCGCGGAGCTGAGCTTTTTCTCGCCTTTGGCCAATGAAGCGCCGTCCCTTGCTGCCGATGCGGTGTTTCTGCCGGGCGGCTACCCCGAACTGCATGGGGGCGTGCTGGCTGCCGCTGCAGCACTCCATACCGGCCTGGTCGCCGCGCGAGATCGCGGCGCACTGATCTATGGCGAGTGCGGTGGCTTCATGGTGCTGGGGCAGGGGATCGTCGACAAAGCCGGCACCGCCCATGCCATGTCCGGGCTCCTGCCGGTGACGACGCGCATCGACCGGCCAAAACGGGTGCTCGGCTATCGTCGCCTCCTGCACGAGAGCGCCTTGCCCTGGCCACCTGGCCTCAATGGTCACGAGTTCCACTATTCATCGGCCAAAGGCTCGGGACTACCACCCCTCTTTGAGGCGCTGGATGCCGAAGGCATCCGCCAGCCGTCCATGGGCGCGATATTGGGACGGGTGATGGGGTCTTACGCCCACGTCATCTGTGCGCCATAAGAGCACCATGACCAAGGAGGCCATGAACGCTATGCGCGAATGGTGGGGTGCTCAATGACCAATGCCATCATGTTCATGGGCACAGGCTCGGATGTCGGAAAGTCCCTCATCGTGGCGGGCCTTTGCCGCGCGCTCAACAATCGTGGCCTCAAGGTCGCGCCCTTCAAGCCGCAGAACATGAGCAATAATGCCGCCGTGACCGCGGACGGTGGCGAAATCGGGCGCGCCCAGGCCCTGCAGGCCCGCGCAGCCCGTCGCGAGCCCATTACGGCGATGAACCCGGTGCTTCTAAAGCCCGAGGGCGAAACCGGTTCGCAGGTTGTCGTGCGCGGTCAGCGCCGCGCCAGCCTTTCCGCGCGACAATACTGGGCCGATCGCGGGGAATTGCTGCCCGAGGTCCTGGCCGCCTTCTCTGAGCTGGCCAGCGATGCGGACATCGTGCTGGTCGAGGGCGCCGGCAGCGCCTCCGAGGTCAATCTGCGTGGCGGCGACATTGCCAATTTCGGCTTTGCCCGCGCAGCAAATGTTCCGGTTGTGCTGATTGGCGACATCCATCGCGGCGGGGTTATCGCCTCCATTGTGGGCACTCTGGCCGTCATCGAACCCGGCGATGCCGCGCTGGTGCGGGCCAGCCTCATCAACAAGTTCTTCGGCGATCCGGCCCTGTTCGAAACGGGACTCAAGTTTCTTGCCGAGCGCACCGGCCGACCATGTTTCGGACCCGTGCCGCATTTCGCGGCTGCGGCAAGGCTGCCGGCCGAAGACGCTTTGGCGCTCGAAAGCTATGACGGCGGCAATGGCGCTTTCCATATTGCCGTGCCCCGCCTGCCGCGCATCGCCAATTTTGACGATCTGGACCCCTTGCGGGCCGAAACAGGGGTGACGCTGACTCTGGTGCAGCCGGGGCATACCCTTCCACGTGACGCAGATCTCATCCTGCTGCCGGGTTCCAAGGCCACGCGGGCCGACCTCGCCGCGCTGCGTGCCAATGGTTGGGACATCGATATTCTTGCCCATCACCGTGCCGGTGGGCGTGTCATGGGCATTTGCGGCGGCTACCAGATGCTCGGCCGAGCCATTGCTGACCCCGAGGGCATCGAAGGCGTCCCCGGCACCAGCGAAGGCTTGGGCTTGCTTGCGGTCGATACCGTGCTCGCCCCGACCAAGCAATTGCGCACCGAGCGGGCCATCCATCTGGCCAGCGGCGAAGCGCTTGCCGGCTACCACATGCATATGGGCATCACGAGCGGCCCCGATAGGGCGCGGCCCTTCGCCCAGCTCGGCGGTGAAACCGATGGTGCCGTCAGCGCCGATGGGCGCGTATCCGGCACCTATCTGCACGGCCTGTTTGCCGCCGACGGCTTCCGTCGCGCTGTCCTGGGGGCGTCCGCCAGCCCGGACCTCAACTATGAAGCAGGCGTGGAAGATGCTCTAGATGGTCTTGCACAACACCTTGAAAGCCATATCGATATCGACCAGCTCCTCGCCCTGGCCGCACCAATAGAGACCTGAGACATGGACCCGCTGATTTCCCCACTGTCCCTGGCTATTGAACGCCAGCTTGGCTATCCGCAAAAGCTGGTTGAAACCATCGGCCACCCCGTCATGTGGTTCGGCAAGCTGATCAGCTTCTGCGAGCAGCGGCTGAACACCACCGGCCGAACCCCAACGCAGCGCAAGCTGGCGGGCATTGTGGCGCTGGGCCTGTTGGTCCTGTCCGTTCTCATCATAACTGTCGGCATTCGCACAATTCTGTCCTGGATCCCCCTGGGCTGGGTCATCGAAATGCTGCTGGCCACCGCATTTTTAGCCCAGAAGGAACTGGGGCGCGCTGTCCAAGCGGTTTCTGAAGCCCTGCGCACCTCGCTCGCGGCCGGACGGGAGGCTGTCAGCCACGTTGTCGGTCGCGATCCGCTGAAGCTGGATGAGGCGGGCGTGGCCCGTGCCGCTGTCGAAACCCTTGCTGAAAGCACTTCCGACGGCGTCGTGGCGCCATGGTTGTTTCTGGTCCTGTTCGGCCTACCGGGCATTGCTCTTTATAAGGCCGTCAATACGGCTGATTCCATGATCGGCCATCGCGATGAACGCTATCGCGATTATGGCTGGGCCGCTGCCAGGCTGGACGATCTGCTCAACTGGGTGCCAGCCCGCCTTAGTGCAGTTCTCATCACGGCGGCCTGCTTCTTTACCCCCGGAGCAAGTCCGGGCAGAGCCTGGGCGACGGCGCGACGCGATGCATCCAAACACGATTCGCCCAATGCCGGCTGGCCCGAAGCCTGTTTCGCCGGCGCATTGAACTTCCAGCTTGGCGGCCCCAGGGCCTATGACGGGGAAGTGGTCGATCTGCCCGCCTTCGGGAGCGGCAAGACCAGTCTCGGGCCCAGCGATATTCTGATGGCCCTGCTGCTCTACCGCCGTACGCTGGACGTCCTTTTAGGGCTGAGCTGCCTGTTGGCACTCATGGTGCTGCTTAGCTGAGCGCACCGGGAGCATCACCCTTCATGGTCAGCGGCAGCCCCGCGGCGATGAAATAGACATCGTCGCAGATTTCGGCCAGCCGCTGGTGGGCGGACCCGGCCAGGTCGCGAAAGGTGCGCGCCATGGCGTTGTCAGGCACGATCCCCAGGCCCACTTCATTGGACACGAGGATCACCTTGGCCTGCTGAATTTCCTCCAGCGTGGCATAGAGTTCGCTGACCGCCGTGGCGACATCGTCATTGGCCAGCAGCAGATTGGTGATCCACAAGGTCAGGCAATCGACAAGGATGACATCGTGCACCTTGGCCGCCTTGAGCAAGGCATGGGAGAGTTCGATCGGCTCTTCGATCGTTGTAAAGCGCTCCCCACGGCTGGCCTGATGGCTGCGAACCCGATCATGCATCTCCGAATCGAGGACGCTGGCTGTGGCCAGATAGGCGGGCTTGGAGCCGGCGTGCAGCGCCAAACCCTCGGCAAAGGCGGTTTTTCCAGAGCGAGCGCCGCCCAGGACCAGGCAATGTCGTGTCATGGTCAATCCTTGTTCGGGCCGCGCCGCTGCCCTTTTCCCGTGACCGATACCTTCGCCCCAAACGCGTCGGGCTTGCAAGGCGTTCCCCCGCTTCGCGCCCTGCGCAGGGGGCGCATGCAGCGGGCCGGCTAGGCAATGCCATTTTCTTGGCGCCTACTACTTTCGTCTTAGCGCCTTTCGCATTATGGTCCGCGCCGAATTGACCACCTAGTTTGGGAGAAGTGGGCACGGCATTCGCCTGTTGCCTTCAATTTTCCTCACACCCACGGAGATGCCTTTCGTGCCGCGATATTATCTTGGCGTTGACGGTGGCGGCACCAATTGCCGCGTGCGCCTGGCCAATGAACATCTGGAAACGCTGGCAGAGGTCAAGAACGGCCGCTCGAACCTGCAGATCGACGGCGGCGAGCCGGCCTACAAGGCCATCAGCGCCGGCGCAAGGGACGTGTTCAAGGCGGCTGGAATCGATTTTTCCGAAGCGGCAAACACCCATGCCTGCTTCGGCATGGCCGGTGGCCGCATGGATTCGGCGCGCGATGCCTTTGCCGCCCGCCACTGGCCCTTCGCCGGGGTGAAGGTCTATGACGACATCGACATTGCCCATGCCGGCGCCCTGGGTGGCCAAGAGGGCGGCGTGGTCATCATCGGCACCGGCTCGGCCGCCATGTCCATCGTCAACGGCACCCGCCATCAGGCCGGTGGCTGGGGCTTTCACATTGGCGACCAGATGAGCGGCGCGATTCTGGGACGCGAACTGGTGCGCTATGCCGTCGAGGCCGAGGATGGCCTTGTCGAAGCCTCGCCGCTCACGAAGGCGGTCATCGCCGAACTGGGTGGCAGTAACCAGGCCGCCATGACCTGGTCTTTCGCCACCGAAATGGATCTCAAGCTGCTGAGCCGCGACGGTTCCGAGGGTTGCGACGATGCCTTGGTGGGACGCGCGCCGGGTGAGTTCGGCAAATTGATGCCGCTCTGGTTCGATCATCTCGAAAAGAACGACCCGGTGGCCCAGAAACTTCTGGCCATCCAGATCGGTTACATTGACACCTATGTGAACTGGTTCAAGAGCCATGGCGCCTCGGTCATGGCCATTGTCGGCGGGCTTGGCCAACGCCTGTTCCCGATTTTGCAGCAACACTATGGTGACTTTGTCGCTTTGCCCAAATACGAACCTCTGCATGGCGCGGTGATCCTCGCCAAACAGAATTTCGCGTCAAACTAAGGGACTTCCCGCTTTGTCCAGCCGCATCATTCCCGTCCAGCCCTTCGACTATGTGGTGTTCGGCGCCACCGGCGACCTGACCAAGCGCAAGCTGATCCCGGCGCTCTACCATCGTTTCATGGATGGCCAGTTCGACGAGCAGAGCCGCATCATCGGCGTCTCGCGCTCCAAGCTCAGCGATGCCGAGTTCCAGAAACTGGCCGGGGACGCCGTCGCGCAATTCGTCGAGAAGGACTATCAGGACGCTGCCGTCATCAAGCGTTTCCTGACCATCTTCTCCTATGTGGTCAACGATGTTTCCGACCAGGCCGGCTGGGGGGACATCAAGAAGGCGCTGCGCGACGATCCCAATGTGGTCCGGGCCTTCTACCTGGCGGTGGCGCCCGATCTGTTCGAGCCGATTGCCGAACAGCTCGAAAAGACCGGCGTTTATCGCCGCGATGCCCGCGTTGTCATCGAGAAGCCGCTGGGCCACGACCTGGCCTCGTCCATCGAGATCAACGACGGCGTCGCCAAGATCTTCAAGGAAGATCAGGTTTACCGCATCGACCACTATCTCGGTAAGGAAACAGTGCAGAACCTGTTGGCCTTGCGTTTTGCCAACACGCTGTTCGAGCCGATCTGGAATTCGGCTCATATCGACCATGTGCAGTTGACCGTGGCCGAAAGCGTTGGGGCCGGCACGCGCGGCTACTATGACGAAAGCGGCGCCCTGCGGGACATGATCCAGAACCACATGCTGCAGCTGCTCTGCCTTGTGGCCATGGAGCCGCCCGCCAGCGACGACGCCAATGCCCTGCGCGACGAAAAACTCAAGGTGCTGCGGGCGCTGCGGCCCATCACCAATGGTGAAGTGGCAGCCAAGACCGTGCGTGGCCAGTATCGCGGCGTGAAGTCCGAGACCGCCGCAGTGGCGAGCTATCAGGACGAATTGCCCGAGGACAAGAAGGGCAGCCACACCGAGACTTTCGTGGCGCTCAAGGCCGAAATCGACAATTGGCGCTGGGCTGGCGTGCCATTCTACATGCGCACCGGCAAGCGCATGGCAGAACGGGTTTCGGAAATCTGTATTCAGTTCAAACCCATCCCGCACTCGATCTTCGACCATGCCGAGGGCGCTCCCAAGGCCAATAAGCTGATCATCCGCCTGCAGCCCGATGAGGGCGTCAAGATGATGATGATGATCAAGGACCCGGGCCCAGGCGGCATGCGTCTGCGTCAGGTGCCTCTCAATCTCAGCTTTGCCGAGACCTTCACAGAGCGTACGCCCGAAGCCTATGAGCGTTTGCTGCTCGACGTGGTGCGCGGCAACCAGACGCTGTTCATGCGCCGCGATGAACTCGAAGCGGCCTGGCAATGGGTCGATCCGATCCGCCAGGCCTGGGATCGGGCCTCCGAGCCGCCGCAAACCTACACCGCCGGCACCTGGGGGCCCAGCGGTGCGGTAGCGCTGATCGAGCGCGACGGCCGCACCTGGTATGAGGGCCCCAACTCGTGAGCATCGAGCGCCGCAGCTTTGCTGACAAAGCCACACTCGCCAAGGAACTGGTCGAGTCCGTAGCCGATCGCATCCGCGCAGCCATCGCCGAGCGCGGCGCGGCGGCCATTGCGGTCTCGGGTGGGTCCACCCCCGGAAAGTTCTTCCAGACCCTGGGTAAGACCAAGGACATCGACTGGTCCAAGGTGGTGGTGACGCTGGTCGATGAACGCTGGGTCGATGAAACCAGCGATCGCTCCAATGCGCTGCTGGTCAATGAGAAGATGCTGCAGGGACCGGCAGCCAATGCGCGTTTCTTCCCGCTCTATTCTGGCGGCGATGAGCCGACCGACGCTGCAATTGCCAAGACCAACGCCCTGATGTCCGAACTGCCGCAGCCTTTTGCGGCGGTCATTCTCGGCATGGGCAGCGATGGCCATACGGCCAGCTTCTTTCCGGGCGGCGATACGCTCGACGCAGCACTGACCGCCTCCGGCCCGACCCTCGCGATCCGGGCACCCGGCGCCGGCGAGCCGCGGGTGACCTTTACCCTGCCGCGCCTGCTCGAAACCGACGGCCTCTACCTTCACATTGAAGGCGAGGGCAAGGCCGAGGTGCTTGATGCCGCGCTGGGTGATGGAGCGGTTGAAGACATGCCGGTCCGCGCCGTGCTGCGCTCGGGCGCGCCGGTGACAGTTTACTGGTGCCCATAAGGCTCCTGGGGCGGTCCCCAATCGACCGCCCTGGCCGCTGGTGGGTACTGGTATTTTGATGCAAGGATAACCGCGCCAGCGGCCCCCTTCTGGCGCGTCCTTGCCAGCATATGGAGACTTGCCATGACCGTCCGCCAGGCTATCCAGGACGTGACCAACCGCATTGCCGCGCGCAGCCGCGACAGCCGCCGTGATTATCTCAATCGCCTCGATGCGGCCAAGGAACAGGGCGTGTACCGCTCTGCCCTGTCCTGCGGCAACCTCGCCCACGGCTTTGCTGCATGCTCCCCTTCGGAAAAGGCTGCGCTGGCCGGCAACAAGGCGCTGAATTTGGGCATCGTCAATTCGTACAACGATATGCTGAGCGCCCATCAGCCCTATCAATTCTACCCCGACATCATCAAGGAAGCGGCCCGCGAGATCGGCGCGACGGCGCAGGTGGCCGGCGGCGTGCCTGCCATGTGCGACGGCGTCACCCAGGGCCAGCCGGGCATGGATTTGAGCCTGTTCAGCCGCGATGTGATCGCCATGGCGACGGCCATTTCGCTCAGCCACAACATGTTCGACGCCGCCGTCTATCTCGGCATCTGCGACAAGATCGTGCCTGGCCTGGTCATTGGCGCGCTGAGCTTCGGCCATTTGCCGGCCGTCTTCATCCCCGCCGGGCCTATGCCCTCGGGGCTGCCCAACGACGAAAAGAGCAAGATCCGCCAGCTCTATATGGAGGGCAAGGTCGGCCGCGCCGAACTGCTGGAAGCCGAGAGCAAATCCTATCACTCGGCCGGCACCTGCACATTCTACGGCACGGCCAATTCCAACCAGATGCTCATGGAAATCATGGGCCTGCATCTGCCCGGCGCCAGCTTCGTCAACCCCGACACGCCGCTGCGCGATGCTCTGACTCGCGAGGCGACCAAGCGGGCGCTGTCGCTCTCGGCGCAGGGCAATAATTATACGCCGATCGGCCACATCATGGACGAGAAGGCCATCGTCAATGGGCTGGTGGGCCTGCATGCTACTGGCGGTTCGACCAATCACACCATGCATTTGATCGCCATGGCGGCGGCCGCCGGCATTCAGATCACCTGGGACGATATGAGCGACCTTTCGGACGCCACGCCGCTGCTGGCCCGCGTCTATCCCAATGGTGTTGCCGACGTGAACCATTTCCACGCAGCGGGTGGCATGGGCTTCCTGATCAAGGAACTGCTCAATGACGGCTATCTGCATGAGGACGTCAAGACCGTCTGGGGCACGGGCCTCTCTGGATACACTGTCGAAGCCAAGCTGATCGAGGACACGCTGAGCTTTGAGCAGGCGCCCGAAGAAAGCGCACTGCCCAAGGTTCTGACCAGCACCAAGACGCCGTTCCAGCCGACGGGTGGCCTGAAGCTGCTCAAGGGCAATCTGGGCCGCTCGGTCTTCAAGGTCTCGGCGGTCAAGGCAGAGCATCGCGTGGTCGAGGCGCCCGCCCGGGTGTTCCACGGCCAGGAAGGCCTGCAAGCTGCGTTCAAGGCCGGCGAATTGACCGGCGACCTCATCGCCGTGGTGCGCTTTTCTGGCCCCGGCGCCATTGGCATGCCAGAGCTGCACAAGCTGACCCCGGCGCTCGGCGTGCTGCAGGATCGCGGCTTCAAGGTCGCCCTGCTGACCGACGGGCGCATGTCCGGCGCATCGGGCAAGGTGCCCGCCGCCATTCATATGACCCCCGAGGCCATGGACGGCGGCCCGATCAGTAAGATCCGCGACGGCGACATGATCCGTCTTGACGCCAATGAAGGCACGCTGACCTTCCTCGGGGACGAGAAGGAATTCTTCTCCCGCACCCCCGCCACCGAAGACCTGCGCTCCCAGCATTTCGGCATGGGCCGCGAACTCTTCGCCGGCTTCCGGAGCCTGGTTGGCGTGGCCGACAAAGGCGCCAGCGTCTTTAATTGATGACCTAGCGACGGGACGCTCTGTGCTCGGGCGTACTGCCCTCGGGTTAGTTCCGAGGGCTTTCCACGTTCTTGCCGGTCCACCATTCCTGATCGAACGTGGTAACGCCGGGGCCAAATTGCGCGCTCTAACTCGGCACGCAATGCACTGGTTCCGGCTCTGGATCACGTGGGTCGACCTCTGGCTCCCACATGGTGATATTGTAATTCAGCTGCTCGACTTCATCGTCGGACAACCTCTTCAGGGTTCGCTCCGCTGCCGCGATGAGGTCGATGCATCCCGCCGCAACAGCCATGTGATAGTGAAAGGCTGACTTCACACGGTGGTTGGGGTCTTCGGTGAAATCTTCCAACACTATCCCCAGGACGGCACTGGCGCGCCTCTCTCCCTCTTTCGCTGCTCGGGTCAGATGGCCTAGGCCCCGCTCAAAGTCTTCAGTGCTTTTAATGTTATTGAGGGCATCGACGCCCACCAGAAACAAGGCCCCTGGGTCGCCAAGGTCTGCCGCCCATTGGATCAGGCGCCAGCCTTCCTGGTAATTCTTCCCAATGCCCATACCATCCATGGTCATCACGCCCAGCGTGTAGATGGATGCTGCATGGCCCTGCCGCGCCGCAAGCCTGAACCAGTGGACTGCTTTGTCTACGTCAACGGGAACGCCCTGTCCCCGGAGAAAATGATGCGCCATCGCATCTTGCGCGCTGGCTGAGCCCTGTTTAGCGCTGAGGTCCAGCCAATGCAGCGCCGCTTCGTGGTCGACGGGCACCCCATAGCCATGGGTGTGGACGGCATAGAGGATTTCCTGGGCCTCCAGATTGCCGTCCTCGGCAAGCGGCGTCAGAAGCACGATGGATTCTTCGTAGCGACCGGCATCAAACAGCAGCAACGCCTTGAGCCAGTCATCAGCGACCGCTGGAACTGAAGACAAGGTGAAGCAGGCAAAGACTAAGAACCATTTGCACATGTTAAGTTCCTCTTTTGTTCATGAAGACATTGCATGAACAAGACAGGGAGTCGATAGGTCTGCTAATTAGTTGTCCGCGGCGACTTGTGGGTTGCAACAGACCTCCATTTAGGGACTGTCCGATTGCAATAAGGTCTAGCGTCCCACATACCGCGCCCTTGGCCGGATCAGTGCGCCTGTCTCCACCTGCTCCAGCGCATGGGCGATCCAGCCCACGCTGCGGGCCAGGGCGAAGATCTGCAGTGGCGCATCCTCGGGCAGGGTGAACGCTGCTGTCATGGCTGCGAGGGCAAAGTCGATATTGGGACGCTCGCCGCTCAGCGCCTCTCCGGCACGGGCCAGTTCTGCAAAGGGCCGGGGCAGGGCGAAGGCCTGCAGCAGCGCCGGGGCGCGAACATCGCCATCCGGATAGAGCCGATGGCCAAAACAGGCCAGGGTCTGCCCCTGCCGCAGATGCGCGGCTACGGCCGCCTCGGCGCCGCGCCGCCGTGTTTGCTCGACGAGGCCTGCCATGCTCTGGCTGGCATTGCCATGCAGCGGGCCGGACAAGGCTGCCAACCCGGCCAGAACCGCCGCCGATATCGGCGCCCCGGTTGATGCCGTCACCCGCGCCGCAAAGGTCGAGGCATTGAGCTCGTGCTCCGCCAGCAGCACTAGGGCGCGCCTTATGGCCTCTGCGGCTTCCGGTCGGTTCCATTGCTCCGCCAACCGCATGTGGATCGGCGCATTGCCCGGCGCTGCCAATGCGCCGGCGAGAGAGGAAACGGTTCGCGCTGCGTCGGCAATGAGCACGTTGCGGATGCGTCCTGTGGTGGGCATGTCCGTCGCCGCCAATTCGGCGATGGTGCGATAAGCAGCCGGCATGCCGGGCTGACGCACCTGTGCCCTGCCGCTGAAATCGGGTGGGGCGCTGCTCTGCCAGAGAAGCCCCGCGACCTCCTCCAGCGTCGCGCTTTCCGCCAGAGTAACCGCGTCCTGACCGCGATAAAGCAACTGGCCATCTGCCACGGTGGCAATCGCCGTCTCCAGCACCGGTTCGCCCCAGGCGATGGTTTCCGCCGCAACGGTCCGCGCCGGTCGCCGGCCCTTCTGCCGGGCCGCGAGCCGTTCGACATCCTCCTGCCGGTAGAGGCTGCGCCGCGGATCGTCCGGATCCGGCCGAGCGCCAATGCGGCCGCGACTGACATTGGCATAAAGCGTCTGTGGCTTGGTGCCCAATTGCGCCAGCGCCTGTTCCGCGGTTAGCCAGCTCATGTGACCTCGCATTGATCAATTGCATCAAGATTGACGTCAATCTTGATTGGCTCGATTTAGGGCGAAACAGCAAGGAGATGCAACATGTCCGGCCTCGATAATGTCATTGCCGCCGAAACCCGATTGTCCGAAGTCGACGGCCTCAATGGGCGCCTGGTGATCTGCGGTCACAGCCTGGACGCACTGGCCGGTCAAGAATCTTTCGAAGCGGTCTTGGCGTTGCTGCTGCCCGATGTGCTGTCCACCAGCGAAGAGGCGGTGCGCGCAGAACTGGCGCAAGCCCGGCTCCGGGCCTTTCGGGAAGTGGCGCGGCTTGATACGGATCTGGTCTCCTTGTCGGTCACTGAAGCTCTCCGTGCCCTTATGGCACGGCTTCCGGATGGGGAGGATAAGTCGGTGGCTCTGTTGCAGATGGCTGCACCGGCAGTGTTCGTGCCTGCTCTCGTCCGTGCCAAGGCTGGACGGAAGCCGATACCGCCCCATACCGGTCGCAGCCATGCTGCAGAGATGTTGGCCATGTTGACGGGGGATCAGCCAGACGAGGAGCATATCAGGGCCCTCGACACCTATCTCGTGACCGTCTCCGATCACGGTCTCAATGCCTCGACCTTCACGGCGCGTGTCGTTGCATCGACACGAGCTGGCTATGCTTCAGCGGTATTGGCAGCGCTGGGCGCCCTCAAGGGGCCGCTGCATGGCGGAGCACCGGGGCCTGTGCTCGACATGCTCGATGCGGTTGCCACTCCCGATAATGCCACGAGTTGGCTGACCGGGGAGATCTCCCGCGGTGAGCGACTGATGGGCTTTGGCCACCGCATCTACCGGGTGCGGGACCCAAGGGCCGATGCGCTCAAAACTGCGCTCAATCGCCTCGGTGCTGCCGGTGGCATGGATGCCAATCGCTTGGCGCTGGCCGAGGCGGTCGAGCGCGCGGCGCTGGCGGCGTTGCGGGCGGCCAAGCCGGACCGGGTGCTGGAAACCAATGTGGAATTCTTCACCGCGCTGCTGCTCGAAGCGCTGGGCTTCCCGCGGGATGCTTTCACCGGCGTTTTTGCCGCCGGCCGGGTCGGTGGCTGGATCGCCCACGCCCATGAGCAGATCGAGACCGGCCGGCTGATCCGCCCGCAATCAGTCTATGTCGGACCCAAGGCGGCGTGACTGAGCCAATCGGTGATGGCGGGGACATCCTCTGATCCCAGTTCGTGCCCGCCACCGAGAACGCGTATGCTGACTTCGGCACCGGACTGTGTCAGCGCATCCGCCAGCCTTTCGCCCGCCTCGCGGAAGGCATCGTTCTCGCCAAGAACAACCAGGACCTGCGTACCGGAGAGATCTGTCTCCGGCACGGCGTCCAGCACCATGACCGGCCGCAGCAAGATGGCGCGCTGGACCATGCCGGGATGCAGCAGCATGGCCGCGCCGAGCAGGTTCGCGCCATTGGAATAGCCCAGGGCCACCAGCCGCTCCGGGTCGAGCCTGTAAGCGCCGCGCGCCTCCTCGAAAAACGCGTCCAGCGCCCCGGATTCAAACCGAACGTCCTTCTGGTCGAAGATGGCGGGGCCAAGAGCCCGGAACCAGCGTCGCGTCCCGGCCTCGGTGCTGCGTCCACGCAGCCCCAGCAATGTTGCCTTTGGCGACGCCTTGTGCGCCAGGGGCATCAGGTCGGTTTCGTCCCCGCCCGTGCCATGCAACAGGACCAGCGTGGACCCGTCCGGCTGTTCCGGCGTGAAGAAGCGGTGCCTGTAGATGAGATCCCGATAGGCGACGCGCTCCTGCCCCGGCAGGCCGAACTGGGGCAGCATCACTTTCATCGCTTCCGGATCCGGCGTGTCCGGCGGCATGAACAGGGTCTGGCCAAGGGTATCGAGCGTTTCATCCAGCGTGAAGCCCGGCCCGTCGCTGGCCATTTCAATCAGCACATTGCCCGGCTCGCGCACATAGAGCGAGGTGAAGTAATTGCGGTCATGCAGCGTGGTGAGGCTCGAATTACGCTTGCGCAACTCGGCTTCGACTGCCTCGACCTGCGCAGCGTCCACTGCGCGAACCGCGACATGGTCGGCGGTCCCCGCGCCAGGGGCGCCCGGCCAGAAGCCGGCGGCATCGCGGATATCGATCACATCACCAATGTCCGACACCATGCGCTGGATCGGACCATCAGCCGGGCCTTTGGCAAAGCCGAAATAGCGGCCCAGATAATCGACGCTTTCCTCCTGCACATCCGAAAGCAGGGTCACGCCGCGAATGCGCCTGACCCGGTGTTCATGAGGGATATCGCCATCGGGCATCACTAGCGCCGGCAGGTCGGCGCTGACCAGCTTGATGAGGAGGCCATCGGGATCGCGCAGCCGCAGAGCCGTTTCGCCAAACTCCTGGCCCGTGCCCTCGACCTTGACCTGATGCGACAATGCCCGTTCCAGCCAATAGCCGATGGAGCCTTGGGGAATAGCCAGCGCGATTTCGCTGACCTGGCCGGCGCCCGCCTGTCCGGCTGAGCCACCCTGCCAGACCAGAAAGGTAAGCAGCGAACCGGGACTGGCCGCAAAATCGCCGTAGAACAGATGGAGCTGGCGCGCATCCTCGTAGCCGCCGGTCTGCTTGACCAGCCGCAGGCCCAGAAAGCCGACATAGAAATCGACATTGGCCTGCACATCGGCCGTGATGAGGGTGACATGATGGATGCCGCTGGTCATCGGCTTCTCCCGAACAGGCGCTCGATATCGCCCTTCTTGAGCTCCACATAGGTGGGGCGGCCATGGATGCATTGGCCTGAATGGGGCGTGGCTTCCATGTCGCGGAGCAGGGCGTTCATCTCGTCGACCCGCAGCCGCCGGCCGGAGCGGACCGAACCGTGGCAGGCCATGCGGCCGATAATGGCCTCCATGCGCGCGGTGAGCGCGGCGGTGCTGTCCCATTCGGCCAGCCCATCGGCGAGGTCGCTGACAAGACCGGCAATATCGGGATTGCCGAGCAATGCCGGGGTCTCGCGCACGGCAATGGCGCGGGGGCCGAAGCGGTCGAGATAGAGGCCGAATTTCTCCAGCTCCGGGGCGGCGTCCTCGAGGCGGGCACAGTCCTCTTCGGGCAGCTCGACGATGACCGGAATCAATTGCGCCTGGCTGATAACGGGGCCGGAGGCAAGCTGGGCCTTGAACCGCTCATAAACCAGCCGCTCATGCGCCGCGTGCTGATCGACCAGCAGCAGGCCATCGCCATTCTGGGCGATGATGTAATTGTCAAACATCTGCGCCCGGGCTGTGCCGAGCGGATAATCAACCGGTTCTGCAGCGGGTTCGAAGGCCTCAACGCGGGCACTGGGCGCAGTGAAACCGGCAAGCTGGCCGGGATGCCGGTCGAGATTGAGCGGGGCACGGTCGGGCTGCCGATCGAAGCGCTGCGGCTGGTAGGCGGACGATGCCGGAGCGACCGGGGCAGGGGCAGATGGCTCGGCCATTTCGGGCGCCGTGAAAGCCCCCAGAATGTCTTCGGCCACGCTCGATGAGGCCTTGAATCCGGCGCTGGCCAGGGCCGTGCCGATGGCCTTGATGACCGCGCCCCGCACCGCGCCCTGATCGCGAAAGCGCAGCTCCGCCTTGGCCGGGTGCACATTGACATCCACCTCGGCCGGGTCGATGGCGAGATAGAGCGCCACCACCGGAAAGCGGTCGCGGAACACATAATCGGCAAAGGCGGCCCGCACCGCGCCGACCAGCACCTTGTCGCGCACCGAGCGGCCATTGACGAAATAGAACTGGCTGAGCGAATTGGCCCGCGTATAGGTGGGCAGACCCGCCATGCCGGCCACCACGATACCATGCCGGGCGGTGGCGAGGGTAACCGCGTTCTCGACGAAATCGGCGCCCATCACCTGGCCCAGCCGGCCCCCGAGCGCACCTTCCCCGGTGACCGCCGGCCAGTTCGACGCAGTGCGGTCCGAACCCTCGAGCACAAAATGCACGGCCGGATTGGCCATGGCCAGGCGCTTGACCACATCGGTAATGGCGGCGGTTTCCGAGCGGGCACTTTTGAGGAATTTCCGCCGCGCCGGGATCTGGGCGAAGAGGTCCTTGACCTCGATGACCGTGCCCCGGTTCATCGCCTGTGGCATGGGACCGCTACGCCGGCCATTGTCGACGACCAGCACGAGACCCGATTCCGCTTCGGCGGTGCGCGAAGCCACCGACAGGCGGGCGACCGAACCGATCGAGGCCAGCGCCTCGCCGCGAAAGCCCAGGGTGCGGATATCGTCGAGATCATCGGCGCTGAGCTTGGAGGTGGCATGGCGCTCCACCGAGAGCAGCAGATCCTCCCGATCCATGCCGTGGCCATCGTCGGCAATGCGGATCAGGTCCATGCCGCCATTGGCGGTGGTGATGGTGATGCGGCGCGCGCCGGCATCAATGGAATTTTCCACCAGCTCCTTGACCACGCTCGATGGCCGCTCGACCACCTCGCCGGCGGCAATGCGATTGATCAGGTCTTCGGGCAACTGGCGGATGGGCAAGGGCGATTCTCCTTGCCCCCAATATAGGGCAGCGCCCGGCGCTTTCCGACCCGCCTGGCGCATTGTGCCCATGCCAATTCGCCGCCCGGCCTTTCTGGCGTCGCGGCACGGCGCCCTCTCGCACCAACTGGCGCGCTGAAGCCCCGGCTGGCCCTTGCGGCTTCCGGTTATGACTGGACGTATCCCGAGGCACGTGCGTCTCGGTAAAACTAAGTAATAGAGACGTCGCCGCCTCGGGATACCGGGTTTCTCCTGCTGTCGTGGCCCCTATTGATCGCTCGTCGCAAGGTGGCCCAACGAGCAGACGAGCCCTGGAGCGAATCCAGTCTCACCGGCTCCTCCCGCAACTGTTCGCTGCAGTCCGTCCGCGCGGGAGTGATGGGGGGAGGATAAGGGAGGTTTTGGGTGCGGGGATAAGATAGTTGACCGGGTGTGGTGATGGCCGACCTCGTCCTTCGAGGCTGCGCTGCGCTTCGCACCTCAGGATGAGGTCTGGGGAGGAACCAGTGTTTCGAGAGCCCTCATGGTGAGGTGGGCGCGAAGCGGCCCTCGAACCACGCGGGCGGACATCAGAGAAATTTCCACCAGCTCAGGATGGGCC
>JAVJRP010000021.1:0-186248 GCA_040218355.1 Devosia sp. | reverse complement strand
ACAGTTGCGGGAGGAGCCGGTGAGACTGGATTCGCTCCAGGGCTCGCCTGCCAGTCGGGCCACCTTGCGACGAGCGATCAATAGGGGCCACGACAGCAGGAGAAACCCGGTGTCCCGAGGCGGCGACGTCTCTATTTACTTAGTTTTACTGAGACGCACGCGCCTCGGGACACGTCCATTTCCAAAACCCGCGACGCCAACAGGCCGGGCGGCGCGTCGGCATGCCTCACATCCGCGCGATGCGGCACTGGGGCTCATTGCCTTTGGCCCGCGCCGCGCTAAACAGGGGCGCGACTAAGGAGCGTCAGACGTGGAATTTTCCCTGCCTTTGGTGATCGGCGCCGGTGTGCTGAGCTTTCTCAGCCCCTGCGTGCTGCCCCTGGTGCCGCCCTATCTCACCTATATGAGCGGGGCGAGCTATGATCAGTTGCGTGCCGAGGCGGTGTCCGGCTCGCCAGGGCGGCTGACCGGTAAGGTCGCGCTGACCTCGATCTTCTTTATTCTCGGCTTTTCCGTCGTCTTCATCGCGCTGGGCGCCACCGCCACCGCCTTTGGCCAGGTCTTCCGCCAGCTCCTGCCGATCCTCACGCCCATCGCGGGCGTCGTCATCATCGCCATGGGCCTGCATTTCCTGGGCGTGTTCCGCATTGGTCTTCTCGACCGGCAATTGCGCCATAACGGTCCCGGCGCGGCCTCCGGTCCCCTGGGCGGGTTCCTGCTCGGCCTCGCCTTTGCCATTGGCTGGACGCCCTGCATCGGCCCGGTGCTGGCCGCCATCCTTTCGGTGGCTGCCAGCCGCGATACCGCCTGGGAGGGCGCCTCGCTGCTCGGGCTTTATTCCCTGGGCCTGGGCATTCCCTTCTTTCTCGCCGGCATTGCCGTGGGGCCGTTCCTCACCTTCTTTAATGGCTTCAAGAAGCATCTGGGCACGGTGGAAAAGATCATGGGCGGTCTTCTGGTGGTCACGGGCCTGTTGTTCATCACCGGCAATTTCACCCGCATTTCCTATTGGTTCCTGGAGACATTCCCGGTCCTGGCCAATTTCGGCTGATCTTGCTTGGGATATTTCCCAGGGTCAGGGGTAAATTGTAGTTCGGGGTTAACCCTGTTCACGAAATCGAGAGCAGGACCTGTTTCCCTCTGCCGGTGTTGAGGCGCAGTTTACCCCCAGGGGACAGACTGGCGACGAAATTGGCCAAGGGCAGCAGATTGACCGCGAACACCCAAGCCATCGCCCGGGCGATGGACGACATTGCGAGCCAGGGCAGCGCGACCGATGCCGCGGCCAAGGGCGCGCGTGTCGGCATTTCGGTGCGCGTGACCAACCGGATCGAGGATGTCAAGGCGATCTGGCGCAGCCTTTCCGCAGCGGGCCTGGAATCACCGGGCCAGAGCTACGATTTCATCCGGCTCTGGGCGGACGACCGCCAGATCCCGGTTTCGGCCCAGCATTTTGTCGTGGGCGAGGTGGATGGCGTTGCGGTGGCGCTGCTGCCGCTGCATTTCAAGCGCGTCCATGGCGTGCGCCTCTACACCTGGTTTCCCGGTCCCCATGCCGGCTGCTACGCCCCGCTGACCGATACGCCGCGTCTCGAGGCGCTGGGCGCATCGGGCCGGTCCGCCCTGTGGCGCTCCATGATCGGGGCGCTCAAAGGCGCCGATCTGGTCTATCTGCGTTCCATGCCTGACCGGATCGGTACGGCAGAGGGGCTGTTCGACGAACTGGGCGAGGCCCTGGAAGTCGAGACGCTCTATCGCGCCCGGTTCTCCTCCTGGGAGCAATGCGACCGCGAACAGCGCAGCCGTTCCCGCCGCAAGCACGACCGGCAGCAGGGCGATCGATTGTCTGCATTGGGCGACGTCGGCTTCGCGGTGGTCGATGATCTGGCCGAGGCCCATGCGGTGCTCGACACCATGTTCGCCCAGCGTTCCGCCCGTTTCCGCGCCCAGGGCATTCGCGACATCTTCGTGTGCGACAACATCACCAGCTTTTACCACGCGGCACTGGACCCCAATTCCGGCGTTGATGTGCGGCTCCATGTGTTGCGGCTCGATGGCCAGATCGTTGCGGCACGCTACAACATCGTGGTTGGCGACCGCATGTTCTGCCTGATCTCGTCGATGAGCGATTGCAGCCGCATCCAGTCCGGCTCACCGGGCAAGCAGTGCCTGTTGCGGGTGATGCAGAGCGTGTTCGACGAGGGTATGTCGGTCTTTGACATGGGCGCCGGCTTTACCGACGAGAAGCGCCATTGGTGCAATGAGCAGGTACCCCTGCGGCAACACTATGTGCCGCTGACCCCGCTGGGCCATCTGGCAATGCTGGGCCACAACAATTTCCAGCGCCTGCGCGCCTGGGCCAAGGCGAATGCAACCGTGAAATCGGCGCTGCGTTCGGTCCACCAGCTCTGCGAACGCATCCGGGGCAAGGGTCGGTCAGATCAGCTTTAGGCTGCGCAGCGAGGCATGGCCCGACTTGCCGATGATGATGTGGTCGTGCAGCACGATGCCCAGTGGCTTGGCGATATCCCCGATTTCCCGGGTCATGCGAATATCGGCTGAAGAGGGGGCCGGATCGCCCGAGGGGTGATTGTGCACCAGGATCAGTGCCGTGGCCGAGAGTTCCAGGGAACGCTTGATGACTTCGCGCGGATAGACCGGCGTGTGATCGACGGTTCCGGTCTGCTGCACCTCATCGGCAATCAGCCGGTTCTTCTTGTCGAGAAACAGAATGCGGAACTGCTCGATCGGCTGAAAGGCCATCTGGCTGCGGCAATAGTCGATCAACTGGTTCCAGGACGAGAGGATCGGCATGTCGTGGTCGATGCGGTCGCGCCCAAAGCGCGCGGCCACCGCCTGGATGACCTTGAGATGGGCGATGGAGGTAGGGCCCAGCCCATTGATCTTGGCAAGCCGGGTTTCGCTGGCGTTGAACACGGCAGAGAACGAGCCGAATTCGCGCAGCAGCGTCTTGGCGAGCGCCTTGGTGTCCTTGCGCGGAATGACCAGTTGCAGCGCCAGCTCAAGCAACTCGTAGTCTTCCAGGGCATCGCCGCCCAGTTTGAGAAAGCGTTCTCTGACGCGCTGGCGATGGCCGGCATGGTCATTGGCTGCGGCAGGTGCCGGAAAAGCGGCCTCGGCGAATTCGTCGGGCCGGTCACTCATCAGGCGCTCCGGCTGGCCAGGGGATTGAACAAGCCGGCCGGCGAGAGCGTGAAGATTTCACAGCCGTTTTCGGTGATGCCGATGGAATGCTCGCACTGGGCCGAGAGTGTCCGGTCGCGCGTCACCGCGGTCCAGCCATCGGAGAGGATTTTGACATGAGGGCGCCCCAGATTGATCATCGGCTCGATGGTGAAGATCATGCCCGGTTTGAGTTCGGCGCCGGAGCCGGGCGTGCCGAAATGCAGGATATTGGGCTCGTCGTGGAACAGCCGTCCCAGCCCATGCCCGACAAAGTCGCGCACCACGCTCATGCGTTCGGCTTCCGCCACCGCCTGAATGGCCGCGCCGATGTCGCCGGTGGTGTTGCCCGGCTTGGCTGCAGCGATGCCCGCTTCGAGCCCGGCATAGGTGATTTCGATCAGACGCTCGGCCTTGCGGGAGATTTCGCCCACCGGATACATGCGGCTGGAATCGCCATGCCAGCCATCAAGCACCAGGGTAAGGTCGACATTGACGATATCGCCCTCGCGCAATGGCCGCTCATCGGGGATGCCGTGGCAGACCACATGGTTGATCGAGGTGCAGACCGAGTGCCGGTAGCCCTTGTAGAAGATCGTTGCCGGTACGGCGCCATGGTCGCGGGCAAATTCGTAGGCAACACGGTCGATTGTCGAGGTTGGCACGCCGGCCTCGACAAAGGGCGTGAGCTCGTCCAGTGCTCGCGCTGTCAGGGCGCCGGCGCGACGCATACCCTCAAAGCCTTCCGAGCCATGCAGCGGAATGACGCCGGCAGTGCGGCGGGCTTTGGTGGTGGCGTCGACGTAAGTGATCATGCATGGCTCTCCTGAAAAGGCAAAATAAGGTCTTAAACCGGCGAAGGGAAGGGCGGTGAACCGTTGACTTGCCGCAGGCGTAGGGGCATCCACAACTGCCTTGAGGAAAAAGCAGCGATGACCCAGTCAGAATCCCGTATTACCGCCGGCATGATCGTGATCGGCGATGAAATCCTTTCTGGGCGCACTAAGGACGTCAATATCGGCGCGGTGGCTGATTTCTGCACCGATCTGGGCATCGATCTCACTGAAGTGCGGGTGGTGTCGGATGAAATGGACGCCATTGTCGAGGCGGTCAACGCCCTGCGCGCCCGCTATACCTATGTCTTTACCACCGGCGGCATCGGCCCGACCCATGACGACATCACCGCAGATGCCATAGCAAAGGCCTTTGGTGTCGCCCTGCCGATCAATGCCCAGGCGCGCGGCATGCTGGAAGCGCGCTGGAAGGAGACCGGCACGGAGGTCAATGAGGCCCGTTTGCGCATGGCACGCATTCCTGAAGGCGCCGACTTGATCGTCAACTCGGTGTCCGCCGCGCCGGGCTTCCGCATTGGCAATGTGCATGTCATGGCCGGTGTGCCGGTCATCATGCGGTCCATGCTCGAAGCGCTGGCGCCCACGCTCAAGGGCGGAAAGAAAGTTTCGTCCGTCGCCATCCGGGCCGCCGTCGGGGAGGGCACGCTTGGCGGTCCGCTCGGCGTGCTGCAGGCCGAATATCCGGACGTCAAGATGGGCTCCTATCCGCAAATGGGCAAGGATCGGGTCATGACCGAGCTGGTGCTGCGCTCGTCCGATGAAGCGCGGCTGGCCGAAGCGGCCGAAAAGGTTCGCGCCATGGTTGCCGCGGCCCACGAAAAGGCAGGTATCGCCCCGCCCGACGCGGAATGATTGGCCTTTTGGCCTGGCTTTGCTAAGCAGCAGTTCAAGAAAAATGAGGGGCGCTGCCCCACCAGGAGACAGACCCGTGAGCAACCCCAACCAGAAGTCTTTTCCCGTTACCTGGGATCAGTTCCATCGCGACAGCCGGGCCCTGGCGTGGCGCCTGGCGGGCATCGGTCCGTTCGAAGCGGTCGTCGCCATCGCCCGTGGCGGCCTGGTGCCGGCAGCCATCGTGGCACGCGAACTCAATATCCGAACTGTCGAGACCGTTGCTGTAAAGAGCTACGATCACCAGAATCAGGGCGGTATCAGGGTCCTCAAGGAAATCAGCCAGCCGGTTTTGGATATCGCCAAGAACGGCGGCAAGGTCCTTATCGTTGACGACCTGGTCGATACCGGCGCCACCGCCCGCGTGGTCCGCGACATGCTCCCCGGCGCCCATTTCGCCACGGTCTATGCCAAGCCCAAGGGGCGCGAACTGGTCGACACTTTCATCACCGAAGTCAGCCAGGATACCTGGATCTTCTTTCCCTGGGATCTCGACGTTGCCTATGTCGCCCCGATTTCGGGCGGCACGGACTGATCGCCAGCCCGCTTATCCCCGCCTTTTGATCCCATGAGACCATGCCTTCGCATTTAGGCGAGGGCAGAGCATGGGGAAACTTTCCGCAAGACTACAATCAGGCCGCAAGGCGCTGGCACGCATTGCTAGGCGCAAGGCCTTTGAAAGCTACATTCGTCGCGGACGTGTTCCCGCAGCACTCGCAGCATTCTCTGCGGCAGCATCCGACGAACGAAAATTCCTCGCGCTGTGCGCTGGCCTCTCGACCAAAGCGCTGAGCAGCGGCAACGCGACCACGCACTACACTTGGCGCACGGTCGGAGATGACAAGGTGCGCGACGCGCATGCGGCGCTCGCCGGGCAGGTCTTTTCCTGGTCGTCGCCGCCTGCAACTGGCCACCCCGGCACGGAACACAATTGCCGCTGCTGGGCCGAGCCATACTTTGGCGACCCGGCGGTGCCGGATTCGCTTCTCGCCCTCACGCGCAACCGCCGCGTGGTCACTGACCCGGCGCAGAATATAGCCAGCATCGAGACGCTGGCCCGACCGGATGGCGGCCTTGCCGCATCAACGATTGGGATGGTCGATGGCACTGCCATCAGTGCCGTCTTCCAGGGATCAAGTGTCTCGCAACTGGTCTCTTTTCCTGACGGGGCGTCCTACCAGTCTCTAAGACTTGGCGAAGCCCGCGAGGTCACGGTCCGCCAGGATGGGGAGACCCGTTTGCGGGTGGCGTGGCTACGGCGGGCTCTCGCGCCCAACCTCCTGCTACCTTTGCCTGCGCCCGTGCTTTTGCCGGCTAGAGATCCCAGTGACCCGGCCGGGCCAACATTGGTGGAGATCACCGCCGCACCATGGGCAACCATGCTGCGCGGTGCTCTTGAGCTCTATAATGCGGCGGTGGCGGCACCAGATGCCATGGGCGTGGGCGAAGGCGACCGATCGGTCGTCGCGTTCAAGATCTGGACTGGCGGCACCAATGAGGAGGTCGTGAGTCTCCACCAGGAAACGTTGACGCAAGAGCAGGTGGCCGAGGTCTGCGAATTCCTGCCAGATGTTCAGGCCCAGACCAATGAAGCTGCCGCTGAAAACCTGCCTCAAAGGGCAACCATGACTCCTACAGAATGGGGCAATTTGGTGCACTGGGCGATCTACAAACGCATTAACGGTCTGAAGAAGTCTTTTCCTACGGCCTTCGCCAACGTGTTTCCCGAAATATCGATTGATGGCCGCCGGCTCGAAATTGATGACCCAAGGGGACCTAAATACGGTCAGACGGGAACGAGCCGTCTGGATGTACTCGAAAAAGTAAGTGCCACTACGTATTGCGTCTATGATGTGAAAACTGGAAGGTCTGGTCTAACCCTCAACCGCATCAAGGAAATTCTTGAAAAGCTGCCGGTTGGTGTGCTGGTTTACATCATGGAAGTGCGACCCTTCGAATGACGACAGCTGCTCAAGCGAGGTCACTCTGTCAGCCATTTCTTGATCGGCACCCTGATTTTGCCTTCAAGCAGCGCTCCCTCTTTCGGGTGCCAGTACGTCATGTTGAGCAGGGTTTCTCGACCGATCG
Organism: Devosia sp.; assembly: GCA_040218355.1. Lineage (GTDB taxonomy): Bacteria > Pseudomonadota > Alphaproteobacteria > Rhizobiales > Devosiaceae > Devosia. Next base: position 179,232 of record JAVJRP010000021.1, on the reverse strand, counting down.
GATGTCCCCGCCTCAGCTCATCCGGACAACTTGGTACGCGTCCATATTACCCAGTCCGCCTCCTTGGTCAGCCGGGGGTATCGGAAAGTTCCTGGATAGAGCGACAGGGTCGATTGAGAGTCCTGACTTCTCTTCCGAATTTGTGCGGGAGTTGGAGCGCGCCAACCGTGAGATTCTGCCGCACGTCACGACGTTTGAAGGCATACTCGAATACCCCTACGAACCGATCTTTGGGACCGGAATAAATCCGGTCATCAAGTCCGTATTGCTGGCGGCGCTAGGTAGGTTTGGGACAGCTGGTCTTCTATTGACGGACTGGATACGAGAAGAGCGTGGTTGGCTCAGAATGTACGGGGATGGTACTAAAAGGCGCCATCGCAAGGGCAGCAAGGCGTGGCAGCGGCGGCAAAAATTGCAAGCCGAGGTCGCCGAACACCTTGCCCATGTCGAAAAGCTCCATGACCTGTTGGCAGCGGGCGACCCCGGACCAATCGCGGCCTTGTTGCATGAATGGGAAGCCATCAGTGCCAGGATGCGTCGCATAGAGCGCTATTGGGAGCCATCGCCGTTTCCGTTCGAGCTCGCATGAGCGCGGCACTGCTGGGCGCGGTGTGACTAGGCCTGAATTTCGTCCACGAAGACGAATTCAGCCTCATCGGCATCCGAGACGCTTTCATCGTCCGTTGGGTCGTGGGACAGGACAGTCTCGGCACCAGCGAATTCCACCGCTTCGCGCAGCACTGTTTCCTCGTCCAGGATCGCCACCAGTGTGTCGCCCTGGCGGGCAATGCCGCCCAGGAACCGCGCCGCCGAGCCTTCGATCTGCGGCACCGGCAGAATGTCGTCGGCTTGGATGTCGATAATGTCGGAGACGCTGTCGACGAGCAGGCCCATGTCGTGGCCCGCAACCTTGAGCACCAGGATCACCTGACCCTCGTGCTGGGTGCTTCGCTCGGAAGAGCAGCCGATGCGCAGGGCCAGATCGTGGATCGGCACCACCCGCCCGCGTATTTCGATCACCCCGAGCACATCCGGTTTCCGCCCGGGCAAGGGCGTCACCGGGCTCCAATTGCGGATTTCGCGCATGGACATGATATCGACGCCGAAATTCTGTCCCGCACACCCGAAAGTAATGAATTGCCGCGGTTCGGCGCTGACCTCCGCGCCGGGCGGGGTCTCAAATTCGTCTTCCAGATTCTTTGGCAGGGCCGACATCGCTACGCCTTACTCGATCACTTGGGGCAGCCAACCGGCCCCAGGGTCATCATTGTCGAGAAAGGTTTCGGCAAGCTTAGCGCTGGTGCGGGCGGCGGGAATCGAACCCGCAAGGCTATCGCCGAGGGATTTTAAGTCCCTTGTGTCTACCAATTCCACCACGCCCGCTTGGCTCGGTGCTCCGTGTTTGTCACAAGCTTTTCGCCAAGACAATTGTGCACGAGCGATTCTTCCCCGGAGGCCAGATGATCGAACGGATTGAAACCGGCATTGCCCCGTCCAGCGCGCCCATCAATGATGCGGTGCGCGCCGGCAAGCACCTCTGGCTGGTCGCCATCGCCGAGGACCCGGTCAGCGGCGAGATCGTCGAGGGGGGCATTGAAGCCCAGACGCGCCGCTGCATCGACAATCTGGCCATCGCGCTCAAAGCCGCCGGCGGGAGCCTGCGCAACCTCGTCATGGTGCAGATTTTTCTCACCGACAGCGCCGATGCCGCCGGCATGAACGCGGTCTATCGGGAATATTTCACCGAGCAGCCCTATCCCGTCCGCGCCACTGTGGTGGTCAAGGAATTGCTGGCCGCCGGGCTCAAAATCGAAATGACCGCCACGGGAGTGCTCGACTGATGCTGCTCAAGCGTGATCTGCTCGAAGACATCAAGGCCGGCAAGGTCGATCTCATCTTCCGCCGCTGGAACCGCCCGACGGTGAAACCTGGCGGGACGCTCAAGACCAAGGTGGGTCTTTTGTCCATCAAGTCGATCACTGACATGTCGCCCGAGGATGTGACCGATGCGCAAGCCCAGCGCGCCGGGTTCAGCGATGTCGCCGATTTCCGCCGCTGGCTGGACACCATGAAGGCCGGTGAGCTGTTCCAGCGTATCGAGGTGGGATATCTGGGGGAGGCGTAGGGCCTAGAACGGCGTTGGTGCCACGAAGGTGGTAAACACTTCCGTGGTGGGATGGGTGAATCCCAATTCGGCGGCATGCAATTGCAGACGGTCGGCCGCCGCGAGGTCGGTGCCCTCGGAATAAAACGCATCGCCCAGAATCACATGGCCGATGGCCTTCATGTGAACCCTTAGCTGATGTGTGCGCCCGGTGAGCGGGATCAGCCGCACCCGCGTGGCGTTGTCTTCGCGCTCGATCACGTGCCATTCGGTCTGCGAAGCGCGGCCATGGTCGTGGTCGACCCTCTGGCGCGGCTTGTTGAGCCAGTCGGTGGCGAGCGGCAGATCGATCAGGCCGCTATCGTCCTGGATGATGCCCGACACCCGCGCGATATAGCTCTTGGTGGTCTGGCGGTGCTCGAACTGGCTGCCAATACGGCCATGGGCGCGCTTGTTGAGCGCCAGCACCAATACGCCCGAAGTGTCCTTGTCGAGCCGGTGGCACATGCCTGCGCTGGGATAGGTCTGGCGGGCGCGATGTTCGATACAGTCCCACAGGCTCGGGTCCTTGCCCGGCACGCTGAGCAAGCCAGACTGCTTGTCCAAGACCAATATGTCGTCATCGACATGGATGACGTTCAGGTAGGGATCAGTGGACGGAAAATAGTTGGTGAGTGTAGGCATGGGACCGGGCATCAGGCCCTGTAGCAGAGACCCGCGACATTTTCCAATCGCTTGGAGGACAATCGAACATAAAGGGCGCCTGACTGTCCTGCGCATCGCGGCGGGGCTGATCACAGAAACGGCCATCATGCATCTGGTGCCCGGCGCAATGAGCAAGGACGCGTTGCGCCGGGCTATTTTTGCTGTTCAGGGGCGACGCTCAGCGCTCAAGCTTGAGACCTGCGTCGGCCCAATCCTTTTTGCCGCCGGTAAAGATGGCGATATCGGAATAGCCAAGATTTGAAAGCTCGCTGGCGGCTTCGTGCGAGTTAGCGCAGGTGTCGGACGCACAATAGATAACGACCGGCGCATCCTTGCGAGCGACGTGCGACTGCGCCGTGGCTGCGACTTCCGCCGGTGGCATCATGATGGCGCCGGGCAGGTGCCCGTGATCGAAATACTTCTTGTCCAGCGCCTCGAACACAATCGGCGGATTCTTGCTCAGCATGGCCTGCGCGAGGTCCGAACGCGATACTTCCTTTGCCATTTAGGTCTCCTTTTGGTAGGAATTGCAATTATTGCATGTGCAAATATATGGAAGCGAAAATTGATTGCAAGTGCAATTAAATGTGAAGAGAGGCGACGATGACGGACAATGAGCGGCAACGTCTGGCCTGGAGCCAGCTATTGAGCGCCCATGCGCTGACCTTGCGGGTCATCGAGGGGAAGCTCAAAGCGGCAGGTCAACCACCTCTGGCCTGGTACGATCTGCTACTCGAACTCGAGCGCGCCGGGGGCGAGATGCGGATTGGTGACCTCGCCGAGCGGCTGGTGGTCGAGCGTTACAACATGACGCGGCTGCTGGATCGTATGTCGGACGACGGGCTCGTCGAACGAAGGCCGGACCCGACGGACCGGCGGGGGGCGTTGGCTGTCATCACGCCAGCGGGCAGGGCGCGGCGCGGCGATATGTGGCCGCACTACCGGTCGGCAATCGACGAAGCCTTTTCCGCCGTGCTGACCGGTGTGGAGGCGGCGGCGCTGACGGCAACATTGCGCAAGGTGAAAGCGCATCTAAAGCGGGACTAGCGGCCTACAGGCCTGGGGCTGGTCCACAGTTTGCCGGTGGGCCAATCTCAGAAGCGATAATGCAGGCGCACGCAACCCTTGCTCATCGGCTTTGCCGAAACCAGTTCGGGCGAGGCCTGGTACCCGGTGGCAGGAAACAGTGGCGCCCCGCCGCCCAGGATTTCGGGCATCACATAGATTTCCAGTTCATCCAGCGCACCGCGTTCCATGAACGCCATCTGCAAGCGACCGCCGCCAAGCATCCAGACATCACCATCATCAAGCCCGCGCAATTCGGCGATTAGCGCGTCAATATCGGACCGGGTCTCGAGCGGTCCCTTTGGGTCTTCGATCGGGCGCGAGGTCACAACGATGCAGCGCTGGTCAGCATAGGCCCAGGGTGCGTCCTGAGCTGCCAGCCAGTCATAGGTAGCGCGACCCATGACAACAGTGCGGATCGACTTGATGAATGTGCGGTAGTCGTGCTCGCCCAGATCCATGTCGTCATATTTGAACAGCCAGTCCAGGCTGCCCTTTGCATCGACAATGCAGCCATCCAGACTGGCGGCGATATATCCCAGAATGCGTGCCATGCGGTCCTCGTTTGGTGGTCTGCGCCGGTTTGGCCTGAGCGCGCGACAGAAATTGTCAGCAAAGGTCAGGGCAGGTCGCATGCCCCATCTGGCGTCCGCTTGAGCGGGCGCATATGCTTTGGCCATGGAAACGGTAACTTTCGAGACAGCATTGGGATTGTTCGGCCTCGGCTGGACCGATCGGGGGCTGGCCAGGGTCTTGCTGCCAGATACGTCGCAAAAGGCGATGCTGGAACGTCTGGGGCGGGACGGGGCGCAGCCGGGGGAGCCGACGCGGCTGATTGCCGGGTTGATGAATCAGATCGAAGACTATGCGGAAGGGCGCGAAGTGCATTTCGGCGATCTCCCGCTCGATCTGGCCGGGGTCTCGGGCTTTCACCGCAGGGCCTATGAGCGTCTGGTGCAGGTGCCCTGGGGGCAGACCATCACTTATGGCGCTCTGGCGCGTGAGCTGGGCGATCCCGGCCTGTCGCGTGCCGTGGGGCAAGCCATGGGCGCCAATCCCATTCCGCTGGTCATTCCCTGCCATCGGGTGCTGGCCAGCAATGGTAAGCCGGGCGGGTTTTCCGCGCCGGGTGGCACTGTCACCAAGGTCAAGATGCTGGCGATGGAGGGTGTCAATGTCGGCACACCGGCCGGTCAGATGAGTTTCGGATTCTAGTTTTCGGGTTCTAGTCATGGCCTATGCCTTCAAGCAGTCCAGTGGTGTTGCCGGCCAGGTGCGCGACATCGCCACGGAGCAGATCGACAAGGCATTGGAGGCAATTGCGGCCAATGAGGATTTCGATCAGACCGTCCATACGCTGCGCAAATCGTGCAAGAAGCTGCGCGCCCTGCTCAAGCTCGTGCGACCGGTCTTTGCCGATTATGAATCGGAGAACGCTGCCTTTCGAGCCATTGCCGACCGGTTCTCGGTGGCCCGCGACGCTGCGGTGATGGTCCAGACCATGTCGGGCCTGGTTGATCATTCCGGCGCGCGGCTCAGTGTCGATGGCGTGGGATCGGTAACCCTGCTCGATCGGCTGCGGGAGCGCGCCAGGCATCTGCGCCAGCAAATGGGCGAAGAGGAATTGCTGGCGCTGGCGGCCGCCGATTTCACTGAAGCGCGTGCGCGGGTGCCGAGTTGGCAGTTCGACGCCTCGGGCACAGCTATCGTGCAGCCCGGTCTTAGGGCCGGCTATCGCCGTTTTCGCAAGCGTCTGGCCGAGGCGCGCAAGGCGCCCGAAGGCGAAGTGGTGCATGACTGGCGCAAGGCTGCGAAGGTCTGGTGGTATCACATGCGCCTTTACGAGCGCACCGCGCCTGCGATCATGGAAAATCTCTGTTTGAGGCTCGACGAACTGGGCGAGACCCTGGGGGACCATCATAATCTGATGGTGCTGGCAGACTGGATTGTCTCCACGCGCGCGCCGGGTGACAGCTCGGCCGATACCCTGTTGGCGATCATTGCCGAAAAGCAGGCGGCGCTGAGCGAAAATGCCTTCGATCTCGGTCGGCAGTTCGCGGCAGAGCGTCCGGGCGTGGCTTCGGAGCGGTTCGATGCCTATTGGCAGCTTCTGGGATAGGGAAATGGCCGAAGAAATCGAACGCAAATTTCTCGTTGCCGGGGACGGTTGGCGGCAGGCCATCACGGGTCGCAAGCGTCTCGTGCAGGGCTATCTTTCAAGCAATGCCAAGGCCACGGTGCGCATCCGCATCGCGGACGATCAAAGGGCGGTGTTGACGCTCAAGGGCCCGGCCGAGGGGATCAGCCGCGCCGAGTTCGAATATGACGTGCCGCTGGGCGATGCCCGGCAAATGCTCGTCCTGGCGCAGCCAAACGTGGTCGAAAAGACGCGATATCTGGTGCCGCATGGCGGGTTGACCTGGGAGGTCGATGTCTTTGCAGGCGCCCATGCCGGCCTGATCGTGGCTGAAGTCGAGCTTGAGGCGGTCGATCAGGTGATCGACATGCCGGACTGGGCGGGCCGAGAGGTCAGCCATGATGACCGATACGCCAATGCGAGCCTGGCGCGGGTGCCCGGTGTCCCCTCTGTTGACCCTGACGCGGCGTAAGGGGCTACTGCCTGGTCTCGCGGAGGATGCGGGGCCATGAGCGAAAAGGCTTGGGATTTTTCCTAGACCCCAAGCCATGGCTGGCGCGGCGGATCGCTCCGGCGGGCCGCCGCGTTAGCCTCCAAGGCAAGGAAAAGGGGAAACCATGACTGACCAATTGCTGCATGTCATCGTGCGCAGTGTCGAATGGTGCGGTATCGCCATCATCGTGCTCGGCCTCATTGTCGGCACAGCGCGCTTCGCCATGCAGTTGCGCAATCCGGATGCGCATGACAGTTTCCGTGCCTATCGGGCCGATATCGGCCGGGGTATTCTGCTTGGCCTCGAAGTGCTGGTGGCCGCCGACATCATTGCCACGGTCGCCATCGAGCCAACGTTGGACAGCCTCGCGATCCTGGCCGGCATCGTGGCAATCCGAACCTTCCTCAGCCTGTCTCTGGAAGTGGAAGTCAGCGGCCGCTGGCCCTGGCAGCAGACAGCCAGGGAAGTCTCAGAGCGGCAGCAATCGCGATGATCATTGCCAGCGCTTGAAGCTCTTGAGGTGATCGAGTGTGCCGGTGATGGTGCGCACGATCTTGTCGACGCTGTCGGTTATGGGCACGTGCAGCGTGTTTTCCGTGGCCGGGTCGGGCACTTCGAGCGTGGCGAACTGGCTGTCGAGGAGGCTGGTCGGCATATATTCATGGCTGCGCTTGGCCATGCGCTCGCCGATCACCTCCTTGGAGCCGTCCAGATAGACGAACAGTACCGGCTCGCCGGCCTTTTCGGTGATGAAATCCCGGTAGCTGCGTTTGAGCGCCGAGCTGGCGCCGATGGCGACGTCCTTTTTCTGCGCTGCCTGCTTGAGGGCCGCCGTGTGTGCCTCCAGCCAGGGCCAGCGATCCTCGTCGGTCAGCGGCGTGCCGGCGCGCATTTTTTCCACATTGGCCTCGGGGTGATATTGGTCCCCATCAAGGAAGGGTGCATGCAGGGCGCGCGCGAGAGCCGCCCCCACGGTGGATTTACCCGATGAGCTGACGCCCATCACGATGATGAGGCGAGCCGGTTCAGACCGTGGCTGTGAAGGCGCCGTCGACATAGAGAATGTGTCCGTTCACGAAACTGGAAGCGTCGGATGCAAGAAAGATTGCGGCGGGGCCAAGCTCCTCGACCTCGCCCCAGCGACCCATGGGGGTGCGCTGCTTCACCCAGCCATCGAAGACCGGATCGGCCATCAGCGTGGTGTTGAGGTCGGTCTTGAAGTAGCCCGGTGCAATGGCGTTGATGTTGAGCCCGCGCGGCGCCCAGTCGGCCGCCATGCCCCGCGTGAGATTGGCAATGGCCGCCTTGGCAGCGCCATAGGGCGCAGCGGTCGGGCGGGCATGATTGGTCAGGATCGAGCAGATATTGATGATCTTGCCCCGGCCGCGCTCCAGCATGTGCTGGGCGACGGCCTTGCTGACCGAAAAGGTAGAGACCACATGGGTGCTCAGCATGGCCTCGAAATTCTCGTGGCTATAGGTCTCCAATGATCCCCGGATCTGCATGCCGGCATTGTTGACCAGAATGTCGATGGGACCAATCTGGTCTTCGCAATGGCCGATGGCGTCGGCCACGCTGTCTGGGCTGGTCACATCAAAGGCCAGTGCCGAAACCTTGGCCCCGCTTTCGGCCAGATCGGCGGCGGCCTTGCCCAGCGCTACTTCGTCCCGGCCGTTGAGGATCAGTTCTGCGCCGGCCTCGGCCAAGGCCGTTGCCATGGCCAGGCCCAGGCCGCGGCTGGACCCGGTCACCAGGGCCCGCCGGCCGGTGAGGTCGAATTGCGCTATGCCCCGCTTCATTGTTGGCCTTATCCTCCCAGTATGGCACCGTCCCCTCCGGGTGTTAGAGGACGCCCCGATGCGATGCAAGGTGGAGGAGGGACCCCATGGCGCTGGAATACGACACTTCGATTGTCATCGACCTGCCGCGCGACAAGGTCATTGAACTGTTCGACAACCCGGACAATCTGCCCAAATGGCAGAAGGGTCTGCTCAGTTTCGAGCCTCTCTCGGGCGAGCCGGGACAGGTCGGCGCGAAATCGAAGCTGGTCTTTCTCATGGGCAGCCGGCGCATGGAAATGGTTGAGACCATCACCCGCCGCGATCTGCCCGATGCCTTCGATGGCACCTATGACGTTGAGGGCGTGCACAATCTCGTCGAGAACCGTTTCTCCGAACTGGGGCCCGACCGCACGCTCTGGGAAAGCCACAATGTCTTTGAAATGAAGAGCTTCTTCATGAAGGTCATGGGTTTTCTGATGCCGGGCATGTTCAAGAAGCAGAGCCAGCAATTTGCCGAGGACTTCAAGGCCTTCGCCGAGCGCGGCGCGGATGTACGCGAGGGCGGTCCGGCTTGATCTTCCATACAAGATGTGCGATCTGGCCAGAAATTGTGCAATCCGCCCTTCCTTCAAGGCGCGGATTGTGGTCATTTCCCGCCCGCGTGTCGTGCCCCCAAGCGCATGGAATGAACACGGAAGCGATTTAGAAGGACTGTTTGTATGTCGACAGCAGATATCGGCCTTATCGGCCTGGCGGTCATGGGTTCCAATCTGGCCCTGAACATTGCCGAGAAGGGCTACACTGTTGCCGTTCACAACCGGTCGGCGGGCCGCATTGACGAGCATATGGCCGACGCCAAGGCCCAGGGCCTGGATGGCAATACCATTCCCAAATACGACCTGGCCGAGTTCGTGCAGACTGTGAAGGCGCCGCGCTCGATCATCATAATGGTCAAGGCCGGCCAGCCGGTCGACGACATGATCGAGCAACTTCTGCCGCATCTCGGAGCGGGCGATGCCATCATCGAATGCGGCAATTCGCTGTTCACCGATACCCAGCGGCGCTTCGACTATCTCAAGCCCAAGAATATCGGCTATCTCGGCGTCGGCGTCTCCGGCGGCGAAGAGGGGGCCCGCCACGGTCCCTCGATCATGGTCGGCGGCTCCAAAGAGCAGTGGCACAATGCCGAAGCGGTGCTGACCGCCATTGCCGCCAAGTTCAACGGTGAAAGCTGCTGCGCCTATCTCGGCGAAGGCGGCGCTGGCCACTTCGTCAAGACCATCCACAACGGCATCGAATATGGTGACATGCAGATGATCGCCGAAGTCTACGGCGTGATGCGCGATGGCCTCGGGATGTCGCCCAAGGAATGCGCCGATGTGTTCAAGGAGTGGAACAAGGGTCCGCTCAATTCCTACCTCATCGAAATCACTGGCCACGTGCTGGATGCCGTTGACGACCAGACCGGCAAGCCGCTTGTCGAACTGATCCTCGATAAGGCCGGCCAGAAGGGCACCGGGGTCTGGTCCGCCATTGCCGCCCAGCAGATGGGTGTGCCGGCCACAGCCATCGAAGGCGCCGTTGCGGCTCGCTCGATCTCCTCGCTCAAATCCGAGCGCGTTGCCGCTGAAGGCATTTATGGCAAGCCGAACCGCGCCAAGACCGATGTGACCCTGGCCGATCTCGAAAAGGCGCTGCTCGCCGGCAAGATCGTTTCCTATGCGCAGGGCTTTGCCGTCATCGCCAAGGCCTCGGAAGAAAATGGCTGGGCCCTGCCGCTGGCCACCATCGCCAAGATCTGGCGCGCCGGCTGCATCATCCGCTCGCGCTTCCTCGACCAGATGGCGTCTGCCTATGACAAGGGCGAAGCGGTCAACCTGCTCGTCGTGCCCGATTTCGTCGAGATCATGAAGGACAGCCATCCGAGCCTGCGCAAGGTCGTGGCCGCTGCCGCTGTTGGCGAATTCCCGATGATCTGTCTTTCGGCCGCGCTGAGCTATTTCGACAGCTACCGCCAGGCCAAGGGTACCGCCAATCTGATCCAGGGCCAACGCGACTTCTTCGGCGCCCACGGCTTCGAGATCGAAGGCCGCGGCTCCGACCTGCACGGCACCTGGCCGTCGACGCTCGACAAATAGGTCAGACGAACCCGATCCAGCGGCCCGCAATCAGGACCGCGATCCACAAGATGGAAGACGCCGCCGCCTGCCAGCGCAGGACGGTGGCGATTTCATTTGTCTCGATGGCCCTGCGCCAGGCCCGGCCGCGATCGACGCTCACCGCATTGGCAATGGCCAGCACCAGGATGAAAAGCTTGATCAGAAAGGCCGGGTTGCCAGCATAATTGGTCGGCTGCACGCTGAATAGCGCCAGGCCGGTCACAATGGCGAGCCCGACGCCGAGCTTGGCGACCGCGGCCAGAAATGGTCCCACGGCACTGATGGGGGTATGGCGCGCCAGGCCCAGCAGGCGCGCATCTAGCGCCAGGATCGGGCCGATGATCAGCCCGATCCCCAGGATGTGGGCTGCGTTGACCAGCAGATACAGCGTCGAGGAGCCGCGCAGGGCGACCGCGCCCGGCCAGCTCTGCAGGGCGTCCCACATGCGCTAGGAGGGAATGCGCTCGGGATAGATGTCGTAAACCGTACCATCGACGGTAATGCGGACCGCTTTCATGCGCGTTGCGCCATCGGCGTCCCGATTGCCCAGCGCCACGATTTCCTGGCCGACTTCGGCAGCGCCCTCAACGAATCCGGCGCGCTGGGTAGCCGAGGGATTGCCCAGTTCCACGGTCCAGATTTCGCCGTCGGCGTCGACCTCGATAGTCGGATGCGGCGGGGCAATGGTGATGCTGGATATGGTGCCGGTCAATTCGATCATGCCGGCATCCGCCCAGCTCCAGCCGTGATGCGCCATGGCTGAACCGGCCAGACCGGCAAAGGCCAGCGCGAGTCCCGCGCTCAAGATGCTGCGGCGTCCGATGTGATGAAAGTGCATTGTGGCTGTCCTCCGGGTTGTTCCCCTGGAACGGTAGTGTCCTCCTCTTGATCCGAGCCAGCTATTCAACAAGTCGCGATGCCTCGGGTCCAATCCAGTGCCGGGGGTGTGTGCTGCCCTTGAACCCAACATTGCGCCAGTTGGCGCCGGTGCATATTTTGCCTGAACGATTGTTATCCCCGGGCCCAATTCTTCCCGCATAATCCGTCCATCTCTCTCGCGTCAGGGCGGCCTGCAGCGACCAGTGGCGGGAGGGACAGCCGGGCGTGGGGCAGTCGCTTGCCTTCGCGGTCTGCGGGTCGGCGGTTGAGAGCCTGGATACCATGGGCGGCACATTGCGATGTCGTCCCCAGGATAGGCCTGCCAAGTTACCTGCTAACGAGAAAACCCGGCATCCCGAGACGGTTTTCGTCTCAGTTTTTTAGTTTCAGGGACGACGACCGTCTCGGGATTCCGCTCTGTTTTTCAAACCCGCAGGTCGAAGGATCGTGCGGATATTGGCGCCGGAGAAAGGCCGCGCCTCAAAGCGCGCGGAACATCACATAGCTGTCCACGTAGCCACGTGCCGGATGCTTGAAGGCCTCTGGCAGCGTCCCGACAATCTCGAAACCGAGCTTCTGCCATAGCGCGACAGCGCGGGTATTGGTGGAGACGACATGGTTGAACTGCATGGCGCGGAACCCGCGTTCACGGGCCCGCTCGAGCGAGTGCAGGCACATGGTCCGGGCCACGCCCTTGCCGCGCGCTTCGGGCGCGGTCATGTAGCCGCAATTGGCCACATGGGCGCCGCCTCCGGCCTGATTGGCCATCAGATAGTAGGTGCCCACGATCTGGCCCTCGATTTCGGCCACGAAGACCTCATGAGCCGGCATCAGCCAATAGGCGCGGATGCCGTCTTCGCCCAGATTGGTGTCGATGGCATAGGTTTCGCCGGCGTCGAGCACCGGTTTGACGATGCGCGACATGGCTGGCCAGTCGGCCTCAGCGGCGGGGCGGAGCGCTATTGTCATCATCGTCTTCCAACGGCGCCACACGCACCTGGCCCGGCGGCGCCATCTCGGGCGCGTGCGGGTGGTCGGCGATACTCGGGCGGCTGCCCAGTTCGAAGCGCCAGGCGGCAATGGCAAAGACGATCAGCGCAACTGCGACGCTGGCGCTGGCGGCAATGAAGGGGGCGCCGGGGAAATAGCCATGGGTGCCTGGGGTGGTGGTATAATACGAGAAGATCTGCGTCGCCGCGAGCGGGCCGATAATCGTGGCGAGCGAACTGGCGGCATTGACCGCGCCCTGCAATTCGCCCTGGCTGTTGTCCGGCACCTGGCGCGACAGCACGCCGTTGATCGCGGGCGGGGCAAGGCCACTTATGGTGCCCACCAGAATGGCGAGATAGAGCATATATTCTTCGGTCGAGAAGGCGACACCGGCAAAAGCCGCAATCGCTGCGAGAAGCCCGATCATGGCCACCGCCGGTTCGCCCATGCCGCGCGACATTGGACCGGCCAGTACGGCCTGGCTGATGGCAAAGCCCAGCCCGAACGCGCCCAGCGTGCGGCCAATGATCGAGGAGGTGAAGTTGAACACCTCGACGGTGAAATAGCTGAACACCGTCGGCAAGGCCTGGGCCGAAAGCTGGAAGAAGAACAGAACGGCCAGCAGCCAGAGCACGGAAGGATATTTCTTGAGGGCCAGCACGGCCCCGAGCGGGTTGGCGCGGCGAATGTCGAATTTGCGGCGCGAGGATTTGGGCAGGCTTTCGGGCAGGACGAACAGGCCAAAGAGGAAATTGGCAAAGGCCAGGCCGGCTGCCGCAAAGAAGGGCACGCGCGGTCCGAATTCACCTAGTTCGCCGCCAATCACCGGGCCGATGATGAAGCCCAGCCCGAAGGCGGCACCGATCAGGCCGAAGCGGTGGGTGCGTTTATGGGGCGGGGTGATATCGGCCATGTAGGCGGTGGCGGTTGCCAGTGCCGCGCCGGCAATGCCGGCAATGATGCGACCAATGAAGAGGTACCAGACGAAGGGAGCGATCGACATCATCAGATAGTCGAAGGTCAGACCCAGCAGCGAAAGCAGCAGCACGGGGCGGCGCCCGAAGCGGTCCGAGAGATTGCCCAGAACCGGGGAGAAGACGAACTGCATGAAGGCATAGGCAAACACCAGATAGCCGCCGATCACGGCGGCCTGGGCCACGCTGCCGCCGGTCAGGTCCTCGAGCAGCTCGGGCAGCACCGGCACAATAATCCCCACACCTATCATATCGATCAGAATGGTGATCAGGATGCAGGTCAGGGTCAGGCGAGAGCGAGTCGCAGCTTGCATGCGGTGGTTGTTACCTTTTCTTTGTTCCACCGGAATGGTGCGACGCAATTGACACGGCAGAAGCCGACAAGGCAAGGCCGGAGCCGATCACGGCGCGGGCCTGTCACCAACGTCGTGAGAATAGACCCATGCGAGCCGCTTGAGATGGCCTCGGGGGCCCTGCAGCCGCATGACGATGTTCCGTGCCAGGCTGAACGGCCAAGCCATATGAAATATGCGCCCATTCTCTGCCGAAAGTGCGGCAACACGACGGGCGCGAGGCTGCCGGATGTCGGCATATCGGGACAAGGCCGTTTCGGCCGATTCAGTTCCCACCAGCAATGGGGCCAGTGTCGCTGCGTCCTCGATGCCCATGGCGGCACCCTGCGCCTGGAATGGCACCATGGCGTGCGCAGCATCCCCAATGATGCCGATATTGCCCTGATGCCAGAGCGGGGTGTCCACCGTGTACATGGGCCAAGCAGTCCAAGTGTCCGCCGCAGCAGTCAGCAGGGCTTCGACCCTTGGTCCAGCATGTCTGAGTCGAGGTTGGGCGCCTTCGGGGGGAATCGCGCCAGGCATGAACAGGGCCAGGTTTACCTGGCCGCGATGGGGCAGGGGGTAACAAACCAGGTGGAAGCCGCTGCCGAAAAACACCGACACCCGATCCATGGCGATCTGTCCGCCAAACGAATCGGCGGGCACCAGCGTGCGCCAGGCAATGCGGTTGCGATATTGGGCGGTCGGGCCATCCAGCACGCCGAGGCGGGTCTGGGAATGCACGCCATCGGCCCCGATGAACCCGTCGGCACGCGCCGTGCGGCTTTGCCCATTGGCTTCGTCAATGGCCACGGTCACGCCGCGGGCGTGGGAGACCACGTCCCAGCCGCGCACGCCGAACAGGATATCGATATTGGCAAAGCGCCTGCACGCCTTGTAGAGCAGGTTCGCCAGGTCACCCCGGTGCATGACGGCATAGGGGGCGCCGAAACGCTCCCGCATGATCGCACCCAGCTCCATGCTGACCAGCGGGTGCTGGCCGCCCTGCGCATAGACATCGAGCGCTTCGGGCTCGAGGCTGACCTGATCGATGGCGTCGCTCAGCCCGAGCCGATCGAGTACTCGGCGAGCATTGGGGCTGATCTGGAGGCCCGCGCCAAACTCCTGGATCGTTGGGCTGCGTTCGAGCACCACCACCGTCGCGCCAAACTTGGCCAGCGCAAGCGCCAGGGTCATACCGGCAATGCCGGCTCCTGCAATGACATAGCTGCGGCCCGAACTGGGCATGGGGCTGCTCAGGCGGCGTGGGCCTTGAAGATGGCCGAGGCGGGGTTGGCATGACCCTCGCCCAGTTCAACCTTGTAGATATAGAGCGTGGAGCAATAAGGGCAGACGATCTCGTCGTCCTTGCCCATGTCGAGGAAGACATGGGGATGGTCAAACGGGGGCAGGGCGCCGACGCACTGAAATTCCTTGGACCCGATCTCGATGCTGCGCAGGCCTTCGGTATTGTGGAAATGCGGGGTCGAGCCGTGTGCCATGGTCGGGAACCTGGAGTGTGTTTGATTTGGCGCGACCATAGCCAAAGGCCTCAACCAAGAAAAGGGCAAAGGGCGCTTGATTTTGCGTCCTGAAGCCGCAACACCCGAGGGACTGAAAAGAGGATGCCACATGCCCAGCTTCACCACGTCCGGCCTGTCGATCGCTTATGAGGTTACCGGAGAGGGCCCGCCGGTCCTGCTCATCCACGGCTTTGCCTCAAGCGGCAAGGTCAATTGGGTCGATACCGGCTGGGTGGAGACGCTGACCGAAGCCGGCTACCAGGCCATCACGTTGGATAATCGCGGCCATGGGCTTTCGGACAGGCCGCATGATCCCGAGCTTTATTATCCGACCAAGATGGCCGAGGACGCGCTGGCACTGCTCGATCATCTGGGAATCGAAAAGGCGGCGCTGCTGGGCTATTCCATGGGCGCCCGGATTGCAGCTTTCCTGGCGTTTCACCATCCCGAGCGAGTCGTTGCAGCGATTTTCGGGGGCATGGCCATGAACCTGATCAACGGGCTGAGCGACGGCAATGACATCATTGCCGGTCTGCGGGCGCCGGACCTGTCCGATCTGACCCATCCCACCGCGCGGCAGTTCCGCATCTTTGCCGACCACACCGGTTCGGATCGCGAAGCGCTTGCCGCGTGTATGGAAACCTCACGCCAGCCCATGGCACGGGCCGATGTGCGGCGTATCGAGGTGCCGGCGCTGGTGGCGGTAGGCGAAGAGGACGAGATGGCCGGCGGACCTGAGGCGCTGGCCGAATTGCTGCCGCAGGGCGAGGCACTTGTCATTCCCCGGCGCGACCATATGCGGGCGACCGGGGACAAGGTGTTCAAGGCAGCGGCACTGGAGTTTCTGAGCAAGCATTGCTCCAGCGTGCCGGTTTCGTGAACCAAAGGGGCAGCTTTGGCTTTGAACAGTGAAATGATGTAGCCTATATCGGCATCTATCGATGAAGCGGAGACTCGCGACATGAGCGGCAATGCCAAGATTTCGCCCCAGATCCAGGCGGTCGACCCGGTCTGGGAGGCTGTTCGCGCCGGGGCCCGGCAGGTGCTCGACAACGAGCCGTTCCTGGCCAATCTGGTTCTCTCCACCATTCTCAATCATGAGACCCTGGAAGAGGCGCTAGCGCATCGGCTGGCGACACGCCTCGACCATGAGGATGTGTCAGCGGACATGATCCGCCAGGCATTCGCGGAAACCCTGCGCGATCATCCCGAAATCGGTCAGGCTGCCCGGGTCGATCTTGCCGCGACGCTGGAGCGCGATCCGGCCTGCCACCGGGCCATCGAGCCGCTGCTCTATTTCAAGGGCTATCAGGCAATCCAGACCCATCGTTTCGCCCACGCAATGCACAAATCGGGGCGCCGCGACTTTGCGCTGTACCTGCAGAGCCGGTCGAGCCAGGTGTTCCAAGTCGATATCAACCCGGCCGTGCCCATGGGCAAGGGTGTTATGCTCGACCATGGCACCGGGCTGGTCATCGGCGAGACTGCCGTTGTGGGGGACAATGTCTCGATCCTGCAAAATGTCACGCTGGGCGGCACCGGCAAGGCGGATCAGGATCGGCATCCCAAGATCGGCAATGGCGTGCTGATCGGCGCCGGAGCCAAGGTGTTAGGCAACATCAAGGTGGGTGATTGCAGCCGGGTCGGTGCGGGATCCGTGGTGCTCAAGGAAGTGCCGCCGCGCACGACCGTGGCCGGCGTGCCTGCCAAGGTGATCGGCGAGGCTGGATGCGCCCAGCCAGCCCTGGTCATGGACCAGATGGTGCTGGTGCACGACGGCGCGAAATAGCGCCGGGCAAGCCACTCGGGCCAGTTGTTACCGGTAAATTGGTCCGCGCGGGGGTTGTCAGGGCTTATCGAGACACTAGATTGCCGCCTCAACGCAACCAGCAGGACATGTTCCCGTGAACCACCCCGAGATCATCAAGCTGCAGAAATTTCTGCAACGCACCTTCAACAATCGCAACATCGATGTCCGTCCGCGGCCGAAGCTGAACGATTCTGTTGAAGTGTTCATCGGCGAGGAGTCGATCGGCCTGATCCACCTCGACGATGAAGACGGCGACAAGTCCTATATGTTCTCCATGTCGATCTTGGACATCGACCTGGAAGATATCGACTAATTCTCCAATGCGCCGATCTTGCCCAGCCACTGGGCGAGCTCGGCGTCGAACTGGCGCCAGGCGACAAGCGCCTCGGCGTCAAAGCTGAGGATGGCGGCCAGCCCATTGGGCAGGTGAATAGTCCTCAGACAGCGATCCGAACGGCTCGGATCGGGCGCTGCGGCGCATTTGGCAACAAACGGGGCGGGCGAGAGTGGGTCGTACCAGACCGTTTCGTCTGCATATCCATCTGCCGCGAGCAGCGGCTTGCCTACCAGTCCGGGGATGCCGCCCACCGAACCGTCGGCAAATTGGTGCAGATAGACCGCGTCGAGCAATGCACCGCTGGCGCGCGCTGTGCTCCGTGAGATCAGCGTCACCTCGACCAGTGTAGGCCGCTGGCCGGCGATCAGCGGCAGAGCGAAGGCCAGATCGACCTGGTTGACAAAGCCGGGCCTGATGGTTTCGCCAAAGCGGAACCAGGCCGTTGGGATGTGCAATTCCCGTCCTGCGACAGTCTGCGTTATCGGGTCTAAGTCGGATAGGCTGGGCAGGGGGCGCTGCGCGTTTCGGGCCGTCTGGTCAACCAGATAGGCCACGCCTACCGCCACAAGCAGGACGATCAGAGCAATTCCGGCAAGGTTGTAGGCGAGCTGGCCCTTGCCACCTGCCGCAGCGTTCGCATCGATGCCTGAGGCCGCCATGGTGGAAATTAACCAGAATTCTCGCTTCGGGGTGACATCCATTAGGGGGCGCAATATGCTTAACAAAGAGTAAATAATCGCGCAGCATGGGCAGATGGCACGGGGATGGGCATGACCAGAGAACTTTTGCTTGCGGCATTCATCATGGGCGTAGGCCTTTGCATGGCTGGGGCCGGGACGCACCTGTACCAATGGGTCACGCGTCAGCAGGCAATGCTGCGCTGGGACGGCCAGTCTTACCTGGCCTCGCTGGGCAATCTGGCGATGAGCTTTGTGTGCGGTCCCTACATTCTGCTTCAGGTGGGTTGGAGCCATGAGGAGGATGGCACGATCTCGATGCCTTCTGTTCTGATCTCAGCCCTGGTGGCGTTTGGCTGGGCCTTCATCACCGGACTCTTCTTCATGAGCATCTACGTGGCAGTTCGACCCTAATCGCGAGTCGACGTCTGAACACAGCAAGGCCGGCCACGCTTGCGCATGACCGGCCTGGCTCTTCAGACCCCTATCAGGGATAGGCTTGGGGCGGGGTCCGGAAACTTGTCAGTTGGCGGCAGCGACGACCAGCACCCGGTTGTCGATCATGTCGACCCATTGACCGGCATGAGCCTGCGACTGGCGCTTGATAAACTTGTAGGGCGTTTCGCTCCAGAGACGGATGGTACCGGCCTGGTTGTCGAGGACGAGGTCGCCGCGATCTGTGCGGGCGATCAGCACGGCGTGGCCATTGCCATTGGCTTCCTTGACCACGGCGATCATCAACGTCGAGGGGTGCCAGCCTGAATTGATCAGGTCGCGGCGCTTGGCGAGGGCAAAATCCTCGCAGTCGCCATATCCGTTCGGGTAGGTCCAGAACTCGGCGACTTTGTAGAGATCCTGGTCAGTGACCGGGACAACGTTCCGATTGTAGTACGCATTGACCGAAACGAGCTGCTGCCAATTCTGATCGTCCAGCACGGTTGCTGGCTCGACGCGGTCGTAGCCGCGGCATTCAGCGGGGTTGGACTTGCAGAACTCCATATGCCCGACCGGAATCGAGGTTGTTCCCGAATTGGTCTGGACATAGGCGATGTTGGTGAGGTCGAGTGCTGCGCTCGGGGCAGCCGAGGCGATTGCGAAGAGGGCGGTGAGCAGCCCTGCCAGCAGTCCCTTCTTGATCAATGTCATGGTGTCGTCTCCCTGATGGAGACCACACTAGGGGCGGCCGATTGCCCCGATCCGAAAAGTGCTACGCAGTTTTTATGCGTGTTTTATCGATACTTGTAAGGGTTTGTTGACCATGGCGGCGCGGTTGGACGGACCGGTGCCCTGGTGCAGACAACTTGGGCCGTGTGCGGGACGGGTCGCGTTACTGATTGCCCTGCCGGGGGTTAGTTCATACGCAGGTTCTGCTGCACCACGGTCAGCATTTCCTGGGCGGCCACGAATTCCACGGCGACGCCATTCTGGAAATGACGGACGACGCGGGCGCGCATGCGGCCCAATGTGATGGGCGTACCCATGGCCGGGCGCACATCGAGTTCGACGGCAGCGCCCGAAAGCGAAATGTCGATGATCTTGCAGTTGTAGCGGCGACCATCGTCGAGCACGACTGTTGAGTGGCGAATATCGGGAACAACGCGCTCGTGGCGGCGGTCCTCGGGAAGATCGAGAATATCCTTGTTGGCCAACCAGGTGAGCTGGGCTGCCATCTTGTCGCGCTTGCGCGGCGACGCGGCGATATCCATGATGAAACCGCCATCGACCTGGGACAGGATGGTGCCTTCGACGCGGCCCAGATGGTCGAGATAAGCGATGATACGCTCGCCGACAATGCCGGGAACCGGGGCAATCACCACGGCGTCGCCGGGGGACATGGACAGGACCTGACACGGAAATTCACGACGGTCCGCAAGCATATAGCGGCCCAGAATCGACACCTTAACACGCTGAAAACGGCGGTCTCCCGCACCGGCGTGCAGGCTGGTAATGGGCTGTGGAGCAGAAATGTCGTCACTGAGCATACGTCAACCTGTTCCACGCACTGGGGAAAACCACAGCAAACTTAGCTGGGCTTGGTTAACGCTTGATGAGAATTGGTCCGAATAGGTCGCTCAAAAGCGACCCAATCAGTTCCGGCCGCCGTCGATAACGGCAAGATGAGCGTAGCGGCGGGCGGTGCGGCCATAAACGGTGGTTGGCATGGCAGCGGTCTGGGCCGATGAGCCATACTCCGCATCGTTGACCACACTGGCCAGAACCTCGCGCGCGGATTCCTCGGCGGGGACTTCGTCCGGCCAAATCAGCCGGAGGCCGGTGATGCGCTGTTCGAGGACCGGCTGCACGCCGAGCCAGTAGGGCTCTTCAACGGCCGACATGGCGCCGAGAATGCGCGTATGGGTCGAACCGTTGTGGCGCAAGGGCATGAGAATGGTCTCAAAGCTCACCTTGGTGTGCAGGGCCGTGGTGCCCTGGAACGTGACCAGGGCCACTGCGTGGTCTTCTGTGACGGCGCGGATCAGGGTGTCCATGGCGTCGCTGTCACGGTCATGCCAGAGCGCGGAGAAGGAGCGCCCCTTCAATTCCCGGCAATAGCTGGTGCACAGATGTGAGCCGGCCAGGCGGAAGGAGAACTTGTCGGCGCTGTCGAGCTCAAGAATAAAGGTGTTGGCCAGAGCCTCACGAATGCGTGTCGGATCGATGTCGCGACGGTCCGGAGCGCTGCGGGAACCCCGAATCGTGTTCCAATAGGTATAGAGTGTCTTGGTGCTCGGCATCTGCATCGTTCGGACCCGCAATTTGAGGCGTTGAGGCCCTCTCCGCAAGGAGTACGCCGCGCTTCGGGAACAATCGCAAAATGCAGCGCTCGTGGCGCGCTTAAAGGTTAGTTAAGGTTAACGTCTGTGGCCAAATGTGGAAAAGCGCGAGCAGGGCGGCGGCCTGCCGGTGCCTTGGGGTCTTGCTGATGAATGAACAAGAGCGGGCGCCGGTATCCCAGGAGCCTGAAGGGCGTGAGCCGGTGTTTCTGTTGCCGGTGTCCATTACGGCCCTCGCAGGAATATTGGTCGCCATTCACCTGGCATCAACCCTGGTTCTTAACCCTGATGGCCAGGTGGAGCTGCTGCTGTGGTTTGCGTTTCAGCCCTATAGAATCGTGGTGGCGAGCTTTGAGCCGAGCATCGCCATTCCATTGATCTGGACGCCGTTCACGCATGCGTTCCTGCATGCCGGATGGGACCATCTGCTGATCAATGTTGCCTGGCTGGTGATTTTCGCAACACCGGTGGTGCGCCGCTATGGGGCAGGGCCGATGGTGTCCCTGTTCCTGATATCGGCCTTTGGCGGTGCGGCTCTGTTCGCGGCAACCACGCTCTATAGCCAGGTTTACCTGATCGGCGCATCGGGAGGTGTTGCGGGTCTGACGGGTGCTGCCATTCGCTTCATGTTCCAGCCAGTGTTGATGGCCCGCAATCCCGAAACGGGCGAAGCGGTCGTGCTGGGGCGGCGACTGGCGAGCCTGCGGGAGGTGTTCGTCAATCCGCGCTCGCGCTTTTTTACGTTGATCTGGCTGGCGCTCAATGCGGCAGTACCGCTGGTGCCGCTGCTGACGGGAAGCGCGCTATCCATTGCCTGGCAGGCGCATCTGGGCGGATTCGCCGCCGGTTTCCTGCTGGTGCCGTTGTTTGAGCGGAAAACCTAACCCCCGTACACGTCCTTGGGGTCAAACAGTCGGGGCAGGCCGGTATCTTCAAGGTGAGCCTCGCCCTGTTCTGTCGTCACGCGCCGATAGAAGCAGGATTTTCGGCCTGTGTGGCAGGCGGCGCCGCGCCCGGTCTGGCGAACCACCATGACCAGGCAGTCCTGATCGCAATCGGTGCGCAGCTCGACCACTTCCTGCAGTTCGCCTGAAGTCTCGCCCTTCTTCCAGATGGCCTTGCGCGAACGGGACCAATAATGGGCGATGCTGGTTTCCAGGGTCATTGACAGAGTCTCGGCATTCATATGCGCGACCATTAGAATGTCCTTGGTGCCGTCCTCGACGGTGACCACGGTCAGCAGGCCATGGGCGTCGAAGCGTGGGGCGAAGGTTGTGCCTTCTTCCAGCGCGGCATGATCGAGGGTCTTGGGGTCGGCGAAGGAAATGGTCATGATGCGCGCCATTGCTCGTGCGGATGCCGAGCCTCTAGCGCGCATCACAGCGGAATGGAAGGGTTCAGGCCTGAAGGCCGAACCAGATCTCGATGTCGCCGCTACCACTACGGGCATCAAAGGCAGGCCCATAATATTCAAGGAAGCTATAGCTGGCTTCGCTCGGTTCGTGCCCGTTATCGCTCAGCCACTGTTCGGCGGCGCCGATGCTCTGGCGAATGGTGGAGAGATCGCCGCCATGGCTGAACCTGGCCCATTTCAGTGCGGGAACGGTGACGCTTTCGAGGTCGGGTGGCATTTCCGCGCCGGGACGCATTTCCACCGCGACCACATATTCAAAGCGATTGTCGGCGATCTCACCGACAAGGCCGTATGCCACCCCGGCAATGGCACCATCGATATTGCCGATATGGGGCTGGAACCGTTGCCACTGGGCGGGCAGGCCCGCTGGATTGTTCATGGGATGGCGCTCGGCGATACCGGCAAAGATCATTTCGGGGCGATCTTCGAACCGGGGCGGTGCGATGCTGACGGGGGCTGCAATATCCATTCTAAGAGGCTCCACTAGGGTAATCCCATTGAGATTGCGCTGCTGGCGGACACGTTGCGGCGTGATGCCGAACTGATCGCGAAATGCGCGGGTGAATGCCTCATGCGAGCCGTAGCCGGCCTCAAGAGCGACCGACAGGATGTCGGGCGCACCGTCGGCCAATTGGCGAGCGGCGTCACTCAGGCGCCTCGCCCTGAGATAGGCCGTTACGGAGTATCCGGTGACCAGGGGAAAGACGCGCGAGAGATAGCTTCTCGACTTGCCAGTGACAGACGCCAACTCGTCCAAGCCTAGCGGTTCACGCGAACGGCTTTCCAGGACCCAGAGCATTTTGGAAACAACTGACATGGCACAGACCCGATTGAGACAGGCAGTCTATGACATAACAAGGACAAGCGCATTTGATCGCGCTTGTCATGGGACGAGGCGGGCGTTCAGCGATGCCCAACCATGGCAAAAAAGCGGTCCTGTTCCTGCCGGTCCTCGGCGAAAACACCGGTAAAGCGGTGGGTGACGGTCTTCACGTCATGGGCCTTCACGCCGCGCATGGTCATGCACATATGCTCGGCCTCGAGCATGACGGCGGCACCGCGCGGACCGAGGTTCTCGTTGATGGCGTCGATGATCTGCGCCGTCATGGTTTCCTGAGTCTGCAGGCGCCGGGCAAAGACCTCCACGAGCCGCGCGAGCTTGGAAAGGCCGACGACCCCGTCGTGCGGCAAATAGGCAATGTGGGCCTGCCCGTAGAACGGCACCATGTGATGTTCGCAATGGGCATAGAAGGGGATGCCCTTGACCAGCACCAGGTCGTCATAGCCGCCGACTTCCTTGAAGGTCTTGGACAGGACTTCGCCGGGGTTCTGGTCGTAGCCAGCAAACAGTTCGCCATATGCCTTGGCCACACGTGCCGGCGTGTCCAGCAGACCCTCGCGATTGGGATCGTCACCGGCCCAGGCGATGAGCGTGCGGACGGCAGCCTCCGCTTCATCGCGGCTGGGACGCGTCACGGGCGTGTCGGAGGGTACAGGCTTGAGCGACTTGACTTGGGCGTCCATGGGGTCCGGCTCCTTGCGTTGCGACCGTTGCTCACTACGCGACGAACGACGCGTCGGATTTCGACAGGAGCACAATCCCCTGACAGTCGGATGGAGAACCCCTATATAGAAGCGGAACGAGACCGGAACAAGAAACAGAATTGTCGGGATTATGGAGCTAAGCGATCTCTATTCCGAAAAGATCCTCGACCTTGCGGGGAACGCCCCTCAGCCGGGACGGTTGACCGCTGCGGACGTTTCGGCGCGCAAGGTCAGTCGCGTTTGCGGCTCGGTGATCGAGGTCGATCTCGTCGTGCGCGACGGGGTGATTGTCGGCTATGGCCACGAGATTTCGGCCTGCGCGCTGGGGCAAACATCGGCGGCCGTGGTGGCGCGGGAAATTGTCGGAACACAAGTTGGCGCGTTTTTGGACGTGCGACAGGCCATGCATGACATGCTCAAGGCCGATGGGGCGCCGCCCTCGGGAAAATGGGAAGATCTCAAGTATCTTGAGCCGGTGCGGGGCTATCCAGCACGTCACATGTCAACCCTGCTGGTGTTTGATGCCGTCGCTACGGCGCTGGAAAAGCTTGAGTCCAACCAATCGGTTGCGGTGACCGGCTGATGGATCGATTCATCGCCTTGATGTGGCGAGTCATCGACCTGCCATTCAAGGTCGCGGCCGTTTTTCTGATTACGCTCTACCGCTACACGCTTTCGGCCTTTGTCGGGCGCACGTGTCGTCACCTGCCGACATGCTCGGAGTTCACGAGCACTGCCATCTGGACATTTGGCTTCTGGCCCGGCGGCTGGATGGGGCTGGCGCGGTTCTGGCGTTGTCGACCGGGCGGGACGCATGGATATGACCCGGTACCGGAGGCGCTGCCGGCAGAGGGGCGGTGGTATCTGCCCTGGCGGTATGGGCGATGGCGGGGAGACAAGCATGACCATGCTAAAGGGTAGCTGCCTATGTGGGGCGGTGACTTATGACGTCGAGGACGCGTTCGAGGCGGCCTTTTATTGCCACTGTTCCCGATGCCGGCGCGCGACGGGGTCGGCGTTCAAGCCCATGGCTGCGATTAAGACTGGCAGGCTGCGGCTGGCGCAGGGCGAGGCAAACGTTCTCATCTATGGCGACCCTGCGGACACACATGATGTGCATTGCGGGCAGTGTGGCTCGTTTCTCTATTCAGTGATCGCGGAAAACGGAAACACGCATGTCGCCATGGGCACGCTGGTCGATGACCCCAAGGTTCGACCATCGTTTCACATGTTTGTCGGCTCAAAGGCGCCCTGGCACGAGATCACCGACGATCTGCCGCAGTTCGAGGGTTTGCCGGGTTGAACGCCAGCTTGAGGCTGGCATTCGGCTCTTTTCATGCTAAGGCAGCGACCGCGCGCATTGTGGAATGCGTGACAACCCAATTTCATGGAGATCCAAAATGTCGATCAAGGTGACTTTTCCCGATGGTGCTGCTCGCGACTATTCGCGCGGCACTACCGGCACCGAGATCGTAGAGGGGATCTCCAAGTCACTGGCCAAGAAGACGGTCGCG
This sequence comes from Devosia sp., assembly GCA_040218355.1. Taxonomy (GTDB): domain Bacteria; phylum Pseudomonadota; class Alphaproteobacteria; order Rhizobiales; family Devosiaceae; genus Devosia. Next base: position 154,019 of record JAVJRP010000021.1, on the reverse strand, counting down.
ATGCGCTGGAATGGCGTGCTGTCGGACCTTTCCGATGCACTGGACGCTGATGGCAGGATCGATTTCGTCACGCGCGATAGTGGTTCGCAGGATGTGCTGGAGCTGATCCGGCACGATGCTGCGCACGTGCTGGCCGAGGCCGTGCAGGAGCTGTGGCCCGAGACGCAGGTGACGATCGGGCCGGTGATCGAGAACGGCTTTTATTACGACTTCTACCGTCCCGCTGGTCCCTTCACGGAGGACGAGCTGCGCGTCATCGAAAAGAAGATGGGCGAGATCATCGAGCGTGGCGCTGCCTTCACCAAGGAAGTGTGGAGCCGCGACCAGGCCAAGGACTGGTTCGAGACCAGGGGCGAAGCTTTCAAGGTGGAGCTAGTCGACGCCATCCCGGCGGACCAGTCGATCAAGATGTATGCCCAGGGGCAGTGGAAGGACCTTTGCCGTGGGCCGCATATGCGTACGGTCAAGGATGTCGGCCAGGCCTTCAAGCTGACCAAGGTGGCTGGGGCCTATTGGCGCGGTGACAGCAATCGCGAAGTGCTCAGCCGCATCTATGGCACTGCCTTTGCGACCAGGGACGAGCTCGAAGCCTATCTCACGATGATGGAGGAGGCCGAAAAGCGCGACCATCGCAAGATCGGCCGCGATCTCGACCTGTTCCACCTGCAGGAGGAAGCGCAGGGCTCGGTGTTCTGGCACCCGCGCGGCTTCGTGATCTACAACCAGATGGAAGCCTATATTCGTCGGCGCCTGGACAAATCGGGCTACCAGGAGGTCAAGACGCCTCAACTGATGCATGCCAAGTTCTGGGAGCAGTCGGGGCACTGGGGCAAGTACCGCGAAAACATGTTCGTCGTGCCGGACGAAATCCCCAATACCGAGGAGGAAGGTCCAGTCGTTTCGGGCGATGTCGATTATCTCGCGCTCAAGCCGATGAACTGCCCGGCGCACGTGCAGATCTTCAACCAGGGCATCAAATCCTACCGCGATTTGCCTCTGCGCATGGCGGAATTTGGCTGTTGCCATCGCAATGAGGCGCATGGCGCCCTGCATGGGCTGATGCGCGTGCGGCAGATGACGCAGGACGATGCGCATATCTTCTGCCGCGAGGACCAGATTCAGTCCGAGACCGAGCATTTCGTGCATCTGCTCTATTCGGTCTATGGCCACATGGGCTTCGACAATGTCGTGATCAAGCTCGCCACGCGCCCCGAAAAGTTCGGTGGCACCATCGAGCGCTGGGATGCCGCCGAAAAGGCACTGGGTGACGCGCTGCGCGCCACCGGCTATGACTTCGAGATCGCCGAGGGCGAGGGGGCCTTCTATGCGCCCAAACTCGAATTCCATCTCAAGGACGCCATTGGCCGGTCCTGGCAGGTCGGCACGCTACAGCTCGACTATGTGCTGCCCGAGCGGCTGGACGCGACTTACGTAGCCGAAGATGGTTCGCGTCAATATGCGGTCATGCTGCACCGGGCCATCCTGGGCTCGCTCGAGCGGTTCATCGGTATTCTGATCGAGAACTATGCGGGCAAGATGCCGATGTGGCTGGCGCCGACCCAGGTTGTGGTGGCCACGATCGTCTCGGAAGCGGACGGGTATGCCGAAAAGCTGGTGCGTCAGCTCCGCGACGCTGGCATTCGGGCCGAGATCGATACTCGCAACGAAAAGATCAATTATAAGGTGCGCGAGCACTCGGTGCAGAAGGTGCCGCTGATGTTCGTGGTGGGGCGGCGTGAGGCCGAGGAGGGGACCGTTTCGGTGCGTCGCCTGGGCACGGAAGGTCAGAAGGTCGAGCCGTTCATGGACGCGCTTGTGGCCCTTATGGCTGAAGCGACCCCGCCTGATCTCATGGACGCCGCCGAAATGACCGCCTGATGCCGCAGCGTCCGTCAAACCGCGAGATGAAGGCGCTCTATCATCTGGGCGAGGCCAATGCGCTTGGCCCAGATGACTTCAAGGATATTGGCGAAAAGGTCTTCGCCGGGATGCTGAAGAAGAAATGGGTCGAAGAGGTGGAGCCGGGCAAATTCCGAACCACCGAAAAGGGTCGCGTCATCCATGACGAGGAAGTTTGGTTCGCGGGCCGCTCGAAGCGCTGAAGAGAAAAAGGAATGGGTGAGGCATGGCTGAGCCAATTCACATCACCCGCTCCCTCAGCATCGATCCGTCGGAGATCGAGGAGAGCTTTGTGCGCGCCTCGGGCCCCGGCGGGCAAAACGTCAACAAGGTGGCGAGCGCGGTACAGTTGCGCTTCAATCTTGCGGCCAACACCAGCCTGCCAGAGCCGGTAAAGCGGCGAGTTGCCGGCCTGGCCGGGAGCCGTCTCACCAAGGATGGCGTCATCGTCATCACGGCAAACAGCCATCGGGACCAGCCCCTCAACCGGGCCGACGCGCTCGAACGACTGGTAGCGCTCTTACGCGCGGGCGTTTTTGTGCCCAAGCCTCGTATCGCCACGCGCCCAACGCTTGCGTCCAAGAGGCGTCGCCTGGACAAGAAGACCAATCGGAGCGCCGTCAAACGCATGCGCTCTCGACCGAGTGATAGCGAATAGTCGCGTTTACTGTATTTGAAATGCAGATTTGCGTTCGCTGTCATGGATTTGATTTGAGTATAATGCTTTTCTGAGAACATCCGCCGGCGCTCATTTCGGTCCCGGGATTTCAGGTGAACATTGCCGCAAGGAGAATGGCCCGGTGAAGATCGCAATAGTTGGATCTGGCTATGTTGGCCTGGTTACGGGGGTGTGCCTCGCCGATTTCGGGCACGAAGTGACCTGCATCGACAAGGACCAGGGCAAGATCTCGGATCTTGAGCGCGGTGAAGTGCCGATTTACGAGCCGGGTCTGTCCGAACTGGTCAACGCCAATGTCACGGCCGGGCGCCTGACCTTTACGACCGATCTGCCGAGTGCGGTTGAACAGGCAGAAGTGGTCTTCATAGCCGTGGGCACGCCAAGCCGGCGCGGCGATGGCCATGCGGATCTGAGCTATGTCTATGCCGTTGCGCGTGAAGTGGCAGAGGCAGTGACCGGCTTTACCGTGGTGGTGACCAAGTCCACGGTTCCGGTCGGTACGGGCGACGAAGTTGCGCATATCATCGGGACGGTCAATCCGGAGGCGGATGTTGCAGTCGTCTCAAACCCGGAGTTTCTGCGCGAAGGGGCGGCCATCGAGGACTTCAAGCGGCCTGACCGCATCGTAGTGGGCATTGACGACGAACGGGCGCGAGAGGTGATGACGGAAGTCTATCGTCCGCTCTATCTTAACCAGGCGCCGCTGCTCTTCACTGATCGCCGCACGTCCGAACTCATCAAATACGCCGCCAACGCCTTCCTTGCCATGAAGATCACCTTCATCAACGAGGTTGCCGATCTTTGTGAGGCGACCGGGGCCAATGTGCAGGAAGTGGCGCGCGGCATCGGCCTCGATAATCGCATTGGCGCCAAGTTCCTTCATGCCGGTCCCGGCTATGGCGGTTCGTGTTTCCCCAAGGACACCACGGCTCTGGTCAAGATCGGCCAGGATTTCGGTAGCCCCATGCGGCTGGTGGAAACCACCGTCTCGATCAACGACCAGCGCAAGCGCGCCATGTCTCGCAAGGTGATCGCAGCCTGTGGCGGGGAGGTGCGCGGCAAGACCATTGGTGTGTTGGGCCTGACCTTCAAACCCAATACTGACGACATGCGCGAAGCGCCTTCGCTCGATATCATTCGAGGCTTGCAGGATCGTGGCGCCAGGGTCGTAGCCTTTGACCCGCAGGGCATGAAGGCAGCCAGGCTCCTGGTGGAAGATGTTGGTTTTGCCCAAAGTGCCTATGACGTCGCCCAAGGCGCTGACGCGGTGGTTCTGGTGACCGAATGGAACGAGTTCCGGTCCCTTGACCTCGAACGGCTCAAATCACTGATGAAGGCGCCGGTCTTCGTTGATCTGCGCAATGTTTATCGCCCGCACGAAATGGCTCGCCATGGGTTTGCCTATGTCAGCATCGGCAGGTCCGGCGAGGACATCGGCGAGCGTGTCTCGGACGCAGCAGAATAGCACCAAGGGTCTCGTCGCGTGAAAACTCTGGTTACCGGCGCGGCCGGTTTCATTGGCTTTCATTTGAGCCAGAAATTGCTTGCCCTTGGGCACGAGGTCGTCGGTCTCGATGCCCTGACAAGCTATTATGATCCGGCTCTCAAACAGACCCGGCTCGATATCCTGATCGAGCAGCCGGGGTTCCGCTTTGGCAAGATTGACCTGACCGATGCGGGTGCACTCGAGGATTTCGTGGGGGCGGCGGGGGCTGATATCGTTTATCACCTCGGTGCCCAGCCGGGCGTCCGCTACAGCATTGAAAACCCGCAAAGCTATGTCCAGTCCAATATTGTCGGTACGGCAAACCTGCTCGAAGCCCTGCGTCGGCATGCGCCCAAGCACCTGATCTTTGCCTCGACCAGCTCGGTTTATGGCGGCAATGCAGAAATGCCCTATGGCGAGACGGACAGGGCCGATTCTCCCCTCTCGCTTTATGCCGCCACGAAAAAATCGGGCGAGGCGCTGGTCCATTCCTACGCGCATCTTTGGTCGATCCCATCGACCTGTGTGCGCTTCTTCACGGTCTATGGACCTTACGGTCGCCCTGATATGGCTCTGCTCAAGTTTGCCACGGCGATTGATGCCGGCAAGCCGATCGATGTGTATGGCCAAGGCAAGATGCGGCGCGACTTCACCTATGTCGAGGATCTGGTGGCGTCGCTCATTGCCATCATGTCGCGGGCCCCGGTTGCGAGACAGCCGGTCGAGGGCGACAGTCTTTCGGCGGTGGCTCCGTTTCGCCTGCTCAATGTCGGCGGTGGGCGCCCCGTGCAACTGATGGACTTTATCGGCGCGCTGGAGCGCGCGATGGGCACCAAGGCGCAGCTCAACATGCTGCCGATGCAGCCTGGAGATGTTGTTGCGACGGAGGCCGATACGGCGCTGCTGCAGGCGCTGGTTGGTGAATTGCCTGCTACGCCGCTCGATGTCGGGATCGAGAAGTTCGTGGCCTGGTTTCGAGACTATCAGAAAAAGAAGTAGGGCAGGGCGCGGCCTTGCGACACGCGGTTAAGCCTGAGTGGTGTTGGGCTGGCCGCCCTGTGGCTATGGGCGCTTAGCGGGGTCAACGCCAAGAACGGACCCGTCCGGTTCATTCCTGGCCGGCGCTTGTCGGCGACGGCCAGGAATGATTGCAACGGTTGGACAGCTATTTTGCTTCGGCGCTGATATTGACCTTGCCGATCAGTGATGTGGGATCGTCTTCGGCCTGCATGAAATCCATCATGCCAAGTCCCGGGTCAGATTTGGCATCGAGGCCGATCATCAGTGTCTTGGCGTTGCCGGCAACAAAGCTGTTGATCGCCTCGCCCAGCTTTGCCGCGTCAGCGGCCCCAGCCATCATGCCAATGACACTGCCCTGAGCCAGCCCGGCGAAGACCGGGCGAAGGGTTGCAGGGTCAGCGCCTTGCTCGGCCGCGACCACGGCCAGGATCACATCGGAAAGACCGGCATCGGTTACCGTCAGATCGAGATTCTTGACGGCAACGGCCATGCTGGCCGCCATTGAGGCATTCATGTCTAGAGCAAAAAGGTCTTCGGTCGCGTTGGCGATGGTCCCGGCAATCAGGACAGTGGCGAGATCGGCGCCGGTCAGAGACATCTCCTCGATTGCGATGGACTGACTGCCTGCATCCCAGGCGGCAGCGATGCGGAAGCCGGCGTCGACTTCGGTGATACCCAGCGCAAGCATCTGCTCAAGCGCATCCTCGCCGGTTCCCTCGGGAATGGCTGCCTGAATATTTGTAGCCGACACGTCAAGATCGGTCGGGATGCCGTTGACGTAGCGGGCCAGCGATACGTCGAACGCGCCGACCTTTGCCTGGATGCGGGCGCCTTCGGTGTCAGGATCTGGGATGTCGATGTCGAGTCCGGAAAGCGAAAGCCCTTCCATGGCCGGTATCAAGGCGCGCGCGTTCTCTTCGAGCCAGGCCTCATCAATCTCGGCGGGTGCCGCTTCCAGTGCGGCGATGGTCGAGGTCAGGTCCATCGGCTTGATGGTCAGGTTATCCAGGGCAAAGGAGCCGTCGCCTTCCACCACGATATCAAAACCGTCCATGTCGATGGAGGGGTAGATGCCCGGCGACATGCCACCCATGGTCATGCCGGCGACAGAGAAGGTCATGGGGCGGCCATCCTTGTCGAGCCCGCTGCAGTCGAATCCGTCAAAGCTCACTTCGGAGGTTTCGAAAGCTGTCAGGATATCCGCATACATCTTGAGGAATTGGCCCATGGTTGCCGGGTCCACATCGTCACCCTGGTCTTCCATGGCCTGGCCAATGGCCATCATCTCAACAAACGACGTCTCCAGCGGCCGCGCCTTGAACTCGGCCCCTGTGACGCCACCAAAGCTGCACGAAACGTCTTCGGCTTCAAGCGTACCGCCTTCCGACACGAGATCGGTGTAGATGGTTTCGAGGCCGGTCTGTTCCGCGGTTTCGACCAGGCCGTAAAGGCCCAGAATGCCGGCGATGTCGAGATTGGCTGCCGACATGGCTCCAAAGGCGAAATTTGCATCGTCGGCGACCAAGCTGATGCCGGCGAGGCTGATGTTTGCCGCCTTTCCGTCTACCACATTTTCGAGCAGCAGGTCGGTCATTGTCACAGTCGCGTCATTTGCCTGGTCATCCGACTGCGAGGAGACGCTGAGTGTGATCTCCGGCACTGCAATGCTGGTGGCATCAAGATTGGCGAGCGCCTCGGCGTTATCGGCGATGTTACCGCTCAGGATTTCGGTAATGACGGCGTTGTCGAGATTTGACCCGGTGGCATCCACTGTCGGAATGGATACCGAATAGTCCATTTCCAGCGCAGCAGGACTGTCCCCGCCCGATTTTACCTTTTCCTTGGCCATACCGACTGTTGCGGGCAAGGCCACGCTGAGAAGGCAAGCAGCGGCTATGGCCGGCAGGCGGCCGCGAATAGTCACGTTCATCGACATGGTCTTCTCCCATTGGTGCTATGCATCTGGGCTGCATCCCAGCGCCATTCAAGTCGAAGTACGATCTGCCCGCAACTTGTTGCGCAATTGAGACAGACCCCGCCCTCGAAAACGTATTCTGCTTGCGGCGATCGCCTCAGTACACGGTCGTCAGAACTTCGATTTCTCGCGGGCCGCCAGCCTGAACCTGAATTTGGCGGTTGTAGACCTGATCCCCGAGCTTGGCGAGCACCAGATATTCGCCCTCGGACAGGACTGTGGAGGGGAATGCGCCACGCTCGCTGAATATGGTTGCGCCTTCAGCGGTCTTGACGGTCCATTCCACGTCCGCGATGGCTTCACCGGCCTCTTCAGAGACGAGTTTGAAGGATATTTCGGCGGCTTGATGATACAGCGTGGCATCAGTCAGCTGACCGGGCTCCACCCTTAGATCGGCGCGGACCACGGCGTTGATTGCGCCGAAACGCGAGACGATCTCATAGGTGCCGGCATTGAGGGTGATGATCTCATTGGGTGGGAGGTCATCGGCTATGAGCGCCCGGCTGGCTTCGTCGCTGGCGGTAAAAATGTCAAAATGTAGCAGGGCCGGGGAGATCGGAATGTCCCCCGTTACCGCAGAATTCAGCCGCAACGCACCGGCTTCAAGGTTGACGTCGTGGCTGTTCGTACCAGGCATAACGGTGAATGGTTCGCTGAGCTGGGCCTGTCCATAGGCCACATGGACGACATAGTCTCCGGGGGGCAGGTCGAGTTGCGCGCTGCCCGTGTCGGCCTTGGCAACGAGAGCCATTTCGCCATCCTCGCCCGGACTTCCCTCGAAAATGCGCCAGACCAGCCCTTCAGGTATGGGCGTGCCATCCGCGGTTATGCGGGCGGTGAGCGTGACTGGTTGCGGCACGTTCGAAACCGCGGCTATCGCCTCAGCCGCCGTGGTGTCACCTGTGGTGGTGGTCGCGGGTGCAGCGTCGCGGTCAGGGCGGGGGCGCGGCAGGGGAGGAATCTCTGCCGATTGCTGGGCGATAGCCGGCTGAACCGCCGCCAGTGGACCAAGCGCCAGAAGCACGGCGATCAGGGTAGCCAATAGTCTTGCCGAATGCATGTGCTCTCCAGCTTGCGGCACCGCTTGCAGGGCCGAATCCGGTTTTCGCCTAGACCCCAATTGGGGAAAAGCTGTGTCACAATCGGCTCTGATTATAAACCGCCCAATGGCTGCTGACAGGAATTTTACAGCACCTTCTGGTCGGTTGCGCACCCTGTTGATCGATACCAAACCGCCAGATGCAACTCTGTTCGCTGTTCAGCGGTGGCACGAGCGCAGGTTGGTTAACAGGGTGTTAACGAGATTGAATGCTACTGTTGGGCTAGTGATTCCTGTCGAGACAACCTGCCATGGGCGTGCAGTCCATTTCCATTTCGCAGAGCCTGGCCAATGCTCTGAACGCTGCGGGCAACCGCAGCGGGGTGGATTTTGACTATCTGCTGCAAACGGCAATGCGGGAGAGCAGTCTCAATCCCCAGGCCCGGGCCAGTACCTCTTCAGCCGTGGGTCTGTTCCAGTTTCTTGAGGGGACCTGGCTGCAAGTAATGAAGGAAGAGGGCCCGAGACTGGGCTATCAGTCCTATGCCGACGCGATCGCCCGGACATCGGATGGCGACTATGTGGTGGCCGATGCGGCCAAACGGGAACAAATTCTGCAGTTGCGCGAAAATCCGCAGATCGCCGCCGATCTCGCTGCGGCATTCACCCGATCCAACGGCGATTATCTGCGCAGCCAGTTTGGGCGGATGCCAAGCGCGGGTGAACTTTATATCGCGCACTTTCTGGGCGCCCAGGGCGCAGAGCGGATGTTCAAGGCCGGACTGGAAAATCCGGACCAGATCGCAGTCCAGCTCTTTCCGCGGCAAGCGGCCGCCAACCGGACCATATTTTTCGATGGCAGCGGGCAGGCCCGGACCATTCGACAAGTCTATCAGGTGCTGGTGGCCAAGCACGAAGCTCCTGACAATGCCGGATTTGCGGTCCAGCAGATGACCAGCGGAAGCGATCAAGCCGCCCCACAAGTCTCCGAACCACCCTTGCCTTCAAGATTTTCGCCCGCGAACATGTCCTTCACCGGCCTTTTCAAGAATGAGCTCGAAGAGGAGCCGGAGGCGGGCCAGGAGGGCTCTGCATTCTTTACTCAACTGTACGCCCAATAGGCTGGACAGGAATGATCTAGATCGAATGTGCGGGTTGGCGAAGTTTGCAGGACCCGCTCTGGTACCTTAATTGCTGCGGAGTCTGCCGGTGGCATGTGGAGTAAAGTGATGGCACATCCATTGCGTGAGGCGAGCGCGGGTTCTGAGATGCCTTTGCCCAGGGGCGTGATTATTCTTGCCCTGGCCGTGCTCTCCTGGGTGATGGTGTTCGCGCTTTGGGACGCGCTCTCACGAATTTTCACCGTATTTGCGGGTGGTTGATGGGGCTGCCAGGCCTTGGCCTATGCCGCGCGCCATGCATTCGTTTATGGTGAACCGTTCCTTAAAGTTTGATCGCTAGCTTCACCCCATCGGAGTGGGGTACGTAATGGTCGGTTACGAGGCGTTTGCAGAACTGTCACAGTCCAAGGACAGTGATGAGCGAGGGCATGCGGCCCATCTTGCGGCACTGGCCTATCTCGATCACAGCGGGCCCGCCGATGAGCACGCGGCGCTCTACGCCGCATTGATCGGGTTTCTCGATGACAGTTCGGTGAAGGTGCGGGCGGCTCTGGCCTATGGGCTTTTGCATTCGCGTCAGGCACCTCGCCCCATTATCCTCTCGCTGCTGCAGGACAGTGCGGTGATATCCCGAGCCGTATTGCAGTATTCGCCGGTTCTGGTCGATGCCGATCTCTTGCCGATCGTGTTACGAGGCGATCACGATGCCTTGCTGGCGATTTCACAGCGCATCCGGGTTAGTCCAAGGCTGGCGTCGGCGATGATTGGCCGGCATGACCAGAGCATTACCTTGCGCCTTCTGCGTCGCGACGACGTGTGCATCGAGGCGCCCACGCTGGATCAGTTGGCAAGGCGCTTTGGCGCGGAAGCCGCATACCGCGGCGCCTTGCTTGCCCGGAAGGATCTGCCGGGACCAGTGCGCCTGGCCCTGGTGCACCAGGTCGCCGAGAGCCTGCGCGGATGCCGTATCGTCAAAGGTGCCCTCAATGCCGACCGTCTGGGCCGGGTACTCCGCAATGGCACCGACACGGCAGTGGCGGTTATCGGCGAGCGTGTGGCCGAGGCCGGCCGATCGGCGTTTGTCGATGATTTGCTGGGTACAGATCAGGTCAGCGCTCGCTTGTTGCTACATGCCGTTGTAACCGGGCGGGTGTTGTTCTTTGCAGCCTGCATCGGCGGGCTGGCCAATACCAGCGCGGGCAAGGTGTTTACGCTGCTTGAAAGCGGCAGCCGCGCCGCCCTCATGGCATTGTTCGCTCGCTGTGGGCTGTCTGCTGCAATTGGCGGCCTGCTGGTCCGGCTGGTGATGCACGCCCGTTCTGCCGATCTCGCTGACGATGCGGCGGCACGCCACTATGTGATCACAGCGCTGACCGAGGAACTGATCTGCGAGTATGAGGGAGAAATCCCGCCCGAGCTCGAAGAAGTGTTCTGTTACCTCAACGAGCAGAACATCATCCTAGCCCGCAAGGCTGCGCGCGGCGTAATGGCGGCGTTTGCACGATCGACCCAAACGGCGATGTCTCTGCCTTCAAGCGCAGAGCCTATGCTGATGCAACTGCCGGCCGCCTAGAGCGCCAGCACCACGGCAAGTGCAGCGCTTCAATCTATTCTAGAAGCGGAACTGTTCGCTCAGGACGCGTTCTTCCAGACTTGTACCCGGATCGAACAGCAGCGTGACGCCATGTGTGCGATCTTCCCGCACTGTGACTTCGAGCACGTTCTGAAATTCGACATTGTCGGCGACGGCGCTGACGGGGCGCTTGTTGGCTTCCCGGGTCACAAATTTCACGACCGCTCTGTTTGAGAGGATGGCACCTCTCCAACGACGAGGGCGAAAGGGAGAAATCGGCGTCAGAGCCAGTAGCGGCGCTTCGATGGGCAAGATCGGGCCGTGGGCCGAAAGATTGTAGGCCGTCGAGCCGGCCGGTGTCGCGAGCAGGGCGCCATCGCAGATCAGCTCATCAAGGCGGACTTCATCGTCCACCAATATCTGCAGTTTTGCGGCCTGGTAAGTTGAGCGAAAAAGCGAAACTTCGTTGAGGGCCAGCGCAGAGCGCGTTTGTCCCGAAATATCGAGTACGCTCATTGAGAGCGGATAGATGCAGGTTCTTTGGCTGGCCTCGAGCCGCTCGATGAGTGCGTCTTCACTGAAGGTGTTCATCATGAAACCGACTGATCCGAAATTCATACCGTATACGGGCCGGTCAGTGCCCATGACCCTGTGCAAGGTCTGAAGCATCAGGCCGTCACCGCCCAGCGCCACGACAATGTCGGCATCTTCCATTGCGACGTCGCCATAGCGTTGTCGAAGTCGCTTGGCTGCGACCTCGGCGGCTGCAGTCTCGCTGGTCACGACGCAGATCTTGTTCATGCACCGGGGTCCTTAGGGCAGATAACTCGGGCGTCTGACTATCACGGGTAGATGGGCCCCGCCAGCTTGATGCGCGGAAGGAAGGGTGTGTCGCATTTGAATAAAGTTCGCCGACAGGTCGTTTCAAATTGCGGGTCGGGAAGAAAGACCGCCTTGCCCCCGGAAGATTAGGAGCTTCAGAAGGCCCGGCTGGAACCGCGCCAAATTGAATAAAATTGTATCTATCCCGCAAAGCCGGGAGAAATTTGTTGCGTGCATCTTGCCGTCATCAACGCATCAGGGATGGCGCAAATGAACACCAAGTTTTCCATGAAGATCGCAGGCGTCGCACTTGCAATCACCATGTCGAGCATCGGCGGTGCCGCCGCCTATACGAATTATGCTGGCATAGACGGTTTCGACCCGACAATCCGCCTGGCAGCGGTGACCCCGTTGTCGATGCAGTTTTTCTGCGCAAAGAACCGCAGTGAATGCCGCAGTGGCAGCAGCGCACAAGTGGCCATGACGCCCAATCTCATGACGATGCTCAAGCAGGTCAATGTGCATGTAAACAGGGCCATTCGGCCACAGACAGACACTGCTGATGTCTGGTCGCTCAACCCCGAAGCCGGGGATTGTGAGGATTATGTGCTGAGCAAGCGCAGCATGTTGATCCGTCACGGTGTCTCGTCCGGTTCGCTGCGCATTGCCTACACGAAGACACGCCAGGGAGAGCCGCATGCCGTTCTGGTGGTCCGCACCAGCCAGGGTGACTATGTCCTCGACAACCTGAACAACGCGGTCAAGACGCTGCGCGCCTCGGGATACCAGATCCGGTCTATGTCATCGGCCAACCCGACCCGGTGGACTGCCGGCTAATCTAAGCAAAACCACCTAAACAAAAAAAAAGGCATCGCCTCCGGGCGGTGCCTTTTTTGCGTTTAGCGCGGACCCATGCAGCCAGCGCAGGGCGGACCTGCGATTGTTTGAGTCGAGGTCATCATGCGCGCTGCACCCGTTTGAAAAACCGTTGGTTTGTAACGTTTTGACGGGTGTCACAGAACATACATCAATCGAGATGTTTACCAATACGGATCAATCGGCATTGTCAAAAGAGTAAACAAAGTCTAAACAGCGGTCAGTGCTCATTTCTGGGCGTTGATTGAACGGGCGCGACGAAAAAGCGAGGGTGGCGAATGCGTAAGCTTATCACTGTACTTGGTGCAACTGGATTTGTAGGTCTGGCAGCAATGTCGACCGCACAGGCCGCTCCGGTTCCCGGATACGAAGCCTTGTATGAGGCTGTTTTCCTGGCTTGCACGCCTGACGCGGGAGTTGTGCCTATTGTGGCAGTCTGCACAGACGCCATCAATGCCTATTCGAGCGCATTGATCGCCGGTGGTGTTTCGGAAGAGGCTGCCCTGCAGTCCTTTGCCGCGCTGCGTGGCGAAGTGGCCGTGGCCGATGGCGGTCTGCCGATCGACGCGGTGTTTGAAGAGCTGCTGCCGGAATCCGGCGCGATTGGCCCTGCTGCTGCCAGCCCGGTGGCTTGATCTTATTTGCGTAGTCTATTGGTTCCGCCCTCTATTGTGTGGCGGCGCCAGTGGTTTTCTCATGTATTTTATGTCTACTTTTTGACTGGCAGGTCGGCGTTACAGATCAAATGCAGTGTCTGTGTATGTATCGCGCTCTGTGTGAGGCGACGCTGTTTGAGTGATCTTCCCGGTTCTGGCTGGTCGCGATGCGTTGGTTGCTTCGCAGGATGGGCGATCATTTGACAACGCTTGCCTGCGCAAGCTGCTGCCCTGAAGTGTTTTTTCCAGTACCTCGGCTTTTTCTACACGTTTCTGGGCTTCTTAACTGGGTACTTTTCAGGCCAGTTTCTAGCGCTCCGCTCCGCATTAACCCAAACGCTCTTTATTACAATTTATGTGCTTGGTGTTTCAGTAATATTGTGTCTATATTTGCGATTAACAGATGATTAACCTTTGATCGTTCTGGCGCGGATGCGAAGAGGCAGCGGCGTCGGGGCAATTGTTCAGTCAGTTACGCAAAGCGGTGGGACAACGATGAGCGTAGACGGGGTGACGAAAGTGTCGAGCAGCAGGGGTCTGTCCATGCGTTCGACCATCGGAGTTAATGCCACCACTGGGCGTGTGCCTTCATATGGTGGCCCTATCGTTGGGCGGCAAAGCGGTTTGCCGATCCTGTGGTCGAATGGCATGCCAAGAGCTGCTGAGGCAACGACCAGCCGGCGGTTCCAACTGGTGCTGAAACGCGCTCTTGATGTCACCTTGACCGTCGGCGCACTGCTTTTACTGCTTCCCTTGCTGATTATCGTGGCGATGTGCATCCGCATCACTAGCGACGGTCCGGTCTTGTTCCGGCAGGTGCGGGAGGGTTACCGGGGCCAGCAGTTTGTGGCCTACAAGTTTCGCACCATGTGGATGGACATGGCCGATCCTTCCGGCGTGTCGCAAACGCTGCAGGGGGATACCCGTGTTACGCCACTCGGTCGCTTCCTGCGTCGCACCAGCATTGATGAATTGCCGCAATTGCTCAACGTGCTCAAAGGCGACATGTCGCTGGTCGGGCCGCGCCCGCATGTGCCGGGCATGCGGGCCGCCAAACGCGACTATCGCGAACTGGTGCCCTACTATGATGCACGACTGGAGATGGTGCCTGGTCTGACAGGTTGGGCACAGGCGAATGGATTGCGTGGCCCCACGGACGATGCGCACAAGGCCAGGGCCCGCATCGACCATGACATCGCCTATGTACAGAGTTTCTCGCTATGGCTCGACGTCAAGATCCTTGTGAGGACGGTGGTACGCGAATTCATCACCGGCAGTGGGCATTGAGGCGCGTATGATCCGGCTTACGCCAGACCCAAGCGCTGGTGAGCGGCCCGGACGCCCGTTTGGCGCGGCGCATGGTGACCAAGCAATGGATGTGAATGGACGTTGCGGCAGAAGGTGATCCCATGATTGTCTCGGCCGTGGCGAAGATTTTTCGTTGCGGCAGTGGGGTTTACCATTGGTAGGAGAGACGCTTGTTCTCCGTGACTATTCCGAGGATATCTGAGGGCAAATGTCCTGAGGTCTCGGGGCAACAGCAAATTACCGTCGGTAGTGCATATCAACGGTAGGGAGAGGCAAGTCTTTCATGAACAAGCCAGGGCAAACTTATTGGGGGCAACTGAACGTCGAGAAGGCCATTTTTGGGGCACTTGGCGCGGTTCTCGCCTTCAGCCTTCTGGTCAATTTGCTGGTCCTGGCGCCGTCGCTGTATATGATGCAGGTTTACGACCGGGTGCTGGTGTCCGGGCAGGTTGAAACTCTGATCTTCGTCAGTCTCATCGCGCTGGTCGCCCTTGTTGTACTAGGGATGCTGGAGGGCATGCGCAGTTTCATGATGACGCGGGTCGGGCGCTATCTCGACCTGAAGCTGCGCGATGCCGTCTTGTCGCAAGTTATTGAGCAATCCCGCGTCGAAGGAGACGCCAAGCGCCGCGTGCTGGAAGATTTCGGCGTAATCCGCAATTATCTTGGCAGCCCCGCTATTCTTCCATTCATGGACGCGCCCTGGGTCCCGCTGTTCCTGATCATCATTGCCCTGATGCATCCCTGGCTCGGCTTGCTGGCGACGGCGGCCGCTGTGGTCCTGTTTGGGTTGGCCCTGGCAAATGACCTGCTGACCCGGAAGGCGCTTCGCGAGGCGAATGCCCGCCAGTCCGTCGTACAGGAGCAGGCGCTCGGCGCGATGCAGAATGCCGAAGTTATCCAGGCAATGGGCATGCAAGATGCCATTATCGGCCGCTATCGACGCCAAGTGGCGGATATGGGCGCGGCGGTGCAGCAATCATCCGACGCGGGTTCGACCATCACGGCGATCTCAAAGGCCATCCGCCTGCTGGTGCAGAGCATGATCCTGGGGCTTGGCGCCTATCTGGTCATTCGCGCGGAGCTTACGCCAGGTGGCATGATCGCATCCTCGATTGTGCTGGGGCGGGCGCTGGCCCCGATCGAGCAGACTATCGGGTCCTGGAAACAGTCCCTGCTGGCGCTTGATGCCTACAAGAATGTGCGTGGGTTTCTCTCGGCTGTGCCGGGTGACCGTGCGCGGATCGCCAATCCCAATCTCAATGGCCGTCTAACGGTCGAGGGCGTGAGCTATGCAATTCGCGGGCATGCGCGGCTGACCCTGAACCGAGTTGCGTTCCAGATCGATCCTGGCACCGTCATGGCGCTTGTTGGACCTTCTGCTTCGGGCAAGAGCACAATGTGCCGTCTGATTGTTGGGGCGATCAGCCCCGCCGCTGGCGTGGTGCGCCTGGATGGTGCCGACGTCACCTCGCTTCGGCCGGAAGATGCGGCAACGACCATTGGCTATCTGCCGCAGGCGGTGGAATTGTTCAGTGGTACCGTCAAGGAGAACATTGCCCGGCTGGGCAGGGTGGACGACGCGGCGGTCATGGCGGCAGCCAAGGCCGCCGGTTGCCATGACATGATCCTGCGTCTTGAAAATGGATACGAGACCGAACTGGGGCCGAGGGGCATTTTCCTCAGTGGCGGACAGCGCCAGCGCATTGGGCTGGCGCGCGCTATTTATGGCGAGCCAAAACTGGTCGTTCTCGACGAACCGAACTCGAATTTGGACCAGGAAGGTGAGGCGGCGCTGATCGAAGCCATTTTCCACCTTAAGCGGCGCGGCGCGGCCGTTGTTCTGGTCAGCCATCGGGCTTCGTTGCTGCGTCCAGTTGATAAGGTCGGCGTCCTGCGAGATGGCATACTCGAGAAGTTCGGCAATCGCGACGAGGTGTTGCGCGAAATGTCGCCGCAACCAACGCCGCCGCGTCCGACGCTGGTGCCAAATGAGCAGCAGTCGGCCCGGAGTGGAGGAGTTTCGATATGACAAGCCTCACAGATGGCAGCGAGGGCCATGGTGCGGGAGCACTGGCCCTAGCTGGGTCGCAGGGCGGTGAGAAGCCGGAAGCGTCGGCCAGCATGCGGCAATTGCTCAAGGGCCCGACCCTGTTCGGCCTTGTCGTTGCCGGTCTGTTTTTCGTTGCCGGCGGGCTCTGGGCGGCCACGGCGCCTTTGTCGAGCGGGGCTGTGGCCAGTGGCCAGGTCAGCGCTGATGGCGCCAATCCGGAAATTCAGCATCTGGAAGGTGGCATCGTGGGTGCCGTCTATGTTCGAGAAGGGCAGCAGGTGAGTGCCGGGGATCTGTTGGTGAGCCTGATTTCAACCCGCGCCGAGGCTGGCCTGTCCGCGCAGCGCGAGGAGTGGCTGCGCCTGCTGGTGCGGCGTGCGCGGCTGACGGCCCTGGTCGATGGGGCAGATTCCATTGTCGTTCCGCCCGAGCTCGAGCAGTATGCGTCCGCAGGAATGCAGGATTACTGGGCGAGTGAGAGCAAGTTGTTCGAGAGCCAGCGCACCAGTTATCGGCAACAGATCAGTATCTATGATCGCCAGATTGAGCAGTTCAATAGTGAAATCAGTGCATTGCAGGCAGAAATCAAGGGCCTTGAGGCGCAGATCGGGTTCATTGACCTGGAGATACAGGACAAGCAGAGACTGCTAGATCAGCAATTGATCGCGCGCTCGGAAGTGCTGACATTGCAACGCCAACAGGCTTCCATCGCTGCGGCGATTGCTTCAAACCAGTCGCAAATCGCCAGGGTGAACCAAAGCATTGAAGAGGTGCGCCTGGCCAAACTCCAGGAGTATGAAGCGCAACTCGACGCGGCGACGCGCGAAGCTGCCGATGTGAACAACAGTCTGGCGCAAATCGAGCAGGAGCTGGTTGCAGCGACGGACCAGGTTAGTCGCACCGAGGTGCGCAGCCCGGTTGATGGTGTGGTGCTCAACATGCGCCACGAGCGGGCAGGCGGCGTGGTTGCGCCGGGCGCGACCATCATGGACATTGTTCCTTTGAACGACGACATGGTCATCCTGGCCAAACTCAATCCGCAGGACATCGACTCCGTCTCGGTTGGCCTCAAATCGCATGTCACGTTGGTGCCATTTGCCAGCAGAAATGAACTGCCGCTCAATGGAGAAGTCATGCAGGTCGGGGCCGACAGCATTACGGACGAGCGTTCGGGGCAGGCCTATTACGAGGTGCGCGTGCGTGTGCCGTCAGAGGAGCTGGCCAAGCATGCGGACATGTATATGTCGCCCGGTATGCCAGCCGACGTCACGATCGTGACCGGTGAGCGTACTATGCTTCAGTATCTCGTGGACCCATTCGTGCGCTCGGTTCGTCGTGCGTTCGTCCATGACTGACCGGATGGTTGCGCCACGGCAATGGTTCTATCGGTCTGAAGAGGACTGGACGTTGCCGTCTCAGGAAAAGCGGGGGGCTGAATGCTGGTCGCCCTCGTTCGCGATATGTGTTCTGCCCGCGCCGCTTAGCGTATTTTGATTATTGCAATTCTTGCGCAGCGCATTCTTTGGACTTGACGTCTCAATCCTCATTCTGTGTTGCGGCGCTTTATCGAGAGACGCGGCGCTACCGTTACAGTCTCAAAGGGCAATGAGATCAGCGTCTTTGCGCTATGCCCGCACTGTTACACAAGTTTTACAATTGAGAAATTAACGAAAAGTAATCATCTCATCTTGCTCTGTTTCATACTGGCACATATGGTGGCGCCGGCAGTAGGGGACGGGGGTGCCGGTATCCCAACTGCATTGTCAGTAATTTGGGGTACTTTTAATGGCCATTTCCATCACTGCCGAGCAGTTCAAGGCTGCTTGGGTTCAGCTCGACGCCATCTATGTGCAGATTCTGAACTCACCCACGTCAGGCGCTGGTGGCGCCGTGCTCTCCGGTGTCGGCTATGACACCAATACCGATCCATTCGCCCTTGCCTCGTCGATCGATGCCGTCGCCGCTCTTGGCGCGCCGTTCGATGATCTCGCCGCGATCCTGAGTGATGCGGGCGCTGTCCGCGGAGACGCGGCACTGGCCGTCAATCTGGCTTTCATGGAGTTGGGCAATGCCTATGTCGCCTATCTGGGCGAAGGTCATCCGGCTATTCTCGATATTGCAAAGCTGCGCCCGAATGGTCCGGGTCAGTCGTTCCACGACAACATCCTTGGCAACGTCACCGATGGTCCGACGAATGCACGGTTCCCCACCACCTATGGTGATGGGTACGAATTGACCGAAGATGTCATCGTTGACTTCAATTCCGGTGTACGCACTGAAGCCGCCGAAGCCTTTGGCACACGTCCGATCTATTCGGGTACCGGCACGGTGGGCGACAATGCTCTGCTGGGCAAAACAATGGCCTTCGACCTAGCCGCAGGTCTTTCGCCCACACAGATCGATCTGGACGGTCGCCAGGGCGACATTGTCGGCGACCGCTTCTTCGTGGTCACGACGTCGGGTGTAGTCACGGGCTATCCCGATGAAGCTTCTGCCCGCGCGGCAGCTGCCGCCAGCGCGGACAGCACTTTCGTCAACACCGAAGACGCGCTGGTGACCACAATCCAGACCGATGCCACTGGCACGGCTGGCAATGACTGGTTCGTGGCTGAGGCCGGCAACCAGACCATTGAGGGTGGCGAGGGCAGTGATACCTACAGCGTTGCCGAAAACAATGACGGTGGCGCGTTCGTTGATCTGAGCTCCGGCATTGCGTTCGGTGGTGCTGAAACCGGCTTTGATAATCTGCAGAGCATCGAAAACGTCGCCGGCGGCGACGGCAATGATGTCATTTACGGCAATTCCGGCGACAATGTCTTTTTCGCATCGGCTGGCGAAGACCAGATCGATGGGCGCGGCGGCAATGATGCGTTCAATGCCAGCTCGGCCACTGGCGATGTCGCGATTGACCTGACAGCGGGTACGGCGACCGGCGCAGGTATCGACACGACCCTAGTGAGTGTCGAGCGCGCCATTGGCGGCCAGGGGAACGACACCCTGGTTGGTACCGTCGGCGACAATATTTTGGTTGGTGGCGCCGGCAATGACACCATCGAGACCCTCGGTGGCAACGACATTGTCCAAGGCGGAGAAGGTACCGACAAGCTAGTTCTCGACGTGGCCTCGGGCGATGCAACGATCGCCTTCGTCAATGGTGCATGGACCGTAACGACGGGAGAGGGCGAAGCGGCCGAAACCGTCATCCTCACCGGCATTGAAGAAGTGCAGTTCAATGATGCGACCTCGACCTGGCTGGTAGGTGGCGGCAGCGAGCTGGGCCTTGCTGGCGCCATTGCATCTGCAGACGTCAATGGTGGCGATACCGTCCTGCTCGCTGATGGCACCTTCGATCTTGGCGGAGCTCAGGTCGTCATCGACCGCGACGTTACCATCAAAGGTCAGGGCAAGAGCGACACCACGCTGCATATTGACTACAACACCACCAATAGCGGGGATGCCCGCGGTGCGATCTTTGTTGCCGATGGGGTCAATGCCACTATTTCGGACCTTGCGGTAAACGGCACGGGACAACTGGTGTCGCAGGCCATTCGTGTCGTGGGCAACGCCACGATCGACAATGTTGCTGTCTATGACGTTTACTACGCGCAATATGTCGGTACCGGTGTGGCGGTTCAGTTCGGCCATGCCGATATCAGCAACTCCGACTTCTACAACATCCAGCGTATCGGCGCCCATTTCCGGGATGATACCAGTGGTAGTGTGAGCTACAGCACCTTCACGGGTAAGGGCGACGGCGCGCATCTGGATTACGGCATCGAAGCAGGCGCTGGCGGCCAGATCACAGTCGACCATGTCACGATTACCGGCAACACTGGCGGCGCCGGTGACGGTTCGGGGTCTGCGGGCATTCTGGCGACGACCTACTATGGTGATGGTACTTCGGTCGTCATCACAAACAGCAATATCACTGGCAATGGCAGCGCGGTCGCCGTCGGCTACGACGAGAATGACACGAGCTACGCTGAGTTCGGTGAGGGCAACACGCTGGAAGACGGTGTGAGCATCATCGGCAACGGTACATATGTTGGCGTGGATGCTCTCAACACTCCGGTCGACTGGCAGGGCGGCGCGCAGCCGAACGTCATTGAAGGTGGCCTGGTCGACGACGATCTGGCCGGTGGCGAGGGCTCTGACACCTTTGTCGATAGCCCCGGCGTCGACGCTTATGACGGCGAAGGCGGTATCGACACTGTCCAGTTCGGGGCGGATGCCGGCGAACTCCGGATTGTTGATGGTCAATGGGTGATCTGGAAGGACGGCGAAGTTGCAGACACCCTGAGCGGTGTTGAGCGCGTCGAAATCGGCTCGGACGTCTACCTGCTGGTCGACCAACTCGCTGATGGCGGCTTCACCTCGGTCCAGGCCGCGATTGATGCTGCAGCGGGTGGTGAGACCATCCTGATCGCGGCCGGCGAGAACCCCTATGTGGAATCGGCCGATTTCACTGCCTCTCCGACCGCTGAGCACGCTCAGGGTCTTCCGGGCTCCAACTCCGGCAACAATCCGCTGGGACTTCTGATCAACAAGTCCGTAACGCTGCAGGGCGTGGACGGCGCCGGAAATCTGGTGGACACCGCAAGCGAAGACGCACCGGTCATTCAGTCCGAGCGCCAGAGCGGCTGGGGTACGCACTTCTTCGTCACCGCTGATGATGTGAGCATCAATGGTCTGACGCTGGAAGCCACCCCTACGGCCTGGAATGGTTCGACCCTTTCTGTGATCAACAAGGTCGTCGAGGTTGTTGGTGACAACTTCATCCTGACCGGCAGTACAGTCGGGGCTCCTGGCGAAGTGGACGTTGCTTCGTCCGTCTATGTGAACGACCGTTCCGTGCCGGTTGGTACTGGCAGCAACTGGGTCTCGCAGATCCAGACGCTGACTGTTGACGGCAACATTGTCGAGGGCAGTGTTGTGGTAGCCAATGGGGTGGGCCTGAATGGCGCCAACGCGCCGTCGGAACTGATCCTTGTGGTCAACAATCAGTTCGTGAACAACAATGCCGATCCCGCCTATCGCGGCGGCATCATCATTACGGGCAATGATGACCAAGTGGCCTGGCGCAATGCCGAGGTGGCCACGCCTGTCGTTGAAGGCAACACGTTCAATGATCCGAACCAGAGCTATCTCTACGCTCGGTCGGACGACCTGAACTTCATGCCGGATCGCGAGTTTGTCGACGACTTCATCGCCGACAACACTATCGAGACCTATGCCTTTGTGACCAATGACGGCGACAGCCTGCAGTATCACGACGCGCAGACCGATCTTGGTGGCGGCAATATCGCCCACTCCAACGGCTTCACGCTGCATAAGGACGTTGGTTCGGCTTCCGCTGATGCGGAAGAAGGCAATGCCGTTCTGGTTTCGAAAAGCGCGGATGAGGCCGGCACGCAGACCATCGTGACCGACGGCCTGATCGTCAAGGAGCTCAACGCTGACACTGATCTGACCCTTGAGCTTGGTGCAGGCGTCAGTGATATTACCCTGGCTGACTTTGCCGAAGGTGAAGGCGCGAATGTCAATGTCACTGGCAATGCCGAAGACAATGCCATCACCGGCAATAGCGGCGACAATGTGCTCGACGGCGGTGCCGGCAATGACAGCTTCGTGCTGGGCGGCGGCAGCGATACTGTTGTGGGTGGCTCCGGTACGGACAGCGTTCAGCTGGAAGGCTCCTGGGAAGACTACGTTATTACCGTGGACGGTGGTAACCTGGTCCTGACCCGCGATGGTGAAGCCATCACCATTGGTGGTGCGGAGGTGCTCAAGTTCGCGGAAGGTCAGGACGTGCGCCTGGTCAACTTTGCGGGCAGCGAGTATTCCGCGATCGATGCAGCACTTGCCGATGCGGCTCCGGGCGAAATCATCTTTGTCGGGGGCGGTTCGTATGGTGCGATCACCGTCGACAAGGCCGTCAACATCATCGGCGCTCCTGGCGCAGATGTTGAGATTGCCGGTGTCACTTACACCGCAGGCGGCGCTGAGGGTACGCGCAGCACTCTTGAAGGTGTCGAAGTTACCGGCGTGGTGAACATCAACGGGCAGGATCATATCGGCCTGCACAATGTGGTGTTCAGTAACTCGACCGGCTACGGGGTGAACTTCAGCTCCTCGTCCAACGATGTCTCGATTACCGATGGTACATTCAACATCGGTGAGGGCCAGGTTGGCATCAAGGTTGCCTCTTCGGCAGATGTCACGGAGCTGGTGGTCAAGAACACCGAGTTCAACGGTGGCTATCAGGGCATCCATATTGCCAATGACAGCGATATCAACAGCACCGATACCGTCTCGGGCCGGTTCGAGAACCTGACCTTCAACGGTCAGGTGACCCAGAGCGGCGCAGACAGCCGGGCGATCTACGCTGAAAAGATGTCCGATGTGACCTTCACCGGCATCGTCGTCAATGCACCGGCTACCGTCTCGGCCGCACAGTCCGAGCGTCTGCGGGGCATTGAGGTCAACTTCAAGTATGGCAGCTTTGAGAATGTCAGCTTCGACGGCGTGACCTTCAACGGTTTTGGCGCGCTGCAGACCACCAGCAACGATCCGCTGCTGTCTGTCCATGCCAAGGCGGGCGCGATCGTCGATGGTGTGACGATCAATGGCGTTGCAACCGACGCTGCGGGTGTGACCTACGCGGTCGCCATCTTTACCGAGGCGCTTCCGTATTCGGGGGCTTCGGCCGACGGTCAGATGACTGGCGTGGTGTTCACCAATGCTGACGTCAAGGGCGTGGTGTCATTCGAGGGCGTCAGCTATGTCGCAATCGAAGACAATACGGTCGACGGGGACATGTTCCTGGTGCGTGTTGACCAGCCGGCCGGTGAGGCCGCCTCGCTTGCGACCAATGATGTCAGCGGCACGATCAAGCTCTTCGACAACGAGAGTGCAACGCTTCCTGAAGGCGCAGATGATCTCGAACTGATTGGCTCCGACGACATCAATGCCACTGGCAACACCGGCGACAACGTGTTGACCGGCAATGCGGGCAACAACGTGCTCGAAGGTGGCGAAGGCGTCGACACCTATGTGGGTGGCGATGGCGTTGATACGGTCAAGCTCGACTTCAACCGCGAAAATGTCGATCTGAGCGATCTGGTCTCGTCTGGCGAAATCACCTCGGACGATGGTGTCGAAACTGTCTCCGGTGTCGAAATTCTCGAGTTCGCCGACTCGGCCTCGGAAGGCCGCGTGCTGATCGTGGGAGCGAATGGCTTCGCCACGCTGCAGGATGCGATTGACGCGGCAACCGGGCTCGACACGATCCTGTTGTCCGAAGGTGCCTTCGGCGGTGGTGTCATCGGTGCTTCCAAGGCCGGGCTGACCATTGTCGGCATCCGTGCCGAGGATGATGCGGCCGGTCGCACCGGTTCGGAAAGCGTGATCGACGGCAACCTGCTGGTTCAGGCAGAAGGTGTGCGTATCGAGGGCGTCAAGTTCTCGAAGGACGGGGCGGGTGCGGCACTGACCGCGGCCGCAACGGGCCTGGTCGTGGTCAACAGCCTCTTCGTGCAGGATGCGGTGGCTCACTCGGGCATCGGTATTGAAACCAATATCGGGGGTGCGGGTAGCGGGCTCGACGTGTCGGGCAGCGCTTTCCACGGCTGGTCGACAGGCATTTATGTCAATGGTGGCGAGAATATCGCCGTTGGCGACAACCTGTTTGACGGCAACAATGTCGGTATCTCGGTCGATGCCTATCCGGGCAGCAGCAACATCTCCGTGTCGGGCAACGAGTTTGCCAACAGCGGGTTCGAGCATGTTGGCGTGGGTCTGTTCGATGCGGTGGTCGACGCCGGTTCGATCGTTGGTCCCAATACGTTCGACGCCAGTGTGCGCGAAGTCGGGCTCTACGGGCTCAACAGCGGTGGCCAATCGATCTCGGGCACCGAGCACTCCGATGGCGTATTTGCCGGTTCGGGCAATGACACCTTCATCTACGAGATCGGCCAGGGTAGCGACACCTTCGACGGTGGAGCGGGCAGCGACACGCTTAAGATCGATGCCTCCTCGGTGGCCGGGGACGGCACTGTCACGATCGGTTCGAGCAGCCTTTCTGTCGGCAGCCTGACGGTGAACTACAACAGCGTCGAGCGGTTCGACATTACCCTGGGTGCCGGCAACCACGAGGTTGACGCCAGCGGCAGCGCCTTCGATCAGCTAACGCTGAATATGGGTGGCGGCGACGACATCTATCGTGCAGCAGCGGGCCTGGGCCACACGCTGAACGGTGGTGATGGCGACAACGACCTGGTCGACTACAGCGGGCTGTCCAATGGCCTCAACATCATCCTGAACGGGACGGTGTCGGGGAGTGGGGTCAGCCACACCCTATCGGGCTTCGAGAATGTTCGTGGTTCGACCGGGAACGACTCGATTGTGGGCACCACCGGGAACAATGTGTTCCTGGCGTCCACCGGGACGGACTTCATCAGTGCGGGTGGCGGCCTGGATACCTTCGACGCTTCCAGTGCAAGTGCTGCAGTCATTGCCTTCCTCAATGAAGGTTCTGCCTGGGGTTCGGCCAGTTGGGGCAGCAACTCGACTGCACTGCGGCATGTGGAAAACCTCATGGGCTCGGACTTCGACGACGTCCTGGAAGGCAATTCGAGCGGCAACGAGCTGCATGGCGGTCTCGGAAATGACCGTCTGGCCGGCTATGGCGGGGATGACTTCATCTTCGGTGGCGACGGCGTCGACACGGCGGTGTTTGATGGTGGTATCGGTTCCTATCGTATCGATACGGCCACCAAGACCATCATTGGCAGCGACGGCACCACGGTGCTCGATGGGGTCGAGAATCTTGAGTTCAACGGCTTCGCCTTTGACTGGGATTACAAGGTCGGTATCGGCGACTTCGATGGCGATGGCACCCAGGACCAGCTGATCAAGAACCCGAATGGCTGGCACTATGTGACAGATGGCGATGCCTTGGTGGGCGTTGGCTTCCAGAGTGTTGCTGCGATTGGCGACTTCAATGGCGACGGCAAGGATGACGTCCTGACCTACACGAATAACGAATGGCTTGGCTATTTCCGCCCGGGCCAGGGTGGCGTTGGGTTGACCCAGATCACTGGGGATCACAGCATTCAGGCGGTTGGTGACATTGATGGTGATGGCAAAGATGACATCATCATGCAGAACAATGCCACCGGCTATCTATATGCCCGCATAAATGGCGGCACCCAGTACGCTCACATTGGCAGTGCCGATGGCCGCGAGGTAGTTGGCCTAGCTGACCTCGACGGTGATGGCAGCAAGGACATTGTGTTCCAGTCCAATACCGACTGGTTGTCTGCTCTGGACTTCGTCAACAAGACAACGAAGAACATCAACTTCCAGACCGGTCGTGAGCTCGTTGGTGTCGGGGATTTCAACGGTGATGGCAAGGATGACTTGCTATTCCAGACGGTCGATAGCGCGGGTGGTACTGTCGGATACACCTCTTATCTCAATGCTGGCGGCGCCAATATCGGTGTAGGTGTGTTTGCGGTCGGGTCTATCGCGGCAGTCGGCAATTACAATGGTGATGCCACCGACGACATCTTCCTGCTCAATGGCGATGACTCGATCAGTGTCCTGCCATCTGGCCTGGTGTCGCAGCAGCAGACGGTCACCGACCTGATGCTGGACGAAGTGCTCGACTTCGGGAATGGCACGCGCGTCGACGACGACATGTTTATCGCCTGACGTTTCTCGCCTCAGTCAAAGATTGGAGCCCCGGCCGTTCTCGGCCGGGGTTTTTTGTTTGGCGAGTTATCCCCGCCGGCCGGTGCGGTCTTATTGTCTGGATAGACCACAGGATCACGGGCCCCCAGGCCCGCTCAGGAAACAGGAGCCAGGGATGCCAAACGATCGCTATTCTACTCATACACAAGCACTGGATGCCCCCGCCACGCATGGGTTTGCCATCGCCCCCAATGACGGGGCGGATCTCAGCGAGATCACGCGCGCGGTCTATGTTGGGTCGTCTGGCGCCCTGGCGGTGACCTTCGCATCGGGCGCCGAGCTGGTTCTGCCCAATGTTCCAGCGGGAAGCCTGTTGCCCTTGCGCGTGCAGCGGGTGCGTGCCACCGGCACGACAGCGACCGATATCGTGGGGCTGTCGTGATGATAGGTCTCTCGCTGGGCCAGGCAGGCCGCGTCGGTGATCGGCTGTCGGGGGTGCCGTTTGCCCTTTCGTTTGCAGAAGGGCTGTATCGGATCAATGGCGCCTATGTGCCCGCGGCGTCGGCTTTCACCGTCGCCCGCAGTTCGACCAAGCTGGCGCAGGATGCCTCTGGACATTGGTGGAGCTTTGCCAATGACGTTGCCGCGCTCACCAATCGCGGGCTGCTGATCGAACCGGCAGCCACCAATGTCTTGCGCAACGCGTCAGGGCAGGGTGCCGCCGCGGGCAGCCCCGGCACGTTTCCCACGCATTGGGCCCGGTTCGCCGGAGGCGGACCTGTTCTTTCCGTGGTGGGAACGGGCACCGAGTTCGGCCTGCCTTATGTGGATATCCGCCTGCATGGCGAAACAACGGCCAGCAGTGGCGCTGCCATTCACTTCGAACAAACGACCAGCGCCGCGGCCGCCGCCGGCCAGAATTGGACCGGCTCGGTCTTCGTGCGGCTGATTGACGGTTCACTGAGCAATCTGTCCAACTTGCGGCTGAATATTCAGGAGTTCGGGGGATCCGGAGCCAGCACATACCTTCACTATGGAGCTGATGTGCATGAAGTTGTAGCTCAGTCACCGATACGATTGGTGGAGAGCAGAACACTACTTGCAGGGGCAACCGCATTTTTGAGGAGCAGCTTTGAACTCACGTACTTGGACGGAAAATCGCTAGATTTGATCCTCCGGCTATCCTGCCCGCAGCTAGAAGAATCCACGCTTGCTACCTCCCCCATTCTGACTAGCGGGGGCACATCAAATCGGGACACGGATGTGCTGGACTTGCCTTTGGCAGAAGGACCCCATGATGTGACGATCTATCGTGCCGAGGGACCGCAAGTGCAGCTTTTGGGCATTCTGGGAGAGGGTTGGACAAGCATTCCGACGGAAGGCTCAATCCTCATTACAAGGATCCTGTCAGAGGCGGAGGGCTGACTGGTGCACTTAGTGGCCGCGCTGGATTTCCAGCAACTGTCGAGTTCGCAAGTACGCTCCTATTTACAACTGAGTTAGCGCCGATGGTGCAGTTGTCCCCAATCTCTATCGCACCAAATATTGTCACTCCCGCGTAAATCGTGACGTTGCATCCGATCTTCGGGTATTGGGTTGTATCACCGGACTGGCCAATTGTGACGTTCTGGAAGATGCGAGCGTTCGAACCGATTTCGACACCATCGCCAATCACAATTCCTGTTGGATGGGGCAGTTCGAGCCCATCACCCAGGCGGCTTTTTGGGCTAATGTGGCAACTGGAAAGTAAAATACTGAAACGCCAGGCAAGCTTTGATGCTGCTCTGACAAAAAGTGACCTCTTGTCGGCCCAAGAGTAAAACCGATAAAGCTTTACGCTCAGGTATCCAGGGTTCACAGGAAAATATAGAAGCGCGTTGACTACTCCGGACTTCCCTGTATTGGCTTCGAGGTCGCTACGGATCTTCATTACTTGTGCTTCTAATTGAGTTGCGAAAGTCCAGAAAATTGAAAGTGTGGGCCGCGGAATGAATGCCACTAGATGTTAGGCATCTTCGGCTTGCATGGATGTTCCAGCAGATGGTTACCAGTAGCGTCGAAACCGCGGCGCCAAGCACGCCAAAGTTTGCTGCGGCGTAGAAGCTGGCGGATACTCCAATACTGCCCCAAATGGCCCAGATAGCAGTGAGTTGGTTTTGGCCCCCCGTCATAAGCAGGGTTACGACATTCGAGCCGGCATAGGTATTGGCCAGTTGCGCGGCGGCTAGGACGAGCAGGACCGGATATGCGCTGGTGTACTCCTGCCCAAAGAGTCCAAGCAATTGAGTGCCGATGAGGCCATAGAGCACCAGGCCGGCGAGCGTCACCAAGGTGGCCATGGCACTGGTCGCTGACGCAATTGTCTGCGCGCGGCCGATGTCACCGGCGTGATAGCTTCTTGCCAGTAGCGGCGCGGAAATCTGTTCCGTGCTGATCAGGGCCATCGCCAGGAGCTTTGCGAGGCGATCGGCGGCAAAGTAGGCGGCGGCGGCGGCGGGGCCAAGGGCGAAGGCAACCACGATGGTCGCGGCGTAGTCGACGATCGGCTTGATGCTCGTGCTGATCCAGAATTGGCCCACCTCCCTGATGTAGGCCCCAGAGAACGTTTCGAGAAGTCCACCGGATCTGATGGAACGCACAAGGTCGACAAGTAGGACAAGCAATTGCGGAGCAATGGCCAGCGTGAGTGCGAGTGTTGTCAGGGTCGCCGCAATAGTCGCGTCGATTGGCCAACTGTTGCTGGCGAAATAGGCAATAAGGACCATGGCGATGATCCGCCAGGCGATGTCCCGGGGAGCCAGTGCGAAAACGATCCGGCCGCGCGCGCGCAGAACACTTGCACAATATTCGGCGATAGCCAGGGCCACCATGAGCTGGGCCGAAAAGACCCATACGTTCTGGCTTGAGACTGTGTTGATTTCCGGAAGCCAGCTGGTCTGGCTGCTGACCAGCATGATTGTTCCCAGCAACAGGCCGCTAGATAAAAGCACAACAGCCAGTCCGCGGGAGACCACATGGCGTTCTGCGGCTACGCCATGGCTTGCATGAGTGGAGGGAGAGGCCTTGAGTATCGCCACATGCTGCCCCGCATTTGCGATATAGCCCAGTATGGTGGCAATCGAATAGACGGTCGAAAACGCGCCGAAGTCCTCCGGGCTTGTAGTGCGCGCCAGCAGCAGGAAGAAAAGGAAGGTCAGTCCGGCACCGGCGACGCGCAGTCCGCCTGCGATCGCGGCCCCACCCAGCAAATTTCCAATGAGGGATCGTGTTCCGCCCGTGCTGTCGTGAATGTCATTCATTGGCAAGCGACTTTCCCGGGGCCCGTGCCTGCTGCACGGTCAGGGTAATCAGAACCCAGCCAATCCAGTATTGAGCAATTCGGATCGTTTCAATCGAGAAGGCGATCGCCAGAAATTGCGAGGCCATCAGTGCCGCGACGAGAAACAGCTTTTGCGTGAGCGGATCGGTTGACCGACCAGCGCGACCGAACAGGGACGTCAAGCTCAGGCTGAAGCTGACTCCCAGCGCGATGAAGCCGAGTACCCCAAACTCCCCAATGGTCCGCGCATACCAGGAGAATATCGGCGGCAACTCACCGTGTCGGCTGCCCGCAAAAAAGTCGACAAGCTCCCAGCTGTATTGAACAGCCGAGGATGTGTTCTGCACCATATAGAAGCCAACTTGTCCGAAACCCTGGCCCCAGAGCTGGCTCCAGCCCGCGTCGATGGCGCCCATCATCAAAAAACTTCGCGTAATGTTGGAGATGCTTTCGCCCGGACCAATCTGGGTGAACGCATAGACTGGTACAATGATGCCCAGGGCAAAGGCCGAGACTACCATGAGCCCTCCATCCCAGCCCCTGGGAAGGGCCGACCGCAACATGCCACGCCAAAGCAGATAGCCTGCGGCCATGGCGGCCAGTCCCACATAGGCGGTGCGGGCACCCGAGAGGAGGCAGAGCAGCACCATCAGAATAAGCAGCAGTTGGCGCAGGCGTCTTGCCCTGATGCTCCCATTGTCCAGCGCCAGCCAGGGGATGCAGGCGAGCAAGGCGAAGGCATTGAAGGAAGGCTCGAGAGAGACGCCATCGAGCCGTCCAATCACGGATGTCGCATCGGCGGCGACGATACGGCGCATGGCTTCCCAGGCGGGCCGGATGGTCGTTACGGTCCATGATATGACCTCCACCACGCCAAGGGCTGCAAGGCCGGTGGCGAGGGCGGTAAAGGCGCGCGTGAGCCAGGCGAGGAAGCGATCTACTCCGGCATTTTGGGCATGCGCGTAAAGGGCGACGGCGAGCAGGAAGTAATAGGCGAAAACCATGACGCTGAGGACATAGCGCTCCATGCCGGTCCGGGTGCCGTAGCTGTTGGCAAGGATTGAGGGCAGATTGATGAGCAGTGACAGGCCGATCAGGACGATATAGATGCCCTGGCTGCGCAGCAGTGGGCCGAAGAGATTGAGGCGGGGGCGCTGCAGCCAGGCGAGCACCTGCAGTGCGAGGTAGGGCAGCGAGGCATAAAAGAAGCCATCGCGCGACAATTCACCAATCTGCAGGGGCGCAGGAATCCCATTGAACGGAATGGACAAGATCAACAGGTAAAGCGCCCAGCGCCGCAGCGTCTCCATCAGCCGGTCCGGCCCGCTTGCTGTGCTCCCCAGCTGGCCAGCGAAATACGCTTGGCCAGGCCGTGGGGGGGTTATCATCGTTACCAACGTGCGCAGCACACCGGCATACCATCGCGGCTCGAGTGGAGCAGGGTGGGCCAGCATGGCCTTGAGGCGCATGCGCAACTGGGCGTTGCGCTTGCGGGTGGAGAGACCGGCCGGGTCATCGATATAGTCGATCAGGATATCGTCAAGGCAATCAACCACTCCACCGTGGCGCGCGATACGCAGGGCGAGTTCATAGTCCTGTGCCACGGGCCAGCCAGCGCTGTAATTGCCGAAGCGGCGCAACGAGTCCAACCGAACAAAAAAGGTCGAGTGCTTGAACGCCGCGTTCTTGCTCAGATAGTTCCGCACGCCTTCAGGCCCCCCCGAGGTGCCATGGATGAACAGGAGCTCGCCGTAGGAATCGATCACCCTGGAATGCGCCCCGAGCAGATCGGTTAGAGGGTGTTGATGCATGTATTGGAGCTGCCTGGATACCCGGTTGGGGTAGGCATTGTCGCCGACATCGAGCCGGCAGACATATTCGTAGCCATTGGCGAGGGCATAATCGACGCCGGCGCGCAGGGCGGCTGTGATGCCGCCATTTGGGGTCAGGCGCAGAATTGTCAGCCCGGGCCTTGGGGGCAGAGTCTCGCTCACGGGGTTTGGACTGCCATCGTCGATCACGCAGATGTCGACCGGGCTGTCCTGGGACTCTAGAGACGTGATGGTTGCCTGCAGCGCGGCCGTGTCTGGTGCGTACGCGGGGACAAGGGCGAGAACCGGAGTGGTCATGAGCGGGTGTCCATGAGTTTGCGATAGACCTGATCTGTGCGGGAGAACATCAAGTCTGCAGTGTAGAGCTCTTCGTAGCGTTTGCGGCCGTTCAGGCCCATTTGGCGCAGGTCCATGCCGGCCAGCCTGTCTACCCCGTTCAGCAGACCCGTCGGATTTTCGGGAGGCGCCAGGATACCCGAAGAACCATGGGCGACAATTTCGGCGAGCCCGCCGACTTCTGCTGCAACAACTGGTCGAGCAGCGCGCATGGCTTCGACAGCAACTAGCCCAAACCCCTCCCAGCGGGACGGCATGATGATGGCATCGGCTTCGTTCATGGCCGCCGCGACAGCGTCGGGTGGCTGCCAGCCACGATGGTCGACATAATCCGGGATGGCGGCGACTGCTGGTTTGCCGATCACTGCTCCCCCGATCATGGTCAGGGTAATGCCGCGTTCGCGCAGTGCCGGGGCGATTCCGACCAGCAGGTCAGCGCCTTTCTGGCGGTCGTAGCGCCCGACAAACAGCAATCGCTTGAGTTTGGCGCCCGCCGGAAGCGGGAAAAACGGCGCATCGCTGATGCCATTGTGCACCAGGTGGCATTTGTCCAATGCGACCCGAGCCGAGCGGGCGTGACGTTCTTCGCTATGTGAAATGTTGATGATCGCATCGGTCCGTCGCGACAGCACGTTTTCGACCATTCCGTAGGCGGCCCGCGCGGGCGCAGATGTGCGCATCCCCTGGGCCCAACCATGCGGGCAATAGACTATGGCCGCGCCGCTTGAGCGGACCGAGCGGCCGATTGCGCCAGCGAATGAGCTGTGCAGGTGAACAATGTCATAGCGATTGGCCTGAAGATGTCCTTGCAGGTGGCTGCGTACCCCCAACAGGGAA
Organism: Devosia sp.; assembly: GCA_040218355.1. Classification (GTDB taxonomy): domain Bacteria; phylum Pseudomonadota; class Alphaproteobacteria; order Rhizobiales; family Devosiaceae; genus Devosia. Next base: position 121,495 of record JAVJRP010000021.1, on the reverse strand, counting down.
TCCAGGCGGCGACGGGAGGGGGGGTAGGTGTGAATTTGCAGCCGATCATGGTGCCGGATCAGCGTGTCCTGCTTTTCCGGCACCAGCACCGATATGCTGTCATAGGCGGTTCCCTGGCGGGGGAGCAGCTCATTGAGATAGCTGGCGATACCGCCATGATAGCTCTCGGCGAAATGCAATACACGCATGTCCTGACCTTTCCGGGAGGCTTCGACCTAGTCGGAGGTGTAGGAGTAATAGCTGCCATAGCGCCGGTAGTAGGCAGAGCGGGTTTCGTCCTGTTGATTGAGGACGGCCAGCACCTGCGCATCAGGTCGGCGCGCTGCCATCAGTCCGGTCACGGCCTTGCGAACATCGGATTGCGACGTCGTTGCCCATCGGGTCACAAAGACAATGGCATCTGCATGAGGGGCCACGTAATGCCCGTCAATGACCGGGCCGACCGGCGGGGTATCGAGCACGATGACTTCGAAGCTGTTGCGCGCTGCCCTTATCAACCTGGCGAAAGAAACGGCGCTGAGCAATTGGTCGGTCGGGAGATTGCTGCGGCGCGCGCCAAGAATGGTGGTGGCTGACGTCAGCGGATCGCTGGAAATGATCGATTGCAGCGCGACGCCGTCGCCATCGGAACTGAGGTAATCCAACAGGCCGGTCGAGGACTCGATGTTAAGATGCCGGTGCAGGCTCGGCTTTCTCAGGTCGCAATCGATGATCAGGGTCCGCTGACCGGTCAGGGCATAGGAGCGGGCGAGCGAGAGCGACAGGGTGGTCTTGCCTTCATTGGGCGCAGTAGAGGTGACCATGATCACCTTGGTTGTCGGGGGCTTGTCCGGGCTGGCATGGCGGACCGACTGGTCGATATTGGCGCGGATGCGCCGGATCGATTCCGAGAATCCCGACAGGGGAGCGGTCACTACCGTATTGGCCAGGCTCTCCTTTTCGGACTTGGCCCGTTGCCGGGGTACTGTGGCTGCCACCGGCAGTTTGAGAACCTGGGCGAGTTGCTCATCACCGGTAAAGCCACCGATCAGGTTTTCATAGAGAAAGGCGAGGGCCAGGCCGAGCAAAATTGCACAGAATCCGGCCAGGGCCAGGATCAAGGTCTTGTTCGGAAAGGCCGGATATTGCGGTGCAAGTGCTGGCGAGACTACGCGGCTGTCGGCGATCTGCAGATCGGCCTGGGCTTCGACGTCCTGAATACGCGAAAGCAGCGTTTCATATTGGCGCCGTGCGATTTCGGAACCGCGCTGAAGTTCATAGAGCTCGGTCAGGACATCTGCGGACAAGGACTGGTCCAGCACCAGGGATCTGAGAGATTGGCGCAGCGTATCCTCAGTGTCTTGGTTTTCCTGGATCTGGTCGGCCAGGCTGGTCGTTGCGATCCGGGCTTCGTCCAGCATGTGCTGCTCGATGGCTGCGAGCTCGTCCCTGAGATTGATGGCGGTTGGTGTGCCGTCTGCTGCGCTCTCAAGATTGGCGAGCAGGTCGGCGCGTTGCTGCTCCAGTTCATCAATCGCATCGGACTGCAGGTCGCTGACGATCGTCTCGAGGTCCTGCGTACGCAGGGCCATCTGCATTGAGTTCACGAGCGAACTGTTCTGCGTGCGCGATGAACTCAGTGCATCGATCTGGCGCTGCAGGGCGATCAGATCTGTGCGTCCGGTATCCTGGCTGATCCTTGCAATATTGCTTTCGACGAAGTCGTCGAAGGAGTTCTCCGAGGACACAATGGCCTGGCGGGCCTGTTCTGCCCGCGCCTGCAGGATATCGCGGGACGCCAAAATGCCCTCGATCTTTGCGTCCACCTGGTCGGCGATGTAGGTCTGGGCCACGGCGTTTGCCATATCTGCCGCAAGTGCACGATTCTCCGCGCTGGCCTGGATGGAGATGAGATAGGTCAGAGCGCGCCGCTGGACATGGATCGCGCCGCGCAGCTTGGACAGAGTCTGATTGACGGCATCTTCACCCGAGGGCAGCGTCGGTTCTGCCAGGCGCAAGAAGTTCAGGATCCGGGCCCAAGTCCCTAGCGACACCCCGAATTCTGGGTCGGCAATGAGGTTTTCCTCCTGGATAACCTTGAGCAAGACGCTGTCTGATCGGGCCAGTTCGACTTCAGAGTCAATTCTGGCACTGTCCGCACTGGCGCTGTTGATCTGGTTCTGCGGGTCGAGCAGATCCTTGTTGCTCGGATCCACCATGATCAGCGCCGAAGAGGTGTAAACCGGAGTCAGCGAGAAGGCGACGACTGCAGCCAGGCTCATCACAGCGACGATTGTCGTCAGGATCAAACGGAACTGCCTTCGCAGAAGTCCGAAGATGCTACGAAGTTCAAATTCACTGTGGTCCATTGAAGAAAACCTTGTTCCGCAAGTCTGGGGTCACGCTTGCAGGCTGATGCCTGAGGTCGTGTTCTGGGGGCGATAATAGAGTGAGGTTACAAAGAGGAAGCTAACCTTGTGGTCCCGACGCCGGGGAAATTGAGGACTGAAGGATATTTATGGCGCCGTCCGGTGTCAGTCTGACGGCACTGAGGATGCCTGTGGCAAAGGCGCCGGTATCGACGCAGATGCGTCCTTCGGCCTGAACGACGGCAGGGCCAGGGGTATGACCATGAACGACGCGAAGCCCGGGCGTGGGTGGAGCGTCAAAGAAGTCGCTTCTGATCCAAAGCAGGTCCGACTCTGCCTGTTGGTCAAGTGCAATGCCGGGCCTGAGCCCCGCATGCACGAAGACATTGCCCGGTACGGACAAGGTCAGATGCAGGTCACGCAGGAAATCGAGATGTTCGCGCGGAATGTGGCTCCTGACAATGTCTCCGAGGGCGCGGGCAGATGCTCCAGACCAGGCGGATTGCTGAATACCGTATGATGCGAGCGTCGTATCACCGCCAAATTGGAGCCAATGGGCATTGGCGCGCGGTGCATTGAAAAATTCGAGGGCCATGGCCTCGTGGTTTCCGGCCAGGCAGATGCGCCGGATGCCGGCCGGAGGCGGATCGAGCAGGCGGTCGAGTACGGCGGCAGAGTCAGGGCCGCGATCCAGAAAGTCGCCGAGATAGACAATCCAGCAATCACCCTCATATGACGCGGCGTCAGCACAAATTTTGGCTTCAAGATCGATCAGCTGGTCGATGCAGCCATGGATGTCGCCGATGGCATAGATGGCCGGCGGCCAGTTTGGCTCGGCCAGATGCTGCCAGTTGCGCGGCGATTGTCCATCGCCGCCTCCGATCAGCCCAAGCAGTCTACTCAAAACCATGACATCCCGGCCTTTCAGTCAGAAGTCGTTGCTGCGGATATGCCTAATGCCAGTAAAGCTACAAACAAAACGGTAACAGCGGGTATCTCCAGGCTGAAATCGACCAGAGCGTGTGTGCTGCAAACAGTAATGGCGCCAATAGAAGTGGCCTTGGTTGCCCATCCTTTCAGGGTCCCCCCTAAGGAACGTAGAATTTTCCAGGCGAGATACCCGATCCCCAGCATTGGCAGCGTTCCAACCAACAGGCCCAACTCCGTCCACAGGGTGAGGTAGGTGCTATGGGCGTAAGCCCATACGTATTCAGGACTGAGTGGCAGGGTGTGAACGAGCTGAAAGGCCTGTTCGAAACTGCCGCCGCCAAAACCTGTCAGTGGACGAAGGCGAAGCAGTTCCAATGCCTGCTGGTAGATCAGAAGGCGGTTGCTGGTGGACAATTGATCATCGCCAATGCGGCTAAGCAGCCCGTCTCCGTACAGGATGAGGGCGATGGCGATCGGCACGATCATCGCCGGCACCAACCACGTCAGCTGGCGCAATTTGCGCGTGGTCGCCAGCGTGAGAACCAGAATCGCGATGGAGCCGGCAATTGTGGCGACGAGCCCCATCCGGGATTGGGTGGCAACAAGAACCGTGAGGAGAAACAGGTAGGCCACGATATGCAGGATCAGTTCGCTGACGAGGTGCTTGATCAGGCCATCGCTCTTGTGGCGCTGGGATTGCCGGACCACTAAGGCGCAAGCGCGGCCCAGCGCAATCATTGCGCCCATGCCAAGAAATGTTGCGAACGCGTTGCGATTTACAAAGGTGGAGGTGGCAGAGCCCAGATAGGCCCATTTGGGCATGCCCAATATCGTGTCGCCCGATTGCAGGCCAACAATGCCATAAAGAGCGTAGCCCAGGACAATTGCGAGCAGAACATAGGATACCAATTGGCGCCGCTGCCTGTTTGCCGACACCTGCATGAACAGCAGGAAGAGCAGGCCATAGGTTAGCTGCTTGAGCAGGGTCAGCAGCGTCATGTTTGGTGCCACGGAGATCTGGGCGGTGCCAAGTGATACGCCATCCCGGACGGGCAGGTGGAAGCTGCCAAATGGGACGAGCTGGATGGCCAGATAGGCGGAGGTTGCCAGGAACAACAGCGCTGCTGGCCAGATGACATTGGGCGGAACACGCCATTGGTGTTTTCCGGCCAACATGACCACGGCATATGTCAGCGCGACGAGACCGAGATAGACAGACCAGATCGCCCAATAGAGCGGACGGGCACTGGCAAAGGGCAGTGGAACTGCTGCCACCATGAGCAACAGTCCAATTGAGGTGAACAGGTGCAGCCTGGCTGGGCCGCCGCGCCGGGATACTGGGCCCGTGAGAGAAGGAGCGGTGCGCTTATGGGTCATGGGTTATTGTCCAGCCCGCGCAACGGTGCTGACGAACCGTCGCTGTATCAAGGGCGGCTCGGTCTCCAGGCGGGATTCAATAAAGTCGCGCGCAGCGGGGAGCGAGATATAGTGTTCCGACAGCAGGCGTGCGCCCGGCTCAGTGCCGGCAAGCATGCCGACATCCATCTCCAGGGCCTCGATTGCGGTCGGACCAAGCTGATCGAGATGCGAGAGGCCCAGTTCGAGCCGTATGGTGGCCAGCCAATTCTGCGTCGGGGCGGCTGCCTGAGAGGCGCTCAGATCAGCATCGACGCGCTGCCATGCTCCTTGTTGTGCTGCGGCCATTGCCCCAACCAGCCACGCATGTGCGTCAAGGGGCGACGCCGCGGTCAGCGCCGCGGCCAGATCGGCGCATTTCTGATCCAACTGCGATTTCTGCTGTTCATCGAGAAACCGCAGGCTCAGCGCGTTCGGATGGCGCAGGGCTTCGAGGCAGAGCGTCAGTCCGCCCTGCTGCGCGGAATAGGACACACCTGCGATTGCCGTGGGGTTGGTGGCCCCGGTCAGCGCGGCGAGGCTCTGTGCGCTCAATTTCGGGGGCACCGCGGCCAGTTCCCTGGTGGCAACGAGAGAGCCACAAATGATGCAAAACAGGGCAAGGACCAAAGCCAGAGAAAGCTCGGTCAATCTAAGCATTTTTTCACCGACGCCCCCGACAGCCAATTCGTGCAAAGGACTTTATCTTTTGAACGCGGTCAAGGGGTTGGCACTTTTCTAGGTTAAGTTGCTTCCGGGAGAGACAACAAGGAAATACTATGGCGGGTTAACTTGGCAGTTCTGTCGGCCTGCCTTTTTGCAGGGTTTCGAGATACTGGACACATCAATATGAGCGCCGGACTTCGAGTTCACTGATTGCGTTGCTCCGGTTGGCAGAGGGGCCGTTCGGCTCACATCAGGCGCAAGGTGGCAGCGATATCAGGGCTTCGGTGGCGTTCGGCAACGACGAACTCCTGCATGCTGCGCACGAAGTGCTGCTCAAGGGAGGGGCGTGGTCCGCGCGGGTGGATGGTGGCGTAGGTGACCCAGCGCTCTTGCGCCAGGGGCCGAAGCACCAGTGGTTCGCCCTCCAGGATGCGCCCACAGACCCGATCCACGATGGTCAGTCCCAGCCCATCGCGTACCAATTGTGTGACCACAGGCGTTGAGGTGGTTTCGTATGGAATTGGTGGCGACAGGCCTGCCCCGGAGAACACCTCGTCCATTCGGGCCCGCCAGCGTTGACCCTTGCGCAAGGCAACCAGCGGCTGGTCTGCTATGTCTTCGGGGCTGATGGCACTCCGTCCGGCCAGCGGATGATCCGCCCGCATCAGCACGCCGATCCGCGCCTCGAGGAAGGGTTCAACTGTCAGTTCTACGATGGCATTTTCGAGTGGCACGGAAATGATGCCGAAATTATAGGCCCGCGCAGCAACCTTGCTCTCGATGCCGAAGCGCGTTTCAACATTGATATCGCACTCGAACGCCATGCCCTGCTGGCGCATCAGCGCCAGGGTCGGCGCGATAACACCCATGGCCAGCGGTGCGGCAGTGACCAGGCGCAACCGATTATTGGTCTGTTGCCGGATGTCCTGGGAAACCGCGCCCATTTCATCGAGTCCGCGAAGGATATGTTCGGTTTCGCGATAGAAGCGGTCTCCCTCCTCGGTCAGCTCCAGACGGCGCTTGTGGCGCGCAAACAGCGTCAGGTTCAGCTCGGCCTCGAGCAGGGAAATCAAGCGGCTCGCGGCGGAGGGGGAGATATTGAGTTCGCGCGAGGCGTGGGCCAGTGAGCCCAGGGTGACGATGCGGCGGAAGATGCGCAGCGATCTCAGATTCAAGACGTTGTCCCCGGTCGCGCGCGGAGCTGGCCTAATCCAGCCGAGGTCGCAACATTTCGAAGGTTTCGGTCACTGCGACATAGTCGCCGCGATAGCCGCAACGTGCAATGGTGCCGGCCCGGACGATGTCGAACATGCCATCGACAAGCAGGTCCTGACGGATATGAACACGCACGACCTGGCCGATGACCAGGTGGCTTGAAACCGGCTGGCCATCGATATCGAGCAACTGGCGGATTTCGAGCAGCTTGCATTCCATGGAAGCGGCTGCACCGGCCACGCGCGGGGCGGCAACCACCGCGCTGGGTACAGGCGTCAGCCCGGCCTTGTCGAATTCATCGACTTCGGGTGGATAGGCGCCGGACGACTGGTTCATCCGCTCGGCAAGATCGCGTGTCGCAAGGTTGAAGACGAATTCGCGCGTCTCCTCGATATTGGAGACAGAGTCCTTGCGGCCCTCGCTGCCGAAAATCAGGATCGGCGGCTTGTGGCTGAAGATGTTAAAATAGCTGTATGGCGCCAGATTGACGTGTCCGGCAGCACCGACCGATGAGATCCAGCCGATGGGCCGCGGCGCAATGATGGCCTTGATCGGATCATGCGGCAGGCCGTGGCCCTTTGCGGGATCAAAGCTGTGATACTCGCTCACGCGGCGCACTCCCCATTCTGCGCGGCAGCACTCAACTGGCCGAGCGCCGCCGTAACTCTGTCGACAGTTCTGCCGCAAGCGCGGACGACTGTCTGGCGATGGTCGCGCTTTCCCCCAGATAATTGGCCGGGTCGAGCGCGCGCTCAAGCGCATCCCGGCTGATCTGATCTGCGACCTCTGGAAGATCGAGAAGCAAATCGACCAGTGGGCGGTTGCTGGCGGTAGCGTCGGCGACAGTGTGGTGCACCACGTCATGCGCCCGCGTGCGGCCAATCTTTGGCGCCAGCACCATCATCAGGTTTTCCGAAGCAATGACATTGGCGCTCAGCGCCAGATTGTCCGACATGGATTGGGGGCGGATCTCGATCCGGGCCAGGGTGGACTCCAGTCTTTGCGCCAGCTCCCAGCCCAACATGCAGGCGCTTTCGAGCGTCCGCGACATCAATTGGTTGCTTGGTGCATCGCCTTCATGGCCGGGAAGGCCTGCTTCAAGGGCTGGCGCCACGCGGGAGCGCAGTTGTGCGGCCGTGGAAATCAGATGCACGACATGCTTGGGATTAATCTTATGGGGCATGGTGGAGCTGCCGATCACCCCTTCAGCCAGAAGTTCAGCCACTTCGTCCAACTCATTGGCCATGAGTCTATAAAGCTCATTGCCGATGCGGCCGGCGGCCATAGCGAACAGCCCCAGCGCGGCCACATATTCGGCCTGGCTGTCGATCGAGGCGCGCGAAGGCACGAGGACTGTATCAAGCGCCAGCCGGCGGCCAAGGGCCTGTGCCAAATCGGTGCCGCGTCCGTCAAAGGAGTGCATGGCGCCGATGGCTCCACCGAAGTAGAGCGAGAACACGCGCTTTTCGCATTCCGCGAAGCGCTGGTTCTGGCGCGAGAGTTCTTCGATCCAGCCCGCCACCTTGAAGCCAAAACTGATCGGCAGGGCATGCCGGTTATTGGTCCGCCCGGCCATGAGGGTTTCAGCGTGTTCTTCTGCCCAGATGCCCAGCGTGTCGATGGCGCCGGCCAGATGACCGAGCATCTGCCGATGGCCCCGCCGCACCAGCAGCATGAGGCCGGTGGACATGATGTTCTGCGTCGTGCCACCCCAATGGACATAGCGTCCTGCGTCTCCGCAAAGGTCGGTCAAGGCGCGTACGAGCGAGACGATGGGTGCCATGGTTTCGGCCACCGAGCGCTCCAGAGCATCAAGATCAAAGAGTTCGAGCCGGGCCTTGCTGGCGATTTCGTCGGCCGCCCATTGCGGGATCATGCCGATCTCTGCCTGGGCCTGGGCCATGGCTGCCTCGACATCGAGCCAAGCCTGCCAAAGATTTGGGCGGGAGAACAGGGTTTGCGGCGTCAGGCCAGCATCATGAAAGGTCATGGGAGACCACCTCGTCGCGAATACAGCGGGTCAGTTGCGGACCGGCATGAGCCGGACGCAGTTCGGGCATCTGTGCCCGACAGGCATCGACAACATAGGCGCAACGTTCCGAGAAACGGCAGCCTGGCGGCAGGTCGAGCGGATTGGAGACGATGGCCGAGCCGGGCCGTCGCGGCTTGCTGACGCCATCAAGTTCGGGAACCGATGAAAGAAGCAATTGGGTGTAAGGATGCCGGGGGGCCGAGAGAACATCGGCGGCATCACCCATCTCAACGATCTGGCCCAGATACATCACCGCGATGCGCGAGGCGACCTGATGCACGACGCCGATATCGTGGGTGATAAGCAGATAGGTCAGCCCCAGATCGCGCTGCAGATCCGAAAGCAGGTTGAGGATCTGCGCTTGTACCGAGACATCGAGCGCTGATGTCGGTTCATCGCAGACCAACAGGGCCGGCTTCATCACGAGGGCGCGGGCGATGGCCACGCGCTGGCGTTGCCCGCCCGACATCTGGTTGGGATAGTTGTGCATGACCCGGCTGGGCAGGCCCACCCGTTCCATCACCTCGACGACAGCGGCCTCGCGACTCTGCGCATCGCCAATACCGTGGATTTCGAGCGGCCGGCCGATCAGGCGGGCGATGGTGTGGCGCGGATTGAGGGAAGAGTATGGGTCCTGGAAGATCGGCTGCATCAGCCTGGCGCGCTTGAGCCGGTCCATGGCGGCGATGGGTTCGCCCTCGAGCAGGACTTGGCCATTGGTCGCCGGGTTGAGGCCGAGCAGGATCTTGGCAAGCGTCGTCTTGCCTGACCCGCTTTCGCCCACCAATGCGAAGGTCTCGCCGCGGCGAATGTCGATCGAGACATCGTCCAGCGCATGCAATTGGCGCGTGCGGGCGAAGATCGATCGCTTGATGTCAAAGACTTTTTCGATACCGCGCCCCTGCATCAGCACGGCATCGGGCGCCGCCTTGAGCGGGGGCATCTCGATTTCTGGCTGGGCGGGAGGCAGGGTGGCGACCTCTTCGGGGGTCAGCACGCAGGCATATTTTCGGGCACCCAACTCGCGCATAGGCGGGCGCTGTGACCGGCATTCGGCTCGCGCCTGTGGGCAACGGGAGGCGAAGACGCAATAGGTCACGTCGCCTATCAGCGAGGGTACAATGCCGGGTATCGCTCCGAGCCGTCGCGGCACGTTCGAGATTTTGGGCGCACTGGCGAGAAGCCCGCGCGTATAGGGATGGAACGGGTGGTGCAGGACCTCGTCGCAGCTGCCCTGTTCGACGATTTCCCCGCCATACATCACCGCCACCTTGTCGACGGTGGAGGCGACCACGGCCAAATCATGGGTGATCAGGATCATCGCCATGCCGAATTCGCGACGGAGATCGGCCAGCAGGTCCATGATCTGAGCCTGCACGGTCACATCAAGCGCGGTCGTTGGCTCGTCGGCGATAATCAGGTCCGGCTCGTTCATCAGCGCCATGGCGATCATTACGCGCTGGCGCTGTCCGCCCGAAAGCTGATGCGGGAACTGTTGCAGGCGCCCGGCCGGGTCGGGAATGCCGACCTTGGCGAGCAGTTCTATGGCCCTATCGTGGGCGGCGGCCTGGCTGAGCCGGCCAATGCGCGTCGCTGCCTCGGTCATCTGCCGGCCGATGGAATAGACCGGATTGAGTGACGTCATGGGCTCCTGGAAGATCATGGAGACCTTCTGCCCGGCGACCTCATTGGCAAATTGCCGGTCGCTCATCGTACCCAGCACATCGCCGCAAAGGGTGATGGCTTCGGCCTTGACCTGTGCATTGCGTGGCAATAGCCGCATCAGCGCCAGGGCGGTCATCGACTTGCCAGACCCGGATTCCCCCACAATGCCAATGGCTTCGCCGGCTTTGAGGTCGAGGCTGGTGCTGCGCACTGCTTTGAGTGGCCCTGCAGGTGTCGGCAGAACGACCTCAAGGTCGCGAACGGAAAGGATGGTGCGATTATCCAGCATGGTCAGTTCCTCCCCTGCGGTGAGGTGACGTCGCGCAGCCCGTCACCGAGCAGGTTCGCGCCAATGACCAGCAGGAACAGCATCAGGCCGGGGAACAGGACGAGGCTGGGTCGGAAGAACAGCGCCTGCTTGCCCTCGGCGATCATCAGGCCCCAGGAGGGGATTGGGGGCTGGATGCCGACGCCGAGGAAGGATAGCGAGGATTCCGCCAGGATCGCGATGCCCAATTCGAAGGTGAAGATAACGATGATCTGGCTCGAGACGTTAGGCAGGATTTCACTGCGCAGGACCTGCCAGCGGCTGGCGCCCATGGCGTTGGCGGCGGCAACGAAATCCTGCGACTTGAGCCGCTGCGTCGCAGAACGCGTCACGACCAGGTAGTAGGTCCAGTGCAGGACGCCAATGATGCCGATGACCACCCAGACCGACGGGCCGATGATGAAGACCAGCGCCATGGCGAGCAGCAGACCGGGCAGGGCAAGCTGTGCGGTGAGTACAAATGAAACCACCGTGTCGATCCAGCCACCGAAATAACCGGCGCAAACGCCCAGTGTGACGCCGATGAGCAGGCCCACCGAGGCGGCGCCGAAGCCGATGATGAGCGAAACCTGGGTGCCGTAGATCAATCGGCTGAGATAGTCGCGGCCGACCTGATCGGTTCCCAGAATGTGCTCCCAGGTGCCGCCTACCTCCCAGGCTGGCGGCAGAAGCCGCTTGGCAAGGGATTGTGCATATGGGTCGTGCGGTGCCAACAGGGGCGCCAATAGCGCCACAAGGATCAGCGTGCCGACAATGAAGCCGCCGATAAGCAGGCCCTTGTGGGACAAGGCGCGGTGCAGGAGCTGGCTGCGCGGGGAGGGGGCGAGCACGTCCTCGGGAAGCAGTTGGGGGTCTGTCTCGACACTCATCCGATGCGGATCCTTGGGTCCAGGGCAGCATTGAGAAGGTCCGCCAGCAAGTTCATCAGAACGAAGGTGATGGCGAAGATGAATATCAGCATCTGCACGGTGGGGATGTCCGACCCGAGGATCGACTGCAGTGCAAGCCGTCCCAGGCCGTTGATGGCAAATACGGATTCGGTGATTACCGAGCCACCGAATTTCTGCCCGAGCTGGACCGCGAGGACACTCACCACGGGCAGCAAGGCATTGCGCATGGCATGGCGGGTGAGGAGCGAGAGGCCGCGATAGCCCTTGGAACGGGCCGTGCGGATATAGTCGGATTCCATCACCTCGATCAGACCGGTGCGCGTCAGGCGCATGACCGCAGGCACCGAGCTGGAGCCGAGCACAAAGGCGGGCAGCACAAAATGCTGCCAGGTACTGTCGCCCGAAATGGGCAGGATGGGCACCATGACACCAAACAGGATGATCAGCAGCAGGCCGAGCCAGAAATTGGGCATGGCCTGGGCTGAGACCGCAAACGTCAATGCGAAGCGATCAGCCCAGCTATTGGGATTGAGGGCAGCCATTGCGCCGAGTGGAATGGCGATGACGATGGTGACGAAGAGGGCCGACAAGGCCAGGGCGATGGTGACCGGTGCCCGTTCCAGCACAAGCTGCCCGACAGCCTTGTTCCAGTAATAGCTCTCGCCAAAATTGCCCTGGGCGACCCCGCCGAGCCACTCGAAATAGCGGACTAGAACCGGGCGATCAAAGCCGTAGGCCTGGCGGATGCGCTCTACCACCTCCTGGGTTGCATCTTCACCGGCGATGGCGGAGGCCGGGTCGCTGGCGAAATTGAGCAGCATGAAGGTAGCGAAGGACACCACCAGGGCGACGGCCAAAGCCAAAGCCCCGCGCTGGAGAATGAATCTGAACATGGCTGTAATCCGATCTTTAACCGGCGCGGCTAAGCCCGCGCCGGTCCTTGGGGCCTGGGCCGGCTACTTCCAGCTTGCCTGATAAAGCCGGGGCAGGCCATCGGCGCTGAGCGGGAAGTCTAGATCCGGGCTCACCAGGTAGTTGACCGAATAGCTGGTGATCGGGACCCAGTAGGCCTGATCGGCGATCAGGTTGACGGCCTCGGTATAGATAGCCAGGCGCTCGTCCTGATCGCTGGTTTCTTCGGCCGACTGCACGAGGCGCGACAGTTCGGCGTCGCCCGACAAATTGCGATCAGTGGTGTCGTTGAAGTGGATCGAGGCAATGGCCGCCGTGTCGGCGGTGCCGCCGGAACCCCAAGTGCCGATATAGGCTGGAATATCCTGATTAGCGCGCGCCTGATTGAGCGATTCAAGCTGCACGTAGCGCAAATTGACATCGACACCGGCCAGCTCAAGATCGGCCGCAATTGCCTCTGCCATGGGGCGTTCGCGATAGGCCCAAAGGTCGAGCGGGAAGCCGTCGGGGTAGCCCGCTTCGGCGAACAGCTCCTTTGCCCGCTCCGGATTGTATTCGTAATTGGCGATGTCGGTTACGCAGCCGAACTGGGCCGGGTGACAGGGCGTATGGATTGCCTCGGCCGAACCGCCGACAAGGTATTGCGCGATGTCGGCCTTGTTGATGGCGTGATTCATGCCCTGGCGGACCAATTGCTTGGTCAACGGGCCTTCGGGATCTGTGTAGCCAGCGGCATCAAGGACGATGAAGGCCACGCGCAAGTCGGGGCCAGAGAGATGTTCGGCGACCGGAGTTGCCCCCATGCTCTGGGCCACGTCCAGCGGCACATTATACATCCAGTCGACGCCACCACTCATTAGCTCGGCCTGCTGCGTACCGATATCGGGGATGGTGCGGATGACGATCTTCTCAATGGCAGGATCGCCCTTGGGGCTGTCGGCGTAATAGCCCTCATAGCGCTCCAGGATCAGCTCCTGGCCGGGCTCGAAGGAAGCCACCTTATAGGGGCCAAGGCCAACCGGCTCCAGTGCGGCGGCGTTGCGGACCACTTCCCCGTTCACGTGATAGGTGTTTTCGGGGCGGATGCGCACGCGGCTGGCAAGATCGCGAATGGCCAGCGGGTAATCATTGAGCAGGTGGAAACGGACCGTCAGTTCATCGACAGCTTCTACGCTTTCCAGCCAGCTCTCATGGGTGGCGCCGGCATTGGATTCGCTTTCCGGGTCGATCATCCAGTTATAGGTGTAAGCGACGTCCGCAGCGGTCAGCTTCTGGCCATTGTGGAAGGTGATATCGTCGCGCAGAGTCACCTCGATCGTGCGGTCGTCGATATATTCGTAGCCCGAAGCCAGGGCCGGCAGATACTCATTAGTCGCCGGATCGACGCTGAACAGCGTGTCGTCGATCAGATCGGAGATGATGATGTATTCGCGCTTGGTCGTGTAGTTGTAGTCGAGTTCGAGAATTTCTTCGCTGAAGCTGACATTTAGAGTGTTGTCCGCCTTGCCGGCGAGAGCCGCGCTCACTGGCGCAACGCTCATGAGGGCCGCCAGGGCAATGGCGCGCAATGGATAGGCTTTGGTCATGTTTTCCTCCCTTATGGGAAGCAACATGGCAGACTGATTTGCCTTCCAAAAGCGCAATTGATCCAACGTTAGTTGCATAAATTGGAACAGACGGCGCCAGTCTTTCCTTCAATCGCATGAATGGCAGGCTGTGAAAGCGTTGAATCAATTATTGACGCTAACATCCTGTAAAAGATGAATTTGACAGGATGATTGCTGGTTCTGGTCAGATCACGGATCGGCGGCAATGGGTAAAGAACACCCTGGCCTTCGGGTGCCAGCTGATCGCTTGTGAATTGTCGATCAGGCCGGCCTGAGGCGAGTGACGAGGAAATCCAGGCCGCCGCCGAGGCTGCCGAGGCGCATGGCTTCATCTCGGATCTCTCGGATAATCGTGGACGTCGCGGCTATGACGCCCATGTGGGCGAGCGCGGCGTCAAGCTGTCTGGTGGCCAGCGGCAGCGCCTGGCTATTGGCCGGGTCCTGCTCAAGGATGCTCCTATTCTGGTGCTGGACGAGGCGACCCCGGCTCTCGACAGCGAAGTGGAGGCGGCCATCACATCCCAGCTCGATGCCCTGATGGCCGGCAAGACCGTCATGGCCATTGCCCACCGTCTTTCAACTATTGCCGCTATGGACCGGCTGGTGGTGCTCGACAAGGGCGTCATCGTCGAGCAAGGCACTCATGCCGAACTGCTCAAGCTCGATGGGCACTATGCCCGCCTCTGGCATCGCCAGTCCGGTGGCTTTCTCGACGCGGTGGTCCCAGCGTGATGGGCAAGCTGGCGGGTTCTTGCATCGAGTTCCACATTACGGAGTAGTGTCGATGGTCGATTATCACCGCTTCATATCCGCCGGTTAGCCGGCATTGGCTGGAGACAATCGCTGGAAGCCGACGGGGCCATCAGGGTCCCGTCGCTTGCTGACGCTCCGCTCAACAGTGAGCGGGACAAGCGTTCGAATTAGCCGATCTGCGGTTTTCACATTAATCGAAAAAGCCTTGGGGTCTCGCCGTTTAGCACGGCTCGATCAAGCTCATCAGCGTGTCAATCTGGGTGAGGACGATCAGAACAATGTGGGGTAGCTATCGCAGGGCGACGGTGGTGCGCGGGGATAGTGCTAGAACCTTCGCGTTGCCTGGAACAGGCGGAGGATGCGGCGACTAAGGATCTTGGTCCGAGGGTGGTTTACTGGCGAGCAGGACCGGGCGAAGGCGTACCAGTTCACTGACCAGCAGGTCGAGGTCGGATGCGCGGGTGCGATGATTGGTGATCGCCACGCGCAGGCAATGCCTGCCCTTGATGGTCGTGTCCGAGAGGACGGCGATTCCCTCTTCCTGGAGCCTCAGCATGGCTTCGATATTGACGCGCTTGCCAACTTCCTCAGAGGCTCCGTCAACATCGATCGCGAAGCAGACTATGTTGATGGTCGTTGGTGCGACGCGTACCAGTCCCGGCTCGGCATCGATCAGCGAGCTCAGATAATGTGCCTGTTCTATGTTCTGGTCGATCAGACGCCCGAATTTAGCAATGCCGTGTTCCTTGATCGCCATCCATACTTTGAGGGCACGGAATGCTTTCGTAGTCTGAAGGCCGTATTCGTGCAGCCAGGGAGCGGCCGCCAGGCCGCGCGGCGAGGATTCGAGATATTCGGGGGTGACGGCAAACGTCCTGTGCTGTGCCTTCGGATCGCGGATGAGGGCGCAGCCCACCTCGAAAGGTGCATGCAGCCATTTATGCGGATCCAGCGCGACCGAGTCGGCCCGTTCGATCCCGGCGACAAGAGCGCGGTTATGGGGCGCGATCGCGATGAGTGCGCCGATACAGCCGTCGACATGGAACCAGAGGTCTTCCTCGGCGGCCAAATTCGCCAATGCCTGAAGATCATCGATCGCGCCCGAGTTGACGGTGCCGGCCGTCCCGACAATGCAAGCCGGGTTGAGACCTGCGGCGCGGTCTTCGGCAATCGCCTGGCGCAGGGCCGCAACGTCGATGCGTAGGGCATCGTCGCTCGGTATGCGCCGCAGCGCCTGGTTCCCGAGCCCCAGGGCCTCCATCGCCTTGCGGTGGCATGAGTGGGCCTGGTCCGATGCATAGTAGCGCATTGGCCGGGGCAGGGCCGCCACGCCCAGCTCGCGGATATCGGCTCCCGCCTTGACGTTGCGGGCCACGGTCAGCCCGATGAAGTTGGCCATGGAGCCGCCGCTTTCAAGCGAACCGGTGGCGCTGGCCGGAAATCCCAGCATCTGCTTGCACCAATCCACGACCTGCTGGTCCATCAAGGCGGCGGCATGATTGCCGCCACCGAGATTGGATCCCTGCACAGCGGCGATAAAGTCGCCGAGGGCGCCGGTCAGGTTCGATGACCCCATATACCAGGACCAGAAGCGGGGATGGATATTGCCCATCGGGTAGGGCATCAGATTGTTCAGCACCGACTGATAGACGTCGGTCAGGTCAGTGGGGGCGTTTGGCAGCGGCTCGGCAAAGGTTCGTCGCACGTCCTGCGGCATGTCCTGCCAGGGCGCCCGGTCCCGCACATCGCGCAGATAGGCGACCGCGTCGCTGACGATCCGGTGTGAGATGGCTTCAGCGGCCGCCCAGTCGGCTGGATCGAGTGTCTCCTCGGGCATGTGCAACTGGTCGCGCATTACGTTGTCTCGAGCTGATAGCCCGGTGTCGAGAGCGAGAGCGCAATCTCTTCAGGGCTCATTTCCGACTCGATTGTTTCAAACAGCGGGGTCGACAGGTAGCGCTCCCCTGTGTCGGGCAGCATGCACAGGATAATCGAGCCCGGATCGGCGCGTTCGGCCACCTGACGGGCAATGCAGAAGGTGGCGCCACCGGAAATGCCAGTCAGAATGCCTTCCTTTTGCGCAAGCTTCTGGGCCCATGCGATGGCATCAGGGCCTGCTACAGGAATGAGCTCGTCATAGCCTTTGGTGTCGACTGCTTCCTGTAGCACCAGGGGAATGAAGTCAGGGGTCCAGCCCTGAATAGGGTGGGGCGTGAAAGCCGAATGGCTTGCCGCCGGCGCGCCGCCATCCCCGCGCACCTGCGGCTCGCCGCTTCCCAGCAATTGTGCGTTCGCGGGCTCGCTCAACACGATGCGGGTTTCGGGACGTTCGCGTCGGAGCACACGGGCCAGTCCGGCCACGGTGCCCCCGGTGCCATAGCCGGTGACCACATAGTCGAGCCTGGAGCCGGAGAAGTCATTGATTATCTCGCGCGCAGTAGTTGCCTCGTGGATATCGGCATTGGCCTCGGTTTCAAATTGCTGCGCGAGGAACCAGCCATTGGCCTCGGCCAATTCGACGGCCTTGTTGTACATGCCAAGACCCTTCTGGGCGCGCGGCGTCAGCACCACACGCGCGCCGAACATCCGCATCAGGCGCCGCCGCTCGATCGAGAAGCTGTCGGCCATGGTCACAACCAAAGGATAGCCCTTCTGGGCACAAACCATGGCCAGACCGATGCCGGTGTTCCCGCTGGTGGCCTCCACAACGGTCTGGCCGGGCTTGAGCGCGCCACTGCGCTCTGCCGCTTCGATGATGTTGAGGGCAAGCCGGTCCTTCACCGACGCGGCCGGGTTGAAGAACTCGGCCTTGACGTAAAGGGTCACGCCTGGAACGGCGAGATTGTTGATCCGGATAATGGGGGTGTCGCCCACGGTCTCCAGCACGCTGTCGAACAGCTTGCCGCGACCCTTTGTGGTCCTGGTGTGTGGATCGTGCATGGTGCGCTTCTCCTCGCGGTGCTCCGAAAAGAGCCCGGCTGTATGTCTTTGCATTCAATGTTAGACTACCACCCACAATGCGAGCGTGGGAGGAAGCGTGGAAATGCCCGTGGAATCCGCCATATCGGATCAAGCAACGCAAGTTCCAGGGCTTGTCATGGCCTTGCTCGGTCCGCTAACCCTGTCACGCGCCGGCGTACCGATCGCCTTGCCGCATTCGCGCAAGGCCCGCGCCCTCATGGCCTATCTGGCCCTTAGCCCCCGGCCAGTCAGCCGCAGCCATTTGTGCGAATTGTTCTGGGAGGTTCCAGACGATCCTCGCGGCGAGTTGCGCTGGTCCCTCAGCAAGCTCAGGGGCCTGCTCGACGAGCCGGGGCTGCGACGCGTGCAGACGGAAGACGATTGCGTCTGGCTCGACCTGACGGCGTGCAGAGTCGATGTGGCGGCGCTGGAGTCCGCCGACCCGATTGTCCAGCGCCATCTCGAGGATCTGTGGACCGGGGAATTTCTTGAGGGCCTGCACCTTGACCATGAACCAGGGTTCCAAGCCTGGCTCACGGCGCAGCGCTGGCATTGGCGATCGGCCTATGTCGACCTCATCGCGCGCATTCTTTCCGACACAACCACCGATGCGGTGCGGCGGCGTGGCCTGATCGAACGTTGGGTGACGCTTGCTCCCTTGGATGCGCGAGCGCAAGTGCTCCTGCTGACCGAGTTTAGGCACTCCGGTGCCGCAGATGAGGCTGCGGTCCATCTGCGCAGCACCCTGGATCTGTTTCGTCAAGAAGGCCTCGATGTCCGTATGTTGCTGGAGTGGCGGGCCGCACACGCCGCGCCCTTGCAGGCGCGGCCAAACTCCACTGAGGAGATGGTGCGTTTCGAGGAGCCGCAGCGCCATGAGAGGGCCGCCCTTGCAATCATGCCCTTTGCCGAAGCCGCGGGTGTCGGTTTCGGCGCTGGTTTGGGTGCGGGGCTCACCCAGGACATCATCACCAGACTGGCTAGGCTGCGTAGTCTTTCGGTGATCGCTCGTGGCTCTGTCTATGCCCTGGCGGAGGCCGGCCTGGGGGACATGGAGGCCGCCCGCAAACTCGGTGTCGACTACATGACCGGCGGCACGGTCAGCGTCCGCGACGGGCGGCTGCGGGTGGAAGTCGAGCTGGTGGATGTACGCTCTGGGTGCATCGTCTGGAGCGAGGGCTTTGAGCGGGAGGCGCTGGCCGCGCTCGATATGCTTGAGGACATTGGCGACCAGATCGTGTCGTCCATCGCCAGCGAGATCGAGACGGTCGAGCGGAACCTAGCCATTCTCAAGCCGCCGAGTTCATTGACGGCATGGGAGTCCTATCATCGTGGGCTCTGGCACATGTATCGCTTTACCAAGGCGGAGAACGAGACGGCGCGCCAATTCTTCCGGCAATCGGCCACACTGGACCCCACCTTTGCCCGCGCTCATGCCGGGCTGTCCTTCACCCATTGGCAAAGCGGCTTCCAGCACTGGGGCGATCGCGAGGAACAGCGCGAACTCGCCTATGCGGCCGCGAGCGAGGCCGTTTTGGCCGACGATCACGATCCGGCGGCCCACTGGGCCATGGGTCGCGCGCTCTGGATGCGCGGGCAGGACGACCGGTCTCTGGTGGAGCTGGAGCAGGCCATTGCGCTGAGTCCCAATTTCGCGCTCGGTCACTACGCCCTGTCTTTCGTCGGCTCGCAATCGGGCGACCCGCGGGCGGCCATCATTGCGGCCGATCACTCACGACGCCTCAGCCCCTTTGATCCACTGCTCTTCGGCATGTTGGCAGCACGCGCCATTGCCCATGTGCGGCTGGGCCAGTTCGAAGAGGCCGGGGACTGGGCGGCCAGGGCCGCTGCCAGACCCAATGCCCATTATGCCATCCATGCCATCGCGGCATATTGCCTGGCGCTGGCCGGGCGGATCGATGCGGCGCGGCTTGCCATGGCCAGTATCCATGCCGGACTGCCAGCCTATGGCGTTGACGACTTCCTCCAGACCTTCCGCTTCGCGCCCGAGGCGGAAGCCGAATTCCGGCGCGCTGCCAAGTTGATCGCAGCTTAGTCCGCTGCGGCCGAAAATTTGTTCGCTGCAACCGCAAGCTTTCAACGTCGCGCTTCGGGCAATTGCGCGACCTTTTCAATCTCAATACGAAACTCTGGTCAGTCCAGGCTTGGAACGCCTATGCTTGAGATAGCCAGTTTGCCGGATGTTATGGGGAATTGCTGGTGCCGGCAGCAGGGTTCGAACCCGCGACCCCCTGATTACAAATCAGGTGCTCTACCAACTGAGCTATACCGGCATTGCGGAGCCGTTTATCATCGAGTGGGGCCGTCGCACAACAGGTAATAATGTGGACGTCCGATGCGTACATCGGCAGAGAGCCGGTGAACTTTTTTTCTGCCGATCGGGGGACGCACGCATCGCGCGGTGCGGCTGTCAGGGCGCTTAGGGTGGGCTTTCATACGCGCTGCCCCGTTGGTGCACAAATTTGCCTCAAGGCCCTGTAGTGTCAGCGTTTCAGGCAGTTTTCGGGTTGAAGATCGAGGGCGCGGGAGGGTACGAAACCTTGTCATCTCTCCGCCGCCAGGCCCCAGTTCCGGATAAGAGTGTTGGACCAGAATCGACTGACGCATTTGCAGACCCTTGAGGCCGAAAGCATTGAGATCCTGCGCGAGGTTGCCGCGAGCTTCGAGCGGCCAGTGATGATGTACTCGATCGGCAAGGATTCGAGCGTATTGCTGCATCTTGCGCGCAAGGCGTTCTTCCCGAGCAAGATCCCGTTTCCCCTGTTGCATGTCGATACGACGTTCAAGTTCCGCGAGATGATCGCTTTCCGTGACAGGACCGCGGAGGAATACGGGTTCGATCTGATCACACATACCAATCAGGATGGCGTGCGCGACGGCATCAATCCATTTGATCATGGGTCTTCGCGTTACACCGATATCATGAAGACGGCAGCCCTGCGCCAGGCCCTGACCGCGGGGCGCTATGACGCAGCCATTGGCGGGGCGCGGCGCGACGAGGAAAAGTCACGCGCCAAGGAGCGCGTGTTCTCGCATCGCAATGCCAGCCATGCCTGGGATCCCAAGAACCAGCGGCCGGAGCTGTGGCGGACGTTCAATACGCGGCTCAATCCGGGCGAAAGCATGCGGGTTTTCCCGATCTCGAACTGGACCGAGCTGGATGTGTGGACCTACATCTATTCCGAACAAATCCCGATTGTGCCGCTCTATTTCGCTCGTCCGCGTCCGGTGGTCGAGCGTTCCGGTACGCTCATTATGGTCGACGACGAGCGTCTGCCGCTCAATCCGGGCGAAACGCCCCAAGAGAAGGTGGTGCGGTTCCGCACGCTGGGCTGCTACCCGCTGACAGGCGCGATCCGTTCCGATGCCGCCGACCTGCCCTCCATTATCATGGAAATGCAGGCGAGCCGCACTTCGGAGCGCGAGGGGCGCCTGATCGACAGCGATAGCGTCGGTTCGATGGAGAAAAAGAAGCAGGAAGGTTACTTCTAGTCATGTCCGCAGTTCCTGCTACCGCCGACAACAGCCTTGATCTCTGGCTCGCCCAGCAGACGGAAAAGTCGCTACTGCGCTTTCTGACCTGCGGCAGTGTCGATGACGGCAAGTCCACTCTGATTGGACGGCTGCTCTACGATAGCCAGCTTATCCTCGATGACCAGTTGGCGAGCCTCAAAAAAGAAAGCCACAACCGCACGGTGGGCGACGAGGGTATCGACTTTTCGCTGCTGGTGGATGGCTTGGTTGCCGAGCGGGAGCAGGGCATCACGATCGATGTGGCCTACCGGTTCTTCTCAACCGACAAGCGCAAATTCATCGTGGCCGACACACCGGGCCATGAGCAGTACACCCGCAACATGGCGACAGGTGCCTCCAACGCCGAGCTGGCGCTGGTGCTGATCGATGCGCGCAAGGGTGTGCTGACCCAGACCCGGCGCCACAGTTTCATTCTCTCGCTGATCGGGGTGAAGCATGTGGTGCTGGTGGTCAACAAGATTGACCTGGTGGACTACGACCAGGAAGCGTTCGACCGAATCGTTGCCGAATATCGCGCCTTTGCGGAGCCGTTGGGATTCAAGACGTTGGCCGCCGTTCCGGTTTCGGCGCTTCGAGGGGACAATATCCTGCGCCCCAGCGAGAACACGCCCTGGTATGAGGGCGAGGCGCTGGTGCCCTACCTCGAAACCATTGACGTTTCCGAGGATCGCACGACCGAGAAATTTCGCTTTCCTGTGCAGTGGGTTAATCGGCCGAACCTCGATTTCCGCGGGTTCTCCGGAACGGTTGCGTCGGGGTCGATAGCAGTGGGCGACGAGGTGCTTATTGCTGCATCGCGCAAGCCGGCCGTCGTCAGCCGCATTGTCACCATGGATGGTGATCTGGACCACGCCATTGCCGGGCAGGCGGTGACGCTGGTGCTGGATCGCGAAGTGGATGTCTCGCGTGGCGACGTGCTTTCGCGGCCGGGGGAGACACTGGATTATTCCAACCAGTTCCAGGCCAGGGTGGTCTGGATGAACGAGGAGCCTGCCTATCCGGGGCGCTCTTATCTGCTCAAGATCGGCACGCAGACGGTGCCGGCGACTATCACTGATCTCAAGTTCCGAACCAATGTGAATACGCTGGAGCAGACGGCGGCAACCAAGATCGACCTTAATGAGGTTGCCACGGTCACGCTCAACACCGACAAGCCGATTGCTTTCGATCCTTATGCCAGCAATGGGCTGACTGGCGGGTTCATCCTGGTCGACCGGATCTCCAACGCCACGCTTGGGGCAGGGACCATTGATTTCGGCCTGCGGCGAGCGCAGAACCTGACCTACCAGTCCTTTGACGTGAACCGTGAGGTGCGCGCGCAGATGAAGGGGCAATCGCCTCGCATCATCTGGTTCACGGGGCTGTCGGGGTCGGGCAAGTCCTCGGTCGCCAATCTTCTCGAGAAACGGCTGACTGCAGAAGGGCGGCACGCCTATATTCTTGACGGCGACAATGTCCGGCATGGCCTCAACAAGGATCTGGGCTTTACCGAAGCGGCGCGTATCGAAAATATTCGTCGCGTGGCGGAAGTGGCGCGGTTGATGGCCGATGCTGGTTTGATCGTGCTGGTCTCCTTCATTTCACCATTCGAAAAGGAGCGTCGGCTGGCGCGCGAGATCGCCGGAGATACCGATTTCACCGAGGTCTATGTGGATACCCCGCTTGAGGTCTGCGAGGCGCGCGATCCCAAGGGGCTCTACAAAAGGGCCCGCGCCGGCGAAATCAAGAATTTCACCGGCATCGATTCACCCTTCGAACCGCCGGAAAACGCCGAACTGGTGTTGCATGGCGCTGATGCCGCGCCAGAGCTTCTCGCGGATCAACTCCACGACTTCCTCAAGCTCTGAATGGTGATGGGCCCCAAGGGGCCCTTTCCTTTGACCTGTCTGGTTGGCGTAAAGGGTCAGACCCGGCCGAATTCATCTTCGATGCGAATGATGTCGTCTTCACCGAGATAGGAACCGGTCTGGACTTCGATCAGCTCCAGATCGATTTTGCCAGGATTGGCGAGGCGATGCACGCAGCCGGGCGGCAGGTAGATCGACTGGTTTTCGGTCACCACGCTGACCGCGCCATCAATGGTCACCTCCGCCGTGCCACGCACGACCACCCAATGTTCAGCGCGGTGGTGGTGCTTTTGCAGGCTGAGCTTCTTGCCGGGCTTTACGAACAGGCGCTTGACCTGGAAGCGGTCGCCACTGAGCACGGATGAATAGCCACCCCATGGCCGATAGGCGGTGCGATGCACTTCGGTCAGGCTGGCAGTTTCGGCGTCGGCACGCATGCGCTGGACCATGTCGCCAACCTTTTGCGCGTCCGAGAGCCGGCCGACATAGACTGCATCATTGGTGGCAATAACGGCGATATCCTCGACACCGTTGACCACCACATGGGCGTGGTCGGTCATCACCAAGGAGCCGGATACATCATCCAGGGTCACCGCGCCCTGCGTGACATTGCCGGACGGATCGCGCTGAGCCGACTTCCACACAGCGTCCCAACTGCCCAGGTCCGACCAGGGAAAGTCGACGGCAACGACCACCGCCTTGTCGGTTTTCTCGAAAATTGCGTAGTCGACCGAGATATTCGGAGCGTCCGTGCAAGCGGACACGTCGAGCCGTATGAAGTCGAGATCCACACAGGCGCCAGCCACAGCGGCTTGTGCTGCCTCGAAGGTCTCTGGCGCCAGCCTTCGGCACTCACCAAGAAACGTGCTGGCATCCAGGACGAACATGCCCGAGTTCCAGAAATGTCCTTTGGCGGACAGCATCTCGATAGCGCGGTGCATATCGGGTTTTTCAACAAAGCGTTGCACGGGACAAGTTTTTGCGCCGACCTCGGCATCCGCTTTGATGTAGCCAAATGCGGTTTCGGGATGTGTCGGAACAATTCCGAAGGTGACCAGCTTGCCTGCCTCGGCCGCTGCTATGGCCTGGGTAACCGCCGGCCAATATCCTTCAGTGATTTCAACCTCATGGTCGGAAGGCACGACATGGAGAATGGCGTCGCCGTGGCATTGCCGTGCATGGGCGGCGGCGGCAGCTATGGCAAGGGCAGTATTTCTGGCCACGGGTTCCAGCAGAATGCTCGCGGGAACGATTTCGACCTCGGCGGCCTGCTCAGCGACAAGGAAGCGGTATTCCGCATTGGTGACGACAATGGGCGGTGCAGAATAAAAGGGGCTTTTCACACGCTGAAGCGTCTTCTGGAAGAGGCTGAGAGGTCCCGTGAGGGGCAAAAACTGCTTGGGACGCGCCACACGCGACATTGGCCAGAGCCGCGTTCCCTGGCCGCCGGCCAGAATGACGGGAATTACCTTCTTGGGCACCGTTGCTGCTCCGATCGGCCAGACATTATCGGATAAATACTGCGCATCAAAAATGTAATGGCAGTATCACAATTCAAAAATTGTTAGTTCGCGTCAGTTGATGTTCGGCGGTAGCATGATGACGATCAGACTTTACTGCAGCGCGGTGTGTCAACTCCAGAATAGTCGTGGCTCGCAGAGAGCGTGAACGTGCTAGATCCGACTGCCTGTTTCCAAGGCCGCGAAGTCGGTCTGGTCGAGTGTCGACAGGGTCTTCATCATCAGGCCTCTGAAGATGGGCTCGCGCTCGTCGGGATGGGCGAGGATTTTGGGTAGCCCGTTGATTCTGCAGACCAAGGAGGAGGACAGTGCGGCCTCGACCTCGGGCCTAAGCAAGTCCAGGGCGCGCGCGCCAGGCCCGACAATGAGGATGTGGGTGGGGTCGAACATGGCCATCATGCGGCTCAACCCATAGCCGATGGCACGGCCAGCCAGATTGAAGCCATGAGTCGCGTCTCTGTCACCGGCCTCCGCACGCTGGATTAGTGCGTCGAACTGCTGCGCAGGGACAGCGGGGGCAGGGGGGGTGGTGTCGGGCACCGAATAGCTGGTGCGCAAGATGCCATAGTCGGCCGCATAGGCCTCGATGCAGCCACGCATGCCGCAACGGCACAGGGCGCCGTTGGGCATATGGTTCATATGTCCGAATTCGGTGGCGCCGCCCTCGCTACGGCCGGTGATATGGCCATGCAGGCTAAGCCCCATGGCGACCGTCGAACCGACGAAGACCGTAGCCACGCTGGATTGGTGCAGGCCGGGGTCGAGCCAGCGCGTGCCTTCGGCCAAAAGCCGGCCACGCTTGTAGAGAGCGACCGGCAAACCCGAGTCTCGTGCAAGGTCATGCGCAAAGGAAGACCCGGCCAGATTGGCAATGGGCGACCATTTCAGACCACTATTGTCCGGGTTGAGAATGCCTTGAACGCTGATGGCGATGCGGCGGAGTGTCCGGGCCGCCTGCGGCGTGCGTTCGCGAAGGTTGTCCAGATGGGCGCCGAAGAAGTCGCCGGGCTGCGTTTCGGCAAATGTCGATGGCGATATGGCCGTTTCGATCCGATCTACCAGCACACCGGAATAGTCGACAAGCGAAGCGCGCAGGCGATTTACGTCGATCTCGAAAAGGGCCACATAGGCGGCCGCACGCTGGAAGCCAACCAAGGTGGCCGGCCTGCCGCGCATGCGCCCATCGGTGCGTTCGGGACTGGTGAGTTCTTCAACGACCCGCTGCGCGAGCAGGTCTTGCATGATGGCTGTGACGCTGGCGTGGCTTAGGCCCGTAATACCTGCCAAAGCAGTGCGCGACTGAGGGCCGCCTGAGCGCAGGGCACTCAGGATCAGTCCGCGATTTTGCCGCCGGACGCTATCACTATCGCTGACGTTTCGCGTCAAGCGGCCTTCTCCCCCAACCCCAATTTCCAAAACAGCATTGTGCACGCCATATCGCAACACGCGAATTTCTTCGAGGCCCGAAAATGACGTTGACATGTCGCGGCGGCGCGTGCGAGACCTTTTTTCGAGCAGTAAAAATAATGCTCAGGGCGCAGGGAGGCGGCGCCCGGTTGGGGATAAGCCGCCAACTTGCATTGCGGGCAGCAAATCTGCCCATGGGAGGACAGATATGAAGAAATTTGCAGCAGTCCTGCTGGCGTCGACCGTGCTTATCGGCTCGGCTGTCGCGCAGGACCAGATTGTCGTCGGTGTGTCCTGGAACAATTTCCAGGAAGAACGCTGGAAAACTGATGAAGCCGCTATCAGGGCCGCGCTCGATGCTGCCGGCGCCGAATATATCTCGGCAGACGCCCAGTCGTCCGCGTCCAAGCAGTTGACCGATATCGAGAGCCTGATCAGCCAGGGTGCAGATGCGCTGATCGTTCTGGCGCAGGATAGCGATGCCATTGGCCCCGCCGTGGCTGCGGCTGTCGCAGAAGGTATTCCGGTGGTCGGCTATGACCGCCTGATCGAGAACCCGGACGCCTTCTACCTGACTTTCGACAACAAGGAAGTGGGCCGCATGCAGGCTCGCGGTGTGTTCGAAGTGCAGCCTGAGGGCAATTACGTCTTCATCAAGGGCAACTCGGCCGATCCGAACGCCGACTTCCTGTTTGCCGGCCAGATGGAAGTGCTCCAGGAAGCCGTGGATTCGGGCGCCATCGTCAATGTTGGCGAGGCCTATACCGATAACTGGAACCCGGAAGTCGCCCAGGGGAACATGGAGCAGTTCCTGACCGCGAACAACAATGAAGTCGACGCGGTGGTGGCTTCCAATGACGGTACTGCCGGCGGCGCCATCGCGGCGCTGAGTGCGCAGGGCCTAGCCGGTGCCGTGCCGGTTTCCGGGCAGGATGGCGATCATGCCGCCCTCAACCGCATTGCGCTGGGTACCCAGACGGTGTCGGTGTGGAAGGATGCGCGCGAACTGGGCAAGAAGGCCGCTGAAATTGCGGTCGAACTGGCCGGTGGTGCCGCCCTGGATGAAGTCACCGGTGCAACCACGTTCTCCGATGGCCCCAATGGCGTCGAGATGAATGCTGTGCTGTTGCCGCCCGTACCTGTGACCCAGGACAACCTCAACGTCGTGATCGATGCCGGCTGGGTATCCAAGGACGTCGTGTGCCAGGGCGTTGCGGCTGGTTCTGTCGCCGCGTGTGACTGAGGTCATCTTGTACTAGACTGACCAGCAAGTGCCGCGGCGTGACGCGCTGCGGCACTTGCTTGATCAGACCGCGCCCCGGCTCGCCGGAGCGCTTATTCCATGGGGGATATTGATGGCCGAACCGCGCGCCATGACAAGCACCACGCATCCGAGCCAGACGGTGCAGAATCCGCTGCAGCGGTTCCTGATCGCGACCGAAATCGACACGCGCCTGTTGGGCATGATCGGTGCGCTGGCCATCATCTGGATTGGCTTCAACTTCTTCTCTGGTGGGCTGTTTCTGACCCCGCGCAATCTTTGGAACCTGTCGGTGCAAACCGCGTCGGTGGCGGTGATGGTCACCGGCATGGTGCTGGTCATCGTAACGCGCAATATCGACTTGTCCGTGGGCTCGATATTGGGCGTGGTGGGCATGGTGATGGGCGTGATGCAGACCCAGATACTGCCCACGCAGTTTGGGTTGGGGCTGGGACATCCATTGATCTGGGTGTTGTCCCTGGCGACGGGTCTGGCCGTCGGTGTGGGCATTGGCGGGCTGCAGGGGGCGATCATTGCCTATCTGCGGGTGCCCGCCTTCATTGTGACGTTGGGTGGATATCTGGTTTGGCGCGGTGCGGCCTGGTGGGTCACGGCCGGTCGAACCGTGGCACCCATGGACTCGACTTTCCAGCTCATGGGCGGTGGGCCCGATGGATCGATCGGTGCCCTGTGGAGCTGGGTGATCGCGGGTGTGGCCTGTGCTGCCATCGTTATCGGGCTGTATTTTGGACGACGCCAGCGCCAGCGGTTCAATTTCCCGCAGCGACCGGTCTGGGCTGAAATCTCCCTGGCCGTACTCGGCTGCGGCGCGACGATTGCCGCGGTCTGGGTCGCCAATGCCTATCCCTGGCCGGTGCGCATTGCCGAGCGGTTCGCAGAGGCCAATGGCATCGCGGTGCCAGAAGGCGGGCTGTTCATCTCGCACGGCATCGCCATTCCGGTGCTGATCGCGGTGGGCGTCGGCGTGGTCATGACATTCCTGGCCACCCGCACGCGCTTTGGCCGCTATGTCTATGCCATGGGCGGCAATCCCGAGGCGGCCGAACTGGCCGGCATCAATACGCGCTGGGTGACCGTCAAGATATTCATGCTGATGGGCGCGCTCTGCGCCATCGCGGCCGCCATCTCGACGGCCCGTCTCAACGCGGCGACCAACGCCCTTGGGACGCTCGACGAGCTTTATGTGATCGCTGCAGCGGTGATCGGGGGCACGTCCCTGGCCGGTGGTGTGGGCACGATTGCCGGCGCTTTGCTGGGGGCTTTGGTGATGCAGTCACTGCAGTCGGGCATGGTGCTGATGGGTATCGATAGTCCGCTGCAGTCCATCGTGGTTGGCGTGGTTCTGGTCTTTGCGGTGTGGCTCGACACGCTCTACCGCCGGAACAAGCATTAGGAGTTGCGTTATGCTGGATACCGGCAAGCCTCTGGTCGAAATGACCGATATCTCGATCTCCTTCGGTGGCATTCACGCCGTGGATCGCGCCTCTATCGACCTGCATGGCGGGGAGGTGGTAGGGCTGCTCGGCCACAATGGCGCGGGCAAGTCGACGCTGATCAAGATTCTCTCGGGTGCCTATAAGCGCGATGAGGGCGAAATCCGCATCAATGGCGAACCCGCCACGATCAATAATCCGCGCGACGCCAAGGCCTATGGCATCGAAACGATTTATCAGCAGCTCGCTGTTGCCGATAATGTCGATGCCGCGGCCAACCTGTTTCTCGGCCGCGAGATGGTCACCTCGCTCGGCACGCTGGATGATGCTGCCATGGAGTCCAAGGCGCGGGAAGTCATGGGGCGGCTCAATCCCAATTTCCGCCGCTTCAAGGAACCCGTAAAGGCCCTCTCCGGCGGGCAGCGGCAGTCCGTGGCGATTGCCCGGGCGATCCTGTTCAATGCGCGCATCCTGATCATGGACGAGCCGACGGCCGCCCTGGGACCGCAGGAAACAGCGCAGGTGGGCGAACTGATCAAGCAGCTCAAGTCGGAGGGTATCGGCATCTTCCTGATCAGCCACGATATTCACGATGTGTTCGATCTGGCCGACCGGGTCGTGGTGATGAAGAACGGGCAGGTCGTGGGGCAGGCAAAAACGTCCGAAGTCACCAAGGATGAGGTGCTGGGCATGATCATCATGGGCAAGGTGCCGCCGGGTGCTCAGCCGGGACCGGGAGCGATAGCGGGTTGAAATCTGAAAGATAAGGGAAGTCTAAGCGGCGCCGGGAGTTGCCGAGGCGCACCTGATCGTGCGAGTTTTCGCCAAATTTTGGTAGGAGATTCCGCATGAAAACCCGTGCCGCCGTTGCCCTTGCTGCTGGAAAGCCGCTTGAGATTGTCGAAGTGGATCTGGAGGGCCCCAGGGCAGGGGAAGTTCTTATCGAGATCAAGGCCACAGGGCTATGTCACACCGACGATTTCACGCTTTCAGGTGCTGATCCGGAAGGGTTGTTTCCGTCCATTCTCGGGCATGAAGGGGCTGGTGTCGTGGTGGATGTCGGCGCCGGCGTCACGAGCGTCAAGAAGGGCGACCATGTCATCCCGCTCTACACGCCGGAATGTCGTGAATGCTATTCCTGCCGGTCTGGCAAGACCAATCTGTGCACGGCCATTCGCGCCACCCAGGGGCAGGGGCTGATGCCCGACGGGACCTCGCGCTTCTCTCTCGAGGGCAAGCCGATCTATCACTATATGGGTTGCTCGACCTTTTCAAACTACACCGTCATGCCAGAGATTGCGGTTGCCAAGATCGATCCGGCCGCAGCGTTCGACAAGGTTTGCTATGTCGGCTGCGGGGTGACGACCGGCATCGGCGCTGTGATCAACACCGCCAAAGTCGAGATCGGTGCGACCGCTGTGGTGTTCGGCCTGGGCGGGATCGGGCTCAATGTCATTCAGGGCCTGCGGCTGGCCGGCGCTGACATGATCATCGGTGTCGACATCAACAATGGGAAGAAGGAATGGGGCGAACGCTTCGGCATGACCCATTTCGTCAATCCCACCGAAATTGGTGAGGATGTGGTTCCCTATCTGGTCAATCTGACCAAGCGCCGCGGCGATCTGATCGGTGGCGCCGATTACACATTCGACTGCACTGGTAACACCAAGGTTATGCGTCAGGCGCTCGAATGCGCGCATCGCGGCTGGGGCAAGTCGGTGGTGATCGGCGTCGCTGGGGCCGGGCAGGAGATTTCGACACGGCCGTTCCAGCTCGTCACCGGGCGCACCTGGATGGGCACGGCTTTTGGTGGCGCCAAGGGGCGGACCGACGTGCCGAAAATTGTCGACTGGTATCTCGACGGCAAGATCGAGATCGATCCCATGATCACGCATACGCTCCGGCTCGAAGACATCAACAAGGGTTTTGACATGATGCATTCGGGCGAAAGCATCCGATCAGTGGTGGTTTACTGATCAGAACGCCTCGCATAGATTGGAGGGGCGGCGACTGTGCCGCTTCCCCAACAGTGTTTACGAGGCAACAGCATGACGCATGCTGGCGAAAGCCTGTTTGTGCTGACCGGCGCGCCGGGCGCAGGCAAGACAACACTACTCAATGCCGCGTCCGCGCGGGGCATCCGCATCGGGCGCGAGGCGGCCCGGGCGGTGATCCAGGTGCAGACGGCCATTGACGGCCCGGCAGTGCAATGGCGCGATCCGGCCCGCTTCGCCGAACTCATGCTGGACCGGGATATCCGGACCCATGAAGAGCTTTGCGCAGGCGAGGGGCCGGCATTGTGTGACCGGGGCATTCCCGACCTCGTGGCCTATGGCCGGATCATGGGGCTGGCGGACGCTGGTCACTTCGCTCGTGCGGCTCGGCTCTATCGCTATAATCCTACCGTCTTCTTCGCGCCGCCTTGGCGCGAGATTTACGCCGATGATGCTGAACGCACAGAGGGTTGGGACCACGCACAGCGCATTTATGGGCCAATGCGTGACGCCTATGCGGAAATGGGGTATCGCGTCGTCGAACTTCCCAAAGTGTCAGTGGAAGACCGATTGACCTTTCTGCTGGACGAAATCGCGCATGCCTGAGCCGACCATCTTCGTTGATGCCGATGCCTGCCCGGTCAAGGACGAGGCCAGGAAGGTCGCCGAGAGGCTGGGGCTGGTCATAACCATTGTCAGCAACGGCGGGATCAGGCCATCGCGCGACCCGATGGTGCAGGTTGTCGTCGTCCCGGCAGGCGCCGATGCGGCGGATGACTGGATCGTGGACCATGCCAAGGCCAATGACATCGTGCTGACCGCCGATATTCCGCTGGCCAGCCGGGCCATCGACAAGGGCTGCCACGTGCTGGGTTTTACCGGAAAGCCTTTTACACCGGCCTCCATCGGCATGGCCCTGGCCATGCGCGACCTGAAACAGCATCTGCGCGAGACCGGCGAGATTTCCGGCCACAATGCGAGCTTTCGCCCCGCGGATCGGTCCGCTTTCCTCAGTGCTCTCGATACTTTGGGGCGCAGGGCCAAAACTCTGGCGGGTAAGTAAATCTTAAGATCTTGCGAGGGGATTGTTAACCATAAATCGCGAAAAGTAGGCCCACTTGATTTGGACGGGTGGGCTCAGTCTTGCGGTTGTTTTCTGCGCTTTTGTGTTCGGGCCTGCTTGCTTTGAGCTTGGCTGGGTGCGCCAAACCGATCAGTCAGAATTCTCTTGCCCACTCACCCGCGACGGCCGGTGACAGCGTGGTGACCGGAAGTGTGGCGCGCAGTGCATCGGCGCGGTTGGAGCAGGCAATGCCAAGTCGCATTTTCGGCACCAGCCAGCTTGCAGGTCGAACTCTGGAAGTTGCCTCGACGACCGATATCATTCTGCGACCGGGTGAAGTCATCCTCACATTCGATGATGGCCCCAGGCCCGGCAAGACCCCCAAAATTCTCGATGCGCTCGACCGTTACGGCGTGAAGGGGACCTTTCTCATGCTCGGTTCGGCGGCCAAGACTCATCCGGCCCTGGCCCAGGAAGTGGCTCGGCGCGGTCATAGCGTGGGCAGTCACACATTCGATCACACCAATTTGGCCAATCTGTCTCGTCAAGCTGCCCTGGACGAAATTGCCCGCGGGGAAGCAGCGGTTGCCGAGGCTCTGGGTGGAGCAGGACGGCTGGCACCGTTCTTCCGTTTCCCCTATCTCGCACAAACCGGTTTTCTGCGGACAAGCCTGCTGCATGGCGACATGGTGGTGCTGGACGTCGATATCGACAGCAAGGACTATTACAAGGACAGCGCGCAGACTGTAGCCAACCGGACACTGGATCGGCTGGAGGCACGCGGCAGCGGCATCATTCTATTTCACGACATTCACCAGCGTACCGTCGACCTGCTCCCCGGTTTCCTTGCCGAACTGGAAGCGCGTGGGTACTCGGTGGTCCGTTTGGCACCCAAGGCGGACGGCGTGTTCGGCCGCAGCGTCATCACGGCGGACGCCAGCAGCCTTTGAGCAAAAAGCCCTAGCTGAAGATCAGATCAGTAACGAAGCTGTTGCGGAATTTTTCTGCTGGATCAAGGCGCTGCGCCAGATCACGGAAGTTGGACATGCGCGGGAATCTCGTTTCCACGACGGCAGGAGGCAGGGTGAAGAGCTTGGCCCAGTGCGGACGCGGATTGAACGGGGAAAGGGCCGCCTCCACCGCCTTTACGGCCGCGATGGTCGGCTCCCAGTCCGGGTGCCAGGTAAAGTGGAAGCCAATCGTGTCCTGTTCATAGGCGGAACTGAGCCAAAGCGTGTCGGCGGCCACCGATCGCATTTCGGAGATGAACAACGCCCCGGAGAACTGCTCCTGAGCGGCGTGCAGGGCGGCGATGGCGGCGGGCGCATCGGCGCGCTTCACAAAAAACTCCGACTGCAACTCCGCCCCCGCTGAGGCAGTATTGCCGATGGCAAAGTGAAACAGCCGCTCGTGCCAAGGTCCGGCCCGACCGAACTGGATAGTGCAATTGGTCCCATCCATGCCGGGAATGGGGTGACAGGCCTTGGTCGCTGCCGTGGCTCCGAGCACGTCAACCGGCGGTTCCCCGGCGCTGGCCAGCGCCTTGACCCAGATCTGGTCAATGGTCGCGCCCTGCCAGCGTGTGAAGAGGCTTACGCTATAGGCGCGCGACATCAATGCATCAAAGTTCTCAATGACGGTGGCGACCGGCAGATCCAGATAGACATTCTGCCGGACGTCGAAACTCGGCACGATATCGAGCGTCAGTTCGCAAAGGACCCCGAGCGCGCCAAGGCTGACGACGGCGCCGTCGAAATCGGCGTCTCCGCGGCTCAGGCTCAGGATCTCGCCATTTGCAGTAACCAGCTTGATCCCGGAAACGGCGGCGGCGAGGTTCCTGTTGGCGTCGCCCGAGCCGTGAGTGGCCGTCACGACGGCACCGGCAATCGTGATGTTGGGCAAGGACGCAACATTGGGCAGGGCAAAGCCGGCCGCATGCAGAACCGGCGCCAGATCGGCATAGGTGGCGCCACCATCGACGCTCACTATTCCGGCGGCAAGGTCTATTTCTATTCTGCGCTCAAGGTCTGACAGAATGAGGAGTGTGTCATCGGTATCGGCAATGGTGTTGAAAGAATGCCCGGAGCCCAGAACGCGCACCTTGTCCGACCTGCGCACGATATCCTGCAGTTCAGCGATTGTGCGGGGCCGCACGACAGTGCGCGCGGCGAATGCGATATTACCTGCCCAGTTGCGCGGCCCAGCGTTCATGCGTCTTCGTCGTCCTCTACGTCAGTGAGATAAACGGAAATCTCTATGTCGATGCCATGCCCGGAGATTGCCGCCGCAGCATGGGCGGGCAGGCGGGCGGACATGGATTCGCCCTCCGCGGGATAGTCGAAGGCGATATCGAGCACGGCCTTGCCAATGCGGCGGTCGTCGAGCATGGCGGCGATAGTTGTTCCAGAGCGTTCCGCCAGCTCGAGAATTGCGCGCACGGGGTTGGTCGTGGGCACGTCCACTTGTGCGTAGAAGCTGTCTTCTGCGTCTTCAGGCTCGAAACGAGACGACAACTGCTTGAGTGCGGTATCGAGTTCCTGCTGCTGCAGAGTGACGCCAGACAATCTCAGGGCAATTGCGAAGGGTTCGAACTGGCTCATGCGGTTCTGCCTGCGGTCGCTGCAAAGAGGGCAATGGCTGCGGCGTTGGAGACGTTGAGCGACTTGATCGGGCCAGGCATGTCGAGCCGAACCATTTCGTCGCAGAGCTCCCTTGTGCGCTGGCGCAGGCCCTTGCCTTCGGCCCCCATGACCACGGCCAGCGGAACGGCGTCGGTGCGCGGGCGTATCGGCGCTTCAGCTTCTGAATCAAAGCCCAGCACTAACATGCCGCGTTGCTTGAGGTTTTCCAGTGTGTCTGCCAGGTTTCGCACTTCGATCATAGGCACGAGATCGAGCGCGCCAGAGGCCGCCTTGGCCATGACGCCGGTCTCCCTGGGGGAGTGACGGGCCGTGGTGATGACCGCATCTGCGCCAAAGGCACAGGCGGTGCGCAGGATAGCACCGACATTGTGCGGATCAGTCAATTGATCGAGCACGACGACCAGCTTGAGATCGGCAATATCCTTGAGGCCGAAGCGGCTGACGGGGTCGACCTCCAGCGCGACGCCTTGATGCACGGCTTCGCCGCCCAACAGGCGATCGAGCTCCTTGGGCGTTGTTTCGGAAATCGGGACCTTGCCGATTTCTCCGGTCTCTTTCAGGCGATTGAGGGCGTTTGGCGTCGCCAGCAGGGCCTTCTTGATACGGCCGGGATTATCCAACGCGGCACGGACCGTGTGCAGTCCGTACAGATAGACCGGACCGGCATCGGGATCATATTTTTGTTTGGGCGGAAATTTGTTGCGGCTCATGCCTGGAGCGGTAGCCGGTTTGCCGGGTTTTCGCAAGGAATCCGCGCGCCAATTGCACCGGCCGATACTGTGCCCTCAGACACAACGCCGGTAGGCGTGCGGGTTGTCCCAGCGGGCACGTCCGGTCGTCAGGTCGACTGAGTAGAGATAGAACTCGTCAATGCTGATCCATACGGCGACAAGACTTTCCCCCATGGCTGGAAGCCAGGTCGTCCGGCCCGAGAACGCCGAAAGCTCAAACGCTACCTCGTCTCCTGTAGGCGAGAGATAGGTCAGCTTTCCATCGTCGCTGCCGTTCAGGGCAACAGGCGCTGCGCAGGTTGCTATTGGCGCGCCGTTGATCATCCCTTCGCCTTCGGGAAAGCCGACGCTCCAGAGGCCTGCGAATGGTTCGGGCACGCCATTGGGGACTTCTGCAATGCCCTCGCGCGGAAAATCCGAGGCCTCGATGCGCGGCAAGAAAAGCACAGTCGTCAACGCCGCAATCAGCACTATCGCAAGCAGGGTGGGCAGGGAGAAACTCCCACGACGACGTTTCCAGACAGTATTCGACACGATCAATTTCCTGCTCAAGTCACAATGTGCGGCTAAAACTATGCAAGTGTGAAATTTTGTGGCATCCCCGGTTCAGAGGATATTGGGGGCGAGCGCATGGGCATGGGGCAGTCCGGTGAGGGGGCAACCGTGTTGCGCCTGTCGCCACAGGCGCGGCTGATAGTGGTCGCAGCACTGTTTCTGGTCGTTGCCTCGAGCGCGATATGGCTTGCTGTCAGCCAGTCCTGGATGGGTCTTGCGCTGACGCCGGGCGATGATGGGCTGGTTGTGGTGCGGCACGTGCACCGGGACGACCTGCCGACGGTGCTCCAACCTGGTGTTCGCCTCGATACCCTGGCGGCCCCAGGCCTGAGAGAACCCCTGGATCTTAGTGCCCTCGATGTGATCGAGGAGCCGGACACACTCGACACCTATTCCGAACTCAACGCCTTCCGCGCGCGCCAGTCTGCATTGGATCGCGCGCTCAGCGCTGGTCAAGTCGTGCTTGGTGTGACTCTGGCGGACGGCAGCAGGGCTGATGTTGAAGTTGTCGCGCTGGCGTCCAGGCCTGTCTGGTCGCTCCCCTTTGAATTCTGGCTCCAGCTTGGGGTCGGAGGGGCGGGCATCTTGCTGGGCGGCTGGGTCTGGGCGCTGCGGCGCGAAGAAGCCAGCACCTATTTTGCGATATCCGGCTTCGGCCTGATGCTGTCGGCCACGACCGCCGCCATCTACAGCACAAGGGAGCTGGCGCTGGAGGGGGGCCTGTTCCGCCTGTTGTCTGCGGGAAACTACACAGGCACGAATATTTTCGGGCTGGCCCTGATCAGCCTGCTGCTGGTTTATCCGCACCGCCTAGCCGGGCGGTGGGTGATTGGCGCGGTCTGGGTGGTGGGGCTGGGCGTGGTGCTGTCCCATGTACTGCAAATGGCGCCGTCGCAGGCTGTTGGCGCCTATGCGCCGATGCTGGCACAGTTCGTGGCCCTGTTCGGGCTGATCGTTGCCCAGCTTTACTATTCAAGGCGCAATCCGCTGGCGCGCGCGGCCCTGGGCTGGTTTGGCCTCTCGGTTCTGCTGGGAACCGGGCTGTTCGTGTTTGCCATTGCCGCGCCGACCTTGTTGGGACTGGCGCCGCAAGCCTCGCAGGCCAATGCCTTTGCCATCATCCTGCTGATCTATGCCGGGCTGGCCATCGGCGTGGCCCGCTATCGGTTGTTTGATCTTGGGACCTGGGCCTTTCGCCTGATCTCCTACCTGATCGGGGCCTTGTTGCTACTCGCGCTCGATGCGGTACTCATCTATGGCGTGGCGCTGGAGCGCTTGCCGGCTTTCGGGCTGGCATTGCTGACAGTCGCACTGGTCTATCTGCCGCTTCGCAACATGATCGGAACCCGCATAGTGGGGCGGGATCATCTGGACGAACAGCGGTTTCGGCAGATACTCGACATTGCCCTGGCGCGTAGCAGTCTGGATCAGGCTGTCGGTTGGCACGGCCTGTTGTCGGAAACCTTCAATCCGCTGACCATCGAAACGGCTGTTGGCGGAAAGATGGTGGAGTTGCGCGATGCGGGGCAGGAATTGCTGGTGCCCGCATGCGGGTCGCTTCCGGCCCTGGTGTTGCGCTTTGCCGATGGCGGCAGGCGGCTGTTTTCCCTGGCCGACGTGAACCGCGTCTCGGGGATGGTCCAACTGATGCAGCACGCCCTGGATAGCCGCGATGCCCATGAGCGGGGCGCGCGGCAGGAGCGATCGCGGATTGCCCGGGACCTGCACGACAACATCGGAGCGCAATTGCTGCGCACGCTGCACAGCAGCGAGGCCGAGCGCAAGGATGCCATTGTCAGCGAGACCCTGACGGATCTGCGCGATATCATCGCCAACGCGCATGGCAACGGCATCAGGCTGGACGAGGTGTTGGCCGAATTGCGCTACGAGACCAATGAGCGGCTCGTACAGGTCGGGTTGGCGCTGGACTGGTCTGTGTCGGGCGACGAGGGCAAGATCGTCAGCGCCCGGCTTGCGCACACGATCCGCTCCATAGTCCGTGAGGCGGCCAGCAACGCGATCCGGCATGCCAAGGCCACACGATTTACCGTGGCGCTATTGATTGCGGATGAGCGGATCAGCCTTTCGGTCGCCGATGACGGCGTGGGCTTTGACGAAAAGAGTACGCATTCCGGCGATGGCTTGGGCAATATGCGATCACGCACGCTGGCGCATCGCGGGTCATTTGCCATTTCCGGGGCGGAGGGAACCAGTATTGCAGTGCAGCTTCCCCTGGAGGACGCGGCGCCATGAATGTGGACAGCCTGTTGATCGTCGAGGACATCTCCGAGGCGATGACATCATTGATCCGGATTGCGCAATCGGCCTTTCCCGAAGCCCGTATCGACACCGCCAGGAGCATGAAGGAAGCGCGCCTGCAGATCGTGCAGCGGCAATGGTCCATGGCGCTGGTCGATATTGGCCTGCCTGATGGCTCGGGGCTCGACTTGGTGCGGCTGTTCTCCGAACTGGCGCCTGAAACCGTCTGCGTGGTCAGCACGGTCCTGGGCGATGATGCCCATATCGTGGCGGCGCTTTCGGCCGGCGCGCAGGGCTATATCCTCAAGGGGCAGCCCGAACCAGTATTGCTCCGCCAGTTGATGCAGATACAGCATGGCGTGCCGCCGCTATCGCCGACCATTGCGCGGCGGATCATGGAACATTTCCAGCGCACCGGCCCGGTCGAAAGCGAGGGTGATAGCCTGACCCGCCGCGAACTCGAAGTGCTCAAGCTGCTGGCCAAGGGGCTGCGAAATACAGATGTTGCGATGGCCCTGAATCTGGCTGAATCCACCATCGCTACCCACATAAAAAGCATCTATCGCAAGCTGGGCATATCTTCGCGCGCCGAAGCGGCTCTGCATGCGACGCGCCTGGGGCTGACCTAAAACCGTATTGCGGATCGGCACCTGGACGGAGGACGACAGCCATCGCTGACCGACCTAACGCCCGTCGAATTCGACCGGCGTTGCGCATTCGCGCGCCCCGAGTTGACAAGAGCGACACTGCAACAAGAACGCGCGCGTTGCCCGGCGTCAGCTAGTAGATGCCCATATGCCGCTGCAGGGCTGCGTTGAAATGCGCCTGCAATGCGGATTCCGCAGCGTCGGGGTCGCGGGCTTTGCAAGCCTGAAGAATAACCATGTGTTCACGCAGGGAGCGCAGGGCGATGGGGGGCGTAAGACGGCGTTCGACCCGCACCAGTCGTAGGTAGTTGTGCATGCGCTTGTAGCTGTTCTCGATAAGAGGATTGGCCAGCATGCCGATGATGGAGTCGTGCAACCGCGCTTCCATATGCTCGATTTCTGCCAGGGCGGTCGGGTCCAGGCCGTCCCTCTCGATACGTGTCATCAGATCGCGATGCTCCTGAATGATCGCGTCGACCAGGGTGTCGTCACCCATTTCAGCGAACACACGCACGGCGGCTCGCTCAAGAATGACGCGGAACTGATAAGTCGACTTGGTCAGTTCCAGACCTGGCTTGACGAACTCGATGCCTGAGCGTGGATGTATCTTGAGGACGCCCTCGGTCTCCAGGACGCGCAGCGCATCGCGAAGCGGGGCGACCGGGATGCCAAGCAAATCCACAAGATGGCTCTGCGACACAAAGGCACCCGCGGGCAATTTTCGCTCTCACTGAAGGCGGGGCCGAAACCCTGGCAGGTGACTGGTCTGGAGTGGACGCAAAGCTGGACTAGCGCCGGACGGCGCGCCCGCCTTCAGACAGGATAGCGACGCCCGGACCCGGATGGCACCCGGCTCCGGCCCTCCGGAGCCGTTGGGCTTGACTGCCCAGGAAAGTCGACGATATTGTCGACAATAATCTGCGCGTCGAGATTGATGTTCCTGTGGGGTAGCCGTGACTTCATCCATTCCTGCCCCGAAGGCGTTCGTCCCGCCCTCCAATGACCTCAACGAATTTCATGCCGATGTGACGGAGGGATTCGATGATGCCCATGCCCTTTTCAAGGATCTCAGGGGCAAGTGCCCGGTCGCGCATAGTGCTGACTTTGAAGGGTTCTGGGTGGTTACGCGCTATGCCGATGTCGTGAAGGTCTTGTCTGACAGCCAGACCTATTCGACTGCACTGCAGAATGTGGTGCCACGGGTTGCGACCTCCGGCCGGCGGCCGCCACTGCATCTCGATCCGCCGGACCATACGCCCTATCGACGCGCGATCTCCCCACTTTTCCTGCCCAAGCGCATGGAAGCCTGGGAGCCGGTCGTGCGCAAGATCGTGGTGGACTTGCTCGAACCGGTCATTGCACAGGGCGAGGCAGACATTTGCGTGGATTTCTCCTATCGCCTGCCGATTTTTGTCCTGGCGGAGTTCTTTCATATTCCGGCCGCGCAGGCCGAAAAGATCCGCGACATTGGCGCCGATTTCAATCGGGCGCTTCAGACCAGGGACATGGCGGCGCTGGAGCAGACCAGTCTGTTTCTATATGATGTGGCGCGCGACATCATAGCCGAGCGCAAGCGGCACCCCCTTAGCCCCGAAAGCGATCCCACCAGCGCCTTGCTGGCCGCGCGCGATGAGGATGGCAATCCGCTGCCGGACGCCATGATCCTGGGCACGATACGGCAATTGCTGGTGGTCGGGATCATCGCGCCGACGACTTTCACCGGCTCAATGGCGGTGCATCTGGCGCGGCATCCCGAGCATTTTGCCCTGTTGAAGGACGATCCCTCTCTGGTCCCGGCGGCCCTGGAGGAGCTCCTGCGCCTTTACACGCCATATCGAGGCTTTGCTCGAACGGCCAAAAGCGATGTGGAGATCGGCGGGCGCAAGATTGCGAAGGATGAGCCCATCGCCCTGGCGTTCACATCTGCGAACCGTGACCCGGAAGCCTTCGAAGATCCCGACAGTTTTCGGCTCGATCGCCCCCCTGGCCGCCAGCACGTGGCCTTCGGGCTGGGGCCGCATCAATGTGCCGGCGCTCCGCTGGCGCGGATGATGCTGCGGATTTCGCTCGAAGAACTGGTCGCGCGCACCAATGGCTGGGAGCAGATTGGCCCGACGCCCATGACCACCTGGCCTGAGTATGGGCCGTTATCCGTGCCGGTGCGGTTTAGGCCGGCTAGCTGAAATATTGCTCGGAGATGCGCATGACATGCGCGTTTCCGGCGCGCACGTGAGCGCGCATGGCGGCTTCTGCCGCGTCGGGGTTGCTGGACAGGATGGCGGCCGTAATGACCTTGTGGTCCCGGTTCGAAGTCGTCATGGAATCCGACGAAAAATTGCGCGGCAATTGCAGCCGGTAGAGGGGCAGCCGGACCCTGTGCAGGAATTGTTCGACATGCTGGTTGCCTGCAATTGCGCAGATCGTGGCGTGGTAGCTGAAGTTCTCGCTGTTATATGCGTCCACATCATGCGTCTGTTCGGCGCGGTTCATGGCCTCTTGATGCGCTTCGAGCCGCGTGCGTTGATCTGCTGACAATTCCAACTCTGCGGCCAGTCGGGCGGATAGGCCCTCCAATACTTCCCGCACGCGCCCCATTTCGAGAATTTCGGCCCGGGTGAAGCGCCGCACATGGACGCCGCGATTGGCCTCGAATTCAAGATACCCTTCGCCCACAAGCGTCTTGAAGACCTCGCGGATGCGACCACGTCCGGCGGCATATTCGTCAGCCAGGTCGACCTCGATAAGCCGCTGGCCCGGGGCGTAGGCGCCGGAATGGATACGGGATTTGATCTTTTCGGCGATGTCGTTGGTGGACAGCGCTTCTGCAGCATTATCGACGTTCATTCCCGGCTCTGCTCCCGGCTGTCTGAGGTGGGCAGAGAATTACCCCTCCTGAACAGGGGCTGTCAAACGAGGGGTTCACACATTGTCGACAATCATGTTGACTTAATAGTTCTATTCCATAACTATCTATTCATTCGGTCCATAGCTCAGGGAGGATGATATGGAACGGTTGGCGAGGAACCCAATCAACGGCCTGACAGCTCTGTTTTGTGCAACAGCGCTGATAGCACTGCCGGTCATGCCGGCGCAGGCGCAGGAAGACGAGCTGGTCATTGCGCTCTCGACCTTTTCGGAGGAGACCATGACGCCCTGGAGCGGCAGTGGTCAGCGCAAGACCTACCTCGATCTTGCCTATGAATACCTGACCTATATCGATCCGGAGACGGGTGAGACCATTCCCGGCCTGGCGAACAGTTGGGAGATGAGCGAGGACGGCAAGACCTGGACGTTCCATCTGCGTGAAGGCGTCATGTTCACTGGTGGTCATGGCGAAATGACTTCTGCCGATGTGGTCTATTCGATCCAGCGGCTGATCGGCGAGGATTCGCGCGCGGGCCCCGCGTCCGCTATGCGCCGGGCCATTGCCTCGGTAGAGGCGCCCGATGCGCGCACTGTCGTGGTGACGCTCAATTATCCTGACTTCGAACTGGCGCAGGGCTATTTTGGGTCAACCCAGCAATTGGGCATTGTCTCCAAGGCCTATATTGAGTCGCTCG
Organism: Devosia sp.; assembly: GCA_040218355.1. GTDB lineage: Bacteria > Pseudomonadota > Alphaproteobacteria > Rhizobiales > Devosiaceae > Devosia. The sequence goes on along the minus strand of JAVJRP010000021.1, from coordinate 79,298 downwards.
GGGGTGAAGAAGGTGCGGCCATGCCGATCGGCACGGGCCCTTACGTGATCGAGAGCGCTGCTGCCGGCTCGGTCATCAACATGACGCTGCGTGACGATATTGCGGGCCATTGGCGCGTCCAGCCGGAATTCGAAACCGTAGCGTTCCGGGTCGTGCCGGAAGAGTCGACGCGGGTCGCGATGTTGCAGACAGGCGAGGCCGATATTGCCCCGATCAGCTTTGACTCCATCCCCACGATCGAACAGGCCGGTCTGCGGATTGTTTCGGCGGAGGCAACCTGGTCACCGGTGGTGCGGTTTGGCGGGCTCGTGCAGACGTCCGGGGATCGATATAACCAGGAAGCGCCCTGGGCCAAACGCGAGGTGAGGCAGGCGCTCAACTACGCGGTCGACAAGCAGACGATCATCGACGAGCTGTTCCAGGGTGAGGCGACGGTTGCCGCCAGTGACACGCCTGTGCCGGCGTGGTCAGATGTCGAGCCCTATCCCTATGATCCGGACATGGCGCGGCAGCTCCTGGCCGAGGCGGGTTATCCAGATGGCTTCGACATCACATTGCGTACGTTCACGACTGCGCCCGGTGCCGAGTTGCCGCTGATGGCGGAGGCGGTGGCCCTCTACTGGCAGGATGTTGGGGTCAACGTGACCATCGAGCCGGTGGATTGGCCCACTTTGCGCACCGAATGGACCCAGGGTCAGGCCAATGACTATGTCTGGACCCATCGCGGCTTCCCTTTTGCCAGCGCCGCCAACGGGCTTGAGGCAGGCTTCATGGCTGCCAGCCTGTTCGCAAGCTACACATCGGCGGAACTTGAGGCGATGATCGAACAATTCTCCAGCGAGCAGGACACCCAAACCCGCCGGCAATTGTTCACCGACATTGGCCAGCACCTGCGCGATGAGGCGGCAGCAGTGTTCATTGCCCTTGCCAATGAGCCCTATGGCGTCAGCGACAAGGTGGGCGAGTGGGACATCACCACCGCCTATGTCTGGAACTTCGACCGCGTTACCCGCGCCGACTAAGGTTTCCCTGAGCTCCGGCGCGACCCTTCGGAGTTGCGCCGGGCCCCTGCTTGTTGAAGGCCCCATGCTCAAGACCATCGCCATTCGCAGTGCGGAATCTCTGATTGCCTTGCTCCTGATGAGCCTGGTCGTCTTCCTGCTTTCACGCGTGACCGGAGACCCGATTGCGCTGATGCTGGGGGATGGCGCAACCGAGGCCGACCGGCAGGCACTGACCGCAGCGTTGGGGCTCGATCGCTCTCTGGTCGAGCAGTATCTGGCCTTTGTCAGCAATGCCCTTTCAGGTGATTTCGGCCGCTCGCTGACGGCGAGCGCAGAACCGGCCCTGCATCTGGTTTGGTCGCGTTTGCCTGCCTCGCTCAGCCTGGCCGCCGTGGCACTTGTCTTCACGCTGGTCATCGGTGTGATGCTCGGCGTATTGGCCGCGATAGCGCGTAATTCGCCACTGGACGTGGCGGCGCGACTACTCGCCCTGATCGGTCAGTCCGTACCCAGTTTCTGGCTCGGCATCGTGTTGATCTACATCTTTGCCGTGCAACTGCGCTGGTTGCCCACTTCGGGCTATGGCGCGTGGCAGCACTATGTGTTGCCGGCTGCCACCCTTGGCCTGTTCACCCTGGCGGCCGTCACCCGCCTGGTGCGATCCAGCATGCTCGAAGCGCTGGGCAGCGAATATATCAAACTGGCCCGGGTGAAGGGGCTTTCCGAATTTGTGGTGGTCTGGAAGCACGCTTTGGCCAACAGCCTCATTCCCGTCATCACCTTCATGGGTACGTTCTTTGCCGTCATGATCACGGGTGCGGTCGTCGTGGAGACGGTCTTTGCCTGGTCCGGGATTGGAAGGCTCGCCTATGAATCCATTCTGGCGCGCGACTTTCCCGTGGTGCAGACCGTGGTGCTTGTGATCACTTCGCTGTTCATCCTCGCCAATCTGCTCGTCGACTTGCTCTATGTGCTTGTCGATCCGCGTATGCGCAGGAGCGGGCGATGAGCATGGTGGCGCCCAAGGTGGCGCGCGGGATGCCTGGATGGATCAGCGGTCTGGCTGCCCAGTGGGGACAGGTCGGCTGGACGGTCAGACTGGCTTTGCTGCTGCTGGTGCTGTTTGTGCTGGTGGCCCTGTTCGGCCCCTATCTGGTTGCGCATGATCCGCTGGCCGGTTCGCTAAGGGCGCGCCTGGATCCGCCGGTCTGGCAGGAGGGCGGTGGCTGGGCGCATGTGTTTGGCACGGATCGGCTGGGCCGCGATATCCTGGCGCGCCTGGTTGCCGGGGCCCGAATTTCGCTGATGGTCTGCGCGCTTGTCATCGCCATCAGTGGTACGATCGGCACGGCGGTGGGTACGCTGGCCGGCTATTTCGGCGGCTGGACGGACCGCATCCTGATGCGGCTGGTGGATCTGGCGCTGTCTTTTCCCGTCATCCTGCTGGCCTTGCTGCTGGGGGCCATATCCGGGCCGAGCTTCACCAATATCATCATCGTCATCTCGCTGGTGCTGTGGAGCCAGTATGCCCGCATGGCGCGAGGCGAGACGATGAAGTTGCGCAATGAGGACTTTGTCGATCTGGCGCGCACGTCCGGCCTATCGAACCTGCGCATCATCTGGGCTCATATCCTGCCCAATATCGCGCCCTCGCTGATCGTGGTGGCGACCTTGCAGGTCGGTGTCGTCATCGTGCTCGAAGCTTCGTTGAGTTTCCTGGGGGTCGGCGTGCCACCGCCGGCGCCGTCCTGGGGATCGATGATTGCTGATGGGCGCTCATACATTACCAGCGCGTGGTGGCTCTGCATGATCCCGGGCATTGCGATTCTGCTCACCGTCATGTCGATCAATCTGGTGGGCGACGCCCTGGCGGATCGGATCAATCCTGCGCTCAGGGGAAGAAGTCAGTGACCATGCATAGCGCCATTATTGCCCAGGACAGTCTCGTGGAATTGCGCAATGTCAGCGTGCGCGTGGGGCGCGATGGCCCGGCGCTCATCGATGATGTGAGCCTGTCCATCCGGCTCGGCGAGACCCTGGGGCTGGTGGGCGAGAGCGGCTCGGGCAAGACGACCCTGGGCATGGCGCTGATGCGCCTCCTGCCGCCTCTGCTCGACAAGGGGCTGACTGGCGAAATCGTCTATGACGGGCATGACATCGCCAAACTGGACAAGAACCAGCTCGCAACACTGCGTGGCAGCGAGATCTCCATGATCCTGCAGGACCCGATGGCCTCGCTCAATCCGGTCTTTTCAGTCGGCAATCAGCTCAAGGAGGGACTGCGCCGCCACGCTACGGGCGAGGGGACACTCGAGGAACGCGCCATCCGCGCCCTTGAAGATGTCCGTATTCCCTCTCCCCAAACGCGGCTTGGCAATTATCCGCACCAGATGAGCGGTGGCATGAGGCAACGCGTTGTTGGGGCCATCGCTTTGACTCGGGCGCCCAGACTGCTGATTGCCGACGAGCCTACGACCTCGCTCGACGTGACGATCCAGTACCAGTTCCTTGAACTGCTCAAGGATCTGCAGAAGCGCCTTGGTATGGCCATGCTATTCGTCACCCATGACTTTGGCGTGGTAGCCAAGATGTGCGATCGGGTGGCAGTGATGTATGCCGGCCAGATCGTGGAGGAGGGGCCCGTCCGGGATATCTTCTCGCGTCCCGCGCACTGGTACACGCGGGCCCTGCTGGACAGTGTCCCCACTGTCCAGCAGCAACCGCACCGCTTGCCGACCATTCCCGGATCGCCGCCCTCGGTGTCAGATCGGCCTGCTGGGTGCCGATTCCATCCCCGTTGCGCCAACGCACAGCCGAAATGCCAGGAGCCTCCACCCGACATGGTCATGGGCGCCGATCATGTCACACGGTGCTGGTTTCCCCTTACGAGCGAAAGGGGCAGCCGATGAATGCGATCCTGTCGACGCGGGGATTGAGCCGCATTTTCAAGGTCCGCCATCGCGGCGCGATGCGGGATTTGCACGCGGTATCCGAACTGGACCTCGACCTTGAACCGGGCCGCACGCTGGGCATTGTCGGTGAATCGGGTTGCGGCAAGACCACGCTCAACCGCATGTTGCTGCTGCTCGATGCACCTACGTGCGGGGATGTGCGGTTTCGCGGAAAATCGGCCGCCGGTCTGGGGCCAGCCGAACGTGCCGAATTCCGCCGCGCGGTGCAGCCGGTCTTTCAAAACCCGTTCTCGTCGCTCGACCCGCGCATGCGCGTGGGCAAGATCATTGCCGAGCCGCTGACCATCATTGATGGCATGAGCCGCGCTGACATCGACAGGCGGGTCGGTGAAGTGCTGGAGGCCGTGGGGCTGCGCGTCGGTGATGCCAAGCGCTTTCCCAATGAGTTTTCCGGCGGCCAGAGGCAGCGCATCGCCATCGCCCGCGCCATTGCACCGCGGCCGCAAGTGCTGATGCTCGACGAGCCCGTATCCTCGCAGGATATCTCAATCCGCGCGCAAATCCTCAATATCCTCAAGGATCTGCAGGATGAACATGGATTGGGCTGCGTGTTCATTTCGCATGACCTGGCGACGGTGCGCTTCATGGCTCACGACGTCATCGTTATGTATCTGGGGCGGGTGATAGAGCGCGGGACGGCCGAGGCTATATGCACACAGCCGGCCCATCCCTATACGCGGGCTCTGTTGGCCGCCGCATTGCCGCCCGATCCGGATGCAGCGCCGCCGGACCTGCCGCCGCGCGGTGAAATTCCCAGTCCGCTCGATCCGCCTACGGGCTGTCCCTATCACACTCGGTGCGGCCTGAGTTTCGATGCCTGCCGAACCGAACGCCCGAAAATGCTCGGGGCGCCGCATGGCGGAACAGCGGCCTGCCACCTGCTCGATCCGGACCTGGCTCCGTGAGCGTGAAGTTGATCGCCGTCGGTGACGTCGGCCCGGACCGGGATGACAGTGCCAGTATCTTCGACGGCGTGCGCGCGCGTATCCAGGCGGCCGATCTGGGCTTCTGCCAGCTTGAGGTGAACCTGACCACCAGAGGGACCCGCGTGCCCCAGGCCCGGCATACGATCCGCGGGCGGGCCGAGGTGGCTGATGCCCTCGTGGGTGCGGGGCTGGAGATCGTTTCGTTTGCCGGCAATCATTGCATGGATTGGGGGCCGGAGGGGCTTTTCGATACGCTGGACAATCTCGACCGTGCCGGTGCGCTCCAATTGGGCACAGGCAGAAATATCGAGGCGGCGCGCAAGCCGGTCATCGTCGAACGCCAGGGCATCAGGCTTGGGTTCATCGCTGTCAATTCGATCCTGCCGATGAATTACTGGGCCGAGGCAAGCAAGCCCGGCTGCGCGCCCTTGCGGGCGCATACTGTTTACGAGCAGATCGAGCACGATCAACCCGGCACGCCGGCCCAGGTACACACCTATAGTCATCGCGACGACCTGGCGGCCCTGGTGGGGAGTGTGAGGGAACTACGACAGCAGGTCGATGTGGTGATTGTCTCGCACCATGCCGGCATTCACTTTGTGCCCGCGGTGATCCCCGACTATCAACGCGAGGTGGCGCATGCGGTCATCGATGCCGGAGCGGACCTGGTACTGGGTCATCATGCCCATATCCTCAAAGGCGTCGAAATCTACAAGGGCAGGGTGATCGCCTACAGCCTTGCCAATTTCGCGATTGATCTGCTGATGGACGGGGCCCATGCGAAGTCCAAGGGGTTTCGGGAAATCCAGAAGCTCAACCCCGATTGGGTGCCGGACTTCTCCAGTCGCTACAATTTTCCGCCGGACTCGGCGATGAGCGTGATGCTGGAAGCCCAGCTTGGCAAGACAGGCGTAGAGACGGTGTCCTTCTTGCCCGTAATGATCGGGAGGGACGCAATGCCACGCATTGTGAAGGCAGAGCATCCCGACTTTGCGCGTATAAGGACCTATCTACAAACCATCTCGGACCAAGCCGAGCTCGGCACTCAGTTCGAAGTTACAGGCGACGCCATTGTTGCGCGGACCGAGCAATGAGTTTGAGTGGCGCCATCGCCGACGCCTATTGGGCTGTTGAGGGCACAGACCCGGGTGTCGCTGACGCCGCCCGCATCTGTCTGGCCGATGGTCTGGCGGTGATGGCCGCCGCGGTCGCGCTGGAGCCAGTGGTGATGCCGTTTCTCGATCACGCCGACGCGCTTGGCGGCGCCGGTCGAGCCAAGATTATCGGTCGGGACAGGCTGGTTTCGGCGCCCATGGCTGCACTGGCCAATGGCGCGCTGGCGCATGCCCTGGACTTCGAGGACACGTTTGAGGCCGGCAAGATCCATCCCAATGCCTCGCTAATTCCGGCGGTGCTGGCCCTGGCCCAGGCCGAAGGGGCAAGCCGGGGCGCTGTGATCCGGGCCTTGGGCATCGGGTGTGACTTTGCCTGTCGCCTGTCGCTGGCACTGGTTGACGATCCGGCACAGCGCGGATGGTATCACCCGCCAATCCTGTCGGGTCTGGGCGCGACCCTGGGGGCGGCGGCGTTGCTCGGGCTGACGGCCAGGCAGGCGGTCGATGCCTTGGGACTATTTGCCAGTCAGTTCATGCTGAGCGACGAGCTCAAGCGCTCCCCGGAATCGCATTTGCGTGCAGTCCGTGAAGGGTTGGCGGCTCGTGCGGCTGTAGAAAGCGTCTTGCTGGCGCGGGCAGGGGTGCGGGCGGTCGAACACCCGCTGGAAGGGCCCAGCGGCGTGTTTGCAATGCTGAGCGGGAGGGGGCCGGATCCGCGCGCCTTGTTGGCAGATATTGGCCGGAGCTTCCATGGGCCGGCGGTCGCGATCAAGCGTTGGCCTTGCTGTCGAGGAACCCATAGCGCCATCATTGCAGCGCAGCGGTTTCGGCGCCGAGGGATAAACGCAGACTCGATCGCGCGGGTTGAAGTGGTGGCCACGCCGCCCAATGACATGCTGTTTGTGCCGGTCGAAAACCGTGTGGCCCCGCGCAGTGCCATCGACGCCAAGTTTTCCATCCCTTTCGTCTTTGCTACGGCGATGGAGGCCGGCGAGGTTTGGCTGGACAGTTTTGCGCCCGACCGGTTGCGCCATCCCCAAACCCTTGTCCTGAGCCGCAAGGTCTCCATGCATAGTCTGGAGCAAACCGACGCTTTCGAGTCGCAATTTGTGCTCATCATGCAAGATGGTACGCGCTTCGAGGAGACGATCACCGCCATTGCCCCCTGGCGGAGTGGTGGACTGATGCTCTCAGACTTAGCAGTGAAGGTGCAGGCCTGCCTTGCCCATCACGGTGCCGGCGCTGAAGTTCCATTCCTGGCTGCGGTGGCGGCGATAGAAAAAGACGGCGTTGATCCGATAATGGCCCTCTTATAGGGGCGGCCCTTTCAGACCCAGTTCGGTCAGGATTTCGTCGGTGTGCTGACCCAGCAGCGGCGGCGGAGCGTCGACGCCCGGACCATCATGTTCAAACCTGAACCCTGCATTGAGGATGGACGTTCGACCGACGAATTCATTTGGAACGTCGATCGGCAATTGCAGTCCCCGGTCCTGCAGTTGCGGCAGGTCCAGAACGTCACGGACCGGGCGGACCGCGCCCGCAGGGACGCCGGCAGCGGACAAGATCTGTTCCCATTCAATGGCCGTTCTGGTGCGGAAGGCAGCGGCCAGCTCGGTTTGCAGCGCCTGATCATGCGCCATGCGGCTGTCGCCATCGCGGAAACGGGGATCGGTAATCAGGTCGTCGCGATCCAGAGCCTTGCAGAGGCGCTCATACTGGTTCTGCTGTACCGCGCCAATGGTGATGGGATCATCCAACGTCTCGAAAGTGTCAGCGGTGGGGGCCAGCGAGAAGCCCCGGTTGCCGGTGCGGACAGGCTCGGTGCCGGAAATCACCAGCGGATTGACCACTGAGGCCATCATTACCAGCGAGGCGTCGAGCATGGACATGTCGATATATTGGCCCCGACGATCCGGATCGCGTTCGCGCTGAATATAGGCCGATTGAATTGCGAAAGCCGCGAGCAGGGCCGAATAGGTGTCGACCAGCGGAAAGCCGACGCGCATGGGTCCGCTGTCGGGTTCACCCGACAGGCTCATCAGGCCCGAAACCGACTGGATGATCTGGTCGATGGCCGGGTAGTCGCGCATCGGGCCCGACTGCCCATAGCCGGAAATCGAGCAGAAGATCAGGCTTGGGTGATCCTTGCGCAGGGCCTGGTAACCCAGGCCAAGGCGATCAATCACACCGGGTCGGAAGTTTTCGACCACGATGTCGCTGGTACCAATCAGGCGCCGAGCGGCCTCATGTCCGGCCTCGGATTTGAGATCAAGGACAATGGATTTCTTGCCGGCATTGGCGCCGATGAACGGCTCTGCCATGCCGCGCAGTTCGCGGCGCTGCGTGTAATTGCGCAGCACATCGCCAGAAGGTGGCTCGATCTTGATAACTTCCGCGCCCAGAAGGCGCAGGAAATGCGTTGCCAGCGGACCGGCAATGACATGGCTGAAATCGGCAATCCTGACGCCGGCCAATGGTTGAGCCAAGGCGTGTCCTCCCTCGTTATAGTTCAGGAAATGAACTGTTAGAGGCGGGCTTGTCAAGTTTGCATCAGTCGTCGATGTCTTCTGCCGATGGGCCGCCGCTAGCGCGACGGGTTTCGCTCCGGGTGATCAGATGAGCGAGCAGGCGATTGAGCAGGGCAAACAGCTGCTTCTGCTCTTCCTCGGCAAATGGTCCAATCAGAGCCTGATGCTGATCGGCCATGCGGGCCTGAATGCGCTCGTATCGTTCCTCGCCTACGGGGGTGAGGAAGAGCGCGTTGTAGCGCTTGTCCTGGGCCACCTTTTCGCGCCGCACCAACCCGCGCTCCTCAAGTTCCTTGATCACTTTGGTGACCGCCGATTTCTTGAGGACCAGGGTGGACGCAACGTCATTCTGCGAGGTGCCGGGATTGAGCCCGATCAGACAAATGACGACAATTTCGCCCTGTTGGGCATCAATTTCAGCGTAGAAATCGGCGTTCTCGGCGCGGACATAGGCGCGAAGGGCACGCGTGAGGAATGGGATGTTTCCCAGCAAGTACCCCAGTTCCAATCCGGAGTTTGCTGGCTTTGCGTCTTGTTCGGTCATGGCTGTCCCCGCCTGAGTTCCCGGTGACTAGCGAGCAATCCAGATCGTGTCAAACGACGGTACTGGCCACTTGACATAGCCTTGGTAGTTCATAATGTGAACTAAACAGGGGATGCGTTTTGACCATTGCTATGGAAAAGGCAGATATTGCGCGCGAAAAGCTGGAGGCAGCCTGGGCTGCGGCCGATCGCGGCGAGGATGATGGGGGCCTGCCTCGGGTCGGGGTGTTTGGACTTGGCGTTCCCGAGGGGGCGATTGCGGCATCGGGGGCAGTGTGTGTCCATGTCAATTTCGGTCCAATTCCCGATGACGAGCCGATGAGCGCGGTCATCGAGCCTTTTGTCGATCATGAAGTGCGGGTCTTTCTCAATCGCTTTGCCCTGGGCGATTTCAATGGCATGACCGCCATTGTTTTTGCCCGCGACGATGCGGCCGCGGTGACGGCTTATCAATATGCCACGGAGTGGGTGCGGCAGGGGCGTGCGCCGCAGGGCGTGCCGCGCCTCTTTTTGTTCAATCTTGTGCATGCGGCCACAGCGGTTGCTCGCCGATTCAATGGTATCCAGTGCGACAAGCTCCTGGATTTTCTTGTCGGCCTCGGTCTTGCTCGACCCGATCCTGCGCGGATGACAGTCGCGGCCGCGAATGCCAGGCGGCGCGCGCAGTCGCTCATCAAGGCAAGCACTGCCGTCACTGCCGGGATGGCTGCCAGATGGCGCAATGCCGGGCGGTTCCTGTCCACCACATTGCATGCCGATTTGCTGGAACAGGCGATCAGCGCGGCCGAGATGCCCCAGCCGTCAGGGCCGCGCCTGGCCCTGGTCGGCTCTCCGATCGACGCACCAGAGGTCTATGCCATGCTGGATAGCAGGGGCGCCCTGGTCGCCGACTTGCAGGCTTATGGTCATTTCTGGCCTGGCCCATGGGACGAAGAAAGCGACATCGGGGCCGTGGCTGCTATCCTCGCCGATGATCCGTCGTGTCCTCGCATCGTGCCGCCACAGCGACATCGGCAATCGCTGGTGGATCGCATTGTCTTAGCGCGTTGTAACGTGGTCGTTTGCCAGTTGGCGCAGACGGACGACACATTCGGCTGGGAAATTCCTGGTCTGGCGGCAGCGCTGGCCGCGCTTGGGATCACATTCGTCAATCTTGGATTTCGGGACCATCGCCCCGACGAGCAGTGGCTGGCCGAGGCACCGCAAAAGCTGAGTGCAGCATTGGAGGTGGCGTCGTGACCTATCAACCATTGGCCGCGACGGCCGTCGCCACCGACTATCAGCGTAACTGGGCCAAGCAATTGCGGCAGGAGATCACCTCGGGTGCGCAATATGCGTTCGTCAATGCCGATACGCCGCATGAGCTGTTTCATGCCATGGGTATGCCGATCGTTACCAATCAGTGGTGGTCGGCCGTCATCGCCGCCAAGCAGCTTTCCGAATATTACTTCGACTATATGCAGGGCCAGGGATTCCATGAGCGTCTGGCGCGCTATTCCAGCCTGCCGCTGATTGCCGAGATTGAGGGTGACACTCAACGGCAGCCCTGGGGTGGCCTGCCGCTGCCGGCCATGCTCTGCGCCCGGCTCAGTGCTGACGACCACGGCAAGATTTTCTCGCTTTGGGCGGAGCGGACCGGAGCGCAACTGACCTTGCTCTCTGCCCCTGCGGTGCCCGACCCGCAGCCCGATTGGTGGCAACTGGCCCGCCAGGATTGGGAGCAACTCTATCACTCCGACCGGCTCGACCTCATGGTGGGCGAGTTCGAAGGGTTGATTGCCGATATTGAAGCGCTGACGGGCCGGCGCTTCGATGCGGAAGCGTTTTCTCGCTACATGGACGCCATCGACCGCCAGGAAGAAATATTCGAAGAGGCGAGTGCATTGGTCGCGGAGGCGGCGCAATGCCCGATCCGCATTTCCGAGCAAATTCCCAATGTGATGATACCGCAATGGCATCGCGGGTCGGATTGGGCCATCGACCATGCCAGGCGCTTTCGCGATGAACTGGCGGAGCGCGTCGAAGCGGGCACATCCGTTGTGGCTGACGAGAAGATCCGCATGATGTGGATCGGGGCCGGGCTCTGGTTCGACACGGGCTTTTATGCGGCGTTCGAGCAGAGCCATGGCGCAGCCTTTGTCTGGTCCATGTATCTACCCTTTGCAGCGGATGGCTATCGCCGCGCCAGCAATGGTGATCCGCTGCGGGCCTTGGCCGCGCGTGTTTCTGCGATGAACGAGCAATTGCACCAGCCGCCCTGGATCAATGCCTGGATGGTGGAGCAGGCGCGCAAATATCGCATCGATGTTGCGCTGATGCTCATACCCCAGCACGACCGCTTCTCCGGTCATGGTTCGCTCTACGCCAAGGCGGCGCTGGAGGCTGCCGGTGTGAAGGTCATCGAGGTCTGGTCCGACATGGTCGACCAGCGCGATTGGGACCGCGAAGCGGTCGTGGCGCGCATTACCCCGGTTCTCGACGGTATTCTGGAAGAGAAGCGTTTGACATAGTTCATTTGATGAACCATTATCCAGCATAACAAGATCGGCAAGAGCCGGCTGAGGAGAGGGAGGCGCGCCGTGGGCGCATTGGACGGTCTCAGAATCGCGGATTTTTCCTGGGTCGGTGCGGGTCCTCGTGCCACCAAGGATCTTGCCGACAATGGCGCAACGGTCATCAAGATCGAGTCACGCAAGCGGCCGGATCTGGGCCGACTGTCGCCACCTTTCGCCGGCGGTAAAAAAGACCTCGACGGTTCGGCGTTCTTTGCCCAGACCAACACGTCCAAGAAGAGCGTTACCATCAATCTGTCGAGGCCCGAAGGTGTCGAGATCGCCAAGAAGCTGGTGGCCTGGGCCGATGTCGTGGTCGAGAATTTCGGGCCCGGCTATATGGACCGCATCGGTCTCGACTATGAGACGCTCAAGACCATCAAGCCCGATATCATCCTGGCCAGTGTATCGGTTGCCGGGCGAACAGGCCCCATGGCCGGTTTCCGTGGCTATGGTAATTCGGCAGCAGCCCATTCGGGACATGCGTCATTGACCGGGTGGCCAGGGCGCGATCCACATATGCCGCCTCTGGCCTATGGCGACGTGGTTGCACCAATGTTCGCGACTGTAGCCATTCTGGCCGCGCTGGAGCATCGGGCGAGAACCGGCGAGGGACAACATCTCGACATTTCACAGATCGAGCCAATGGTGCATGTCATTGCTGATCTCTATGCCCGCGCGGATATGCCAGACAAAGCGGGCAATGAAGATGCGGACTATCTGCTGCACGGGGTTTTTGCCTGTACGGGAGAGGACCGTTGGATTGCCATTGCAATCGACAATAGCGATCAACTGACCGCACTGGCTGGTGCGCTGGATATCTCGATGCCCGTGGACGAAGCGGGCGTTGCGGCGGCGGCGGCGCGTTTTGACGCAGCAGCACTCGCCGAGACGCTCGGTATGCTCGGCATTGCCGCGGCACCAGTGCTCGACGGCCGGGACGTGGCCAAGAGCGAGGAACTCGCCGCTGCCGGCCACTTCGTGGCGCTCGAGCACCCCATTCTGGGCGATGCGCGCATGCCAGCGCCGCCTTACCAGATGAGCGAAACGCCCTGGACGATGGCGCGGGCGCCGCTGCTGGGTGAACACAATAGAGAAGTGCTGACCGAGATCGCCGGCCTCTCAACTGCCGACATCGACCTGCTCGAACGCGAGGGGGTGCTCGCGTGACCCTGCTCAGCGGTATCAAAGTGCTTGAGATTGCCGACGGCCTAGTCGACTTCGGTGGCCGTATGCTGGCCGAAATGGGTGCCGATGTCGTGTCGGTTGTGTCTGAAGGGGCCCGGTCACAGGATCGTATGCTTGCCTGGCATCACGGCAAGACGCGACTGGACGGCAATGATCGGGAGGCGGTCGTCTCGCTTGCCAGGCAGGCCGACATAATTCTGGATGGGCAGCGGACCGGGGATCGGTTCAGCCTTGGTGAGGCGCTGGGTGCGGACACGAAAGCGATCCACATTCGCGTCATTGCGGAGCAGGGCAGGGCGGCACCGGCTTCCGATCTGACGCTCATGGCCCAATCGAGCCTGATGGCGGTGACCGGCGATCCTGATCGCCCGCCCTTACGGCTTCCCGGTGAACAGGCATATGCGCTGACAGGCATTCAGGCAGCGACAGCCGCACTGATGGGCCTCTATGCCCGGGGCCGCATAGGCCGCGGGCAGACCGTCGAAGTCTCAGCCCGTCAGTCTGCAACCCTCGCCAGCTATCGCGAAGCGATCATGTATGAATGGACCGGCCGCATCGGCCGCCGGAACGGCAATCTCCTGGTACGCGGCAAGTCGGGCGTCCGGCAAATCTGGGAAGCGGACGACGGGTACGTCACCTGGTCAATGATCGATAATCCACCAATGATGCGGGCGCTTGTTGCCGTAATGGGGGAAATGGGCGTTGCGGGAGAGCTGGCCCATGTCGATTGGGACAACACACTGGTCGCTGACTTGCCGCAGGAGACGATCGAGCGTTGGCAGGCCATCGTCGGCGCCTTCTTCAAGTCTCAGAAAAAGGCCCAGCTCGGCCGCTGGTCGCTGCAAAAGGGCTGGGGCCTGTCTGTCATCAGCACGCCGGTCGAAGTCCGCCACAGCGAACAATTGGCCGCACGCGGGCTCTTCGTGCAGGTGACGGACGAGGCGACAGGACGCAAGGCCAGCGTGCCGGGGCCGCTCTTTACATCGTCCATCAACCAAGTGCCGCCGGCCAGGACATTGGCGACACCCAAGCCTGCCAGCTCATTCAAGCGCTGGAGAGCAAAATGACCGGTGCGTTGGCGGGCTTGAAAGTCCTCGACTTTTCCAGGTTGCTGCCGGGCCCCTATTGTAGCTGGTTGCTGGCCGATATGGGCGCCGAGGTGATCCGGGTGGAAAATCCGCGCGAGGTGAGCAAGCAGGCCAGGGTCTTTGGCTGGGACAAGCTCCCCGAGGCAGAGCGACGGCACCTGCGTGAGACCGATATTCTGGCCCGCAACAAGCGTTCCATCATGCTCGATATCGGGCATGAAGCTGCCCTGCCGGTTCTGCAAGCACTGGCCAAGGACGTCGACATCGTCGTTGAGGACTACAGGCCTGGAGTGCTGGCAGGGCTGGGTCTGGGCTATGAGGCGCTTTCGGCGGGCAATCCCGGGCTCGTCTATGCCAGCCTGACCCTATGCGGACAGACCGGCCCCTATCGCGACAAGCCGGGACATGACCCGGTGGCACTGTCCATTGCCGGTGTGCAGTCGCGGATCGGCGAAGACCCTGGTGCCCCCAGCTTTGCCGGCATTCCTGCGGCCGATGTGATCACCGGCAGCCATGCGGCCTTCGCCATTCTGGCGGCTGTGCACGAGCGCAGTCGAACCGGCCGAGGCCGGCATGTTGACGTTGCAATGAGCGACTGCGCGATGAGCTTGCTCGTTAATGTGTTGTCCCGCCATCCTGATCCCGCGACCATTCCGCCGCGCGGCACGCGCCGGGCTGATATGGGGCTCTGGCGCACCCGGGACGGCAAGTTCGTCTGCACCACGGATATGGAGCCGCGCTACTGGCGCGCCTTCTGCGAAACGATGGGCCGCCCAGATTTCGCGCCCCTGCAGAACAGTATCGAGAGCCGGCCAGACATTCGGGCGGCGCTTGAAGCGATTTTTCTTGAGAAGGACCGGGCCGAGTGGCTTGCCATTCTTGAGGCGGCGGGAACCCAGTTCGCGCCGGTCAACGATATTTCGGAGGCCTTGGCAGACCCGCATGTGCGGGCCAGGGGCATGGTGGTCGATGTCGTGGGAGAAGACGGCAGGGCCGTAACACAGATCGGCGCGCCAGTTCGCCTTGAGGAAGGGGCGTCCGTGCGCTGGTTGGGGCAGGTGCCCGGAGCCGATACCCAATCCATCCTGTCGCAATTGGGAATGGACGGAATGGCTTTGGAACAACTGAGGAGGAGCGGCGCGCTGGGCGTCGCACAATAGGTCTCACAAGGGAGGAATTGATGAGCCTGAAACTGACGACTTTGACAGTAGTGGTAACGACGGGCCTGAGTACGCTGATGGGTGCGGCAGTCGCCCAGGAGTTTCAGCTAAACTATGCTTCACCCTATTCGCCGACTCACCCCTATGGTGCAGCCGACGCAGAATGGATCGAGCGGATCAATGAACAGACAGATGGCCGCGTGGTCATCACGCCATTCTGGGGCGGTTCGCTGATCACCAGCCGGGAAGGCGTGGATGAACTCGCCGCCGGGGTCTCCGATATTGCCTATATCGCGCCGATCTACGCCCGGTCCGGCTATGATCTCAACCGGCTGACTCCGCAACTGTTCTACGGCTATGCAGATGCCCAGGATGTCCTTCGTGTCTATATGGGCCTGTGGGAAGAGTATCCCCAATATGCCGAGGAACTCGAAGGGGTGAAGGTGCTCGGCTTCAACGTGGGCACGCCCATGCACCTGATGCTGCGCGAAAAGCCCTTCGAAAAGATCGAGGATCTGCAGGGGCTGCGTATCCGTTCGGCGGTGGACTATGTCGGAGCGCTGGCCAGCTTTGGTGCAGAAGGCGTCACGATGCCGATGACCGACACCTATCCATCGCTGCAGCGCGGCGTGCTCGATGGCGTAATCGCGCCCTATGAAGCCCTCAAGTCGCTGAGCTTTGCAGAGGTCATCAACTACTATTCCGAATTGCCTCATAGCCGCGGCGCATATCCCTCGCGCGCCATGAATGGGGATGTCTGGGCCAGCCTGCCCGAAGACATTCAGCAGGTGTTCGAGGACAATGTCGAATGGCTGACCCAGGCCACCTATGAAAACGCCCAGGCGGCCGAAGATGACGGCAAGGCCTATGGCGAGGAACTGGGCGTGTCGTTCAACGCGGTCGATCCGAACGTTGTCACGACCTATTCGGAGGCTTTTGCTGACTCGGCCAAGCAGACCGCCGAGCAGCTCGATGCCGCCGGCCTGCCAGGCACGGAGATCCTTGGCAAGATCCGTGCGGCGCACGGCGAATAGATCCCTCCCTGCCGCGCGCCTTGCCGGCGTGCGGCACGATCCACGGGCGGAGCTGCCATGAAGTCCTTTGAAATCCTGTTGCGGCGTGTCTGTGCGGTAACCGCCTTCGTGGGCGTCGCCGCAATTCTCGCGCTCATGGCGCTCACTGTAGTGACAGTGATCTTCCGGGCCATCAGTATTGCCTTTCCGGGCACCTATTCGCTGTCCGAACTGCTGCTCATTCCGGCGGTGAGCTGTGCGCTCGCCTATGCTGCCATGCAAGGCGAGCATACGCGTGTAACGCTTTTTGTGGACAGGATAAAATCTGCCCGCGTGCGGCTGGGGCTGGAAGGCACAATGACCTTCCTGGGCTCCTTGTTCTGGGTCGCCATTGCCTGGGCGACCATCAAGGAAGCCATTCGGCGCAGCGCCCAGAACGAACTCTCGCCCATCATCAATGTACCTGTCGGCCCGTTTCGCTGGGCCATGGCCGCCGCCATCATCCTGCTTTGCGTGGTGCTGCTGTTCCAGGCCATCAAGCTCTGGCGCGGTGAGCCACTCGAAGAAGACGACAGCGCCGGGGACTATACGAAATGACTGTGACGATAGGCTTTATCGGCTTGGGCGTGCTCTTCGCCTTCATCGCGCTCGGCATGCCGATCGGCTTTGCCATGGGGCTTGTCGGTTTTACCGGGTTTGCGCTGCTGGTGAGCCTTGATGCGGCTGTTGTACGGATCGGTGTGACCGCTTTTGACCTGGCCACCAATTATGCCATCGGCACGATCCCGCTTTTCCTGTTCATGGCCCATCTTCTATTCGCCTCGGGCATCGGGCGTGACCTTTATGATTTTGCGTCCAAGTGGATGGGGCGGCGGCGGGGAGGTCTGGCCATGGCGACCGTGGGCGCATCGGCCGGTTTTGCGGCGGTCAGCGCCTCGTCCCTGGCCACCACGGCCACGATGGGCCTGGTCGCCATGCCCGAAATGCGCAAGCACAAATACAACCTCTCGCTCGCCTCTGGCAGCGTTGTGGCCGGTGGCACGATCGGTTCGCTGATTCCGCCTTCAGGCATGTTCATCATCTATGGCATCCTTACCGAAACCTCGATCGGAAAGATGTTCGCCGCCGGCATCGTGCCGGGCATTCTGCTGGCGCTGTTCTACATAGTCGCCATTGCCATCTGGTGCCGGGTCGACCCCAATGCCGGCCCGCGCGGCCCGAAGTTCACGTTCCGGGAAAAGCTCTGGAGTTTTACCCGCACCGGGGAAGTCATATTCCTCTTTGCTCTGGTCATGGGCGGGATCGTGCTGGGCTGGTTCACGCCAACCGAGGCGGGCGCTATCGGGGCCTTCGGTGCGATCGTGGTGTCGGTGGCACGCGGGCGGCTGACCTGGAACGCCCTGCGCACGGCCATCTACGCAACGCTCAAGACCACGGGCATGATCTTTGGCATTCTGTTCGGGGCGCTGGTGTTCAACTCCTTCGTCACCGCCAGTACCATTCCGCTGCATATCGTGGACTTCGTCACGCAAAGCGGTCTGCCGGTCATGGCCGTGCTGGTGCTGGTGCTGCTGGTCTATTTCGTTCTTGGCATGGTGCTGGACGCCTCGGCCATGATGACGCTAACCATTCCCCTGTTCTTTCCCTTGATGATGGATCTGGGATTCGATGCGGTGTTGTTCGGGGTGCTCGTGGTCCGCATGACGGAGATTGCACTCATCACTCCACCCGTCGGCATGAATGTCTATGTTCTCTCCGGAGTGGCCAAGGACGTGCCACTGGACAAGATCTTCAAGGGCGCCTTGCCCTTCGTGGCGGCAGACGTGCTGCATGTGATCATGCTGATCGCCTTTCCAGTGCTGGTGCTTTGGCTGCCTAATCTGTGAGCCATCCACCGCGCCAGGGCTGGGGCCTGGTTGCAGCGACGGGGATTCTGACCGGCATGGGTCATGGCTTTGTGGCCTTTGCCGTGTCGGCGCTGCTCAAGCCTATTGCGCTTGATCTGGAAACGGGACGCGGCGTCGTCTCGACAGCGATCGGGCTGGGGCGAC
The DNA here is from genome assembly GCA_040218355.1 of Devosia sp. Classification (GTDB taxonomy): domain Bacteria; phylum Pseudomonadota; class Alphaproteobacteria; order Rhizobiales; family Devosiaceae; genus Devosia. The sequence goes on along the minus strand of JAVJRP010000021.1, from coordinate 61,158 downwards.
TGGCTTCCGGCCTGGTGTCGCCCCTGGTGGGGCGGGTGGCCGATCTGTCCGGTCCGCGCCTCGTCGTCGTCCTCGGCATGATCCTGACTGCGATCGGTCTGGTGGTGCTCGGTTTTGCCCGAACTGAGACGTGGCTTTATCTCGCCTGGTCCCTGCTGGTTTCGATCGGCGTGGCGGCCGGCTTTACCGTGGCGCTCGACAAGCTGGTCATCAGCGCCAATCCGGGACGGCGCGGCATGGCGCTGGCTGTCCGGTTTTCCATCGCGGCGGTTGTTTCAACGCTGCTCGTTCCGACGGTCACCATTTTGGTTGAGACCCTTGGCTGGCGGAACACCTGCTTTATCTGGGCGGCGCTGGTGCTGGCCTTGTTGCCTATTCCGCTGATGGGGTTTGGTTCGGCGCGCGCAGCTCCTGCGCCAAGTCCGAAACCAGTTGGAACGCCGATACCCAAGGGTGTCGGTACCATTCTGGCCAACCATGCTTTCTGGCTGGTTGGTATCGCCTTTACGGCGCAGGCCGCAGTCGTGACCGGTCTGTCGGTACACCTGGTGCCGCTGATGACGGACGCTGGCCTGCCAGTGGCACAGGCCGGCATGATCTTTGGCGGCATGATCCTGCTTTCCGTGCCAGTGCGCTTGCTCACTGGACGGCTTGCTGACCGAGCCTCGCCGGATCTGCTGCCACCCCTGCTGGCCGGGCTTTTTGTGTTTCAGGCGGCCTGTCTGGGCCTGTTTGCCATCTGGCCCGGCCTTACCAGCATCCTGCTCCTGATCCTGGCGCAAGGCATCGGGGCAGGGGCTCCGACACTGGTCGTGCTGCTGCTGTGCGCGCGGTTGTTCGGGGAAGAACGCTTCGGCTCAGTTCAGGGCATGCTGATGGCGATGCAGGTGCCAGGCACGGCCAGCGCGCCAATCCTGGCCGGCGTTCTCTATGATACGGTCGGCAGCTATCAATGGGCCATCGGCCTATTCGCTGTTGCTCTGGTCGCGGCCTCCTTCTGCATGGTGCTGCTTTCGCGGCGAATGAGCGACCATCCCCATAACATTGGCGACAGCTTGCAGAAGTGACCGTATGCAGCCCGGGACAAAATGTCCCTCTGCCCGGGGGCCGCAGCACGAATATCAACTGAAGACGAATTGGATTGGCATGAATGCCAAACTTCGGCCGCTTGGGCGAGAAGGTGGTGGAGGGGACTGGATTCGAACCAGTGTAGCCTGAGGCGTCAGATTTACAGTCTGATGGATTTAACCACTCTCCCACCCCTCCACATTTCCGGGTAGGAAACGACGAGCACTTGCGTGTCGTCGGGGCGGTTTATGGTTGGCTGTCGCATTAGTGTCAACACCCTAGCTTGCAAGTTGCGCAAGAATTTGGTTCGGCAGGCAAATTGTGGAAAGCGGGACGGTGTGGCCCTTGCCAGCCAGCCCCGGTTCGCGCTAATCGGTGCCGGTGGCTTCGCCTCCGGGCGGGTATAGCTCAATGGTAGAGCAGCAGCCTTCCAAGCTGAATACGCGGGTTCGATTCCCGCTACCCGCTCCAGTTCCACAAATGATCCCGTTAACTATATACCTGAAAACGCTGCGCTTTCTGTCCGAGGTGTATTCGCGTTTCACTGCATGTCGCTCAATTTGTGCTACAATATGCGCCTCAAACGGTGCTACAATTGCGCGATGGAGGGGAATGTGGCCAGGCTTGGCGATCTTGACCGATACCTCAAACGCAGAGGTTACAGCTGGGTCTATTATCGGCGCGTACCAACCGCTTTAGCCGCGGTCGACCCGCGCGCGCCATTCATCAGGCATGCGTTGGGTACCCGTGATCTTGCTATAGCTCGTCGGGCTCGAGATCTTTTGGCTGCTGCTGATGACGACCTTTGGGCATCGTTGACGCTCGGCGAAAATGTTGACCGCTCCAGGAGCCGTTATGCGGCTGCGGTGAAGCGCGTGAAGGCCATGGGGTTCGGCTATACCTCCGCCGAGGAGCTCGGTCGGTCTGCTACCTGGGATGAACTGTCAAGCCGGATGGAGGCAATCCTGCCCCCAACTACCCCCCGCGAGGTGGAGCAGGCGGTACTTGGCACCGTGACGCTACCACAGGACCGGTTCGAAGACGCACTCAGGATTTATATCGAGGGCCCGGGCAAGCTCGTGCTTGCGAACAAGAGCCCCAACCAGCTCCGCATATGGAAAAATATCCCCAAGCGTGCGATCGGGCGCTTCGTCGACGTGGTGGGCGACAAGGCACTCGCTGATATACGCCGAGAAGATGCAGTCAAATTTTACCGGTTCTGGCTTAACCGGATCATGCCGGATGATGATGCTGATCCAATGCATCCGAGCTCTGGTAATCGGGAGATCGGCGAGCTGCGGAAGCTTTATCGCGAGTATTTCTCATTCGAGCATAACGACAAGGAGCGATTGAATCCGTTCATTGGGCTTGGCTTTCCAGAGGACGGCGCCGATACGCGACCGCCTTTCCCGATTGTTTGGATAAAGGAGAAATTTCTGACTGCGGGCCCCCTTGCCGGGTTGAACGCAGAGGCGAGAGGCGTTCTGCTTGCCATGATCGAAACCGGATGCCGACCGTCCGAGATCTGCAACCTGACTCCCGGCGCCATCGTCCTCGATACTGAGGTGCCTCACATCTCCGTTCGCCCGCGACGTGCAACTGACAAGAAGAACAACGAGGTAAAACAGTTCGGGCCACACGAGGTGAAGAGCGCCGCCTCGATACGAGCTATTCCACTGGTTGGTGTTGCCCTGAAGGTCTTCGAGCGCTTTCCCGAGGGGTTCCCTCGATACATGGACAAGACCGGCACAGCCTCCCAGACAATCAATACGTACCTGGAAGAGAATGGGCTATTGCCCACGCCAGAACATACTCTGTACGGCCTGCGTCACACTTTTGAAGATCGTATGAAGCGGGCCGAAATCGACTATGAGGTGCGTATGGGTTTGTTCGGGCACACTGTGTCTCGCCCGACATACGGGGCGGGAGGAGGGCTGGCCTGGCAGCGGGAGTTGCTCGCCGCAATGGCGTTGGACTTCGAAGAGGACGTGATCTAGCGGAGTCTGGGGCTCAGCCGATACTTATTTGACCGCGAGTTTTTGAAGGCAACCGAACCTAAACCAACCGGAAATTGATCGGCAGGAGATGGTGGTCAGGCCTTAGCCTCTCCGCCGTGACCATACTCTACTATCTCACTCCCAAGTCGCTTTTCGTTGACTGATAGAGCCTTTTACAGATCTTTGTATATATTCCTCAGTCTCCATAGCGTTCCCGACCAGATATTCTGAGATGCCTTTGTCGGGAATGCCCACGCTAGGGTTGAGCGGATATTCGGGGCAGGTCACACTAATGATTTCAATGTTGTAACCGAATTTTCGTCTGTCCCAAACTCGTGGTAGGACGTCGTCGTCGTATACCTTGAACAATGCAGTGTGCGAGGGGATGAGCAGGCATATCTTCCGCCCGTAGTAAAAATCCAAGAGCTTCTTCAACTTGCGCTTTTCGTAGGGGCGCGGTTCAAAAACTACCCTGCTGCCTTCGAAATATTCAAAGGGCGATGAGCGGCTGTAGTGTTCTGCGCCACTTGCGCTCAGCAATTCAGCCGCCTGTCCGTCGATCCATGTCATCGCTTCCGAAACAGCGAGGAGATTATGTGCGTTTTTGGCGCCCTCCTCGGTTCCCGCGAGCTGGCCCGCCCCCTCAGCCAAGGCGTAGGCGATAATCGGAATGTTGACGGACATAGCTCCCCCCTGAGTGTTAAGCGCTGTCGCACGCACTTTCTTAAAATTGCGTGGAATTACGCTACCCCAACTCCCCTCCCGGTGTGCAACGGCTCCCACCTATCGTCGGCGTGATCCCAGTTCGACGACATCAGTATGCTCCCTCCAAGTCCCAAGTCCCGCTCCGTAATGCAATGCGAGCTCTATCTCGAACGCCTGACCGCGGTGATGCGGCGAGCGGGTGCGGTTGAGGCCCGCAGGCTTTTGCCGTTGGCAGTGCGCCTCAAAAAAGAGCTTGCCCTAGCAAAGGCGGATGAGGCGCTGCTGGAAGAGATACTTGGAGCGTCGGCTGATCGGTCACCGGGAGAAATCGACAGGGAGCCAGAGCATGACTGACGCGCCGCAGCTACAAATCGTGCGAGCTGCTCCAGAACGTGAACCTTTAGCACGGCGCACCTTTCAGCTCCGCCTCGAAGCCAGAAGTGAATTCAATTTGCGTGTCATCTGCGCACTGAACGTCCTTCAAAAGGAGGGTCAATGCTCTGGCGCGGAGGCGTGGGCATGACATTTTATGCTTTCACGCACAGCGAAGCTGTCGAGAACAGGCAGCGCCTCAGAGACCTCGAACGCCACGGTCTGCGAGTTGACCGACTGGCAAAGGAAAATCTGCGTCCTGGAGCCGTTGCGGGGGCTGGCTTGGACTGGCCAAACTATGACGGCCGCCGGCTCACTAAAGCTTATGCAGAATTCAAAAAGCGTAACGGTGTGGACCCACGAAAGGGAGCCCAACTTCTCCACTCTATCGGCGTCGGCATCTCTCCTGGATGGATTAGGGAAGTGGGCGACCTTCACGACCCCGCAAACCCTCGCAACGTTCAAGTTTTCGAAGCTGCCATCGCCTGGGTTAAGAGCTTTGCCGGCGATGATGCGATTGTCAGCGCTCGAATGGACTTGGACGAAAAAGGTGGCGGCTGGGTCGACGTTTATTTCGCGCCGATCCGGCAGCAGAAGTATAAGGGACGCTCGGAGACCAAATCCGTAATTTCGGTGAACAAGTGCCTCGAGGAAACTGCGGTCAGTTTGGGGTATCCAAAAGGATCTCATTACAGCGCGCTGAATAGCGGCTGGGCCAATTACGCAAAGCTGCATCTCGATCCAGATATCCAGCGCGGTAAGCCAGCGCGCGATACAGGCAAGGAGCATCTTACTCCTCGGCAGTACAAGGCAGAGCAAGAGGCGAAAAAGAAAGCTGCAGCTGCTGAGGTTGCGGAGCAGGTGGCCCTGGAGCAGAAATCTGTATTTGAGGCGGCGACGCTCGATATTGCCAAGGAACGTGAAGAGCTCAAGCAATCCCATGAGGACGCGGTGAAGACCCTGCTGGAAATTTTTACGGATCCCCACCTCGACAAACTCAAACCAAAGCCTCCGTCAGGCCGCTGGGGCGCTCCATCATCAATTGCTGCAAAGGTGAATAAGTTGGGGCCTCTGATAGGGGCTGTACTCAAGGTGCTCGAGGCGATGTCCGCTAAGATGGCTGAGCTTCGGGCTCGGATGGAAGCCATCGTGGAACGGGAACAGCAACTCGATCAGGCCATCGGAGAATTGGCGGGGGTGAAAGACCGCCTCAGGGCCGAAGATGCTCAAGCAGTCGAACGTGCAACAGCCTTGGTCCGCCCAACTGAGGACTTGGCGTCATTGGACGATCCATCCTCCTGGTGACGAAGCGTTTGCATTCACTGGCGATAACATGGATTAGTGGCCCCATATTGAAGGAAAATTCCAAGAGCTGGGGGGGCCTTGTCAGAAAATTTTGGGCATCTGAGTCAGATTAGTCCTGAGCTCCATCGCCTCGGCACGTTGGCCGAACGCTTCTTCGCGGAAGATGCCAACACTTCCCTGATTAAAAGCCGCCAATTTGGCGAGTATATGGTCAAAGAAATCGCCGCTTTGTCTGGCGTTTATGACGCCGAGCGCCGCGAAACTACGAATGATCTGATCCGGCGACTGGTGACGCAACAGGTCCTTCCGCGTGAAGTGGCAGACATTTTTCACGCTGTGCGGCGGAGCGGAAATGAAGCCAGTCATGGTTTTGGTGGCTCAAGTGCAGATGCTCTGGCTGCCCTGAAATTCTGCCGTGCCCTCGGCGTCTGGTACCGCCGCACCTATGGTCGCGATCCAGATTTCAAAACCGGCCCCTTTGTGCCACCCAAAACCACGCAAGACCTGGACAATGATACGCAATTGGAGCTTGAGGCGCTGAGGCTCCAGGTGCAGCAGGCCGAGGCTAAGCTTGCAGCAGCTGATGCAACCGCCGATGAATTGGCCAAGGCCAGAGCGGCGACCGAAGAGCTGGCCAGGCAGGCGGCAGAGGACAGTGCGGTTTGGGAAAAGACCGCCATTGAGCTCGAAGCAAACCAGTCGGTACTAGCTAGAAAGCTTGCTCAACTGCAGACCCAGGCAGAAAGCCAGCCTCAGCAGGTGCAGTTGGAGTTCAAGCAGGCCGGCCTCCAGGCCGCGAGCCGCTTGGAGCTTGATGAACGCCAGACGCGCCGGCTGATCGATGTGCAGCTTGCCGATGCTGGCTGGGAGGCCGACAGCGATAGTCTGACTTACCAGAAAGGCGCTCGCCCGGTGGAAGGACGCAATCTGGCAATTGCCGAGTGGCCCTCTGAAGGTGGTCGGGCGGACTACGCGCTCTTCATCGGCTTCCATTGTATCGGAGTCATCGAGTCCAAGCGCGAGAGCGTCGATGTTCCGTCCACACTGCAGCAGGCGGAGCGCTATGCTCGCACAATTGTTCTGACCGCAGAAGAGAGCCTCCCGGACGGCCCTTGGAAGCACGGCCTGGATGTCCCCTACCGGGTGCCCTTCGTCTTCGCCACGAACGGCCGACCTCACGTGCGCCAGTGGCTGACCAAATCCGGCATCTGGTATCGAGATGTCAGACGGGAGACGAACCACGCCATCGCGATGACGAGCTGGTTCTCGCCAAAAGACCTCATCGACAAGCTCGACACTGATGTCGACGCCGCAGCGCAAGGCCTTGCCGACGAAAGTTTCGGCAAGGGCAAGATGCGTCCCTATCAAGAAGAGGCCATCGCAGCGATCGAGGATGCCGTGGTTGCCGGCCAGCGCGACATCCTTGTCTCCATGGCAACCGGCACCGGCAAGACGCGTACGGCGATAGCGTTGATGTATCGCCTCCTGAAGCACAAGCGTTTTCGCCGCATCCTCTTCCTCGTTGACCGAAAGGCGCTGGGCAAACAGACGAGCGACGCCCTGGAGACCACCGAGATTGAGGGCATGCTAAACTTCGCCCAAATCTATAAAGTTACGGGGCTGGAGCAGAAGGTGCCCGAGGACGAGGACCAGGTGCAGGTCGCAACGGTCCAGTCGCTCATCGCCCGAATTCTGAATGAACCGGACCCGGCCAGGCGACCGACGCCAGGCACCTTCGACTGCATCATCGTGGACGAGGCTCACCGAGGTTACACCCTGGACGCGGAGTTGCGTGAGAGCGACATCGGCTTCCGCAATATCGACGATTACCAGTCAGCTTATCGTCAGGTCCTCGATTACTTCGATGCGGTCAAGGTGGCACTGACGGCAACGCCCGCGCTGCACACCCGCGAGATCTTCGGGCATCCGGTCTTCCACTACGGCTACCGTCAGGCTGTCGTCGAGGGTTATCTCAACGATCACCTTCCTCCGAGGCGCATTACGACGGCACTGTCGGAGGCCGGCATTCATTTTGAGGGCGGTGAAGAGGTCGAGATTATCGACCGCCAGACGGGCCAGATCGATCTTTTCGAACTGCCGGATGAAGTCATGCTCGATTATGATCTCGCCGACTTTAACAAGCGCGTCTATTCGGAAGCCTTCAACCGTATCGTCTGCAGGGCGATCGCGATCGAAATCCCGCCGTCGAAGCCGGGCAAGACGCTGATCTTTGCTGCTCGGGATGCCCATGCCGACGATATTGTGCGCCTGCTAATCGAGGAGCTGCAGGAAGAGTACGGTAAGGAGGCGGTGCCGCATGGCATGGTGGTGAAAATCACCGGCAACGTCGACAAGGCCGACGACCTTATCCTGAAGTTCAAAAACGACCCCTATCCCAAATATGTCGTCACCGTTGATCTGCTCACCACCGGCGTCGATGTCCCCTCGATCTGCAATCTCGTCTTTGTTCGTCGGGTGAAGAGCCGCATCCTCTACGACCAGATGATTGGCCGCGCCACGCGACTTTGCCCGGAGATTGCCAAGGAGCATTTCCGCATCTTTGACGCCGTTGATCTCTATGCGGAGCTGCAGGAGATGACGGACATGCGCCCCGTGGTGGTCAAGCCCGATATCTCGCTGGGTCAACTCGTCACCGATCTGCAGGCCGCCGTGACCGATGAGGATAAGAACTGGGTCGCGGGACAAGTGGTTGTGCGCATGCGCGCCATGATCAAGAGGATGGATGACGAGACCCGTGAGAGCTTCGAGCGCCAAACCGGCGAGAGCCCCGACATTGCCGTGCAGCGGCTCGCCACCCGCTCTGGTGCACAGTTGCAGGATTGGCTTGCCGCCCATCCGCGCGTGGTGGAGCTCCTTGAGCGCCGCGCGCTACGAACCGACGGCAATGACGGCGTTGTCATCTCCAGCCATGAGGACGAACTGCTGCGCATCGAGGAGATTTTCGGCAAGAACACGACGCCGGAGGACTACATTACCGGCTTCGAACGCTTCGTCCGCGAGAACATGAACCAGGTGCCGGCCCTGATCGCTGTCACCCAACGACCGCGTGATCTGACCCGCAAGGAATTGTCAGAGTTGGCGGGGCTGCTGGATGAAAAGAACTATTCGGAAGCCATGCTGCGCGCCGCATACGGCCGCGCTCGCAATGCCGATATCGCCGCCCATATCATCGGCTTCGTGCGCCAGGCGGCGCTGGGCGATCCGTTGATCCCCTATGCCAGCCGCGTCGACAATGCGATCATCAAGATCGAGGCCTCGCGCCCTTGGACGGTCAAGCAGAAGGAATGGTTGCGGCGCATCAGCCGCGCACTGAAAGACAAGCCGGTGGCGGATCCGACATTGCTCGACCAGGGCGTCTTTGCCGACAAGGGCGGGTTCAAGCGCATCTCGCAGGAGTTTGACGACGACCTCGACGATGTGCTGCACGCCTTCAACGAGGCAATCTGGGCGCCTCCTGCGGCCTGATAGGTCTCGCGAGCATTGACGCCCCGCCACCGCCCATTACAACCGCCAAGCCGATCCTGATCCTGAAAGACCGCCTATGAACGCCAATGCCATCGTCCAGAAGCTCTGGCGCCTTTGCACTGTCCTGAGAAAGGACGGCATCACCTATCAGCAATATGTCACCGAGCTGACTTATCTGCTGTTTCTCAAGATGATGGCCGAGCGCAACCGCGAGACCGGCAGTCTGCCTAGGGGTATGCGCTGGGCCGATCTGGTCGCCGCCAATGGACTGGCAAAGCTGGAGCACTATCGCAACCTGTTGGTTACGCTTGGCGCGACCAGCACCCGTCTCGGCCAGGACGATGCACTGGTCCTGCCTCCGGGTCAGAACGCCACGACCGAGGAGCGCAAGCGCCATGCCGATTCCCGGCCGCTTTCAGAGATGGTGCAGGAGATCTTCGATAATGCCTCAACCTTCATCCGTGAGCCGCAGAACCTGACGACGCTGGTCACCGCCATCGACGAACTCGACTGGTTCTCCGATGAGCGCGACCAGTTCGGTGATCTTTATGAAGGTCTGCTGCAGAAGAATGCCGAGGAAACCAAGCGCGGCGCCGGCCAATATTTCACACCGCGTGTGCTGATCGAGCTTCTGGTCCGCCTCATGCAGCCGAAGCCCGGCGAGGTTATCCAGGACCCTGCCGCCGGTACCGGTGGCTTCCTGATTGCGGCTGACCGCTACATGCGCGCGCGCACCGACAATTATTTTGATCTGAGCCAGAAGGAGCAGGAATTCCAGAAGCGCCAGGCCATTCACGGCATGGAAAACGTCCCAGGCACGCTGCGCCTGCTTTTGATGAACCTTTACCTGCACGACATCGACAGCGATCATGTCCTCCTCGGCGACACGCTCTCTGACAAGGGCAGGGGGCTTGGTCGCGCCAATCTCATCCTCACCAATCCGCCTTTCGGCCCGGCAGGCGGTACGCCGACGCGCGATGACCTCTCCGTCACGGCGAGCGTCTCGTCCTATCAGCTTCCCTTTGTCGAGCACTGCATCCGCGCGCTTGAGCCTGGTGGGCGTGCCGCCATTGTCGTGCCCGACAATGTGCTGTTCGAAGATGGGCGGGGAAAGCAGTTGCGCCAGATGATGATGGAATGGTGCGATGTGCACACCATCCTGCGTCTGCCGACTGGTATCTTCTACGCGCAAGGCGTCAAGACCAATGTCATCTTCCTGACGCGCGGCAAGACCGAGAGCGGCAACACCAAATCCGTTTGGATCTATGACCTGCGCGCACAGATGCCAAAATTCGGCAAGACGACGCCGCTGACGGAAGCCCATTTCGAAGGCTTCGAAGAGGCCTTCGGCAAGGACGCTCACGGCAAGGAGCGCGGCCCGGATGAAGGCGAAGCCGGCCGCTGGCGGGAGTTTAGACGCGAGGCCATCGCCGCCCGTGGTGACAATCTCGATATCGCCTGGCTGCGCGAGGCAGAGGAAGAGGCGGAAGAAGGCCTCATCGAACCCGACGACATCGCCGCCGCCATCCTCGGCCATCTCCAGGCCGCGACGCTGGAGATCGAGGCGCTGATGGCCGAGCTGGGCGATGACCTGCCGGAGGCCGCGGAATGAGTGCGCTGCCGAAAGGGTGGGTTGAAGCGCCACTTAGTGAAGTCTGCGAAATGATTACCGACGGGACCCATCATTCTCCGTCTAATGGTGCAGTTGGTGAATTCAAATACGTGACCGCGAAGAACATCCGGAAACACGGGCTGGACCTGTCAAATATCACCTACGTGGATGCGGCCACTCACCGTGAGATCTATAAGCGCTGCCCTGTGAAACCGGGCGATGTCCTATATATCAAGGACGGAGCAACGACCGGGCTTGCTATCGTGAATCCTCTTGAGGAGGAATTTTCGATGCTGTCGAGCGTGGCACTTCTACGGCCTGAGGGCGCCTTGCTAAACGCCCATTTCTTGCGCCACCAGTTGAACTCTCGATCACTCAGGGAGCGCATGACGGGCGATATGACTGGGTCGGCTATTCGTCGCTTGACCCTTACTACGATTGGTAGGCAGGAGGTAGTTGTCCCACCCCTGGACGAGCAAAATCGCATCGTGGCCAAGCTGGATGTGCTGAACGCGAAATCCGCCCGCGCCCGCACCGAACTCGCCCGCATCGCAACCCTCGTCTCCCGTTACAAGCTAGCCGTGCTCAGCCAGGCGTTCAACAGGGAGTTGACCAACGGTGACAGTTTCACTGATTGGCCTACAGTCAAGCTCGAAGAAATCGCAGAGGTCGGAACGGGAGCGACACCCAAACGAGGAAACGCAGAATACTATTCAAACGGCACAATTCCTTGGGTCACCAGCGGGGCAGTTAACGAAGGACTGATCCTACAAGCGGACGAATTCATAACGGTACGCGCGATACAAGAGACCAACTGCAAAGTCTTTCCGGCTGGTACGCTCGTCGTTGCCATGTACGGAGAAGGCAAAACACGAGGTAAGGTTGCCGTTCTTGGGTTGGACGCCGCTACCAACCAGGCATTGGCGGCAGTTCGGATACGAAGTTCAGAGGTCTCGGCGCCCCAGTATGTGTTCTTGTTTCTCCAATCCGTCTATCTCACCTTAAGGGACGAGGCAGCCGGCGGGGTTCAGCCTAATCTGAACCTCTCGATCGTGAAGGCGATCGAACTGCCTTTGCCACCCCTCGAAGAACAACATGAAATCGTCCGCCGCATCGAATCCGCCTTCGCCAGAATCGACAGGCTGGCAAAAGAGGCGCAGCGCGCGCTGGAACTCGTGGCCAGGCTAGACGAGGCGATCCTGGGCAAGGCCTTCCGTGGCGGACTGGTCCCCCAGGACGAAAATGACGAGCCGGCGGAAAAGCTGTTGGAGCGCATCCGCACCGAACGGGATGCAGAGCCCAAGGAAAAGCGCCGGCGGAGCAGGAAACAAGCCTAGGGTCAGTCAAAAAGGGGGGGGGCGGAATGGCGAAGGTCTTTTTCACTTATGTCTGGGGTGCGCCGGGAAATCCCTGTTGGCCGCTCACGTTCGGCACGAAGGCGGCCCGGACCATTGCAAAGAAGGCGCTGAGTGAAGGCGATTTCGTGTTCACTGTCGGGACCAAGGGCGAACCGACCGCGCCGTCGGAGCGCGGCAAAGTGTTGGGCGTGTATCAGGTCTCGTCGCTTGAGGTGAACACGCAGGACTATGTGGGGCAGATCGGGCAAGTTGATGCCTTGGAGCGAGTGGCCAGCGAATTCCCATTTGCGCTCCATCCGATCGCTGCCTGGGAAATTGCCTCTAGCGACAATGTATTTTCTCGGATCGCTGGACCGCTGACAGGGGGCAGTCATCTGCAGGCACAGTCCACCGTCGTTGAACTTGCCCCAGAAACCGGAGCCGCGCTGCTTGCCCTTGAGCGGCGAGCTGTCGCGCTCGCGGAGCCCCGGACGTTGCTTGGGCGCGGACTGGTGGCCCAGAAAAACAGCAAGTTGGTTTCTAAGCATGAAGGCGAGTTCAGAGGTCGCTTTGGTGAACACGACATCTGGTATGTTTATGCCTTGGCCTTGAAGGATCAGCGCGGACGCGATCTTGCGTTCAAGATCGGATATGCGAATGACCCTCTTGCTCGGATGGCGTCCCACAACGGGCCGATTGCTTCGGAAGTTACCGGGCTGAGCTGGCAGCTGGCACTCAAGCAGCCTACGTCCACCGAGGATGATGCACGAGTGGTCGAGCAAGCGCTGCTCGCTCATTTCGCCGGGCACAAACTTCCGAGCAATGGTGAAATCATTGCGGGACCCTCGCTGTCGGCAATTCTGTCGGCCATCGCCACCATTATGCGGCCAAGGTGAGGCACCCATGATCCCCGACTACCAAACCCTGATGCTGCCCGTCCTTCGCTTCGCCGCAGAGGGGGAGACGCGCGTCGCTGATGTTGCCGATCGCATCGCCAATGACCTCGGGCTGACAGCAGAGGAGCGTGAGCAGATGCTGCCCAGTGGCCGTCAGCGGCTGCTGCACAATCGCATTCATTGGGCCAAATTCTATATGAGCAAGGCCGGTTTGATTGCATCGCCTGCGCGTGGTCGGTTCGTCGCCACCGAAAAGGGCAGGGCGCTTCTCGCCGCGACGCCCGACAAAATCGACGTCGCCTTGCTTATGCGGGAGCCGCAATTTCGGGAGTTCTATCGGAACGAGCAAAGTTCCTCCGACGTCGATGGTGAGTCTATCGAACCCGTTCGCACGGCACCTGCATCAACGACGCCCGAGGAGCAAATCGACGCTGCTCATGCTTCATTGACCGGTGCATTGCGTGACGAGCTTCTTGAGCGGATCCTCGAAAACAGCCCTGCCTTTTTCGAGCAGCTTATCGTCGACCTGCTGGTTGCCATGGGCTATGGCGGCAGTCACAAGAACGCTGCAGCCCAACTGGGCCGCTCCGGCGATGGCGGCGTGGACGGTATCATCAACGAGGATCGGCTCGGCCTTGATCGCATCTATGTGCAGGCCAAGCGCTATGCGCCGGCCAATCAGGTTGGTCGTCCTGACGTCAATGGCTTCGTGGGGAGCCTGGTCGGTCTGGGTGCGAGCAAGGGTGTTTTCGTGACCACCTCAACCTTCAGCCAACCTGCGCGGGACTATGTGAAACACCTGGCCCAACGCATCATCCTGATCGATGGACGGGAGCTTGGTGACCTTATGATCGAGCACCAGGTTGGTGTTCGGGGCTATCGCACGGTTGAGTTCAAGCGTCTCGACGAGGACTTCTTTAACGAGGAGTGATTGGTTTCGGGGTCTCCGCTGACCTGCTCATATTGGCTCTTGGAGGCCTGCAGGGAGCTGGGTATGTCTTGGTCACTAAACGCGTGACTGACTCAATGCCTGAATTATGATTAACCTTGTTTTGTTGGGGCAAAGTCAATGCCCCAACCCACGGGGCGTTGACCCCCTGACGGGGGCCGCTCCGCTTCAACGCCCAGCGGGTCAGGCCGACGCCGTGGTACCCGATTTGCTCAGTGGAAATAGGTGATCTTCATGCCCGAGACCGCCCCTCGCGCTGGCGCGCAGGCCGGTAAAGTCGCCCGTGGCTCCTCTCGGGAAGTACGGCTTTGTCGTATGGTGGCGAGGGTCAGCTTGGATAGAGCTCTGGCGGATAAGCTGGGGCAGGGGAGGGATGCCCTATTTCAGAACTGGAACCTCGCCGAACTGATAAAGAATCTCCGTGTGGCGCCAGCATATTGCGTGGCACGCTTCCAGGCGATGACCCCGTCATAGTCGCTTCTGGCCATCGCTCACACCGCATCCAACTCGTCTTGCTCAGTCGGCATTTGTTTGGGGTCGGCAGCTTGAATCAGCTCCCCGCTATCGTCGCGCACAAAACCCATCACAAAAAACGACGTCTGCGGACTGAGGGCCCAGTCTTGGGCAGCCGGTGAGGATGTATGCATCGTGCTCGCAAGCTCTCGGAGGCTTTGCTTCTCCGCGATCCACTCCAGCAGTTGGTCGCCAGTGACCAGTGGACAAAGACGGTGGCCAAGTTGCAGAGCGTAATAGGCGAAGAAGTTCTGCCGGTTTGCATTGGCCGACCCTTTGTGGAAGGTCTTAATTCCTCAAAACCGGACATGGCTGGCATGATCGTTATCTAGAAGGCGTTGCCGTCAGGCGGTGAGACGACTATCACGGTTCAGGGTACAAGTCTGTCCTATTTGCATCCGTCGACTAGTCCACGACCAGATCTGGTTTGAGCTTTTATTGCCATCAGGATTGACGTCGCTCCGAACACCGCCGCCGCATCGCCAAGTTTGACGAACCATAGGTTCATGGGGCGCGATGCGTCGGCGGTGTTCGGGCTGAACGTCAGGCTGACAAATTCTGGCCGTGCAGGAAGCCGACTATGGCGGCCTGCGCCACTTCGAGATCTTGGGCCGGCGTACCCGAACTGACACCGATCCCTCCAACCACAGCCCCCTCAACGATGACCGGGAGGCCGCCTGCGACGATCGAGAGGCGGCCGCCAATGGCGGAATTTATCCCATAGGCCGGGGAACCCGGCTGGCTGGCGGCACCATATTCGTGGGTGGCCTTTTTGGCGGCGGAAGCGGTGTAGGACTTGTCGATGGCTATAGTGACGCTGGTGACCTTGCCGCCATCCATGCGTTCGAACGCAATCAGATTGCCGCCTTCATCGGTGATGGCGATACACATCGGTACTCCGATGGCCTCAGCTCTGGCGCGCGCACCTTCCATCAGGGCGCGGGCATCGGTTATATCTAGACGGGTAATTGTGATCATTGTTTACTCCGGGTGGACTGGTGTCACAGGACTGCCTTGGCTGCGCGGCGGCGGCGATGCAGCACGGGTTCGGTATAACCGTTCGGCTGGCGGGCGCCGTCGAGCACGAGTTCCAGAGCGGCCTGGAAAGCGATGCTGGCATCATAATCGGGCGCCATGGCGCTGTATTTCGGGTCGCTAGCATTCTGGCAGTCGACCACCAGGGCCATGCGTATGAAGGCCGCTTTCACCGCATCCACGTCGAGCAGGCCATGTTTTAGCCAATTGGCGATCTGCTGCGCGGAAATGCGTAACGTGGCCCGATCCTCCATCAGCGCCACATTGGTTAAGTCAGGAACTTTGGAGCATCCGATGCCGTGATCAATCCAGCGCACCACATAGCCCAGAATAGACTGGGCATTGTTGTCGAGTTCGCGAGCGACGCTTTCAGCGGAGAGGTTCCAATCCACCAGCAGTGGCGGTGTAAGGATCGCGTCCAGCGATGCGGCCGGCCTCGCTTTCAGGCTCTCCTGAACCGAGGGTACATTGACCAGATGATAATGGGTCGCGTGCAGGACGGCAGCGGTGGGCGAGGGAACCCAGGCGGTATTGGCTCCCGCCTTTGGATGACCGATCTTGGCCTCCAGCATGTCGGCCATGTCGTCGGGCCGTGCCCACATGCCCTTGCCGATCTGTGCTCGTCCCATAAGGCCGGCATCCAGGCCCTGATCGACATTGTTGTCCTCATAGGCGCCCAGCCAGACGGCGTCCTTTATTTTGCCTTTGGGCAGGACCGGTCCGGCCAACATGCTGGTGTGGATTTCGTCACCGGTGCGGTCGAGGAAACCGGTATTGATGAAGACTAGGCGATGGCGCACGGCGCGGATGCATTCACGCAGATTGACGCTGGTCCGTCGCTCCTCGTCCATGACCCCGACCTTGAGCGTGTGCCGCGTCAGCCCCAGAATGTCTTCGACGCGGTTAAATAGCATATCGGTGAATTCGACTTCCCGGGGCCCATGCATCTTGGGCTTGACGATATACACGCTGCCCGCGCGGCTGTTGCGCAGGCCTTGGGTCCTGCGCAGGTCGTGCACGGCGCAGAAGGCGGTGATCAGGGCGTCCAGCAGGCCTTCGGGGGTTTCCGCACCATCGGCGTCAAGCACCGCATCGGTGGTCATCAGATGCCCGACATTGCGCACCAAAAGCAGGCTGCGGCCGGGCAGGGTGAGCGGCTGGTTCGCGACGTCTGTGTAAGTTCGGTCCGGGGCGAGGCTGCGGGTGATGGTCTCGCCGTTCTTTTCGAAGCGATCGGTCAGGTCACCCTTCATCAGGCCGAGCCAGTTGCGGTAGACGGCGACCTTGTCCTCGACATCGACCGCCGCCACTGAATCCTCGCAGTCCTGGATGGTGGTGAGGGCGGCCTCGACCACGACATCACTGACGCCGGCGGAGCTGGCCGCGCCCACAGGGGTAGTGGGGTCGATATGAATTTCGATATGCAGCCCGTTATTGACGAAGAGCAGGCACAGCCGGTCGCCGCTTCCGGAATGGCCGACAAACTGGGCGGGGTCGGTGAGGTTTGCCGTACCGTCGGAGATCCCGATTTCCAGGGTCGTGTTGCCGGTGCCGGTGTGAAGACGATAGAAGGTGACGTCGGCATGGCTGCCGGTCTCCAGGGGCAGGGCCTGATCCAGGAAGGCTGCGGCCCGGGCAACGACGGCGGCGCCGCGTTCGGCATTATAGCTCTTGCCGGGAGCTAGGCTGCCGGCTTTGGCGATGACATCGGTGCCGTAGAGGGCGTCGTAAAGGCTGCCCCAACGGGCATTGGCGGCGTTGAGCGCGAAGGGCGCATTGCTCACCGGCACCACCAATTGCGGCCCGGCCATAGTGGCGATCTCGGGATCGACATTGGTCGTATCGATCTCGAAAATCTCGCCTTCGGGCACGATGTAACCAATCTCTTCGAGAAAATTGCGATAAGCTGCGGGGTCATATATCTGTCCCGGGTGCTGCAGGTGCCAATTGTCAATACATGTCTGCAGATCACTCCGCTCGGCCAGTAGCGCCCGGTTGAGCGGCACCAGATCTGCCAGTAGCGCGGCATAACCCTTCCAAACCTGATCCGGGTCGATCTCGGTGCCGGGGGCGATTTCCTGTTCCACCAGTGCCAGCAGGGCTGGGGCGATGCTGATGCCATGGCGTTCGATGTACTGGGTCATGTTCGCTCCTCTTCCAGGTTGGCGGCTGGATAGACCGGTCCGTGGGCTAATTGCGATGCTCTGTCCGAGAATTTCCGCTACGTGGAAAAGGGCTCCATGCTTGCTCGCTAAGGCAGCGGGGTGATGCTAGACATTTATTATGCGTTCAAACATCGTGCCCAATGCCGCCGACGCCCATCGGTCCGATCGCGTCCGTTCGGTGGAGCGCGCGCTTAGTCTGCTCGAAGTGCTCGGCGAGCGGGAGGAGGGCTTTCGGCTCACGGATCTGGCGACAGAGACGGGCCTTTCCCATTCCACAGTCCATAGGCTGCTGACGACTCTGGAGGCTAGGCGTTTCGTCGAGTTCGACCGAACCGAAAATGTCTGGCATGTCGGACGGCAGGCCTTTGCGGTCGGATCGGCATTTGTGCGCCAGCGCAACTTCGTGGCTTCGGCCCTACCTTTTCTGCGCCGGCTGCGCGACCAGACGCGGGAGACCACCAATCTGGGGGTGATCGATGATGGCGAGGTGGTGGTGCTCACCCAGGTCGAAAGCCGAGAGATAATGCGCGCCATTACTCGGGTCGGCGGGCGGGTGCCGATGGTGACCTCGGGCATGGGCAAGGCGATTCTGGCCACCTACGCGCCAGCAGATATTTCAGCAATTATCGAGGCCAGGGGAATGATGAAGCGAACGCCGCAGTCGCTGGCCCGTGCCGTCGATCTTCGGGCCGAGCTGGAGATCATCCGTGCCCAAGGCTATGCGGTGGACAATGAGGAATTCATGCATGGCCTGCGATGCATCGGCGCTGTTGTCTACAATCACCAGGCAGAAGCGCAATGCGCCATATCAGTTTCCGGCCTCTCAGGGCGGGTGACTCAGGATCGTGTGGCGAGCCTGGGGGCGCTGATTAAGGCGACAGCCAGAGAGCTCACCATCGCGCTGGGAGGAGTTGAGCCGAACCAAGTCTCAACTAAATAACCCTATGGCCTGTGTGGGTGGTCGGCATGACTCGGGTTCGGCGGACTACGCCTCGGATAGGAAACGGCTGCGCGATTCCAGGATGTGCTGGCGCATCGCCGTTTCGGCATCGGCGCTGTTGTGCGAGCGTATGGCCGCGATGATCTGCTCATGTTCGTTGATGGCCGTCGATGTTGCGCGGGTGTGATAGTACAGCCTGAACAAGTGAACATGGACATAGAGGCGGGATAGTGCCTCCTGGACCAGGTCATTGCCGCTGCCCTCGGCTATTTTATCGTGGAAGGCGGCGTCCTTGCGGGCGAATTCGCCATAAGCGTTTCGCGATCCGTCGGGAGAAGTACCGACCATTTCGAGCGCCAACCGCTCGAGTTCTCCAATAGCTTCATCGCTCATTTTCTCTGCGGCCTGCCCGGCGGCAAACGGTTCCAGCAGGAGACGCAGGTCATAGAGCTGGGCGAGTTTATTTCGGTCGATCTGATTGGTGGCAGTGTAACCTATCAAGTGGGTCTTGGTGACCAGTCCCTGCGCTTCAAGTCGTGACAACGCCTCTCGAATGGGGGTTTGGGAAACACCGAGTTCGCGCACCAGAGCATCGACAGAAATCCGGCCTCCGGGCGGGATTTGGAGGGTCATGAGCTGAGAATAGATTGCATTATACACCTCTTCTCCCAGTGGTTGTGGTCGGCGGATCGTCATTTGCCCTCGTTTGACTCTGTAATCTCGTCTCGGTGTTGACAGGCCAGTCATAGCACCCTACGGTCCGTTTCACAATAATATATCCGATCGGATTGTATATCTTGCCTACTGTTTCTGTCGAGAATGTTGAGGACGTTGTTCATCGTCTGCTCCAGTCGAGGGGCGCGCCTCCGGCCAACGCCGAGATGCAGGCGGCGCTGCTGATCGATGCTGAGCTGCGCGGTCTGGCTTCCCATGGGCTACTCCGACTGCCTCGCATCCTCGAGCGCATCGACAATGGCGTGGCCGATCCGAAGGCTGTGGGTGACGCTCGGTGGGATACGCCCGGATTTCTGCGTATCGACGGACAGAAGGGTTTGGGGCCAGTTGTCGGTTTGTCGACGCTATCGCTTGCGGCGGAGCGGGCGAGGGATCAGGGTGTGGTGGTCGCCGCGATCACGAATGCCAATCATCTGGGAAGCCTGGCCTTCTATGCCGAGCGCGTGGCGCTACAGGGTCAGTGCCTGATCGCCTTCACCACCAGTGAAGCGCTGGTTCATCCATGGGGTGGGCGCCAGGCAATGATCGGCACCAATCCGATCGCCATCGGCATGCCGGCCGAAGACGAGCCTTTCGTCATGGATACGGCCACCAGCCTGGTCTCGATGGGTAAGATCCACGACTATGCCAATCGTGGCGAGCCGATCCCGGCCGACTGGGCGCTCGACGCAAATGGCGCGCCGACCACAGATGCCTCCAGAGCCAAGGCGGGCGCGATCGCGCCCTTTGGCGGCGCCAAAGGTTATGCGCTGGGCTTGGCATTCGAATTGCTGGTCGTCGGGCTCGCCGGCGGGGCGCTCGGCCGGGATGTGCGGGGCACGCTCGATTCCACAGCGGTGTGCAACAAGTCGGACCTGTTCATCGTCATCGACCATCCGGTCTCGTCGATTTCAGCCTATTTGGCGGCGATCCGAGATGCCGAGCCGGCGCAGGGCTTTGCCAACGTGCGCATTCCCGGCGAGCGCGGCCGTGCATTGCGCCGACAACGCCGCGCTGACGGCCTACCGGTCGACGATGCCTTGTGGGCTCAGATTATGGCGATGCGGCAAGAGATGGAGGCCCGGTGATGTTTGGTCTCAACAGATCTCCGCGCAACGTCGTATTCGGTGAGGGACAGAGAGCCTCTATCGGCCTCTTTGCCGCGCAACTGGGTCGCAAGGTGCTCGTCGTCACCGATACCCGCATGGAAAATCTGCCTGAATTCAGGGCAATTCTCGATCAGCTCGACGCGGCTGGGCTAAAGCATGCGACATATTGCGGCGTCGAGGCTGAACTGCCGGCAGCTTCGCTGGATGGCGGGGTCGTCGTGGGACAGGCGCTGGACGCCGATGTGGTGCTCGGCATTGGCGGGGGCAGTTGCCTAGATGCGGCAAAGGTCATCGCGCTGCTCCTGAGTCATGGCGGGCGGCCCTCGGACTATTATGGTGAGTTCAAGGTCCCTGGGCCGACGCTGCCAGTTATTGCCGTTCCCACGACCTCGGGTACCGGTTCGGAAGCGACGCCGGTGGCAGTGGTTTCCGACAAGGACAGGGCCCTCAAGGTCGGTATTGCCAGCCCGCATCTGGTCCCCCATACCGCCATCTGCGATCCCGAACTCACCTATACCTGCCCACCGGCCCTGACCGCCATTGCTGGGGCAGACGCCTTGGTGCATGCGATTGAGGCCTTCACCACAAGGCCGCGCCCCGCCGATGGCGCGCTGGTGCATGACCATGTGTTTGTGGGCAAGAACGTCACCAGCGATCTCTACGCGCTCGAAGCGGTGCGGCTGATTGGCGCCGGTCTCGAGCGGGCCTGCAGCCATCCCGATGATGCGCAGGCCCGGGCCGATGTCATGCTGGGCGCGCTTTGGGCCGGACAGGCCTTCGGGGTGGCCGGGACCTCCATATGTCATGCAGCGCAATATCCTATTGGGGCCCGCACCCATACCCCGCACGGCCTGGGCGTTGCGGCGATGCTTCCATATGCGCTGGAATTCAACCGGCATTATGCCGGGCGCGAGATCGCTCAGATCGGGATGGCGCTGGGAGCCGTCGGGACCGATATCGCCGAGCAGGAAGCCGTCGAGGCGACCATCGTCTTCATCGAGAAATTACTGACCAATATCGGGGTGCCACCCAATCTCGAGACGCTGGGACTGGCTGCGACCGATCTCGACTGGACGGCGGAGAATGCCATGTCGGCCAATCGCTTGATCAAGAACAATCCCAGGGCGATCGAACTTTCCGACATGGCGGCGCTGCTCCGGGCGGCCCATGCCGGCGATCGAATGCAATTGCGACAGACTGAACACCGCGAGGCCGCTTCATGAACAAGCCAATCATTCCCGCCGGCCTTGGCCTGGATCCATCAGACATTCCCACCGATCTGCATATTGCCGGGCAGTGGCGCGAGGCCCGCACTGGCCAGCGTATCGACGTGTTCGATCCCTCGACAGGCGCCGTGATCGCGCGTGTCGCCGATGCCAGTGTCGAAGATGCATTGGATGCGGTGCGTGCAGCGACCGATGCGCTGCCGGGCTGGTCGGCCACAGCGCCTCGCAAGCGCTCGGAAATCCTGCGACGCTGCTACGAGCTTATGATGGAACAGCAGGACATGCTGGCCGCGCTCATCGCTTTGGAAAACGGCAAGTCGCTGACCGACGCCAAGGGAGAGGTCGCCTATGCCGCCGAATTCTTCCGCTGGTTTGCAGAAGAGGCGGTGCGGCTCAATGGTGAACTCTATACCGCGCCCAGCGGTGCCAACCGGATTATCGTTCAGTACCAGCCGATCGGTGTCGCGGTGCTTGTCACGCCGTGGAATTTCCCAGCGGCGATGGCGACGCGCAAAATCGCTCCGGCTCTGGCCGCGGGCTGCACGGTGGTGCTGAAGCCGGCCACCGAGACCCCGCTCACCGCCAATGTGCTGGCCGATATCTACAAGGAGGCGGGTGTGCCCGACGGGGTGGTCAATGTCTTTACCACCTCGAGCGCGGGACCGACCATCAGCGCCCTGCTGCACGATTCCAGGGTGCGCAAACTCTCCTTCACCGGATCGACGCCGGTCGGACGCAAGCTGCTGCGCGAAGCCGCCGACACGGTGATTTCGTGTTCGATGGAATTGGGCGGGAACGCGCCTTTCGTGGTGTTCGACGATGCCGATCTTGACGCCGCGCTGGACGGGGCCATGGTGGCCAAGATGCGCAATGGGGGCGAGGCCTGCACGGCGGCCAACCGTTTCTATGTCCAGAAGGGCATTGCCAAGGCTTTTTCCGAGGGATTGGCGGGGCGCATGTCGGCGCTTCAGGTGGGCAAGGGCTACGACGCGGCCACCCAGTGCGGGCCGATGATCAATGCTGCGGCCGTCACCCGTATCGCAGGGATGGTCGATGCGGCAAGAAAAGCCGGCGCCGATGTGGTCGTGGGCGGCAAGCCAGCCGAAGGGCCGGGTTATTTCTATCCCCCGACCGTGGTCGCTAGCGTGCCGGCCGATGCGCGCCTGATGCACGAGGAAATATTCGGTCCGGTGGCGCCAATCAGCGTCTTCGAAACCGAGGGCGAAGCGATCGCGCGGGCTAATGACACCGAATATGGGCTGATTGCCTATGTCTATACGAGCGACTTGGCGCGCGGCCTGCGCGTCTCCGAGCGCATCGAAAGCGGCATGGTCGGGCTCAACCGCGGACTGGTCTCAGACCCGGCCGCGCCCTTCGGCGGCGTGAAACAGTCGGGCCTGGGCCGGGAAGGCGCCCATCACGGCATCCTCGAATTCACCGAAGCAAAGTACATCGCCACCAGCTGGTAGGCGGGAGAGGGAGACAGATGAAGATCACCAAGGTCGAGACCTTCCAGGTCGATTGGAGCGGCGAGGGGTTGCCGGGCGGCCAGGACCGGCCCGCAGGCCGCAAAGGCCCGCGCAGCGCCTTTGTGCGCATTGAGACCGATGACGGTATGTTCGGCATGGGCGAAGCCTCGCCCATGCAGGGCGGTCTGGCCTCGCTCGTCATCATCGCCCAGGACATGGCGCCTGCGCTGATCGGCGCGGACCCTCTCGACCATGCCATCCTGCTCGACACGCTGATGCACAAATGCATCAAGCTGGGACCGGAAGGTGCAATGACTGGTGCGTTAGCGGCGCTAGACACCGCGCTCTGGGACCTCAAGGGCAAGGCGCTTGGCCAACCGATCTACAAGCTGCTCGGAGGCGCCTGGCGCAAACAGATGCCCTGCTACGCCTCTATCGGCGGCAATGCATGGCGTACGGTGGACGAAGTGCTGGCTGTGGTTGAACGGCGGGTGGAGAAGGAAAAGCCAGCAGCGGTCAAGATCCGCTGGGACGGCGACCGCACGAAGCAGGACGTCGACATCGTCGGTGACATTAGGAAGGCTGCGGCCGTTCGCAAGCTGCTTGGCGACGATTTCGTCCTCGGATTCGATGCCAATAATGGCTATTCGATCGGCGGCGCCACGCGCGTCGGCCGGGCGCTTGAGGATCTGGGCTATACTTGGTTCGAAGAACCGGTGCAGCACTATCACATCTCGGCCATGGGCGAAGTGGCCCAGCGACTCGACATTACGGTGTCGGCCGGCGAGCAGACCTATACGCTGCAGGGGCTCAAGGATTTGATCAATGCCGGGGTGCGCATGGTGCAGCCCGACATCACCAAGATGGGCGGCATTACCGGCCTCATGCAATGCGCCGCCATCGCCCATGCCCATGGCGTCGAACTGGTGCCGCACCAGACCCAGCCGTCCCTGGGCCACCTGGCCAATCTGCATGTGCTGTCCACGCTCATTCATCTGAGCAAACCGGTGGAACTGGCTGATGGCTGGGAGCGCGCGGGTGCCATCTTCGAAAACCCATCCGAACCCAAAAATGGCTTGTTCACCGTCCCGGACGCACCGGGGTTGGGAGCAGTCTTTGATCAGTCGGAACTGCAACGGCGCAGCGTTCCGATTTCCATCTAGCGCCAATAGGGAGGAATAAAATGACTATCAACAGACGTAGTTTCCTGGCCCGCAGCGGGGCACTGGGCGCCGCATCCTTCGCGGCCATGCATCTGGCGATGCCTCGGGCTTATGCGCAGACCGAGGACGGCACGATTTCCATCGCGCTGGCCGCTCGTTCGCCAAACGGCATTAATCCCCAGCAATCGGGTCTCACCGGTGGTGATAACTGGGCGCTATACCAAGTGTTCAACGCCTTGGTTGCATCAAAGCCCGGTACTTTTGCGGTGACCCCGGAGGACTTCCAGCCGGCTCTGGCCGAAAGCTGGGAAGTGTCGGAAGACGCCAGGACCTGGACCTATCACCTGCGCCGGGGCGTGCAGTTCCACAAGGGCTATGGCGAGATGACGTCAAAGGACGTCATGTTCACCTATGGTCGCCAGCTCGACCCGGAGATCGTCTCCGCCGGCAAGGTGCTGTTCGGCAATATCGAAAGCATCGACGCGCCGGATGACTACACTTTCGTGGTAACCTTGGTTCGTCCCGATCCACTGTTCAATGCCAGCACAGCGGTGACGTTGGCGGCCAGCATCATTTGCCAGGCGGCCTTCGAGGAAAAGGGCGAGGCATTCAATCTCGATCCGGTCGGTACAGGTGCCTATTACGTCGAGAGCACCGACGAATCGGGCATTAACCTGACGGCCTTCGACGAGCACTGGAACGGACCTGCGGCCACCCGCAACATCCGGGTCTCCTTCATCGCCGATACCACGGCGCGGACGTTGGCGTTTGCGTCGGGCCAGGTGGACATGATTGAGGGGGTGCGGCAGCCGGGCTGGATCCCGACCATGCGCCAGCGCGATGCCAACACGATCTTCGATGCCACCGCCCCGGGCAGCTTCAATACCTTGCACCTCAACCTGCAGCGAGAGCCGCTGGACAACATCAAGGTGCGTCAGGCCTTCCGCTATGCCATCGATAATTCTCAGATCGCCGAGGCTTATGGCGAACTCAGCACACCGATGGTCGGCATCATCGCACCGCAATTCGCCGGTTCGGTGACCAAGGAAGAGTTGCCCGAGGAGCTCAAATACGAGCCCAGCATCGACAAGGCTAAGGAACTGCTCGCAGAAGCCGGATTCCCCGACGGTGTGACAATTCCGTGCTTCACCAGCCAGCGCGAGGACTATGCCACGATCATGTTGATGATCCAGGAACAGCTTCGGGCAGCTGGGATCAATCTGGATCTGAATATCATCGATCATGCAACGATGCATGCGGAGAACAATACTGACAAGAACTCGCTCACTCTGAATTCGTCGAGCTTCCCGCCGGTGCCGACCATGCCGTTCCTGCAGCGGCTGGCCGCCTCGGCGGACACCAAGCCCGATGGCAGTGGACAGGGCAATTATAGCCATTATGGGGTTGCAATCTCCGGCATCGACGATCTGCTCGATCAGGCTCAGGACGAGCCCGATTTCGACAAGCGTATCGAGGTGATCAAGCAGATCGAGGAGAAGGTTCTCACCGATCTTCCCCTGCTCGGCATCATCACCCTGTCCTATGTGATCGCCCGCAATCCACGGGTCGATCTTGGCTTCGAGGTCCAGTCCGGCTATGCCTATTGGCCCCTGAACCAAGCCCGCATTACAGGCTGATCCAGGGAGGGTCGCGAACATGCTCCGCATGATCTTATTGCGTCTGGTCGACGCCATTCCAACGGTTCTGTTGGTCTTGACGCTGGTCTTCGTGGCCCTCCGCATTCTTCCCGGTGACCCGGCGCAGGTGGCGCTGGGTGACATGGCGACGCCTGACCAGCTCGAATTGTTCCGCGAGCAGATGGGGCTCAACCTGCCGCTCTGGCAGCAATATTTCATCTTCATCTGGGACATGCTGACGCTCAATCTGGGGCGCTCGCTGGTCTCCAATACCCCGGTGGCGCAGATCATCGCCATCAATCTGCCCTACACGATCGAACTGACGATCGTTGCCACCGGCATGGGGGTGCTCTTTGGCGTGCCATTGGGCGTGCTCGCCGCCACCAATCGCAACAAGTGGCCGGACAATGGCGTGCGCATCTTCTCGCTGATCGGCTATGCCATTCCCGACTTCTATCTCGGGGCGCTGCTGCTGATTGTTTTCGCTCTCAATCTGGGCTGGTTCCCGATCAATGGCGGCGGCACCGATTTCGCCAGCCGCATGTATCACGTGTTCCTGCCGGCCCTGACTCTGGCCATGGTCAAGACTGCCTTTTTAGGTCGCCTTACTCGCACCTCGTTGCTCGAGGTGCTGGGGCGCGACTATGTGCGCACGGCCAGGGCCAAGGGCGCCAGGGAAGGTCGCGTCATATACCGCCACGGCCTGCGCAATGCGCTGCTGCCCATCACCACGGGTCTGGGACTAAGCCTTCTGGCGACACTGTCCGGGTCGGTGGCAATCGAGATGGTGTTCAACCGGCCGGGCCTGGGGGAAACGCTAATTAGCGCCATTGCCGAGCGGGACTATCCGGTTATCCAAGCCGGCGCAGTAATCTTCGCCTTCTTCGTCGTCTTCATCAACCTCCTGATCGACATCGCCTATATTGTGATCGATCCGCGTATTCGGGTTCAGTAATGACCAGTATCGAAACCACGTCGGCTAGCGGTCGGGGCGACTCACCGTTTCTAATCGGCCTTGCCGCCATTTTTCTAGGGCGTCCCGTGACGATTGTGGCGGCCTGCGTAATCCTCGTCTTCGGCTGTATCGCAATCTTTGCGCCAATGCTGGCACCCTATGACCCGCTGGCGCAGAGCTATCTCAAGATCAATGCCTATCCCTCCGCGGAAAACTGGCTGGGTACCGACCAGTTCGGTCGTGACGTTTTGTCTCGACTAATTTATGGCTCCCGCAATTCGCTCATCTTCGGCCTTATCGCGCCGGTACTCGCGGCTCTGGTCGGCACCACATTGGGGGTGGTCGCAGGCTATTTCGGTGGCATATTTGACCGCCTCGTCACCCGCCTCATCGATCTTCTGCTCGCCTTTCCCGAACTGCTGCTGGCCATCATCATCTCGGCTGCGCTGGGCGGCGGATTCTGGAACATCATCATCGTTTTGACTATCGCCTTCGTGCCTGGATTCGCCCGGGTAGCACGGGCTTCGACCCTGTCGGTCAAGCAGGAGCCCTATATAGAGGCGGCGATTGCAGTCGGGGTGCGCACGCCGATCATCATTCTGCGCCATGTTGTGCCCAATATCGCAGCGCCAATCGTGGTGCTCATGACACTTTGGGTGGCATCGGCGATCCGTCTTGAGGCCGCCTTGAGCTTTCTCGGCATGGGCACGCGGCCGCCCCATCCGAGCTGGGGCAATATCATCCGCGACGGCTTAAGCAATATTTTCGGTTCGCCCTGGCCGATCATAGGCGCTGGTTTTGCCATCACTCTGGTGGTGTTGTCCTTCAACCTCATCGGCGATGCCATTCGGGACGTCCTTGATCCGGAGATCAGCGAATGAGTAAGCCGTTGTTGAATATCAAAGACCTCTCGGTCGAGTTCGGTTCACCACATAACTCCATCCGGGTGGTGGATTCAGTGGGCTTCGAGATCGAAATGGGGGGCGCCGTCGGCCTGGTCGGGGAATCCGGATCTGGCAAGTCCATCACGTCTCTGTCCATCCTCAGACTCATTCCCGAACCGCCAGGACGGATCGTATCGGGCAGCATTACCTTCGAAGGCCAGGACCTGCTCAAGCTGCCAAAGTCGCGGATGCCTGCGATACGCGGCCGCGATATCGCCATGATTTTCCAGGAGCCGATGAGTTCGCTCAATCCGGTGATGACTATCGGTGATCAAATTGAAGAGGCAATCAGGCTGCATGAGCGTGTCGATCCACGCACGCGCCGCGAAAAGGCCATCGAGATGCTGGGCCTTGTCGGCATTCCCGATCCGGCTTCGCGCATGGGCGCCTATCCTCACCAGTTTTCTGGCGGTATGCGTCAGCGTGTGATGATTGCCATGGCACTGGCCTGTAATCCCAAATTGCTGATCGCTGATGAGCCGACCACGGCACTGGATGTCACCATTCAGGCGCAGGTGCTCGAGTTGATGAAGTCCATCCGCAACAAGACCAATTCCGCTATTCTGCTGATCTCCCACGATCTGGGGGTTATCGCCGAAGTCTGCGACCGTGTGGTGGTGATGTATGCGGGGCGTGTAGTTGAGGATTCGGATGTGAAATCAATTTTCGCTGATCCCCGCCATCCCTATACCCAGGGACTTCTGCGCTCGATCCCCCGTCTCAACGATGATCGCCCCCGGCTCTACCAGATTGCCGGTTCGGTGCCGACCGCGGGGTCGGTGCGCCAAGGCTGCCCCTTCTACGCGCGCTGCGAAGTGCGGCAGGATCGGTGCCAGCAGGAGATGCCACCCATGTTCGAGATGAGTGAGAACCATAAGGCGGCCTGCTGGGTTGCCGGGGAGAACGCCCAATGACTGCCCCCCTGTTGCGTGCAGAAAATCTCGGCAAGGTGTTCGGCGATGCCGGGCGCATTGGGTTTCGGCCCGCCAGCCCGCCGGTACAGGCGGTGGATGGCGTGAATTTCGAGGTCAAGCGCGGTGAAACGCTCGCTGTGGTGGGTGAATCGGGTTGCGGCAAATCCACGCTCGGCCGGCTGCTGCTCCGCCTGATTGAGCCAAGCCAGGGACACATTCACTTCGAAGGTCAGGATCTGACAGCACTGAGCAAGGCCGATCTACGGCAACTGCGGCAGAAGATGCAGATGGTGTTCCAGGACCCCTATGGCTCTCTCAGTCCGCGCCGCACCGTAGGCCAGATCATCTCCGAGCCGCTTGAAGTGTTTGGCCTGGCCGGCTCGGCGCGACAAAAGCGCGACGCAGTAGCAGCGCTGCTGGAGCAGGTGGGCCTCCCGACGACCGCCATGGACCGGCATCCCCGACAATTTTCGGGTGGTCAGCGCCAGCGCATTGGCATAGCCCGGGCCATTGCGCTCGACCCAGCCTTTATTGTGGCGGATGAACCTGTCTCGGCGCTGGACGTGTCTGTGCAGGCACAGATCGTCAACCTTCTGCAGGACCTGCAGGCCCAGCGTGGCTTCTCTTATCTGTTCATCGCCCATGATCTAGCGGTGGTGCAGCACATCGCCGATCGCGTCATGGTAATGTATTTGGGGCGAGTGGTAGAGATCGGGACCAAAAGCCAAGTCTATGGTGCGCCTCATCACCCCTATACCCAGGCGCTGCTCTCTGCAGCGCCGGAACCGGATCCGACGCGAAAAGGAAATCGGATCGTCCTAGAGGGAGACGTGCCGAGTCCAACCAAGGTTCCGCCGGGCTGTAGTTTCCATACGCGTTGTCCCTTGGCCCAACCACTTTGCCGAGAGAAAGTACCGCCATTGGCCGAAGTGGGTCCAGGTCAGGCTGCGGCCTGTCATTTCGCTGCACCTTTTCCGATTAAGATTTAGCTCGCGCCGCACCACGAGGGTTCGAGCAGCACCCGCTTCAAAAATAAGCACCCAGGCGGTGAAACTTAGGATCGGGGATTGTTGTGCTCTACGGGTCGGTCCGTCGGGTGGCACCTTCTCTATCCGGCTCTGACTCGAACCTGGCGGGAAGGGCAAGGGCTTTCATTAATCTGCCGGGCCGGAACGCGCCCCATTCCTGCCGCTCGTTGAGCCTTCTGAGTGTACAAAAGCAGACAACATTTTCTTGGGGCAGTTATCATTGGCGATGATTTCTTAACCACGACTTTTCTGTAACTCAAAGCCCACCATCCCCGCAATTCTGCGGGGTGGGGCCAGTCATAACTGCCTAGTTTCGAGGGAAACTATGTTGGACGGTCTACCAGAAAAGAAATTATCTATATTATTGAACACTTGATCAGCGACGATTTGTGTTGCCTGTTGGCTCGCCCAAGCGACGTGCGGAGTCAAAATGAAATTTGAGCGTCCCATTAGTCGATGGAATGGATGGTCATTGGGCATAGGTTCTGCGGTCACAACATCGAATGCGGCTCCAGCGATCTGACCAGCTTCAAGAGAGTCAGCCAAGGCTGCTTCATCGACCAGGCCTCCGCGCCCGGTATTTATGATGAGCGGCCGGCGCTTCATCCGCGCTAGTTCTTCTTTGCCGATAATGTTGCGGGTTTCGGGCCGCAGCGGCAGATGGAAGGTGAGGATATCGGATTGCTCGACCACTGTGTCGAAGGGCGTGTAGCGACCCTCGGCATCGGCACCCTTGCGGGCGGCAAAGAGCACCTTCATGCCGAAGGCATCGGCGATCCTGGCCACCGACTGCCCGATGGCCCCGGCCCCGAAAATGCCCAGCGTGGACCCGGCCAGATCGCTGATCGGATAATCGAAATAGCAGAATTGCCCGCTTTGCTGCCAGCGGCCCTCGGCGACTGAGCGATGATAGGGGATGAGGCTGCGGCGCAGGGCCAGGATCAGCGCGAAAGTATGCTCTGGTACAGTGTTGCGGGCATAGTCGCGCACATTACATACGGCCACGCCATGATCGGCGCAGGCCTTGACGTCGATGACGTCATAGCCGGTGGCGGCAACGGCGACGAGCTTGAGATTGGGGGCCTGTTCGAGCAGCTCCCGGGTGATCCGGACCTTGTTGGAGATGACGACGTCCGCATCCCCGATATGGGCGGCGGCCTCCCCGGGCGATGTGCGCTCGTGGGTGTGCAGAACGTGGTCGAGGCGGGGGCCGGCCAGATCCGTTGCGGCCGGAAAGGTACCACGATCCAGCATGACGATACGAAGAGGGGCGGAAGGGGTCATCGGCACTTTTCCTAGGGAGGCAATCGATCAGGGGATGGAATGGGCCAGCCAGGCGGCTTCGGCGGCGCGCATGGCGATCACCTGGCGGATGCGCTGGGCCACTTCGTTGACGGCGCGGCTCGGGATGCGCCCCGACAGGGTGGTCAGATTGACGATACGCGAGACCGTGGGACGGAGAATCTGGGCCGCCGAAAGGGGCGGGCGGAAGCCATAATTGAAGGCGGCCGAGGACATGACGGTATAGCCGAGCCCGCGGGCGACCAATTGCTGCATTTCGCCAAAGGCATCGAGTTCGACCACGACGCCCAGACGCACTGCCTGCTGGCGGGCGACGTCCTCGACCAGTGTGCGCAGGCCGTGTTCGGGACCGGGCAGGATGAGCGGCACCTGCGAGAGCCGCACGAAGGGCACGTTGCCGGCCGCGTCGAGCAGCGGCGCCATGGCCGCGTCATTCTTGCCGACGAGCAGGAGATCTTCGCGCGCCAGCGGTTCGAGCTCGATATCGGTGGGCGGGGAGGAGCCGAAGGTGATGCCCAGGTCCAGCGTCCGGTCCTGCAGCCAGTTGCCGATATAGCCCGACATGCTTTCCACGATCCGCAGCCGGACATTAGGCATGTCGGCCTTGCACAAATCCAAGAGGGGCATGGTGAGGGCGGCGGTCAGGGAGGTGGGCAGGCCAACGCGCACGAGGCCGACCGGGGAGCCGCGATAGGCCAGCATGTCGGATTCGGCGTCGTGCATCTGGCGCAGGATGGAGCGGGCGTGGCGCAGCAATTCCTCGCCCAATTGCGTCGCCGTGACGCCCCTTGCACCCCGCGTGAACAGCTGGGCGCCCAGATTGGCCTCCATGTCCCGAATGCGGGCACTGACGGAGGGCTGGGACATATTCAGCCGTTCGGAGGCGGCCACGAACGAGCCGGTATCGGCGATGGCCACCACGCAGCGCAGGTCCTTGAGGTCCACGGCAAACTCCCCCGAAACGATCGGAGCATCCTATATATCAAAGCCGGCGCGAGGCGAACCTGCCATGGGCGGCCAGAATGGCCTGTGCCTGTTCGACCACCGGCAGATCGACCATCTTGCCGAGATGGCTGATGGCGCCGCGCCCTTCGCGCCTGCCGGCCTCGAAGGCCTCGATGAGCGCCCGGGCGGCCTCGACCTCTTCCTGGGATGGGGCAAATTCGGCGTTGAGCACCGGCACCTGATTGGGATGGATGGCGAAGGCACCGGTAAAGCCGAGTTCGCGCGCTTCCCGGATCAGGTCGCGATAGGTGTCGAGATCGGAATAGCCGGCGACCGAGCCGACAAAGCCGAGCGGCATGCAGCCGGCGGCGCGGGCGGCGGCGACCGCCTGAATATTGGGCACGAGCAGCGCGCGATGGGTGGGGCGCATGTCCATGGACACGGCCAGGTCCTCGGCGCCGACGATGACGCCGATGATGCGATGGCTGGCGCGGGCAATGGCTTCCATTTGCGAGAGGGCAGCTGCGGTTTCGATCATGACGATGAGCCGCGTGTGGCCGATGTCCATGCCGCGTTCGCGCTCGATGTCCTCGAGCACTTCGCAGATGGCATCGACATGGCCGGCGCCCGGCACCTTGGGTAGGGTGAGCGCGATGACCGAGGGGCGGACGGCAGCGGCAATGTCGGCCAGCGCCATGCGCCAGGGCCGGTTGATGCGCACGATGACGTCGCATCCGGCCTCGTGCAGCTGGTCGGCAACGGCGCCGACGCGCTCGCGCGCTTCCTGCTTGCTGTCGGGCGGGATGGCGTCTTCGAGATCGAGCTGGATGCAATCGGCCCCGCGCGTCGGCGCGCCGGAGACGAAGCGCTCATTGAGGACCGGAACGAAGAGAATGGAGCGCCAATGCGGCAGATTGCGATCAGCCATGGCCCGCCCCCCTGCGCTGCGACCGGCTGGCCCTGAGTTCAGCGGCAATCTCGTCATTGTGTTCCCCAAGGCTGGGTGCCGGACGGCGGAAGCGCCCCGGCGTTCCGGACATGCGCGGCACGATATTGTGCATGGGCACGCTGCCCATTTCGGCATCGGGCAGTTCCACCAGCACTTCGCGGCCGCGGATATAGGGATGGTCCATCAGATCGCCCATGGAGCAGACCGGGCCGACGGTGACCTCGGCGGCCTCGAACAGGGCCAAGTTGTCCTCCTGGCTGCGGCGGGCGATGAATTCGCCGATCACCGCATCGACCTCGTCGCGATGCTCGACGCGGGCGTCGTTGGTGGTAAAGCGCGGATCGTCCTTGAGCTCGGGGCGGCCGATCGTATCGAAGATGCGCATGGCCATGGACTGCATCGACCCGGACAGGGCCACATATTCCCCATCGGCGCAGCGATAGACATTGCGCGGCGAGGTATGGCTGGACTGGTTGCCGGCGCGCATGGTGGGCGTGCCGCTCAGCTGCACCTGCGCCGCTTCCGAAGCGATGATCGACAGGATCGGCTCGAAGAGGGAGAGATCGATGACCTGGCCCTTGCCGTCGGGCTGTTCGGCAACGCGGAGCGCGGTGAGCACCGAGGCGACGCCATAGAGCCCGGCGATCATGTCGGCCATGGCCAGGGGCGGCAAGGTGGGCGGCTTGTCGGGATGGCCATTGAGATAGGCCCAGCCCGACATGGCTTCCACCAGCGTTCCGAAGCCCGGCTTTTGCGCATAGGGCCCGCTCTGGCCCCAGCCGGAAATGCGCAGGATGATCAGCTTGGGATTGATGGCGAACAGCTCATCGGGCCCCAGACGCCACTTTTCGAGCGTGCCGGGGACAAAATTTTCGACCAGAACCTGGGCCGAGGCGATGAGATCGACCAGATCCTCCCGCCCCTCGGCGGTCTTGAGATCGCACACGAAGCTGCGCTTGTTGCGGGAATAGACTTTCCAGTAGATTTCCTTGTCCTGGCAGCGCCAGTTGCGCAGGTCGTCCCCCTTGCCGGGGCGTTCGATCTTGATGACGTCGGCACCGTAATCGGCCAGCACATGGCTTGTCATGTTGCCAGCGACGAGACGTGACATATCTATCACGCGGATGCCATCCAGGGGACCGCGCGCACTCGGGTCGAATTGGTACATGCGACTGCTTCTTATGTGAACTCAATGACGGGTTTGACTTCCTCGTAGCGGCGCATCCGGTCGAGGGCGGTGTTGACCTCGTCCAGGCGGTAGCGTCCGGTGAGGATCTTGTGCATGGGGATCTGGCCCTGATGCTGGGCGGCGAATTCGAGCGCCTGCCAATAGCTGCGCGCATCGCCGGAGAACGAGCCGATGACGTTGATGTTGTTCTTGACGATGGTGGAGGGCTTGAAGGTGGTTTCCTTGTCGCCCAATTGGCCGACCACGACATAGCGGCCGCCCTTGCGCACCAGCTCGAGCCCCTCGCCGAAGGCACCGGGATGGCCGGTGAATTCCATGACGATATCGGCGCCGCGGCCATTGGTGAGGCTGCGGATCCTGTCGAGGCGTTCCTGGTGGGTGGTGGTCTCGATGGACAGGACATGGTCGGCACCCAATTCGCCGGCCAGTTCGAGACGCGCCTGGGGCGAGCCGATGGCGATGACGCTGCGGGCGCCGCGCACCCGCGCCACTGCGGTGGCCAGAAGGCCAAGCGGGCCGACGCCCTGGATGAGGACATGTTCGTGGGCGGCGATCTCGCCCAGATTGTTCATGGCGTTCATGACCGAGCGGAAGGCGCAGGAGCACAGGCTCGCCAGATCGTCGGCGACGCTGTCGGGCACCTTGATCCGGCCCGACTGGGGCAGGACATAGCCATATTCGGAAAACCCGCCCAACAGGTAGGGGTAGCGGGCCATGGTCTCGTACATATAGGCGCGGCGGTTTTCGCACAGGGTCGGCTGCTTGGCGACGGTGCAGTAGAAGCACGAGCCGCAGGAGGTGTGGGTCCAGAGGATCCGGTCGCCGATCTTGAGGTCCTGGCCGACGCTGTCGCGGGAAGCATCGTCCCCCATGGCGACGATGCGGCCGGTCATTTCATGGCCGATGATCACGGGCAGGTCGACCTTGAGGGCGAGGCCGCCGCTGGAGAGGTGCACATCGGTGCCGCAGACCGAGCACGCCGTGGTCTTGACCAGAAGGGCACCAGCCTCCAGACGATCCGGCACGGGCACGTCCTCGATCTGGAGGGGTTCGCCAAAGCTGCGCAGGACTGCGGCCCGGGAGATGGATGGGATGATCGTCATCGGGGTGACTGTCCTTCTAGAAGAACCGATACCAAAGCGAGATGGCCGGTATGTAGGTGATGAGCCCGAGGGCTATGATCGCCGCCGCAAGGAACCAGCCGAAATGGCGTAGCATCTCGATAAGCGGCACGTCGTTGGTTCGCGCCGCCACGAAAAGGTTCGCGGCCAACGGGGGCGTGATCAGCCCGATTTCGATGTTCATGACCACGATGATGGCGAAGTGAACAGGATCGATGCCGAAGGCCATCGCCGAGGGCGCGAGGAGCGGCCCCATCAGCAAGACGGCGGCATTGGTTTCCATGAACATGCCCACCACGAACAGCAGCAAGTTGACGGCCAGCAGGAACAGCAGCGGATCGGCAAACAGCCCGGTCATGAAGGTGGCAAGGTCCTGCGGGACCTGATTGAGGATCATTGCGCGATTGAGAATACCGGTCATGCCGATAATCAACAGAATGGCAGCGGCCGGCACAGCTGCGACGTAGAAGGTCTGCAGCACATCTTTGGGCGAGAGGGTGCGATGCAGCACCACTACGATGATCGCATAAATGCACGCCGCTGCCGCGGCTTCAGTTGGGGTGAACCAGCCGCCATAAATGCCGCCCAGGACCAGGACCGGCATGAACAGGGCCGACAGCGTCTTGACGCGCGAGGCTCCCCCCTTGATAGACGAAGTATTATCGGAGGAAACGATCTCCTGGCCATTGGGCAGCAGTGCGCGCGACCGGAACCAGTGCACCATGGCGAATGTGAGCGCCACAAGGATGGCGGGCACAATGGTTGCAATGAAAAGCTGAGTGATGGAAACACCCGCCGCCGAGCCGTAAATGATCAGCGGGATGGACGGCGGAACCAGGACGCCCAGAAGACCCGCAGCTGCATTGATCGAGGCGACATAACCGCGCGGATAACCCCGTGCGACCATTTCGGGGCCGAGTGCGCCACCGATGGCGGCGACCGTGGCGACGGACGAACCGGTGATCGCGCCGAGGAAACCGCTGGCGAGGATCATGACATAGCCAAAGGCTCCGCGCAGCCTGCCGATTATGCGATCAGCCAGAGTCGCCAGGGACGCGGCCAGCCCACCGCGGTTCATCAACTCGCCAACAAGAATGAACAGCGGAATGGCGACAAGAGCGAAGCCCGAAATCCCGTCATAGGGAATGCTGGCCAGCGAATCCATCCAGACATTGAGCTGGTCAGCGTTGAGAAAGACACTGAGTGCGAAGGCCGCAGCAATCGGAGTGCCGATTACGAGGAAAGCCAGCAGGAAAAGAATGGTCAGGGTCATTGCGCAATCCCTGTGCGCGGCAGGCCCAGGACCAGTCGCAAGACGTCGAGAGCCGAATGCACCAGTATCAGAAACGCCCCCAAGACGATGCAGCCGACCGGGATCCATACCGGGGTATTGAGGTCGATCAGGCTTTCGCCGGAGCTCCACGCATATTGAAAAAGGGATAGAGCCAGCCAGCCATAGGTGCCGGCGAAGACACACATGCCGAGCGAGGCAAGCGTGGCCGAAATCCGCCTGACGGGGGCATTGGCGACGGCATCGATGATGTCGATGGTGATGTGCTGGTGCATGTAGGAGGCAAAGGCGGCGCCGATAAAGGTCAACGGCGCCATGGCCACGATGGCCAGCTCATTGGTACTGGGCAGCGGCAGATTGACGATGCGGGTGACGATGGTCACAACCACCCCCACGAGAATGACGAGCAGCGACAAGGCCGCTGCCCGCTTTTCGAAGGCGGCAAGGCCGCCCTCGAATGCGTTGAGCGCCACCAGAAGGTGCCGGTTATTGGCCATCGGCCCCAACCTCGGCCCGCAGGGCGGCGATGCGGTCAGCACCATAGATGTCCTCCAGGCCGGTCCACAGCGAGCGGCCCAGATCAACAAATTCCTGCATTGCCTCTGGGGACAATTCGCTGATCGTAACGCCGCCGTCCTCGATGCCTGCAATGAACTCGGCCTGGGCCGCACGGTTGGCGACGATCTGATCGCTGGCTGCCGTATTGGCACATTGGGTGATCACGCCCTGCTGTTCCTCGGAGAGGCGATCCCAAACAACGTCGCTGACCGTAATCGTGCCCATGGCATAAACATGGTTGATCGGCGTCATGAACTTCTGGGCTTCGAAGAGGCGCGAGTTGTACGTGATGCTCGCCCCGTTATCCTGGCCATCCACCGTGCCCTGCTGCAGGGCCACGAAAAGTTCGGGGAATGGCAGGGTGACCGCCTGAGAGCCCGCCGCTTCAAAGAAGCCGCGGATCGCCGCTGAGCCGGGCACGCGCAGCCGCAGGCCGGCCATATCCTCAAGGGATTCCACCGCATGCTGGGAATTGGTTACGGCCCGGAATTCAAGCTCGAAGAAATCCAGGGCGCGCATGCCATGCTTGGCCAGAGTCTCGCGCACGGTCGTCTGCAGGATGCCGTCGGGATTGTAGAAGATCGCGTCGGCTTCGTCGTTGTTGCTGACGATATAGGGCAGGTAGTGGATATCGAGCAGCGGATCGAGCCCGGTCAGTGAGCCCGGATTGAGGAAGGCAAACTCGATGCCGCCGCGGGACAGGTCGCGGCCAATGGCCTCGTCACCGCCCAATTGGCTATCCGGGAACACCGTGATCGAGATCGCGGGGTCCGTGCCCTCGCTGACGCATTGCGCGAAAGCCTTGCTCGCCTGATCAACCGGGCTGTTGGTGGCAAAGACGTGGCCCAGGCGGGCGCGCATCTCCTGCGCTGTTGCAGGTTGGGCGGCCAACAGGGCGCCGAGTACGACGAGCGAAACAGTTGTTGATAGTGGTTTCATGGTCTCCTCCCAGAGATCTATGGTGTTGTGGATCTAGCCGTGGTTGAAGACCACGGTTTTTGCGACGGTAAATTCACGCAGGGCTTCGAAGCCCTTTTCGCGACCGTGGCCGCTCTTCTTGAAGCCGCCAAAGGGCAGTTCGATGCCGCCACCAGCACCGTACCCATTGATGTAGACCTGACCGGCGCGGATCGCCTTGGCGAGACGCATCTGGCGCGCGCCGGAATCGGTCCAGACGCCGGCGATCAGGCCGAAATCGGTGCCGTTGGCGAGCCGGATGGCATCGGCCTCGTCGTCGAAAGGAATGGCGGCCAGAACCGGCCCGAAGACTTCGTCGAGCGCTAGTTCGTGCTCGCGCGGCACAATGCGATAGAGCGTAGGCGGCACGAAGAAACCTTCAGCCGAGGCAGCTGCATCGACTTGGCCCTGCGCGGCGATCTCAATCCCGTCTGCCTTCGCCCGATCGAGAAAGCCCATGACGCGTTCCTGCTGGACTTTAGAAATGAGCGGACCGCAATCGAGGTCCATGTCATGGGGACCGGCGCGGAGCTGTTTGAAGCGGCGCGTCAGCTGAGCCATGAATTGGTCGTAGATGGAGCGCTCGATAAGAACGCGGCTGCCTGCGGAACAGGTCTGCCCGGTGTTCTGGACCAGAGCCGACACGATGGATTCGATGGCCTTACTATGGTCTGCATCGGCAAAAACGATCTGGGGGGACTTGCCACCCAGCTCGAGCACACAGGGAACGTGGTTTTCGGCCGCCGCCTTCTGGATCAGTACGCCCACTTCGGGAGAGCCAGTGAAAGATATCAGGTCTATATCGGGATGACTGGAAAGCGCCGCGCCGGCTTCTTCGCCAATGCCTGGCACAAGATTTATGACGCCATCGGGGAAACCGACTTCGGCTGCGAGTTCGGTAAGGCGGATGCAGGATAGACACGCTTCTTCAGCGGGCTTGAGCACGGCGGCATTTCCGGCGGCGAGGGCCGGACCCAAGGTTCGGCCAAACATCTGGGCCGGGTAGTTCCAGGGGATGATATGGCCGGTCACGCCGCGCGGTTCGCGCAGTATCATTACCTGATAGCCACTAAGGAATGGAATCGTATCGCCATGGAGCTTGTCGGCAGCGCCGCCATAGAATTCGAAATAGCGCGCCACAGCCCGGATGTCGTTGCGGGCGAGCTTGAGCGCCTTGCCAGTATCGAGCGCTTCGAGCGCGGTTAGCTCGTCTTCGTGCTCAAGGATTTTCTGGGCCAGTTTAGACAGAAGTCGTCCACGATCGACGGCTGCGGTTTGACCCCATGGCCCCTCAAAGGCGCGTCGCGCGGCATTTACTGCTCGGTCAATATCTTCAGCAGTGCCGCGCGCAATGGTGCCGATTTTCTCGCCAGTGGAAGGCGCCACCATGTCTAAGGTTGCCCCATTCACCGGCGTCATCCACTGCCCATCGACGAAAATCTTAGCGCTCATCATTGATATTGCCTCGTGATTTTCTGAGAAACTGCAAGGCAAGCCGCCTATAGGCAAGCTCTCATTTTTTGGAGGCGGTATAGTCTAAGGCTATAGCTTGGTGGATTAGTCTGGTCAGCTGTGAGTCTGGCGTAGAAGAGGCCCGCACGTTCGGCTCAAGAACACCGCCGACATCAATGCACAAAAAAGGCGTCACATAATCTACGGCGCGGCGATGTCCGTGAGTTTAGCTCATTGAGTACCAGTAACCGCTGGTAAACAACGCTGGTCGGCTAGTAATTGTTCGATATCGGGGAGCGCTAGAGCGGAACCCGAGCTGAATGAATCGGTTCGGGTTTCCAAATCATTTGGTTTCTGATTCATCGTGTTTGCCGGGGCAAGGAGGCCGGCGAACATGTCGAAAGCTCTCTCGCTCGATCTCAGGAGGCGTGTTCTTGCTGCTGTAGCTGGCGGGCTCAGTCATCGGCAGGCTGCTGAACGTTTTGAGGTGAGCGCGGCAAGTGTGAGCCGCTGGAGGGCGCGTGAATGCGAACAGAGAGCGCCTCTGCCAAAGGCGCTGGGCGGCGATCGACGGTCGGGGCGTATCGAATGCTGCAAGGCGCTGATCCTGTCGCTGTTGGAGGAAACGCCCGACATCACCATCGAGGAGTTGCGTCAAGCGCTTGGTGAACGCGGCCACCGCTTCGGTTTCGGTACGATCCAACGCTTCTTCGTGCGCCACGCCATCACGCGAAAAAAAAGACGCTCCATGCAACCGAGCAGGACCGACCCGATATCCTGAGGCAACGGCAGGACTGGTTTGAGGGCCAGCTTGATCTGGATCCGGCCCGGCTTGTGTTCATCGATGAAACATGGGCGAAGACAAACATGGTTCGCAGTCATGGGCGGGCGCCTCGCGGGGAACGACTGCCGGCCGGCACGCCTCATGGTCACTGGCGCACAACCACCTTCGTCGGTGCGCTGACCCTGCGCGGCATGATCTCTCCCTTTGTTCTCAACGGGCCGATCAACCGTATCGCGTTTGAAGCCTATGTCGAGCAGGCTCTCGTACCTGAACTACGGCCTGGAGACATCGTCATCATGGACAATCCTTCCAGCCACAAGGGGACACGAACCCGCGAATTGATTGAGGCAGTCGGCGCATCGCTCAAGTTCCTGCCGCCCTACAGCCCCAACTTCAATCCGATCGAGAACGCCTTTTCCAAACTCAAGGCCATGCTGCGCAAAGCCGCCGAGCGAACCGTCGATGCACTCTGGAACAGGATTGGAAATCTGGTCGAAACCTTTACGCCAAAAGAATGCGCCAACTACTTCGCTGCCGCTGGATACGATGCAGACTGATAGGACTCCGCTCTAAGAATACAGTGCTCCATGCGTTGGATTTGCAATCCAACCCTCACCCCTTCGGTCGTGATATTGCGTCCCCAGAAGTCGAACCTAGGGCCAGACTGTTTAAGCGTTCTGTCAAATGGATAAAGGCAGCTATCGCCGCCCAATTCCTATTAGTTGCCATTCCGCAATCGGCCCCATTTTGGACCTTGGTTTCCTGTTTGAGTACTCGCCAAGGTCGCCTGCCTCTCCCTTCCTCATAATGGCGCATGGCTTGGTCTGGTCCGCGACGGCTGGACCAGAATGTTGATGTGGCACCGCTTGCGCTATCGCGCACATTTTGAGGATGGGGCCCGGAGGCAGACTTGACCCCGAATGTGTCCGCTGGCGCCTTCGGCGCTTGCCCCAGCTTTGGGGGAAGCTGGGGTGGGGAGGATGGGCGGACCTCTTCGGCGTCAACCTCTGGCTCGGGTCTTCTTCGTTTTGACGATTGGTTGCCGGAACGGCAACTTTGAAGGGATCGAAGATCCCTTCCGTCCCCGAGAAGGCCGGCTTGCCGGCCTACCGGGTCGGTTACCCTGAGACCCATTGGTCGAGGGAGTAACCGAGCCGATCTGCTTCTGGCTCTCGGATGAGCCAGAAGCAGAGCACTTGCTGTTTCAGGTCGGGCCAAAAAGATTAGGGCAGGCGCTGATGCGGCGCCATGCCGTTGGGCGCCTTGGCCAGTAGCCAGAACGACAGCCAGGGGTGCAGGGCCGAGATCATGTGCCGGTGATAGGCATGGAACGGGTGCAGCTTGCCGGCAGATGCCTTGAGCCTCACCATTCTGGTCCGCAGGTCGGGACGGAGCACAGCAGCCACAGCCGGCACGGCATCGGCAACATGCTCGATGAGCGGGATCCAGTGCTTGCCGGTGCGTGCAACGACAATCGCCGCAGCGCAGGCTGCCACCACCTTGCCAGCAGCGTCCTTGTCCTTCCCCCCGGCGGTGTTCAACCGCTCGACGGCCTGTAGCCAGCGCAGAACCCGCGGCAACTCGTCCTGGATGGACTGCCGCAGATCGCGCGCGCCCACCAGCTTGGCTAAGGCACTCCATTCTGCAGCCACCAGATTGAGGTCGCCACCCGACGCTAGTGCGCTGGCGATCATTTCTTTCAGCCCCGGCGCCTTAGCCTGCAGCTTCTCTGCCAGTACCGCCGCATAAGCCCGCTGCCCCTCGGCATGGCGCTGCGCTTCGGGCATGAGGATGACCTCAGGACCAACTATGCGGCTGCGCCACCGGTTGTAGATGGAGAAGGGGTGTTGGAGGCAGGGTTCGAGCGAGAGCTCGCGGAGATGGAGGACACTCGTGTCCTCCGAGCGCTCATAGCTGGCTGCGTCGACCGCCAGAATCCGGCCACCCGCCGCCAGGTACAGGTCGCGGAACGCCTGGTTGTTCAGCAAAGCCAGCTCATGCGCGGTGGTGACCCAGACCTGGGTGATGCCAGCCGCCCGGTACGCAGCGGTGCGCGCATTGATAGTCGTGAGCGTCAACCGGGCAAGCTGCAGCTCGAAGGCGATCGGCTTGCCCTTATAGCTGGCGAAAACGTCCGGCTTGCGGTGCCCATCACCGACCTTGATGAAGTGCTTGTCGACTACTGGTTCGGAAAAGTCGGGGTCGCAGCGGATACTGTCAGCAAGGCAGTTTTTGAGCCGCCAATGCGTCTCACCCTCTTGGTTGCCACCGAACTGGCCGGCGCCCGTGTCGCGCATGACGTCAGGCGTCCGCCATTCGCAATCGGCAGGAGTGCCACCATAGTGCTTGAAGTAGGCACCCCGACCATCCCCAGTGGAGGCCGTATGGCTGACGGCAAGGTAAACCGGGCTGTTGCATTGAGCGCAGCGGAACAGAATGTTGCCCTCGCCACGCTGCTGCGCCACAGCTCGCCTGACGGCTGCGAGGTCGACTGCGGTGAGGACATCCAGCACCGCATCGACCGGCATCAGGACGGGCTCGGAGCCGCGCTCATCCATGACCTTCTGGATGGCGCGGCGGGTCTTGCGGTTACCAGAGGCGGCGGGAACGGTGCCGCGGCGCTGCGGAACGGCACTTCCATTGCGAGTGAGGGCAGGGAGGTTGGT
This sequence comes from Devosia sp., assembly GCA_040218355.1. Taxonomy (GTDB): domain Bacteria; phylum Pseudomonadota; class Alphaproteobacteria; order Rhizobiales; family Devosiaceae; genus Devosia. The sequence goes on along the minus strand of JAVJRP010000021.1, from coordinate 18,405 downwards.
GGTCTCGTGAATGGTCATGACAGTGTGTCCTGTGATTTTTGGTGTTTTTGAGAAAAATCGTGATCAGTGGAGACGCGGCCGGTGCAACGTGGCTTCCGCGGCGTCGAGTGCTTTGCTGAGCTTGCGCAGGCTCTTGATCTGGCCCTTCGCACAGGCGCGGGTCAGTTCGTCGATGAGCTTGGGTTCGAGGTGACGCCTGTGAACCTCGGCCTCGGCCATGGCAGCCAGGTCCTTTGGCGTGAGCGGCAGGATCTGGATGACCTTGCAGCGGTCGCGCACGGTCCTGGGCACCTTGTCGATGTCGTTGGCGAGCAGGATCCAGTTGAGGAAGCTCAGGTCGAGATCGACCTGCAGGAAGTGCTCGCGCACCCGGCCGGCCGTCTGCGGCTCCAGAAACGGCAGCAGGGCTTCGGCCGGCTTGTCCCGGGCGCCATGGCTCATGTCGGCCAGCTTGTCGATCTCGTCAAAGACCACGAGAGGGTTGCCGACCCCATGCTGGATCAGCCCCTGAACGATCGCGCTGGGCCGGGACGAGCGGAACACGGCGTCACCGCCCATCAAGTCCACGGTCGTCATCATGGTCGAGCCGTCGAGATAGATCAGTGGCAGCCTGGTGGTTTCGGCCAGCAGGTGCACGAAGGTGGTTTTGCCCATGCCGGGGCCCGACACAATGAGCGTGGGCCGAAAATGCAGGTGCTGGGCGCCGCGTCCGAGGCTCAGATGTGCGCTTTCGCGCATGGCCTGCAGGACCGGTGCGAAGATCGGCGCGCGGGCATAAACCGCACTGGTGACCTCGTCGACGGCGTGCTCGGTTGCCGGACCGATCAACTTGACCGGCGCATCAAGCTCCTGCGTGTGCCGAAGCCGTTCCTTTTTCTCCGCATCCCGCCCAGCATCGTCCTTGAAACCGTCTTTGGTAAGCGGGTTGGTGAGGCGCATGTAGGTCACGGGGCCAGTGGACAGGATCACCGTTGCGGGCGTGCCCATTTTGAGCGTGCTGAGCGCGTCGTCCTGGCGATCCACATCTTCACGGGTGAGGCCATCGGGGTGGAACCACGTCCCCGGGTTTGCGTCATTGTCCTCGCTCAGCTCGTCGAGCACAGGCAGGTGCGGATTTTCCTGCCCGAAATCTTGCAGGTCACTGCCAAGATCGATCGGGCCGGCTTCGTCCTCGCCCTCAGGCTGCGGCTTGAACAGGGAGGGGTCTTTCGAAGCGCCCTCGGGGCCTTCACCAGCGGCGTCATCGGCCTTGGCGTCAGACTTGGAGATCGGTTTTTTTGTGTTTTTGGCAATTTTCGTCATTTTGACCATCATCAGGTCGAGCGAGGTCGTGGCGTCAAAAAGACGCAAGGGTCAGGCTCGAAGGGAAAACTGGATGCGCAACAACGCTGCCTCAGGCTGTCAGCCCGAGACCATGCAGCAAGGATGCGCGAAGGGAATGGAGCGGCTAAGCGCGCGTCGATACCGGCCGGGCGCTGTGCATCGCACGGGCGCCAAACCATCCAGTCGACCTGTGGTCGCAATGATCGGGAAGAGAAGGGTTGCTGCGAATCCTTTCGCAGCCGTACATACGGTCAGCCATTTGGCTTCTCCTGTGAACGCAGGGGATGGTCACCTGGTCAGGCCGTCAAAGTGGGTCCAATCACTTTGGCGGCCGCCTTATTGGTGGCCATGAGCCTGGGTGGACTCGGTCCCTAACGTGACAGTGGTCTCAAGAATGTCACGCACCTTTACTTCCAATGGTTAACATCGACCTGCAAAACCGGAAAACTGAACTGCTCGAATCTGTGCTACAGAACGTGACACAATACGTGCTACTTTGATCGCGAAAATCGCCATTAAGTTACTGTGTTAATTGAGTAGTGAGTATAGAATCGATTCCCGCTACCCGCTCCATATTTCCTCCATAAGTTGGTTTGACGGCGGATAAGCTGCGTTTTGCGCAGCGCATGTCTGTCTGCTGCCGTTCGCCCCAGCCGGCGGATGTTTGTTCAGACGGTTGGCTGCGAAAGGAACCAGGCGACGAGCTCTGCCGAGTTGTGGACGCCGACGGAACGAGCGAGACGTAATCGGTGCGCCTCAACTGTGCGTCGCGACAATCCAACCTCCTGGGCGATGGCCGCATTGGTCTTGCCCTGTGCCACCAGGGTCAGGATCTGACGCTGCCGCCCGGTGAGCTTGAGTGTAGTTTCGGTGACCGGTCGACTCATGGGTTCGAAGCAATAGAGCGCGGCGGCAAAAGGGTCACCGGCATCCTGCGAGCGGCCATTGACCCGGCACCAGAAGCGCTTGCCACCAACACCGGCCATGATGCGCTCGTCGTAGTAGATGGCGCCGCCGGGCAGGTGATGGCGCCACATGTCGCCGGTGCGCACGAAATCGGCAATGGCCGGATAGAGCCGGGAAAAGCTGGCCTCCACCAGTTCTTCGCGCCGATAGCCGAACAGATCGGCAAACTCGGGATTGCAGTCACGGATGATGCGATGGGTCGCATAGACCATGGGCACGGGGATGTCGGCGAGGGTGAAACGCAGCTCTGGCATCATGTGGTAGAAATACGACTAACCGGGGCGCCTCGGCAAGCTCTAGCGTTTGCACAACAACCCGAATGGGAGGAGGAGTGCGAATGCGCAAGCTTCGTTCAAACGCTGCCGAAGCGCTGGCCGATGTGCTGGCCGACGGCATGACCATCATGTCCGGAGGCTTTGGCCTTTGCGGCATTCCCGAAGCGCTGATCGAGGGGATCGAGGCCTCGGGTGCAAAAGGGCTGACCGTCATTTCCAACAATGCCGGGGTCGATGGGGTCGGCCTCGGGCGCCTGCTCGCGACGCGGCAGATCAAGAAGATGATCTCGTCCTATGTGGGCGAGAACAAGCTGTTTGCCGAGCAGTATCTGTCAGGCGAGCTGGAGCTTGAATTCAACCCCCAGGGGACCCTGGCCGAGCGCATTCGCGCCGGAGGGGCCGGCATCCCGGCCTTCTTTACAAAGACAGGTGTGGGAACGCTTATCGCCGAGGGCAAGGAAGTGCGCCGCTTCGGCGAGGACGATTATGTGATGGAAACCGGGCTGGTGGCCGATGTGTCCATTGTCCATGCTTGGAAAGGCGATGCCGAGGGCAATCTGGTCTATCGAATGACGGCGCGCAACTTCAATCCGATGATGGCGACGGCCGGCAGGGTGACCATTGCCGAGGTGGAGGAACTGGTCGAGACCGGCAGCTTTGACCCAGACCACATCCACACGCCAGGCATTTTCGTGGACCGGCTGGTGCATGTGCCCAATCCGACCAAACACATCGAGCAGCGCACGGTGCGGCAGCGCGACGAGGAGGTGGCGTAATGGCCTGGACGCGCGATCAGATGGCGGCCCGCGCCGCCCGCGAACTTGAAGACGGTTTCTACGTCAATCTTGGCATCGGCATCCCGACGCTGGTGGCCAACTATATTCCCAAGGGCATGGATGTGCGGCTGCAGAGCGAAAACGGTATGCTGGGCATGGGGCCCTTTCCCTATGCCGGGGAGGAGGACGCGGACCTCATCAATGCCGGCAAGCAGACCATTACAGCCCTGCCCGAGACCAGTTTCTTTTCCAGCGCCGACAGTTTCGGCATGATCCGGGGTGGACATGTTGACCTGTCGATCCTGGGCGCCATGCAGGTGTCCGAGAGCGGCGATCTGGCCAATTGGATGATCCCGGGCAAGATGGTCAAGGGCATGGGCGGCGCCATGGACCTTGTTGCCGGGGTCAAGCGCGTGGTCGTAGTGATGGAACATGAGGCCAAGGGCCAGGCCAAACTGCTCACCGAATGCACCTTGCCGCTGACCGGCCAGCGCGTGGCGGACCTCGTCATCACCGATCTGGGGGTGTTTTCCATTGCCCGCCGGGGCGAAGTGGACATGCGCCTTATCGAGCTGGCCGACGGCGTCAGTGTCGATGAGATCAGTGCCAAGACCGAAGCGCGCTTTACCGTGGCGCTGGGGGAGAGGGCCGCATGAGCGACATCGTCATTGTCAGCGCCGCGCGCACACCGGTCGGTAGCTTCCTGGGGCCGCTGAGCACGGTTGCGGCGCATGATCTGGGTTCTGTCGCTATCACCGCTGCATTGCAGCGTGCCGGCGTCTCGCCCGAGGACGTCAACGAAGTCATTCTGGGCCAGGTGCTGACCGCCGGCGCCGGCCAGAACCCGGCGCGCCAGGCAGCAGTAAAAGCCGGCATTCCGAAGTCCGCTACGGCCTTGGGCATCAACCAGGTCTGCGGCTCCGGCTTGCGCGCGGTGGCCATGGGCATGCAGCAGATCCTGTGCGGTGATGCCGACATTATTGTCGCGGGCGGGCAGGAATCCATGTCGCTCTCGCCGCATTGCCAGGTCCTGCGGTCGGGTACCAAGATGGGCAATGTCAGCCTAGTCGATACCATGGTTGTCGATGGGCTTATGGATGCGTTCGGCGGCTATCATATGGGCATTACAGCCGAGAATGTCGCCAAACAGTTCGGTATATCGCGCGAGCAACAAGATGCTTTCGCGCTGGCCAGTCAGCAAAAGGCGGCAATGGCGCAGGCGGCAGGGCATTTTGTCGAGGAGATCGCGCCGGTCAGCATAGAGACCCGCAAGGGTACGAACATTGTCGATGCCGACGATCACTTGCGTCCCGACACCAGCGCGGAGGCATTGGGTAAATTGCGCCCGGCCTTCGACAAGGACGGCTCGGTTACCGCAGGCAACGCTTCGGGGCTGAACGATGGTGCTGCGGCACTGGTGTTGATGCATGCCGATCAAGCGGCGCGCCGCGGCCTCACGCCGCTGGCCCGCATTGCCAGTTGGGCGACAGCGGGTGTCGATCCCGCGATCATGGGAACGGGACCTATTCCGGCATCGCAAAAGGCGCTGGAGAAGGCTGGCTGGGGCGTCAATGATCTTGACCGGGTTGAAGCCAATGAAGCCTTTGCCGCGCAAGCCTGTGCGGTCAATGCGGGCATGGGGTGGAATCCCGATATCGTCAATGTCAGTGGCGGCGCCATTGCCCTGGGGCACCCCATAGGGGCATCGGGCGCCCGCATTCTCGTTACCCTGTTGCATGAGCTCATGCGCAGCGATGTGAGCAAAGGCCTCGCGACGCTCTGCATCGGGGGCGGCATGGGCGTTGCGATGTGCGTGGAGCGGCCTTAGCGCGTCTGGGACGAATGAGGTTGGCGTTCGGCATCCCTGAGACTGCGTGTCGTCATTGCTGTGGAGGGGCGGCGTTGATGACGCATGGCATACGGGCCGACAAATCAAGGCTGTGAACGAGAGCGGTGAGGCCCAAACTGCCCCTTGCATCTGCCGCGCTTTGCCATTAGACACACCCTCGCCTGAAGGGGTTTAGCTCAGTTGGTAGAGCATCGGTCTCCAAAACCGAGGGTCGTGGGTTCGAGTCCCCCAGCCCCTGCCAGGCACTTTCCAGACATTCTCGAACAGATCAGCATGACACGATCGTGGTCTTAACCATGCGCGGCGTCTTTTGCCGGCAATGTGTCGTGGCTAACAAATCGTTATTGACAGTTTCTGTGGCTACGTGGACAGAATTGCCGGCAAGTTAGTCATCGGTCGTTTTTTCCGGTTGCTGTATGGGCAGCGAGGGATTTTTGGACCGAGTCCGTTTTTGCGGCTGCCTGATCGTTCAATTTGTGCAATTCTGATCCTCGATCGCTACAGTGGAATGTCATGTTGTTGTAGTTCTGGATGTTTATTTCAGATGATTGGCGATTGATGTTTGAGTTTTGGAGGGTTGAATGGACTATCTGTATTTGAACCAGCAGATCGGTGGCTCCACCAATGCCATCCTTAACGACGCGCTGACCGGCATTGCCTTCGACCGGGTCGAGACACCGGTTTTCGGGGTCAGCCACATCTACCTGACCGGCTCCAATGGCTTGGTCACGCGGGTGAGCGTTTCCGGACTGACCTGGGACGGCGAAGTTCCCACCGGTGGGGTGGTGAACGATGCCAATATCAGTTGGGACGGCCAGCATATTCTCGGGATCAGTTTCAGCCGCACGGTGCTGATCACCGAACTCTATCCATTGCTGGTGGCTGCTGGCGAAGGCGATTACGGTCCCATCGATGCCTTCATGGACAGCTTCGGGCTGAGCCTGAATGCGCAGAACGCTCCTGCAGGCGTGCAGTTCGTCGCGGGTGACAACCCTGACGCCCTGTTTGGTTCGGATTTCGATGACCAGCTCATCGGTGGCAATGGCAATGACGTGTTTTCGGGATATGCCGGCAACGACGTTATCGACGGTGGCGAAGGATACGACTTTATCGACTACGGGCCAATTGGGGACGGACCGATCCATGTCGATCTGAATGCCGGAACAGTCAGCAAGCCCTACGGCGATGTGGATCAGATCACCAGCGTCGAGCGCATTCGGGGAACGGTCCACAACGATAGCTTTGTCGGTGACGACGGGGCCAATATCTTCAGCGCCGTTCTCGGGAATGATACCGCCGATTTCGGCAAAGGGATCGATATCCTGCAGATCGAGTGGAACCGGAGTGGTTTCATCCTCGACCTGGTCGCAGGGACGGCGATGCACGACACCTTTGGCTATGGCACCAAGAGCTTTAGCGGTGTCGAATATATCGCTTTTTCGGACGCTCTCATCGAGCTGGAAGAGCACACCAATATCGGCGGCCACCTGGGAGCGGATCTGCTGGTACAGGCCTCTTCCGGTGCCATTCGCTACATCGAGGGTCTGACGGGAAGCCTGCACTATGTAGCGCATGCTTCCGGACGTGAAATTGTCGGTATCGGCGATTTCAATGCCGACGGTACCGATGACATGCTCTACCGCAACGGCAATGACTGGTATGGCCATCTCGATGGGGCCGGGGCCAATACCAATATCGGCTTTCGCAGCGGCCTGTCGCTGATGGCTGTGGGCGATTACACCGGTGATGGGCGCGACGACTTGCTGTTCCGTAGCGACAGCTCGGGCTGGTACTCCATGGTCGAGGGCGACGGCACCTTCTCCAATGTCGGCTTCCGGCATGGCGAGAGCCTGAAGGCCCTCGGAGACTTCAACGGCGATGGCGCGACCGACATCCTGTTCCAGCGCGACTCGAGCGGGTGGTACGCCTATGTGGACGGCGCGACGCGCGGGACTGTCAATGTCGGTTTCCGCCCCGGGCAGACGCTGCTCGCGACCGGGGATTTTGACGGGGATGGCCGGGACGACCTGCTGTTCCAGAGCGATAGCAGTGGCTGGGTGTCCTATGTGAAAGGCGCCCAGGATGGCGCACCTTACACGGTTGGGCTCGGTGTCCGGACTGTCGAATTCATCGGCGTGGGCGACTTCAACGATGACGGTAAGGACGACATCCTGTTCCAGAGCGCGACCAGCGGCTGGATGTCCTTCATTGAGGGCGGCAGCGGCGCCAATGTGAATATTGGCTTTGCGCCCCAAGGACATCACGTTGTGAGCATTGCCGATTTTGATGGCGATGGCAGCTCTGACCTGCTCATGCAGCACGAAACGAGCGGTGAGGCCACGATCTTGCGCGGTGCTGATCGCACGGATCAGATCGCGGTCGGATCCCTGGCCGACTACGAATTGCTGTCGGCCGACCTGGGCACGAATGTCGGCGACGACGTGTTCATCGCCTGATCATAGCCATATTGCCCGGTCGGTTCAGCGTACGGCCGGCCGGGCAGACGAAAAGAGCCAGTCCCCGGCAGGGGTTGGGAGTGCATGGGATCCGGGGACTGACGTTGGAGGTCGCAGGAGGCAAGTCCTGCAATTCCAAGAACGTTCGATTGCCGAAAAGGTTTCCCGCGCTATCCGGGTTTTCGATGGGCGTCCAGGACGGCCTGGAGTGCCGCAAAACCGAAACGGTTGTTACCGCTTATTCTGCTGCTGCGGGCAGGGGATCGCTGTGCCTGGCCTTGAGCTTGTTGAGCTGATGGGCTGCATGGGTCAGCAGAGCGGTGCGCACTTGTTCATGCGGAACCTTGCCGCAATCGGCCCGCACGGGCAGGTCAAGGCCGTACTCGGTAACATTGCCCTGGAATTGTTCGCGAATCCGCACGCGTACGACACCGGTCATGCGGCCGGCTATGGTCGCATGGGGACCAAAATGCATCAATTGGCAGGCAAGGACCTCGAACGACATTGCTCCCTCCACGAGCGTTGCCACATTCCGGGCACAATCTATCCAACGACATGCAATGCGGGGGCGCAAGGGGGATTCGCGCGCCTTTTGCACTTATGCTTTACATGTGATCGGAAATGGACAGTGTCCGGAGCCGCGATTCGATTGCCAAGCCTGTTGCATTCCTCTGGCAAAGCCTCTAGATAGCCCGCTCTAGCCGTGCGGGATTCCTGCGCGGCCTTTGGTTTTGCACCAAGATACGAAGTAGATTTGCCCATGGCCCGCACGAACCCAGTCCAGTTTCTCCAGCAGGTTCGCTCGGAAGTCAGCAAGGTCACTTGGCCGGGCCGGAGCGAGATCGTGATTTCCACGATCATGGTTCTGGTGCTGGTCATCCTGGCCAGCCTGTTCTTCCTCGCGGCGGACCAGGTCATTTCCTGGTTCGTGTCCTTGATGCTGTCGATCCGCTAAGTCGGTTCATTTAGAAAAGTTATTGGGAGCGGCGACCCTTTATGGCCAAGCGCTGGTACATCGTTCAGGCGTATTCGAACTTCGAGCGCAAAGTGGCGGAAGATATCCGTCTCAAGGTTGCTCAAAAGAAGCTTGAGCACCTGTTTGAAGACGTGATCGTGCCGACCGAAAAGGTCGTCGAGATCCGTCGTGGCCGCAAGGTCGATACGGAGCGCAAGTTCTTCCCGGGCTATGTGCTGGTGAAGATGGACATGACCGATGAGGCGTTCCATCTGATCAAGAACACGCCCAAGGTCACCGGTTTCCTCGGTTCGGACAACAAGCCGATGCCGATCTCGGAGAATGAGGCCATGTCGATCCTGCAGCAGGTGCAGGAAGGCGTGGATCACCCCAAGCCCTCCGTCAGTTTCGAGGTGGGCGAGAACGTTCGCGTTTCGGACGGTCCGTTCGCCAGCTTCAACGGCATCGTCGAAGAGGTGGACGAGGAACGCTCCCGCCTCAAGGTCGAGGTCTCGATTTTCGGTCGCCCCACGCCTGTGGAGCTCGAATACGGTCAGGTCGAAAAGGTCTGACCAGACTGTCGGGTTCGCCCGGCAAAACCCGTGGAAGGGGATGGCGCTTAGCCGGCGTCAGGAAACCGCACCACGGCTTCAACTGCCCTTCGGGGCACATGAGAAGGATAGAAAATGGCTAAGAAGATTACGGGCTACATCAAGCTCCAGGTGCCGGCTGGCTCTGCCACCCCGTCGCCCCCGATCGGTCCGGCGCTGGGTCAGCGCGGTCTGAACATCATGGAATTCTGCAAGGCGTTCAATGCGGCCACGCAGGAGCTCGAAAAGGGCTCGCCGATTCCGACTATCATCACCGCCTATGCCGACAAGAGCTTCACCTTCGAGATGAAGCAGCCGCCGGTGACCTATTTCATCAAGAAGGCGATGAACCTGAAGTCCGGCTCCAAGCTTCCGGGCAAGGAAAGCGCTGGCACCATCACCGAAGCCCAGCTTCGTGATATCGCCGAAAAGAAGATGAAAGACCTCAACGCGGACGACGTTGAATCCGCAATGAGCATGATCGCCGGTTCCGCCCGGTCGATGGGCATCCAGGTCGAGGGCTGATAGAGATGGCAAAGATCGCAAAGAAGGTCGCCGCTGCCCGTGAAGGCATCGACCGCAACAAGCTCTACTCGCTCGAAGACGCCATCAAGATGGTGAAGTCGAAGGCTTCGGCCAAGTTCGACGAGACCATCGAGATCGCGATGAACCTGGGTGTTGACCCGCGTCACGCCGACCAGATGGTTCGCGGTGTCGTGAGCCTGCCCAATGGCACAGGCAAGACCGTTCGCGTCGCTGTGTTCGCCCGTGGCGCCAAGGCCGACGAAGCCACCGCCGCCGGTGCTGACATTGTCGGCGCTGAAGATCTGCTCGAAACCATCCAGTCGGGCAAGATCGACTTTGATCGCTGCATTGCCACCCCTGACATGATGCCGCTGGTCGGTCGCCTGGGTAAGATCCTGGGCCCGCGCAACCTGATGCCGAACCCCAAGGTCGGCACGGTGACCATGGACGTCAAGGGCGCCGTCGGCGCGGCCAAGGGCGGCGCTGTGGAATATCGCGTCGAAAAGGCCGGTATCATCCACGCCGGTATCGGCAAGGTGTCGTTCTCCGAGGATGCGCTGCTGCAGAACATCAAGGCATTCACCGACGCCGTGCAGAAGTCCAAGCCGGCTGGCGCCAAGGGTACCTACGTCAAGCGGGTGTCCGTGAGCTCCACTATGGGCCCGGGCGTCCACGTCGAGCCGAACACGGCCGTCTAATCCGAATTCCGGGCGGTTCGCCGCCCGGTTTCGCCGTCCCTTAGGGGGCTGCGTTAAGTCCTGTCCGAGACTGCCGGCCGGCATCATGCCGTTAATTCCAGTTCTGGAGCCAGCAATAGACGGGGTGAGACCCAATTCCGGGCCGAATGGCCCAAAGGTTGTGGTTCGAACCTAAGCCAGTTGCCCCTTGCGGGCACTCGGTTGGCAGGCACTAACCGTTGTTCCCCGGCCTAAAGGGCAGGGGGCAGCAATTGGCAATGGTCCCTTGGCGAATGCCCTGGGGCTTATTTGTGGAGACTAGCTTTGGAAAGAGCGGAAAAGCGTGAAGTCGTCGCCTCGCTCCAGGAATCCCTTGCGGGTGCTGGATCGATCGTCGTCGCGCACAATACCGGCCTGACCGTCGCTGCGTTCACTGACCTGCGCGTGCAGGTCAAGAAGGCTGGCGGCAAGGTCAAGGTCGCCAAGAACCGCCTTGCCAAGCTCGCTCTTAAGGAAATCGATGTCGCGGATATCTCGGGCCTGTTTACCGGCCCGACCGTCATCGCCTATGCGGAAGATCCCGTCGCTGCACCCAAGATCGCAGCGGCCTTCGCCGAGAAGAACCAGAAGTTCGTTATTCTCGGTGGTGCCATGGGTACGACCGCTCTGGACGCCGATGGCGTCAAGGCGTTGGCAACCATGCCGTCGCTGGACGAACTGCGCGCCAAGCTCGCAGGTCTTGTCAAGCAGCCGGCAACGAACATCGCTTCCATTCTCGTGCAGCCAGGCGCGGGCATTGCCCGCGTTCTCAAGGCTCACGCCGAAAAGAGCGAAGCGGCGTAAGGCCGTTCCAAACTACCTCAACATTCGAACCCGAACCCAAACTGAAAAGAGTGTAAAATGGCTGATCTCGCCAAACTCGTTGATGACCTCTCGGCCCTGACCGTTCTGGAAGCTTCCGAGCTGTCCAAGATGCTGGAAGAAAAGTGGGGCGTTTCCGCCGCTGCTCCGGTTGCTGTTGCCGCCGCTGGTGGTGCTGCTCCGGCCGCTGCTGCTGAAGAAAAGACCGAATTTGACGTGATCCTTGCCGCCTTCGGCGACAACAAGATCAACGTCATCAAGGAAGTCCGTGGCATCACCGGCCTCGGCCTGGGCGAAGCCAAGGCCCTGGTTGAAGGTGCTCCGAAGGCCGTCAAGGAAGGCGTGTCGAAGGCTGAAGCCGAAGACATCCAGAAGAAGCTGGAAGCTGCTGGCGCCAAGGTCGAACTCAAGTAATTTCGACTTTTGCCTTGAAATTTGCGAAATGGCGCTTTATGTGCCATTTCGCTTTTCCGTTTCTGACGGAACGATTCGCCTTGGGCCGATTGGATGGGTCCAGGCCCCAATTTGCGGAAATATATGACGAATTTGGATGTCGCGGGCAGATTGAAGCCTCTGTTGACCTCGCCGTGGGCTGTCCCTCGTGCGGGGCTTTAGTCGCTGATCACGTGTCTGTGAACTGGCTCATCGGGTTGTGAGCCGGATTCTTTTGCCATCCACCTAGACCCGACGAATTGACTACCCAGGCATATATCCCGAGCGCCGACGGCTGATAGTCGGGTCTTTGGATATCTGCCTCCGAGACAAGCGCTTTAAAGTAGGAGCTTTCATGGCTACCACGTTCAACGGCCGCCGCAAGGTTCGCAAGTCCTTCGGCTCCATCCGCGAAGTCACGGAGTTGCCCAATCTGATCGAAGTCCAGAAGGCTTCCTATGATCAGTTTCTTCAGGTTGCCGAGCCCAAGGGTGGCCGGCCTGAAGAGGGGTTGCAGTCCGTGTTCCGGTCGGTCTTCCCGATCACTGACTTTTCCAACACCGCATCGCTCGAATTCGTGCGCTACGAGTTCGAACAGCCCAAATACGACATCGACGAGTGCCGTGCGCGCGACATGACTTTCGCTGCCCCGCTCAAGGTGACGCTGCGGCTGATCGTGTTCGAAGTGGATGAAGAAACCGGCGCCCGTTCAGTCAAGGACATCAAGGAGCAGGACGTCTATATGGGCGACATGCCCTTCATGACGCCCAATGGCACCTTCGTCGTCAACGGCACCGAGCGCGTTATCGTTTCGCAGATGCACCGTTCGCCCGGCGTATTCTTCGACCACGACAAGGGCAAGACCCATTCCTCGGGCAAGCTGCTGTTTGCTGGCCGCATCATTCCCTATCGCGGGTCCTGGCTCGATATCGAATTCGACGCCAAGGATATCGTCTATGCGCGTATCGACCGTCGCCGCAAGATTCCGGTCACCTCGCTGCTCAAGGCGCTTGGGATGGATGCCGAGGAAATCCTCGACACCTATTACAACAAGCTCAACTACGAGAAGACCGAGAAGGGCTGGCGTGTTCCTTACGACGCCGAAAAGTGGAAGGGCGCCAAGCCGACCCACGACCTGATCGACGCCAAGACCGGCGATGTCGTGCATGAAGGTGGCAAGAAGCTCTCGGCCCGGCAGGCCAAGAAGCTGTCCGAGAACGGCCTGACCCACCTGCTGGCGGTCGATGAAGACCTCTACGGCATGTATGTCGCCGAGGATCTGGTCAACCTGCAGACCGGTGAGATCTACGCCGAAGCCGGCGACGAACTCGACGAGAAGGTGCTGACCGGACTGGTCGAAAAGGGCTTTGACGAGCTACCGATCCTGGATATCGATCACATTTCGATCGGTGCCTATCTGCGCAACACGCTGGCGATCGACAAGAACGAGAGCCGCGAAGACGCGCTGTTCGACATCTATCGCGTCATGCGTCCGGGTGAGCCGCCCACCGTCGAAACCGCCGAAGCCATGTTCCAGTCGCTGTTCTTCGACAGCGAGCGCTATGACCTGTCCGCCGTTGGCCGCGTCAAGATGAACATGCGCCTCGAGCTCGATGCGCCTGACACAATGCGGACTCTCCGCAAGGAAGATATCGTGGAAGTCGTCCGCACGCTGGTCGACCTGCGCGATGGCCGCGGCGAAATCGACGACATCGACAATCTGGGTAACCGCCGCGTTCGCTCGGTCGGCGAACTCATGGAAAACTCCTATCGCCTTGGCCTGCTCCGCATGGAGCGCGCCATCAAGGAGCGCATGAGCTCGGTCGAGATCGACACAGTCATGCCGCAGGACCTGATCAACGCCAAGCCGGCTGCTGCCGCTGTGCGTGAATTCTTCGGATCCTCCCAGCTTTCGCAGTTCATGGACCAGACCAACCCGCTCTCGGAAGTGGCGCACAAGCGTCGTCTGTCCGCGCTTGGGCCGGGCGGCCTGACCCGCGAACGCGCCGGCTTCGAAGTGCGCGACGTGCACCCGACCCACTATGGCCGTATCTGCCCGATTGAGACGCCGGAAGGCCCGAATATCGGTCTGATCAACAATCTGGCCACTTACGCCCGCGTCAACAAGTACGGCTTCATCGAAACGCCGTACCGCAAGATTGTCGACGGCAAGCTGACCGATGACGTCGTATACCTCTCGGCCATGGAAGAGGCGAAGCACTATGTCGCCCAGGCGAACGTGCAGTTTACCCCGACCCTGGAGCTTCAGGATGACTTGGTCGTCGCTCGCCACGCCGGCGACAACGGCCTGACGCCCAAGGAAAACGTCGATCTGATGGACGTTTCGCCCAAGCAGATGGTGTCGGTTGCCGCTTCGCTGATCCCGTTCCTCGAGAACGATGACGCCAACCGCGCCCTGATGGGCTCGAACATGCAGAAGCAGGCTGTGCCGCTGCTGCGTGCCGAGGCTCCCTTCGTGGGTACCGGCATGGAACCGGTTGTGGCCCGTGACTCCGGCGCCGCCATCGTGGCCAAGCGGACCGGTATCGTGGACCAGGTGGATGCGACCCGTATCGTTATTCGCGCGACGGCTGAAACCGATGCCTCGAAGTCGGGCGTCGACATCTACAACTTGATGAAGTTCCAGCGTTCGAACCAGTCGACCTCGATCAACCAGCGTCCGCTGGTCGTGGTGGGCGACCACATCAACCAGGGCGACATCATTGCCGACGGTCCCTCGACCGAACTGGGCGATCTGGCCCTGGGCCGCAACGTGCTTGTCGCGTTCATGCCCTGGAATGGCTACAACTTCGAAGACTCCATCCTTCTGAGCGAGAAGATCGCCATGCAGGACGTCTTCACCTCGATCCATATCGAGGAATATGAAGTGATGGCCCGTGACACCAAGCTTGGTCCGGAAGAAATCACCCGCGACATTCCGAACGTTTCGGAAGAAGCGCTGAAGAACCTGGACGAAGCCGGTATCGTGCATATCGGTGCTGAAGTTCAGCCGGGTGACATCCTGGTCGGCAAGATCACCCCCAAGGGCGAAAGCCCGATGACGCCAGAAGAAAAGCTCCTCCGAGCCATCTTTGGTGAAAAGGCCTCCGACGTTCGCGATACCTCGCTCCGCGTTCCGCCGGGCGATGCTGGTACTGTCGTTGAAGTACGCGTGTTCAATCGCCACGGCATCGACAAGGACGAGCGCGCCATGGCCATCGAGCGCGAGGAAATCGAGCGCCTGGCCAAGGACCGTGACGACGAACAGTCGATCCTGGACCGTAACGTCTATGCGCGTCTCAAGGAAATGCTGTTCGGCAAGGCCGCCACCGCAGGTCCGAAGGGCTATGTCGTCGGCACCAAGCTCAATGACTCGATCTTTGAAGGTCAGCCGCGTTCCAAGTGGTGGCAGTTTGCCGTCGAGGACGACAAGGTGATGACCGAGATGGAAGCTCTTCATGCCCAGTATGAAGAGAGCCGTCGTCTGCTCGAGCAGCGTTTCATCGACAAGGTGGACAAGCTGCAGCGCGGTGACGAACTTCCGCCGGGTGTGATGAAGATGGTCAAGGTCTTCATCGCGACCAAGCGCAAGATCCAGCCGGGCGACAAGATGGCCGGCCGTCAGGGGAACAAAAGCGTGGTTTCGCGCATCGTGCCTGTCGAAGACATGCCGTATCTCGAAGACGGCACTTCGGTAGACATCGTGCTCAACCCGCTGGGCGTGCCCTCGCGCATGAATGTTGGCCAGATCCTGGAAACCCATCTGGGTTGGGCCTGTGCTGGCATGGGCCGGAAGATCGACGAGATGGTCCGCGCCTATCACGCCAAGGGTGACCTGACCCCGCTGCGTTCCGAGATCAAGACGCTGTTCGCCAATGACGACACGCTGAACGATCTGGATGACGACAGCCTGGTTCGCCTGGGTGAGCATCTGTCGAAGGGCGTGCCGATCGCGACCCCGGTGTTTGATGGTGCCAAGGAAGCCGATATTGTCGAAATGTTGGAACAGGCAGGTCTCAAGGCCTCGGGCCAGTCGACTGTGTTTGACGGCCGTACCGGCGAGCAGTTCGATCGTCAGGTGACCGTGGGCTACATCTACATGCTCAAGCTCGACCACCTGGTGGACAACAAGATCCACGCGCGTTCCATCGGTCCGTACTCGCTGGTTACCCAGCAGCCGCTGGGCGGCAAGGCGCAGTTCGGTGGCCAGCGCTTCGGCGAGATGGAAGTGTGGGCCCTCGAAGCGTATGGCGCTGCCTATACGCTGCAGGAAATGCTCACGATCAAGTCGGACGACGTGGCGGGTCGTACGAAGGTCTACGAGGCCATCGTGCGCGGCGACGACACCTTCGAAGCGGGCATCCCGGAAAGCTTCAACGTTCTGGTCAAGGAAATCAGGTCTCTCGGTCTCAATGTCGAACTCGACATGCGCGAAGAGGACGAACCTGAACAGGCAGATCCGGAGCTCGCACCTCCTCAGGAAGCGGCGGAATAATCCGGCACTTCCAACCCCATTCACCTTCCGACCGGACCGGCAGCCTGGCTGCGGTCCGGGAGGATAGAGGAGAGAATTGATGAACCATCATTCCCACGTCATGGACCCGTTCAATCCGGCGGTCCCCGTGCAGACTTTCGATCAGATGAAGATCTCGATCGCGAGCCCCGAGAAGATCCTGTCCTGGTCCTATGGCGAGATCAAAAAGCCTGAGACCATCAACTACCGTACGTTCAAGCCCGAGCGTGACGGCCTGTTCTGCGCCCGTATCTTTGGCCCCGTGAAGGACTATGAGTGCCTGTGCGGCAAGTACAAGCGCATGAAGTTCAAGGGCGTTATCTGCGAAAAGTGCGGTGTGGAAGTCACCCTGAGCCGCGTTCGTCGCGAGCGCATGGGCCATATCGAGCTGGCGGCGCCGGTCGCGCATATCTGGTTCCTCAAGTCGCTGCCGAGCCGCATCGCGCTGCTGCTCGACATGACGCTGAAGGATATCGAACGCATTCTCTACTTCGAGAACTATGTCGTTCTCGATCCGGGCCTGACCCCGTTCACGCAGAACGAGCTGCTCACTGAAGAGCAGTATCTCGATGCGCAGGACGAGTATGGCGGGGACAGCTTCACTGCCAAGATCGGCGCAGAAGCCATCCGCGAAATCCTGCTCGGTCTCGATCTTGAAAAAATCGCGGCTGATCTGCGCGTGGAGATCGCCGAGGCGACCACCGAGCTCAAGCCCAAGAAGCTGGCGAAGCGCCTCAAGATCGTCGAGCAGTTCATCGTTTCGGGCAACAAGCCCGAATGGATGATCATGACCGTCATTCCGGTCATTCCGCCCGAGTTGCGCCCGCTGGTGCCGCTGGATGGTGGCCGATTCGCCACCTCGGATCTGAACGACCTCTATCGTCGCGTCATCAACCGTAACAATCGCCTCAAGCGCCTGATCGAGCTGCGTGCGCCCGATATCATCATCCGCAACGAAAAGCGCATGCTGCAGGAAGCGGTTGACGCGCTGTTCGACAATGGCCGCCGTGGCCGCACCATTACCGGTGCCAATAAGCGTCCGCTGAAGTCGCTGAGTGACATGCTCAAGGGCAAGCAGGGCCGGTTCCGCCAGAACCTGCTCGGCAAGCGCGTTGACTATTCCGGCCGTTCGGTGATCACCGTTGGCCCGAACCTGAAACTGCACCAGTGCGGTCTTCCCAAGAAGATGGCGCTCGAGCTGTTCAAGCCGTTCATCTATTCGCGCCTGGAGGCCAAGGGCTTCTCTTCGACGGTGAAGCAGGCCAAGAAGCTGGTGGAAAAGGAAAAGCCGGAAGTCTGGGATATCCTGGATGAGGTGATCCGCGAGCACCCGGTTCTGCTGAACCGCGCGCCGACCCTGCACCGTCTCGGCATCCAGGCCTTCGAGCCCATGCTGATCGAAGGCAAGGCCATTCGTCTGCATCCGCTCGTCTGCTCGGCTTTTAACGCCGACTTCGACGGTGACCAGATGGCCGTGCACGTTCCGCTCTCGCTGGAAGCCCAGCTTGAAGCGCGCGTGCTGATGATGTCGACCAACAACATTCTGCACCCCGCCAATGGTCAGCCGATCATTGTGCCCTCGCAGGACATCGTGCTTGGTCTCTATTATCTCTCGCTGATGAACGACAATGAGCCGGGCGAGGGCATGGCCTTCGGTTCCTATGCGGAACTGGAACACGCGCTCGACAACCAGGTCGTGACCCTGCACACCAAGATCAAGGCTCGCGTGCCGGCTTGGGATGCGGAGGGCAAGCAGACCACCGAGATCGTGGAAACGACCCCGGGCCGCATGCTGATCGGCCAGATCCTGCCGATCAATCCGGCGGTGCCGTTCGCGACGGCCAACCAGCTGATGACCAAGAAGATGATCTCCAAGATGATCGACACCGTGTATCGCGGTTGCGGTCAGAAGGAGACGGTCATCTTCTGTGACCGCGTCATGCAGCTCGGCTTCAAGAACGCCTGTGACGCCGGCATCTCGTTCGGCAAGGACGACATGGTGATCCCTGCGTCCAAGTACACGATCGTGGAAGAGACGCGTAAGCAGGTCGAAGAGTTCGAGCAGCAGTACAATGACGGCCTGATCACTCAGGGCGAAAAGTACAACAAGGTCGTGGACGCCTGGGCCAAGTGTGGCGACAAGGTTGCCGAAGAGATGATGGACACCGTGTATCGCGGTTGCGGTCAGAAGGAGACGGTCATCTTCT
>JAVJRP010000020.1:0-236031 GCA_040218355.1 Devosia sp. | reverse complement strand
CGAGCGGGATAACCCCGAATGGCGCGATCTCTGGGACGAGATCGCCAAGTAAAGAGCCCTCGGGTCAAGCCCGAGGGTGACGCGCGGTGGGTGGGAAGCGGCCGGTTTCAAGGGCGGCGCTTGGCAGCACCCATGTCCGATGAGGGGTCGACAGCGGCCAGGCTGAAAGGCGCCCCATTCCCGCCGTTCAAGCAGGCACTTCGATTTCCCGAAAGCGGTCGGTCTGCTTAGCGTCTTGCTCTCGTCAAGAATGGGGTGGGTTGCGGACTGACGGCTTTTGGCGAAAAATGTGCGTCTTTAGACGGAAAGGACGCTACGTGCATTACCGGGAGGCGTTGCCCAAAGACGTCGACGGAATCACTTCCATCCATGTCGTAGGTGGCCAACAGGCCTATGCAGATATTCTGCCCGCAGAATACCTCGAAGGCGTAATGCCTAGTGAGAAAAGCGATCTCTGGCGGTCTCGATTGAGCGAGTGCATAGACCGGACTAAAATATCGGTGACGGTCGCCGAAGAAGCTAACGATCTTGCCGGTTTTGCTTGCTTTCTGTTCGACGAGGAACAAGTTTTCGGGACTTACCTTCACAACATCTACGTCGACAAGCGTTATCAGAGAAGAGGCGTGGCTAGCGGCCTACTGGCGGCTGGAATTGAGTCTTTCCATACGAGCTGGCGTGAGCAACTTGTTCATTTGCTCGTTTTCGCCAAGAACGCACCGGCACGTGCCTTCTATTAACGACTCGGCGGCAAGATAATCGAGCAAATTGAAAGCGGTCGAGCTGGGAGCGAGCCTATAGCACTTTGTCGTTATCAGTGGGCTTCTGCAAACACGTTGAGAGGGACTTCGCTGAGGCAGGCTTGACGAGCATAACCCCAAGCCGCCCAATGTCTTCTGTGGATGGCCCCCGCATTGCAAGAGGTAATTCGGTGTTCTGGCGCGTTGGTCGGGTGCAGTCTTCTGTCCGGCCTGTTGATGCAGTCAGTAGAGACTGCTGGCCCTGATGGGGTCGGCGAACAGGGTCCCAATCTGAAATTCAGGCTATGATGCCTCAGACATTCGACGGGTTGTCCCTGTTTCCGGCCTGACCGGTTTCGCCATCACATCGCGTCGCTCTCACAACTTCATGGAGCCGGTTAATCGGCTCGAACTGGATCTTGCTTCTGGACTCTCTGATTTTACGCTGCAAGGCCTGGGATATGGCGAGCTTGGTAGACCTCGCCGCGGGCCATAACCGACCAGACCACGCGTGCCATCTTGTTGGCCATGGCCACGCTCGCAACACGCGCCGGCCTTCGGGCAAGCAAGGCCAGGAGGTAGGGATCTGCTGCTTGGGGTTTATACCTAGCTCGGCGGACCAGAGAGGTGGCGCCGATCACCAAGCGCTTCCTCAGATATCGATCACCCATCTTGGTGATCCGGCCGAGGCGGTCCTTGCCACCACTCGAGTTCTGCGATGGTGTGAGCCCGAGCCACGCAGCAAACTCTCGACCCGAACGGAACTGTCCGGGATCAGCAACCGATGCTGCCAGTGCTGTTGCACCGACCGGGCCGATCCCAGGAATGGTCGACAGACGCCGCGCCACCTCATCGGTTCTCTGCAGGGCAAGGATCGCTCGGTCGATCGCTTGCAAACGCACATGGGTATCGATGAGCTGTCCGCAAAGCAGGCCTAGAACATGCATCGCCATCTGCGGCACGTCTGGGGTTACTTCCTTGGCGGCGATCTGGCGTGCCAGGCCAAGAGCTCGCTCCAATCCTTCGGGAATGTCGATGCCGAACTCGGCCAGTAGCCCGCGGATCATGTTGACCAGCTGCGTGCGCTGCTTAACCAGGAGACTGCGCGTGCGGTGAAGCGACAGTGCCGCCTGCTGCTCGGCTGACTTCATCGCCACGAACCGCATGGTGGGGCGGGTCACGGCTTCACAGATCGCTTCGGCATCGACCGCATCGTTCTTGCCGCGCTTCACATAGGGCTTCACGTAGGCCGGCGGCATCATGCGGACCTCATGGCCCAGCTTGGTCAACTCGCGAGCCCAATGATGGGAAGTGCCGCACGCCTCGATACCGATCAGGCAGGGCGGCAACTTGGTGAAGAACGGCAGAACTTGCGATCGACGTAGCGCCTTACGCACGACAACGTCTCCAGACGCGTCAACGGCATGAACTTGAAAAACACGCTTGGCCAGATCGAGGCCTATGGTGGTAATCTGCATGGCGGATGGCTCCTTTGCTCGAGTTGCCTGATAGCAAACCCACTTTGGCACTCAGATGCCGGGAGCGGGAGCCATCCACCTCATCTGAAATGGGGGCGAGTGCTGCCCCGCCGCCCACTGAGTCGACTCCTCCATTCAATCCTTGATCAGTCCGCCAAAGTAGTCGAGCGCGTAAGCCTCAGCTCCGTTGACTATGATAACTTCGCGTCCGCGAAAGTGCGTCGCGTCACCTTTGCTCTCGTCAATGTAGTGCCCATGTCGCCCCTCCCAACTCCACCCTCCTAGAAAGCGGCCATCGAGGTACATAGCGGAAAGGGCTGCTTTGATCGTCTCACCAGCGCGCGCCGCATCGATAAGTTCGGGCCTCCTGATGTAGCCATAATAGTTCATTGCCCAGACAGGCACTGATCCGCGCCACAAGGTTTCCTGTCCAAGAAAATCAGTTCCTCCAAAATAGCTGTCGAGGTACTGCCATTCACCGTCTGACCAGCTCAGGTCATGCGATCCCCGTCGACAAGACATTACCTTGGTACCACCGGCCACGTATGTGGCAGCTTTGGCCCTCACAACCATCTTGTTCAGCAGCGTCTCGTCCATTCATGCCCCCATCTTCTCGGCGGAGACTACAGACGAATGCTGACAGGTGCCGTCAGGAGCACCTCCGTCCGGTCCATGTGGTTGGGCGACGACCGCTATCAGGCTTGCAAGTCATCGGGAGTAACGACCGCAGTGGGGTCGACACCTGCCAAGCAGAAACGCGCCCCAGTTCGGCCATTGGGTCAAGTTGAGAAGAATCCCGATAGCTACCATTCAGTGCGCAGCGCGGTGGGCATCTGTGAAATCGGTAGCGGTGAGTCCTTCCTGCGCGAGTGCTCCTCGCGCGACATCATTTACTAGCGATCGCACAGCAACATTTACTAGCGATCGCACAGCAGCATTTACGTGCAACGGCCCCCCGCATTCGACATCAGTAAATCTCGGCGATGCGCCCCTTTTCGGCCGTTCAACGTCCCCCGACCTATTCCCGAAAGAAGACATGCACCAGAAGCGTGCTCGGAGGGCATCCTTCCCTGCCTGTAGGGCCATAGCATCTCCTGAAGCCGAATTGAGGTTCTCTTGTCCCCAGAAGGGTGGATGAGTGGTAGGGTATTTTTGTTTGGATTTGGGTTTTCAGGACCGGGACCGGCAAAAAGATCGGCAAATATTGCGGCGTTGATGGCTCACATTGCGTCAAAATAGCATTTTTGATATAGGCTTAGCTTCACTCCAGGTGCGGCAAGGATATCGGCAAAATGACCGGTGCAGGACACATGGAACCGATGTTGCCCGACATCGGTGTGGCCATGAGCGATACCATCGTGAACCTGGTGGCGCAGGCGCAGGCACTTTCGGGGAGCCTCCATCCGATCCTGCGCAGCACAGTCGGCGATCTTGTTCGGTCGATGAACTGCTACTATTCCAATCTCATCGAAGGCCATCACACGCAGCTGATTGATATCGAGCGGGCGCTTAACAACGACTATTCGGCCGTGCCGGAGAAGCGGGACCTGCAGCTCGAAGCCCGGGCCCATATCGAGGTCCAGTATCTGATCGATCACGGGCAGAAGCCCTATCCTGCCTATTCCGCCGAGGGTATCTGCTGGATCCACAAGGTTTTCTGCGAGCGGCTGCCAGCCTCCCTGCTGGAGGTGCCATTGCCTGGCGGCGAAGGCATGATGACCATGGTGCCAGGTGCGCTGCGGCAGGCCCATGTCATGGTGGGGCGGCACGCGGCGCCAGAACCTGAGGCCCTGCCCGAGCTGCTGGCGCGGTTTACAGAGGCCTATACTGGCCCCATGCTGGGGCGGCTCGAAACCATAGCTTCGGTAGCCGCCGGCCACCACCGGCTGGCCTGGATCCATCCGTTCCCTGATGGAAATGGCCGCGTCGCCCGCCTGGTGTCTCATGCCCGGCTCGACGAAATCGGGGTTGGATCCGAACTCTGGTCAGTGTCCAGGGGCCTCGCCCGCAACGTTGAGCGATACAAGGCTCTGCTGCAGGCGGCGGACGAACCCAGGCGCGGGGCGTTGGATGGCCGCGGCAACCTGACGGCGGCGGGATTGGCCGCCTTCAGTCAGTTTTTCCTTGAGACCTGCCTCGACCAGGTAGTCTTCATGCGCGCACTGCTGGCGCCGGCCGAGCTGATGCGTCGCATCCAGATCTGGACCGATGAAGAGGTTGCCGCCCGGCGGTTGCCCAAGGGATCCTGGCGCCTGTTGCGCGAGACAATTCTGATCGGTGAATTTCCCCGCAGCGCCGCCGCGGAGTTGACTGGCTACCAGGAGCGCCAGGCACGGACCGTGATTTCCAGTCTGACAGCCAGGGGGCTGCTGGTCTCGGAAACCCCGAAGGGGCCGGTGCGGCTTGGTATTCCAGCCGAGGTCACCGAACGCTGGTTCCCTGGCCTCTATCAGCCCGAGCCGCCCCCGTCGCCGCGTCTGGCAGTGGCTAGGAAAAATGACGCGGATGATGAGCTGGGGTTTTGACCTCGTCGGAGCAGCTCAATCACCTGCGTCTGCGTTCGGCCCCAACTGATTCAGGCCTCAGAAGAATGTTTTTCATCACCTCGGCTTTCTAGCGCCAACTAGCCTGCACGGAGATCATTTCGGCTGAGTAGGGTTGCGGCCGAATCAAAACTCACTGCAGGCTCAACAGTTCAGCGGGGTGGCCGGACGGTCGGCAAGGCGCCCCATTCCTGCCATTCAGGCTGCCTTCTGCACTTCCCGGAAGACGACGGTCCGCTCAAGTCGAGGCAATCTCTATTGCGAGGCGCGCGCGAACTCTCTGAAATGGAGCGCCCGGCCCGCCACGACAACAAACAATGACGCAAACACCCGTAAGTCGCCTTTAAGGAGGTTGTCCTAAGCTCAAATCACCAAGGAGCTATGGGAATGGACTGGTTATCGGAACGGCAACTAGCGGGCGCTGTGCTCGACGCACTTACAGCAAGCATTTGCGTTGTCGACCACAACGGCGCAATTGTGGCTGTGAACGAGGCTTGGCGGCGCTTTTCGAGCGACAATGGTGGCGCGGGCGCGTTTCTTGGTGAGAACTATCTCGACGCCTGCAGACGCGCGACGGGAACAGATGCCCGTGCAGCCAAGCGTTTCGGTGACAGGGTCGAGGACGTGCTTGCGGGGCGTTGCGAAAGATTTGAAACCGAATATCCTTGTCATTCACCAACGCAGCAGCACTGGTATCTTGCCCGCGTAACCCGCTTACGCACACATGACGCGGGCACCACCGGCCACACCCCGAGTGTGGCGGTCATCTCGCATCAAGACATTACGTCCCGAAAGCTTCTGGAGTTCGAGCTAAAAAAACTTGCTGAAACTGATGAGCTCACTGGCCTTAAGAACCGCAGGCGGTTTCTGGCGGGAGCCGGCAAGGCGTTGGAGCGGCTCAAGCGTAATAACACGCCAGCCTGTCTATTCATCGTCGACCTCGATCACTTCAAGACCATCAATGATACACACGGACACGCGGCCGGTGACGAAGCCCTTCGTCACATTGCAAGGCAATTCAAACGCGCAATCCGCCGTGGTGATCTGTTGGCGCGGATTGGCGGGGAGGAGTTCGCCGTCCTTTTACCCAACACAGATGAGTGGGGTGCGATCATGGTCGCGGAGCGTGTCCGCGCATTGATTGCCACATCTGCTCTGGACGTTGAAACGGGAAAGATCGACCTGACTGCAAGCATCGGTGTGACGGCGCTAAGAAAGGGTGATCACAATCCAGATGATGCTCTGGGACGCGCTGACCGTGCGCTGTATCACTCCAAGAATGAAGGACGCAATCGGGTCCGGGCTTCGACCTTACTCCCGGCGCCAGCCGTCATCGCATGAACCAATCGCCAATCGAACCGCGGTGGACTGCCCCTGGCCCGCAAGAAGCGGCCCGCACTATGAGGCATAGGCGACCATAGATGCGCCCGTTGCACTTCCCGTCAGCAAGGAAACGGTCTGCCCGACAATCGATATGGTCATAGGTTGAGTGCCACAGCGTGGCGGCGCGCGTGCCAAGCCTAGGCGGGGCCATCAGAAGTCAAGTGCTTTGGCCGCTGCTGAATTGCGTGCGAAGACAACCTTTGTCACGATGTGCGCGACTGCCAGACTGGGATTCATACTTTGTCGCCGCTCAGCGGCTTCCGATGCTGCGAAGATAGGAGCCAGAGCCTACGGCCAGACGAAATAAATATAGGCAGCGTAGCCGGCAAGGAGAACTGCTCCCTCCCTGCGGCCGATCCGCAGCCCGGTCCACGCGAAGAGCACGAGCACCAGAGATACACCGACCATGACGAGATTGTCGAAGCCGACAATCTCAGCGGGAACTGCGCCAGGTGCAATCAGGGCCGTAACGCCACCGATGCCAAGGATGTTATAGATGTTCGAACCTATGATGTTTCCGAACGCTACATCGCCCTGCTTGCGAAGCCCGGCGACAACCGAGGTTACGAGTTCGGGCATGGACGTGCCAACCGCGACAATGGTCAACCCGATGACTGTCTCCGAAATGCCTAAACTGCGCGCCAGTGATACCGCCCCATCTACGAGAAACCGCCCGCCGAGAATGACCAGTACAAGACCGCCCACAGCGATCAGCCCTGAGACGAGAAGGGAGCCGCCCATCTTCGCTGGCGGTACAACGCCAGTATCTGTCTCTTGTAGCGCGAGGCTCTTGTCATAGATCGCCCCATGGCCGTCGGGAGTTGATGATTGCTCTTGCCGGAAGGCAAGATAGACATACGCGACAAGCGCACCGACAAAGACGACACCGATGCCCCGGCCAAGCGGCACAAAAAATGCGATCGCGGCAAAGACTATCACGACGGCAAACATGACAACGCCATCGCGTTTCAGCGCCGTTGAAGCAATAATTATCGGGCTTATTGTGGCTGCAACACCCGCGATCAGCAGAGTATTTGCGATATTTGAACCTACGATGTTGCCATAGGCGATGCCCGGCGCATTTGCGAGCGCTGCTTGTACTGAGGTGACCAGTTCCGGAGCAGAGGTGCCAAAGCCGACAAGGGTCAGTCCAATCACTAGCGGCGACACACCAAGACGGGTCGCAACCTGCACGGCGCCACGCACAAGCAGTTCCCCGCCCAAGATCAAAAGGACAAGCCCTCCAAAGAGCGGCAACCATACCCCCGTCAAATTTCAGTCTCCTTCTGTGCTTCAACCCTGCCGTCAAGTTCGCGTTGTCGACGAAGTCTTGTTTTCCGCCCGCACGAACGCTCCGCGTCGGACAGCGCTGATGTTGAACGTCAGTGATATTGCACTACGGTGGCATGCAAACTTTGCCAAGTCGACCGACAGTTCCTCCCATCGCGGCCTTGCCGACCGGGTCCATAGGGTGCGTATGAATCTTCTGCTGCATTTACCCAGCCGAACTCCCAGCTGAGCCCTCACGATATTGCCGGACGCATCCCAGTCCATTCCAAGACTCTGTCCAAGGACTCGACTGCACGACCTTTACGTTAAAGGGTTGTACTGCGCGCCGAACTCCGAAATTGCGGTTCAGTCGAGCTCATGCTTATCGGTTGCTGCAAGATCAAGGGCAATCGATTGGAGACGCTCTTGCAAGAAACGCATTCGCGTAATGTCACTCTGGATGCCGATATAGTGCGTTGCTTTGCCCAGAGGATCCTTGACCGGCGTCAGCGAGAGCCGGTTCCAGAATGGAGTGCCGTCCTTTCGGTAGTTCAGCACGTCCACGATCAAGGGGGCGCCACTCGCGATTGCAGCCCGCATTTGCGCGATGGCGTCTGAGCTCGTATCTGGCCCTTGAAGAAAGCGACAATTTTGCCCGACGACTTCGCCGCGTTCATAACCTGTCATTTTTTCAAAGCCGCGGTTCACGTAGACGAGTGGTGCACCAAGCATGCGAACGTCGGACAACGTCAAAGCTTGGATCGAAGGATCGAGCTTTGCGTCAGAAATTTCTTGCCCGGGGAGGCTGTGCCTTGTGAGCGTCATTGTTCTGTCGACCAGATGCAAGCGGTTCGAATGTTTGGCTATCGATACGATAGCACGGTGCAGACGGACAAGTATGCCCACTATGCCACTAGGATTGCGCCGCGCGGTTTGTAGGGCGTTGGGCTAATATGGTTACAGACTATATGATGGAAGGACTCAACGGGATCTGACCCAACCATATTCCTATTGCCGCTGCCGGCACTCGACGGCGCCGTGCTGCTGGACATCGCGGCCTCGGTAGCCCTGCTCGGCCTCCTGGTGGTGATCCGCTTGGTCGCCATCCGCTTGCTCCGGAGCAAGACGGAAGCCAGTCCGCACATTCAGCGTCGCTGGTCCGCAACGATCCGCAACGTCTTGTTCCTCCTCGGAGTGATTGGCTTGGTGCTGATCTGGGCCCCGCAACTTCGCACCTTTGCACTTTCGCTGACCGCTGTTGCAGTTGCCCTCGTGGTGGCCACTAAGGAGCTTATCCTGTGTTTTTCAGGGTCGTTCCTGCGTGCTTCGACCCGATCCTTCTCCATTGGGGATCGGATCGAAATCGGCAATTCGCGAGGCGAGGTTGTGGACCACAACATCTTCGTCACCGCGTTGCATGAATTCGATGGCAACGTCCAATATTTCCAGTTCACCGGTCGGACCGTTGTGATCCCCAACAGCATCTTGCTCAATACGCCCGTGCGCAATTTCTCCCTATTGCGAGATTTCATCTATCATAGCTTTTCGCTGACGCTCGAGCCGACCATGAACGTGTTCGGGCACCGATACATGATCGAGGCGACCGTCGATCAGCACTACGCTCCCCACCGAGCGCAGGCCGAGCAGGTCAATGCCTCCATCGAGCAGCGCACCGCTGTGGACCTCAAAGATGCACTAGTGTCTGTACGTTTTGGCACCACCGACATCGGTAAGTACCGCGTCACCATCACCCTTTTCTGCACCAGCAACGCCGCCGAGACACTCGAGCGCCAGATTACCTGCGATCTCATGAGCCGCATACACGATCTGGCGCGGCAGGCAGCATCCGAGGCTGAGCAGGCCAATTCATCTCAGGCTGAGACCACTCTTTAGATGATGTTCGAAGGCAGCAGACTTCCTCTGCTGGCCACATCAAGCAAGGCGTTGAGGAAGACGCTCGCCTTATCGACTGTTGCGTGATTCAATCATCTCCGCTGACCTGCGCAGGGGCATTGCAGGGGTTGGACGATTGAACTGGTGCCTTGTTAAGTTACAGTCCGGTGCGTCTTGCTATCCCGCAAATGGCAGAAACGGGGCTGACACTTGCCGATCGGCAACGCGCCCCTTTCCTGTCATTCGGGCCGCGATCTAGATTTCCTGGAAGCGGCCGGTCCTCTTGACGGGTCTGGGTAGGGGCAACGGCGTGGCTTGACGACGGGCATTTTTCCGCAACAGGAAAATGTGGAGCTGAGCTCATGAATGCCATTTTGCCACCCTTCGTTCGGCTAAGGCTCGGTCCCAATGTGACTTCACCCCCTCGACCGCGCCGCAAAAATCACGCTCATCGCAATTTTGACTGAGATTAGAATTTGCCATCGTGCGCGTTACCGAGGTTCGAAATGCAATAACCTGGGTTAGCTCGTCTAGAAAATTCCCAGACGGCGCGCCAGACAATCTCCAGGCTTGATCACCGTAGACCACTGAATTCTTGGTCCGTGCCAGCAGGTCGGCTGCTGTCCGCCTGCTTCGCGCGCCAGTATTAGAAGTGCACCGCGCCCGTCAGGAAGGACGCGGCCACACTATGATTTGCTCGCCCAGCTCGCGTGTGAACGGGCCGGGGACTGTGGTGTCGTGTACCCTTTGTTCGCCGAGATAAGTCTGGTCGAACGCCCAGGATGCGCCGGTGCCGTCAACGTAGGGGTGTTGCGACACGACGGGCGGGGAGAAGTTTTCCGTGTGCACCAACCCAATTTTGCCAAGCTCGCGCAGCGCCTCGACGTTTAGCAGATAGCGCCCTTGTTCATCGTGGCGCAGCCCAATGGACGGCTCTTCGATCCAGACATTGTCCTTTTCATCATTTTTGTAGGCGCAGTCAGCATAGACTTCCAGGCCGGCGGAGGAGACGAGGACATTGCCGTAATAGCGCGCGTCGCCGCCGGCGAACCCTTCGATCTTCTCGATCTGCGTGCCGTGGCGTTCCAGGATCGGGGTCTTTCGAACGGTTTCGATCCGATATTCGATCGGGCCACCGATCAGGTTGTGGACATAGGCGCCGCCCTGCGACCAGTCACGAATGGCGCGATGGGACAGCAGAATATTGTTATCGACGACATAGGGGCCGTGATTGACCTCGCTGAAGAGGTCAAAATCCTTGTTGTCGAACATGAGGTTGGCGTGGACCCGCGTGCCCTGCGTCATCCAGTCCAGCCAAAGCCCGTACATGCCGCAATGGTGCAGGCAGTTTCCTTCGATCAGGCTGTCCAGGGCGGCGTGGAACTTAATTCCGGCCATTTCCGCGCCGTGGAACTGCCGTTGCACGAATATGTGGTGCACGTGATTGCCCCGCACATGGCTGAATGCTGCGCCGAGACTGCCGCAAATGCCGGCCATTTCGCAGCGATACACCTCATTGTTCTGCACCAGATGCGAGCCGATGGTATCCTTGCTCCAGCCCAGTTCGAGCGCCCGCTGCACCACGACGGTGTACGCGTCCGCGCCCTTGGCGCTCGTAAGGTCGTCGCCCTCATTGCTCCAGGTGTTGTGTCCACTTTCACGGTCCTTACCCAATGTGATGCCGGAGCAACGCGAGTCGCTGATCACATTGTTCTCGATGACCCAGCCCTTGCTCCAATTGGTGCCAATCAGCCCGATCTGCTCGGCCGTTGGTGCTGCCCATTGGGTCGCCGCGTGCCGCATGGTAAAGCCGCGCACCGTGATGAAATTGCAGCCCGCTATTTCGGGATAGAAAACGGCCGGACGGGCTGTCACCTCGACGAGGTTGGCGTTGGGATGAGCGTCCCCGAAATTGGCCCATAGGGTGACTTCTCCATCACCGTGCTCGCAATACCAGCACAAAAGCGCATCATCCGGGACCAAGGCATCGGCATGAGATTTTGGCGCGCGGACGTCCTCCAGGCTGGCGCGCTCGAAGAGCGGGCGTCCGTCAAGATAGATCTCGCCAGTGTGGTGCACCCGGTCCAGATCATAGAACCAATCCCCGACGATTTCGTCCCGATATGGATTGTAGGCGCCGAAGAAAGTGTCCGGCAGCGTTACTTTCCACACCGAACCGTCGCGTTGCCACCCTTCAACCGGCTCGGAGCCCTTGATTTCGACGTGTTCTCCTTCGGCCGCCTGATAGGTTATCCGACGATCTGGCCCGCTGCCGCCGCGGGGCGGCTTGATCCATTCGCGATAAGTGCCGCCATGGACAATGACGGTATCACCCGGCTGAGCCTTGTCGGCCGCGGCCTGGATCGTGCGGAGCGGGCTGTCCGGCGCGCCAGAGCCGGCATCTGAGCCATAAACGGATACGTGGAGAGTGGGCGACTTTTCGGATGTCATGTGCGTGGTTGCTTTCTGGCTTTTCGTTTCGGGGTGGACCGGAAGGGATGACTGGCAGGAGCGGAGTATTCCGGCCCGATTGAATGGTTCAGCCGAAACGGCGTGGCGGGGTGCCGGGCGTGTCGACGGGCAGCGACAAGAGGGCGCCATTGGCCGAACCGACTGGCAATTGCTCGTCGCTGAGGCCAAACCGGGCGGTGGTAACGAACAGGGTCATGAGGTCCGGTCCGCCGAACGTCACGCTGGTGGGTGAGAGAGCCGGGAGATCGATGCGTTCGACCTGGCGTCCGTCCGGCGCAATCTTCGCAAGGGCCTGGCCACCAGCAACACGGCAATTGTAGACGGCGCCGGCGACGTCGCGGCTTGAACCATCCGGCAGGCCGAAATCGATCGGCTGGCCATAGGGGCGGGGCTCGGTGAGTGTCTCGCCCGTGGGGGCGAGCGAAAACCGGAAAAGTGAGTTGTCCGAGGTGTCTGCGGTGACGAAGCTGCCATCGTCGAGCCAGATCATGGTGTTGGTGATGCCGAAGGGATGCTCCGTCAGGCCCTTGACCTCGCCCTTGGGTGAGACACGGTAAAGTGCACCTTTCTTGCCCGAAATGGGCACCGGCTCGCCATTGGGGCCGATATTGTTTTCCATCGTGCCGACCCAGAAGGTGCCATCGGGGGCGACCACGCCTTCGTTGAGCCGGTTGCGGGGCAGTTCTGGCTCAATGTCCGCAAGGGGCTCGAACGTGCCGCCTGGGTGCCATAGAGTGACCTGCTTGCGCAGCCCGACTACGAAGCGACCTTCCGACGCCAAGCCGATCGAGGTGACAAGATCGGGCGTCGCCCATTGGCTGTGGTCGCCGCTGCCAGGGTGAAAGCGATGGATCGCGCGGCCCACAATATCGACCCAGTAAACATGCTGGTCGATTGGCTCCCAGATGGCGCTTTCCCCCACGACGTTCTGGCAGGGATACGCAATGGCGGCCTGTGCGGGCATGGCGTTACCTCTCGGGTCAAGTCCAGTGATATCGGGTGCGTGACGGTCTCAGACAGGTCCTTGCGCCAGCTTCCTTTCATCAGACTGGTGCCATGCAAGAGGAAAAATGACAATAGCTTGCCATCAAGAAAGTTGCAAAAAACGCAAAACCTATTATACAGGCTGCTGCAAGACGGCGTCGCCAAGGGTCACAACATGAAGATTATCGGCATTGAAACAATCCGTATGGAAGAGCATGCAAATTGCCTTTGGGTGCAGGTGCATACCGATGCCGGTCATGTTGGCCTGGGGGAGACGTTTTTCGGGGCGCGTGCGGTCGAGGCCTACATTCACGAGACTGCGGCGCCGCAATTGCTGGGACTGGATGCGCGCCGCATCGACTTCATCGCCAATCAGCTTGTGGGCTATCTGGGCTTTGCGTCTTCCGGTGCTGAGATGCGTGGCAATTCCGCCATCGACATTGCTCTTTGGGATGCTCTTGGCCAGGTGACAGGCGAGCCGATCGCGCAATTGTTGGGTGGGTTCACGCGGTCCAATATCCGCACCTACAACACCTGCGCCGGTGGTAGTTACATCAAGCACGTCGGCGGCCAGAAGGTATCCAACTATGGCCTCGGCCAGAACACGCGCTATGAGGATCTTGCGGCATTTCTTGACGATGCCGGCGCCCTTGCCGAAGATTTGCTGGAGCATGGTATCACGGCCATGAAGATTTGGCCGTTCGACGCGGCTGCCGAAAAAAGCCGGGGCCTATACATCGACAAGCAGGACCTCAAGCAGGCGCTGAAGCCGTTTGAACTCATCCGCAAGCGTGTCGGTGACAAGATGGACGTCATGGTGGAGTTTCACTCCATGTGGCAGCTTGGGCCGGCCATGGAGATTGCGCGGGCTCTCGAACCTTTCGATACGTTCTGGCACGAAGACCCGATCAAGATGGATTCGCTGGGCAGTCTGCGGCGCTATGCCGACGCTTCGAGGGCGCCGCTTTGTGCGTCCGAGACGCTC
Organism: Devosia sp.; assembly: GCA_040218355.1. Lineage (GTDB taxonomy): Bacteria > Pseudomonadota > Alphaproteobacteria > Rhizobiales > Devosiaceae > Devosia. Next base: position 222,287 of record JAVJRP010000020.1, on the reverse strand, counting down.
GCGACGCGCTGGGCCTATCGCGACCTGCTGGCGACCGACGCGGCTGGTATCGTCATGCTGGACCTATCCTGGTGCGGTGGCCTGTCTGAAGCGCGCAAGATCGCTGCCATGGCCGAGGCCTGGCACCTGCCGGTCGCGCCGCATGACTGCACGGGGCCGGTGGTATTGGCGGCCTCCACCCATCTTTCTCTCAATGCTCCCAACGCTTTGGTGCAGGAGAGTGTGCGCGCCTTTTACAATGGCTGGTATGCCGGGGCCGTTACGCAATTGCCGGCCGTCAGCGATGGCATGATCACCGTGCCGCCGGGCCCCGGATTGGGCATGGCGCTGCGCCCCGATCTGGACAAGCGCTTCACGGTCAGCCGCAGCTTGTCGGGTCGAACGGCATAAAAATGCAAGCAAGGGAAAGCGAGGTGATCCGATGAGCCGAACTGTCTTGATTACCGGTGGGCTGGGTACGCTGGGCATGGCTCAGGCGGAGCTGTTCGCCAGTAGCGGTGATCATGTGATGCTTCTCGATCGCCCCGAAGTGGTTGAAGCCAAGCGGGGCAGCCATGATTTCGAATGCCTGTCGCAGGACCTGGATGACCTTTCCGGCGCGCAAAGCACCGTCGCGTCATTGTGCCAGGCACGAGAGGTGGGGGTGCTGATCAACAATGCTGCGCTCATCATCAATCGGCCGTTCGAGAGTTTCGACCTGACCGAGTTTGACGCGCAGATGCGGATCAATACCTCTGCAGCCTTTGCGCTGGTACAGGCTGTGGCGCCTCAAATGAAAGCGCGGCGGCAAGGCGTGATCATCAATTTCTGCTCTGTGACGCTCAACGGGCGGTGGGATGGCTATGTGCCCTATGTCACCACCAAGGGCGCCATGCTGGGCCTGACCAAGTCGTTGGCTCGCGAGCTCGGGCCCTATGATGTGCGCGTCAATGCAGTGTCGCCCGGCGCGGTGGTGTCGGACGCCGAACAGCGCGTCTTTGGCGATCGGCTGGCGCAGTACAATGACTGGGTTCTGGAAAACCAGAGCTTGAAGCGGCGCATACAGCCTGCCGATGTCGCGACGCTGGTGCAATTCCTGTGTTCGCCACAGGCGGGTGTGATCACGGGACAGAATATTGCTGTCGATGGTGGGTGGTAAAACCGGCCCAAAATGCCTCAGGTATTTGACTCAATGTGATCAACCTATATAATAGGTTTGATGAACGTAGCGAGGAGCGTGGCGTTCGCCTGTCTAGATTTTCGAGGGAGGAATCAGAATGGTTTTCAAGAACGGAACAAGTCTGCTTGCTGCGGCGTCGATGGTGGCGCTGATGGCCAGTTCGCAAGCGGCTGCTCAAACGATCGTGGATTGGGTCTATATCGAGGCCAATCCTGACGCAGTTGCGGTGATGGAATCGATCGCGCGCGCCTACGAGGCCGAGCATCCGGACGTTGAGATTCGGATGCAGTATCTGGAGAATGAGGCGTTCAAGGCCAAGCTGCCAACCATGCTGCAGTCTGGCGATGCGCCGGACATCTTCTACAGCTGGGGCGGTGGCGTGCTGGCTGAGCAGGTGCGCGGCGGAGTGCTGCGGTCGATCACCGAGAAGGTCGACGCTGAGTGGCAGTCCTGGATCGCGCCGTCCGCGCTCAGCGCCTTTACTGTCGATGACGACATCTATGGTGTGCCGGTGGCCACTTCGCTGGTCGGCTTTTTCTATAACAAAGCCATGTTCGAACAGGCTGGCGTGGATGCCGAGGCAATCCAGACCTGGTCAGATCTGATGTCGGCGGTCGATGCCTTGAAGGCGGCCGGGCTTACACCGCTCACGGTTGGCGGCCAGGAAGGTTGGCCGCAGCACTTCTATTTCTCTTATCTGTCGGCACGGATTGCCGGGCATGAAAAGCTCCATGCTGCCCTGAGGGGTGAAGGTGAGGGGTTTACCGATCCAGCCTTTGTCGAAGCCTTCACCAAGCTCAAGGAATTGGCCGACAAGGAGCCGTTCCAGGACGGTTGGCTGGCAAGCGGCGCCAGCCAGTCCCAGGGCAATTTCGGCAATGGCAAGGCGGCCATGATGCTGCAGGGCAACTGGGCGCGATCAGGTCAGGCCAACAACAGCGAGGATGGCAAGGGTCTGGGAGACGATCTGGGTTGGATGCCGTTCCCGGCGGTCGAAGGCGGCCACGAAGGCGGGCTGGAGACGCTCGGCGGCATCAATGGATGGATTTTCGACAAGAACGCCTCTGACGAAGCTGTCGACTTCATGCGTTTTTACTCTCAGCCCGAGAACCTAACCGAAATGGCACGCGCTGGCGTCATCGCCCCAATGCCAGGCATTGCCAACCAGTTGGATGATCCATGGCAGGCCATGGTTGCCACTGCCATTGAAGGGTCGGCGCATCACCAGAACTTCTTCAACGTGATGTTTGCCGAAGAGGTCAATCGTGAGCTGCTCGACATTGTCACCGGGGTGATGACCGGCGATCTCACACCGGAAGATGGGGCCCAGGCCCTTCAGGACGCTTGGGAATTCAGCCAGTAGCAGGCCTGATCGTGCGCTGCGCTTTCGGGCGCGGCGCACATCTATTGGTGCCGTTAGGGAGACTTAAATGGCCACGGCGATATTCCATAAACTGGGACGCTTATACGCATCGGCAAACAAACCTTGGGCGCTCAATCAGGGGCAGCTCACGGCAATCGTGTTCGTGTTGCCGGCCTTCGCGCTGTTCTCGATCTTCGTGGTGCTGCCCATGCTCGAGGCGGCCAGTTTCAGCTTTTTCGACTGGAGCGGGTTCGGCGCGGTTGGCGAATTTGTCGGGCTCGAGAACTACGAACGCATGGTGTCGCACAAGGTGTTCACCACCGCGATCTGGAACAATGTCCTGATCATTGCCGCCTCGATCTTCATCTCCCTGCCCATGGCGTTCCTGCTGGCCGTGCTGGTCGCCGACAAGTTCCCCGGAGTGTCGTTTTTCCGCGCCGCATTCTTCATTCCCTACATCCTGGCCGACATCGCGGCGGGCTTGATCTGGAAGTTTCTCTACGACGGCGAATACGGCATCGTGCAGGCGATCGCCGCCTGGTTCGGGTATGACTCAGTCTATGTCCTGGCCGATCGGGACTTCGCCATGTATGCCGTGCTGCTGGTGGTGGTCTGGAAGTATTTCGGCGTCCACATGATCATCTATATTGCGGGCCTGCAGAGCATTTCGCGCGAGGTGTTGGAAGCGGCGCGCTGCGATGGTGCCAATTGGTGGACGACACTCACCCGTGTCATCATTCCGTTGATGGGGCCGACCATTCGTCTGACGGTATTTTTCTCGATCCTGGGATCGGTGCAATTCTTCGATCTGATCGTGCCGCTGACCAATGGTGGTCCGCAGAACTCCACCCAGACCCTGGTCAGCTATCTCTACAATTTCGGCATCGTTCGCCTCAATATCGGCTTTGGCAGTGCTGTCGGCGTGTTCCTGTTTGCTGTGTGCGTCATCTTTGCCGTGTCCTACCGCCGCCTGCTGATGAAGGGAGACTGATCGTGAAGTTCAGACCGTTTGAAATCATCAGGTTCACGATCCTGATCATCATGGTTAGCCTAGTGGTATTCCCCTTCTCGGCTACCGTTCTGGGCGGCTTCAAAACCCTGGGTGACCTTCGCACCAACCCGTTTGGGCTGCCCACCCAATGGGTATTGGAGAACTATGCCGAAATACTGATGGGCAGCGCGCTCTGGCAATATCTTTGGAACTCGCTGGTGATTTCGGCCCTGACCGTGGCGCTGACCCTGATCGTCAGCTCGATGGCCGCCTTCGCTTTCGCCCAAATCCGCTTCTTCGGCAGCGCCATGCTGCTCAACTATTTGCTACTGGGGCTGCTGTTCCCGGTTGCCACCGGCATTCTGCCGCTATTCGTCAAGCTCCGCGATCTGGGGCTGCTCGACAGCTATTGGGGAGTGGTGCTGCCTCAGGTCGCCTTCGGGCTGGGTTTTGCTATCCTGCTGATCCGTCAGTCTTTCAAAGCGCTGCCTGGAGAATTGTGGGAGTCGGCGCAAATGGATGGATGCTCCTATGTGCGCTTTTTCCTCCGGGTGACGTTGCCGCTATCGCTGCCGATCCTGACAACGGTTGGCGTCATTACCCTTATTCAGAGTTGGAACAATTATCTGCTGCCGCTGGTGGTGATGAATTCGAGCGAAAAGTACACTTGGCCGCTTGGCATCATGCAGTTCAGGGGCGAATACACCACCGAGTGGACCCTGATCCTGGCCTTCGTCACCCTGACGATCGTGCCGGCCGTGATCCTCTACATCTTTGCGCAGAAATACATTATCGCCGGACTGACCGGTGGCGCGGTCAAGGGCTGACACAGCTCGCTTGCAACGAATGGAAAGACTCTAATCATGGGCGAAATTCAGCTCGGCAGTATCTCCAAGAAATTCGGCGAGGTCTCCGTTATCCCCGACCTGTCGCTGACCATCCACGATGGCGAGTTCGTGGTATTCGTTGGCCCCTCAGGCTGCGGCAAGTCGACCCTGTTGCGGCTGGTGGCAGGGCTTGAGGACGTCACTTCCGGCACGATCCGCATCGATGGTGAAAGCGTGGAGGGGATGCCCCCGGTCAAGCGCGGCATTGCAATGGTGTTCCAGTCCTACGCGCTCTATCCGCATATGACCGTCTACCAGAACATAGCCTTCGGCCTTGAGATTGCTGGCTATCCAAAGGACGAGATTCGGCAGAAGGTCGAAGAAGCCGCCCGCATTCTCGACCTTTCCGACTATTTGAAGCGCAAGCCTGCCCAGCTTTCCGGCGGGCAGCGCCAGCGCGTCGCCATCGGCCGGGCTATTGTGCGCCAGCCCAAGGTGTTCCTATTCGACGAGCCTCTGTCCAATCTTGATGCCGCATTGCGGGTGCAGATGCGCCTCGAAATCACTAAGCTGCACCAAACGCTCAAAGCGACCATGATCTTTGTGACTCACGACCAGACCGAGGCCATGACCATGGCCGACCGCATCGTCGTGCTGAATAAGGGACGGGTCGAGCAGCTGGGTACGCCTAGCGAGCTCTACAATGCCCCCAGAAGCGAGTTCGTCGCCAGCTTCATTGGTTCGCCAAAGATGAATTTTATCGACGGTGAAGAGGCTGCAAAGCTTGGTGGTCACCGCGTCGGCGTGCGGCCAGAACACCTCGCCGTTTCAGTTGACCAAGGCCTTTGGAAAGGTGAAGTGGAGCTTTCGGAAAACCTCGGCTCGGACACATTTGTCTATGTGCGCACGTCACATGGTCCCATGACGGTCCGGGTTGTGGGAGAGATTTCTTTCACTCCGGGTGATACCATCCACATCACGCCGGACCGGGACAGGCTCCATGTGTTTGACGCGGATGGTTGGCGTGTCGAAGGTTGATCGGCCAAGCCGAGCCGCAACGCGTTCGAGTGACAGGGATGCTGTAACGCCAGAGGGGCGTGGAGCAGCGGGAAAGGGTAGGGTGTCCTGGTGAGTGTCAAAACAACGGCCGGCTCCAATGGGGACGAGCAGCGTGGCAATATCCCGCTGTCCGAAACGGTATCGCGAGAAATATTAGCGCATATCCACAACAACCGGCTTCAGGTTGGCGCCGTCTTGCCGAGCGAAACGGCCCTGTCCGACAAGCTCGGGATCAGCCGCGGCATTGTCCGGGAAGCGGTGCGCGGCCTATCCAATCTCGGCATAGTCGAGGTGGGTAATGGTCGTCGTCCGCGGGTCGGCAGTGTCAATGGCGCAGTACTGGCGCTGTTGACCGACTATGCCGTGCAGACCGAGCAGGTCTCTGTGCAGCAGACTCTTGATGTTCGGCGCGTGCTGGAGGTGCGAGCGGCTTATCTAGCGGCGCTCCATCGCAACGCGGCAGAGGCCCGCGCGATTATGAAGACGGCGGCCAAGCTCGAAAGCGCCATCGGCGATTTCGATCTGATGACCAAATTCGATATCGAATTCCACATCCAGATCGCGGATGCCTCGCGCAATCCTTTGCTCCGGTTGCAGATTGAGGCCTTCCGCTATGTGATCGAGCGAACCGGTCCCATCGGCTGGCAGATTCGGCCGACAAGCGAGGCGGTGGACCGACAGGTTTCGATCCATGGTGAAATCGCCCGCGCCATCGAGGCGAACAATGCGCCGCTCGCTTCGGATCTGATGTCGCGGCACTTCACCGATACCGTGGCCGTGCTCTCGCAGGCCGGGTTCAATTAGTCGGTAGTCTATGGACCTGAGCCGGCTAAAAAAGACATGGACTACATCGAGATCGACCGGAATGCAGTCGCTGAATTGCGCGCCTTCGGCATTCGAGTCAATGCAGAAATCGAGGGCAACTGACTGCAGCGGACTCTGTTCGAGAGCGCCACAAACCAGATGCGTATTGCCCGAGAAGAAATCTTCGCGGCTCGTTGGCACGGTCATCAAGGTCAAGGACTATGAGGAGGCCTCGCCACGGCCAATGACACCGAGTCGGCATTTCCGCCGGTAAGGTGACGACCTCGCTGAAGGATGCCGCGCACTTCAAGTGCAATGCCGAGGCAGGTATGGTCAGGGTCAAACCGCGAACGTGGCTTTTTCAATGTGCCGTTCGTCGGCCGCAAAGGCTCGATATATGGTCCGCGGGAACAGGGCGAGTACGCGGTCGACTTATTCACCATCGTCAAAACTGCCTATACCGCTGCGAGCGGATCCCGCCGCGCGTCAGGTTCATCAAATGTTTCGCCAGAACCAGACCGACCGCCACCGGCCCCATTTAAGTCACCGATCTGAGGACCTGGAAGGGCAGGGTAGGGGCCGGTTGCCGAATGGCGGCTTTCAGAAGCAGGCTGTCGATAGCGGACACTGGCGCGATAGGCGGATGAAGTTGTCCACCTTATCGCTCGAACCCGGACCGACATAACTTCTGAGTTATCTAGCGTCGGCGGCCGCGGCGGTGGCTTTGTTCAACGCACCGAGTCGCGGCGATGAATTTGTTCATGAGGGCGGGTATTGATAGTCGAGCTCGAGAGCCGAAGGATTTTCGGCAGCACGAATATATATGTGCCGGACCTACCTATTGATAACATTCGGGTGAGAGGGCGGACTTTCACTGACGTCGGGCTCTATGTACTTTTCAATAAAAGCAGAACTTCGATGTAGGGATTTGTGGGCCTGGTCCTTTATTATTGCAACGAAAAATCGCCCCTTCTAAAAGATCTTTATCACCGAAACGCTTTTGCCCTGCACTATCAAGTCGTAGTCGCTGTTTTGGAGTGTCCCACGAGGGAAGGTCTCCGGCACCTCCGAGACAGCAAGTTTATACCCGGAGGCATCAAGCCAGCGGATCCGGTTTGGCGATCTGACTGGAATGACAGCGTAACGACCCCGACGGCCGTCTGTACCTGACAGCGTGGCTTGGATTTGAAGTCGCTGCTCCGTGCCTGATCGGGTGGCGCGAAGTGATCGCGACCATTCGAGGAAGTGGTTCGGGTTGATGCGATCCTCTGCCGACACGTTCCCACCCAGACTTTCTTCCTGCCACGCTAAGAAAGTGACGCGCATCGCAGTTGCTTCTGGACGTGATTTCGCCAGGCCCATTGAGAGCGCGAACGCCACAAATGGGTCAAGAGTGCCCCAACGCAGCAGTTCCTTAGCCCAAAAAGCGAACCAGGGCAGTTCGGTGACTTCCTGCCAGCTATCCAGCGTGGGCGTATCAAGCGCACCCTCAGCCTTTTGCGTCCAAATTCGAGCGACAACGGCGCCCACAGCGACGCCAAGCCTGAATTCCAGATTGTCGGTAGTGAAAATCTGCCAAGCGCGCAGATCGCCAGGGCTTGGCTGTGCCGCTCCATCGACCGCCATCCACCACGCCAGGACCTGCCGCCAATTTGCGTAGAGGTTGCGGCCCATTTCGGTGTCCCGAACCGAAAAGCCGAAGCCCCCATCGTCTGCCACGACATTTCCCAGGCGAACGAAGACAGCCAGCCTATCAGCTTCCGATTGGTCACCATAGCTCCCTGTGTCTTCCAGGATCGCTCGCAGGCTGGTCGCGGCGGTTTCAAAACGTCTGCCTACATGCGGGGAATAACCATAGTCATAGAGGCGCTTGCGCTCCTCCGCATCGGGGTAGACAGTCTCAATTACAGCATTGCCACGTTTGATAAATGCCTTCTCCATCCAGTTTTGATGGACGGTGGAAACGCGTGTGAATGTTTGCTGCCAGAGAGTGGCCAACATTTCCTCCGTGGCTGCTGGGGTAGCGGCCGCGCCGCTGAGGGCTCGAGCCTCCTCAACGGCCGACAATATCATGGCATCCAGCTCATCAATGCTGTCTGCCAGCTTGGCACGTGTCGTGGTGCGCGCCTGCCCGGCGAATGACGAAATATCAGTCGGCGCGATTGTCTCCAGCCAATCTATGAAATCTCTGTCGTCATCTATGCCTGGCAGACGCAGTGCCTGCTCGCGAATTTCAGACAGGAGCAGCGCGAGCGGGCTTGATGTTTGACCCGTTCCTCCGCCAGCGAGACGCGCAAGCAGGTCATCGTAGTCGCTCCGGAATGCCGCTAGCTGCCTGTCCTGCGTTCTCACTTGCTTTGGGGCTGTTGTTGATCGAACCACCGGCAATGCAACAAGTGTTAGCCCCTCCATACCTCTCGCCGCGCCCGGCCGGCCCGCTCGCCCCGCCAAATTGCGAAATTCAGAAGTCGACATTGGATATTCATGTCGCTGCTGATTTTCGACGTCGAAAGACGTTCGCTTGAGCGATGGCATGAAGATCATATCGAAAGGTAGATTGACCCCTTCGGTCAACGTTGCTGTCGCGACAGTAATGCGGCAGACCGAGCGGTCAATCAGCGCAACCATCATGCGTCGGAGGCGCTGGGGCATCTGACCGTGGTTTGTGGCGATGCCACGGTCGAGCAAACGCAACTCATAGGAATCCTGGCCGCAGTAATCCAGACATACGGATCGTGCCTCAGCAAACAGTTCAGCGTCTGGGCCATCTTCTGGGGCAACGAAAGTTGGCGCGTTATCCCAACCGGCTAGGTCAAAGGCTTTCGCATACCACCCCATTGTCACTTCAGGCGACTGTGTGAGCGAAATCAGGATGCGTCTTTCCCCATCACTCAAATGCAGTGCTGTCCAGAGGATGGTGTTTTGCATGCAGTGATTGAGGCTATTCCGTATGCCGGATAGAGGCTCGGGCATAGGTGGAATGCGCAGCGGGATGTAGACCGCTCCAGCATCTTCGACGCCCAATGGATGGTCGTTTAGGCGGCTAAGTTCGATACGGGGTGCGCCCTTCGAGACTTGAAGAATGCCAAGAGCCTGTCGTGTGCTACGGTAATGCGAACCGACAGGCTCTGCTTCGTTGTCGGATTCAATCCAGCGAGCTACGGGGCCTGCAGCACCGCCAGCAACCGCCGTCAGCGCTAGCCGAACAATGTCCGGCTTGCGGGACAGAAGGCGGGAAACAAAGCTCTCCAACCGGACGGCTCGGTTAGTGTGTTCAGCCAAGCTATCCCGCTCGCGCTTATTGTTCTCGATGACAACCTGGTGGGCTTCGTCGAGGATCAGGAGGCGTAATCGTGCAAGCAACATCGACCCGAGATAGCGCATCAGCGCTTCCGCCTTTTCGACCGTTGCGATCAACACTGTAGGTTTGTCTGAAGTAAGCCAAGCATCCGTGATGCCCCAGTCTGATCCACCATACAGACCGGTCACCAGGACCTCTCGCCCCAATTCTAAGCCCAGCTTGGCCTCGACTTCGCTCGCCAGCGCCCGAGAAGGCACAACATAAAGTGCAAGGGGAGCAAGTAGGTCATCGCTCCCAAGTATCAGGAGTTCCTTGAGAATGGCCAGGTTGGCGACGAGGGTTTTTCCGGATCCGGTGGGGGTGCAAAGTGCAAAAGATGAGTCGCTGATCAGACGCTCAATGCCTTGTTGTTGCGATTGCCAAAGAATTCCACGTCCCCGTGCATATTGGCGACGAGCAAATCCCAGGGCGTGAAATTCGTGGGTTGGAGCCAGGGCCGCAAGCCGCCTTAGCGGACCATAGATTGTCGCCCTGCCAAATCTTTCGCATGTAGCGCGAAGAAAATACGCCAATAGCGCGACGTCGTCTGATGCAGAGCGGACAAGAAAGCGCTCTACGTCTTGGAGCCTCGTTAATGCGGCATCGAACCTCTCGGTGTCACCACGGCGAAGCGATTGGGCCGCCAAACCGATGCAACGGACAAGCTCGACCGTGCCGAACCAGGCGGTGCTTTCTCTGGTGTCCTCGCCGAAGAAGCGTTTCGAAGCTCCAGGCTCTGTAAGAGGCCTATTTTTGGCCCAGAAGCGCGCCGCTTTTCGAAGAACACCGTCAAAGTCCGCCCGCAGGAAATCCGCGAAAATACGCGTTCCTCGATCATCAGATGTCACTTGGCGCAAAAGTCCTGCTGCCATCGCGGGCAGGCCGCCCAACTGATAGCAACCAGCTGCGAGGAGCGCCGCTGGCGTTTCAGCACCGATCTCATCGTCAGATCTAGCCAACCACTCAAGGAGTTCTCCGGCACGGCGAAATGCCAGGGCTGCCGTTTCTGGGTCTCCTTGTTCAACAGTGGTCAGGATGCGTCCAGCACGGATCAAGTGTCGAGCCTGATCAAGTGTCGTCCGGGAATCCCGTTCAGACCAGCGTATTGCCTCGACTTCCCAGGTCAGCTGCATGCAGCGAACAAAAGAACGAGCCTGCAATGAGCTGAGCGTGCTTTCTGCGCCCAGATCGTTCTGGATTGCGGTGGCGAGTGCGATGCGCTCGCCGTCAAATTCAGGCATCGGATTTGTCCTTCGCCCAAAGAACATCATAGATTGCGTTGATCACGTCATCGCCGTCTTCGATGATCATCTCAACGACCTGCAAATCCCGGCCAGCCTTGTATTCTTTCGGTAGTGTTTCCCAAGGCAGAAGAGACGTTCGCGCTTCTCGCTTTTTCGCTGCACCGCCAGCCAGCAGGATCAGATCTGTTCGCTCGACCGGATCGGGGTTCCTGTGTGCGAGGATGCGATCAAGTGAGGCAATTATAGAAGCGAACTTTTCCGGCTCGCGATCGAGTAGAATGGCCTGGAGCTGCTCGAGACCCAACGGCACATCGAGCGCCCGGTTGACTTCAAACCATACACCGCGATTGTTGTGGGCCTTTTCGCCTTCCGGTCCCACTTTGGGGCCCAGCATGACGGTAGCCAAAGTCGAGGCATTCCAGGTTCCTCGCCACTTCGCTTCGCCGGCTATGAACCGCACCACTTTGCCGTTTTTGTCGACAACGATCGCGATGAAATCGTCGCCTTTGCGTCCCAGCACCTCGCGCGTGCGGTCGGGGTCTCGGTTCAACGTATAAATATACTGTCCCGCATCTTCATGGTTGCGGAAGAGGAAAACTGGGATCAGCCATTCATGCTTGCCGACAAACTTGTACGCTTCAGTGAACATTCCCGACATGACCTCGCCAAAAAGGCCCTTACGGGTGATCAGCGGAAGTGCATTCGGATATTGGCAGTCGCACCCGATGTCCCCGTCGTCAGGATGCAGGCTGATGCGAGCCAAGCGGTGAAAACACTCGCGAGCATCCAGGTGTGCCGACTCAAAATAGGGGACTAGCGACGCCTTTATTTCTTCGTCGAGCGCTTGCAACTGCTCCAGTAGAAGGTGGCCGTAGTTTTCAACCTCACTGGGATAGGCTTTCAACCATTTGAGCAGGGCTTTTTTAGGTGGTGGGACGCTGTGCATGTTTTTACTTCAAGGCAACTCAATTGATGCCCGAGGCGGCTATTGCTGCCTGTACATTGGCTATGTAGTTTGGAATGGTACCGGCAGCTCAAGTCAAGTCGTGTTCTCCAGGCTCAACAGAAGCTTGCACTATTGGATGGTCCGCAGAGACTCGACCGTCTGGTCAGCGGTGCCGATCAGCTCGACGAGATCATCAATGTCGCGATGCATCATGGACCATGGTCGTTCGAGGAGACCGATCGGGTCACCTTCGGGTTCGACGGCCCGGACTACGGTCGCCACCATCGAGTGTGGTACAACGAAATGCCGGCAGGTAGCCTGCAGGTCGGTGTCGCACTTGATGATGGCCACCGAGGGCCATGGTGCCATGGCCCCTAGTAGCACTATTCGGAATACCTGAAATAGAGGGGGCGCTGGATGGCAGTGGAAGAACCCGAAATCGGGAAAGTCTGGACGCTCTACATCTTGGGGCAACTCGCTGAAGCATGGCCGAAACGCGTCAGTTTCAACGCCATGGATCTGTCCACGAAAACCGGCGTCGAACCGGTGCTTGACAGCGATCTGGATGAGACATTTTTCGGCACCTTCGACTGGTTGCGCAACGAAGGCTTCGTCCGCTTTCAGGACAATATGCTCGGCGAGGGGTGGGTAGAGGACGTCCAGATCACGGCCAAGGCTATGGACGCCATCGGCCACGCCCTACCGACAGATCAGGGCAAGGTAGGGAAACAGTTGAAGAGTATCGCAGCAGGTGCCGGAACCGCTGCCGGCCAAGCTGCGATTTCGGAAACCATGGGCTTGGTTGTCGGCGCGGCTGCACGGGCGCTTCTCGGTGGCGGCGGCGCATGATGCAACTCGCGAACGACTACAACCGGACGAAAGCCGCTGCCGAACGCATCTGCCGCGCCAAGGCTACCGAGCAATGCCTTTAGGCAGTTATGGCTGGTATGTCCGCCCGGGTTTGAGCCAGGGTGGACACTTTGGTCAGGCGCTCACAGTTGGGGGCTGTTCCTGTTCCAGCCACCACGGCGACGTGTGGATGTCCAAGGGGCTGGCCAAGCAGTTAGGGCAATGAAAAAGGTTTGCTGTTATCTGTTTGCTGTTAAACGATCCGTCGCAATGCATGCACCACCAAACGTCGCTGACTGCGTGGCCAAGAGGATGTTCGGCGAAACCGGCGGTGTCCGGCACTGTTGAGCGAGCCGGCCAGTCGTCCGCGATGCGAGCGTGGATGCCTTTTCGCCACCGCGTCGCGACGGCCAGCACTTCGTCCCGAAAGGATTGCTCGGCGATCGGATTGGCCTTTATTCGCTTGTCAGTCACCCTGAACTTCGGGGGGGCCAAAGGGGCCTCCGGCAGCTTGAGTTCCCAGCCGCGCCCGTGGACGTACGTGTCGTCGAGGCTCTCGATGACGTGATAGTGGTGGCCTTGGATTTCCCCACTGTCAGGCTCGTCGCACCAGTCGAATTCGGCTGACGGTACGGCGGCGGCGACGAGTGCCTCAACCATTGAGTGGTTTGCCGGCGATGGCAGCCAACCCTTCTTGTTGGCAACCGTCAGGGCATTCCAATGCGGAAAGCCTAGGCTCCCGGCCACGAATTCGAGGGCACCGATATGCTTCAAGCCCTTTGCCTTGCCGATCTTTCGGGCAGCCGACTTCAACTCTTTGAGGGGATCGAATTCCATGACGATCCATTCCTTGTCAGGTTACGGATCCAATCAGGTGCCCGCTGCTGAACGGACCCGTCCCGGCGGGAATGGGTTACGTCATTTGTATTTCAAGCGCATTGCGAGGCTTTGGGCTACGGGCACACAGGCCCATGCGGCAGGGCCTAAATTTAGACTGCGTCGAGTCGTGGTGCTGGTCAAGTGGCCGGCCGGCGGAGGAAGAGACCCATAAGCTTGGTCCAGGGCGAGATCGGCCAGAAGAGCGCGGCGGCCAAAGGGGCGCGCCTCCGTGACTCCCGTGGCAAGGATACAAATGGCCGGGACGTCTCGGCCCGATCCGCATACTTTGCGCTGCCGGCTGAACCTTTGCTGAGGCAGCTATTGGGGTTTGGCGGAGACTGCCTGGATGGCAGGAATAGGGGCGCCTCTCTGACCGGCCGCTGCCGGCCCCATTCGGGACCTCGGACCACTTGTGTTTTGGGCCGTCAAGGTCGTCAGCCTTTCCCCTTCTCACAACGCCGTTTGGTTCGACCTGGTCCGCTAGTGTCGTACCAGAAAAGTAACGTGGTGGCGCTTGCGCAGTCACGCACATTTTGAGGATAGGGCCCAGAGGCTGACTTGACCCCGGATGGTCCGCTTGCGCCTGCGGCGCTTGTCCCAGCTTCGATGGAGGCTGGGTTGGGGGGTGTGTGAGGTGGCCCCCTCCGGCGTCAACCTCTAGCTGGTTCTCACTCTTTCGGATGATGGCTACCGGCACGGCATATTTTTGAGGGGAGCAACCAATCGAGAATTTCCACGGTGTGCCGAAACGAAGTCCCCTGAGTTTAGGAGCCCGAGCATTCATTGCCGGACGAGCCAGCCAACAAGCTCAGTGTATCAAGAGTTCACACCGGTGGATCGTAAGCATTGTCTACTTCAAGAGAGACCGGTTCGGTCACCCGGCTTGAATACGTCACTTCGTCGACCCTGTAGGGGGTACCCTACATTCTTTGACCGTCTGCACCGCTGGCGATCCATAAGCAAGTGTGTCCCACGACGATCGTGCACGCTCGCCATTGTTCGCTCGAGGATATTACACGGATATTATACTGGTTTTTCAACGCTCAGGCTAAGAGCTTGATTTATTTGGTACGCCCAAGGGGAATCGAACCCCTGTTTACGCCGTGAGAGGGCGTCGTCCTGACCGCTAGACGATGGGCGCACGGTCATCGCTTTGGCCTTGCCACATGCTTGAAAAGCAGGGGGAAGGTGGTACGCCCTAGGGGAATCGAACCCCTCTCTGCACCGTGAAAGGGTGCCGTCCTAACCGATAGACGAAGGGCGCATCAGCGCGATGGGCGTCGTATAATGGGGTGCTTTTGATTGTGCAACCCTGTTTGCGTTGATCCCGTACGCTTTTTTTCGCCGGGCCGACTTATCAACAGCCCGAAAAGGTCACCGGGCGCCGATAACCGCGGGGCCGATCGCGCACATCGACATGGATAAAGGTCCGGCCCGGATAGCAGCCCAGGCCTCCCACGCCGTCCACCGTCATGGCGAAAGCGATCAGCTCCTGCTTGGAGACACCGGGAATGTAGAAGTCCGCAGCCATGCATTTGGTATGATAGGAATTGTCGGCGCCGCCCACCGAGGCATTGTGGAACGGGTTCCGATAGCCCGAATTCATCACCACCTTGCGCCCGAACCGCCCTTCGAATTCCCAGATGACGAATCGCAGCTTGGGCGAAATGCACAGCGCATTGACATTGTTGGAGCTGACATAGGTGCCCCAATCCTGCTTCAGGCCCGAATATCCGGCGCCGCCGCCGCTGGCGAACATGGCCATGGGCAGGCATCCGGCCAGGAAGAGGGCGGTGGCAAAAGTAACAGCGAAAAAACGAAGCAGACGAGACATGGCGACCTTCCCGAGGCGTGTCGCGATTGCGCAACAGGCAATGGGCATTGAGGTTTGGTCGCTAAAATTAGAGCGGTTTCGCTAACCGCGCGCTAAGTGGCACGGTTAGCGAATGCTTAACTCTGGCAGATTGCTACCAGGCGCCGGTATTGGGCATCGAGGCCCAGGGCTCCTTGGGGTCGAGGTGACCGTCCTGGATCAGCTCGACCGAAATCCCGTCGGGCGAGCGCACAAACGCCATGTGCCCGTCCCGCGGGGGCCGGTTGATGGTGACGCCCATGTCGGAAAGGTGCTGGCAAAGGGCATAAATGTCCTTCACCCGATAGGCCAGGTGCCCGAAATTGCGGCCACCGGCATAGGGTTCGGGATCGGGATCCCAGTTATAGGTCAGCTCGACCTCGCCGCCTTCATCGCCCGGGGCGCGCAGGAAAATCAGGGTAAAGCGGCCCTTCTCATTGTCGGTGCGCCGCACCTCCTCGAGGCCCAGGCCCTGGCAATAGAACCGCAGGCTTTCCTCGACATCGGTGACGCGCACCATGGTGTGCAGATATTTCAAGGCAGTCTCCTTTGGCTGTGTATTGCGGCTCAGGCCTACCAAGCCCAACCATGCCCCGCAACAACAGGCGGAGGCACCTGTCAATAAAATCGCAAGACCTTCTTAACTTTTGCCGCTGAATCGGCGACACTGTGCAAATCTAGTGAGGAGTACCCGCTTGTTGCGGGCGAGTGAAAAGGCGTTTGGAATATGGGGGCCAAAGGCAGTGGCGAGGGCCGTGACGCCGTCAACCTGACACAGTCGGGTGAATCTTTGCGTGACGACCATATGCAGGGCGACCATCAGCCAGCCAGCGACACCATTGAGGTTGCGGGCACGATCAAGTGGTTCGATGCCGGCAAGGGTTTTGGTTTTATTGTTCCCGACAATGGCATGGCCGATGTGCTGCTGCACGTGACCTGTCTTCGCCGCGACGGCTACCAGACCGCTTACGAGGGGGCACGCATTGTCGTCGAGGCCCTGAACCGCCCGGGTGGCCTGCAGGCCTTTCGGGTTGTCTCCATGGACGAATCCACCGCCCGCCATCCATCGCAGATGCCCGCACCCCGGACCCATGTTGTGGTCGAGGCGACCTCAGGCATGGTGCGGCTGGAGGTGAAGTGGTTCAACCGCATTCGCGGTTTTGGTTTCCTCTCTGCCGGTGACGGCACGCCGGACATCTTCGTCCACATGGAGACCCTGCGTCGTTTCGGCATCACGGAATTGCGTCCGGGACAATTTGTGCTGGTGCGCTATGGTCAGGGTCCAAAGGGCCTGATGGTTGCCGAAATTCGGCCCGATGGCTGGGGCGAGGCGCCGTCCTCGCACTAGGGACCTCATAGTCGCACAGCAGGGATACACTGCCCGAAAATGAACAGTTCGCCGATTTCGACCCAACGGGTCTCCCAACCGCTGCGGGCCGTTGCGGCGCTCGCAACAGCCATGCTGATCAGTCTTCCCCTCGCGGCCTGCAGCGACGAGACCAGGCTGGTTGTGCAGTCCGAAAATGGCGAGCACGCTTTCACCGTTGAGGTCGTCGACACCCCCGAGACCCGCGCGCAAGGTCTGATGTATCGCCAGGAACTGGCGGACGATGCGGGCATGCTGTTCGATTTCCGCGAAGAACGTCCGGTCTCATTCTGGATGCGCAATACCTATATTCCGCTCGATATGCTCTTCATCGAAGCGGACGGCACGATCCTGAACATCCACGTCAATGCGCGCCCGCACGACACCACCTCCATTCCCTCGGACGGGCCGGTTCAATTCGTTCTGGAAATCCCCGGCGGGCGTTCGGACGAACTGGGTATCGCGGCAGGTGATATGGTCGAGCACCCGCGGATCAAAGCCGCGCAATAACCATGCAGTCGATGACGGCCCATAGATGCAGACTGGCGCCGGCCACCACGAACACGTGCCATAGGGCATTCTGGAATTTCAGCTTTTCCCACAAGTGGAAGATGATGCCGGCCGAATAGGTCACCCCGCCCGCCAGCAACAGCCACAATGTGGAAGAGGGCAGGGCTTGCCCCAGCGACTGGAACACCAGCACACCGCTCCAGCCGATCGCCAGATAGAGCAGGATCGCCACTCGCCCGAACCGCTCCGGCACAATCAGCTTGAGGGCCACCCCAACCAGCGAGGCGCCCCACACCAGGCTCATCATCACCACGCCACTCGGCGTCTTTCCCAGCACAGCGAGAAACGGGGTATATGAGCCTGCGATGAATAGGAAGATCGCCGCCTGATCAAGCCGGGCCAGATAGTTCTTGGCCGGCGTATTGGGCCAGAGGTTGAAGGCCAGCGAGACGCCCAGCACCACAACAAGGGTCGCGACATAGACGGCAAGGGCAGGGAAGGCCTCAGGGGCCGTTTGCAGCAGCGCCAAGGTCAGCAGGATGGATCCTGCCGCCACCGCAACCACGAGGCCAAGAATGTGGACAATGGCATCCACGACAAGCTCGGCCCTGGAATAGGCCCGTCGCAGTCGCATGCCAATTCTGGCTTGAGCATTGGCGGCTTTGGTCATCATCCGTCCTCCTTGCCCTCATCGTGTGGCGCGGGTGTGACCAATCTCTTTCCGGTGCCGGCCACTTGAGACAAATGTGAATGAAGACGAAGAATCCTGGTGAACAATCCCTTGCCGGTGCCATGGCGGCTTGACGGGTAACGCTGCCGTTACTCTAACCGTTGGCATGACCAGACGCTCAAAGCCCCCCATTGGAATCTATTCCGCACTGGCAGACGCCACGCGCTGCCGCATCGTGGAAATCCTGATGTCCGGCCCCATCCCTGTGCACACATTAGCGGACGCGTTCTCGATCAGCCGTCCGGCCATTTCGCGTCACTTGCGCGTTCTCAAGACTGCCGGCCTGGTGGTCGAGGTCAAAAAAGGGCGCGAGAACCTCTACACGCTCAAAGTGGGGAAACTCGCAGGCGCTGTGAAGTGGCTCAACGCGATCACCTGGCCGAAGCCAGAGGTTGAATCGGCGGACGAAATAGCGCCGCCCGCGAGCGTTCCCAGTGTGTCCGAGCCAGCCACGGCGACCAAAACCGAAAAGACTGCGACACAGCGCCGGTCAATGCCCAAAAAGTCTGAACCTGCTGAGATGTCCGGTGATGTCGTGACAGAACCACCGCTCTTCGCCCTGAAAGCCGACAAGCTCCCGCGCGCGACCAAGTCGACAGAGGTGAACCAGATGGGCTTCGACTTCTAGATTTTAGATTTGTGGCGCAGGCAGGTGGGGCATCATCGGCGATTCTGATGGCGACAAATCAAAGGTCTGCTGCACCGTTCGTTCGAAATCGGCCGGCGTCCACATGATCTGACTGGGCGTGAGGCGAGATTCCACTGCGCCGAGTGCGGCCCGCGCCCCCAATGCAATGGGTCGGATGGTCTGGCCAATCACCTGTGAGGCAGCCAGCGCCGCTCCGATGTCCTTGCTCTGATCCCCGATATACCAGATGACATCGTTGCGCCGCAGATCGCGACCTAGTCCATGCAGGGCCGCTACGATCGAATCGGGCCATGGCTTGCCCCGTGACACATCCTCACGGAAAATCGCTGCGCTGAAGTATTTCCGGAGATCGAATGTCTGCAGGACGTCGTGGCCATAGCCCCGTCCCAGCCCATTGCTGACAACGCCCAGGGTCACGCCCTCGGCGCTGAGCCTTTCCAGCACGCCACGCATGGTTTCACATGGCTCGAGCATTTGCTCGACGCTCTTGCGTCGGACCTTGTGAATTGCCCGATGCACCAGGAGCTTGGGGCTGCGATTGGGAGTTGTGAGGTTTCTGCGCGCCAGTCTGAACCGCGCAACAAGCCGACCGCCGCGGTGCGAGCAGTCGTCTAGGAACTCCAGCATCTGCAACACACGTGGATTGATGTGATGCACCAATGTCCCATCGAGATCGAACAACACGATGGTGGGTCGGTTTGCGTTGTCTGCCAGTGGATTTGCCCCCATTGCGTCCGCAGGGTGGCGCAATTCGGCCGCGCGGACAACCCTTTTCGCGGGCACTCAAGGGTCCCAACGCTTGCGCCAGCGCCCCGAGAGAGCCGAAATCCGGGAAAAATGGTGGCGATCCCGACAGGATTCGAACCTGTGACCAACAGCTTAGAAGGCTGCTGCTCTATCCAGCTGAGCTACGGGACCGAACAGGGCCTGTTTAACCCATTTTTCCCCCAAGGCCATACCCCCGGGTGCAAATGCGCTTAGCTGGTTGTTCCTGATGGCGGATGCGCGGTGCTCTCGCGAACGATCAGTTCAGAATTGAGGACGATGCGCATGGGACCGCGCCGGTGCTCCGCATCTTCCAGAACGTCGATTAGCATTTCCGCGGCCATCCGCCCGAGCAGTTCCCGCGGTTGCCGCATGGTTGTCAGTGGCGGTGTGTAATGCGCGCAGACCCCGAGGTCGTCGAAACCGATCATCGAGATATCGCGCGGGCAAGTCAGGCCGTGTTGGCGCAAGCCGGACAGGAAGCCGATTGCCGATTCGTCATTGGCAGCGAAGATGGCGCTCGGACGCTCGCTGAGCGACATGAAATGCGCAGCGGCGGCAAAGCCGCTCTCCATTTCGAAGTTCCCGCGAAACAGCCATTGCTGTTGCACCGAAATACCGGCCCGCGTCAGCGCGTTGGTGTAGCCGGCCAGCCTGTCACGCGCGACTACATTGTTCTCCGGTCCTAGAAGATGCGCGATCTGGCGATGACCCAGATCAATCAGATGACGCGTCGCACGCTCGGCCGCCGACAGGTTGTCAGTCAGAACGGTATGAAACCCCGAGTTCGGAATCTCCTCGCAGGCGACGACCAGAGGCACTGAATTGGGTGGCCGGACCAAGGCATGCAGTGATGGGAGATCCAGTGAACCATCGAGCAGCAGCAATCCGTCGGCCCGATTGGACAGCATGTAATCCTGCAACCTTTCAGCAGGCGCTCTGGCCAGGAACAGGTTGGCCACAAGCACGCCATAGCCCCGATTGGTGGCCTCGCGTTCCACAGCATCCAGGATCGATGAGAAGAAGGAGTTCCGAATGTCGGGCAGGGCCACCAGAATGGTTTTTGCCGTGCGTTGGCGCAAAGACCGCGCCGCCTGGTTCAAAGTGTAACCGGTTACACGAATAGCCTCGGAAACACGCGCTCGTGTACTCTCGCTGACCCTGTCGGGGCTCGACAAGGCGCGGCTAACTGTGGCTGTCGATACATTCGCAAAACGCGCAACATCTTGAATTGTCGGCGTTTTTTTCGTTCCTGTCATCGCTGGCAGCGCCCCCTCTCGCTGTCAGATATTGAAACGATCTAAAACGAACTTGACATCTCCGCAAGGCTTGTATGAAACTCCTGAAATCGATTGCACAACCAGTTTGTACGCTGTAGTGCAATCGATTACACACAATTGTGGGTTGCCTGATTGGAAGGGCAGCTATGCAATTGGTGCATCGCTGGAGCATAAGCTCCTCGTGTTCGTTGGGAGGACAACCTATGAAAAAGTTTGCAGTGGTTGCCGCTATGGCAACCGCTTTCCTTGGCTCCACGTCTGCTTACGCTGTGGATCTGGAAGTGACCCACTGGTGGACCTCGGCTGGTGAAGCCGCGGCCATTGCCGAATTCGCCGAGCTGTTCGAAGAGCAGACTGGCAACAACTGGGTCGATAGTGCGTTGGCCGGCTCCGGTACAGGCGCCAACCCAGTCATCATCAGCCGTATCATTGGCGGCGATCCGATGGGCGCCACCCAGATGAATACCGGCCGCGACGCCGAGGAACTCATCCAGGCCGGCCTCATGCGCGACCTGACCCCGATCGTTGAAGAAATGGGCGGCCTCGACTTCTACGTCGATCAGTCCCTGCTTGAGCCGTGCATGTATGAAGGCGGCATCTATTGTCTGCCGATCAACATTCACTCTTGGGACTGGCTTTGGGTCTCCACTGCCGCCTATGAGGAAATCGGTCAGCCCGTGCCGACCAACTGGGATGAGTATGTGGCCTCCTGGCCGGCTCTCCAGGAAGCCGGCATCCTGCCGTTCGGCCTGGCCACCGGCTGGCCCTTCTCTGGCGTTCCGGGTGTGCTGATGTCTGGTCTGGGTGGTTCGGATCTCGTGCTCGCAATCAACCGCGACAAGAGTGCCGAGGCTGTTCGTGGTCCGGAATTCCGCAAGGTTGCCGAGGCTCTCGACGATCTTCGTTCGGTGATCTCGCCCGAGATGATGGTGCCGTCCTTCGGTGACGTGGGCAATCAGATCCTGGCCGGTGAAGTTGCTGGTAACATCCATGGTGACTGGCTTGCCGGTGACCTGCAGGTTGCAGGTGGCGTTGCTGGTGAAGACTATGAATGTCTCCCGGCTCTTGGCCTCGGCGATCAGCTGACCGGTGGTGGTGACTCGTTCTACTTCCCGGTTTTGCCCGAAGGTACCGATCCGGCCGTGATTCAGGCTCAGGCCGATCTGGCCAAGATCCTGATCTCGCCGGAAGGCCAGTTGAACTTCAACCTGGTCAAGGGCTCCATGCCGATCCGCACGGATATCGATCTGTCGGCTGCCAACCCCTGCATGCAGAAGGCAATTGGCATGCTCGAGAATGGCCTGCTGCCTTCGGGTGACTTCGCTCTCTCCAGCGACACCCAGCAGCAGATGCAGGATCTCAACACCGAGTTCCTCGATGACGACAGCATCACGGTCGATGACTATATCGAGCGTTATGCCTCGATCATCGAGTCGGCAGACTGATCTGTGACTGGATGAGACCTGGTTCTCATCGTTAAAAGTAGTGGTCGGCCTTGATCGACAAGGTCGACCACTTCCTTATGGAGAGACGTAATGGCGGATACAGCCGTTGACACTGGAAGGGGCGCTGGGAATACCGGTCGGCGCGGCTTCCTCAGAAAAACCTTCCTTCACAATGTCCCCGCCAAGATCGCCGCACTTCCGATGATGGCGACAGTGCTGGTCGTGTTCATTGGCTGTACCATCTGGACGGTCTACTACTCATTTACCAATTCCCGACTGCTGCCGAGTGGCAACTTCATCGGCTTCGAACAGTATGAACGTCTCTTCGGCACCTCGCGCTGGAACGTATCTGTCTGGAACCTGGTGACGTATGGCGCCATGTCTCTGGTCTTCACCCTCGGGTTCGGTTTCCTGCTCGCGGTGCTGATGGACCAGAAGATCCGCTTCGAAAGCGCCTTCCGCACTATCATGCTCTATCCCTTTGCCCTCTCCTTCATTGTGACGGGCCTCGTCTGGCAATGGATTATGAATCCCACGCTCGGCCTGCAGGGGACGATGCGGAACCTGGGCTGGGAAAACTTCACATTCGACTGGATTGCCAATCCGCGCATGGTGCTATTCGCCCTCTTGATTGCGGGCCTCTGGCAGGGCGTAGGTTTCTGCATGGTGCTCATGCTGGCCGGCCTGCGTGGCGTCGATGAGGAGATTTGGAAGGCAGCGCGTGTGGATGGCATTCCGACCTGGCGCACTTACATCTCCGTCGTCATTCCAATGATGCGCGGCGTGCTCGTGACGGCTGTGGTGCTGATCGGTTCCGGCATTGTCCGTCTTTATGACCTTGTGGTCGCTCTGACCAATGGCGGTCCCGGTATTTCCTCGGAAGTGCCTGCCAAATACGTCTATAATTACATGTTTGGCGCCGGCAATATCGGCCAGGGTCTCGCTGCGGCAACGATGATGCTGCTGACTGTTTTGATCATCATGGTGCCTTGGGCCTATCTTGAATTTGGTGGAAAGGGGCGCCGCTCATGAGCCAGACCGCAACCATGACCGGGCCCGCCCCGGACACGAACACAATGGTGGAATCCGGCCCCCGCGGTCCGCGCCCCAAGCCTTTCTTTACCCCGCAAAAGATCATCATCTACTCGATCTTGGTCTTTTTCACCCTCTACTTCCTGTTCCCGCTCTATGTGATGCTGGTCACGTCCTTCAAGACGATGCCCGAAATCCGGTTCGGCAACATCTTTGCCTTGCCCAGCCAGATCAATTTTGACTCCTGGGTCAAAGCGTGGACCACAGCCTGCACCGGCCTGACCTGCGAGGGCCTGTCACCTGGCTTCTGGAACTCGGTGAAGATCACGATTCCGTCGACCATTGTGTCCATCTTCATCGCCGCAGTGAATGGCTACGCATTGGTCAACTGGCGCTTCAAGGGTTCGGAAATCTTCTTCTCGATCCTCATCTTCGGCTCGTTCATACCCTATCAGGTCATGCTCTATCCGCTGGTGATGATTACCCGCGAACTGGGCATCTTCGGAACCCTGCAGGCTGTCATTCTCATCCACACCATCTTCGGCATGCCGATCCTGACGCTGCTGTTCCGCAACTATTTTGCATCGCTTCCGCAGGAGCTGTTCAAGGCAGCACGCGTGGATGGGGCAGGGTTCTGGCGCATCTTCTTCGAAATCATGCTGCCCATGTCGCTGCCGATCTTCGTTGTGGCGTTGATCCTGCAGGTCACCGGTATCTGGAATGATTTCCTGTTCGGCGTGGTCTTTGCGGGCACGCAGAACCTGCCAATGACCGTGCAGCTCAACAACATCGTCAACTCGGCTCAGGGTACGCCAGAATACAACGTCAACATGGCTGCGACCGTGCTGACCGGGCTTGTGCCACTGATCATCTACTTTGTGTCCGGCAAGCTGTTTGTACGCGGCGTCGCCGCCGGCGCCGTGAAGGGATAAATACCGATGCAAACCAGTGTTTCCATCAAAGACCTCTCGCTCAACTTCGGTAGCGTCAAGGTTCTCGAGCACCTCAATCTCGACATCGCAAAGGGTGAATTCATCGTCCTGCTCGGGCCTTCGGGCTGCGGCAAGTCGACCCTGCTCAATTGCATTGCCGGCCTGCTTGACGTCTCGGACGGTCAGATATTCATCAACGGCAAGAACGTCACCTGGGAAGAACCCAAGGACCGCGGCATCGGTATGGTGTTCCAGTCCTATGCCCTCTATCCGCAGATGTCGGTCGAGCGGAACCTCTCTTTCGGCCTGCGTGTTGCCGGCATGCCCAAGGCGGAAATCGATCAACGCGTTAAGCGGGCGTCCGAAATCCTGCAGATTGAGCCCTTGCTGAACCGCAAGCCGGCCAATCTGTCGGGCGGTCAGCGCCAGCGCGTCGCCATCGGCCGGGCCCTGGTGCGCGACGTTGATGTATTTCTGTTCGACGAGCCCTTGTCCAACCTTGATGCCAAGCTCCGCTCGGATCTGCGTGTCGAGATCAAGCGCCTGCACCAGCGTCTGAAGAACACCATGATCTACGTGACCCACGATCAGATCGAGGCCCTGACCCTGGCAGATCGCATTGCCATCATGAAGAATGGTGTCATTCAGCAATTGGCCGACCCGCACACCATCTACAACAAGCCCGTCAATCTCTACGTGGCCGGCTTTGTCGGTTCGCCGTCGATGAATTTCATCGAGGGCACGCTGAACGGCCCTACCTTTACCGCCGCAGATGGCACGGCCATCCCCGTCGGTACCTACGACTTTGTCGGTGCCGCCCCTGGCTCAACCAAGGCGATCCTGGGCGTTCGTCCAGAGCATGTCTTCGTCGGTGAGGCCGCAGCCGATATGCCGTTCAAGGCAGAGGCCGAGATCGAAATCGTCGAGCCCATGGGGTCCGAAACCCTGGCCTGGACAACTGTTGCTGGTGTGTCGGTCACGTTCCGATGCAGCAGCGACATCGATATTCATGCTGGAGACAAGATCCAGGTCGGTTTTGATATCGCACGTGGTTCGCTGTTCGACGCGGGCACAGAAGAGCGGCTCTAAGCCGGTCTCGACGAATTGAGCAGCGCCCCCCGGGCGCTGCTCCGCCGGTTCTTCGGCATCCACTTTACTTTTGCGGCAGTCGATCTGTCCGGGCGAGGCGACGCCAGCCCCTGGCCAGGCTATCTCCCGGTCCGACGCGACACCGTGTTTCATACATTCCTGACGAGGCCAATCATGGACTTTTCGTACCAGCTTTACAGCGCCCGCAATGAGGCGTCCCTCGACGACACACTCAAGACCTTGTCCGGCCTGGGCTATACCCAGGTCGAAGGCTGGGGCGGCCAGTTCGAGGACCCTGCGGCTCTTGCCCAGAGCCTGAAGAATGCGGGCCTCACCATGCCGACGGCCCATATGGGCTTTGGTCAACTCGAGGACACCGACGCGGCCCTCAAGATCGTCGAAACTGTCGGCATTCAGACGGTGTACTGCCCCGCGCCTCCCTCCGAAGCCTTCCGCACCGGCGGCGGAAACTGGCAGGAATTTGCCGAGGGGCTCGCGAAAATCGCAGCTGCCTTCAAGGCTGCCGGCAAGGGCTTCGGCTACCATAACCACCACTGGGAATTCACCAAGGATGCCAACGGCAAAACGCCGATCGAGCTCATTCTCGAGGCTTCCTCCGACACGCAGTGGGAAATGGACCTAGCCTGGGTCGTCCGCGCCGACGAGGATCCGATCTTCTGGATGGATAAGCTGGGCAGCCGCATCACCGCAGTTCACGTCAAGGACATCGCGCCGGCCGGTGAAAAGGCCGATGAAGATGGCTGGGCCGATGTGGGCACGGGCACCTTGGACTGGCCAAATTACATCGCCCAGATCAAGGCCAAGACCAAGGCCCGTTACTTCGTTGCCGAGCATGACAAGCCGAGCGATGCCATCCGCTTTGCACGCAATGCTGCGGCCGCTCTCAAAGGATACGGGGTCTGAGCCATGACAAAGACTTATGGCGTCGGCATCATGGGTGCCGGCAATATCTCGGCCGCCTATCTGCGCCTCGCGCCCCTGTTCAAGGGGCTCGATGTGCGGGCTGTGGCCGATATCCGGCCGGAAGCCGCCAAGCTGCGTGCTGACGAGTTCGGCGTGGCGGCACAGACACCGGACGAACTGCTCAAGAACAGTGAGCTCGATGTCATCGTCAATCTGACGATCCCTTCGACCCACTATCAGGTGTCCAACGATATCATTTCGGCCGGCAAGCATTCCTATTCGGAAAAGCCCTTCGTGCTGACCGTCGAAGAGGGTCTGGCCCTCAAAAAGGCGGCTGACGAACGCGGTCTGAAGGTTGGTTCGGCTCCCGACACCTTCCTGGGCGGCGCCCACCAGCAGGCGCGCGAGATCATCGACAGTGGCAAGCTTGGCAAGATCATGAGCGGCACCACCCATGTGATGAGCCGCGGCATGGAGCATTGGCACCCCAATCCGGACTTTTTCTTTCAGCCCGGCGGCGGCCCGATCCTTGATCTCGGTCCCTACTACATCACCGATCTCGTGCATCTGCTCGGACCGGTGAAGCGCCTCTCGGCCTTCACCAACATGGCGCGGGCCGAGCGTGAAGTGACGGCCGATGGTCCCCACAAGGGCACTATGATCAAGGTTGGTACCCCGACCACCATCCACGGTGTGCTCGAATTCCATTCGGGCGCCATTATCACCATCGGCGCAAGCTGGGACGTGGCAGCGCATGGCCACCACAATATCGAGCTCTACGGCACCGATGGCTCGATCTTCGTACCCGATCCTAACTTCTTCGGCGGCGATCTGGTTACCACCGGGATCGAAGGTACTCGGACCCCGGTCGCGCCGTGGGATCACCCGTTTGGCAAGCCGAACCAGGACCTTGAAAAGGACACGCCGCGCGCCAACTATCGTTGCGCTGGTCTGGCCGACATGATGCAGTCCATCGACAATGGCGAAACCGCCCGCTGCGGCCTTGATGTCGCCCTGCATGTCGTCGAGGTGATGACAGGTCTGCTCAAGGCCGGTGAAACCGGGGAGGTTCTCACGCTGACAACAACTTGCGAGCGTCCGCGTGCCCTGGGCATCGTCGAAGCACAGGCCCTGCTGAAGGTCTGACGAACGTACTTCATTGACAGGTGTGGCGCACCGGTCAACAGTATCGCCTAACATGTCAGGGCGGCGAGTGATCGCCGCCCGTCATATATGCGGGGCCGCAAGACCCGCAACGAGACGAACAGGACTGGCCCCATCCGTGCGGCTTGCGGGGCAACAAGAGGAGAGACCACATGGCGACCACCATCAAGGGCCCGGCTATTTTCCTGGCGCAGTTCGCGGGCGATGCCGCCCCTTTCGACAATCTCGACAACATCTGCAAATGGGCCGCAGGACTGGGCTATAAGGGCGTGCAGATTCCGACCTGGGTGTCGAGTTTCATTGATCTGGAAAAAGCTGCTAGTTCAAAGACTTATGCCGACGAAGTCAAAGGCATAGTCAATAGCCATGGCCTTGAGATCACCGAGCTCTCAACCCATTTGCAGGGCCAGCTTGTCGCCGTGCATCCCGCCTATGACACCGCCTTTGACGGCTTTGCACCCGCCAGCGTGCACGGCAACCCCAAGGCCCGCCAGGAATGGGCCGTGCAGACCATGTTCTACGCAGCGAAGGCCTCGCAAAACCTTGGTCTCACAGGCCATGCGACTTTCTCGGGCGCCCTGGCCTGGCCATACCTCTATCCCTGGCCGCAGCGTCCCGCTGGCCTTGTCGAAGAAGCCTTTGACGAATTGGCCCGTCGCTGGACGCCGATCCTCAATGCCTTCGATGATGCGGGCGTCGATGTCTGCTACGAAATCCATCCCGGTGAAGATCTGCACGATGGCGTTTCCTACGAAATGTTCCTCGAGCGCGTGAACAATCACCCGCGCGCCAATCTGCTCTATGATCCGAGCCATTTCGTGCTGCAGCAGCTCGACTATCTCGACTACATCGATATCTACAAGGACCGCATCAAGGCCTTCCACGTGAAGGACGCAGAGTTCAACCCGACAGGTCGCCAGGGTGTTTATGGCGGCTTCCAGTCCTGGGTGGATCGGGCAGGGCGGTTCCGCTCCATTGGTGATGGCCAGGTCGATTTCCCGGCGATCTTTTCCAAGATGGCCGCCAACAATTTCGAAGGTTGGGCGGTGCTCGAATGGGAATGCGCCCTTAAGCATCCTGAAGATGGTGCGCGCGAAGGCGCTGAACTGATCCAGAGCTATATCATCCGTGTCACCGAAAAAGCCTTTGACGATTTTGCCAGTGGCGGTACCGATCAGGCCGCCAATCGCAAGATGCTCGGTTTGTCGTAAGCCGTCGGAGCAGGGAGAGAAAAATGGCTGAAAATGGCGCAAAGCCAATTCGTCTGGGCATGGTCGGTGGTGGTACTGGGGCCTTTATCGGCCAGGTACACCGCATCGCATCACGCATTGATGGCGATTTCGAACTGGTCGCCGGCGCCTTGTCGTCGCGGCCCGAGGTCGCAAAGGAGTCCGGCAAGAATCTGGGACTGGCCGAGGATCGCATCTACACCTCTTATGAGGAGATGGCCAAGGCCGAGGCCGCACGCCCCGATGGCATCCAAGCCGTTTCCATTGTGACTCCAAACCACATGCATTTTGGTCCGACCAAGGCGTTTCTCGAGGCCGGCATCCACGTCATTTGCGACAAGCCGATCACTTCAAGCCTGGACGACGCCCGCAAGCTGACCGATATCAAGCCGGCCAATGGTGCGAAGTTCCTGCTGACGCACAATTACACCGGGTATCCGCTCATCCGTCAGGCGCGTGAACTGGTCGCCTCGGGGGCCTTGGGCACGATTCGCGTCGTTCAGGCCGAATATGCGCAGGATTGGCTCACCGAAGCGGCTGACGAAGACAACAAGCAGGCGGCCTGGCGGACTGACCCGGCGCGCTCGGGCGCCGGTGGTTGTATCGGTGATATCGGCACCCACGCCTACAATCTGCTCCGATTTGTCACCGGCCTGAAAACTGAAGCCGTTTCGGCCGATCTCACTGCGTTCGTGCCGGGCCGCCAGTTGGACGACAATGTCCACATCATGCTGCGCTTCGAAGGTGGAGCCAAAGGCATGCTCTGGGCCAGCCAGGTTGCGGTTGGCAAGGAGAACGGCCTGCAACTCCGCATTTATGGTGACAAGGGCGGTCTCGAATGGAGCCAGGAGAACCCGAACTACATGTGGTTCACCGAATTCGGTAAGCCACGGCAGTTGCTAACCCGCGGCGGCTCGATCTCCGTACCACCGGCGGCCTCGATGAATGTGCGTATTCCAGCGGGACACCCCGAAGGCTATCTTGAAGCCTTCGCCACGCTCTACAGCCAGTTCGCTGCGGTTATCCGTGGTGAAGGCGCTGAATTCGAGAGCCTGCTGCCCACCATGGTCGACGGTATCGAAGGCATGCAGTTCATCACCGCTTCGGTGAAGTCGAGCCAGGACGACAGCAAGTGGACCCGCTTCGCGGACGTCTGATCGTCACCGGGAGCTGAACGATCTGGCCGGTAGTTCTCGCTGCCGGCCTTTTCTACTGCAGGCGCTCGCCACCAAAGCCGCGCGCCTCAAGCAGTCGGACCACGCTGGCGTCACCTGCCAAATGTGCCGCGCCGACCACCAGCAGTGCGCTTTCATTCCGCCCCAGCATGGCGTCAATCTGCTCGACCCAATCGGCGTTCCGCATGTCGATCAGTCGCTCGACCATGCCCTGGTCATAGCTGCCCATTTGTGCGGTGAAGATCTCACCCAGTTGCTCGGGCTGCCCTTCGGACCAGGCCCGCACCATCTCGTCGATATCGGACTGCATGACGTCCAGCGTATCCAACGTCCCTTCGAGCATGGCGATCTGTTCGTTCAGACTGCCGCCGGCCAGAAAATTGAGCTGCTGTTCGGGCGTCTCGAGATATCCCAGCCGGTCTTCGGTTAGTTCTGCCGCAAGTACGGTCTCAACGCCATGTGCGGCCTCATATCCCGATTCCAGCAGTGGCCCGGTCGAGAGGGTGGTGGCGGCCATCCAGGGTTTCATGGTCAGCAAGGTCGCCATCGGGATGGCATACCTGCCCGCCGCTTCCCGAACGCGGGCGGTGAGCTCTGCACCAATGATATCGCTGAGCAGCCTGCCGTCGCGATTAAAGCCCAGCTCGAAAGACATTGGCATCACCGCCATCTGTGCCTCGATGCTGAGATCGGTTTCGAAATACACGCGCTCCGCCTTGGACAGCACCTTGTCCAGCGTTGGACTGCGCCATTTGGTTTCCGCCCGCAGCAGGTGAACCGATCCAAACAACCAGATAGAGCTGTCCTCGTCGCTGACCTGCCACAGGGCAGGGGCGGAGTGGGCAGTGCCGGTCGATGCCAGGAGCAGGAACGGCAAGGTCAGCAGCGGGCGTAACGGCATGAAGGCCTCAAAACAGAGTTTGGCCCTGTGATGCTATCGCTAAAAAGCAAAGCGCCGCAATCTCTTGCGGCGCGAAAGCGAATCAAGATTTGAACAGCAGCTTCAGTGGGTCCAGGGCGTCTTGCGGTCGGACCGGAAGTTGTCCGGATAGCTCACGCGCTTGGGCGTTGGCTCATGGGCCGGCTGGACGGAGTAGGGAATACCATTGCGCTTGGCATAGGCTTCCGCTTCTTCCTGCGTCTCAAAAGACAGGCGGACCTGCTGGTTCATGTCGGAACTGCTGGTATAGCCCATCAACGGATCGATACTGCGCGGCGTGGTGGATTCGTGGACGAGCACCCATTGCTTGGACTTGCCCTTGCCGGACTGCATGGCGTTGCGGGCGGGGCGATAGATACGGGCGGTCATGCAAAGTCCTCAACACGATGCGGGCGAATGGTCGGAGTACAAAGATTCGAACTTTGGACCCCCGGTTCCCAAAACCGGTGCTCTACCAGGCTGAGCTACACTCCGACGTCGCGGCTTTCCGATACCGTGTTCGGAAGCAAAGGGCAAGGCCGCTTGAAGCGCTGCTGACAAGCTTGACGAAGCAATGCCGGACAGTGGACAAGATTGCCATGTTCGATATCCAAAAGCCTTGGCCGCTCGGCCTCGACCGCAAGACATGGCCGCTCTTTCTGGTCGGCATGGTGGCTGTCCTGGGTGTTTTGGGCAGTATCGATGTCTTGGCGTCGCGGGGCACAATCGGTTGGCCGGACCAGTGGCGCGCGCCTTTTTTCTTCATAACCGACTATGGATTGTCCGACTGGATCCTGATCCCCAGCCTGGTCCTGATGATTCTGCTACGGCTCGCGATGTTCCCTCTGCGGGGCGTTTGGCGACAGGCCTGCGGGGAATTGGCCGCCATGTCCGCGTTCGTGTTTCTCGGCGTCGGCGTGCCGGGCCTGATCACGACTGTCCTCAAGCGCCTTATCGGGCGCAGCAGGCCCGACGAGTTCGAAACTGTCGGCGCCTTCTCGTTCCAGAATTTCGTCAATGACTGGACGTTTCAGAGCTTTCCGAGTGGCCATTCCACAACAGCAGTCGCCACGGCGTTTGTCGTGGGTTTCATCTATCCGCCGCTGTTTCCGATCTTCTTCGTGGTTGGCGCGGTCGTCGCCCTTTCCCGCGTGC
This sequence comes from Devosia sp., assembly GCA_040218355.1. Taxonomy (GTDB): domain Bacteria; phylum Pseudomonadota; class Alphaproteobacteria; order Rhizobiales; family Devosiaceae; genus Devosia. The sequence continues at coordinate 190,610 of JAVJRP010000020.1, read as the reverse complement.
CAGTAGGCGCGCATTACCCCACCGACGTCTTCGCCGGGCTGGTCGTGGGGATGCTGGGCGCCTATCTCGTTCGCAATCTCTTTGCTCGCAAGGGCTGGCTCTTCACGCAGTCACCGGACGGACGGATCAGTCTGAAGCCGCTTGATGGTCTGCGCCGGCTGATTCATCGGGCCCGCGCATAGCGGTCCAGTGCGGCGCTCAGATCCGCCTTGATGTCCTCGATCCCTTCGAGGCCAATGTGCACTCGGAAAAGTTGGCCTTTTTCGGTCCACGGCACGACAGTCCGCGCCTTGGTGATCGACACTGGCAGGCAGAGGCTTTCATAGCCGCCCCAGGAATAGCCCATGGAGAAGATCTGCATGTGATCAACAAACGCGGCCACCGCGGCCCTTGGAGCTGACTTCAACACGAAACCGAACAGGCTCCCTGAACCCGAGAAGTCCCGCTGCCAGAGCGCGTGGTCAGGATGACTGGGCAGAGCAGGGTGCAGCACCTTGACCACTTCGTCTTGCTCTTCCAGCCACTGGGCAATTTCGATGGCCCGGTGCTGATGTTCTTTCATCCGGATAGCGAGCGTACGCAGGCCCCGCGCAACAAGGAAAGCCTCATCTCCCGACGTGAAGAACCCCAATAGTGTGCGCACCCGCTCCACGTCATCCCAGGCGTCCCTAGTCGTGGAGATCGTCCCGGCGAAGGCGTCGGAATGCCCAACAAACATCTTCGTTGCCGCATGCACAACGATGTCGGCCCCCAGGGATAGCGGCTGGCAAAAAAGCGGGCTCGCCCAACTATTGTCCACGATCAGTCGGGCGCCGCCGGCATGGGCGGCTGCGGCTAGGGCAGGGATATCCTGGATTTCGAAGGTCAGGGATCCGGGGCTTTCAGCCAGCACGGCGCGGGTGTTGGGACGCATCAAGTCAGCAAGGCCCGCCCCGATCCTGGGGTCGTAGAAGCGAACGCTGACGCCCATGCGCTCAAGGAACCCGTCTGCAAACTTGCGGCCTGGTTCATAAGCGCTGTCGGTGATCAGGATATCGTCACCTGACTTGAGACAAGCCATCAGTGCAATGGTTATGGCGGCCAGTCCTGAGGACACCAGCTTGGTGCGGTACGCCCCCTCGAGCTCGGTAATCACCTGCTCGACCGATTCGGTCGTCGGGTTGCCGGCGCGACCATAGAGATAGGCCTGGGACTGGGCGTCGAGATCGGCCAGGGTTTTGAACAGAACTGTTGAGCCGCGATAGACCGGCGTATTGACGAAGCCGAACTGATTGTCCGGATTCCGTCCACCATGGGTCAGAATAGTTTCAATCGATTGGTTGGCGGACTGTTCGGGGGATTTTCTGGACATGATTCGGTATTGCTCAAAAACGGTTCACGTCAGGCGTCTGGCTAAAAAAGAGACAGACTAGCTGACTCAACTTGCCATCGGCCCTTGACGTTAGGGACAATTGAAGGTTGCATGCTTAGCAGCATCCAAACCGCGCTCAAAGCGGTGGTGCTCTCGGGGCCGCGGGAACATTGGTCGGCCTCGAAAACACAGGGTCAGGAAACAAAAGGCAAAAATGCAAATGCAAAAAGCGCTCGTATCGATCGCAATCGCGGCCTCGCTGGGTCTCGGCGCGACGGCAGCTCAGGCCGCTACTCTCGATGACGTAAAGGCCAAGGGTTATATCCAGTGCGGTGTCACTGGTGGTGTGCCAGGCTTCTCGGCCCCCGATGCCAACAACAACTGGACCGGGCTTGAAGTCGACTTCTGCCGTGCCGTGGCCGCTGCCGTCTTTGATGACGCAGACGCCGTCCGCTACACTCCGCTGACATCCCAGGAGCGCTTTGCCGCTCTGTCCGCCGGTGAAATCGACATCCTGTCGCGCACCACCACCTGGACCATGAGCCGCGATACTGATCTGGGCATCATGTTCGCAGGCACGATGTACTACGATGGTCAGGGCTTCATGGTCCGCAAGGCCGACGGCATTGCGTCCGCCCTGGATCTGTCCGGTGCGGCCATCTGCATCGAGTCCGGCACCACCACCGAGCTCAACGCCGCTGACTACTTCGAGACCAACGGCATGGACTACCAGCCTGTCGTGTTCACCGATCAGGACGAAGTGGTGAAGGCCTTCGAAGATGGCCGTTGCGACGTCTACACCACTGACTCCTCGGCTCTTGCTGCTGAACGCTCCAAGTTTGGCAACCCTGCCGATTACACCATTCTGCCGGAAATTATCTCCAAGGAGCCGCTTGGCCCCTCAGTCCGCCAGGGTGACGAACAGTGGTTCTACATCAACCGCTGGACCTACTACGCGCTGCTCGAAGCTGAAGAGCTTGGCGTGACCTCTGCCAATGTTGATGAAATGCTCGGTTCCGACAATCCGGCCATCAAGCGCCTGCTCGGCGTCGAGGGTGATTTCGGCACCCCCATCGGCCTCACCGCCGACTGGGCCTACCGCATCCTCAAGCATGTCGGTAACTACGGCGAATCCTATGCCAAGCATGTTGGTCCCGAGACCGACATTGGCCTTGAGCGTGGCCTGAATGCACTGTGGACCGATGGTGGTCTGCAGTACGCCATGCCCATCCGCTAAGGCGAAACAGTGCTGGCGCCCCTTCCGGGGCGCCAGTTCGTATTGGGCAGGTTGCAGAGCGTGGTATTCCGTCGGGGGCAACCCGATCGCTGGGGCGGTCGGGCGTTGGCGAGTCGTCCCTGGAATAGGCCATGCCGACGCCATGCTGCCCTCTGCTAAGGGGACTTTCGCCCAATGGCCGTCCAGGACAATACCGCGGGACCACCGCGGACTGCTTTCTACAATGATCCGGTAATTCGAGGCATTATCTATCAGGTGGTAGTGGCCGGCCTCGTTGTCGCCTTCCTGACTTGGATCATCCTCAATACAGCGCAGAATCTCGCCGCACAGAACAAGTCGACCGGCTTTGGTTTCCTGTTCGAGACCTCTGGCTTTGGTATCAGCTTCACCCTCATTCCGTTCGACCGCTCCTCCTATTACTGGCAGGCCTTTGTCGTCGGCCTGCTCAATACTCTGCTCGTCGCAGTGATCGGCATTTTCTTTGCGACCCTGCTGGGCTTCGTGCTCGGGGTTGCGCGTCTGTCCTCAAACTGGCTGATCGCCCGATGCGCAACGGTCTATGTCGAGGTGATCCGCAATATCCCGCTGCTGCTTCAGCTCTTCTTCTGGTACTTCGCCGTGCTCAAGGCCATGCCTGCGGTGCGCGAGTCTTTCGAATTGCCCCTGAGCATATTCGTCAATCAGCGCGGCATTATCATCCCGCGCCCACTGCCTGATGCTGAGATCTTCTGGGTTGCGGTAACGGCTGTATTGGCTCTTGTTGCCGCCATTGCCATGGTCGTCTGGGCAACGCGCGTTAGAACCAAGACGGGTCACTACCCGGTCGTTGTCTCGCAGGCGTCCCGTATCGCAGGACTGATTGTGACCTTCGGTGTTGGATATCTTGCCATCAGCCTGCTTGGAACGGTCGTTCCGGCGCTGTCCATGGGTCCGGTATTCCCCTTGGTCGGCGCATTACTTCTTGCGGGTCTCAGCCTCACCCCCTATGGCCGCTATGGCCGTGTCTTCATCGGTTTTGCCATTGGCTGGGCTGTTGCCAACTTCTTGCTTGGCGGCATGTTTCCTGGCCTTGGTGAAGGGATCGTCGTACTTGGTGCCGCGTTGGTCGCGCTTGGCGTCGCCTGGACCATGCTTTCTGCTGATCGACGCTCTGCGGCATCAGAGGGCAAGCTGCCACTGGCCCTGCCTGTCCTCATCGTCATCGTTCTGCCGGCACTGGTCTATTGGCTGACCGGTGCGAGCCTGGCCTTTGAAATCCCGGTGCTGGAGCGCTTCAATTTTGCTGGCGGCCTGCAGCTTGTCCCCGAAATGGTTGCCCTGGTCCTGGGGCTGACCATCTACACGGCAGCATTCATTGCGGAAAACGTACGCAGCGGCATTCAGGCTGTCAGCAAGGGGCAAACCGAGGCGGCGTCCTCGCTTGGCTTGCGGGAAGGGGACCGGCTGCGTCTGGTCGTCGTGCCGCAGGCCATGCGGGTGATCATTCCTCCGCTCACCAGCCAGTATCTCAACCTCACCAAGAACTCGTCTCTTGGTGCAGCCATCGGCTATCCCGAACTGGTCAACGTTTTCATGGGCACCACCCTTAACCAGACAGGTAAGGCCATCGAGGTGATTGCCATCACCATGCTGGTCTATCTGACCCTGTCACTGACGACGTCGGCATTCATGAACTGGTACAATGCGCGCGTCGCGCTTGTAGAACGCTAGGAGGTCCAGGATGTCATTCTCCTTCGTTCGAGAGCAAATGGTTGATCCGGCCCCCGCGCCGATCAATACGGCCGGCCCGATCGCCTGGGCCCGCCGCAATCTCTTCGCCACTCCCAGTGACAGCCTGCTGACGATCCTGGCGATCGTCCTGCTGATCTGGGCAATCCCGCCCATATACGGGTTTGTCATGCCCAATTTTCTTGGGGGCGACGCCGTGCCGCCCGGTGGGACGGTTCAGGAATGCCGGGTTGAAACCGCCGGCGCGTGCTGGGCTTATATCTCGGCGCGCATGAGCTTTTTCATCTACGGCTTCTACCCGGCCGAAGAATATTGGCGGCCAAATCTGGTCTTCGCCCTGGGTGCCTTGTTGATCATCCCGTTGGCGATCCCACGGGTGCCGTTCAAGCGCATCAATGCGATCCTGTTCTTCGTCGTCTATCCGGTCATTTGCTTCTTCCTGCTCAATGGCGGTGTTCTGGGCATGCGCCCCGTTCCGACCGAGCAGTGGGGTGGCCTGCTGGTGACCCTGATCATCTCGCTTGTCGGCATTATCTGCTCGATCCCGATCGGCATCCTGCTCGCTCTCGGGCGACAGTCCAAACTGCCGATCATCAAGACGCTGTGCATCATGTTCATCGAACTGTGGCGCGCAGTCCCCTTGATCACGGTGCTGTTCATGGCGTCGGTGATGCTGCCACTGTTCATGCCCCAAGGGACGACCGTCGACAAATTGTTGCGGGCGCTCGTCGGCGTGACGCTGTTCTCGTCGGCCTATCTGGCCGAGGTCGTCCGTGGCGGCCTGCAGGCCCTTCCGCGGGGGCAGTACGAGGCGGCTTCGTCGTTGGGATTAAGCTACTGGAAGTCCATGTGGTTCATCATCCTGCCGCAGGCGCTCAAACATGTCATTCCTGGCATCGTCAACAGCTTCATCGCGCTGTTCAAGGACACCTCACTGGTGTCTATCGTCGGTATTTTTGACCTGTTGAACACCGTACAGGCGGCTAGTTCCGATATCGATTGGTCATCTCCAACCCAGGCCATTACGGGCTATCTGTTCGCTGGCATGGTCTTCTGGGTCTTCTGTTTCGCCATGTCCCGCTACTCCATGTGGATGGAGCGACGACTGGACACCGGGCATAAAGGGTAACGTCAATGAGCGACATTTCCTCCAACAGCGCCGAAGAGCGCGCCATCAATGCCAGCCAGATGAAGGTGTCAGACACCGATGTGGCGATCGACGTCGTCGGCATGCACAAATGGTATGGCGACTTTCATGTGTTGCGCGACATTGATCTCAAGGTCATGCGGGGCGAGCGTATCGTCGTCGCCGGTCCGTCGGGCTCCGGCAAGTCGACGCTCATCCGCTGTATGAACCGTCTCGAAGAACATCAGCAGGGACAGATCATCGTCAACGGCACCGAACTGACTGCCGACCTCAAGCGCATCGACGAGGTGCGACGCGAGGTCGGCATGGTGTTCCAGCATTTCAATCTGTTTCCGCATCTGACCATCCTGCAGAACCTCACCCTGGCGCCGATCTGGGTGCGTGGCACGCCGCAAGCTGAGGCCGAAGCAACGGCGATGCACTATCTGGAACGGGTCAAGATCCCGGAACAGGCCCACAAGTTCCCCGGCCAGCTTTCCGGCGGTCAGCAGCAACGCGTTGCCATCGCGCGCTCTCTTTGCATGCAGCCCAAGATCATGCTGTTCGACGAGCCGACTTCCGCACTCGACCCCGAAATGGTCAAGGAAGTGCTTGAGGTGATGATCAGCCTGGCCGAAGAGGGCATGACAATGATCTGCGTGACCCACGAAATGGGCTTCGCACGTCAGGTCGCCAACCGGGTAATCTTTATGGATCAGGGGCAGATCATCGAGCAGAACGATCCGGAGAACTTCTTCTCCAATCCGCAGCACGAGCGGACCAAGCTGTTCCTCAGCCAGATCCTGCACTAGACGCCAACAGCGTTGAACGCCAAAAATCGGGGGTCAAGCCGGACAGCGGCTTGACCCCCTTGGTGTGCCGTCCAATATGCTGAGCGGGAAGTGGAAGGCCGATCCTGGTGAGCAAGCTGTTCAAGTCATTGCTGTTTCTGACCGCCATGGCGACGGCTGCAGTGTTGTCTGCGCCCGCAAGTGCCCAGACCCTTGAGGCAGTCCGCGAGCGGGGCTTTCTCATCTGCGGCGCCAGCAATCCACTTGCGGGCTTTTCCCAGCAGGACATCGACGGCCGTTGGTCCGGCTTCGATGTCGATCTGTGCCGTGCTCTGGCGGCGGCCATTTTCGGCAATCCCGACCTGATCGAATTTCGCTCCTATCGGGGCGAAGCCCGCTTTGCCCCGCTCGAAACCGGGGCGGTCGATGTGTTCATGCGCAATGGTGCCTGGACTATGGGACGCGATATTCGCTACGGCGCGCGCTATGTAGCACCGGCCTTCTTCGACGGTCAGGCATTCCTCGTCCCCAATGCCATGGGTGTCGTGTCCGCCTATGAGCTGGACGATGTCAGCATTTGCGTGGCCGACAGCTATGGCGAAATCGACGCCCTCGATGAGTTCTTCTTCCTCAATCAGACCAGCTACCGCGCCGTGGCCTATGAAGAGATCGCCGATCTGGCGACGGCCTATCGCAGCGGGCTGTGTCAGGCAATTTCGGCCTCGGGGCGGCAGCTTCAGGCTATTCGTCGCGAACTGCCCGATCCCGCGCTGCATCGCATTCTGCCTGAAAGGATTTCCAAGGAAGTCCTTGGACCGGTGGTGCGCGATCAGGACGATCAGTGGTTCCAGATTGTGCGCTGGACGATATTCGCCCTGATTGAGGCCGAAGAAGTTGGGGTGACCAGCCTCAATATCGACTCGCTGTCTGCCGCCAGGACCCCGGCCGTCCGGCGGGTGCTCGGCGTTGAGGGCGACTATGGTGCCGCCCTGGAGCTGCGGCCAACCTTCATGGCCGATGCCATTCGGGCAGTCGGCAATTATTCCGAGCTTTACGACCGCCATTTCGGACCACAGACCGGCGCGGCAATGCTACGCGGCCAGAACGCACTCTGGGCCAATGGTGGCCTGCTATACGCGCCGCCCATTCGCTGACTTCAGGTCGCTTCTCAGGCAAATAGCAGGCTGACGCGCCGGTTCTGTTTGCCCTTTTTCTCGATCTTTCCCAGCGCCACTCGTCCAATTTCGGCCGTGCCTGCCACATGGGTTCCGCCGCAGGGCTGCAAATCAACATCACCAATCCGCACCAGCCGCACCTTGCCCTGGCCCATGGGTGGCTTGACCTTCATGGTCTTGATCAGATCTGCCTGCGCTGCCATCTCCGCATCACTGATCCATTCTGATGTGACGGTATGGTCGGCTTCGATCATGGCGTTGAGCTTCGCCTCGAGCGCGTGGACATCGTCCGGTACCTCCGGCATGTCGAAATCCAGCCGCCCCTTGTCTTCTCCAATTGAGCCGCCGGTCACCGGGAATGAAAAGACAACGGACAACAGATGCAGGGCCGTATGCATGCGCATCAGGCGATAGCGGCGATCCCAATTGATCTCCACGGTAACCGTCTCGCCGGTCTGGGGCGCCGCCGAACCGTCGGCCATCACGTGCACAATGCGGGTTTTGTCCCCATCGGGATGCACAGCGGTTACAATTTCGACCTGGTGGCCATCGCTTCGTGTGATCTGGCCGCTGTCGCCGGGTTGCCCGCCCGAGGTGGCGTAAAACACCGTCCGATCCAGAATGACACCGCCATCGGCCGAGACCTCGACCACTTGGGCAGAAGACGATTGCAGATAGCTGTCGTCGCGAAACAGGAATTCGGTCATCAGGAAAGTCTCATAAGACGGGGGACAAAAGGCGCGCGGCCTGCGTGGCCAGGCGGAGTGCCCAGAGGCGGCTGTCCACCTCGGAGAGCCCGACGCGGCGGCAGGATTCGAAGTCTCTGGCCAACGTGGCGTCGACCCCGGCAATGGTCTCGGGGTCGGTAAACCACAGGGTGATCTCGAAATTTATGGCAAAGGAGCGGTTGTCGAAATTGACGCTGCCCACGGTGGCCATTTCCTCGTCCATCAGCACCACTTTCTGATGGAGAAATCCGTCTGTGTAGCGATAGACGGCAATGTCATGCTGCACCATGGCATCTGCATGCGCCATGCTGGCCAACCACACCAGGGCATGGTCCGGATTGTCCGGAAGCATGATCCGTACATCGACCCCGCGTAGCCGGGCCGCGAACAATGCTGTGCGAATATCTGTGTCCGGCACGAAATAGGGACTGACGATCCAAAGCCGCTTTCGGGCGCGCCCGATCAGATCGGTAAAGGCAATGGCGCATTCTTCGAGCTTGTCCGCCGGTCCGCTGCCCATCACCAACACGGACTGGTCGCCATAACTTTTCAGCTCTGAGGGGGGCCGGTTGGGCAGCCGCTCGCCTGTGGCCCATTCCCAGTCCTCGCGGAACAGCAGGGCGCAGCCCAGCGCCGCCGGCCCCGACACGCGCACATGAGTATCGCGCCAATGGCCGACCTTGGGGTCTTCACCAAGATATTCTACGCCGACATTGTGCCCGCCCACCCAGGCATGGTGACCATCGGCCACAACGATCTTGCGGTGGTTGCGATAATTGATCCGCGTCGCACCGAACAGCCGCAGGAATTTGTGGCGTTGATTGAAGCTCGACACCTTGATGCCGGCGTCTCGCAGTTCCTGCCGAAAACGCTTGGGCATGCCGGTGCTGCCGATATCATCATAAAGCATGTAGACGGCGACGCCGGCCTTTGCCTTGGCAATTAGCCGCTCGGCCAGGGCCTGACCGAGCCGGTCGTCTCGGACGATGTAGAACTGGACCAGAAGATACTCCTGGGCCGCTTCGATCCCGGCAAAGATCGAATCGAATGTTGCTTCGCCGTCCACCAGCAGCTCGACATCATTGCCCTTGAGAAACGGCAATTCGGAAACCTGCACCTGCACCGGCCATTTGGCGTCGGTGTCTCCGTCGATCAGCGCTAGGTCACGGGCCCGCAACGGCCTGTTGGCGCGGCCGTTCTGCATACGGTCGGTTGCGTAGTCGTCGAAAAACTTCCAGCCGAAGACCAGATACAAGAGCACCGTCGGAATCGGCAGCAGCATCAGCGAGAGTAGCCAGGCAATGGAGCCCTGCGAGGTGCGCGAGTTCAGAATTTCCCGCACCGCACAGACCAAGGCCAGCAGATAGACGCCGCCCATGATCAGCGCCACCAGATGCATGTCCGCCACGATGGCGCGGAGTATGTCGTCTATCCCGAACAAATTTGCCTACACGCTAGAATGGATTGGCACTCTATCAGGCAAGCCGTTGGCGGCAATGTGTCTTGGGCAACGTTCCCGGTCGTGCCGTTTGCAAATCAGGCCGGATCGGGTTCCATCACGCTCGAAATGTCGATGGGCGTACGCTCTTCCATCCAGGCCGGAACCGGCAGGTTCTTGCCGCGGAGGAATTCGGGATTGAAGAGCTTGCTGGCATAGCGATTGCCGTAGTCGCACAGCACCGTCACAATGGTCTTGCCCGGCCCCAGATCGCGCGCCATGCGCACGGCACCAGCAATATTGATGGCGCTCGAACCGCCCAGGCACAGACCCTCATGCTCAAGCAGGTCATAGATATAGGGCAGGGCCTCCGCGTCTGACACCTGGTAGGGCGTATCCACCTTCAGGCCCTCCAAATTGGCCGTGATACGACCCTGGCCGATGCCTTCTGTGATCGAACCGCCCGATGATTTCAGTTCGCCATGCGTATAGTATTCATAGAGCGCAGCCCCTTCGGGATCGGCCAACCCGATCTTGACGTCAGGATTGCGGGCGCGCAGCGCCTCTGCCACCCCGGCGAGCGTGCCGCCCGAACCCACCGCGCAGATAAAGCCGTCAATCCGGCCATTGGTCTGCTGCCAGATTTCCGGACCCGTGGTTTCGACGTGAGCCCGACGGTTGGATACATTGTCGAACTGGTTGGCCCAGACAGCCCCATTGGGCAGTTCCGTATTCAGCTTTTCGGCCAGGCGCCCGGACACTTTGATGTAGTTGTTCGGATTGCGGTAGGGTTTGGCCGGAACCTCGATCAGCTCGGCGCCGTATAGGCGCAATGCGTCCTTCTTCTCCTGGCTCTGCGTTTCGGGAATGACGATCACCGATTTGAAGCCGAGCGAATTGGCCACCAGTGTCAGGCCAATGCCCGTATTGCCGGCAGTACCTTCGACAATGGTGCCGCCGGGCTTGAGCTTCCCCGACTTGACCGCGTCATGGATGATGAACAGCGCCGCGCGATCCTTGACCGACTGGCCCGGGTTCAGAAACTCCGCCTTGCCCCAGATGTCGCACCCAGTCAGCGTAGAGACGCGATTGAGGCGGATCAGCGGCGTATTGCCGATGGCGGAGATGAGGTCTTCGTGCTTGGCCATGGATCTATTTTCTGGGAGGAACAGAGACTTATCGTAGGGTGACGATCATGGCGCGGCAAGCGCCAAGCGCAGGATTCGGCAGCGCTTTTCCTTGATCTCCCATGATGCGCAAGGCCCGGTCACGACACGCGACCATTGGAGCATAGATTTGCGCGGGTCATGCCTCGGCGGATAACGCCCCGAATGCATCGAGCGCACGCCGGCGGGTCTCCTTGAGATCCACAATGGCACGCGGATAAGTTTCGTCCAGCACAATGCCGGCCTGTGCCAGCACCCCTTCAGGCGCCTGGCTCGGGTCATGGATGAACTTGTCGGGCAATGCTGTCAGTTCGGGCACCCAGCGTCGCACATAGTCGCCATCCGGGTCGAACCGTTCGCCCTGGGTTACCGGATTGAAGATACGAAAATAGGGGGCGGCATCCAGGCCGCTTCCGGCCACCCACTGCCAACTTGCCGGATTGTTGGCATCGTCAGCATCGACCAGGCAATCCCAGAACCAATGCTCGCCCTCGCGCCAGTCGATAAGAAGGTTCTTGGTCAGGAACGAGGCCACAAGCATACGCACCCGGTTGTGCATATAGCCGGTTTCCCATAGCTCGCGCATGCCGGCGTCGATGATCGGGATGCCCGTCTGTCCAGACTGCCAGGCCTTGAGTTGCGCCGGTGCGTGGCGCCATTTCAGGTCGCCATATTTGGCCTGCATCGGCGCATTGGCGATATCATCGCGGTGATAAAGCTGATGATAGCTGAAATCCCGCCATGCCAATTCGGACAGGAATTTTTCGACCGCGGGCGTGCTGTCTGGGTGGGCGTGAGCAAAGGCCCATGCCGTGTGCCAGATCTGCCTCGGGCTGATCTCGCCAAACCGCAGATGCGCTGAGAGGTGTGAGGTGACCGCCCGTGCCGGATAGTCCCGCCCCTTGGGATAGTCCTCGACGCATTCCTCGAGAAACCGATCAATCCGTTCTTGTGCCGCCGCTTCTCCAATGTCCCAATATTTTGTGAGCTTGCCGGCCCATTCAGGCTGCCTATAGTCGCTGTCGATCCGACCGGCGGTAACTTTTTTTCCCGTCGCAGACTGGGGCAGGGGGCGGGCAATATCGCGCTCCTTGAGTGCCTTCCAGAACGGCGTAAAAACCGAATAGGGTTTGCCTTGCCCAGTCTCGATCTCCCAAGGCTCCAGCAATACACTCCCGGCGTGAGACCTGACGTCAACGCCCTGCTTGCGCAGATCGGCCTTGATGGCCGCGTCGACCTCTCTCTGCCCGGGCGCATAGCGCCGATTCCAGTGTACCGCGCCCGACTCGGCGCCCCGCCGAACCCGGTCCACGACCTCGGCGGCACGGCCGTTCTCGACCCGCAGCGCGATGCCATTGTCGGCGAGGTCCTTGCCCAAAGCCAAAAGGCTCTGATGCAACCACCACCGTGCCGCACCGCCAGGCGCGCGGATTGCCTCATCGGTTTCGTGGACATAAAGCGCAACGACGCGCTCGCCAGAGCGCCTTGCTGCATCCAGGGCGGGGTTGTCGGAAAGGCGCAGATCATTGCGCAGCCAGACCAGAACGGTGGACACATCGAACCTCTTTTGTCCCGGGCAATACGCCCACAACGCCGATCCGGTTCAGTGCTATTCCATCAATTCAGCCAGTTCCTCGAGTGCGGCGCTCCAGGCTTCCATCGAAAAGATGCGCGTCTGCGCGTCAGCGTGCGGCAGGCCACGCTCGGTCAGCGTGATGCTGGTGCTGTCGTCAGCTATCGCCTTGAACGTGATGTCGAGGACAAAGATCAACTCGCTGTCCTCGTCTTCGTCCTTGTGGATCCAGGAGAGCACCAGCCGCTCGTCTTCAATATAGGTCAGCACTTCACCGCTGACTTCATGATCCGCCTCGCCCTCATCCTCGGCAAAGGTCACGAACCGGTATTGTCCGCCTTCGAATGCGTCGAATTCGGCCTCATCGGCCTCCCATTGCTCGATCAGGGCCGGATCGGTCCACGCTGCGAACACGTCGGAGACATGCGCCGCAATGGTACGGGTCAGCGTGATCTGGCTTTCGCTGTCGGCTTCCATGCCATTGCTCATGCTTGTGTCCTTTCCGGATGCAGTTCGGCTGTCTTGGGCAGCAATACGGTCAGAATACCAAGTGCCGGCAGGAAGGCGCAAATCTGGAACACGGCGATCATGCCGATCCAGTCCGCCAGGGCCCCCATGACTGCAGCGCCCAGCGCGCCGATGCCAAAGGCGAAGCCGAACACGAAGCCCGCAATCATGCCGACTTTGCCCGGCACCAGTTCCTGGGCATAGACCACCATGGCCGAAAAGGCCGATGAGAGGACAAGTCCCACCATGATGCTCATGGCACAGGTCCAGAACAGGTCGAGATAGGGCAGGGCCAGCGTGAATGGCAGGGCGCCCAATATGGATACCCAGATCACCGCCAGCCGGCCGTAGCGGTCACCCACGGGGCCGCCAATAAATGTGCCGGCTGCCACGGCGCCGAGAAAGGCGAAGAGAAAGAATTGCGCCTCCTGGGCGGAGAGAGAGAATTTCTCGATCAGGAAGAAGGCGTAATAGCTTTTCAGGCCCTCGATATAGATGAACTTGCTGAGTAGCAGCGCGCCGATCACCACGAAGGCGACGGTCAGGCGCTGGCGCGACAGGGCCGGCTTCTTAACCGGGACTACCGGTCGCGAGGCCAGTTGGCGCTGATGGTCGACAAACCAGCGGCCGACATGGGTCATCAGCAGCAGGCCGAGCGCCGCCACGATCAGGAACCAGAAGACGCTGCCCTGGCCCATTGGCAGCAGGATCAACGCAGCTGCAAGGGGCCCAAGGGCCGTGCCGGCATTGCCGCCGACCTGAAACAGCGATTGGGCAAAGCCCAGCCGCCCGCCCGATGCCATGCGCGCCACGCGGGATGCCTCGGGGTGAAAAATAGCTGAACCGGTTCCCAGGACCACCGCGGCGAAGAACAGCAACCAGAACCCGCTTGCTGCCGCCAGCATGGCAACGCCTGCCGCCACGATCGCCATGGACAATGCGAGCCAATAGGGTTTTGGCTTGAGGTCACCCGACAGCCCGAACGCCGGCTGCAAAAGGCAGGCGGTGATCTGCTGTCCCAGGGTGAGGAGGCCGATCTGCAGATAGCTCAGGCCGTAATTTTCCTTGAGCAAGGGATAAAGCGCCGGAAGCAGGAACTGCAGCAGGTCATTGAGGAAATGGGCGCCGCTGACGGCGAGAATAATGGACAGGGCAGCGCGCTGCGCATCGGGCGCGGGGGCCGCGGTAATGGTGGTCATGGGAAATCGCTGGACAGTCGTGAACGCTGACGTCCTACGCCTGGAACATGGCAAGAGCAATCGCTCAGCCGCAATATTCGGTCAATTTGGGGAAGGAAATGGCTCCGCGAGTAGGACTCGAACCTACGACCCAGCGATTAACAGTCGCTTGCTCTACCAACTGAGCTATCGCGGAACACTTCTTGCAACGCCGTCTAGGCGAAGCGAGGTCCGTGTAACCAAACCGATCCGGTTTGCCAAGCCCCAAATCTCATCTCATGTGAATATCTTGTCAGTCTGATGAACCCTGCGCGCGGTGAGAGAGGCCTATCAGGTCGGCAAGGGTGTTGAGATTGGCGAAGGGATCGCTTGCGTGCGTCGTCTCCCAATCGACAGAGACAGCGCCCAATTGCGCCAGAAGCGCCTTGGGGCTTTGTGCAACCGTCCCTGCCGCCACCTGCTCAGGCAAGTCCTGCAGGTCGGCAAGCCGGCAGGCCGCATTGGTTGGATAGGCATTGCCCCGCCAGCACGCCTTGGCCGCGCGCGCACCGTGCTCCAGTCCCTCAAGCAGCCGTGCAGCAAAGTCCTCGGGTAGAAACGGTGTGTCGACTGCAACCGATAGCAGCACACTGTCCGCTGGAGCATGATCGCGCAAATGCGCTGCTGCTGCGGCAATGCCGGCCAGCGGTCCGCCAAGAGGTGTGTCGAGATCGGGCAGGGCAGTGCCGATCGCACTAGGCATTGACAGGCCAGCACCTGTAGAGATCAGAAGCGCGCTCTGGTCGATACGTAACCGACTGACGACCCTTTCCAGCAAGGAAGCGCCGCCCAGCCGGATATCCGCCTTGCGAACCTGACCCAGCCGGCTCCCGCTGCCGCCGGCCAGAATGAGAAATTGGACATTCAATTGGTCTGCCTTTGACGCAGGAGGAGCAGCAACAGGATGCCGCCGACCAATCCCCAGAACGGCGCTCCGACGCCCGCCACCGTAATGCCAGATGCGGTCGTCACAAAAGTCAGGATGGCCGGGAGGCGCGCTTCCTCAACGGCCAGTGCCCCGGCCAGGGCGGCAGCCAAGCTGGAAAACAGCGCCAGTCCGGCCACGGCCTGAATCAGTAGCGGCGGGACTGCAGCAATGAAAGCGGCTGCGAGGCTGGCGGCGAGACCCAGCAGAAGATAGGTGAAACCGGCCGCGACCGGTGCCGGCCAGCGCCGATCAGGGTCGGCATGCGCCTCCGGGCCCGCGCAGATTGCGGCGGTGATTGCCGCCAGATTGCTGGTCACCCCGCCAAATACGGCCGTTGCCGCACTGGCGATCCCGGTCAGCGTAAAGAGTGGCGAGGGGCGAAGCGCGTAGCCATTGGCCCGCATCACGGCCAAACCGGGCAGGTTTTGCGATGCCATGGTGACGACGTAGAGCGGCAGGGCAATGCGCACGATAGCGTCGATCGTGAAACTGGGCATCACCGGCACCAGGGCCGGCCAGGCATTTCCAAAGGTGCCTGCGGGCAAGTGCGTGGTGGTCGCCAGAATGATGCCCGCGGCCACCACGGCCAGCGGCACCGCATAGCGCCGCGCAAAACGCAGGCTGACGGCCCAGACTATGATGACGGGCAGGGCCTGCCATGGCATCTCGGCAACCGCATTCAACGGCGCCAGGCAGAGCGTCAGCAGCATCCCCGCAAGCATCGCATTGGCGATCGCTGCCGGAATTGCCGCGATGGCCTGGGCCAGCGGTTTGATGAGCCCTGTAAGCACGACAAGGGCCGCGCAGACCAGAAATGCTCCGGCCACCGCCGGGAAGCCCCCCACTGGCTCGCCGACGGTCAGCAGAAAGGCCGCCCCGGGCGTGCTCCAGGCAAAGCTCACCGGTATGCGAATCCGCCAGGCCACGGCGATATTGAGAATGCCGATGGCAATGCAGATCGAGAACAGCCCGGAACCGGCTTGCTGCGGCGAAGCGCCCGCCGCGGTGAGGGCAGCAAGGATGAGCGTGAAGGTGCTGGCATAGCCGACAATTGCCGCCAATACGCCGGCCATGACCGGTTGGGCATAGTCTGTGCGACTGATCGATTGCACGCCGATGGTCATCGCGATTCCCGGGTTTTGGACGCGCGGAAACTAGCCGCTTGTAACGGTTCGCACCACCCACGGCGCCTCAGTCGGCTTCGGTCATTTTTGGAAATGGAGGCCGCGTCCGGAATTGAACCGGAGTACACGGATTTGCAATCCGCTGCGTAACCACTCCGCCACGCGGCCTCTGGGCGCTGTACCTATTGGACGACAATCGCTTATGCAATAGGCTGCGTGTGGCACTGTGAATTTTCTGGCCGACGCGGCGGCGGCCGGCCTGCGCACTCTTTACAAGCGTGTCCGAAGAGCCGGTCGGGACAGGCAGGCAGTTTATGCAGTTCAAGGTCACCTCGTCCTATTATGACGAAACGAGCAAATACCTCGTCTACACGGCGACAGGGGAACGAAACGGCGCGCGCTACACCGTCTCGTCTCGGGTCAAATGTCTCAAGCCCCCCACGACGCCGGAGCGGCTGCATATGGTTGTGCTGCTGGCTTTGACCGACCAGTTCAAGAGGCCAAGCCCCTCTGGCCGGCGAGAATAGGGTTGATGCTCCAGGAATGTTCCTGAGGCTTGCTTTTATGGAACGCTTGGCCTGTGCGTCAGTTGCCCCAGCATTCCACGAGGGAAATGCAAATGACGAAAAGACACCAGAAAAACGAAAGCGCGCCCGAAGAAACGGAACCGGGTCAGCAGAAGGACGACAATATCGATGATCTGGGCCGCCGCCCCGACGGAACCAGGCTCGATCAGCCTGTCGATCCCGGCAAGCCGCGCCCAGCTCGACCCGCTAAAGCCCAATCGGCACCCAGCGGCGAATAAATCGCCGCGCCGACCGGCGGACTCTTGCTTCGGATAGCATCCTTGCATATTCACGTCCGGCATATGCAGGCGGGAGGCCGGATTTGGCCGGGAACGATTTTTCATTGGCGCGCAAGGCTATGGTCGACGGCCAGATTGCCGTGAGTTCTGTAGTCGAGCCACGCCTGTTATCCGCGTTGTTGACGGTTCCTCGGGAACTCTTTGTACCCGAGCATCGCGCGGCGCTGTCCTATAGCGATTCTCAGCACGACATTGGCCATGGCCGAAAGTTGTCCTCGCCAGTTGAATTTGCTCGCATCGCTCAATTGGCCGCCATTGGGCCGACCGACCGTGTTCTCGATGTCGCCTGCGGCACGGGCTACTCGTCGGCCGTCCTGAGCAAAATCGCAGCCTCGGTAGTCGCCTATGAAGATGATAAAGACCTGGCAAGGATTGCGGTTCACAATCTGAGTCGGATTGGCGCAGCGAACGCCTCCGTTCTCACCCAAGAGCAATCGGCTCTGGATGCGGGCCCATATGACGCTATGGTCTTCGAAGGGGCGATTGGAAATGTTCAGGACACCTATCTGGAACGACTGGCGCCGCGTGGAAGGCTTGTTGCAGTGATCGGCGCTGGCCGCACGGGAGTCGCAACGGTTTGGATTCGCACCGCAGACGGTATCGTCTCGCGGACGCATTTCAACGCGATGCTACCCTCGACAATGTCGAACGATGCGCCAGAAGAGTTCGTCTTTTGACGCATTATGTTGCTATCGGGTCACGCACGGGCATGAAGATGCAATTAAAATTTGGTAGCGATAGCCTGAGTCGGTTGTACACCCCATTTGCCACGCGTATGGGTGAATGGGTCAGGAGACGGGTTTATGAATAGTCTTGGTTTTTTGCGGGCGACTGCCTGTGCGCTTCTGCTGACCGGCGCATCGCTGGGCGCAGCGCACGCACAATCGATCAGCCAGGCCTTGGCCGCGGCCTACGATTATGCGCCGGACCTGCAATCTGCCCTCCTCAGCGCCAAGGCCTCGTCCGAAGGCATCGTTCAGGCAAAGGCGGGCGCACTGCCCACCATTGGCGCTTCGATCAGCGGCAGCCAGAGTGCCAGCCTTGTTGGCGGCAACTGGACCAGTGGGCAATCGCTTTCGACGGGTCTTTCGTACAACCAGACCATCTACGACAACAATCGCACCGCAGCGCGCGTGGAGGCGGCCCGGGCCGCTGCCGAAGTGGCCGAGTATCAGATCCGCAATACCGAGCAGAACGTTCTGCTCCAGGTGGTGCAGGCCTATATGTCCGTGCTGAGCGGCCGGGACCTGCTGTCCTTGCGCCAGGAAAACATCAGCTTCTTCCAGGCGCAGTTGCAGTCAGCGCAGGACCGCCTCGATGTTGGCGAAGGCACCCGCATTGATGTGGCGCAGGCGCAGGCGCGCCTTGCCCAGGGACAGGCCGCCTATCAGGCTGCCGTGAGCACGCTTCAGACGAGTGAAGCCACCTTCCAGCGCTTGGTCGGCCAGCGCCCGCAAGGTCTCTCGACCAGCCATGGCTACGCCAATCTCATTCCGCGCTCGATTGACGCCGCCATTTCGGAAGCTGAAATCGGTCATCCGGCCATTCTGCTCTCCAAGGCCAGCATTCGTGCGGCCCAGGCCAGCAGCGACGCGGCGAAAGCCGCCTTTGGCCCCACCGCGACAGTTTCGGGTTCGGTTGGCACGAGCTGGACGGGCCCCTCCGGCGGCGCACAGGACGGCATTCGCGGTTCGCTGGGCTTCCAGATCAACATTCCGATCTATTCGGGCGGTGCCATTGGGTCGGGCGTACGTCAGGCCAATCTCAACCAGATCAAGTCGGAAGTGGACGCCATGGGCGCCTATGACCAGATCAGGGAGGCCGTGATTTCCGCCTGGACCGGCATCCAGAGTGCCGACGCGCAAATCAGTGCCGCGCAGGCGGCGGTCACCTCCAGCAACACCGTGCTCGATGGCGTCATTCAGGAGCGTGACCTGGGTACCGCAACCACGCTCGACGTACTCAACGCCCAGGCCGATCTGACCAGCGCACGTGAAGCACTGATCAATGCGTCCAACGGCAAGACCGTGGCCACCTTCTCCCTGCTGAGCGCCATGGGGCGTCTGACGGCGCGCGACCTCGGGCTGCCAGTCCAGATCAAGACGGCCGTGCCCTACACTCAGGCGGTCGAGGATGTCTGGCAGGAATTGCGGACAGTCGTCGAGTAAATCGCATAGAGCATTGCAAAATATTGTGGCCGGGCATGTCCCGGCCTCAACTTTTCGTGGAAGACCATCACTTCCAGCCTTGGGATGATTCCTAAGTCGCCCCCATGTGGTTAAGCTAATGCTTACGAATCAGGGTGGGCGACTGCGGTCATCGACCCGGTCGGGCGCATGAGTAAGAGGCACTGATGAACAAGCCGGCACCTAAAGAACCGTCCATGGACGAGATTCTGTCGTCCATCCGACAGATCATTGCCGATGATGATGCCGCTGGTGCGCCGCGCCGTCCATCTGCGCAGTCTGCGCCGCCACCGATGCAAGCGGCGCCCGCGAAGCCGTTGGGCGATCAGGATGATCGCGATCTCAGCGACATGCTGGACGATATCGAGCCTCTGGCGCTGTCCCCCTCGCAGATTGTCGAGGAAGGTGAAGACGCCGATGGCTTCAGCTTCGATTCCATCCTGGCCGACACGGAAAGCTCTGAGTCCGAAGCGCCCGGACTGGTCGAGGCCGAGGATGTGACCTTCGACGCCGAAGACGACCTCCCTAGCTTCGATCCTGTTCCTTCGCGCGAACTGCCGGACGATCCGCCGGCGCCCGCCGCCAAGGCTGCGCCGGAACCCACATTTCAGCCCGAGCCCGACCCGGAGCCGGCGTTTGATCCTGAGCCAGCATTTGAGCCTGAGCTTGAGGCTGCGCCGGAACCTGAGCCCGCCATGGAAGAGCCTGTTGCCCAGGCCGAGTCCCTGCCGGATCCGACCTTGACGGCCGATATGGCTGATCAATTGCTTGAACCTGCGACACGTGCTGCGGTCCGCGGCTCCATTGGCAAGTTGAGCGCTCTTGGCATTGGCAATCCTGGCCTGACCATAGAAGCCATGATGCGCGACATGTTGCGCCCCATGCTCAAGGAGTGGCTCGACGAGAATCTGCCATCCGTTGTCGAGCGCATGGTAGAAAAGGAAATCGCCCGCGTTTCCCGCGGCGAGTGACCTAAGGGCTTATTGGCGGTTGAACTATGATTGCCGGTGGCTGCGGCAGACTGTCGAGCCGCCGCTGCAAGTCCAGGTCTCGCAAGCGACTGTTGATCGCGTCCATTTGCATCTGCAATCGACGTTGCGCGATGTTCGTTGCCAACTCATTTTGCAGGCAGACAAGGCGTTCGCTATTGCCTCTGATTTCTGCGGACGTATCGCCTGCCATCGGCGGTGGGCACGCAGCCATTGCCGGCGCTGCGATCAGCCCTGCAATTATGGTTCCTAGCTTGGCGGCGTCTTTCATGGCTGATCCTGGCGTCAAGGGTGAGAGCGGGTATGGGGTCGAAACGCCATCGCACCGGGGCTGGTTGCTGTTGACCCCGCACGCAGCATTTGCTTGAAGTCTGCCAACCTTTCTCCGGCCCGCCTAGGTCTCGCCTGGCGGGTCGCTGCTGTTGCGAGTAGCCCAATGCTAGAAAAGACCTACGAGCCCGCCGCCGTTGAGGGCCGCATCTATGATGCCTGGCTTGAAACCAACTCCTTTGCGGCCGGGGCAGGGGCCAAGCCGGGTGCGGAAACCTTCACCATCGTTATTCCGCCGCCCAACGTCACAGGATCCCTCCATATCGGGCACGCGCTGAACAATACCGTGCAGGACATTCTTGTTCGCTTCAATCGCATGCTCAAGAAGGATGTTCTCTGGCAACCGGGCACCGACCATGCCGGCATCGCCACCCAGATGATCGTCGAGCGCCAGCTTGCCGAAAAACAGCTCGACCGCCGTGCCATGGGCCGCGACGCCTTTATCGATCGCGTCTGGGAGTGGAAGGCCGAGAGCGGCGGCACGATCATGAATCAGTTGAAGCGCCTCGGGGCTTCGGCCGATTTCAGCCGCGAGAAGTTCACCATGGGCGATCGCGGCCAACCCGACGACCAGATGGTGCGCGCCGTCACCAAGGTGTTCGTCGAACTGCACAAGCGCGGGCTCATCTACCGCGCCAAGCGGCTGGTGAACTGGCATCCGGGCCTTGAGACCGCGATTTCAGACCTCGAAGTTGAGAATATCGAGGTCAAGGGGCATATGTGGCACCTGCGCTACCCACTGGCCGGTGGCGTGACCTACGAATGCCCGGTGACCGATGAAGAGGGCAATGTCACCGGCACGGAAACCCGCGACTACATCATTGTTGCAACGACCCGTCCCGAAACCATGCTGGGCGACGTCGCCGTGGCCGTGCATCCGGAGGACGAGCGCTATCAGGGGTTGATTGGCAAGTTTGTCGAGTTGCCGCTGGTGGGCCGCCGCATTCCTGTCATCGCCGACGAATACGCCGATCCAACCCTGGGCACCGGGGCGGTGAAGATCACTCCGGCGCATGACTTCAACGATTTCGAGGTCGGCGCCCGCGCTGGTCTGGAACCCATCAATGTTTTCACAACGCGCGGGACCATCGTCAGCGATGAATTCGTTCCGGCGGCCTATCGCGGGCTTGATCGCTTCGAGGCGCGCAAGGCCATAGTCGCGGACCTGACGGCTCTGGCGGAAGAGAATGCGACGCGTGGTCTCGATCACATCGAAAACAAGAAGATCATGGTGCCCCATGACGAGAAGAGCAAACTCGTCGTCATCGAGCCTTTCCTGACCGACCAGTGGTGGGTCAAGGCCGACGTGCTGGCCCAGCCTGCGCTGGCCTCGGTGCGCGAGGGCCGCACCAAATTTGTGCCCCAGCAATACGAAAACACCTATTTCGCCTGGCTTGAAAACATCAAGCCCTGGTGCATTTCGCGTCAGCTCTGGTGGGGGCACCAGATCCCGGCCTGGTA
The DNA here is from genome assembly GCA_040218355.1 of Devosia sp. Taxonomy (GTDB): domain Bacteria; phylum Pseudomonadota; class Alphaproteobacteria; order Rhizobiales; family Devosiaceae; genus Devosia. The sequence goes on along the minus strand of JAVJRP010000020.1, from coordinate 168,690 downwards.
CGGCCCGGACAACGAGGCCTTTGTCGCCTATGATGAGGCCGAGGCTCAGGCGCTCGCCGATAAGCATTATGGCAAGCCGGCCGAGCTGACCCGCGATCCGGACGTGCTCGACACCTGGTTCTCCTCAGCTCTGTGGCCGTTTTCGACCCTGGGCTGGCCGGATGAGACGCCCGAGCTCAAGCGCTACTACCCCACCGATGTGCTGGTTACCGGCTTCGACATCATTTTCTTCTGGGTCGCCCGCATGATGATGATGGGGCTTGAATTCCTCGACAAGGAGCCGTTCCACACGGTTTACATGCACGCCTTGGTCCGCGACGAAAAGGGCCAGAAGATGAGCAAGACCAAGGGGAACGTGATCGATCCCCTCAAGCTCGTCGACGAATACGGTGCCGACGCCACGCGCTTCACCCTGGCCGCCATGGCCGCACAGGGCCGCGATCTCAAGCTCGCCATCAGCCGCGTGGAAGGCTATCGCAACTTCGTCACCAAGCTCTGGAACGCCGCGCGCTTCCTCGAGATGAACGAATGCCGCCGCGTTGAGGGCTACGATCCCAAGGCGAACACGCTGGCCCTCAATCGCTGGATTGTCGGCGCTACCGCGCGCGGCGCTGCGGCGGTCCGTGCGGGCATTGAGGACTACAAGTTCAACGAAGCGGCCAACAGCGCCTATGATTTTGTGTGGGGCACGTTCTGCGACTGGTATGTCGAGTTCGCCAAGCCCGTATTCAATGGTGAAGACGAGGCCGCCAAGGCCGAAACTCGGGCTACCGCGGCCTGGGCACTCGATCAGATCCTGATCATGCTCCATCCCATGATGCCCTTCGTGACGGAAGAGCTCTGGGCCGAAACCGGCAAGTTTGGGCCGGCGCGCGACGCCATGCTGATCACCACCGAATGGCCGGACCTGTCGGGTTTGGAAGATGCCGCCGCCGATGCCGAATTGGCTTGGCTGGTCGATGTCATCTCCAATGTTCGCTCGGTGCGGGCCGAGATGAATGTGCCGGCTGGCGCCAAGCTGCAGATGGTCGTCACTGGGGCAGGGGAGCAGACGCTCTCCCGCCTTGTGGCGGGCACCTCGCTGATTTCCCGCCTGGCCCGTCTCGACGAAATCTCACCGCAAAATGAAGTGCCGGGCGAGTCGGCACAATTCGTTGTCGGGGACGCCACCTTTGCCTTGCCCCTTGCCGGCGTCATCGACATTGCTGTCGAAAAGGCCCGTCTCGAAAAGGAAGTGACCAAGCTCGACGGCGAAGTCGCCCAGATCGACAAGAAGCTGGGAAATGAGCAATTCGTTTCCAAGGCGCCTGAAGAGGTCATCGAGGAGCAGAAGCTGCGCCGTGAGACCGCCGTCGAGCGCCGTGGCAAAATCCTGGACGCACTCACCCGTCTGAGCTGAGCGAGGCAAACCCGTGGTTTCGATACCCACTCCCGACTTTTCGGCGCGCAAGTCCGTATCGGGAGTGGTGGCCGCCCTGGTCCTTGATGGCAAGGGTGGCATTGTCGCTCAGGAGCCCGGTGCCCCGCTTGCTGAAACACCACCCGGCGGCTTTGCAATCGTCGCTGGCAATGCGCGGACCCCGGATTTCAAGGTCTGGTTGCGTAATGAGTTGGGCGAGTTTCACGCCGGCCTTTTGTCGGCCCCGAGCTCCCGCGCCCGCTGCACGGTGCTCGACCGCCAGGCCCTGCTCATGTTTCGCGTGGTTCGACCCGGCGCAGCGCCTGAGGATGTCGGGCGGCAAATCATCACCCTCTGGCTTGAAGAGGGCCGGGTGGTCATCGCCTCGGAAATCAACATCGTCGAGCTGCTGGGCATCGGGAGCGCCGAGACGTCCCGTCACGCGCCGGTTTCACCGGCCGATCTGGTGGCGCGACTCTCCCTGAAAGTCACGGATCGCCTCGAACCCCTGATCGAGGTGCTGGGTGACCGTCTCGATGAAATCGAAGAGACGCTGATCACCCACCGGACCGAACATGCCCAAGATCGTCTGGAGCAGCTCAGGCGTACCTTGATCAATCTGCGCCGGCTGGTCTGGCCTCAGCGCGATGCCCTGAGCGCCCTTGAAATGGCCGATCTGCCATTCCTGTCTGACCGCGACCGCCAGCGCCTGCGCGAAGCCGCGATGCGCACCGCACGTCTGGGTGACGAATTGCAGTCGCTTTCCGAGCGCGCCGTGCTGGTGCACGAAGAAATCATCGACGAGCGCTCCGAGCAGATGAACCACACCATGCTGCTGCTTGCGGCCGTAACCGTGGTCTTCTCGCCGCTGACACTCATTACCGGACTTTTGGGCATGAATGTCGCCGGCATTCCCTTTGCCGATAGCGCCGGCGCGTTCTGGCTGGTCTGCGCCGGCCTGGTTGCGGTTGTCGGCGGCATCATATGGTGGATGCGCAGGCGCCATCTGCTCTGACGACGCCCGCGCATCCGGTCTATAGACACCCCTGCAGACTGTGCAGGTCAGCATAGACCCCGGCCTTGGCCATCAACGCATCATGCGTGCCTTCTTCGGCAATCCCCTCGCGCGTGAGCACGAGAATGCGGTCTGCGTGACGAATAGTGGACAGACGGTGGGCGATCACCAGCGTCGTGCGACCCTTGGCCAGCGACAGCAGGGATTGCTGGATGGCGCGCTCACTCTCATTGTCCAACGCACTGGTCGCTTCGTCAAAGATCAGGATGGCCGGGTTCTTGAGAAACGCCCGGGCAATGGTCAGCCTTTGCTTCTGCCCGCCTGACAGCTTCACGCCGCGCTGCCCGATATCGGTGTCATAGCCCTGGGGCAGGGCCATGATGAAGTCATGCGCATTGGCGGCATGAGCGGCCGCCATGATCTCGTCCATGGTGGCGTCGGCCCGGCCATAGCGCAGATTCTCCGCAACGGTGCCGCTGAACAGATAAACGTCCTGCTGCACCACACCCACATGGCGTCGCAGCGTTGCCAACGTCACATCCCGCACGTCCTGGCCATCCAGTGTCACCTTGCCCGCATCGACGTCGTAAAATCGAGGGATCAGGCTGCACAAGGTGCTCTTGCCCACGCCCGATGGTCCGACCAGGGCAACGAACTCGCCGGGCCTGATCAACAGGGAAACCCCTTCAAGCACTTTCGGCCCATCGGCCTCATAGCGAAAGCCGACATTTTCAAAGCCGATCGCCCCGGTCACCGCGTTGAGCGGCCGCATATGCGGCCGGTCTGCGATGTCCGGTTGCTCTTCAAGCAGCTCCATGGCCCGGACAAAGCCCGTATAGCCCTCCTGCCAGAGGCGGATGAAATTGTCGAACCGCTTCAGCGGATCGAGCAGCACCCCGACGCAGAGCAACAGCGTAAGCAGCCCGGCCGCATCCATCTCGCCGCCCAATATGCGGATGGCGCCAAACACGATCACCACGATAGTGACCAATTGGGCAAAGGCGTCCATGCCGCTCCAGAGCATGGCCTCACTGCGGTAACCCTCGGCCCGCGAGCGCAGGAATTTCGCGTTCTCGGTGTCAAAACGGGCCTTTTCGTCCTCTTCATTGGCAAAGGACTGCACCACCCTGATGCCGCCAAGCGCGTCTTCAACCCGCTCATTGACCCCGGCGATCCGCTCCTTGGATATCCGCAATGCCTTGTTCATCCGGTTGTTGAAATACAACGCGTAACCCATTGCGAACGGGAGCAGGCCGACAATGACCACTGCAATTAGCGGGTCGATCCAGACGAGGACGGCCAGCGCCCCGGTGAACTTGAGCAGGCTGATCGCCAGATCCTCCGGACCATGGTGAAACAGCTCACCCAGCCACAGTGAGTCATTGGTGATCCGGCTCATCAACTGCCCGGTGCGCTGCCGGTCATAAAAGCTGAAGGACAGTTTCTGGCAGTGTTCGAACAACTCGCTGCGCACCTGGGCCTCGATGCGTGCACCCATCACATGGCCCCGATAGTCGACGAAATAGGTGGCCAGCGCCTGCACCGCAAAAACCGCCAGCAGCACGCCACCCAATGCCAGCAACTGTCCCACGGCGTCGGGCGAGCCGGTCAATTCAGGCAGGCGCGAAACGATTTGATTGGCGATCAGCGGCAGCGCAAGCGCCGTCAGCGACACCAGCACGGCGCAGCACAATACGGCACCAAGCAAAGGCAGGTGCGGCTTGTAATAGGAGAGAAAGCGGCGCCAGCGCGAACGGTTCCTCGCCGCCTCTTCGCGAGAGAGGCTGCGACGAAACGGAAGCTGGAAGGGTGCGCTAGATAGTTTTCGACCGCCGACTGTCCCGGCGGATTTCTTGGAAGACATGAATGAACTGGTCCTGTTTCAGACAAATGGTGTTCTGGCTGGACAGGATCGTTTTCATCTTTATCTCCCGCGCTTGGCGTTGTGCACAAACTATGGCCACAAGCGGCGGCCGGTGCAATCTGCGGGAAAGCATGCATCAGCATCTGTGACGATTTCGCAACAACGATACCGATTCAGAATACGGAAATCTCACATCAACGATTTGGCGATGTTTCCCGCCACAATCTGACCCTAAAGCAGGACGCATGGCATTCGGGGGCGGATGCGATAACTCCTCAACGCGCGGCCAATTCGCGCTTGGGTAGTGTCGCCTTCCCATCGAACGCGGAACTGAACGAACGGCGCAAAGCGCCAGAAACGGTGGCTATGGACACCCATTTGCGAACCAGAATGGTTCCCCAGGCAAGCGTGCGTCAGACCGGCGCACGGCGCATGGAACATCGATGTGATGGGATGGGCTGAATGCGGTCACAAAGCGCGTTTACGAGTTATTCAGACTTTGCTTTGCCCGGCCGCGTCATCCGGGCAATATCATCAGTGATCAGATGCGGTGCGCCCAACCGGGTCCCCGCAACGGCGAACCCGCTACGGGGATCGCCAATCGGTTGCGCCCACAGCTTTGTGGGCGAAAGGAGTGTTATGCGCACCACTTGGGACAAGTCCCTTGCCTGCGCCGTGTCCGGAGCGATGCTGGCCTTTGGCCTGGCCGCTCCTGCGTACGCCCAGACGGCCGCCGATGCGGCGCTTGACTTCGCCCGCACACTCGACGGCACGGGCGCCTTTGTATCCAATGATACCTATCTGTCCGCGCTTGAAAGCGACGCTGCCGCCGGTCGGCCTCTGGCGCTCTGGCAATTGGGTACGATGTATGAGAACGGCGAAGGGGTCGACAAGGACCCGGTCAAGGCCTTCGGCTACTTCGCACAGATCGCCAATCAGCATGCCGATACCGCGCCGCGCGGGCTCGAAGCCGACATCGTCGCCAATTCCTTCGTCAAGCTCGGCGAGTATTTCCGCATGGGCGTACCCGAAGCAGGCGTCTCCCAGAACCCGGCCGAATATCATCGTATGCTGATGCATGCGGCCACTTATTTCGGCGATGCCGAGGCGCAATACCGCATCGGTCTGCTCTATCAGCAGGAAGACGGGCTCGGCCTGAGCCCTATGCTGTCTGCCCGCTGGTTGCAATCGGCGGCGCATAAGGGGCACTGCCTGGCACAGGCGCAATTGGGCGACCTTCTGTTCAACGGCATGGAAAGCTATCCGCCGCGTCCTGCCGAAGGGCTGATGTGGCTCAACTTCGCGCGAACCACCTGCCTTGGCACCAGCGACCTCGCGGCAGCCGAGGACCTGCTCAATCGCGCCATGTCGGTGGCGACGCCCGAAACGCGCGCCGCTGCAGTCGAAATGGCCAATTCAGGCGTGGTGGTGAGCGCCGAGTTCTGATTGTTCAGAAGCTGAAGGCGCCTTCCACAGGCACGTGGTCACTGGGCTTGTCCCAGCCGCGCACATCCTTGTGCACCACCACATCGTCCAGCCGGTCCGCCGCCTGCGGCGAGAGCATCAGATGGTCGATGCGGATGCCGGCATTGCGCCGCCATGCCCCCGCCTGGAAATCCCAGAACGTATAGGCTTCTTCGGCTGTGATGGCCCGCAAGGCATCGGTCATGCCCATATTCCTCAGAATACGGAACTTCTCCAGGCTCTCCGGCCGGTAGAGCGCGTCGCCCCACCAGGCATCGGGGTCGTGGGCGTCGATCGGTGCGGGGATAAGATTGAAGTCGCCCATCAGGATGAACGGCTCCTCCAGCGCCAGCCGGCCCGCGACAAAGGCATTGAGCCGATCCATCCACGCCAGTTTGTAGGGGAATTTTTCCGTATCCACCGGGTTACCGTTCGGCAGGTAAATGTTGCATACCCGCACAATGCCCCCATCGATCGAAAACACCCCCTCGATCAACCGGGCCTGCTCGTCCTCGCTATTGCCCGGCAGGCCGCGATGCACCTCGTCAAAGGGCAGCTTGGAGAGCAGGGCCACCCCGTTCCAGCTTTTCTGCCCATGCGTTTCGACATTGTAGCCCAGCGCTTCGAACGCGGCTTTCGGAAAGCCTTCGTCGACCGTCTTGATTTCCTGCAGGCCGACAATGTCGGGCTTTTCTTCCTCCAGCCAGCGCAGCACCAGCTCCAGCCGGGCCTTGATGCCATTGATATTCCAGGTGGCAATGCGCAGGGTCATTTGATTTCGCCTCGGATCAGGTCGGCATAGACGGCGGCGATGATATCCTTTGGATAGCGCCCCGTGCACCCCTCAACTGCCGTATTGCTCATGGAAAGAATGCACAGGCCGTTGACCGGGTCGATAAGCCAGGAATGGCCGTAAACGCCGCCCCAATTGACCGTGCCTTTGGCCGAAGGCGAATTGGCGGCCAACGGATCGTCGACAATGGCACCCAGATACCCGAAGCGTTGCCCCGCGTCGCGCTCGACATTGCCGACCTGGTTTGAGAAGGCGCGCGCAACCGTCTCTTGCCGAACCGCCCCACCGCCGCCATTGCGCAAGGCCTCGAAGAAACGCAGCATGTCTGCGGGCGTGCCCGCCATGCCCGCCCCGCCGGACTGGAAGGCCGATTTGCTGAAGATGCGTGATGGCGAGAAGACCAGCGGACCCTTGTCGCCTTGAACATTCTCTGGATCCGACATCGGTGTGGGCGGCATGCCGTCGGCGTAGGGTTTGGCCAGCCGTTCCTCGTCAGCGACGAAAAACCCCGTCTCGGCCATGCCCAGCGGGCCGGTGATGTGCGCCTTCACCGCGTCATCGAGCGTACCCCCATGAACCTGGGCCAGCACCGCACCGAGAACATCGATAGCCACGGAATATTGCCAGGCCGTCCCTGGTTCGTACTCGAGAGGGTGCCTTGCAACACGGGTAAAGTTTTCTTCAAGACCCTGATCGGTCGCGCCCAGACCCGTCGAGATCGTCGGGTCCTGCGGATAGCTGTAGGCTAGGCCCGCAGTATGGGTAAGCAGGTGATGGATCGTGATTTCGGCTTCCCGGTCATCCTTCAGACGAGGCGCAAACCAGGGAATATGCCGGCTCACCCGGTCGTCCAGCCCGACCATTCCCTTGTCCACCATGGCCAGGGCCGTCGCGGCAACTATGGGCTTGGTGAGCGAGGCTAGCCGGTAGATCGCATTGTCGATCATCGGGCGATCCGCCTCGCGGTCAAACCATCCGGCGCTCCGGTGATAGGCGACATCCCCATGATGGGTGACAATGACCTCCGCGCCGACAATCTTCTGATTGGCGATGGCGGCATCCATCACGGCGTCGATGCGGCTGGTCATGGTCTTGATTCCTCCTGTTCCGGCCGGACCTTAGCGTCCGATGCACAGGAGGTGAAGCTTAGACGGCGAAACTGGTTCCGCAGCCACAGGAGGCGACCGCGTTGGGGTTCTTGATCTGGAACGACTGGCCGATCAGGTCGTCGACAAAGTCGATTTCGGCCCCGCCCATGAATTCCAGGCTCAGGGAATCGATCAGCACCGTGGCGTCGCCCTTTTGCAGGACAAGGTCATCTTCGCCGGGCGTTTCCTGCACCAGATTATATTCGTATTGAAAACCCGAGCAGCCGCCTCCGGCCACCGAGACACGCAGCACCGTGCCAGGCGCTTCCTTGGACAGGATGCGCGACACGCGCTTGGCGGCGCGGTCTGAAAGGGTTACGGCAGGGGCATCGGCAAGTGCGGCGTCGGTCATGGGATATCCCGGGTCAGTCGTAATGTCATAACGCTCGTCCTAAGATAGGCGTTCAATGCGCCGTTGCAAAGGCCCGGAAGAGACCAGATGAGAGACACCGCCTCCTACGCCAGCAAGTCCTCTCAATCCATCGGACGGCTTTTTGGCACCGGTGCAAGCCCTACACGCTCCGAATTCCAGCGCGATCGGGACCGCATCATCCACTCGACCGCCTTTAGACGCCTGCAACACAAGACCCAGGTATTCCTTGCCCATGAAGGTCGGCATTTCCGCAACCGCCTGACCCACACACTGGAAGTCAGCCAGATTGCGCGCTCAATTGCCCGGGCGCTGCGTCTCGATGAAGATCTGGCGGAGGCCATCGCCCTCAGCCACGATCTGGGTCACACCCCGTTCGGCCACGCCGGCGAAAGAGCGCTCGACCGGGCCATGGAGCCCTTCGGCGGTTTCGATCATAACGTCCAGGCGCTACGCGTCGTCACGCGCCTTGAAAACCGTTATGCCGAGCATGACGGGCTGAACCTGACCTGGGAGACGCTCGAAGGCATCCTGAAGCACAATGGTCCGCTGCCGCATCTGTTGGATCTGGCGGAGATTCCGGCACCCGCCGATCTGCGTGTCGCCACCTATGCCAGCCTGGAGGCGCAGGTCGCCGCCATTGCCGACGATATCGCCTATAATGCGCATGACATTGACGACGCCCTGCGCGCCAACCTTGTGACGTTGCACGATTTCGTCGGTGTCCCAATGGCCGGGCCCATTGTTGAGGAAGTGCTGGAGCGTTATCCCGATATCGCCGTCAAACGCCAGACCCACGAAGTCCAGCGGAGGATGATCACCCGCGCGGTCGAAAATGTCATCGCCACCGGCTCGGAGAACATTGCCGCAGCCGGAGTCGATTCACCGGAGGATGTGCGGCTGGCGGGGCGGACCCTCGTGCAATTCTCTCCAGCAATGGCGACCGATGAAAAAGCGCTGAAATCCTTCCTGTTTGCGCGCGTCTATCGCCATGAGGACGTCATGGTGCCAGTCCGCGAGAGTGAGGCTGTCGTTGAGCGCTTGTTTGCAGCCTACATGTCTGACGCGGACATGCCGGGGCGTTGGGGTGACGCGGGCAGGGCGGTGCAAGGGACAGACCGGGCGCGCATTGTCGCCGATTTTATCGCCGGGATGACCGATCCCTACGCCCTTGATGAACACCAGCGTCTGTTTGACGCTCGACCGGATTTCCGCTAACCCCGGCGCCACAGGAGCGTTTCCCGCAAAAAGTGTTTCCACTGTCCAGTGGGGGAACGTGACCAGGACAGTCTCCCCACAGGTTTGACATGGACATTTTCGCCCTTTTCACCACCCGGGTCATTGAGGCCCTGCGTGCCGACTATCCCCAGCTCGACGACGAGCTGCTTGCGCGCGTGGTCGTGGAGCCGCCGCGCGATCCAGCCCATGGTGACCTGTCGACCAATGCCGCAATGGTCGTGGCCAAGCCGCTGGGCAAGAATCCGCGCGAAGTGGCGTCTGGGCTGGTTGAACGCTTCAAGTCAGCACCCGATGTGACTTCGGTGGATGTCGCAGGACCCGGTTTCATCAATTTCCGTCTCGCAGATCCGATCTGGCATCAGGTGCTCCGGGACGTCGGCGCGCAAGGCGAGAATTTCGGCCGGACCGATCTGGGCAAGGGTGAACGGGTCAATGTCGAATTTGTTTCGGCGAACCCCACTGGCCCCATGCATGTGGGCCACACCCGTGGCGCCGTGTTCGGTGATGCTCTGGCATCCCTGATGGCCTGGTCAGGCTATGACGTCACCCGGGAATATTACATCAACGACACCGGCGGGCAGACCATTATTCTTGGTCAGTCAGCCATGCTGCGCTATCGCGAAGCGCTCGGGGAAACCATCGAGATTCCAGCCGGCTTCTATCCCGGCGACTATCTGGTGCCTGTCGGCAAGGCGCTGGCGTCGGAATACGGCAAGTCATTGCTGGACATGCCCGAGCAGGAGGCCGTGCTGATCGCGCGTGAAGCCGCCCTGGCCGCCATGATGGAACTGGTCAAGGGCGACCTCGCACAGCTCAACATCCATCACGACGTGTTCTTTTCTGAGCGCACTCTGCATGGCCAGGGTGGCGACATCCAGACCACGTTGGACTGGTTGCGTGAAGAAGGTATGGTCTATGAAGGGCGTCTGGAGCCCCCCAAGGGCAAGACACCCGAGGAATGGGAAGATCGCGAACAGACCCTGTTCCGGGCCACCGACTATGGCGACGATACCGATCGCGCCTTGATTAAGTCCGACGGCTCCTACACCTATTTCGCCGCTGACATCGCCTATCACCGCAACAAATATCTGCGCGGCTTCAAGCACATGATCAATGTGCTCGGCGCGGACCACTCCGGCTACGTCAAGCGGCTGCAGGCGGCGGTCAAGGCCGTCTCCCATGGCGAGGCCGACATTGACGTGCGCATCTGCCAACTGGTGCGGCTGCTCAAGAGTGGCGAGCCATTCAAGATGTCCAAGCGCTCCGGCGACCTCGTCACCCTGGCCGACGTTGTCGATGAAGTCGGCGCCGACGCGACTCGCTTCATGCTGCTGTTCCGGCGCAATGACGCATCGATGGATTTCGATTTCGCCCTGGTCAAGGAACAGACGCGCGACAATCCGGTCTTTTATGTCCAATACGCCCATGCGCGCGCCTGCTCGATTTTCCGAACAGCAGAACGCGACATGCCCGAGCTCGACGTTTCGCCTGCTGCCCTCGCTGGCGCGGAGCTGGAACTGCTTGGCAGTGCTGCAGATATCGAGCTGATCCGGCTGCTGGGCGCCTGGCCCCGCACCGTGGCCGCGGCCACGATTGCCCATGAGCCGCACCGCATCGCCTTCTACGTGCACGAGCTTGCCGGGGCCTTGCATGGGTTCTGGGCCAAGGGCAAGGATGATCCGCAGTTACGATTTGTTAACCCTTCGAGCCCGAAGTTGACCCTAGCGCGACTCGCACTCGTCGACGCCGTTCGTCAGGTAATCCGCAACGGCCTAGGGATTTTGGGGGTCTCTGCACCCGAAGAGCTTTCATAATTCGGGCGCATTGGTGTGAAAATACGCGGAAAATCCTTGACAGGACATTCCGCATTCTAGGGGCGCTGCAAAATGACGTCAGCGAAACCGCAATCGATGGCCGCACAGACTGAAGCACCTGACGATCTTATTGCCGAGCTGGCGCGCCTGATGGCCGACGAGGCGCGTGGCGACCAGCCGCAAGCCAAGGAACAGTCATCGCCCGTGCGCATTCCTGGGGAGCCCCAGGCAGAGCCCGCGCCACGTGCCGATCTGTCTTCCAGTTCTGCTGGCCAGACGCCCCAGCCCAATTCGACACCAGTGCGCATACCCGGCGCAGACGCGACACCTGCCGCGCCGAAAGTCGAGCCGTTCTCTTTCGACTTCGGTTTTAATGCAGGGCAGGGCAGCGCCGCGCCCGCCGCCACCCAGGCGCCGCAGCAGACAGACGACACCACCACCGAGCCGGCCGTGGAAAACCTGGCGCCGCTGGATCAGGATAGCCTGGCTGACCTGATCGCGGCCGAACTCGCGACAGACCTCTCGTCCCCGGAACCGGTCGCAGCGCCAACCGTCCCTGAGCCAAAGCCGGAGCCGCCTGCTCGCAGCGACGACAATTTCGGCATGCCGCCAATATTCGGCCTCGGCGACGGCTCTGCCAAGCCCCAGGCCACGACGCCAGCCACCGAACAGCAGCAGCCGGCAGTTTCCGTATCACCAGAACCGGTTCAGCCCAAAAAAGCCGACGAGCCCGTCGACCCGCTCGATGAGATCGAGCGCCTTGTCGGCCCGGCCGTCCGTATGTCGCAGCCTGCTGCCGCGCCGGCGAGCCCGGCCCTGCGCAGCCTCGCAACGCCGACAGTCGCCACACCGGCGCCCGCCAAGGCCGTCGAAGCCACGCCCGTGGCGCCAAAACCCGCCGAACCTGCGCCGTCGGCCCGCACCGACGATATGAGTTCGGTGGACGAGGCTATACTGGCCGCCGCAGCCGCCACTGGCGCCCATGTGGAATGGGTCAATGGCAATGGCCGCAGCGATCCAGATGCTACCCCGCACGAGACCGAAGCCCTGGCCGAACCGCAGCGTGAACCGCGCCGTCTGAACCGAGCAGTGGTCGGACCTCTCGTTGCTGTCGGCCTGCTGGCCGTTGCTGGATTTGGTCTCTATTGGGTCTTGGGGCAGGGCGGAACGACCACCGGTCCGGCGCCATTACTGGTCGCCGACACCAGCCCGACCAAGGAAGTGCCCGAGGTCGAGGAAACACCAGAAGCGCCACAATCGGTGGTGTTCAACGAGATTTCTGGTGCCAATACTGGCGACGGCGAGCAATTGGTGTCGCGTGACCAGGCCGATACTGAAGCCTTGGTGGCAGCCAATAGTGCCCCCACCAGCATCGGCGTTCTCGCCGATTCCGGCGCAACCACGGTCGATCCCAATCAGGACGGTCTGGTCAACCGCAAGGTCCGCACCGTGACCGTGCGCCCCGATGGCACCATCGTCAGCGGCGATGACAGCCTGGCCGGTTCGGCCATTCTGCCTGTTGATCGCCCAGATGTCCCAGAAGTGCCGGGCGCCGATTTTTCGACCCCGGATCTGATCGCCAGCGCACAGACCGGCACGCCCACGCCTGCTGCTACCACAGAGACGGCGCCGGAAACGACGGTCCCGGCAACCGGCATTGCAGAGCCTGGCTCGGACATTGCCGTCGTTGACGCCACCGGAACGGTCGTTCCCGGCAGCACCGTTCGCGTGCCGATGGAACGTCCATCTGATTTTGCCGCCCTGGCGTCGACCGCCATTGCCGCTGCAAATGCGAGGCCAGCCCCGGCGCCGGTTGCGGCCGAACCCGTGGCGACACCGCCTGCCCAGCAACAAGCTGCCGCAACCGCCTCCGGCGGCTCGGCTTCGGCCTATGTGCAATTGGCCTCACAGCGCAGCGAAGAGGCCGCACGCCAGTCGGCACAGGCCATCGCCACCCGCTACGGGGTGTTGTTCGGTGGCGCCAGCCTGGAAATCCAGCGCGTCGATCTGGGGGAACGCGGCATCTACTACCGCGTTCTGGTGCCGGCCAATTCGCGCGAAAGTGCATCCAATATCTGCACCAACGTAAAAGCTGCCGGCGGCGACTGCATCTTGCTCTGACGCCGGCATGGCCTTGCTTGACGCGTGCTGCGCCAGCGGACAAGGATGACGCATGATCGCCATCCTGATCGGTAGCCCATGACGCAGGCAGAAACCAACTGGTTCGACCCACCGGTGCCTCCGGCCGCCGAAGACGTGTTGCGTGTCGATGTGGGAGGCTATGAAGGGCCGCTGGATCTGCTTCTCGATCTGGCGCGGCGCCAGAAGGTCGATCTCTCCGGCATTTCCATCTTGGCGCTTGCCGAGCAATATCTCAGCTTCATCGACACGGTGCGCGAGCGCCGCATCGAGGTCGCCGCCGACTATCTCGTCATGGCGGCCTGGCTGGCCTATCTCAAGAGCCGGTTGATGGTGCCCCAGGCGCCGGGTGACGATGAGCCGAGCGGCGAAATGCTCGCCGCCATGCTGCAATTCCGGCTCAAGCGCCTGGAAGCCATGCGCACGGCGGCCAACAGGTTGATGAACAGGCCGCGCCTCGGCTTCCAGATCCACCCGCGCGGCGCGCCGGAACCCTTGGAGATTGCCCGGCATTCGATCTGGGAAGCCAGCCTTTACGATCTGCTCAAGGCCTATTCGAGTCAGCGCGAACGCGGCATCGCCACCGATTATGCCCCGCGCCTGCGCACCGTGTGGTCCTTGCAGGATGCGCGCGATATCCTCGAGCGGCTGATCGGCGAAAGCCAGGAGTGGATTTCACTCGACGCCTATCTGGTCGATTATCTTTCGACACCCGCAGAGCGGGCCACAATCCGCGCCTCCTCCTTCGCATCCAGCCTTGAGCTGGTAAGGCAGGGACAGATCGACATCCGCCAGACCGAAACCTTCGGCCCCTTGTTCATGCGCCGACGGCGGAGTGAGACACGTGAGTGATCAACAGACCGGTGAGCAAGCCGGTGAGGTCTTGCGTCGCCATTTGCGCATTCTAGAAGCCCTGCTATTCGCTTCGGACGTGCCTTTGCGCCCGGCTGACCTGGCGCCCTATCTGGGCGAAGGTGTCGATGTGCCGGGGTTGCTCCGGCGGTTGCAGGAGGTCTATGCCGAGCGCGGCGTCAACCTTGTCCGGCGCGGCGACGGTTGGGCTTTTCGCACCGCCGAAGATCTTGCCTTTCTGCTCAGGCGCGAGGAACACGAGACCCGGCCGCTGTCGCGCGCGGCGCTCGAAACGCTCTCCATCATCGCCTATCACCAACCCGCGACACGGGCCGAAATCGAGGAGGTGCGTGGTGTTTCCACCGGCAAGGGCACGCTCGATCTGTTGATGGAGGCCGGTTGGGTGCGCATGCGCGGTCGTCGCCGTACGCCGGGTCGGCCTGTCACCTACGGCACCACGGATGCCTTCCTTGACCATTTTGGTCTGGAGAGCCTGTCCGACCTGCCCGGACTGGACGAACTCAAGGGTGCAGGTCTGCTGACGGGTCGCCTGCCGGCCGATATGCAGATTCCGCTGCCGCTCGACGGCGCCCTGCGCGATGACGAAGATCCGCTCGATCCCGCCGATCTGGGCGATCCGGAGCCCGAAGATGAGGAAACGTGACCGCTAATCGGGTTTTCCCGGGCCCGAAAAGGAACACGTTCTTGTGTTCAGGTGCATTTGAACCTATTTCTCGGTCTATCTATCGCGTGTAACGCGTAACAGAGTTCTAGGGAGACCATTATGCACGCGCCGTCTATTTGGGGCATTCTCGTTGTCGCCGTCGTCGTTATCCTGCTGTTCGGCCGCGGGAAGATTTCCGGCATGATGGGTGAAGTTGCCTCCGGCATCAAAGCCTTCCAGAAGGGTATGAAGGACGACGACAAGCCTGCCGAGCGTCTGCATGCAGATGCACCCAGCACCGTCGATGCCAAGGAAGTGGACAAGAGCAAGGACGCCTAAGCGCACTGCATTGTCCCATTCCAAGCGTGGCGGCCTGGCCGTCGTCCGGAGACTGAATATATGCTCGGCCTAGGCTGGACAGAAATGCTGGTGATCGGCGTTATCGCGCTGATCTTTATCGGCCCCAAGGACCTGCCCGTTGTCATGGGCCGGATTGGCAAGGTAATTGGTCAGGTCCAGCGCATGGGACGCGAGTTCCAGCGCGAGATCAACAGGACCACCGGGCTTGATGAGGTGCGCAACCTGCGGACCTCGATTACCTCCCCACTCAAGAAGACGGCCGACGAAATCCGCAAGGATTTCAACAGCATGGGCAAGGATGGCAAGGAGAGTCCCAGTGGCGCTTTGAAGCCGACCGACCCCAAGCAGGAAAGTGTCGTCGAAGCCATTCAGCAGCAGGCCGGCATGACGCCTGCCAAGAAGTCTGCCGACGAAATGGCAGCCGACTACGGTTTCACGGCTAAAAAGGCTGAACCGGTAAAAGCGCCGGCTCGTGCCTCGAGGGCCGCGACCGCCAAGGGGACGGCGGGTAAAGCCTCCACAGCCAAACCTGCTGCGGCCAAAGCCGCAACGGTCAAATCATCGACCGCTAAGTCGGCCCGCAAACCGGCCGCCAGGTCTTCGGTCGCCACGTCTGCTGCGGCTGAGGCTCCGGCCAGCCAGCCGGCAAAGCCCGCCAAGCCACGTGCTGCGCGCAGTGCAACCGCAACCACCAAAAAGCCCGCGCGCAAGACACCTGAAAAGGCCGCCGATCAGGCCGGCAAACCGGCCAAACCCCGTGCCACACGCAAGAAGACTGCCGAAACGGCCGGAAAGACGGAATAAATGGCCGACACGCAGCCCAAGATCGAAGACAAGAGCAAGCCCGAGGTCGAAGACGAACTCGCCGGCAGCGAAGCGCCATTGCTCGAACACCTGACCGAACTGCGTAAGCGCTTGATCCGTGCTGCCATCGTCATAGTCGTGCTGATGGTCGTCTGCTTTATCTTTGCGGGGCAGATTTTCGACATCCTGCTCAACCCCTATCGCTCCATCTATCCCAATCCCGGCGATATGGAGCTGATCTATACCGCGCCGCAGGAATTTTTCTTTACCCAGCTCAATCTGGCCTTGTTCGGCGCAGTTTTCTTGGGCTTTCCCTACCTCGCAACACAGATTTACGGCTTCGTGGCACCGGGCCTCTACAAGCATGAACGCAAGGCGCTGATTCCCTATCTCGTAGCGACGCCGGTGTTCTTTCTGCTTGGCGCCATGATGGTCTATTTCGCCGTGCTGCCCATGGCGCTCAACTTCTTCGCCGGCATGCAGACTGAGGAAATCAAGCTCCTGGCCCGGGTTTCCGAATATCTCGGCCTGGCGACGACCCTTATCTTGGCCTTCGGCATCTGCTTTCAGTTGCCCGTCGTTTTGACGCTTCTTGCCCAGATCGATCTGGTCAATGTCGACATGCTCAGGAAAGGGCGTCGCTACGCGATCGTCGGCATTCTGATTGTCGCCGCCCTGGTCTCCCCGCCGGATCCGATCTCGCAGATCGGTCTTGCCTTGCCGATGTATGCTCTCTACGAACTCGCTATCCTGTCGGTACGCTGGGTTCAGAAGCGCCGTGAAGCAGCTATCGCCGCACAGGATGCGGAGCTGTCTGGCTCATCCTCCGACTAGCTGCGCTCGATTTCGGGCGCAGTCTTCTGTGCCCGAAGCGCTCGCAGGCGTGTTCCGGGCTCCTCACCCAAGGCCTGCGCTAGCGATGAAGAGGCGGGCCGGGCCCGTAGCAAGCTATGTTCGATATCAAGTGGATCAGAGACAACCCTGACGCTTTCGACGCGGCCATGGGCCAGCGCAAGAACGTGTCCGTGCGGTCCTCTGATCTGATCGCGATCGACGAACGCCGCCGCGCCATCATCGTCAAGCTCAACGAAGCCCAGGAGAAGCGCAACAGCCTCTCCAAGCAGATCGGCCAGGCCAAGGCTCAGAAGGACGAGGCCAAAGCCCAGGCGCTGATGGCCGAGGTCGCAGCACTCAAGGAGTTCATCCCCACGGGTGAGGCCGAAGAACGTGCGGTGGAAAAGGAACTGCGCGACGCCCTCTCGGCCATCCCCAATATGGCGCTCGACGACGTGCCATTCGGCGAGGATGAAGCCGACAATGTCGAATATTACGGTGCCAATGGCACCGCCGAAACCGCTGCAAAGGCCCGCCCGGTAAAGCCGAGCTTCACCTTCGCGCCCAAGGAGCACTTCGAAATCGGCGTCGCTGAAAAGGACATGGATTTCGAAATCGCCGCCAAACTCTCCGGCAGCCGCTTCGTGGTCCTCAAGGGCCAGATCGCCCGGCTTGAACGGGCCCTGGGCCAGTTCATGCTCGATTTGCACACCACAGAGCATGGCTATCTCGAAGTTCAGCCGCCAGTGCTCGTGCGCGATGATGCCCTCTACGGCACTGGGCAGCTTCCGAAATTCGAGGAAGACCTGTTCTTCACCCCGCATGGCGAGAGCCGGTTGGCCCTGATTCCCACCGCCGAAGTGCCCATGACAAACTTCGTCCGCGAAACCATCCTCGCCGAAGAAGAACTCCCTCTGCGCTTCACGGCTCTTACGCCCTGCTTCCGCTCCGAGGCCGGCTCGGCCGGGCGCGATACGCGCGGCATGCTGCGCCAGCATCAATTCGACAAGGTCGAACTGGTCTCCATCACCACGCCCGAAGAATCGATCAACGAGCACGAGCGCATGCTCGCCTGTGCCGAAACCGTGCTGCAGCGCCTTGGCCTGCATTATCGGGTGATGACGTTGTGCACCGGCGATATGGGCTTTGGCGCCCGCAAGACCTATGACCTCGAAGTCTGGTTGCCGGGACAGGACACCTATCGCGAAATCTCTTCGGTCTCGGTCTGTGGTGATTTCCAGGCCCGTCGCATGGATGCACGTTATCGCCCATCCGGGGAGAAGCAGGCCCCCCGCTATGTCCACACCCTCAACGGCTCCGGTACGGCTGTCGGGCGCTGTCTGATTGCCGTGCTGGAAAACTACCAGCAGGAAGATGGCTCTGTGCTCATCCCCGAGGCCTTGCAGCCCTATATGGGCGGGTTGACCTCCATCGGCGGCAAATAGATGAGCCTGCGCATCCTCATTACCAATGACGATGGCGTGGATGCGCCCGGTATCGCCATTATGGCCGATATCGCGCATGCGATTTCCGATGATGTCTGGATCGTGGCCCCGGACGGCAATCAGTCCGGGGCAGGGCACCGCTTCACCTTTGGCCGGGAACTCTCCTTCGAGACCAAGGGCCACAGGCGCTTCGCCGTCACTGGCGGCTCGCCCGCTGACTGCGTGGTTGCCGGCATGACCCATATCCTGGGTGACAAGCCTGCCGATCTGGTGCTCTCCGGCGTCAATGCCGGCCAGAACCTGGGCGACATCGTCAATTGCTCGGGAACTGCGGCTGGCGCGCGAGAAGGTGTGTTGCAGGGCGCCATCGGCATCGCCATGAGCCAGTCCATGGACTACGAAGTCTCGCACAAGCCGGACTGGGCCAATGCCCGCCGCTACGGCGCCGAAGTGGTGTCGGCCATACTGGCGGCCCATGCCGGCGACGATGTCTTCTACAACGTCAATTTCCCTTTCTGCACCACCGAGGACGTCGTCGGCCTTACTGCAGTCGCGCATCAGCGCTTCTCGCGTTCACCCATTCGCTATTATCCGAGCGACAATGAAGGCCAGTTCTTCATGGCCATCCCCGAAACGCCCCAACCGCTCGATCCCGCGGCCGACTTCGAAGTCCTGCGCCGGGGCAATGCCATTACCGTGACGCCTTTCGCGCTCCAGCAGACCCATAACGGTGCCCTGGAACGGCTGGGTGGCCTCTCACTCAAAAGGTCATAGGGCGCGCATTCCGCCTCTTGTTCATCTTTGGGGTCCAGGACCGGCCCCTTAACCTTACCCACCTCTGAATCACCCCGCTACGATTTCGCTCAAATCGCATCGCTCTTAAACTCGTCTTTACCTTACCGGCGTAGCGTCAAGCTCAGTTGTTGAGTACCTGCGTACGAGTAAGCCGATGAGTATTCGCGTTTTTCCGCGGACCCATAGAAGTGCGGTCGCCGTTGCCGGTGTAATGATCGCCGCCGTTGGATTGTCCGGCTGTTCGAGCCTCGGGAGTCGCAGTTTTAGCGACAACACCGTCACAGGCTCGGTCGCGCAGTCGGCCCCCGCAACCCTCAATCAGCCCATGCCCCCGACCATTGGCGCACCCCAGCCGGTGCAGGTTGCCAGCATGGAATTTCTGCCGCCGGCAAATGTCGGCGCAGCCTGGAACGGCGGCAACACGCTGCCCCCGGCGCCGGTCAGTGGCGGCTTTATGCAGCCCTCCGGTGCCACTTCGCCGATCGGAGCATCTGCCTCCACGGTGCAGACCCAGGCCCTGCCTGCATTGAGTTCGTCGTCATCTATGGGAAACACGCAAGCCATGCCTGCTCAGCAAAATCTTGCCCCGCTGCCGGCCGCTCCAGCCGCCGTCGCCATGGGCACCAATCCTTCCAGCGCCGCATTGCCGGTCAATTCCAGCGTGCCCGTACAGGCCGCCGCTAACGCCAACACCAATGCATATTCGCACACCATCGCTGGTGGCGAGTCGCTCTACACCATCGCGCGCAAATACGATGTGACCACTCAGGCCATCGTGCACGCCAATGGCCTGAGTTCGCCCGACAAGATTATTGTCGGCCAGAAGATCATCATTCCCGGCCGCTCTGATCTGGTGAATACGCAGCGGGTCGAAGTGGCCAGCGCCAGCCAAGACACGCCCGCTCCGGTCATGCCGGCCTCGCGTCCGTCCAATCTGTCCGCCGGCAATGTCCTGCAGCAGGCGACCACGACGAAAACCCCGGCCCCCACACCGGCCGCCGCGCCTGCTGGTGCCGAAGTGACCCAGGTCGCATCGGTGCCGACCACGCCCGCTCCGGCCGCTGAACCTGCCGCCTCGGGCGAGAAGTTCCGCTGGCCCGTGTCCGGCCGTGTCATCACCGACTTCGCCGCATCGCGCGGAACCGGCATCAATATCGATGTTCCCGAAGGCTCCTCGGTCAAGGCCGCTGAAAATGGCACCGTCATCTATGTCGGTTCTGGCGTCGAGGGTTACGGCAATCTCGTGCTGATCCGCCACCCCAATGGCTATGTCTCGGCCTACGCCCACCTTGGTTCGATGAGTGTTGCCAAGGGTGCCGTGGTCAATCGCGGCGACTCGATCGGCGCCGTCGGCCAGACCGGCTCGGTGTCCAGGCCACAGCTCCACTTCGAGCTGCGCAAAGGCGCTACCCCGGTCGATCCTGTGCCACTGCTCGCAAGCTGAGGCAAACCGACCTCCAGAATTGGAAAAGGCCGGAAGTGGTGCTCCGGCCTTTTTCTATTGTCCTGCGACGACAGCTATCAAACTGACTTGCCCTCTTCGCCCGCCAGCGTCCGCACCAGCTGTATGGCCACCCGGCCGGAGCGAGAGCCGCGCGTGGCGGCCCATTCAATGGCTCGTGCCCGCAGGGTCTCTGTGTCAATCGAGAGACCATAATAGGCGGCATAGCCTCCGACCATGGCGAGATAGTTCTCCTGGTCGGAATTGTGAAAGCCGAGCCACAACCCGAATCGGTCGGACAGCGAAACCTTCTCCTCCACCGCCTCGCTCGGATTGATCGCGGTCGAGCGCTCATTCTCGATCATGTCGCGCGGCATCAGGTGACGGCGGTTCGAGGTGGCGTAGAACAGCACATTGTCCGGCCGGCCCTCCAGGCCGCCATCCAGGATCGTCTTCAAGGATTTGTAGCTCGTTTCCCCGCTGTCGAAGCTCAGATCGTCGCAAAAGACGATAAACCGCGCCGGCTTGGAAGCGATCGCCCGCATCAACTGGGGCAGGGACTCCAGATCCTCCCGGGCAATTTCCACCAGCACCAGCCGCTCAAACCCCTCGCGGGCCCCGATATCGGCATGGATTGCCTTGACGAGCGAGGATTTGCCCATGCCCCGCGCACCCCAGAGCAGCGCGTTGTTTGCGCCATGGCCGCGGGCAAATTGCTCCGTATTGGCCAGGAGGATATCACGGACCTGATCGATGCCCCGAAGCATCGACAAGGGAACTCGGCTGACCTTGGGGACGGCCATCAACCGGCCACTTTCTCCCTGCCAATGATAGGCGTCGGCATCGCCCAATTCGAAATGCCCGGCGCTTTCGTCCTGAGACATGACGGTCGCTATGGTCTCAAGCGCCTCCGCAATCCGGCTCAGATAGTCCCTGGTCTTCACCCTATCGTCCTTCAGCTTTGACGCGGCAATCTGCGCGTCCTTATTGGCTTTGCAATACGCCAACCCCAAATGTATAGTCCGCGCGATTTTGGCCGGGGCGCAAGTGCAGGCAAGCCCGATAGCGTCCACCGCCTGTTGACACAGGACCGGGCCGCCCCTTCCTCCAACGCACGAAAAAGAATCAATAAGGAGTTCGCTTGATGTTTGTAACGCCCGCCTATGCTCAGGACGCGGTTGGGGCCCCTGGTGGCATGGCTGACATCTTCATCCAGCTTATGCCGATCGCCCTTCTGGTGCTGATCTTCTGGCTTCTGATTTTCCGCCCGCAGCAGAAGCGCATGAAGGCGCAGCAGGCCATGCTCTCAGCCATCCGTCGCGGCGATACCGTCGTCACCACTGGCGGTATTGTCGGCAAGGTCACTAAGGCCGCCGACGGCGAAGACCTCGAAGTCGAGGTTGCGCAGGGCGTCAAGGTCAAGGTTGTGCGCGGCATGGTCGCCGATGTGCGCTCCAAGTCCGAGCCGGTCAACGACAACAAGCCCGCCTAAGGCTGGCACAGTCTGCTCGCCGGAGCCTTAGGGCTCCGGCTTTTGCTTTCAGGACGCTCTTCCATGCAGTTTTCGCCCATTCGTACCATTGTCATGTTCGCCATCATCGTGTTCGGCGTGCTCTTCGCACTGCCCAGCATGTTGCCGCAGGCGGCGCGAGACGCGCTGCCCGACTGGTTGCCGAGCGAAACGGTGGTTCTGGGGCTTGACCTGCAGGGCGGCTCGCACCTGCTGTTGCAGGTCAATGAGGAAAGCATTGTCACCGAGCGCCTGTCCGATTTGCGGCGCGATGCGCGTAGTATCCTGGCCAATGACAACGGCATCGGGAACATCATAACCACGGATCCGGCGACCAACTCGATCACCATCGAGTTGATGGATGCCAGCCAGCAGGACACGGCGCTTACGGCCCTCGAGAATCTGCAGAACACGGTTGGCGGACAAGTGTTCTCCGGCGTCGGCGGCACCAACGAGATTGCCATCGCGCCCAGCGGGGATAATCTCGTTACCGTCACGCTGACACCTGAGGGCATCGAGCAGCGTATGTCGAGCCTGGTGGCGCAGTCGATCGAGGTCGTACGCAACCGTATCGATGAACTGGGCACCACCGAGCCAAGCATCCAGCGCCAGGGGACAAACCGGCTTCTGGTCCAGGTTCCGGGCTTCGGTGATTCCACGCGCCTCAAGAACATCATTTCCCAGACGGCACGCCTGACCTTCCATATGGTCTATCCGGGCATGACCGCCGATCAGGCCGAGGCACAGGGTCTGCCTCCGGGCACCATGATCCTGCCCAGCCAGGACGGCACCCGCGAATTGCTCTATGAGGACATCGCTCTGGGTGGTGAATCACTGGTCGACGCCCAGCCGGCCTATGACCAGCAGCGCAGTATTCCTGTTGTCAGTTTCAGGTTTGATACGCGCGGTGCGATCACCTTCGGCGAAATCACCTCAGCCAATGTTGGCCAGCGCTTCGCCATTGTGCTCGACAATCAGGTCATTACCGCTCCGATAATCCAGCAACCAATCACTGGCGGATCCGGTCAGATCAGCGGCAGCTTCACGACGGCATCGGCAAACGATCTCGCCGTTCTGTTGCGCGGCGGCGCGCTCCCGGCCAGTCTCGATATTGTGGAGGAGCGTTCGGTCAGCGCGGGTTTGGGGGCGGACTCGATCCGCGCCGGCGTCACCGCTGGCATTATCGGCGCCATCGCGGTCGTCCTGTTCATGGTACTCGCCTATGGCTTGTTTGGTGTCTTTGCCGATTTGGCGGTGATCATCAATGTGGTGCTCATTATGGGTGTGCTGTCCATGCTCGGGGCAACACTGACCTTGCCGGGCATTGCCGGTATTGTGCTGACCATCGGCATGGCGGTGGACGCCAATGTGCTGATCTTCGAGCGCATACGTGAGGAGATGGCAGCGGGGCGCAGCAAGATTGCCGCCATCGAGGCGGGCTTCCAGCGCGCCATGGCGACGATCCTCGACGCCAATATCACGACCCTCATCGCGGCCGTGGTGCTGTTCTATCTCGGCTCCGGCCCGGTCCAGGGCTTTGCCGTCACCCTGGCAATCGGCATTCTCACCACGCTGTTCACCGCCTATCTCGTGACGCTGTTCATTGTCGGCCGCTGGTACAAATGGGCGCGCCCCAAGACCTTGCGCATCCAATTGCTGCGCATCATTCCTGACGGTACCAAAATTCCGTTCATGGCGATCCGAAGAATTGTCCTGGCCTTTTCCGTAGTGGCCGCCATTCTGTCACTGGGTTGGTTCGGCATCCATGGACTCAATCTGGGCATCGACTTCCGTGGCGGTTCCTCCATGGAAATCCAGGCCAATGGCGGCGTCGCCGAGCCCGGTGACATTCGCGAAGCACTGTCCCAGCTTGGCCTTGGTGATGTTCAGGTGCAGGGCTTCGGCGAGGCCGACAGCCTGCTCGTACGCGTTCAGACGCAGGATGGCGGTGCCTCTGCCCAGCAGGCCGCTGTTGAAGAGGTTAGACTGGCCGTCGAGTCGCTCGACTACACCATGCGCGGCACCGAGACAGTTGGACCGACCGTTTCGAGTGAGCTGGCCATGACCGGGGCCATCGGGCTAGGCGTGGCCCTGCTGGGCATTCTTGTCTATCTCTGGTTCCGCTTTGAGTGGCAATTCGCTGTTGGTGCCATCATCTCGACGGCGCACGACGTCATTCTGACCATTGGCCTGTTTGCCTTTGTCGGGCTGGAGTTCAATGCGTCGAGTATCGCCGCGATCCTGACCATTGTTGGTTACTCGCTGAACGACACGGTCGTGATCTACGACCGTATCCGCGAGTACCGTATGAAGTACAAGAAGGTGGCACTGGCCGAGATCATCGACATCGCCATCAATTCAACTTTGCCGCGAACCATCCTGACGGCAACCACAACCTTCCTGGCCCTCATGGCTCTGGTGGTTTTTGGTGGCGAAGTCATTCGCAGCTTCACCATCTCCATGGCATGGGGCGTACTGGTTGGAACCTATTCGTCCATCTTCATCGCAGCGCCCATCCTGATCTATCTCGGCCTGACTTCGCGAGCCGATCAGGCCGATGGCGGCAAGGATGTGAACGATGCCGGAGAAACCTCGGACAGTGCAGCAGGCTGACCGTTTATGAGCGCCCTCGAAAAAGGTCGCTATCCCGGCCAGGTGGGCATCGACGCCTATGGCAATGGCGGCTTCCGTTTTGCCGACATGTCCCACAAGGGCTCCCTGCTTTGTCTGCCCGAGGGTATGCAAAGCTGGAGTGTCGCATCGGTCGCTGAACTGACACTTGAGAGCCTGAGCCCCGTTCTGGCTCAGGCGTCAAAGCTCGATGTGCTCCTGATTGGTCTGGGCGCGGATATCGTGGCCATAGATCCGGCAATTCGTCAGGCGCTTCGCGACCACAAGATCATCATCGAGGCGACGCAGACCGGTGGTGCCGTGCGGACTTACAATGTCCTGCTGGCAGAGGAGCGCGCGGTCGGTGCGGCGCTGATTGCCGTGGAAAAGGCCCGCTGATGGCGGGAGAGAGCTTCGAATTTGCCGCGCAGGCCCTGCGCCAGGGTGATCGCGACCGCTATCTAGCAACCCTCGTCTTGCCCGCCGCGGCGCGTCCGGGAATCACGGCGCTCTATGCCTTCAATACGGAAATTGCCACCATCCGGGACCGTGTTTCCGGTCCGCAGCCCGGTGAAATCCGGCTGCAGTGGTGGAGCGACGCCATCTCGGGGCAGGGGCATGGTGCCGTGCATCAGAACCCCTTGGCCGATGCCCTGCTTGAAACGCTTGAGCGTTACAGATTGCCGACAGGTACCTTGTTGCGCCTGATCGGTGCCCGACGCTTCGATCTCTTTGACGATCCTATGCCGGACCTGGAGACCTTTGAGGGCTATGCCGGGGAGACCGCTTCAACCCTGTTCCAGCTTGCCGCCATGATTCTCAACGACGGTGAACCAGTTGAACCAGGCGACGCGGCCGGCCATCTGGGCGTTGCCCAGGCCATGATCGGTCACCTGCGGGCCTTTGGCTTTGTCTCGGCGCAGGGCCGCATCATGTTGCCCTGGTCGATCCTTGAGGCCAATGGTGTGCGCGAAAGCGAGATTTTCGCCGGTCAACAGAGCGAAGGCCTGCACGCGGCACTGAGTCAGATCGCCGAATTGGCCCGCGGCCATCTGGACAAGGCGCGATTGGCGGTTGCGCAACTGCCGTCGCTGCTGCGCCCGGCCTTTGCCGCCATGCCGGTCCTCGATGCGCAACTTGATTTTTGGCAAAAGCAGAGCACCAACCTCTACGCGGCCCCGCAGGATGATGCCGACTGGCGCAAGATTGCGCGTCTGGCCTGGTGGACGCTGAAAAGCCGGTAGCGCCTGCGGCCCTCTAGCTTTCCACTTCCTTAGCGGCAATCGCCGCGAACGTTCCGATCAGCCGTGCTGCGATCTGATCGTCGGACAGGATCTCGGCGGTGATGGTCAACCGCGCCTTGCCATGCCGCGCCAGTTGGCGGGAAAAGCCGTCCCAATCCAGTCCATCGAGCCGCGCAATGGCCTGCGCCGGGCCATAAACGGGTCTGAGATAGTCTGTTTCAGAGCGGCTGACTACGAGTTGGCCGGCGAACTGCTCCCCCTCAAGGCGAAGATGCACAACCGACCACGCCGCCAACAGCGCAAGGGTCGCTATGCTGCCGCCGAACATGGTGCCGTGGACAGTGAGATTGGGGGCCAGTGGCGCTTCCAACACCACTTCCATTGCACTGGCCGAGAGCACCGACACCGCCATCGACCGCGAAAGCGGCATATAGCTGTGCAGGTACTCGGCCAATGCCGACTGTGTCATGCCCAGGCCTTGAGATCGTCCAGCGCACGGCTCGTGATAGCACGGCGCTTGGCGATCGTCCGTTCCGGACCGCGCCAGCGCTTGACGCCTTCTGGCTTGCTGACCACCACTTCCGGAAACAGGCCGAAATTGACATTCATCGGCTGGAAGCTGCGCGCGCCGCTATAGCTTTCTGCCTCTATATGCCCGCCGGTAATGTGGCCGATCAGGGCGCCCAGCGCTGTTGTTGCCGGCGGAATCGACAGCGACCCGCCCAGCGCTTCGGCAGCCGTCATCCGACCCGTGATCAAGCCGACTGCAGCGCTTTCCACATAGCCCTCGACGCCCGTCACCTGTCCGGCAAAGCGGATCCGCGGATCAACTTTCAGCTTCAGATCCGGCGCCAAAACCTTGGGCGAATTGATAAAGGTGTTCCGGTGCAACCCGCCAAGCCGCGCAAACTGCGCGTTCTCCAGCCCCGGGATCATGCGAAAAATCTCGGCCTGAATGCCGTAGCGCATCTTGGTCTGGAACCCGACCATGTTCCACAGCGTGCCCAGCGCATTATCCTGACGAAGCTGCACAATGGCATAGGGTTTGACCGTCGGATTGCGCGGATTGGTCAGCCCCACCGGCTTCATCGGACCGTGGCGCAAGGTTTCCACGCCGCGTTCCGCCATCACTTCGATCGGCAGGCAGCCATCGAAATAGGGGACCTTCTCCCAGTCCTTGAACTGGTGCAACGGCGCGCTTTTGAGCGCTTCGACAAAGGCGAAATACTGGTCCTGGTCCATTGGCAGATTAATATAGTCCGCTCCCGTGCCGCCCGGCCCGACCTTGTCATAGCGCGACTGTTTCCAGGCGATGTCGTGGTCGATGCTGTCATAGTGCACGATTGGCGCGATCGCGTCGAAAAAGGCCAGCGAATCCTCGCCCGTTTTTTCGAGCACTGCCTCGGCCAGCGCCGGCGAGGTCAATGGACCTGTGGCGATGATCACATGCCGCCAGTCGCCCGGCGGCCAGCCAGCGATTTCTTCGCGCACAATGCGGATATTGGGATGGTTCGATATCGCCTCGGTCACCGCACCCGAAAAACCGTGCCTGTCGACGGCCAAAGCGCCGCCGGCTGGCAATTTGTGGTGGTCGGCTGCGCGCATGATGACCGAGTTGCAGCGCCGCATTTCTTCATGCAGCAGCCCGACGGCGTTCTGCTCATGGTCATCCGAGCGGAAGGAGTTGGAACAGACTAGTTCCGCCAGTTCGTCGGTCTGGTGCGCGTCGGTTTCCCTGACGCCCCGCATCTCGTGGAGAATGACCTCGGCACCGGCCTCTGCGGCCTGCCATGCGGCTTCGGACCCGGCTAGGCCCCCGCCGATAATATGAATGGGTTCATGTGACATGGCGAGCCAGATACCAAGCCCGCAGGCAAGGAGCAATCAGCGTTTTCGCTTGTCAGCAGGACTGCGTCCCCAAAAGCGAAAACGCTCGCATCTCAGAGAGAGGCGAGCGTTCGGTTTAGTGTGTTTGAGCCTTCGAACTTACAGAGCGTCGGCATGATTGCGAGCAACGCGGCTGATATCGGTGCGCGAAATGCCCAGGTCGTTGAGCTGGCGGTTGTCGAGAGCGGCAAGCTCACGGACGGTCTGCTGGTAGGCGGCCCATTTCTGGAAGGTCTTGCGAATGTCCATCGGATGTCTCCTGTTGTTTACGAACAGAGATATAGGCCCAGTTATCTCCAGTGAGGAGATAGAGAATGGTCAAACTAGCTATGCATTTTGCGCAAGGCTTAGGCAGTGCCTGTTCAGTAGCCATTCATCGGCCGGGCAAGAAGAAGGCCGCCGGGTGGCATGCCGGCGGCCGCTTGGAAAGATCTACGTCGTTGGGACTGTCAGCGGTCAAACAGGGACCGCGTCATCTTGGAGAAATCCGGACCGGAAATCCCCAGCAAGTCGGCATCGCGCGTTGAAGGAACGTCCATTTCCCGCAACGCCTGCTTGATGTCGACCAGGCGCCTCATGCGCCAGACGGCTCGCACAAACATGGGTCGAATCCCTTTTGCGTTGATCGCGGTGCATGGAGAGCATGCACGTGTACGAAAGAGCCAGCTAGCGTGGATTGGACACGCCCCGCATGCGCCAAGCGCATGGAAAGTTCATCGAATCGACGCAATAGCTGTTCTTCTGCGCGGCTATGGTTCATTCCCGGACGGTTGGCTTGTGACCTTAAGGAAGTGTCCACCATGATTTCCCTTGTGTCATGCGCCCCAAATCAACACACTCCGGCAACTGATTTGAGGATTCGATAGTGCGGCAAGGCGCGCATGTCATTGTTGTGGGCAACGAGAAGGGTGGTTCGGGTAAATCGACCACGGCTTTCCATCTGGCCGTGTACCTGCTGTACCAGGGCCACAAGGTCGCCTCCATCGACGTCGATAGCCGCCAACAGACCCTGACGCACTATGTCCGCAATCGGCGCGACTGGGCGCGCGCCAAGGGACTCAGCCTGCCGCACACCACGCACTACCATCTGCCGCTGGCCCGCGGCGACTCTGCCCGCGAAAACCATCGCATCGAGTTCGACCTGTTCCGCCAGGCCATTGGTGAGGTCGAGGGCACGGCCGATTTCATCGTTATCGACACCCCAGGCTTCGATACCAACCTGGCGCGTCTGGCCCATTCCCTCGCCGATACCTTGATCACACCGGTCAATGACAGCCTGATCGACCTCAGCGTCATGGCCCAGGTCGACCCGGTGACTGGCGAGCCCCGCGAACTGAGCCACTATGCACGGCTGGTGCAGCGCGCGCGGTCCGAACGCCTGGCCATTGATGGGCGCAATATCGACTGGGTACTGGTGCGCAACCGCATTTCGATGCTTTCATCGAGAAATATGCGCCAGGTGCAGACCATGCTGGAGCGCATTGCCATGCGCCTCGGCTGCCGGGTGGCCGACGGCATAGCCGAGCGGGTCATTTTCCGCTCGCTGTTCGCCACCGGCATGACGGTGTT
The DNA here is from genome assembly GCA_040218355.1 of Devosia sp. GTDB lineage: Bacteria > Pseudomonadota > Alphaproteobacteria > Rhizobiales > Devosiaceae > Devosia. The sequence goes on along the minus strand of JAVJRP010000020.1, from coordinate 139,430 downwards.
CGATCCGCTGGATGATGAACTGCTCGGCGGCGTGCCGTCCATGTCCCATATGAGCGCGCGGCAGGAATATCGCTCGCTGGTCAATGCACTCAATCTGCCGGCCAGCCGCCGGGCCGAAGCACGCCGGGAAGTGCTTGCAAGGCCGTCAAACGATGTGAACCGCTTCAGCCATATGGCGCACAACGATTCTTGAGAATTAGCCGCGCGCGTAGGCAATCTTGCGTGAATTGTCCGCAGCTACGGCCGTTTCGCGTGCATCATAGATCGCCCGAGCTTCGACAATGGCGCCGTGATTTTCTGCAGACCAGTCCCACAAGGCGCTGATTGGCACCTGCAAGGTCTTGCCCAGTTCGGTCAGACTGTATTCCACTCGCGGCGGGACCTCAGGATAGATGGTGCGCGTAACCAGCCCGTCACGCTCCAGATTGCGCAGGGTCAGCGTCAGCATCCGCTGGGAAACACCGTTGATCAGGCGCTTGAGTTCATTGAAGCGCAGGATTCCGTTCCGGCCCAGCATGCCCACGACCATGACGCTCCATTTATCGCCAATGCGGTTGAGCACATCCGACATGGCCGAGCAATTGGAGTGCTGCGAGGTATCGGTCAGTGACATCAATGTGCCTCCTTGTCTGCGTAACTCAGTCACTAATATAAACACGGTTACTAGTCGATACTAGGGTGCAAGGCAATTGGGAGGAGAATCGCCATGAGTGGAGTAAATTCAAAGACGGGTTGGAACATCGCGCTATGGGTTGGCCAGGTCCTGCTGGCCGGCGTGTATGTGATGGCCGGTTTGATGAAAGTTAGCCAGCCGATCGACGCCTTGGTTGCCTCGGGCCTCACTTATGCCAGCGACTACCCCGAATTGCTGACCAGATTCATCGGCACCATGGAAATTCTGGGCGCCATTGGCATCATCTTGCCGGCAGCTACTCGCATCCTGCCCGGCCTGACACCTCTGGCGGCGGTTGGCTTTTCGGTGATTCAGGTTCTGGCCTTTGGGCTGCATACAATGCGTGGCGAATACGGCGTTCTGCCAGTCAATATTGTCCTGCTGGCGCTTTCGCTATTCGTCGTGTGGGGGCGCTTGCGCAAGGTGCCCATCACGCCGCGCTGAGTAGAATTACTACATGCATAGCGATTGACAGCTCTCGGTCGGCATAGTCTTCCTCGCCCCCAAAGACTCGAGGAGATTGGGCGAATGACTGACATCATCGATGAACTGCTGGTCCAGATGACACTGGAAGAAAAGGTGTCTCTGCTCTCAGGCGAGGATTTCTGGTCGGTTTCTGCCATCGAACGGCTCGGCATCGGTAAACTCCGGGTAACCGATGGCCCCAATGGCGCGCGCGGCGGCGGTTCGCTGATTGGTGGCGTCAAGTCAGCCAGCTTCCCAGTGGGCATTGCCATCGGCTCCACCTGGAATGTCGCTCTGGCTGAAGAGATCGGCGCCGCCCTGGCCGACGAGGTCAAGTCCAAGAACGCGCATATGCTGTTGGCCCCGACCGTCAATATCCACCGCTCGGTCACCAATGGCCGCAATTTCGAATGCTATTCGGAAGACCCGCTCCTCTCTGCTGAACTGGCGGTCGGCTATATCAAGGGCCTCCAGGGGCAGGGGGTCGGGGCCACCATCAAGCATTTCGTGGGCAATGAAAGCGAGATCGAGCGGACCACCATGTCCAGCGAGATCGGTGAGCGTGCCTTGCGCGAGATTTATCTGGTCCCGTTCGAGTGGGCCGTGAAAAAGGCCAACACCTGGGGCGTCATGAGCTCCTACAACCGGCTCAACGGTACCTACACGTCCGAGCACAACTGGCTGCTCACCACTGTCCTGCGCAACGAATGGGGCTATGACGGCATCGTCATGTCCGACTGGTTTGGTTCCCATTCAACAGCGCAGACCGTCAATGCTGGCCTGGATCTGGAAATGCCCGGACCCGCCCGCGATCGCGGCCAGAAGCTCGTTGAGGCTGTCAATGCCGGTGAGGTAAGCATCGAAACGCTCGACAAGCGGGTGGCCGCCATGCTGCGCCTGATGCAGCGTGTCAACTCGCTTGACGATCATCGTCCCTTCGAAGAACGCGCTGACGACCGTCCAGGGCATCGCGCCCTGATCCGTCGCGCCGGCGTTGAAGCAGCCGTGCTGCTGAAGAATGACGGCGTGCTACCAATGGCCGGATCGGGCCGGGTAGCGGTAATCGGCCCCAATGCCAAGACTGCGCAGATCATGGGTGGTGGCTCGGCCCAACTCAACGCGCATTATCGTATTTCGCCCTGGGAAGGTCTTGTCGCGGCGCTCGGCGAGGATCGCTTTTCTTACGCGACCGGCTGCACCAATCATCGCTTTGAACCCGTGCTGCGCAGCGCCCTTCAGGTCGAATATTTCAACAACCAGACCCTGGCCGGCGAGCCGGTCCATATCGGGACCATGGAAGAGGCCCAGGCTTTCTGGGTCGGCCACGTCGCTGATGGCAAGGTCGACCCCCTGCATTTCTCCGCCCGCATTTCGGGAACCTACACGCCCGAGGTGACCGGCGAGCACCGCGTTGGCATTTACGCAGCCGGCTTTGCCAAGATCTATGTTGACGGCAAGCTGGTCGCCGACGCTTGGACCAATTGGACCAAGGGCCGCACCTTCTTCGAGGAAGGCTGCGACGAGGTCGTCGGCACGGTGACCCTGGAAGCGGGGCGCGCCCATGACATCGTCATCGAATTCGCCACCAAGGACTTCGCCACTCTGGGCCTTGCCGCATTTGCCGCTGGCATTGGTCTGCCACTGGGCGACAGGGCGATAGCTGAGGCGGTCCAGACAGCGCGCGATGCGGACACAGCCCTCGTGTTCATCGGTCGCAATGGTGAATGGGACACTGAAGGGAGCGATCTCCCCGGTATCGCGCTGCCCGGACGTCAGAACGAGCTGGTGGAAGCCGTGGCTGCCGTCAATCCCCGCACCGTCGTCGTACTGCAGACCGGCGGCCCAGTTGAGATGCCTTGGGTCGACAATGTCGCCGCTGTCCTGCAGGCGTGGTATCCCGGCCAGGAAGCTGGCAATGCCATCGCCGATGTGCTCACCGGCACGGCAGAACCCGGTGGTCGCCTGCCACAGACATTCCCGTTGCGCTGGGCCGACAACCCGGCCCACAGCCAGGATCGCGAAGTCTATCCCGGCCTCGACGGCAAGGTGCGCTACGAAGAAGGTGTTTTTGTCGGCTACCGGCACTATGACCGCGTAGGCATGACGCCACTTTATCCCTTTGGATTTGGCCTGGGCTACACGGCCTTCGAGCTGTCCGATCTCAGCGTCGACGACAGCCGGTTCGAGACGGATGGCGCCGTTGCGGTTACCCTCAACGTCTCCAACACCGGCGCGCGGGCCGGCACCACCGTGGTCCAGCTTTATGTTTCAGACGACAAGTCGACCGAACCCCGTCCCGCCAAGGAGCTCAAGGCCTTCGCCAAGCTGCATCTGAATGCCGGCGAAACGCACGCGGTCAGTTTGAGCCTCGATGCCCGTGCCTTTGCCTGGTACCGGGAAACGGCCCATCATTGGCTGGTCGAGACCGGAACCTTCACCTTGCGCATTGGCCAGTCATCCGCCGACCTGCCGCTCAGCGCCGAACTCTCGCGCAGCTCGACCTTGATGTTGCCGGTCTGACCGTCCCCTGATCAGGCAGCCTGATGCTCAGCAGCATAAAGGCCGAGATAGAAGTCGAGGTCGCCCGTGCGCAGGCCCAGTGCTTCGAGGACCGCACCCATGAAACTCACGGGTGCGGTTCCCGGCGCGGTGATGATGCCGCGATCAAGAATGGCCTTTGGGGACCCAACAAAGAACGCGCCCCCGCCATATCCGGTCTGTGGCAGGCTCTCGGGACCATTCGCCGTGTGGCGTCTGTCATCAAGCAGTCCGGCGCGGGCCAGGGGAATAACGCCGTCGCAGATCCCACCAATCACCACGCTCGCCGCCTGGGCAGATTGCAGCAATTTGGTCAGGTCGGGGGCGTCCGGCTGTTGCCAGACACTGCCGCCATTGACCAGCAGGGCGTCGTAGTGGCTGGGATCGATTTCTTCGATGGCAAGCTGGGGCGCCAACCTTAGTCCACCTGCGGACGTGACCGGTTCGCCGCCGGGCGTCGCAAAGCGCGTGTCGAGCCGGTAATATTCGCGCGCGCCGGCATTGAGCAAAGCTGTTTCCCAATCGGCAAAGCCGGGCGTCAGTATCGTCAGCAAGGTGGTCATCATCTGTCTCCATTTCACTGACACAACGGTGTGCCTGTGGCGTGACAGGCCGTGTCAGCACCTTCACATGGCTGTCAGGTGCCCGGGCCTTGCTTGAGATTGCCCGGATCGGCTGGTATGAGGGGCCCGCTTTCCGAAATGCCCTCTGGAGTCGCTCCACCTTGCTGCTTGTCCGTCGATTGTTGCTCGCCCTGGTCCTGACCTTTGCCGGCCTGAGTCAGGCTTGGGCCAATCCAATGCTGCTGGTGGATCGTGCGACCTTGCAGGTACTTTATGCGGAAGAGGCCGGCCAGCCTTGGCATCCCGCCTCGCTGACCAAGCTGATGACGGCCTATGTGACCTTCGAGGAACTGGCCAAGGGCACGGTAACCCTCGATACGCCGGTGACCATTTCGCGCAATGCCTATAACCAGGCGCCGAGCAAATCCGGCCTCAAGATCGACAGTACGGTTTCTCTCAAGGACGCGCTCTACATTCTGGTGGTCAAATCGGCCAACGATATTGCCGTTGCCATCGCCGAGACGGTCGGGGGCAGCGAGCCAAACTTCGTCGCCATGATGAACGAGACAGCCGGGCGCATGGGGCTGACAGCCACCAATTTTGTGAATCCGCACGGATTGCACGACGCGCGCCAGGTCTCCTCGGCGCGCGACCTTGCCATCATCGCGCTCTATATCGAGCAGAGTTTCCCGCAATACATGCCCATGTTCCGCACCGGCGTGGTCAATCTGGGCAAGGCGCGCCTAGAATCCAACAATGGCCTTCTCGAAGGCTTCGCCGGGACCACCGGCATGAAGACCGGCTATGTCTGCGCCTCCGGCCTCAACATCGTGGCCACGGTCGATCGCAATGAACGCCAGCTTCTGGCAGTCGTTCTGGGCGGCTCATCCGGTCGTGAACGCAATGAACGGGCTGCCGAATTGTTTCTCAATGCCTTAGGCGGCCGATTGCAACCGACCGGACAGAGCGTGTTGACGCTTGCCAACGCCGCCGGCGCCGCGCCTGTCGACATGCGCCCACTGATCTGCGGCAAGGATGCCAAGGAATATGTGGCAGCTCAGGAAGCGGCCTTCCCGATGGGTCTGAAGGATCAGCCCTCCTATTTGACCGAAGAACTCGCTGTCAGCGAGTACACGGCCATCGATCTTGGCCGCATCCGCACCGGCATTGCCCTGCCGCGGCCCCGTCCGGCGCATATGCCGATTTTCGGCACGCCCGCACCGGTCGAAAGCGCTGCCATTGAGAGCGTCCTGCGCCCCGGCCTGACTGCGGGCGGCCTCGATATCGCCCTGCCGCGCCCGCGTCCCGCCGACCTCTAGGACTGGCTGGCGGCCCCGACGGTCACTGTAAACTCCATGTGGTCTTCGGCCGTCGCCACCGCACACACATGCCCGTGCTGCCGGCAATGCAGCGGAATATCGATCCGCGCCATCGGATCACTCGCCAGCACCACGATTGTCGTCCCCTTGGCCGCTTCAGCCAGTCGCTTCTCGAGCTTGAGAACGGGCAGGGGGCATTTCAGCCCCCTGGCGTCGATCGTTTCGACCTCAATTGCCAAGGACCAGCACCCAATAGACGCCATAGCTCGAGGATGGATTGTAGGCCACGGCAACGCCGGCCTTGCTCGCCGGGGCAGCCAGGCCAACAGCGTCGGCGGCGTTATTGCGCCAACCCGAGAACGTCTCGGCAAAGGTGGAATAGCCGGCGCTCAATTTCATCTGCACGAGTGCCTGCGGCTTGGTCGGGGCCGTGCCGGTCTGCGCATACTGGCTGGCCAGCGCCTGTGCCGTGGCATTCAGACCCGACTCCGCGGTCAGTGGCGCCACGCCGCGGGTCGCGCGATAGGCATTGATCAGCCCGATGGCCTGCTGTGAATCAAGCCGCGCATTGGGCTGGTCCATTCGCGCCGAAAGCGCCGGCGCCAGAGCGGCCGGTGCCGTCGCGCCGCCAAATGAGGAGCAGGCGGCCAGCGCCAGAACCGTGCCGGCGGCCGCCGCGCCTTTTGCCAGCTTGCTGATGAACTTCGACATGTTTTTCCTTCCGGGAGAAATCCGGGCGTCCTGGCTTCTAGCAGCCAACGCCTTCGCCCGCATTAACGGCGTGGTGGTGGATGAAACTGGAGTGGCGCTCAGAAAATCCTGAATTGAACACCTGGGCTGGCCTTAGCCAATGGCAGTGAGAAGACCGTGCAAAAGGGGCAGCATTGTGAGCTGGGTCGATCCCGAACGACGCTTGTCTCAGCCTCAGCCGCCATGGCACGGCGACCGGACCTGCGCTACTCCTGCTGCAATTTGAAACCCCCGCCCGTGCCCGTCCGACATCGCCGCCCCCGATTGTCCTTGAGGTGAGGCGGCAAATCGGGCATTGGGATAAGCGGATTAAACAAGTCAACTTAATATGCTCAAGCGTTTCTTTTCCTATTATGCCCCCTATAAGGGGCTTTTCGCCCTCGATTTCGGCAGCGCGGTCATCGCCGGCCTGCTCGAACTGGCCTTTCCCCTGGCCGTCGCCCGTTTCGTCGATCAATTGCTGCCCCAGGGCGAGTTCAGCCTCATTATCGCGGCCGGCATCGCGCTGCTGGTCGTTTACTGCGTCAGCGCCATTCTGCGCGGTGTGGTCAATTATTTCGGCCACATGCTGGGCATCTCGATCGAAACCGACATGCGCCGGCAGGTCTTCAACCACCTGCAAAAGCTCAGCTTCCGCTTCTTCGACAATCACAAGACGGGCAATCTGATCACCCATGTGACCAAGGACCTCGAGGATATCGGCGAAGTCGCCCATCACGGCCCGGAAGATGTTTTCCTCGCCATAATGACCTTTGTCGGGGCCTTTATCCTGATGTTCCTGACCAATTGGCAATTGGCCAGCATCACCGTGGTCCTGGTGCCCGTCGTCACCTGGCTTGTGAGCACCTATGGCGCGCGCATGACGCGCAATTGGCGCGAACTCTATAGTCGTGTCGGTGACTTCAACACCCGCGTCGAGGACTCGATTGGCGGCGTGCGCGTAGTCAAGGCATTCGCCAATGAGCACCACGAAGAAAAGCTCTTCGCTGGCAATAACGAGGCCTATCGGACCACAAAGCTGCGCGCCTACGCCCTCATGACCGCCAGCAATGTCGTAACCTATCTCAGCACGCGCCTGATTCAGCTTGCCGTCATGCTGTTTGGCGCCTGGCTGGTGACGGCCGGGGAACTGACCTATGGCGGTTTTGTCAGCTTCCTGCTGCTGGTCAACGTCTTCATGCGGCCCATCGACCAGATCACCGCCGTGCTTGAAAGCTATCCCAAGGGCATTGCCGGCTTTTCCCGCTTCACCAAGCTCATCGACACTGCGCCCGACATCGCCGACCGTCCGGGCGCACGCGTAGTTGAAACGCTCCGCGGCGACATCGTTTTCGACAAGGTCGGGTTTGCTTATGAGCATGGCCGCAAGATCATCGATAATCTCAATCTCGCCGTGCGTGCGGGCGAAACCGTCGCCATTGTCGGGCCATCTGGCGCCGGCAAGACCACGCTATGCGCGCTGCTGCCGCGCTTCTACGAGATTGACGAAGGCTCCATCAGCATTGATGGCATCGACATTCGCGACATGACCCAGACCAGCCTGCGCAGCCAGATCGGCATTGTGCAGCAGGATGTGTTCCTTTTCGGTGGCACCTTGCGCGAGAACATCGCCTATGGCCGCCTGGAGGCCAGTGACGAGGAAATCCTTGAGGCCGCCCGCAGGGCGCGGCTGGAATCGGTCATCGCGCGGTTACCCCACGGCCTCGACACCATTGTCGGCGAGCGCGGCGTCAAGCTGTCCGGTGGGCAGAAGCAGCGCGTGGCCATCGCCCGGATATTCCTCAAGAACCCACCCATCCTGGTTCTGGATGAAGCCACCTCCGCACTCGATACCGCCACCGAACTGGCCATTCAGCAATCGCTGACTGAATTGTCGCGCGGCCGCACCACATTGGTCATCGCCCACCGCCTGGCCACCATTCAGCACGCCGATCGCATTGTCGTTGTCGACGAGACCGGCATTGTCGAACAGGGCCCGCATCAGGAATTGCTCGACCGCAAGGGCGCCTATGCCCACCTGCATTCGGCCCAGTTCGGCGGCTTGGCATCGCCACAGGCAACGGCATGAGTACGATGTTCTTCCAGGCCACGGTCCTTGCCACCCGCTACCTCACACCCGGCATGATCCGGGTGACCTTTGGCGGGCAGGAGCTGTCGGATTTCCCGGGAACCGGCATAGCGGACGAATATCTTCGCCTTTTCTTCCCCGATCCGGATACCGGCCACCTGCATCTGCCTCATATCGATGAGGAAGGCCGTTGGACCTACCCCGATGGAGGCCGAGAGGCGATCCGGTGTTCGACCTACACGGTTCGCCGTCACCGTCGGGATGACGGGGACGTCGATATCGATTTCGTGGTGCACAAGGGCGGTCTCGCCAGCGAATGGGCGCAGCAGGCAAAGCCCGGTGACACCATTACCGTCAACCGCCCGCGCGGCCTCTATGCCCCGCCCAGGGACGTCACCTGGCAATTGCTGGTTGCCGACGCGACCGGCCTGCCGGCACTGGCCCGCATTATCGAGCAAACGCCGGCTCATGTGCAGTCCCGGGTCTTTGTCGAAGTGGCGGAGGTCGAGCACGAACAAAAATTGCCGCATCACCCCAAGGCCACGATCACCTGGCTGCACAAGAGCGGCAATGGCGCCGCGCCCAGCCGCATGGAAGATGTGGTGCGCGCCGTTCCCCTGCCTTCGGGCAGCGGCTATGTCTGGGTCGCCGGGGAACAGCGCGTCGTCAGGGCCATTCGCAAATATGTGCGCCATGAGTTGAAGCTACCGCCCGAGCGCTATCAACTGGTTGGCTACTGGACCCACGAAGGCGAAGCCTGGGAGGCAAAGTGGGAAGCCTTGCCCGACGCGGTCAAGAGCGCCATCGAGGCTGGCTGGGCCTCGGATCGGGACCGGGAAGAACTGCGCGACGAATATGACGCGACCCTGGAAAAGTTCGGGCTCTGATCCGGCTTGCCCACTTGCCGCGCAGGCGCTACCAGCGCTCCATGACAAGACTGGGCTTTCTGGGTGCAATGAACCGCGATCTCGTCGTGCAGCAGGACTGCGCGACGGTCCTTGATGCACTCCGCATTAATGCGTCACCCCTGGTCGAAACACCCATCTCCGACGAGGACGCGCAGCGCGGGGCCGAGTTCCTGCAGGAGCTTGGCGCAGCCGACTATCTAGGCGGCTCCGCCTTCAATGCCGCCCGTGTAGCGGCTCGGCTCAATGGCAACGATGAGATTGATCTGGCCTTTTTCGGTGTTGCCGGCACGTTGAGACAATCCCGGCCGCATCTTGAGGCACTCGACGGCTGGGGCCTCGACACATCCGGCGTAGAGACCAGCGCACAACCACCAGCCACCTGCCTCGCCATCGTCGAACAGGCCGGGCGCACACTTCTGACTGCTCACGGAGCAAATGCGGCCATAGCCAATTGGCTGGAGCGCGAGCAGTTGGCTCTGGCCGTTGCGATCGCCCGCTGCGACGCCACCCACGTCACCTCATATCTTGATCCGGCATCGCCCGAACTGATCGCGCGGATCCTGGAACGGGCCCGCATCGACAATCCGGAGCTGATCGTCTCGCTCGACCCCGGCATGGCCTGGATAGCGCCGGGTGGAGACGGGTTCGCCCGCCTTTTGGCCCAGACCAACATCCTGCACCTCAATAGCGAAGAGTTCACGCGTCTCCTGGGCAAGGCAAGCCCGCCCGAAATTGGCGCCGGCCTGCAGCCCGGCTGGCTGCTCGTTGCAAGGACGCATGAGGGTGTGACGCTGTATTCGGAAAAAGGCTCTGCGCCCTATGCCCAAGAGCTTCAGGACATGGACGTCAGGGATGCGACCGGGGCAGGGGATACGTTTTGCGGGGCATTTCTTTGGTCCTATTGTCAGGACATGACCCGGCCTCAGCGGGCAGTGGCCCTCGGCTTTGCGCTGGCGCGCCACAAGGTCGGCATGGCCGGACCACTGGCCCTGACCGACGCTACGCGGCGCGAGATCGTCACAAAGATAGAGAAGGCGGAATGGTGATCCCGACGCGATTCGAACGCGTGACCCCAGGATTAGGAATCCTGTGCTCTATCCTGCTGAGCTACGGGACCAGCCGAGGATCGACGTACCAGCAGGGGGCAGGAGTTGCAAGATGGCGGAGGTGAATGCCAGCCATGGGCAATGATGTAGCGCCATTCATACTCTTCCCCGATGACCGTTTTCACGCCGCCGCAGCGCCCGCCGCAGTGGACGCAGCGCTCTTGCAAGTCGGAACGAAACTGCTGGACGCCGCGCGGGCAGCACAGGCCTATGGGCTGGCGGCAGTCCATATCGGCATGCTGGCCCCAGTCGCCGTTGTCAGCATTGTCCCGCCACCCGGCCGGGAGTATCGCGTTCTCTTCAATCCGCGCGTCATCGAAACCGGGGGCGACCCGGTCCCAGGCAAGGAAGGATCGGTGTCCATGCCCGGTATCGAGGTCGATATCACGCGACCAAGCTTCGCCCGGATCGGCTTTGAAGACGAAACCAGCGCCACAGTGGAGTTGGAGTTGACCGGGTTCCCCGCCCGCGTTGCCCAGCATGAGATCGACCAGGTCAATGGGATCTTCTTCCTTAATCGGCTGTCACGGCTCAAGCGCGAAGCGGCCATCAAGCGATATGCCAAGCTCACGCGCCGCATGGGTTGATCCGGGGGTGCCGTTTCGCTAAACGGAGCCCCACACACAAAGGAAGACAAATGCGTACGGAAATCGAAAAGACCGTCGCCGAAATCGAGCAGGTTCTGACCCTGCTGAGGAGGCATCTTTGACTGGGACACAGCTCAACTCCGTCTCGACGCGCTGACCGCGCAAACTGAATCTCCAGAATTCTGGAATGATCCCGAAAAGGCCCGCGTCACCATGCGTGAACGCGACGAGCTGGACGTTGCCGTCAAGACGGTGCGCGAGCTCGAAGCCGGCATTCGGGACAATTCCGAACTGATCGAACTGGGCGAAGCCGAGGGCGATGAGGAGATCGTGCGCGATGCCGAAAATGCTCTGCTCGAACTGATGCAGACAGCACGGCGCACGCAAATCGAAACCCTGCTCTCCGGTGAAGTCGACAGCAATGATTGCTACGTCGAAATTCACTCGGGCGCCGGTGGCACCGAGAGCCAGGACTGGGCCAACATGCTTCTGCGCATGTACACCCGCTGGGCCGAGGCCCGGAAGATGAAGGTCGACACCATCGAAATGCATGATGGTGAAGAGGCCGGCATCAAGTCCGCCACCATCATGATCAAGGGCCACAACGCCTATGGTTGGATGAAGACCGAGAGTGGCGTGCATCGCCTGGTGCGGATCAGCCCGTACGATTCGGCCGCGCGCCGTCACACCAGCTTCTCCAGCGTCTGGGTTTACCCGGTGGTGGACGACAATATCGACATCGAAATCCGCGAAGCCGATCTCAAGGTCGATACCTATCGCGCTTCCGGTGCCGGTGGGCAGCACGTCAACACCACCGACTCAGCCATCCGCATCACCCACGTGCCCACCGGCATCATCGTGGCGTGTCAGCAGGAACGCAGCCAGCACAAGAACCGTGCCACGGCCATGAACATGCTCAAGGCCCGGCTCTACGAAATGGAACTGCAAAAGCGCGAAGAGGCGGCCAACGCCCAGGCCGCCAGCAAGACCGATATCGGCTGGGGCCACCAGATCCGCTCCTACGTGCTGCAGCCCTACCAGATGGTCAAGGATCTGCGCACCGGCGTCGAAAGCGGCCAGCCCTCGGTCGTACTCGATGGTGGGCTGGACGAGTTCATGGAAGCAGCGCTCGCCCAACGTGTGGGCGTAGCGACAGATGTGACGTCCGAAGACTAGCCCTCAGCAAAAGAAGACCCCGGACAGCGTCCGGGGTCTTCTTTTGCTAGTTCAGCATCGCCAGAATGCGCTTGCCGGTATCGAGAAAAGGCTTGGGGTCGACGCTCTTGTCGGCACGGTGCACTTCAAAATGCAGATGCGGTCCAGTCGAGCGGCCAGTCGAGCCGACCTTGGCGATAGGCGTACCCGTTTGCACCTTTTGACCCTTTTGCGAAAGAAAGGCGCTCAAATGGGCGTAGCGGGTCAACAGCCCATTGCCATGTTCCACTTCCACCACCTTGCCATAGCCTGACCGCTGCCCGGCAAAGATGACCACGCCTTCGCCCGCACTCAGTACGGTCGTTCCTGTCGGCGCTGCAAAATCGAGCCCGGAGTGAAAGGCGCGCCCCCCAGTAAAGGGGTCCTTGCGATTGCCATATCCCGAGCTCTGGCGGAAGTTCCCGGTTATGGGCATGTGCACGGGCGCCAGTTCCAGACTGTCCCGCGCTGCCTTGTATTGCAGCAAGGCCTCCATCACTGCGTTGGCATCGTCGAGGGACGGCGAGGCCATGTTCGAACCGCCTTCGGCTGCGAGCAATGGCCCGCCCATGCCACCCAGCGCGGTCTGAGGAAGGTCCACTTCGATTCCGATCTTTGACAACTCACCCACAATGCTTGCTGTGCGCTCTGTTGCAGCGCTGGCAATGCCATTCATCGCCTGTTGGGTTTCGTCCATCATCTGGACCACGGAGGCGGAGGTGGCTGCAACATCGGGATTGCCGCTGGCCGTTGCTGGCGAAAGGGGAACCTGTTCATCAACACCCCCCAGGGCTGCCAGACCGAGCTCGTCGGCCTTGGTCACCAGCGCCCGGACAAGCTGGTGTTGCTCCAGCAAAGCCTCCTGCTGCACCGATAATTCCTGGAGCTGCAGATTGATATCGCCCGCCTGGGCATAATTGCGCGATTGCAGGCGATCAATTTCGACCCGCATCTGCGCCAACCTGTCTTCATAGGCCGTGACGACCAGCTCGTTTTGTCCGCTGAGCAGCCGGGCAATATCGGGCGCCATCATCAGGGCGGTGCCCTGCAGTGCATTGCCGCCGAGTAGCAGTACAAACATACTGTAGAACAGTGCGGGGTGGACGCCACGCCGCGTTGGCCGGCTGTTCCCGCCTTCAGAACTGGCAGAGTGACGCAACGCTACTACCCCCAAAACGCACCAAACATGGTTAGTAAACTATGGCGGCGTTTGGTTAAGAAAGGCGAAAGCCCTGCTATGGCCGGTCTGAAGCGAGGACGTCATCGAGCGCTGCCAGTACCTTGGCGGCATGGCCCTTGATGCGGGTCGCGCGAATGATGCGGGCGATCTTGCCCTCTGCATCAATGATGAAGCTGGTCCGCACCAGCCCCATGAACTCCCGGCCATAGAGCTTTTTGAGCTGCCACAGGCCAAACGCCTCGATAATAGCGCGTTCGGGATCCGCCCCCAGCCTGGGCAACAGGCCATATTTGGCGCGGAACTTGTTGTGGCTCGCTACGTCGTCAGGTGAAATACCAATCAGTGTCGCACCGCGATTTTCAAATTCTGTCAGCAATGCGGAGAATTCGACATTCTCGTCGACGCAGCCACCGGAGTCGTCTTCGGGATAGAAATAAATGACCGCCGGCCGTCCGCTCAGCGTGTCATGTGTAATGACCTCGCCATCGTCGCAGGTCAGGGAAAATGCCGGAATGGCATCGCCGGATTTTAGATGTGTCATGGCCTATCCTGTGCTGCTGCTTGAATAGAGGGTGTCAGCGCCACATTCCAGCCGGTATCATCAATCAATGCACCGCTTGAGGTGGATGATTCTGTTTCCGGTGGGAGGGGTTGACCCAGCCGATCTTTGACGTGGTGGCAGTGAACCAAGTAGCAGAACCAGATCCGTCTCAGGCGCCGCCACCAGACAGGCCGGTTCGCTCGACCGGATTTCGTCGCGCGCGTCGAATTGCGGTTTGGGTTCTGGGTGTTCCCTGCCTGATCCTGCTGATCCTCTATGCGATCATGCTGATCACGCCGATCCGTATCCCCTTCACCGGCCAGGCCATCCGCAGTTTCGTGCAGAATTTCGTGGCCGAAACGGCCGATCTGCAGATGGGAGACATGGCGCTCGCGCTCGAAGGCGGTGTTTGGCCGGTCATACAGTTCTCGCCGGTCTCCTACACCGACAGCAAATCTGGCGCCCGCGTTCAGATGGAGGCCCTGGAAGTCGGCTTTTCCCCGGCCCGCGCGCTGTTCGGGCAGCCGGGCACCACGATCACCATTGTCGGTCCACATGTGCAGATCGTCCAGGACCTCTATGGACCGCGTCCCGGAACGCTTGAGGTCGAGGAAAACCCCGAAGGTGGCCCGCCAATTGTGCGGGTTCTCGAAGGCGACGACAGCTTTCCGGCCGTTGCCATCTCCTCTCAGGGTATATCCTTCGAAGAGGGTGTCGCGCCACCCATGCGCTCGGATAATGACTGGCTGATATACAATCTGGAGGCCAGTGAACTGGCCATTGCCGACCTCGTCGAGCAGACGGCGCAGGGGCGCTTTTCCCGGCTCGTCGTCCGCGACGGCCTGATCGACATGGCCGACCCGATCTATGGCCTGTTCCGGCAATTCGAGGCGGTATCGCTTGAAATCGGTCCTGTGCCCGGTGAAGAACGGGTAACCGGTGAGTTCAGCGCGCGTATCGGTAGCCAGACCGTTGTGGGCACGATTGATCGCTCGGTCGACCCTGATGGAGTCAGGCGCCTCCAGGCCGACCTGACCAATCTCGATTTTTCGGCCTTCGTGCCCTTCATTGATGACCGCGACAGCGTGGCCGCAATGCGCGGCGCCGGCTCGATCTCAATCGATGTGACTTTTACCGCTGACGAGGGAAAACTGGTGGGCGGCGGCTTCAAGCTTGATTTGACCGGACTCGATCTGCGCTTGGCTGAGGACTTTTTTCCGGTGGCGAGCTCAATCCTCGATGTTACCTGGCAGCCTGAGCTCGGCCACTTTCGTCTTGCTGAGGGGGCATTGCAGATCGGGCGTTCATCCGCGCGCGTTTCCGGCGTTTTCGCCCTGGGCCTAGACCGTGCCTATGGGCCGACTATCGGCATGTCGCTGACCGCGCGCGATGTCTTGATTCACCCCGATGATATGGATGCGCCCGAAACGCCCTTCGACCTGGTCGAGTTCTCTGGCTGGTCAGCGCCACTATATGGCGCGCTTGGCATTGACCGCCTGACTGCCACCAAACCCGGCGCTACCGTCGAAACGGCCGGGCGGATCGATATGGTGCAGGCCGGCATGGGTCTCGACATGACCATAGCCGGGCAGGGGGTGACGGCCGACGATTTCAAGCGCCTCTGGCCCTATGTCATGTCGGGCGAGAGCCGGGACTGGTTCGTTGCCAACGTCACCGAGGGCCGGGTCAAGGACGCGCGAATGCGGTTCAATTTTCCCGTCGGAACCTTGGCCATCGGCGACGAAGACGTGCCTATTCCGCCTGACAGCATGCAGATCGATATCGTTGGCGAAGGTGTTGCCATTAAGCCGACACCGGAAATGACGCCGATCCTGATCTCTGGAGAAACGCGCCTGCGGCTGGACGACGCCAATATGTCGATTGCGGGTGGCGGGGGCACCCTGGAAACCGAGGCGGGCACTATTGATGTTTCCAACCCTGCCCTGGTCATGGACAATTCCGTGCCCGGAGAGAGCATTGTAGAGATTTCCGGCGACCTCATGGCGCCCATTCCCGCCCTGCTGGCCCTGATCGAGCAGCAGCAGCCAGATGCCCTCAGTGGGGTGGAACTGCCGGTTGATCTGGCCAGCATAACTGGCGCCGTTGATCTAGGGCTGGTGGCCACCATTGCCCTGGACGACGAACAGACCGGCCGCGAAATGGATATCGACTATGTCGTCAACGGGACTGTGGCTGATTTTGCCAGTACGCAGCCCATCGAGGGGCGACTGATCGGAGATGGCCAATTGTCCTTCTCCGCTTCACAGGACAATTATCAGCTCGGTGGCTCTGCCGAGATCGATGGCATGGCCGCTGAAATCTCGATTGAAGGTACGCCGGAAACCGACCCTGTGGTCCGGTTGGGATCGACCATCGACGTGGCCGACCTGGCCGGTTTCGGGTTCGACGCGTCCGAATTTCTGGGTGGGCGGGTCCGTTTCGTGGCGCAACCGCTGGATGGCGGCGCGCTGTATATGTCGGTGGATCTGGCCGAAGCCAGTCTCGCCATT
This sequence comes from Devosia sp., assembly GCA_040218355.1. GTDB lineage: Bacteria > Pseudomonadota > Alphaproteobacteria > Rhizobiales > Devosiaceae > Devosia. The sequence goes on along the minus strand of JAVJRP010000020.1, from coordinate 123,028 downwards.
CGCGATCTTGGGATCTCCAAGGCGGTTGGGACGCCGGGCCTGCTCACGGCGATCATCCGTCCCGATGGCGATGTGACCCATCTCGAAGACATTGCGCTCACCTTCGGCAGCGTCCGCCTCAACGGCTTGCTCGACTACCACGCCACAGAAGGTCTGGTGGCCGCCAACTTCACCAATTTCGCGCTGAGCGAAGGCGATAGCGCGACCGTGGATCTGACACCGGTGGACGGTGGGTTCTCCGTCCGAATTCGCGGGAGCCAGCTCGATCTCAAACCTGTGTTGAGCCGCTTCTTCAGTCTGGGTCAAGGCAGCGGCGGCGTGCAGTCCACGCAATTTGACCAGTCTATCGTCCTTGATGTGCAGCTTGATCGCGCCATTGGCTATTACGCGACCACCGCGTTCAACCTGGACCTCGATCTGTCGCTGCGCGGCGAGAACCTTTCGCGGGTCAATCTCACGGCGCAGTTCGATGAGGGCAATGCAGTCTCGATCACGACCAACCCGGCCCCCAATGGGCGCACGCTCTCAATGGCTTTCAACGATGCGGGCACCATGCTGCGCCTGCTCGGCATCTACTCACAGCTCGCCGGCGGATCGGGCAGCCTGGTGATGACGACCGATCGACAGGCCGACCAGGAAGTCGGGCGGTTGGTCTTGCGCAATTTCGCCATCGTCGACGAGAACAACGTCGTCCAGATCCTAGGCAATCACTCGGACTCCCGGGCCGCCATCGCGTCCAGAAACAGGCTGGACTTCCGGGCCGGGGAAGTGGACTTCATCCGCAAGAGTGATCGGGTCGAGGTGACTGATGCTGTACTGGCTGGCGATACCGTAGGCGGCACCATGCGCGGTTTCATCTACACCGACCAGCGCCAATACGATCTCAGTGGCACCTATGTGCCGCTCTTTGGTCTCAACAATATCTTCCAGCAATTGCCCATTCTGGGGCCGCTTCTCGGCGGCCGCGATGGTGAGGGGTTGGTTGGCGTGACCTTCGCGGTGCGCGGGCCGCTTGAGGATCCGCAATTCCTCGTCAATCCGCTCTCGATCCTGGCGCCGGGCATCTTCCGCGAAATGTTCGAATTCCGCGCCCGCGAGCTGCCCCCCGAACCGGCGCAGTAAACGTGGGAATCTGACTTCGTTACCGTGTAGGGGACGAATCTTCTTCGTCGAGCCTCACAACGGTGCGCCGCTTTCTCCCGACCGAGATCCGCATAGTGCCGAGGTTGTTCAAGTCATCGCTAGTTACCAAGTAATGCGGATCACGAATGATCTCGTCGTTCAGTTTTACATTTCCAGCCTTGAGAAAGTTCCTTGCTTCGGAATTCGAGACCGTCAAACCAACTTTTGTGAGCAAACTCGGAATAGCAATTCGCCAGCCATGAAACTGGCGTTGACCTTCCCGTGACACCCAAGTTCCACCGGCCACAAAGTGGCTATCCAGGATCTTTGCATGAGATGCGTCTTCGCTGTCACTGGATTCCGAAAAAAGTGCTCTTGCACGCGATGCTGCTTCATTCGCCGCCGTTTGGCCGCGGAGCATTTTGGTGACTTCGGTTGCAAGAAGTTCTTTGGCGCTGTTGATGTTGCCAGACATGACTTCACTTATTCTATGAAGTGGCAGTGTCGTATAGAGCTTGAGAAAGCGTTCGACGTCCGCATCCTCAGTATTGCGCCAGTACTGCCAGAAATCATAGGCCGGGAGCATGTCTTCGTTGAGCCAGATAGCCCCGTTGAGCGACTTGCCCATCTTGGCACCCGAAGCGGTGGTCAGCAGCGGAGACGTTAGTGCATAGAGCTGCGATGTCCCTAAACGACGGCCAAGATCTATACCATTGACAATGTTGCCCCACTGGTCCGAACCGCCCATTTGCAGCTTGACGTCATAGCGCTTGTTAAGCTCCACAAAGTCATAGGCCTGCAGGATCATGTAGTTGAACTCAAGAAAGCTCAGCGACTGTTCGCGATCCAGCCGTTGCTTGACCGAGTCAAAGCTCAGCATGCGGTTGACCGAGAAATGCTGGCCAACATCGCGGAGGAATTCGAGGTAGTTGAGCGGCATCAGCCATTCGGCATTGTTCAGCATCAGGCTGTCCTTTGGTCCATCGCCAAAGGTCAGGTAGTTGGAGAACACCCGCTTGATGCTGTCGATATTGGCCTGGATCATCTCAGGCGTCATCAGCTTGCGGGATTCGTCCTTGAAGGACGGGTCACCCACCATGCCGGTGCCACCACCCATCAGGGCAACGGCCCGGTGGCCGGTTTTTTCCAGCCAATGCAGCATCATGATCTGGATCAGGCTCCCCACATGCAACGAGGCAGCGGTGGGGTCGAACCCGATATAGGCGGTGACGGTTTCGGTGGCGAAAAGCTTGTCCAGCCCCTCGGGATCCGAGGTCTGTTGAATAAAGCCGCGCTCGGAAAGCGTGCGCAGGAAGTCGGATTTGAACTGGGTCATTTGAATCACTGAAGCCTTGTGAGACCTCGTGGCGAGCTCGTCGAACCACGGGGTCGGTACATCCGGAACCTCATCCTTCGACCTGCTCAGGATGAGGTTCCTCCGAATGACCGTCTCAATTGCGCTCTCGTTAGCGCCCGCCGCCGTCCGCGATCTCCTGACGGCGACGGTCGAGATATTCGGCACAACGCGTGGTCAGCTCGTCGACCTTGCCTTCATAGAAGTGGTTCGCCCCTTCCACGATCTGCTGCTCGATGGTGATGCCCTTCTGCGTCTTGAGCTTGTCCACCAGCTTCTGCACCGAAGTGGGCGGGGCCACGCGGTCCTTGTCACCATGGATGATCAGGCCCGAGGACGGGCAGGGGGCGAGGAATGAGAAATCGTAGAGGTTCTCCGGCGGCGATACGGAGATAAAGCCTTCCACCTCCGGACGGCGCATCAGCAATTGCATGCCGATCCAGGCACCGAAGGAAAAGCCGGCAATCCAGCAGCCGCGCGATTCCCGGTTGATGATCTGCAGCCAGTCCAGCGCCGCAGCCGCATCCGAGAGTTCGCCGATACCATGGTCGAACACGCCCTGCGAACGGCCGACGCCGCGCGAATTGAAGCGTAGAACCGAAAAGCCACGCTCGGCAAACATATAGAAGAGATTGTAGACGATCTGGTTGTTCATCGTCCCGCCGAATTGCGGGTGAGGATGCAACACGATCGCTACGGGCGCGTTCGGTTCCTTACCCGGCTGGTACCGGCCTTCCAGGCGCCCTTCCGGGCCGTTGAAGATCACTTCTGGCATAAGTTTGTTCCGGCCTTTTCTGGCTCTGTCCGTTTGGTCCTCCGGGCCCTCTGGCGGAAAGCGGTTCGCGGCTTGACTAAGCGCGGACTGCTCCCTAAAACATGGGTCCGAAACACCAGTTTAGAATTATTCGAAACTCGGTTTTGAGCCGCGAAACGGCCCAATGGAGCGCCCCTTGTAATGAAGTTGGGCGTAAAATTTCAAGAAGTGTTTGATTGCGTGGACGCAAGAAGCGTCCCGCTACAGGCATGGAAGCTATATGGGACGCACATGCGTCCGGAAAGCGCAATGACGAGAGCGGCCACATATCTCGATCACAATGCATCATCTCCGCTTCGCCCCGAAGCGCGGGAAGCCGTGCTTGCTGCGCTTGACCTGGTGGGCAATCCCTCGTCCGTCCACGCCCATGGCCGCGCCCTGCGCAACCTGATTGAAACAGGGCGACGCCAAGTGGCTGAACTGGCGGGCGCCGAACCCAAGCAGGTCGTGTTCACCGGTTCAGCCACCGAGGCCATCACCCAGGCGATCCTGGGTGGGGCCAAAGCATTTTCGGCAGGCGCCGTCGCTCTGAGTGCGGGGGAGCACGCCGCTGTCGGCAAGGCAGCAGAAGCCACGGGCCTGCCTGTCTGGACCATTCCACTGGATGGCCAGGGCCGCATTGATCTCGATCAACTGGCTTCCACTTTGCAAAAGGCCGATGAACAGGGGGCAACCCTGCTGTTCGCCCTGCACTGGGTGAACAATGAAACCGGCGTCATCCAGCCCATTGAGCGGATCAACGCGCTTGTCGGCCCCACGCGTCACACGCTTTTCATCGATGCGGTGCAGGCATTTGGCAAACGCCCTCTGGAATTTGCCACTTCAGCCCCCGACATGATGGCAATGAGCGGCCATAAGATCGGCGCACCCGCCGGCATCGGCGCACTGCTGGTAAAATCACATGCCGACACGGTGCGGCTCATTCCCGGCGGTGGTCAGGAACAGGGTCGACGAGGCGGCACGGAATCGGCGGCGCTGATCGCAGCCTTTGGTGCGGCCGCAGCGGTGCACGATTACGATGCCGAAACACTCTTGGGCCTTGTGCAGCATGTCGAGGCCGGTCTGCAGAAATTGGCGCCGGATGTGGTCATTTTCGGCCAAGGCGCGAACCGTATCGGTAATGTGACCAATTTCGCCGTACCGGGTGTGGGCAATGCGACCGCGATGATGGCACTGGACCTGATGGGACTGTCTGTTTCGTCCGGCTCGGCCTGCTCATCGGGCAAGGTCGGCGCCAGTCACGTGCTGGCCGCCATGGGCGTGCCCAGGGATCTCGCCAATTGCGCCTTGCGCGTCAGCTTCGGCTGGAACTCGACCATGGCGGACGCAGACGCGTTCCTTGCCGGATTTGAAACGCTCCTTTCCCGCCAGAAGCGGGCAGGGAAAGCGGCCTAGCCGCCACATCAGACTATTCGTTCGCGGCGGCCTTGAACCGCCGAGGGACATAAAGGAGAAGCCGCATGGCGGATTACAACATTCCGACGCTCAAGGAAGAAATCGACCGGGAGACCGTCGAGCAGGTGCTGGCGCTCGACGTCGACAAGTACAAATACGGCTTCGAAACAGATATCGAGTCCGACGTCGCCCCTGCTGGCCTGACGGAAGACACCATCCGCTTCATCTCGGCCAAGAAGGACGAGCCCGAATGGATGCTCGAATGGCGTCTAGAAGCGTTCCGCCGCTGGCAGACCATGGAAGAGCCCAATTGGGCCAAGGTCCATTATCCCAAGATCGATTTTCAGGCGATCAGCTATTATTCGGCGCCGAAGTCTTTCAGCGGCCCCAAGAGCCTGGACGAAGTCGATCCTGAACTGCTCCGCACCTATGAGAAACTCGGCATTCCGCTGAAGGAACAGGCCATTCTGGCTGGCGTCGAAGGCGCGGGCGAACCGACCGGCACGCCGTTCTCGGGCAATGTCGCGGTTGACGCGGTCTTTGACTCGGTTTCCGTGGTCACAACCTTCCGCGAGGAACTGGCCAAGCAGGGCATCATCTTCTGCTCGATCTCCGACGCCATTCGCGAGTATCCCGATCTGGTCAAGCAGTACCTGGGCTCAGTGGTGCCGGTCTCGGACAATTACTACGCCACGCTCAATTGCGCTGTCTTCACCGATGGGTCCTTTGTCTACATCCCCAAGGGCGTCCGTTGCCCGATGGAGTTGTCGACCTACTTCCGCATCAATGAAAAGAAGACCGGCCAGTTCGAACGCACGTTGATCATCGCTGATGACGACAGCTACGTCTCCTATCTTGAGGGCTGCACCGCCCCGATGCGCGACGAGCACCAGTTGCACGCCGCCGTGGTGGAACTGGTTGCCCTGGACAATGCCGAGATCAAGTACTCGACGGTCCAGAACTGGTATCCCGGCGACAAGAACGGCAAGGGCGGCATCTACAATTTCGTCACCAAGCGTGGCGATTGCCGGGGCAAGAACTCGCACATTTCCTGGACCCAGGTCGAAACTGGTTCGGCCATTACCTGGAAATACCCGAGCTGCATCCTGCGCGGCGACGGTTCGCGCGGCGAATTCTACTCGATCGCCATTTCCAACGGTTACCAGCAGGTCGATAGCGGCACCAAGATGTTGCATCTGGGCAATAACACGTCCAGCCGCATCATCTCCAAGGGCATTGCCGCCGGCTTCTCGGACAACACCTATCGCGGCCAGGTCTCGGCCCACGCCAAGGCGAAAAACGCCCGCAACTTCACCCAGTGCGACTCACTGCTGATTGGTGACAAGTGCGGGGCGCACACCGTGCCCTATATCGAGAGCCGCAATGGCACGGCCGTCTTCGAACACGAAGCGACCACGTCCAAGATTTCCGACGACCAGATGTTCTATTGCATGCAGCGCGGCCTCTCCGAAGAGGATGCCGTGGCCCTGATCGTCAATGGTTTCGTGCGCGATGTGCTGCAGCACCTGCCTATGGAATTCATGGTCGAAACCCAGAAGCTGATCGCGATCAGCCTTGAAGGCAGCGTAGGTTGATGGAAAAGAGCATCGGACCTGTCATCGCCCTGTCCGGCCTGGCACTCAAGCGGCACGACCGGGGCCCCGGGATCGGGGCCAACGGCGCCAACTTCACCCGGGCTATGGGCCTGACCATGCTTGGCGCCAGTTACTTCGAAGTACAGCCGGGCGAATCGGCCTTCCCCTTTCACGTCCATTATCTGGAAGACGAGATCATCGTCATTCTGGAAGGTGAGGGGACCTATCGCTTCGGCGAGACGTCCCACAAGGTGACCGTGGGCGACGTGCTCGGCGCGCCTGCTGGCCGGGCGGAGCTGGCGCACCAGCTCACCAACACTGGCAAGGGCGTGCTGAAATATGTCTGCGTCGCCAATCAGACGGAGACCAATGTGGTCGAATTGCCAGAGCAAGGCGTTCTGCGCGTCCATCACCGGAAACCGGGCGGTTACGAAAGTGTCGAATTGCCCAAGCCCGCCAAGGCCTGAACGAAATTGATGACCAGTCCTGAGAGCCGGCAGCGACGCCGCCCAGACTGAAGAAGGTAGAAGAAATGACCACTCCCGTTCTTGAAATCCGCAACCTGCATGCCCGTATTGACGAGCGTGAAATCCTCAAGGGTGTGAACCTCATCATCCCGCCTGGCGAAGTCCATGCCATCATGGGCCGCAACGGCTCGGGCAAGTCGACGCTGAGCTATGTGCTCGCCGGCAAGGAAGACTATGAGGTCACCGAGGGCGAAATCCTGCTCAATGGCGAGAACATCCTAGAGATGGAGCCCGATGAGCGCGCCGTTGCCGGCCTGTTCCTGGCCTTCCAGTACCCGATCGAAATTCCCGGCGTTGCGACCATGACCTTCCTCAAGGCCGCACTCAACGCTCAGCGCAAGGCGCGCGGCGAAGATGAGCTCAAGACTCCCGACTTCATGCGTCTGGTCAAGGAGGCCGGAAGTCAGCTCAACATCGACAACGACATGCTCAAGCGCCCGCTCAATGTTGGCTTCTCCGGCGGCGAAAAGAAGCGCGCCGAGATCATGCAGATGGCGCTGCTGAAGCCCTCGTTGGCCGTGCTCGATGAGACCGATTCCGGGCTCGACATCGATGCGCTGCAGGTTGTTTCAAAGGGCGTCAACGCCCTGCGCGATGGCCAGCGCTCCATGCTGGTCATCACCCATTATCAGCGCCTGCTGAATCACATCGTGCCCGATGTCGTGCACGTCTTCTCCGACGGCAAGATCGTCGAGAGCGGCGATAAGGACCTGGCTCTCAAGCTCGAGGCCAAGGGCTATGCCAGCTATGGCGGAGAGGCTGCCTAAATCATGCGCGCAAACTTTCCAGTCCGCCTCGGCCCCGCCGAGGACGCTCTTATCGCTCAACTCAAGGCTGCCGGCGCTGATGCTGCCGCCGAGCGCATCACCGTGGCCGGCCTGCCGACCCGTCGCGTCGAGAGCTACCACTACACCGATCTGAAGACCTTGCTGCGCGCGATCCCGCCGCTGGCAACCGCCGCCAACGAGGCCAGCGCCCCGGCGCTGCGTATTCCCGGCGCCTTCAACCTGATGATTGCCAATGGGGCAATCCAGAACGCGGCAACAGCTCCGGCCGGCGTTATTGTCGGCAAGGCCGAGGGCGGCGTGCTGACCACCCGCGACGACGTGCTGGTGCATATCAACGGGGCGCTGGCCAAGGAAGCCTTGACCCTCACACTGGAAAACAGCGTCGATCCGGTCATCCAGGTAGAGCGTCGCATCGAAGGCGAGGCGGCCCATGTCGCCGATGCGCTCAAGATCTTCGTGGCAGACGACGCCTCGGCGACCATTGTCGAAACCTTCTCGGGCTCCGACGCGGCCCATGTCGGCAATCACGCAACCTACTTGTCAGTGGGCAAGAACGCGGTGGTGACCCACATCACCATCGACCTCAGCGCTCGCGCCGTCTCGCATTTCGCCACGAATGAATATCAGCTCGCCGATGGCGCCAAGTTGCGCACCCTGGTGATCCATGCCGGCGCCGGGCTCGCCCGCACCCAGGTGTTCCCGCGCATGGCCGGTGCAGGGGCCCATGCTGATCTCACTGGCCTCAATCTTGTTGCTGATGGTCAGCACGCCGACATCACCATGGAAACGCTGCACGCTGTGCCGCACACCTCGTCTCAGCCACTGTTCAAATCCATTGTGCGCGGCCGCGCCAAGGCCGTCGTACAGGGTAAGCTCGTTGTCGCACGCGACGCGCAGAAGACTGACGCCAAGTTCATGCATCAGGGCCTGATGCTTTCGGACGAAGCCGAAATCCTGTCCAAGCCCGAACTTGAAATCTACGCAGACGACGTCGTCTGCGGCCATGGTTCGACCTGCGGCATGATCGATGAGGATAGCCTGTTCTATCTGATGAGCCGCGGCGTCCCCAAGGCCGAGGCAGAGACCATGCTGGTACGTGGCTTCATTGCCGAACTCTTTGATCCGATCGAGGATGAAGAGCTCAATGAAGCCTTGCAGGGCATTGTCGACGGCTGGCTGATGAGCGGCAAGTAAGCTCATCACACGTACAACTACACCCTCCCCATTCGAGGGGAGGGTAGCGTCGCCTGGCCCGCCGGGCCGTGGCAAAGCTAGGGAGGGGGTAACCCCTATGACCTTCGACCTCGACAAAATCCGGGCCGATTTCCCGATCCTGTCCGAACAGATCCACGGGAATAGTCTCATCTACCTCGATAGCGGTGCCTCGGCCCAGAAGCCGGTTCAGGTTCTGGACCGCATGGACCACGCATTCCGGCACGAATATGCCAATGTGCATCGGGGCCTGCATACGCTCGCCAATCGTGCCACCGAAGGCTATGAGGCCGGCCGCGAAAGCGTGCGCCGCTTCCTCAATGCGGGTCGTGTCGAAGAGATTATTTTCACCCGCTCTGCCACCGAAGCGATCAATCTGGTCGCATCATCCTTTGTCGGTCCGCGGATCAATGAGGGCGATGAGATTGTCACCACGATCATGGAGCACCACTCCAATATCGTGCCCTGGCATTTTCATCGCGAGCGCAAGGGTGCTGTGATCAAATGGATCGATGTCGATGATGATGGCGTCCTCGACATGGCGGCCTTCGAGGCATCGCTGACGGATCGCACCCGTATCGTCGCCGTTACGCATATGTCCAACGTCCTGGGCACGGTCAACCCGATCAGGCAGATCGTCGAGATCGCCCATGCCCGCGGCATTCCCGTCCTTGTCGATGGTTCCCAGGGTGCCGTTCACACCAGCGTGGATGTGCAGGATCTCGGTGCCGACTTCTACGTGATGACCGGTCACAAGCTCTATGGGCCCACTGGCATCGGCGTGCTTTATGGCAAATACGATCTGCTCGCCGAAATGCAGCCCTACCAGGGCGGCGGCGAGATGATCGAAACCGTCACGCTTGAAGGCGTCACCTATAACGAGCCGCCTCATCGCTTTGAAGCCGGCACGCCGCCGATCGTCCAGGCCATGGGGCTCGGCGCCGCGCTCGATTACATGCAGGATATTGGCCGCGACGCCATTGCTGCCCATGAGCACGAAATTGCCGCCTATGCGCAGGAGCGGCTCGGCCGCATCAACTCCCTGCGCCAGATCGGCACGGCGCCGGGCAAGGGCGGCATTTTCTCTTTCGAGATCGCTGGCGCCCATGCTCACGACATTGCCACCATTCTCGACCGCTATGGCATTGCCGTGCGGGCGGGCACCCATTGCGCCCAACCGCTGCTGGCCCGTTTTGGCGTCACCTCTACATGTCGCGCTTCCTTCGCCCTATATAACGGCAAGGACGACGTGGATGCGCTGGTGGACGGCATTGAGCGTGCCCAGAAATTTTTCGCCTGAGGAAGGCTGATATGACCGAAGAGACCAAGATCGACCAGACTGCAGCCGAAACGGACACCCGCATCGCGCCCAGCATGCCCACAACCCTGCCTGAAGGCGAAGTCGAACGCATCACGACCGATCTCATCGGGGCCCTGAAAACGGTCTATGATCCCGAGATCCCCGTCGACATCTATGAATTGGGCCTGATCTACCGGGTTGACCTGGATGACGAGCGAAATTTGACCATCGACATGACCTTGACGGCACCCGGTTGCCCGGTAGCCGGTGAAATGCCAGGCTGGGTTGAAAATGCCGCCCGGGGGGTCGAAGGCATTCAGGACGTCACCGTCAACATGGTGTTCGACCCGCCCTGGGATGCATCACGTATGAGCGAGGAAGCGCAAGTTGCGTTGAACTGGTGGTAATTTTGCGCGTTTCGCCCTATATATCGTGAAACGCCGATGAAAGTTTAGGCCATGCCGTTCCAGATCATGTCGCTGACAGATGCCGCCGCCGAGCGCATCACCGAGATCATTGAGGATTCCGACAAGCCGGTCATTGGCCTGCGCGTCGGCATCAAGAATGCCGGCTGCGCGGGCGTGTCCTACACCATGGAATATGTCGAGGCCCCTATCGCCGGCGATGACCATGTCGAGGACAAGGGTGTCAATGTCTGGGTCGACCCCAAGGCGACCATGTACCTGCTCGGCACCGTCATGAATTTTGAAGCGGGCAAGATGGGCTCCAGCTTCACTTTCAACAATCCTAACCAGACGGGTGCCTGCGGCTGCGGCGAAAGCGTCACCCTGGCGCCAGCCGACTTGAAGGCTCTGGCCGAGGCACGAACGAACGCCTGATCCTCAGAGCGACCCCGCGGGCGGCGACTGGCTGGCACTTCCGGCCGGTATCTCTCCAGTTGCGCACGCCGCTCAGGTAAGGCATTGATCCGGCATCATGCAAAACGACCTTCCGCCTGCTCTGACCATCACCCCTCCAGATCGTCCACTGTCCGGTCGCGTTTCGCCGCCGGGCAGCAAATCGATCACCAATCGTGTGCTGCTGCTTGCCGCATTGGCTGAGGGCACCAGCCGGCTGACAGGGGCACTCAAGAGCAAGGATACGGACCTGATGGCCCGCGCCTTGCGCAAGATGGGTGTGCAAGTCGATGAACCTGATGCCACCACCTTTCTGGTCACAAGCAAAGGCTGGCTGGACGCTCCCGATGCGCCGCTATTGCTGGGCAATGCCGGAACCGCGACGCGATTTCTGACGGCCGCCGTCGCCACGATTGACGGGACAGTTACTGTCGATGGCGATGAAGACATGCGCCTTCGTCCCATTAAGCCGCTCGTGGACGCCCTGAACGCGCTCGGGATTGACGCTGCAAGTCCGACGGGTTGCCCGCCAGTGACCATTCAGGGCAGGGGCTCGTTCGGTCACGGCCGCGTGGACATTGATGCATCGCTCTCCAGCCAGTATGTGTCGGCCCTGTTGATGGCCGCACCACGCGGGGATGGGCCGATCGAAATCGCTCTGGCTGGCAAGGACATCGGCGCCCGCGGCTATGTTGACCTGACTTTGAGTGCCATGCGGGCCTTTGGCGCCCAGGTTGAGGGTCGGGAAGATGGCTCCTGGCTGGTGCAGCCCACCGGCTATCGCGCAACCGACTTCCACATAGAGCCCGACGCGTCGGCCGCGACCTATCTCTGGGGCATCGAGGCCCTCACTGGTGGTAAGATTGACCTCGGCATCGCCGCTGATGCCTTCTCTCAGCCCGATGCGGCCGCGCAAGAAGTGCTCGCGCAATTCCCGAACATGCCAGAGATCATTGATGGCTCGCAGATGCAGGACGCCGTGCCGACCATCGCCGTCGTTGCTGCCTTCAACAATCGCCCCGTCCGCTTTGTCGGCATTGCCAATTTGCGGGTCAAGGAAACTGATCGAATCCGCGCTGTTGCCAATGAGCTCAATCGCATTCTGCCGGGACTGGCGAGAGAAGAGGGCGACGACCTGATCGTCGCAGCGGATCCCGATCTGGCCGCCAAGCTCCAGGGCCGAAATTCACGCATCAAGATCGAAACCTATCACGACCACCGTATTGCCATGAGTTTCGCGCTGGCTGGCCTGCTCGTACCCAATATTGTCATTCTGGACCCGGCCTGCACGGGCAAGACCTATCCTGAATACTGGCAGATGCTCACAGATCTGGGTGTCGAACTGACGCCTGCTGCTGGCTGATCAGGCGGCCGACACGTCCCTGTCCGAGGCGTCGTCGATCTCGACCAGCTCGGTTTCGCTGACTACTCTGTTCCGGCCGGCCCGCTTTGCCGCGTAAAGGCACCGATCGGCCCGTTCGATCAGGGACATGGCATTGTCCTGAGGCGTGAAGGCGGCAACGCCAAAGGAAGCCGTAATCCGGCCCAGCTTCTCATTGGTCGAACGCTTGAGAAGTTCCTTTGCCTGGATCGCCTTGCGGATATTTTCTGCCACGATGACAGCGCCGTCGAGATCCGTGGAGGGCAGGACAGCCACGAATTCCTCGCCGCCATAGCGGGCCGCCAGATCCTTGCCCTTGATATTGGACTTCAGCGTCATCGCGACCAGGCGCAACACCTGGTCGCCGGTCTGGTGCCCATAGGTGTCGTTGAAATTCTTGAAGTGGTCGATATCCAGCAGCATCAGGCAGAGCGGCGTGCCGCCTTCCGCCGCCACCGCGATGGCGTCTGCCAGGCCTTCATCGAAGCTCTTTCGATTGGCGATCTTGGTCAGCGGATCGAGCATGGATTCGCGCCGCACATCATCCAGGTCGCGCTGCAGCGCCGCAATATCCTCACGCGATGCTTCCAGCTTTGTCTCGAGCTGCCGGTTCGTATCCTGCATGCGCCGCGTTTCGGCCAGCAATCGCAAGGACAGCGCCTTCATGCTTTCGGCATCGAGCTCACGCTCCAGATCGCCGCTGGCCGATTGCAGCGAGCCGGAATAGGCGTTCGCCGTGGTCATCGCGCTGTCGATGGCCTCATGCACCGCCTCGATCCGGGCGTGCATGCGTTCCGACACGCTCGACATGCGGTCATTGACGTCGGATTTGAGAAACTCGTTGTAGAGCGTCTCCGCAAGTTCCGAAGACGGAACCGTTCCACTGCGGAAAATCGCGTTGATGCGATTGTTCAGCGATGGGTTCACGCCGGTCGCATATGTATAGAGCAGCTCATAGAATTGCGGATAAGGCGGGATGCCGCTGCGCTTGAGCAAATCAAACGCCGCGTTGGCATATCCCAGCGTACGCGTAAATTCTTGGTCCGACACTACCCACCCCGCGCAATGTTGCGCCCCGACCGTATCGATCTACGTTAATTGAGTCGTGGCTAATAAATACAGCCCCATACCCCGTCCTAACAAGCTCCAGTTGGCAATATTGCTGCCTATTTGGGTCTATATTGCGCTGTTTATTGCGAAATTCGCGCTGGGCGCAGTAGAAATGCCGGGATCGGACCCGCATCACCGAAAGGCGAATCGTCCGGAGGCGTTTCCGTCTTTTTAGGTGCACGCTTCCTGGTGCTCTTGGGCGCAGGCTCTGCCTTGTCCATTGGTTCAGCGGGCTCTTTGGCTGCGGCCTCGGCCTCTGCCTGGGCCCGGGTCTGGGGCGCAGCCTTTGGCTTGGCGGTGGCTCGCCCGCGTCGGCCGCGGCTGGGCTTGTCCGCATCCGGTTTGGACTCATCACTCTCCGCCGTGGCCGGCTTGGGCTTGTCCCCTTCCAGCCAATCGATTGGTTTCTGGATCAGCTTGAGAATGGCGTCCAGATGCTTGCCGTCGGACGGCCCAACGAAGGTATAGGCAACGCCGGACCGGCCGGCCCGGCCGGTACGCCCGATGCGGTGCACATAGTCCTCGGCATGCACCGGCACGTCGAAATTGAACACATGGCTGACGGCCGGAATATCCAGGCCCCGTGCCGCAACGTCGCTGGCCACAAGCAGGGTGAGCTTGTTGGTCTTGAACGCGTCCAGCGTCTCCGTCCGGCTCTTCTGGTCCATGTCGCCATGCAGCGCGCCGGCGGAATAGCCATGCCGCTGCAGCGAGCGGGCCAGCGTCGCCACGTCACGCTTGCGGTTGCAGAAGATAATCGCGTTGGTCAGCCCCACCGAGGCGTCTATACGGGCCCTGAGGGCCGCGCGCTTCTCGTCCGGCTTGGACGGCACCCTGACCAGTTTCTGGTCGATGGTGTCGGCGGTCGATGCCGCGCGCGAAACCTGCACATGCACCGGGTCCTTGAGGAATTTCTTGGTCAGACGCTCGATCTGGTTGTCCATCGTGGCGGAGAACAACATCGTCTGGCGGCGCGGCGGCAGGCGCGACACGATCTTTTCGATGTCGTCGATAAAGCCCATGTCGAGCATGCGGTCGGCTTCGTCGATAACCAGGATTTCAACGCCAGTCAGCAGGATCTTGCCGCGTTCGAACTGGTCCAGCAGACGCCCAGGCGTTGCAATCAACACATCCACGCCGCGATCGAGCTTCTTGTTCTGATCCTCGAACGAAACACCACCGATGATCAGCGCCATGGTGAGGCGGTGGTTCTTGCCGTATTTTTCGAAATTGTCGGCGACCTGCGCGGCCAGTTCGCGGGTAGGCTCGAGAATGAGCGTCCGCGGCATGCGCGCGCGGGCCCGTCCCTTTTCCAGCAGCGTCAGCATGGGCAGCACGAAAGATGCCGTCTTGCCGGTGCCGGTCTGGGCAATGCCGATCAGGTCCTTCTTTTCTAGAAGGTGCGGAATGGCCTGCGCCTGAATTTCGGTTGGCTTGTCATAGCCTGCTGCAGCCACCGCATCGGTGACCTTGCTCGAAAGGCCCAGTCCAGAAAAGTCGTCGGTCAAGTCGGTCGTTCCACTCAGCGGTCTGTCCGATGCCTGTCCGGACCGAAGGGTTCGGGCCGGTGCGCCGGTCATTGGAATTGCGCAAGTTCTGCCCCTGGGGCGCGCGTCCCTTGCATGAGAGCGGATGGGCTATGAAATACTGTTGCGCATCCGCGTAGTGACATTGCAGCGGCTAGTGCATCGCGCCGGGGTCAATGTCGCGCTGATAGAACACCAATCTGGACCCGAAAAATTGGGTCCAATGGAATTGCCCAGCGGCGCGGACCATAGCGCAAACCCCTTGACTGTCAACGGTCATGGGCCATTCACACTGCAACGCGGTTAAGGCGGCCTCAGACGTCCAGGTCCGTCACAAAGGCCGCATTCTCCTGGATGAACTCGAAACGGGCCTCGGGCCTGGTCCCCATCAGGCGGTCAACCGTGTTGCGCGTCACGTCACGATCATCGAGAATTTTCACCTGCAGCAGGGTCCGTGACTTGGGCGACATCGTCGTTTCACGCAAATGCGCGAAGGGCATCTCGCCCAAGCCCTTGAAGCGGGTTGTGTCGATCTTGCTCTTGCCGGTGAATTCGCTGGCCAGCAACTCGGCCCGATGCGCGTCATCGCGCGCATAGAGCGTCTTGCCGCCCTGGCTGATCCGGTACAGCGGGGGCAGGGCGAGATAGAGGTGACCGTTTTCGATCAGGCGCGGCATTTCCTGGAAAAAGAACGTGATCAGCAGGGACGCAATATGCGCCCCGTCGACATCGGCGTCGGTCATGATGATGATCTTGTCATAGCGCAGATCATCCTCGGTATAGCGGTCTCGCGTACCACAGCCCAGGGCCTGCACCAGATCGGCGATCAACTGGTTGGCCGCCAGCTTGTCGCGGCTGGCACCCGCTACGTTCAGGATCTTGCCGCGCAGCGGCAGCACGGCTTGCGTGGTTCGGTTGCGCGCCTGTTTCGCCGAACCACCGGCGGAATCGCCTTCGACGATGAACAGCTCCGCGCCCTGCGCCGCGTTCTGCGTACAATCTGCCAGCTTGCCGGGCAGGCGCAGCTTGCGCGTGGCACTGGCCCGGTCGATTTCCTTTTCCTTGCGTCTGCGCAGCCGTTCCTCGGCACGCTCCAGCGCCCAGTCGAGCAGCTTGCCTGCTTGCTGCGGTGAGGCCGCCAGCCAATGGTCGAACGCGTCGCGCAAAGCATTGTCGACGATACGGGTGGCTTCGCCCGAGGCCAGCTTGTCCTTGGTCTGACCGACAAATTCAGGCTCGCGCACAAACACCGAAAGCATGGCCGCGCAACTGGTCAGCACGTCCTCAGCTGTCAGGTTTGCTGCGCCCTTGTTCTTGGTCAGCTCGGCGTAATTCTTCAGACCGCGCAGCAGCGCCATGCGCAGGCCTGCCTCATGCGTGCCACCATCGGGGGTCGGCACGGTGTTGCAGTAGGACTGCACACCGCCATCGCCAATGGTCCATGCAATTGCCCATTCCACCGAGGCGTGGCTGCCCGGCCTGCCGCTGCGCCCGGCAAAAATATCTTCGGTGATCCGCGTCTCGCCTTCGATGCGCGCGGTCATATAGTCCTTCAGGCCATCGGGATAATGGAACACCGCCTTGGCCGGCACTTCGTCACTGGCCAGCGCTTCATCGCAGCTCCAGCGCAGTTCCACCCCGCCAAACAGGTAGGCCTTGGCCCGCGTCATGCGGAAAATGCGACCCGCTGAGAAATGCGCCGTGGGTCCGAAAATCTCCGGGTCGGGGTGGAACCGCGTGGTCGTGCCGCGCCGGTTCTGCACCCGCCCGACATTGACCACATCCTCGACCACCAAGCCGCGCGAAAACTGGATCCGGTACAATTGCTGGTCCCGCGCCACCTCGACCACCATGTCGTCGGACAGCGCATTGACCACCGAAACGCCCACACCATGCAGGCCGCCGGAGGTTTCGTAAGCCTTGCTATCGAACTTGCCGCCGGCATGCAGGACCGTATGGACGATCTCCAGTGTTGATCGTGCGGGGAATTTTGGATGCTTCTCAACCGGGATGCCACGGCCATTGTCGGTAACCGTGATGTATCCGTCAGCCCCCAGATGCACCTCGATCCGCGTTGCGTGGCCGGCAATGGCCTCGTCCATCGAGTTGTCGATCACCTCGGCAAACAGATGGTGATAGGCGTTGATATCGGTGCCCCCGATATACATGCCGGGGCGACGACGGACCGGTTCGAGTCCTTCAAGGATTTCGATGTCGGAGGCGCCATATTCTGCCGGCGGCTCCGCACCGGAACGGACAGCCGGCTTGGCTGGCTTCGTTTCCTTAGGCGGTTCCGGATTGGGAGCGGCGCTTCCGAAGAGATCTGGCGACATGCACTTTCCGTAAGGTTCGTGCCCGAATCGGGCAAGTCCAACTTCTAGCATATAGCAAGCATTTCCGCGGGTCTGGCCGTCCAGCCAATTCCCACAGCCAAGGTGATCACGACCCGTCAAGCGGAACGGATGTGAACGCTCCCCTGCGCGAAATAGGAACAGTTTCGTCCCAAGATAGGGCGGCAGGTTTACCCCTCGTTTCCTTCTTGAAAGCACTTTCTTAAGCGCGCGCTGATAGACCAGTGGACATACGGTTTTTGTCTGGAGTTGCCGTATGCGAACCGAACAACCGGGTATTGCGTATCAATCGGTCAAATTTGGTTCTGCGTCTCTCGGATATTGGCCGATAGCCGGATTAGATAGTATTGCGTACCGGCTGGCCAGTTTCCGTATTTCGCGCTTGGGCGCCCTGTTGGGCGTCAGCCTGCTCTTCTATCTGGCCTGACCTGACTTGCGTTGCTTCGGCAACGCGGTTAGGTGTGTCTTGTTGTTCATTCAAACGGGGAGGCTGCAGATGATCTTGTTTCAGACGCATCGCACGCGTGGTCCCGTTTGTGCCCTGTGGCAGACGCTGCAGGGCTGACCAGACTAGGTCCGGACGCCAATTCCCGTTCCCATTCCTCTGGTTTGCCCTTCTTGGCGGCCTGGTTTCAGCCAGGACGCTGATTTCAAGGCATTTGGCGCCCTTTGCTGGCGCCGCACCAGTGAGCGACTTTCATGGGCAATATCAATCTCCGCGATGCCGGCCATCGCGCAGGCGAAATTCTCTTCTCAAACCTGACTCTTACGATTGGCGAGCAGGACCGCGTCGGTCTGGTCGCGCCCAATGGCCGCGGCAAGACCACGCTGCTGCGCGCCCTGGCGGGCCAGGTAGAACTCAGCGACGGCGAGGTGACGCGCTCGCGCGGCCTGACCATCGGCTACATGCCTCAGGAAGTGCCCGACACCGCATTGCACCAGACCGCGATGGAATTCGTGGCATCTGCGCTCGATACCGAGACCCTGGCCAGCGAGAGCTGGCGCATTGACGTGGTCATGGAGGAGCTCTCAATCCCACAGGAAATGCGCGACATGCCGTTGCAGGAACTCAGTGGCGGTTGGCAGCGCATGGCACTGATTGCTCGAGCCTGGGTAACCCAGCCCGATGCCTTGCTGCTGGACGAGCCCACCAATCATCTCGATCTTGGCCGCATTTTGATGCTTGAAGACTGGCTGGCCTACGCTGCCCGGAACATTCCTCTCATTATTGCCAGCCATGACCGCGCCTTTCTCGACAAGGCCACCAATCGCACCTTGTTTCTCCGGCCCACCGAGCAGGTCTATCTGCCCCTGAGTTATTCGGCAGCCCGTTCCGAACTCGACCAGATTGATGCCGCCGCCGCCGCCCAGCGCGAACGCGACCTCAAGCACGCCGCACAATTGCGCAAGCAGGCGGCCAAGCTCACCAATATCGGCATAAATTCCGGTAGTGACCTGCTGACCGTCAAATCCAAACAATTGCGGGATCGCGCCGAAAAGATCGAGACGCAGGTGCAAGAAGCGCACAAGGACCGCACCGGGCTCGTCAAGCTGGGCAATTCCGGCGCCGAGGCACGCGTAATGATGGCGTTCGAAAACGTCGCCATCGCCACGCCCGACGGTCTTCCACTGTTCGCTATCGAAAAGCTCCACATTTTCCAGGGCGATCGAATTGTCCTGCTTGGGCGCAATGGCACGGGAAAGTCCCAGTTCATGCGGGTTGTCACCCAGGCTCTGTCAGGACAGGTGCCGCAGGGGTTACGGATCAGCCCGCAACTCACGCCGGGCTATATGGACCAGTCACTGGGCTGGCTGCCGCTCGATCCGTCACCACTCGATTACCTGCTGCATCGCTTTGATGAAGGCGACCGCCGCATCATTGCCTTGCTGGCCGGGGCCGGGTTTCCGCCCGATCGGCAATCCAAACCGATCCGCACCATGTCACTGGGCCAGCGGGCGCGGCTTGCGCTCCTCGCCCTGCGCCTGGAGCGCCCCAATTTCTACCTGCTCGATGAGCCAACCAATCACCTCGATATTCCGGGGCAGGAGCAACTCGAGGCCGACATAAGAGAGCAGGGGGCGACCACTATCCTGGTGACCCACGACCGCGCCTTTCTCAAGGCTATCGGCACGCGCTTCCTGCGGATCGAACGCCGTAAACTGGTCGAGGTCGACGGCCCCGAGGGATTCTTCGCCGAAATGGCAGGCTAGCGCGAACCAGTTACGAGCAAACGCAAAAAGGCCGCCCGGAGGCGGCCTTTTCAACACTTGGATGGCGACACCTTAGTGGTGATGCTCTTCCGGAACCTCGTCCTCGTCAGCCTGGATCAGCTTGGCGAGTTCGTCGCGGCTCATCGTCTTGTCGGTGACGTCACCCAACTCGATGATGTGATCGACGACCTTGTTCTCGAAGATCGGGGCACGCAGGCTGGCGAGGGCCTGCGGGTTCTTGCGGTAATAATCGTAAACCTGCTGTTCCTGGCCCGGGAAGCGGCGCACTTCGGCGATCAGGGCCTGCTGGTGCTCTTCGTCCGTCACCTGAACCTCATTGGTGTTGCCGATTTCGGCAACGACCAGGCCCAGGCGTACGCGACGCTCGGCAATCCGGCGATACTGTTCCTTGGCCGCTTCTTCGGTGGTGCCTTCGTCTTCGAAGGACCGGCCGTGATGCTCGATCTCGTGCACGACGCGCTGCCAGATGGTGTTGAACTCGGCGTCGACAAGCTGGGCCGGAACCTCGAACTTGTGACCGTCGTCCAGCGCATCAAGCACCTGGCGCTTCATGTGCTGGCGGCCCATCGACTCCAGCGCGTTTTCCATCTGGTCACGGACGGCCTTGCGCAGCGCTGCCACGTCTTCCAGGCCCAGGCGCTTGGCAAACTCGTCGTCCAGATCGCCCTCATTGGGGCCATCGACATGCAGGATGGTGACTTCGAATGTCGCCTTCTTACCGGCCAGCTCTTCGTTCTGGTAATCCTTGGGGAAGGTCACCTTCACTTCGCCGGTCTGGCCCTTCTTCATGCCCACAAGCTGCTCTTCGAAGCCGGGGATGAATTCGCCCGAACCAACGGTCAGGTGCGCGTGGTCGGACGAACCGCCCTCGAATTCCTTGCCGCCGATCTTGCCCACAAAGCTCAGGCCCAGACGGTCGCCATCGGCGACAACGGCATCTTCGCCCTTGTCGGTGTAACCGCGGTTCTGCGCGAACACGCGATTCACTTCGGCATCGACTTCCTCTTCGGAAACCTCGACCACCGGCTTGTTGAGCTTGACGCCCTTGATATCCATCAGCGTGACGGGCGGCAGCACTTCATATTCGACTTCGAATGCGAGATCGGCCTTGCCGTCGAGCACGTCATTGATGACGCTCTGATCGTCCGGCAGGTCAACCTTGGGCTGTGCGGCTGCGCGCTCTTCGCGCTTGTCCAGCGTGTCGGAAACCGTTGCATTGATCGCATCGGTCATCACTTCCGACATGGCGGAGCGGCCATACACCTTCTTCAGGTGCGCGGTCGGCACCTTGCCGGGACGGAAGCCCTTGATATTGGCCTGGCCCTTGAGCTCTTCGAGCTTCACGTCCAGGCGCGAATTGAGATCCGCGGCCGGGATTGTGACGCTCAGCTTGCGCTTCAGGCCTTCGTTGAGGGTTTCTGTTACCTGCATTGGGGTCTGATCCCGTATTGATTAATAATGTTGGCCGAAGGCCATATGGTGCGGGTGAGAGGACTCGAACCTCCACGCCTTGCGGCGCTGGAACCTAAATCCAGTGCGTCTACCAGTTCCGCCACACCCGCAAGGGTCCCCGTCGGCCGGGTTGGCGATGCATCTATATGAAGAGTGAAAGCCAGTCAAAGCTTGATTGGCGCGCGGTCACGCTAGCGGACCGCCCATTTGTGCGGCAATTGCAAATTTGCGTTCCGGCCAAAATGAGCAGAAAGTGATCATTCCGCCCAATCTTTAATCAGTCGCCACATGGCGGTCTGATGGGGTAGTGCCCGAGGTTCTAGTTATGATGTTGGAATAATTAGGCTTTTGGGCCTCTTGGCAGGCTGGCATAGCCCATGCATACGAACTGGCCGGTAACCGCCGAAAACGGCCTGTGGAGGCAAGAGTGAAAAAAATCGAGGCTATCGTAAAGCCATTCAAGCTCGACGAAGTCAAAGAAGCGCTGCAGGAAGTTGGCCTGCAGGGCATCACCGTGACCGAGGCCAAGGGTTTCGGGCGCCAGAAAGGGCATACCGAGCTCTATCGCGGCGCTGAATATGTGGTGGATTTCCTGCCCAAGGTGAAAGTCGAAGTCGTCTGTCCCGATGATCTGGCCGAGAAGGCCATTGAGGCGATCCGCGTTGCTGCGCAGACCGGCCGCATCGGTGACGGCAAGATCTTTGTCTATTCCATCGAGCAGGCCATCCGTATTCGTACCGGCGAATTCGGCGACGACGCGCTCTGAGACCCTCCCTCTCTGACGCACCGCGCCAAACTCAACAACAAGCATTCCGCATTTGACAGGGGAAGACCTAATGACCACCGGAAGCGATATTGTTCAGCGTATCAAGGACGAGAACATCAAATACCTCGATGTGCGCTTCACCGACCTGCGCGGTAAGCTCCAGCACGTCACCATGGACGCCTCGGTGGTGGACGCCGACATGTTCGAAGAAGGTGTGATGTTCGACGGCTCCTCGATTGCAGGCTGGAAGGCCATC
Source organism: Devosia sp. (assembly GCA_040218355.1). Classification (GTDB taxonomy): domain Bacteria; phylum Pseudomonadota; class Alphaproteobacteria; order Rhizobiales; family Devosiaceae; genus Devosia. Next base: position 100,990 of record JAVJRP010000020.1, on the reverse strand, counting down.
AACGAAAGCGACATGGTGCTGATGCCCGATCCGGACTCCGCCTATATGGATCCGTTCTTTGCGGCACCGACCCTCGCGGTCAATTGCGACATTCTCGAGCCGGCCACCTACCAGCCCTACAACCGCGACCCGCGCGGCATCGCCAAGAAGGCTGAAGCCCTGGTCAAGTCGTCCGGTGTCGGCGACTCTGTGGTGTTCGGTCCCGAGCCCGAATTCTTCATCTTCGACGATGTGAAGTACTCGACCTCGACCTACAATGTCGGCTTCTCGGTTGATTCCAGTGAACTGCCGATCAACAGCAATGCTGAATATGAAGGCGGCAATAACGGCCACCACATTGGCCTCAAGAAGGGCTACTTCCCGGTACCGCCGCTCGACAGCGCCCAGGACATGCGCGGTGAGATGCTCGAAGCCATGGGCTCGATGGGCGTCATCATCGAAAAGCACCACCACGAAGTGGCCTCGGCCCAGCACGAACTCGGCATGAAGTTCAAGCCGATGATCCAGTCGGCCGACGACGTCCTGCTCTACAAATATGCCGTGCAGCAGGTCGCAAATGCCTATGGCAAGACCGCTACCTTCATGCCCAAGCCCGTCTATGGTGACAACGGTTCGGGCATGCACTGCCACCAGTCGATCTGGAAGGACGGCAAGCCGCTCTTTGCCGGTGACCAGTATGCTGGTCTGTCGATGGAGTGCCTCTACTACATCGGCGGCGTCATCAAGCACGCCAAGGCCATCAACGCCTTCACCAACCCGACCACCAACTCCTACAAGCGTCTGGTGCCGGGCTTCGAAGCCCCTGTGCTGCTGGCCTACTCGGCTCGCAACCGTTCGGCGTCCTGCCGTATCCCCTTCGGTCAGTCGCCCAAGTCCAAGCGCGTCGAAGTGCGCTTCCCCGATCCGATGGCCAACCCCTATCTGGCGTTCACCGCGCTGCTGATGGCGGGCCTCGACGGCATCAAGAACAAGATCCACCCGGGCGACCCGATGGACAAGGATCTCTACGAGCTGCCCAAGGAAGAGCTCAAGGAAATCCCGACCGTTTCCGGTTCGTTGCGTGAAGCGCTGGACAGCCTTTCGGCTGACCGCGACTTCCTCAAGGTGGGTGGCGTCATGGATGACGACTTCATCGACAGCTACATCGACCTCAAGATGCAGGAAGTGGTCAAGTTCGAGCACACCCCGCATCCGGTCGAATACGAGATGTACTACTCCGCCTAAGGCGAGCAGACATAACAACAGGGAAGGGGCCTTTCGGGCCCCTTTCTTTTTGCCTCTGCGAGGCCGCTCGATGCTGAAACTCTGTCAGACCGCCTTGAAGGTCCGCCGCATCACCTCGCGCCATTCATCCGGGGCCTCCAGGAGCCCCTCCAGGCGATCGGCATTCTGCGGCTCGAAGAAGCGCACTGCAAAGCCGAAGTCGAAAAGGCGCACCACTTCGCCAGTGACCCGGCCCACGGTGACGATCTCCCCGACTTCGGGTTGAAAGGCCGCCGATACGGCTGCACCGGAGATTGAGTAGTCGACGATCAGGCAGGGCTGAGACCAATTATCCGGACGGGCGATCACGGTGCGTGGATTGCTGGGCATCACGCGCTGCGCCGCACGACGGTCGGTCTCTGCCGTCCACAGCTTCTCGCTGAAACTGGTGATGCGGGCATTGAGGCGATCGCGTCCGGCGGCATCGTGCTCGATGCTCATTTCGAACCCGTCTTCGAACTGGCGGGTGACCCGGCCGGTCAGGGTGCCGAAGGAGTTGAAGCTGGTTGTAACCTGCTCACCCAATTGCGGAATGACCGGGGCCGTGATCCGCAGATTGTCGCTGCCGATCATGCGCAGCCGGCAGGCAAACAGATTGATTCCCGGGTGAGTTGGTTGTTCACCGATAACATAGCGTCCCGCCACGCTGGCGATACCATGCAAGGCAATTGTTGGGCGTTCCAGAACTTCGGGCAACTCCGACCTCCCTCTGGTGGTCGAAAGAGCATGCATCAGCCCCGTCAACGGCGCATTGCATTGATTGATCGCATTCTATCGAAATCGGTGACGAAATGCTTAGGCTACGGCGTGGGCGCAATGGCCGGTTTGATCAGGAGTTCGAGCTCTTCGAACTCCTGGGGCTGGATAAACTGCAAAGCGAACCCGACATCGAGGTGCCGCACGACCCGGCCGACCACCCGGCCCAGCGCCATGGGCGTGCCCAACTCTGGCCAGTAGTGGGCCGAAACGGCCGCCCCCGACCGCGACATGTCGATCACGAAACAGGGCAGGCTTTGACCATCTGCCAATACGATTGTGCTGCGCGGGTCGCGCGGCTGAACGCGCTTGTGCTCGCGCTTGTCCGGCACTTGCGCATGCACATGCCTTTTCTGCCAGTCGATCTTGGCAGCCAGTTTTTCGCGCTCATTGTCATTCATATGCAGTTCGGCAACGAAACCCGACGCCAGCCGACGCGTGATGCGCCCCCATAGCATGCCGAACTCAGCGAAGTGAGAGGAAACTGTCTCGCCCTCTTTTCCAACCACCGGACCCACGGAAACCAGTATGCGTGTGGAAATTGAGCAGAGCCGGCAAGCATAGACCGGAACCTTGCTATTGCCGCCCTGGCGGCGCTCTGGCAGCGCATAGCGACCCGCCAGCGCCCCAATGAACCGCACATCGTGTATGCTGGCCTTCGCCCCCAGGCCGCTGCCATCTGCTGTGGCGATCAATGACATGGGCCCCCCTCCCGGCTGTCACTATCGATACCAATCTGACGGTTACCCCTTAAGGAGTTTTCCCAATCGATAATCAATTGGCGCATCTGATGTAAATTTGTTCTTAATCTGAAGTTTCCAATCGTTCACATTTCCATTTTCGGCCACTCATATGCCCATTCAGCACCCCGACGCCCTTTTGACGCCCGCGGAAATGGCACAAGCCGACCGTCTGGCTGTGCAGTCCGGCATCGCTTCTCTGGACCTGATGGAACGAGCAGGCCAGGCGGTCGTCGATTCGATTGCCGCCACATACTCACACTCGCCAGTTCTGGTGCTATGCGGACCAGGCAATAATGGTGGCGATGGCTTTGTCGTCGCACGTTTGCTGCGGGACATGGGTTGGCCGGTGCGTCTCTGGTTGTCGACGGACCAGGAGCGGCTGCATGGCGATGCTGCGGAGATGGCGGCCCGCTGGACGGGTTCATGCGAGACAGGCCCGCTATCGCTCAACGGGACTGGCCTTGTCGTGGACGCTTTGTTCGGTGCTGGCCTTGACCGGGACATCACTGGGCCGCTTGGCGCGGTCATTGACGCCGTGAACCAATCTGCACTGCCCGTTGTCAGCATTGACGTGCCCAGCGGCGTCGATGGCGCCTCCGGTGCGGTCAGGGGCATCGCCATCAACGCCCATTCAACCGTAACCTTCTTTCGGCGCAAGCCCGGCCATCTGCTGATGCCGGGGCGCGATCTGTGTGGCGATCTGACCCTTGCCGATATCGGCATACCCTTCGGTGTCCTGGATGCAATCGGGCCACAGACCTGGCGCAACGCACCCGGTCTGTGGGCGTTGCCCAGCCCGGCCAACGATGGCCACAAGTTTGATCGGGGACATGTTGCGGTCCTCTCTGGCGGCCCGTTGCAGACGGGTGCTGCGCGCCTGGCGGCGATGGGCGCCTTCAGGATTGGTGCGGGGCTCGTTACCATTTGTGGCGCCGAAGAGGCCCTCAGGGTCCACGCAGCGCATGTCACAGCCATCATGCTGCGAGCGACGTCGTCTGCCGAAGGCACCGCGGCCATTCTAGCGGACGAGCGGCATAATGCCTGTGTCATCGGCCCGGCGGCGGGCATTGGACCGGCAACCATGGCGCATGTCGAGGCGGCCCTCGCTGCAAAAGCGGCGCTGGTGCTCGACGCCGACGCCCTGACCAGCTTCGCCAACCGGCCGGACCAATTGTTCAATCAGATTCATCAGCGGCTCTCGCCAGTCGTGCTGACGCCCCATGAGGGCGAATTTGCCCGGCTGTTCCCCGATATCGAGGGTGACAAGCTGGCGCGGACGCGCGCTGCGGCCAGCCGATCGGGGGCCTACGTGATCCTGAAAGGGCGCGACACCGTCATTGCCGCGCCGGATGGCCGTGCCGCAATCAACGACAATGCCCCATACTGGCTAGGAACCGCGGGGGCAGGGGATGTTCTCGCCGGCATGACCGCCGGCCTGCTCGCCCAGGGCATGCCGGGATTTGAAGCGGCCAGCGCCGCCGTCTGGCTGCACGCAGAGGTGGCCAATCACTTTGGCGGCCCGGGCATGTTGAGCGAGGACCTCCCGCCCTTGCTGCCCAGCCTACTCGCCACACACTCATAAAAGGTGGGTCGGCTCCTGACATGCCATGTCACGTCGGCGATCCATTGCCGTGTCCGGCTTGCTGCCGGCAGCCGGTTTGACTACATCAGCTTGATCGACCGGGCTTGACCTCAACTGCGCTTGAGGTCCTATCCAGTGCGGCGCGTATGTCTGGAGTTGCCCAATGAACAAGGCGCTGGTCGTCATTCTCGCCGCCGTCATGCTTGATGCCGTGGGTATCGGCCTGATTTTCCCAATACTTCCCGCGCTGCTGCGCGATGTGGGCCACACCACTGACATCGCCACGCTTTTGGGCGTCATGCTGGCGCTCTACTCTGCCTGCCAGTTCCTGTTTTCGCCCATCCTTGGCGTGCTGAGCGACCGATTCGGCCGGCGGCCGGTTCTGCTGGTCTCCTTGGCGGGTGCGGCCATCGACTATCTGGTCATGGCCGTTGCACCCGAGCTCTGGTTGCTGGTGATCGGTCGTGCCATTGCCGGCATCACCAGCGCCAATATGGCCGTCGCGACCGCCTACATCACCGATATCTCGACCGAAGAGCAGCGGGCCAAGCGGTTCGGCCTGTTCCATGCCATGTTTGGCATCGGCTTTATCATCGGCCCGGTGCTGGGCGGTATTCTCGGCGATATCTGGCTGCGCTCGCCCTTCCTGATCGCCGCGCTGCTCAACGGCGCCAACTTTGCCTTGGCATTGTTTCTGCTGCCCGAATCCCGCCCCGGCCAGAAGGGAACCCGCTTCACCTGGAGCACGCTCAACCCTTTCAAGCCTCTGGCCTGGGCGTTGACCTTCAAGGCCTTGATCCCGCTCATGGCGATCTATCTCATCATGAATCTGGTCGGCACCGTCTATGGCAGCATCTGGGCTATTTTCGGCGAGGACGTCTTTGCCTGGAACGGCATGATGATCGGTCTCTCACTGGGCGCATATGGTCTGTTGCATGCCATAGCGCAGGCCTTCCTGACCGGCCCCGCCGTGGCGCGTCTGGGCGAACGCTGGGCCCTGTTGCTGGGCATGGCCTGCGAGATCACCGCCATGCTGGTCATGGCCCTGTCCGGGCAAGGCTGGCTGGTCTTTGTCATCATGCCCATCTTCGCTCTCGGCGGTATCGGCATGCCGGCCCTGCAGTCCTTGCTGACCCGGCAGGTCGATTCGGAACGGCAGGGCCAGTTGCAGGGCGTCCTGGCGAGCCTGGTCAGCCTCGCATCGGTGTTCGGGCCGCTCTTCTTTTCCTTGACCTATCATGGCCTGCGCCCGAGCTGGCCAGGCGCGATTTGGCTGGTCGCGATCTGCATTTATCTTCTGGCTGTACCGCTGATGAGCGGCATTCGGCGCACCCTGACTGTGCAAACTGTGCGCCACACTTAGGCAAAACGGGGACAATCCCCGGAATACGGGGCTTTTTGCCCAAAGCGGGCTTGCGGGGGCGTTTTTTCCGGTTCATTAACAGCTTTGCACCGTCGGGCAGCCGAAAACCCCCGGATTTCCTTGCGCCAAGCGCAGAATCACAAAAGGTTGTCGGCGTTTTCGTTCGCCAGAGACGGCGGGCATTCACTGTGAGGAAACGCTATGAACAAAAACGATCTGGTTGGCGTCGTTGCCGACAAGGCTACGATCACCAAAGCACAGGCCGCCGAAGCGGTTGACGCAGTGTTCGAAGCCATTACTGCTGCTCTCAAGGGCGGCGACGAAGTTCGTCTGGTCGGTTTCGGCACCTTTGCCGTCTCCCAGCGCAAGGCTTCGACCGGCCGCAATCCGGCCACTGGTGCCGAGATTCAGATTCCGGCTTCGAACCAGGCCAAGTTCAAGCCCGGTAAGGGTCTCAAGGACGCCATCAACTAAGATTGCGTTCTGCCGGACTTTGGCAATCGGCCCCGTGCGATTTCGCCGGGGCCGTTTCTATTCCTGCAAATGTCAGTTGACGGGCAGGAGCTTGCGCCCTAATCAGGGCGCCACTCAGTCGGCTCCGGCCGCTGCGGGCGATTAGCTCAGTTGGTAGAGCGCTTCGTTTACACCGAAGATGTCGGCGGTTCGAGCCCGTCATCGCCCACCATTTTCCAGCATTTGCAGGATCGACGAACCGGCTGGGCCAAAAGACTGGCCCGATCAGGATGGCCCTCAATGTTCGTCCCCGCCAATCGCCGCCCTCGGGACAAAGCCTTGCTGAACCATCGCATCAGCTTTTTGTCCCTATTCATTGATCCTAATAAGTTATCCACAGCCCTTCCGGACAATTTCGTATTTTCTGCGACAGAATGCGGGCAGGGCGCTTGACTTCACAATAGGCGCCCAGTACATGGACGCCATGTTGCGCGAACGACTTGTTCGCAAGCGCTGCGGGAGTAGCTCAGTTGGTTAGAGCGCCGGCCTGTCACGCCGGAGGTCTCGGGATCGAGCCCCGTCTCTCGCGCCACCTTTTCCATAACATTGTTGGTTCGGATCAGGTTGGCGTCGTCGCGCATGGGCGGCGCCGTTCATCATATAGTCGTGAGCCGCGTGATCCGGCGTAACTTCGGGCGCATGATGACCGTATATGCTGGCAGATGTTCAGCATGAGGTTTCAAGATGCCCGAAAGCCGGTCAACACATTTCGCATTTGCAGATCGCCTGCCACGCCGCCGCTTGCTGGCAGGCTTCGCTGCACTGTCTGCGCTCGCCTTGCCATTTGTCGGACTGCCGGCCCAAGCGCAGGAAGAGCCTGTGGTGATTCCGGCCCCTGCGCTGGATCTCGAGGAAACGGGCAACACCGCGACTGCCGTGTTCGCCGGCGGCTGCTTCTGGGGCGTTCAGGGCGTGTTCCAGCGGGTCAAGGGTGTCACCAACGCGGTCTCTGGTTATTCCGGGGGCGAGGCGGCCACAGCCACCTATGACAGGACCAACCGCGGCGACACCGGCCACGCCGAAACCGTCGAGATCACCTACGACCCGCAGGTCGTCAGCTTTGGCGAATTGTTACACGTCTATTTTTCGGTCGCGCACAACCCTACGCAGTTGAACTACCAGGGCCCGGACCGTGGCACGCAATATCGCTCGACCATCTTCCCGGTGAACGATGACCAGCGCCGCGTCGCCGACGCCTATATCGAACAATTGGACGCGACCGGCCTGTTCGAGGGGCCGATCGTCACCACGCTCGAACCTTTCAAGGCTTTCTATCCGGCCGAGCAGTACCATCAGGATTTCCTGACGCTCAATCCGGACTGGCCCTATATCGTGGTCCACGACCTGCCCAAGATCGCGGCCCTTGAGGAGATTTTTCCTGACAAGTTCCGCCCCGAGCCGGTCCTTGTGGGAATGCTGCCGACAAGCTGATGGCTGGGTGTGGCCTTGCGGCCACATTGGCTGGTTGCCCTGTTTTGGCCCTCTGATCGTCGGCGCTTGGCCCGCAAAGGCCTGTAAAACCGGTCGTGTGGCGACCCCGTCAATGGCTGCAAGCACGGCCGGAACGGCGGTCGCCGCCAAGGAAAGCCATCCCGGAACTCCCGCATGCAGGGGGCGTTTCGGCTCCATCAGATGGTTCAGTATGAGGATGACAGCAATGCGTATTGCAGCAACCTTTGCCCTCGCGGCCTTTGTCGCCACCGTTCCGGCCGGCTCTGCCATGGCTGCCGACCTTATCACCGTGCCGACCTCGACCCAGGCCGAATTGCCCATGGTTGACGCCGCAGGCTTCGACTGGAGTGGCTTCTATGCCGGCGTGCATGGCACCGCGCAGAACGGTTCGACCAGTGGCACACAATACGGCCTGGGCGTTCAGGCCGGCGTGAATGCCCAGTTCGACTTTTACCTGCTGGGAGCCGAAGTGGCGGTCAGCGGCCTGTTGGAGAACGGAACAGTCGGCGAAACGTCCTACGGTCAGATCCTTGGTCGGGCCGGCCTGGTGGTCTCCGATAACGTGGTTGTCTATGCCGCCGGCGGATACGGCATCGATATGGGTCCGCCCGATGAGGAAGACGCCCTGCTTGGTGGTGGCGTCGAACTGGCAGTGACCGAGGATATTTCAGTGCGTGCCCAATATCTTCATGGCTTCCCCGTCCAGGGCGGCAACGACAAGAATCAGTTCACCTTGGGCGCCAGCTACCACTTCTAGTGCCCACCCGGCATTTGTTCACATCGGCCCCGCATGCGCCCATGCGGGGCCGATTGCGTTCTTGGCGAAATTGTGTCAGCTAAATGGCAGTAAGGCGTCCGTTGCCACAATTGCCTGCAAGAATCGCGCGGGCAGGGGGCGGAACGTGGCAATTGTATCAAATTGAACCAATTCCGGTGTGTTCATGCAACACCTCCCCGGAAATGGTCATCAATTCTTATCCGCGCTGCCAAATTTGGTGGCGCACGCTCTTGTCAGCCACGCGCCCGTCAGGCATCTATCGGTCGACTACGGTTAACTCTATGGGAGTGCAAGACATGTTTGTACGTTCTTTGGCCATTGGCGTTTCCGCCGCGGCTCTCATGGTTGGTGGCGCTCAGGCTGCTGACCTCATCATCCCGACCACTCCGGAGCCGATCTACGCTCCGGCCGGTTTCGACTGGGAAGGCCTCTACGTCGGTGCCCGTCTCGGCGGTCAGTTCATCGGCGCCAACGCCGGTAACTATGCCAACGTCACCAACAACACCACCTATGGTGTCGTCGGTGCTGCCGTTGGTGTGAACTTCATCCCGATGGACCCGGTCCTGCTCGGCGTTGAAGTCACCGCTGACTACATGTGGAACACCACCGCTGCTGTCACCAACTCGGGTGAGTTCTTCGCGAACCTCCGCGCCGGTGCCATCGTGACCGACAACGCCCTGATCTATGCCCTGGGCGGCGTTGGCTTCAACAACACCACCGCTGGTTCGGTTGGTGTGTATCAGCTCGGTGGTGGCGTTGAATTCGCCGTCAACGACGTTGTCACCGTCCGCGGTGAAGTTGTTGGCCAGGGCGATTTCGCCACTGAAGCCGGCGACACGTTCTTCGAGTCGGCCAAGGCCACCGTCGGCGTATTCTACCACTTCTAAGTTTGCAGCGCTTCGGGACGGCATCCGCCCCGGGGCTCTCAATCTTGCAACCCATCGCGGCGGACCGATTCTTTCGGTCCGCCGTTTTGGTTTACAGGGTGCTCAAATCGCGTCGTTCTGCCGTTCCGCCTGCAGCACTATCCCATCTTGCTTCGGCCATCGCAGAGGCGGCACAAAACACCGGCATGCTAGAAACCCCGCGTTTGGAGCAATTCAATTGCCCTGATTGGCCTCCAGGCGAGGCTGAAGACGCGAAATATCGCCTCCTTGTTATATGAATGTTTTGCTCATATTTTCTTTCCCTTGAAACGTTTGGGGGGAAGGTCTAAGCCGTTGCCCATCACCGGCGCATCGGCCTGTTTGCCCCAATTGCATTGCGGCCCGCGCGCTTCTCGGTCCCCTCTGACCGGTTTGAACTTTAGGCTGCCGCATGACTGAATTGCTCAGCAATTACCTGCCCATCGTCATCTTCATCGCGTTGTCCGCCCTCATTGGTGGCGCCCTTTTGGTGGCGCCTTTCCTGGTTGCTGTGAAGCGTCCTGATCCGGAGAAGGTTTCGGCCTTCGAAGCTGGCTTCGATGCCTTCAGCGATGCCCGCATGAAGGTCGATGTCCGATTCTATCTCGTGGCGATTCTCTTCATCATCTTCGATCTTGAAGTGGCATTCCTGTTTCCATGGGCCGTCGCGTTCCGGGATGTGGGCTGGTTCGGCTTCTGGTCGATGATGATCTTCCTGGCCGTGCTGACCATCGGCTTTATCTATGAATGGCGTAAGGGAGCTCTGGAATGGGATTGAGCCCGTCCAGTTCGACACTGGTTACCCCCCAGCCCACGGGCGCAATCGATCCGGCAACCGGCAAGCCCGTCGGCGCGGATGATCCGTTCTTCGCTGGCGTAAACAATGAGTTGGCCGATAAGGGCTTTCTTGTGACCACTGTGTCGCAACTCATCACCTGGGCCCGTACCGGCTCGTTGATGTGGATGCAGACCGGCCTGGCCTGCTGCGCCGTCGAGATGATGCAGATGTCGATGCCACGCTACGACATTGAACGCTTCGGCACAGCGCCACGCGCCTCGCCGCGCCAGTCCGACGTTTTGATTGTTGCCGGCACGCTGACCAACAAGATGGCGCCAGCTCTGCGCAAGGTTTATGACCAGATGCCCGAGCCGCGCTACGTCATCTCAATGGGCAGTTGCGCCAATGGCGGCGGCTACTACCACTATTCCTATTCCGTCGTGCGCGGCTGCGATCGGGTTCTGCCGGTGGACGTCTATGTCCCGGGCTGTCCGCCGACGGCAGAAGCGCTTCTTTACGGCATTCTTCTTCTGCAGAAGAAGATTCGCCGCGACGGTACGATCGAACGATAGGGCAGGGGCATGGACGAAACTGTTGTCGAGCCGATTGCTGTCGACCCGCTGGTGGCGCTTGGCGAGCATGTCGCTGCGTCCCTGGGTGATGCTGTCCTGGGTTTTGAAGTGGCCTTTGGTGACCTGACCGTTACTGTTGCGCGCGATTCCATCGTCAATGTGGCGACATTCCTGCGCGATGATCCGAAATGCCGTTTCATCAGCTTTGTCGATGTTTGCGGCGCAGACTATCCGGCGCGCGAGTTCCGCTTCGATGTGGTCTATCACTTCCTCAGCCCGCATCTGAATCATCGCATCCGGATCAAGCTGGAAGCCGACGACACGACGCCCGTCCCCTCGATCTGCGACGTCTTCGCCGGCGCCAACTGGTTCGAGCGCGAGGTCTATGACCTTTATGGTGTCCTTTTCTCTGGCCACCCCGATCTGCGTCGGATTCTCACGGATTATGGCTTTGACGGTCACCCGCTGCGCAAGGACTTCCCGCTGACCGGCTTTGTCGAGGTCCGCTATGACGAAGAGCGCAAGCGCGTCGTTTATGAGCCAGTGACCCTGGCCCAGGAATTCCGCTCGTTCGATTATTTGTCGCCTTGGGAGGGTACGGATTACGTGCTTCCGGGCGACGAGAAGGCGAAGAACTGATGTCTGAAGTCGACGTTCGCAACTTCACTCTGAACTTTGGCCCCGTGCACCCCTCGGCGCACGGCGTGCTGCGCATGATTCTCGAACTCGATGGCGAGTTGGTCGAGCGTGTCGATCCGCATGTCGGGCTGCTGCATCGCGGCACTGAAAAGTTGATCGAGTACAAGACCTATCTGCAGGCCGTGCCCTATTTCGACCGCCTAGATTATGTCGCGCCGATGAATCAGGAACACGCCTTTGCCCTGGCCGTCGAGCGCATGCTTGAGCTCGAAGTGCCGCGTCGCGGCCAGCTCATCCGCGTGCTTTACGCTGAGATCGGCCGCCTCTTGGCGCACCTGATGAACGTGACCACCCAGGCCATGGACATTGGCGCGCTGACCCCGCCGCTGTGGGGCTTTGAGCAGCGCGAAAAGCTCATGGTCTTCTATGAGCGCGCTTCGGGCGCCCGCATGCATGCCGCTTATTTCCGTCCCGGTGGCGTCCATCAGGACCTGCCGCAGGCGCTGATCGACGATATTGCCGTGTTCTGCGAGGAGTTTCCGGCCGCGCTCAAGGACATCGATACCTTGCTGACCGGCAACCGCATCTTCAAGCAGCGCAATGTCGATATCGGCGTCGTGCCGCTCGAAGAGGCGTGGGGCCGTGGGTTCTCCGGTGTCATGGTGCGCGCATCCGGCGCCGCCTGGGATCTGCGCAAGAGCCAGCCCTATGACGCCTATGCCGAAATGGAATTCGACATTCCGGTAGGCTCCAATGGCGATTGCTATGACCGTTACCTGATCCGCATGGAAGAAATGCGCCAGGCCAACGAGATCATGAAGCAGTGCATTGCCAAGTTGAATGCGCCGGATGGCAAGGGCCCGGTGTCCTCGACCGACGGCAAGGTGGTCCCGCCCTCGCGTGGTGAGATGAAGCAGTCCATGGAGGCGCTCATCCACCACTTCAAGCTCTATACCGAAGGGTTCAAGGTGCCGGCTGGCGAGATTTATGCCGCCGTCGAAGCCCCCAAGGGTGAGTTTGGCGTCTATCTGGTGTCGGACGGCACCAACAAGCCCTATCGCTGCCATATCCGTGCGCCGGGCTTCGCCCATCTCAGTGCCATGGACTATCTCTGCCGCAAACACATGCTGGCGGACGTGACCGCGATCCTGGGGTCGATTGATATTGTGTTCGGAGAGGTGGATCGCTGATGTCTACGCGACGCCTTGCAGAAGAGTCGGTGCAACCGGCAAATTTTGCGTTCAACGCTGAAAATCAGGCCTGGGCCGAAAAGCGCATCGCGCTTTACCCGGCGGGCCGTCAGCAGTCTGCCGTCATCCCGCTGCTCATGCGTGCGCAGGATCAGGATGGCTGGGTCACCCGTGCGACCATCGAAAAGGTCGCCGAGATGCTGGATATGCCCTATATCCGCGTGCTCGAAGTGGCCACCTTCTACACCCAGTTCCAGCTCCAGCCCGTGGGCAAGAACGCCCATATCCAGGTCTGCGGCACAACGCCCTGCATGCTGCGTGGGGCCGAAGGGCTGATCGAGGTCTGCAAGAACAAGATCCACCCCGAGCCGCACCATCTTAGCGAAGATGGCACCATGAGCTGGGAAGAGGTCGAGTGCCTCGGCGCCTGCGTGAACGCACCCATGGTGATGATCTATCACGACGTTTACGAAGACCTGACGCCCGAGCGCATGGAAGAAATCGTGGACGCCTTTGCCGCTGGCAAGGGTGACACCATCGAGCCCGGACCGCAGATCGAGCGTCAGACCTCTGCCGCCGTCGGTGGCCGCACCACGCTTCTCGAGCAGCCCACCGCCAAGCGCGAAAAATTCGTGCAGCCGCCAGCGCCTGAGTCAGAAGCGGCACCGGCCGCAGCACCAGCAGCCAAGACTGAGCCTGACACCGCCGCAAAACCCAAGGACGTTGCCGCGGAAAATGCGCCAGCGATCAAGGGCACCCCGAAAAAGGCCAAAGTCAGCCAGGCCAAGGCCGAAGCCGAACGCAAATCGGCCGATGCCGCCGCCAAGGCCACCGGCAAGCCGAACACTGCCATGCGCAAAGGTGCCACCGGCGCCGAGTCTCATGCCGAGGCCGTCGACGATGGCAAGGCCGTGGGCAAAAAGAAGGCCGCTGAGCCCGCCGAGGGTGGCGCATCGGCTTCGGTCAAGAAGTCCAAGCCAGTGGCAAAGGCCCCTGCGGCCAATCCCGGGGAAGTCACCCCGACCGTTGAAAAGGGTGGCGACTTGACGCCCTTGTTCGAGCGGCCGGAAGGCCCGGCTGATGATCTGAAACTGATCTCCGGCGTCGGTCCGGTGATCGAGCGCAAGCTCAATGCCCTGGGCATCACGCGCTACGACCAGATCGCAAAGTTCAAGAAGGCCGACATTACCCGTGTTGATGAGGTCCTGAACTTCAAGGGTCGTATTGAGCGGGACGACTGGCTCAAGCAGGCCAAGGCACTGGCCAAGGGCGGCGCCGAGGAATATCGCAAGGTATTCGGGAAGGACCCGCGCTAAATGACCATTGGTGGCATCGATTTTCGGGCTCTGACGATCGCGGACTACGCCGTTGGCGTGGTCTATGCGGTGCTGGGCACGTTCATCGTCACCGGCTTTGAAATGGTTCTCAATATCGCACTGCCCAGCTTCGTGGCTGCGGCGGTGGGGGCAGCGATCGGTGTCGCTGCCTGGTTTGTCTTTTTGCTGAAGCGGAAAAGCTGATCATGCTCGCTGACAAGGATCGCATTTTCACCAATCTCTATGGCCACCACGATTGGCGGCTGGACGGCGCGCGCGAGCGCGGTTCATGGGTTGGGACCAAGGAATTCATCGATTCCGGACGCGACTGGATCACCAATGAGGTCAAGGGCTCCGGCCTGCGTGGTCGCGGCGGCGCCGGCTTCCCGACGGGCCTGAAATGGTCCTTCATGCCCAAGCAGTCCGACGGACGCCCGCATTACCTGCTGGTCAATGCCGACGAATCCGAGCCCGGCACCTGCAAGGACCGCGAAATCCTGCGCCACGATCCGCACCACCTGATCGAAGGCTGCCTCCTGGCCTGCCGTGCCATGGATGCGCATCTGGCCTTCATCTATGTGCGCGGCGAGTTCGTTCGTGAACGCCAGCGCCTGGAAGAGGCCGTTCAGGAAGCCTATGACGCCAAGCTGATCGGCAAGGACAATATCCACGGCTGGGATATGGACATCATCGTCCATCACGGCGCCGGCGCTTACATCTGCGGCGAAGAAACCGCGCTGATGGAATCGCTGGAAGGCAAGAAGGGCCAGCCGCGCCTCAAGCCGCCTTTCCCGGCTGGCATGGGTGTTTATGGCAACCCGACCACCGTCAACAATGTCGAATCCATCGCCGTTGTGCCCGAAATCCTGCGCCGTTCCGGTGCCTGGTTCTCCTCCATCGGCCGCCCGAACAATGTTGGCACCAAGCTGTTCATGGTCTCGGGCCATGTGAACAAGCCGGCGACCTTCGAGGAAGCCCTGGGCGAAAGCTTCAAGGACATCATCGAAAAGCATTGCGGCGGCATCCGCGGCGGCTGGGACAACCTGCTCGCCGTCATCCCGGGCGGCGCCTCGTGCCCGGTGGTCAAGGGCGAGGACATGATGGATGCCATCATGGACTTCGACGGCATGCGGGAGAAGAAGTCCAGCTTCGGCACCGGCGGCATGATCATCATGGACAAGTCCACCGATATCATCAAAGCCATCTGGCGCATCTCGGCCTTCTTCAAGCATGAGAGCTGCGGCCAGTGCACGCCGTGCCGCGAAGGCACCGGCTGGATGATGCGCGTCATGGAGCGCATGGTCGAGGGCCGCGCCCAGAAGCGCGAAATCGACATGCTGTTCGAAGTGACCAAGCAGATCGAAGGCCACACCATCTGCGCCCTGGGCGACGCGGCCGCCTGGCCGATCCAGGGCCTGATCCGCAATTTCCGTCCCACCATCGAGGCGCGGATCGAGCAATACACCTATTCATCCACCAGCGACGGCGCCGTTCCGTCGATCGCGGCGGAGTAAAAGACCATGGCAAATCTCAAAGTCGACGGGCAGCTCATCGAAGTCCCCGATCATTACACCTTGATGCAGGCCGCCGAGGCCGCCGGCGCTGAAATTCCACGCTTCTGCTACCATGAGCGCCTGTCGGTTGCTGGCAACTGCCGCATGTGCCTGGTCGAAGTGAAGGGTGGCCCGCCAAAGCCCCAGGCGTCGTGCGCCATGTCGGTCAAGGATCTGCGCCCCGGCCCGAACGGCGAGCCGCCCGAAATGTTCACCAACACGCCCATGGTCAAGAAGGCCCGCGAAGGCGTGATGGAATTCCTGCTGATCAACCACCCGCTCGATTGCCCGATCTGCGATCAGGGCGGCGAGTGTGACCTGCAGGATCAGGCCATGGCCTATGGCGTTTCCGGCTCGCGTTTCGCTGAAAACAAGCGCGCCGTCGAAGACAAATATATGGGCCCGCTGATCAAGACGGTGATGAACCGCTGCATTCACTGCACGCGTTGCGTCCGCTTCACCACTGAAGTGGCCGGCATTTCCGAACTGGGCCTGCTGGGTCGCGGCGAAGACGCCGAGATCACCCCTTATCTCGAGCGCGCGCTGACCAGCGAGCTGCAGGGCAATGTCATCGACCTCTGCCCGGTCGGCGCGCTGACGTCCAAGCCCTACGCCTTCAACGCCCGTCCATGGGAGCTGACCAAGACAGAATCCATCGACGTGATGGACGCTGTCGGTTCGGCCATCCGCGTCGATAGCCGTGGCCGCGAAGTCATGCGCGTCCTGCCGCGCATCAACGAGGCCATCAACGAAGAATGGATCTCGGACAAGACCCGCTTCATCTGGGATGGTTTGAAGAGCCAGCGTCTGGACCGCCCCTATGTGCGCAAGTCCGGCAAGTTGCAGGCCGCCACTTGGGAAGAGGCGCTCGCCGCCGTTGCCACCAAGGTCAAGAAGGCCGGCAGCAAGGTCGGCGCGATTGCCGGTGATCTCGCCGCTGTCGAGGAAATGTATGCCCTCAAGGGCCTGCTCGCCTCGATCGGGTCGGGCATGACCGATGTGCGCCCCGCCATGTCGGGCATTGACCCGTCCATGCCGCGCTCGGCCTATCTGTTCAACCCGACCATTGCCGGGATCGAACAGGCCGACGCCATCCTCATCATCGGCGCCAATCCGCGCAAGGAAGCGTCGCTGATCAATGCGCGCATCCGCAAGACCTGGCGCGCCACCAACCTGCCCATCGCCGTCATAGGCGAGCAGGCTGATCTCACATACGCTTACGATTATCTCGGTTCAGGCTTCGAAACTCTGGCCGATCTTGCCGCTGGCAAGGGTGCCTTTGCCGAAACCCTCAAGAACGCCAAGCGCCCCCTGATCATCGTGGGCGAAGGCGCTGCCTCGCATGCCGATCTCGGTAAGCAGGCCGGTCGTGACACCATCGCACTTGCCGCCAAGCTCGCCACAGGCGCCAATGTTGAAGGCGACTGGAACGGCTTTGCCCTGCTGCACAATGCGGCCAGCCGCGTTGGTGGTCTCGATATCGGCTTCGTGCCGCATGACGGCGGCGTTTGCTCGGCCGACCAGATCGCTCTGGCCGGCAAGGGTGAACTCGATGTTCTCTTCCTGCTTGGCGCCGACGAATACGACATGTCAGCCATGGGCAAGGCGTTCGTCGTTTATATCGGTTCGCATGGCGACAAGGGCGCACACCGCGCCGACGTCATCCTGCCGGCCGCGACCTATACGGAAAAGTCCGGCACCTATGTGAACACCGAGGGGCGGGTGCAGGTCACCACCCGTGCCGTGTTCCCGCCGGGCGACGCCAGGGAAGACTGGGCCATCATTCGCGCCCTTTCCGGCGCCATCGGCAAGCCGCTGGCGTACAATTCACTGGCCCAGCTCCGTGCTGCGCTCTATGCGGAATTCCCGCACCTGGCCCAGATCGATGAAATCGCGCCCGGTTCGGCCGCCGATATCGCCAAGCTCGGCAAGGCCGCCATCAAGACCAAGTCTGCGCCCTTCGTGTCGCCGGTCACAGACTTCTATCTCAGCAATCCGATTGCCCGCGCCTCGGCCACCATGGCCGAATGCGCCCAAATGGCCGCTGGTTTGCGGCAGGCCGCGGAGTAGGGGAGCACAATGGACTTTATTCTCTCCGCCCTCGATTATCTGCTGGGCATCCCCTTCCTTGGATGGGGTGAGCAGATCGGCTTTGTTTACAAGGCGCTCGCGCTGCTTGTTGGCCTGCTGATCTTCACCGCCTTCATCCTTCTGGGCGACCGCAAGGTCTGGGCTGCCGTGCAGATGCGCCGTGGCCCCAACGTTGTCGGTCCCTTTGGTCTGCTGCAATCCTTCGCCGACCTGATCAAGTTCGGCGTCAAGGAAGCGGTCATTCCCGCCGGCGCCGACAAGGTGCTGTTCCTGCTCGCACCGCTGATCACCGCAACGCTTGCCCTGGCCGGTTGGGCCGTTGTGCCGGTGGACAATGGCTGGGCCATGGCCAATATCAATATCGGCATTCTCTATCTGCTCGGTATTTCCTCGCTTGGCGTCTATGGCGTCATCATCGGCGGCTGGGCCTCCAACTCGAAATACCCATTTTTCGGTGCACTGCGCGCTGCCGCCCAGATGGTGTCCTACGAAGTCTCGATCGGCCTCGTCATCATCACCGTGCTGCTGTGTGTAGGGTCGCTGAACCTCAATGACATCGTCATCGCCCAGTCCGAAATGGGCCTTGCCCATGCCCTGGGCGTGCCGTGGCTCTCGTTCCTGAACTGGTTCTGGCTGCCGCTCTTCCCGATGTTCGTGGTGTTCTACATTTCGGCCCTGGCTGAAACCAACCGCCCGCCCTTCGACATGGTTGAAGGCGAATCCGAGCTGGTTGCCGGGTTCATGACCGAGTACTCCTCCACGCCCTACCTGCTGTTCATGCTGGGTGAGTACATCGCCATCCTGCTCATGTGCGCCATGACCACCATTCTGTTCCTGGGTGGTTGGGCTGCACCGATCGACCTGCCGCCCTTTACCTGGATTCCGGGCGTGATCTGGTTCTTCATCAAGGTAAGTCTCGTCTTCTTCATGTTTGCCATGGCAAAGGCCATCGTGCCCCGCTATCGCTACGACCAGCTCATGCGGATCGGTTGGAAGCTGTTCCTGCCGCTCTCCCTGCTCATGGTCGTGATCGTCGCTTTTGTTCTCCAGCTCACCGGCTGGGGCTGGCACGGGGGGATTGCCTGATGCGCGCCGGACAACTGATCAACAAGCTGCTGCTGACCGAATTCGTCACGGCCTTCTTCCTGGCCATGCGCTATTTCTTCGGGGCCAAGCCAACCATCAACTATCCCTTTGAAAAGGGCGCCGTGTCGCCGCGCTTCCGGGGTGAACATGCCCTGCGCCGCTACCCCAACGGGGAAGAGCGCTGCATCGCCTGCAAGCTGTGCGAAGCCATCTGCCCGGCCCAGGCCATCACGATCGAGGCAGGTCCGCGCCAGAATGACGGCACCCGCCGCACCGTGCGCTACGACATCGACATGGTGAAGTGCATCTATTGTGGCTTCTGCCAGGAAGCCTGCCCCGTCGATGCAATCGTCGAAGGTCCGAATTTCGAGTTCGCAACAGAAACGCGCGAGGAACTTTACTTCTCCAAGGAGAAGCTCCTTGCCAATGGCGACCGGTGGGAGCGTGAAATCGCTGCCAATCTGGCCGCCGACGCGCCTTATCGCTGAGAGGGAAGAGCATGACCCTTCCGCTGTTCTTCTTCTATGTCTTCTCCGCCATTACCGTGGCGTCGGCCTTCATGGTCATCTCCGCGCGCAATCCCGTGCATGCGGTGCTGTTCTTGATCCTGGCCTTCGTCAACGCAGCCGGTCTGTTCATGCTGGCCGGAGCCGAATTCCTCGCCCTGCTGCTGATTGTGGTCTATGTCGGCGCGGTGGCCGTGCTCTTCCTTTTCGTCGTGATGATGATCGACGTGGACTTTGCCGAGCTGAAATCTGGTCTGCTGTCTTATGCACCGATCGGCATGGTGGTCGGCGCTATCCTCTTCCTTGAACTTCTGCTGGTGGCGGGCAGCTTCGTGATCGCACCCGATGTGGTGGGTGTCGGGGGGCTGCCGATCGATGCCACGGTCGATAACACCAGGGCGCTCGGTCTGGTGCTCTACACGCGCTACGTCTTCCTGTTCCAGGGCGCTGCTGCAGTTCTGCTGGTCGCCATGATCGGCGCCATCGTGCTGACGCTGCGGCACCGGACGGGCATCAAACGGCAGAGCACCGCCTCGCAATTGGGCCGTAAGCCCAGCGAGACGGTTCGCAACGTCAAAGTCAAAAGCGGTCAGGGGCTATAGGGGGTTACTATGGGTCTGGAAATCGGGCTCGGTCATTACCTGACCGTAGCAGCAATCCTGTTCACGCTCGGCGTGTTCGGCATTTTCATCAACCGCAAGAACATCATCGTCATCTTGATGTCGGTGGAACTCATCCTTCTGGCGGTGAACCTCAACCTGGTGGCCTTCAGTGCGCATCTCAATGACCTTCAGGGTCAGGTCTTTGCGCTGATGATCCTTACCGTGGCTGCCGCCGAGGCCGCCATTGGTCTGGCGATCCTTGTTATCTTCTACCGCAACCGCGGGACGATCGCGGTTGAAGACGTCAATATGATGAAGGGCTAAGAGCACCGCTATGATCATTCAGGCGATTGTTTTCCTGCCCCTTATCGGGGCGCTTGTGGCCGGGTTGCTCGGCCGCACCATAGGCCACCGGCCATCCGAGTTCATCACCACCGGCCTGCTGCTCATTGCGGCGGTGCTGAGCTGGTTTGTGTTCATCCCCGTCGCCTTTGGTGATGGCCTGGTCGGCGCCGTGGGCGATGGCCACGCGGCCGTGGTCAAGGTCGAGGTGATGCGTTGGATCCAGGTCGGTGACATGGATCTGCGCTGGATTCTGCGTGTCGACACGCTGACCGCGATCATGCTGGTCGTGGTCAACACTGTGTCCGCGCTCGTTCACCTCTATTCCATTGGCTACATGGAAGAAGATCCGCATCGCTCGCGCTTCTTCGCCTATCTCTCGCTCTTCACTTTCGCCATGCTCATGCTGGTGACCGCCGACAACTTCCTGCAGATGTTCTTCGGCTGGGAAGGCGTGGGGCTGGCCTCCTATCTGTTGATCGGCTTCTGGTACACCAAGCCCTCCGCCACGGCGGCGGCGATGAAGGCCTTCATCGTCAACCGCGTGGGTGACTTCGGCTTTGCCCTAGGCATTTTCGGCGCCTTCCTGGTGCTGGGCCACATCGATTTCGATGGTGCCTTCCACGCGGCCGACGAGTTCGCCGCCACTGGCCTGCCGGTAATCCAGTTCCTCTCTTGGCAGCTCGATGCCATGACGGTTGTCTGCCTGCTGCTGTTCATGGGTGCCATGGGCAAGTCGGCGCAGTTCCTGCTGCACACCTGGCTGCCGGACGCCATGGAAGGCCCGACCCCGGTGTCGGCGCTGATTCACGCCGCTACCATGGTAACAGCCGGCGTTTTCATGGTTGCGCGCCTGTCGCCGCTTTTTGAAACCTCGCCAGTTGCGCTGACTGTCGTCATCGTTATCGGCGCCATCACTGCCTTCTTTGCGGCAACGGTTGGCCTCGTCCAGAACGATATCAAGCGCGTCATCGCCTATTCGACCTGTTCCCAGCTCGGCTACATGTTCGTGGCGCTTGGGGTAGGGGCCTATTCGGCCGGTATCTTCCACCTGTTTACCCACGCCTTCTTCAAGGCCCTGCTGTTCCTGGGCGCCGGCTCGGTCATCCATGCGATGCACCATGAGCAGGACATGCGGAACATGGGCGGCCTGCGCAAGAAGATCCCCATCACCTACGCCATGATGATGATCGGCACACTGGCGCTGACCGGCGTCGGCATTCCGGGCACCAATTTTGGCTTTGCCGGCTTCTTCTCCAAGGACGCCATCATTGAAAGCGCCTATGCCTTTGGCGGCAATGTCGGCTCATTCGCCTTCTGGCTGCTGGTCGTGGCCGCGCTGTTCACCAGCTTCTATTCCTGGCGCCTGGTGCACCTGACCTTCCATGGTACCCCGCGCGAGGCGGCACATGGGCATGATGACCATGCCCATGATGACCATGCCGATCACGGCCACCACGGTTCGGCCTATGACAATGCGCACGAATCGCCCAACGTCATGCTGGTGCCGCTCTATGTGCTGGCCGTCGGCGCTGTGCTGGCCGGCGTGGTGTTCTACGGCATGTTCTTCCACGATGTGGAGCACATCGAGCACTTCTTCGCCGGTTCGATCTATGTCGACCACCAGATCATCGAAGACGCCCACCATGTCCCCACCTGGGTCAAGTGGAGCGCCACCATCGCCATGCTCATCGGCTTCGTTTCGGCCTGGTACATGTATATCCGCCGCCCGGACGTGCCCGGACGCCTGGCCACAACCAATCCGGGGCTCTACCAGTTCCTGCTCAACAAGTGGTACTTCGACGAGCTCTACAACACGATCTTCGTCAAGCCTGCGCTCTGGATCGGCAATGCCGTCTGGAAGGGCTTTGATGACTGGCTGGTCGACGGCAAGATTGCCGAGGGCCTTGGCCGTCGCGTCCAGAACGTCACGAGCTGGGTCGTCAAGCTCCAGTCCGGCTATCTCTACCACTATGCCTTCGCCATGCTCATCGGCATCGCGGCGCTGTTGACCTGGGCCATTGCGGCCGGGGGACTGATCTGATGACCTTTGAGAACTCTATCCTCACGCTCCTGACCTGGCTGCCGGTTCTCGGCGCGGCCATCCTGCTGTTCACGCCCAAGACCGCGCTGAACGCCATCCGCTGGATGGCACTGGCCACCACCCTGGTTGTCTTCGTGTTGTCCCTGGCCCTCTGGCAGGCCTTCGACGCCTCCAGCGCCGGCTTCCAGTTCGTGGTCAACATGCCCTGGATCGGCGACTCCATCGGCTACCGCGTCGGCGTCGACGGCATCTCGGTGCTCTTTGTCGTGCTGACCGCACTGCTCATGCCCGCCGCTGTTCTGGCGAGCTGGGAAGTCGAGACCCGCGTCAAGGAATACATGATCGTCTTCCTGGTGCTCGAAACGCTGATGATCGGCGTTTTCACCACGCTCGATCTGGCCATGTTCTATGTCTTCTTTGAAGGCACCCTGCTGCCGATGTTCCTCATTATCGGCATCTGGGGCGGCGCACAGCGCATTCAGGCGGCCTACAAGTTCTTCTTCTACACCTTCATCGGCTCGGTGCTGATGCTGCTCGCCATGATGGGCATGTATTGGGATGCCGGCACCACGGATATCGTCCGCCTGCTTGGTCACGATTTCCCGGTCGGCATGCAGACCTGGCTGTGGCTGGCTTTCTTTGCCTCGCTGGCCGTCAAGATGCCCATGTGGCCCTTCCACCGCTGGTTGCCCGAAGCCCACGTGCAGGCCCCGACAGCCGGTTCGGTCATCCTGGCCGCGATCCTGCTCAAGCTGGGCGGCTACGGCTTCCTGCGCTTCTCGCTTCCCATGTTCCCCGACGCTTCGGCCCAGTTCGCCAACTTCGTCTTCCTGCTCTCGGTGGCTGCCATCATCCTGACCTCGCTGGTCGCTCTGGTGCAGACCGACATCAAGAAGCTGATCGCCTATTCGTCGGTCGCCCATATGGGTTTTGTCACCATGGGCATCTTTGCCGGCAATGCCCTGGGCATTCAGGGCGCCATGTTCCAGATGATCAGCCACGGCATCGTGTCCGGCGCGCTCTTCCTCTGCGTCGGCGTCATCTATGACCGCATGCACACCCGCGAGATCTCGGCCTATGGCGGCCTTGTCGAGCGCATGCCACAATATGCCTTTGCCTTCATGGTCTTCACCATGGCCAATGTCGGCCTGCCGGGCACATCGGGTTTCGTCGGCGAATTCCTCACCATGATAGGTGTCTTCCAGGTCAATACCTGGGTGGCCTTTGGTGCGGCCTTTGGCGTGATCTTCTCTGCCGGCTATGCCCTCTGGCTTTACCGCCGGGTGGTCTTTGGTGCCCTCACCAAGGACAGCCTCAAGGGCATTCTCGACCTCAACCTGCGCGAAAAAGTGGTGCTCTATCCGCTCATCGTGCTGACCGTGGTCTTCGGTTTCTATCCGGCCCCGATCCTCGATACGACCGCCGCCGCGGTCGACAATCTGGTCGCGCAATATTCGGCAGCCAACGGCCTTGATCCGGCCGTGGCCCAGGCCGATGCCCGCGCCCCCCTTGAATATGTCGCGCCTGTCGAAGGCGCGGCCCAGCCGGCCGACGACCACGCGGCCGAGCCCGCTGCGCATTAGGAGACTGACGTGAACTCTGACGTTACCGATTTCGCGAGCCTGGCTCCTGCCTATCCCGAAGTGCTTATGGCATTGGGCATTCTCGTGCTGCTGCTGCTCGGCGTGGTGATCAACAAGGAGCGTTCGGCGCTCGTGTCCTGGCTCGCCGTGGGCCTGCTGGCCGCCACCGGCCTGCTGGTGATGCTGCTGCCGACCGATGGTGTCATCTTCAATGGCCTCTTCATCGCCGACAGCTTCGGTCGTTTCATGAAGGTGCTGGTTATTGGCGGCGCGGGCCTGGCCCTTATCCTTGCCATGTCCAATGCTGAGGAAAACGGCGTCCACAAATACGAATATTCCGTCCTGGCACTGCTCGCCACGCTGGGCATGATGGTCATGGTGTCGGCCAACGACCTGATGAGCCTCTATGTCGGCCTCGAGCTGCAATCGCTCTCGCTCTATGTCATGGCCGCGATCAAGCGCGATGACCCGCGGGCCTCCGAAGCCGGCTTGAAGTATTTCGTGCTCGGCGCGCTGTCTTCGGGCCTCCTGCTCTATGGCGCCTCGCTGATTTATGGCTTCACCGGCCACACCAATCTGGGCGAGATCGTCATTGCCATCGCCAATGAAGGTCGCTCGATCGGCCTGATCTTCGGCGTGGTGTTCCTGCTTGCTGGTGTTGCATTCAAGATCTCGGCGGTGCCGTTCCACATGTGGACGCCCGACGTTTATGAAGGCGCGCCGACCCCGGTCACCGCATTCTTTGCCATGGCGCCCAAGGTGGCGGCGATGACGCTGATGATCCGTCTGGTGATGGACACCTTCGCGCCGATCACCTCCGACTGGCAGCAGATCGTCATCTTCCTCTCGATTGCCTCCATGGTCCTGGCGGCCTTTGCCGCCATCGGCCAGCAGTCACTCAAGCGCCTGATTGCCTATTCGTCCATCGGCCATGTCGGCTTTGCCCTTGTGGGCCTGTCCTCGGGTACCCAAGTCGGGGTGGAAGGCGTCGCCATCTATATGGCCATCTATGTCGCCATGACCGTGGGTCTGTTTGCCTGCCTGCTCTCGTTCCGCACCGATACCGGCTATGTCGAAACCATCGACGATCTGGCGGGCGCCGCCCAGACCCGGCCCTTCGTGGCCGCCATCATGGCCATCCTGATGTTCTCGCTGATCGGCCTGCCGCCGCTTGCCGGGTTCTTCGCCAAGTGGCACGTCTTCCTGGCCGCCATTGAAGCCAACCTCTACGTGCTTTCGGTGATTGGCGTGCTCGCCTCGGCCGTCAGCGCCTTCTACTATCTGCGCGTGGTCAAGGTGATGTTCTTCGACGCACCGATCAAGCAGTTTGCAGCTGTCCCCGGAGAGCTCAACATCATCATGGCGGCCTCCGGCTTCCTGGTGGTCACCTATTACTTCACGGTCGGCAATCCGCTCGCATCCTGGGCACACACAGCCGCCGGAAGCCTGTTCTAGTGCATCGGCCCGAAAAGTGGTGGCCGGTTCTCGGTCAGCCGGTGCATTTTGAACAGCCTGGATTACGCGGGACATGCCCGTCAGGGCATGAGGTGATCTAGGTGGCAAGGTTCGCCTTAGGTGCAAAAGCCCGCGACGCCGGATACCGGCTTGCGGGCTTCGACTCCATCGGCTCGACCAATATCGAAGCGCTCGCCGCAGCCGCAGCAGGCGATCCCGGCGGTATCTGGTTTACCGCTCTGCAGCAGACCGCGGGACGCGGCAGGCGGGGCAGGGAATGGCATAGCCCCCACGGCAATCTGGCCGCCAGCCTCCTGGTCGTTCCCGATGCTTCGCCCGATACCATCGCCACGCTGGGTTTTGTGGCTGGCGTGGCGCTCAACGCCGGTCTCTCCGCTATTCTGCCGGGCGGTATGGTCCG
The DNA here is from genome assembly GCA_040218355.1 of Devosia sp. GTDB lineage: Bacteria > Pseudomonadota > Alphaproteobacteria > Rhizobiales > Devosiaceae > Devosia. The sequence continues at coordinate 75,457 of JAVJRP010000020.1, read as the reverse complement.
CATCGGCATCGATGGGGCCGATGGCGCCGATGGCCGGTCGCGCATTGCGCTCAAATGGCCCAACGACGTTCTGGCGGACGGTGCCAAATTGGCCGGCATCCTGCTCGAAACCACCAAGACAGCCGATGGACGCCAGGCCGTCATCATCGGCATTGGCGTCAATGTGGTTGCGGCGCCAGAAGGGGTGCCCTATCCAGCAACCTCACTACAGGCTCTCGGCGTCGCACGCTCGGCAGAAGACGTGTTCGAGGCCCTGTCCGACGCCTGGGTAGACGCTTTCAGCCTCTGGAACGATGGCCAGGGTGTCGGCGCGATCCTCAGCCGCTGGCGCGGCGCTGCTGCAGGCATAGGCGCACCGGTGGCCATCAGCCAGGATGGCGTGGTGCGCCGGGGCATTTTTGAAACCATCGACTCCTCGGGTCGGTTGATCATTCGCGACGACGACGGCGCGCGGCATCCGATCACGGCGGGCGATGTGCATTTTGGGGCAACGGCCAGCGCCCGAAGCTGACCACAACATAAAGGGCAGGGCGGCCGGCGACCTTGAGATCGTCCGGCGTCCTCCCAGACAAAGGAAAAATACCCATGGCTAAGAACCAAAGGGATGAACTCGTCTTCGTGCCGCTCGGCGGCGTTGGCGAAATCGGCATGAACATGGCTGCCTATGGCTTCGGCCCGGCGCATCGTCGCAAATGGATCGTGGTCGATTGCGGAGTCAGCTTTGGCGGCCCCGATCTGCCCGGCATCGAACTGATCATGGCCAATCCCGAATTTCTCGAGGAGAACGCCGACGACGTGCTGGCTTTGATCCTTACACACAGCCACGAAGACCACTACGGCGCGGTGCTCGACCTCTGGCCGGTCTTTGACAAGCCGGTCTATGCGACCCCCTTTACGGCCGCCATGCTCGCCGCCAAGCGGGCAGGGGATGGGATCGTTGAAAATGTCGATGTCACCATCATGCAGCCGGGCAAGCCTTTCGAAGTTGGCCCCTTCACCATCGAACCGATCAATGTTGCGCACTCGATCCCGGAATCGAACGCCATCCTGATCACCACGCCAATTGGCCGCGCCCTGCACACGGGTGACTGGAAGCTCGATCCGACCCCGGTGATCAGTGCACCAACCAATTTTGATCGCCTCAAGAAGATCGGCGAGGATACCTCCACCCCGCTGGCCCTGATCTGCGACTCCACCAACGCCACCAAGGAAGGCGAAAGCCCGAGTGAGCAGGAAGTCGGCGACAATCTGGCAAAGCTGATCGCCGATGCGCCGCATCGCGTCGCCGTCACCACCTTCGCCTCGAATGTCGGGCGCGTGGTTTCCATCGTTCGTGCCGCCCACAAGGCCGGCCGCGAAGTGGTCCTTTCGGGTCGCTCGCTGCACCGCATCATGGGCATTGCCCGCGAACTGGGCATGCTCGAAGGCCTGCCGACCTTGCACGACCAGGATGCCTATAAGTCCATTCCGCGCGACAAGTGTGTGCTGATCTGTACCGGTAGCCAGGGCGAGGCCCGTGCCGCCATTGCCCGAATCGCCCGTGGTGACCACCCGGTGATCGACCTCAATGCCGGCGACCGCATGATCTTCTCGTCCTGGGCCATCCCGGGCAATGAGCGCGAAGTCATCGACATTCAGAATCTTCTGATCGACAAGGGCGTCGAACTCATCACTGCCAATGACGCACTCGTCCATGTCACTGGCCACCCCCGGCGCGGCGAGCTGCAAAAGCTCTACTCCTGGGTCAAGCCCGAAGTGCTGGTACCGGTACACGGCGAATCCGTGCACTTGCAGGCCCACGCCAAGCTCGGCCGCGCAGAGGGCATTCCCAATGTTTGCGAGGCCCGCAACGGCGATATGGTCCGGCTCTTCCCCGAGCCCATGGCCTATCCGGCCGAAGTGCGCACCGGCGAACTCTATCTCGATGGCCTGGTGCTCTGCACCCCCGAGGAAAGCGGCGTAAAGGGCCGCCGCCGTCTGTCTTTTGGCGGCATGGTTATCGTCAGCCTTTGCGTCAATGGCGGTGGTCAGGTCGTCTCCGGCCCCGATCTGGTGGTCGAAGGCCTGCCCGAAACCGACGAAGAATCGGTCACCGACCTCATCGAAGACACCATCACCGGCGTCATCAAGTCGATGCCCGCCAAGCGCCGCAGTGATACCGAAGTGCTCAACTCCGCCCTGTTCAAGGCTATCCGCAACGAGGTCAACGCCTTCTGGGGCCGCAAGCCCAACGTCTCGGTCTTCGTGCATCGGGTTTGATGTCACGCGCAGAGGCAAAATCATCCAGCTTGTTCGTCACCCCACCCTCATTCCCTCCCCCTTGTGGGGAGGGTAGCGAAGCTGGACGCCTGGCGCCCCTAGCGTAGCTAGGGTGGGGTGACAGCGGATCGAATGCGAGATTCCCGCCGCGACACCGCGCCGCTTCCCACGGGCCCCAAATTCGCGTTAGGTAGCCCCATGCAAATCGGATCGATCATTGCCGTCTATTTCGTTGTATGGTGGCTCACCTTTGTGGCGGTCCTGCCCATCGGCAGCCACAGCCACCACGAAACCGGCGCGGAAATCGTCGCCGGCTCTGATCCCGGGGCCCCGGTTGCGCCCCGCCTGATCACCAAGGCGCTGATCACCACTGCCCTGGCTGCCGCGCTCACCGCGCTCCTGCTCTGGGGCATCAGCAACGAAACCCTCCAGGCCTACTGGAACCGCTGAGGTCCCCAACACTTCGTGAGTGGAAAGCATCCCCTCATCTGGCGATGCGCCGCGTATTCCTTTCCCCCTCGGGGAGAGGTGGCCGGAGCGAAGCGTAGGTCGGTAAGGGGGATGTTTCCACAACCATAGTTGTCGCTGTGCACATCCTTGTCTGTCTCCGCGGTCGCGGGGGATGGGCCCCACTCAACGCAATGGCGCCTGCGCTATTTCTTCGCTACCGCGTGGACATGCGCCAGCTCCAGCGCAGCCACGATGTCCGCCTCATTGGCCGACGCGAGAGTCATGGTCGTCCAGCCCTGGCGCCCCCAGCCATTGTCGATGGCCCGGAATATCTCCGGCGCCACCATGCACTTCAATTCCTGCTCGTCTGGCGTGAATTTGATATTGGCGCTCCGGCCATCGGCCGTCAGGGTTGCAAAAGTGCGTTTCACCTTGAATGCGACCCTGTCGAAATGCGGCGCGGAGATTGTGCCGGGCAGGCTCATCGCTATTCGCGTGAATGTTGCGGAATCGGTCATAGAAACTTGTTCCTCAAACAAAAAAGCAGGGCACGAGGCCCTGCTTGAATGAGTTTGTTCGACAATACGTTGGTCTTAGGCGCGCTACGAAGCGGCTGCCAACGCTCCTCCCTTGACGTTGTCGACGTCCGGCGGTTTGGGCCACCTTTGTTTTATTGGGGCGGACCCTAACAACAGAAAATCGCTCTGCCAAGTAGATTCTGCATAGCTTGCATGCTTGCATCGAATGGACGGTTGCGATTTGAGTGTGCATCAACAAATCCTGCGAGTCGACCTGAGCATGTTCCGGAAAAGTGGTTGCCGGTTTTCCGACAAGAACATGCTCCAATAAGCCCTTTTTGTCGGAGTTCCCATGCGCCTTTCCCGCTATTTTCTGCCGGTGCTTCGTGATGTGCCCAAGGAAGCCGAGATCGTTTCGCACCGCCTGATGCTGCGCGCCGGCATGATCCGCCAGCAGGCCTCCGGCCTCTATTCCTGGCTGCCGCTCGGCTACAAGGTCTTGATGAAGGTACAGAAGATCATCGAGGAGGAGCAGAACCGCTCCGGCGCGATTGAGCTGCTCATGCCTACCATCCAGTCCGCCGATCTCTGGCGCGAATCGGGCCGCTACGACGCCTATGGCAAGGAGATGCTGCGCATCGAGGACCGGCACGAGCGCGAATTCCTCTATGGTCCCACCAATGAGGAGATGATCACCGACATCTTCCGCACCTATGTGAAGTCCTACAAGGACCTGCCACTCAATCTCTACCACATCCAGTGGAAGTTCCGCGACGAGGTGCGTCCCCGCTTTGGCACCATGCGCTCCCGCGAATTCCTCATGAAGGATGCCTATAGCTTCGACCTGACCAAGGAAGACGCGGTCAAGGCCTATGAGCGCATGTTCGTAGCCTATCTGCGCACCTATGCCCGCATGGGCCTGACAGCCATTCCGATGCGCGCCGATACCGGCCCCATCGGCGGCGATCTCAGCCATGAATGGATCATCCTGGCCGAAACCGGCGAAAGCCAGGTCTTCTGCCACCGCGACCTGCTCGACAAGCCCATTCCCGGTCAGGACACCGATTTCATGGGCGATCTCAAGCCCATCTTCAACGACTGGACCTCGCTCTACGCCGCCACCGAGGAAATGGTCGACCAGGGCGAATACGAAGCCGCCGTGCCCGAGGACAAGCGCGTTTCCGCCCGCGGCATCGAGGTCGGCCACATCTTCTATTTCGGCACCAAATATTCCGAGCCCATGAAGGCCAGCGTCACCGGCCAGGACGGCAAGGAGACCATCGTGCATATGGGCTCCTACGGCATCGGCCTGACCCGTGTCGTGCCGGCCATCATCGAGGCCAGCCACGACGAAAACGGCATCATCTGGCCGGTTTCGGTTGCGCCCTTCGAGGCCGTCCTGATCAATCTCAAGGCCGGCGATGCCGACACCGACGCGGCCTGCGACAAGCTTTATGCCGAGCTGACCGCCGCCGGTCTCGACATGCTCTATGACGACCGTGACCAGCCGGCCGGTTCCAAATTCGCCACTGCCGATCTGGTCGGCATTCCCTATCAGCTCATCCTGGGGCCGCGCGGCCTTAAATCGGGCGAAGTTGAAATCAAGCATCGCAAGACCGGCGAGCGCGAATCGCTGCCGCTCACCGAGGCGGTTGCCCGTCTCAAGGGCCTGATCGAACCCCAACGGATGACCGACATTTGACCGACAGCGCGCCAATGCCGAGGGGAGGCCGGGCAACCCGGCCATTCGCCCGTTACGAATGGTTGATCGCCGGGCGCTATCTGCGCGCCCGCCGCAAGGAAGCCTTCATCTCGGTCATTGCCAGCCTCACCATGGTGGGCGTGGCCATTGGCGTGGCAACGCTCATCGTCGTCATGTCGGTGATGAACGGTTTCCGTGGCGAACTGCTCGACAAGATCCTGGGCCTGAACGGTCATTTCACCGCCCATCCCATCGAGAGCCAGTTCACCGACTACAAGGAAACCGTGGCCGCCCTTGAACAAGTCGACGGCGTTTCCTTCGCCGTCTATTTCGTCGAGGGCCAGGTGCTGGCCTCCGGCCGTGGCTCGTCCACCGGCGTTTCCGTGCGCGGCATGGATGAGGAAAATCTCAAAAAGCTCGATCTGCTCTACAATTCGGCAGAGCAGGGCGGCTTCGACCAGTGGGACGGCAGCCGGGGCGTCGCCATTGGCTATCGCCTGGCCCAGACACTGGGCGTCGGCATTGGTGATCAGGTGCAGATCATCAATCCCGATGGCGCCATGACGCCCTTCGGTTCGACTCCGCAGATCCGTTCCTACCCGGTCAATGCCATCTACAATCTGGGCATGGTCGAGTTCGACAGTTTCTTCATGTATATGCCGCTCGAGGCCGCGCAGGACTATTTCCGCATGGTCGATGAGGTCCTCAAGCCCGGCATGGAACGGCTCGATCCGCTCGCCAGCGACGCCGAAATCGACGCCGCCTATGAACGCGTCCCCCGCGCCACGGGCGTCGAAGTCTTTATCGACGATCCCGATGAAGTGGCCCTGATGCGCCAGCGCCTGCAATCGGCGCCGGACGTCCGCCCGCTGGTCCTGACCGACTGGCAGCAACGCAACGAAACCTTCTTCTCGGCCCTCCAGGTCGAGCGTGTGGTGATGTTCACCATTCTCTCGATGATCATCCTCGTGGCCGCCTTCAACATCATCTCCAGCCTCATCATGCTGGTGAAGGACAAGGGTGCCGACATCGCCGTACTGCGCACCATGGGCGCCACCCGTGGGGCCATCATGCGCATCTTTTCCATAACCGGCACCGCCATCGGCGTCATCGGCACGCTTGTGGGAACCGTTGTCGGCCTGATCGTCGCCGCCAATGCCGAGGCCCTGCGCGCCTCGATTTCCAATCTGCTCGGGGTGACCCTGTTCCCGCCCGAAGTCTTCTTTCTCTCCTCGCTCCCCAGCCGCACCGATCCCATGGAGGTCACCGTGGTGGTCTGCATGGCCCTGGGCCTGAGCTTCCTGGCCACGCTCTATCCCGCCTGGCGCGCCGCGCAATATGACCCGGTCGAGGCCCTGCGTTATGAGTAAACCCCATCTCAAGCTCTCTGGCGTCCATCGCCACTATGGCGAAGGCGAGCGTCTCGTTCGCGTGCTTGAAGCTGCCGATCTGACCGTCGAAAGTGGCGAACTGGTTGCTCTTGTCGCGCCGTCGGGCGCCGGCAAGTCCACGCTGCTGCATTTGTGTGGTCTGCTCGAATCCCCCCAGGGCGGCGAAATCGAAATCATCGGCCAGCCCACCAGTCGCCTGGGCGATCGCGCCCGCACCCAGCTCCGCCGCTCGACCGTCGGCTATGTGTATCAGTTCCATCACCTGCTACCCGAGTTCACCGCGCTCGAAAATGTGGTCATGCCGCAGCTCATCGCCGGTCAGGACCATAAAAAGGCCGAGGCCAGGGCAATGGAACTGCTCGACCTGCTCGGCGTGGCGCCCCGCGCGGCCCATCGCCCCGCAGAATTGTCCGGTGGTGAACAGCAGCGCATCGCCATTGCCCGTGCCGCCGCCAATCATCCCCGCGTCATCCTGGCCGACGAGCCGACCGGCAATCTTGATCCCGAAACCAGCGACCTGGTGTTCGAAGCCCTCAAGGATCTGATCAAGAACGAAGGCGCTGCCGCCCTCATCGCCACCCATAATCACGACCTCGCCCGCCGCGCCGACCGCATCGTCACGCTCAAGGGCGGCCTGGTGGTGCCGCACAGTCTTTGAAGCTTGCCGTAGGGCAAACGCATAAAGAAACGAACTGGTGACTTCGCAGGCGGTTCGCGCAGCGAACGCTTGGCTCCAATGGGGCCGGGACAATCGAGAAGACCGTAAGGGTTATCCTCGTTTGGCACGATACCAATCCAAATACAGTGCCGACCTCCCCTTGATGGGGGAAGTCGCGTAGCTTGGCCGGCAGGCATAGCGAAGCTGGGAGGGGGTGTGCCTTCTGTTTGAAATGATATCCCCGCCTGCAAAACCTCCCGCATACTCCCTGCCATCACTCCCGCGCGGACGGACTGCAGCGAACTTTTGCGGGGGGAGCCGGTTGGGCTCTGGGTCGCTCCAGGGCCTGCCTGCTCGTTGGGCCACCTTGCGACGAGCGATCAATAGGGGCCACGACAGCAGGAGAAACTCGGCGTCCCGAGGCGGCGACGTCTCTATTTATCTAAGTTTACTGAGACGCACGCGCCTCGGGATACGTCCACTTCTGCAACCGGGGTCGTCAGCGTCACCCGGCACCTTTTCACGTCCCGAATCTTAACACCCGTCAAATCTCTCCTAACGAAATCCTAACCAATTAACCGCTGTCCCCGGTTTCACCACTGTTCCTGTCTGGACGAGAACAAAAAGAGAATATACAAGAACATTACAGAAACACGGGAGACCAAAATGCTCGATTTTGTCAAAGACCTCGCCGCTTTCGTTACCCTGGGCGCCTTCACCATCGGCTCGCTGACCTGGATGGATATCATCACTCACATCGTGTGATCGGCTGTGGATTGACGCAACGGCGGTTTGACCCCGGCCAAGCCGTGCCGCAGGGTCAAATCAGGAGATGCATATGCGCGGCCCTGGCTTCATTCACCTTCATGTTCATTCCGCCTTTTCGTTGCTCGAAGGGGCATTGCAGCTTGAGACCATTCTCAAGCTGGCCGCTGAAGACGAACAGCCGGCCCTCGGCATCGCCGACACCAACAATCTCTTCGGCGCTTTGGAGTTCTCCGAGAAAGCGACCAAGAAGGGCATTCAGCCGCTGATCGGTGTCGAACTCGCCGTCGATTTTGCCGCCGCCGAAGAGCGGGTCAGCGAACGCGGCCATACGGCCTGGACCGGAAAGTCCAGCATCGTCCTGATGGCGCAATCCGAAGAAGGCTTCTCCAATCTCTCGCGCCTGGTCTCGCGCGCCTATCTTGAGGGCGAGGATGGCCTGGCCCGGGCCAGTCTGGACTGGATGACACGCGAAAGCCTTTCGGGCCTCATCTGCCTCTCGGGCGGACCCGAAGGCGGCATCGATATGGCCTTTGCCAACGGACAGGACGCTAACGCAACCCGCCGGCTGGACCGTCTGGCCGATCTGTTCGGCGACCGCTTCTATATCGAATTGCAGCGTCACGGCCGGCCGATGGAGACGACGGTCGAACCGCGCCTGGTCGACTACGCCTATCGCAAGGGCATTCCGCTGGTTGCCACCAACGAACCCTTCTTCAAGACCGAGAAGGAATATGAGGCGCATGATGCGCTGCTGGCCATCGCTGGCAGTTCCGTGCTCGCCCAGACCGAGCGGCGCAAGCTCAACGACCAGTATTATTTCAAGACCCGCACGGAGATGGTCGAGCTATTCTCCGACCTGCCCGAGGCCCTCGATTCGACCATCGAGATCGCCAGGCGCGTGGCCTACCGCCCGCGCACCCGCGGGCCGATCCTGCCTAAATTTGCTGCTGGTTCACACGCCACCGAAGATGAAGTCGTTGCCGCCGAGGCCGCGGCCCTGCGCAAGATCGCGGTCGAAGGTCTCGACAAGCGCCTTGAAATTGTCGGCCTGGCACCGGGCAAGGAAGAGAAGGAATATCGCGAGCGGCTCGAGTTTGAGCTGGACATCATCGAGAACATGAAGTTCCCCGGCTACTTCCTGATCGTGGCCGACTTCATCCAATGGGCCAAGGCCCATGATATTCCGGTCGGGCCGGGCCGTGGCTCGGGCGCCGGGTCGCTGGTGGCCTATGCCACCACCATCACCGACCTCGATCCCCTCCGCTACAATCTGCTGTTCGAACGCTTCCTCAATCCTGAGCGCGTCTCGATGCCCGACTTCGATATCGACTTCTGCCAGGACCGGCGTGAGGAAGTCATCGATTACGTCCAGGACAAATACGGCTCCAGCCAGGTCGCCCAGATCATCACCTTCGGAACGCTGCAGGCCCGCGCCGTGCTGCGCGACGTGGGCCGCGTGCTGCAAATGCCCTATGGCCAGGTCGACCGCATCTGCAAGCTCGTGCCCGCCAACCCGGCCGATCCCTGGTCCATTGAGCGCACCATGAAAGAGGTGCCCCAGTTCAAGCAGATGGCCGATGAGGACGAGACGGTCGGGCAATTGGTCGAGATCGCCAAGGCTCTCGAAGGCCTGTTCCGCCACGCCTCGACCCACGCCGCCGGCATTGTCATCGGCGACCGGCCCCTCCAGGAACTGCTGCCGCTCTACCGCGATCCGCGCTCCGATATGCCGGTCACCCAATACAACCTGAAATGGGTTGAACCGGCGGGCCTGGTAAAATTCGACTTTCTCGGTCTCAAGACCCTCACCACCATCCGCTATGCCGTGGACATGGTGAAGCAGCGGGGCGTCGAGCTTGATATCGATGCCATCGATATCGAGGACGCGGCGACCTACAAGCTGTACGCGCGTGGCGACACCTACGGCATCTTCCAGTTTGAAAGTGCGGGCATGCGCCGCGCACTGATGGATCTCAAGCCCGACCGTATCGAAGACCTGATCGCCATGAACGCGCTCTATCGGCCTGGCCCGATGGACAATATCCCCAGCTTCATCAACCGCAAGCACGGCACCGAGCAGGTGGCTTACCCCCATCCTGCGCTGTCCGAAGTGCTGGACGAGACTTACGGCATCATCGTCTATCAGGAGCAGGTGATGCAGATCGCCCAGCTTCTCTCGGGCTATTCGCTCGGCGAAGCCGACATGCTGCGCCGCGCCATGGGCAAGAAGATCAAGGCGGAGATGGACAACCAGCGCATCCGCTTCCGCGAGGGCGCAGGCCCCAACGGGGTGAGCGCCGCACTCGCCGACGAAATCTTCGACCTCTTGGCCAAGTTTGCCAATTACGGCTTCAACAAGAGCCACGCTGCTGCCTATGCCTGGGTCAGCTACCAGACCGCCTATCTCAAGGAGCATTTCCCGCACGAATTCTATGCGGCCTCAATGACCCTCGATATGGCCCAGACCGACAAGCTCTCCGATTTCCGGCGCGAGGCCGGCAAGAAGGGCATTGAGGTGGTCCCGCCCTGCGTCAACCAGTCCGAGGTGGTGTTTTCGGTCAAGGATGATCGGGTCCATTATGGCCTCTCGGCGGTCAAGGGCGTCGGCAGGGCCATGGCCGAGCATATTGTGGAAGTGCGCGGTGACCAGCCTTTCAAGGATCTGGGGGACTTTGCCCGGCGTGTCGATCCGCGCGTGCTCAACAAGCGCACGCTCGAAACCCTGGTCAATGCCGGCGCGTTCGACAGCCTTGTTCCGCGCCGGGAGATCGCCTTTGCCGCGGTCGAATCCGTCATCGGTACAGCCCAGGCCCTCACGGCCGATCGCAGTTCCGGCCAGGTGTCGCTGTTCGGCGGCGTTGAGGAAGAGCCCATCCGCCTGCCGACGGGCGTTGCAGTCTGGAATTCAACCGAGCGCGCCGATCGCGAATTGGCAGCCATCGGCTTCCATCTCTCCGCCCATCCGCTCGATGCTTACGCCGACATGTTCGAAAAGCTCCGCGTGCAGCGCTGGAGCGACTTTGAACGGGCCGTGAAGGACGGTGCCGGGGCAGGGCGCCTCGCCGGTACGATTTCATCGCGTAACGACAGGCGAACGCGTAAGGGCACGCCGATGATGATCCTGACTCTTTCGGATCAGAGTGGCACCTATGAGTGCATCGCCTTTTCTGAGCAGATCAACGAGTTCGGGGCCATCCTGCAGCCGGGCAATTCGGTCATTTTACAGGTCGGAGCCGACGAGCGCGCCGAAGGCATCAGCGTGCGCCTGATGTCCGCCGAACCCATTGAAGGCATGGCCGAGCGTATCGACCGGCAATTAACGGTGTTCCTTGCCGATCCTCAGGCTCTGGGCCCGACCAGCGCGCAGCTCAAGCGCGGTGGCAATGGCACGGTCAATTTTGTGGTGATCCGGGATGGGGGCGCGCGCGAATACGAGATCGAACTGCCCGGCAAGTACAACGTCACGGCCGAAGTCGCCGGCGGCATCAAGGCCCTTGAGGGTGTGACGGATGTTCGCTTCGCGTAAACGAACGCGGGGGAGGCGAGCCTTTGGGGGCCCTTCCTCCCTCGCTCAGGGGTTCTCACCCTTGACCCCGCGTCTGGGCGCGGGTCTATGGTTAATCAATACCACATCGGCGCCGCCGGTTGCTTGAAATTGTCGTGAATGCCGCAGGCGCCCGGTTCTCCTGCTGATCTGGGTTGCTTCTCGCACCGCCTTGGCATATAGCAGCCACGCGTTCGGCACGGGTCGAACGTGATTTCACACACGAAGCGGGCTTTTCCCTTGCGGAAAATCCAACCGGTGGCGGGTTCCGCTGCAAGGCTTCGTGGAGGCATCAACCGGTAAAGGAGCAGCCCATCATGGCACTGCCAGAATTCTCCATGCGTCAGCTTCTCGAAGCTGGCGTGCACTTCGGCCACCAGAAGCATCGCTGGAACCCGAAGATGGAACGCTACATCTTCGGCGTTCGCAACGACATCCACATTCTCGACCTCAGCCAGACCGTACCGGCCCTCAGCCGCGCCCTGCAGCTCGTGTCCGACACCGTGGCCGATGGCGGCCGCGTGCTCTTCGTCGGCACCAAGCGCCAGGCTGCCCCGCTGGTGGCTGACGCTGCCAAGCAGTCGGCCCAGTATTACGTCAACTCCCGTTGGCTCGGTGGTACGCTGACCAACTGGCAGACCATCTCCAACTCGATCGCTCGCCTGCGCGAGCTCGAGTCGATGAGCGAAGCCGATCTGGCCCTGCGCACCAAGAAGGAACGCCTGATGATGTCCCGCGAACAGGAGCGTCTCGAGCGCGACCTGGGCGGCATCAAGGACATGGGCAACCTGCCCAACCTTCTGTTCGTGATCGACACCAACAAGGAAGAGAACGCAATCAAGGAAGCCCGTCGTCTGGGCATCCCGGTCGTCGCCATCGTCGACACCAATTGCGATCCCGATATCGTTGACTACGCCATCCCTGGCAATGACGACGCCAGCCGCGCCCTCGAGCTCTACGTCTCGCTGATTTCGCGTGCTGCCATCGACGGCATTGGCCGCTCCTCGAGCGCCCTTGGTACCGATCTGGGTTCGGCTTCCGAGGCGCCCGCCGAGGACCTGCCGACCGAAGGCGACGCAACCGTCAACTAATCTTCGTGCAGGCGTGCCTTCCTGTGGGAAGGCACGCTCCGCCCGATTCCGGGCAAGTACCCACTCGAATAAGCCGCCCCGCGAGGGGCCGCCAAGAGGTGAACCCATGGAAATCACTGCTGCAATGGTCAAGCAGCTCCGCGACTCGACTGGCGTCGGGATGATGGACTGCAAGAAGGCCTTGGCTGAAACCAATGGCGACATGGACGCCGCCATTGACTGGCTGCGCACCCGTGGCCTTGCAAAGGCCGCCAAGAAGGCCGACCGCGTCGCTGCTGAAGGTCTGGTTGGTGTCATTACCGCCGGCACCAAGGCCGCTGCTGTTGAAGTCAACTCTGAAACCGACTTCGTTGCCCGCAACGAGCAGTTCCAGAACATCGTCGAAGCCGTCTCCAAGCTGGCGCTTGATGCTGATGGCGATGTCGTCAAGCTCGGTGAAATGCCGTTCCCCGGCACTGGCCACTCGGTTTCGGCCGAGCTGACAGAAGCCATCGCCAAGATCGGCGAGAACATGAACTTGCGCCGCACCGAGACTGTTTCGGTTACCGACGGCGTGGTCGAGAGCTATGTTCACAATGCAGTCAAGCCCGGCATGGGCAAGATCGGCATTCTGGTGGCGCTCGAATCGACCGGCGACAAGGCTGCTCTGTCGGCTCTCGGCAAGCAGCTTGCCATGCACATCGCCGCCGCCCAGCCTCAGGCCATCTCGCCCGACGAGCTGGATCAGGAAGTTGTCGCCCGTGAGCGCGCCATCATCCTCGAGCAGGTCAAGGAAAGCGGCAAGCCCGCTGACATCGCCGAGAAGATGGTTGAAGGCCGTATGCGCAAGTACTTCGAAGAAGTCACCCTGCTCAGCCAGGTTTTCGTCATCGACGGTGAGACCAAGGTTGGCGATGCGATCAAGAACGCCGAGAAGGACGCTGGCGCCCCGATCAAGCTCACCAAATTCGTGCGCTATGCTCTGGGCGAGGGCATCGAGAAGGTCGAAAGCGACTTTGCCGCAGAAGTCGCGGCCACTGCTGGCACCAAATAAGCCAGACCAATTCGGGGAATGGGCGATTTCGCCCGTTCCCACGCTCTCCATTGAGGCCGCTCTTCTGGATTGAGCTCTTCCACTTCATATTCATTCACCATGCAGCCTTGGCTTCATTTGCCGGGCAATTTGCCATAGGGTTCGCCGGGTCCGCCGGAATCGGTGGCCCGCTCATCAAAAATCAAGGGGTCCCCACCAATGCCATCCGCACATAAGCGCATCTTGCTCAAGGTTTCGGGTGAAGCGCTGGCGGGAGACAATTCCTTTGGCATCGAACCGCCATACCTGCAGCGCATTGCCGGTCAGATTGCCGACGTGGCGCGCACGGGCGTTGAGGTTGCCATTGTCGTAGGTGGTGGCAATATCTTCCGAGGCATGGCCGGCGCGGCTGACGGCACCGACCGCGTAACCGCGGATCTGATGGGCATGCTGGGCACCATGATCAACGCCCTGGCCCTGAGTAATGCTATTACCCGCCACGGCGTCAAATCCAAGCCGTTCAGCGCAGCAACCATGCCTTCGGTAGCTGATACCTTTACCGCGCGCGACGCCAAGCTGGCGCTCGAAGAAGGCTTTGTCGTTGTCCTGGGCGGCGGAACGGGCAACCCGTTTTTTACCACCGATACGGCCGCGACGCTGCGCGCCATCGAGCTGGAATGCGATATGGTCCTCAAGGGGACAAAGGTCGACGGGGTCTATTCGGCCGACCCGATGAAGGACCCGACCGCCACGCGTTACACCCAGATCAGCTATGATGATGTCATTCATCAAAATCTCAAGGTGATGGATACCGCGGCATTCGCACTTGCCCGCGACAACGCCATGCCGATAATCGTATACGCATTGGACGACAAGGCGGGCCTTGCTGGTGTATTGGAGGGCAAGGGCCTGTCCACGCGCGTGGGCAATCCGCTTTAGACGCCCGCTAGCAGGTGCCGTCGGCCCCACGCTGTGGGTGTTGATGAACCCGATGAACGCCAGAGAACGGGCACAAGACCCGGGCCGGCAATGGACTGGAAGGAAACAGCAATGGCCTCAAGCTACGATCTCAACGACCTCAAGACGCGCATGCACAAGTCTGTCGCGTCGCTCAAGGACGAGTTGGGCGGCCTGAGGACCGGACGCGCCAGCGCCAGCCTCCTCGATCCTGTGACGGTGGAAGTCTATGGCTCGCGCATGCCTCTCAATCAGGTGGCGACCGTGACTGTCCCCGAGCCCCGGATGCTCTCTGTGCAGGTCTGGGACCGGTCCAATTCCAACGCCGTCGAAAAAGCTATTCGTGACAGCGGCTTGGGCCTGAACCCAATGAGTGAGGGGCAGATCATTCGCGTGCCGCTTCCCGAGTTGAACGAACAGCGCCGCAAGGAACTCGCCAAGGTGGCCCACACCTATGCCGAGCAGGCTCGCGTCGCTGTGCGCCATATTCGCCGCGACGGCATGGATGCCTTGAAAAAGGCGGAGAAAGACGGCGACATGAGCCAGGACGACGCCAAGAAGCAGTCCGATCTTGTTCAGAAGGCCACCGATGACTCCGTCGCTGAGATCGACACCATCGTGGCGACCAAGGAACAGGAGATCATGCAGGTCTAGAAGATCACATGATCTCGCGCCGGGAGGGCGTTGATGGCAGGGGAACCGGCCGCCATTGTGAAAGTTGAGCCAGGTGCGGGGTTGAAAATCCCGCGCCATATTGGCGTCATCATGGATGGCAATGGCCGCTGGGCCAGGCAACGCGGCAAGCGGCGGACCGAAGGTCATGTCGAGGGTGTCAAATCCCTGCGTGGGCTGGTCGAGCACTGCATCACCTATGGCGTGCCCTGCCTGACGGTATTCAGTTTCTCGTCGGAAAACTGGTCGAGACCTTCCGATGAAGTGTCCTTCATTTTCAACCTGTTGCGGCGTTTTGTTGCATCAGATTTGCAGCGCCTGATTCGCAATAACGTGCGCGTTCGTATCATCGGTTCCCGCGCCGGGCTGGAACCGAGCCTCGTCAAGCTGATCGACGATGTCGAGGCCAAGACGCAGGCGAATACGGGACTGACCCTGGTGGTCGCGTTCAACTATGGCAGCAAAGCCGAGATTGTCGCGGCAGCCCGTCACCTGGCAGGTGAAGTGGCTGCGGATCGGTTGGCCCCCGAAGAAATCGACGAGCAACGGCTGGGTGACTCGCTCTATACCGCGGGCCTGCCCGATCCTGACGTCATCATCCGCACCAGCGGCGAGCAACGCCTCTCCAATTTCCTGCTCTGGCAGGCGGCCTATGCAGAGTTCGTGTTCGTCGATGAACACTGGCCCGATTTCGATGAAGCCAGCTTTGTGCGTGTGCTTGAAACCTTCACCCAGCGCGACCGGCGCTTTGGTGGCATAGGGGCGGACGCGCGTTGAGCGGGCAGGGGGATCCGAACGCTGATCAGCCGGTCCCAGCCCGGCGGTCCTGGGCCGATGTCGGGCCGCGACTCGCTTCTGCCGCTGTTTTGATTGCCCTGACCGCGACAGCGCTTGTCGTCGGCAGCTATCTTTTTGCGGCGGTGGTGGGCGCGGTCTATGCGCTGGCCTATCGCGAATGGGAGACCATGGTGACCCGGGCACCGCTGACCCCGCGGGGCATGGTGCTGATCGGGCTCGTGGCGCTGTCCGGCCTCCTCTACCCACTCGTCGGCCTCTGGGGGCCAACAGGGGCGATTGTCCTGGCGTGTGGCCTGACATTCACCATGGAGCGCGAGCACATGGTCTGGCGGATTGTCGGGCTGGTGCTGTTCGGGGCTCTGATAACTTCTCTCATGGCCATGCGCGGCACCGGGACGGCAGGAATTTGGGCCGGCCTTTATCTTGGCACCGTGGTCTGGATGACTGACTCAGCGGCCTTCTTTGCAGGCCGCCAGATTGGCGGTGAAAAGCTGGCCCCCGATATTTCGCCGTCCAAGACCTGGTCGGGCGCCCTGGGCGGGCTCGCTCTTGGTACGGGCGCCGGCCTGCTGGTCTGGCTCTGGCTAACCGAATCGCCAATCTGGATCGGCATCCTGCTCTCTGCGACGATCAGCGTACTCGCTCAGGCCGGCGATCTGGCTGAGAGTGCCATCAAGCGCTTCTTCCGCATCAAGGACAGCGGCGACATTATTCCCGGACATGGCGGGCTGATGGATCGCCTGGACAGTCTCACATTCGGCGTGTTTCTGGTCGTAATAGTGGGCGCAACACATGCCGGGTTCGGGGCGATAGCGGCAGGGTTGCTCCACTGGTAGCGCCAGCCCGTACCGAACTGTGAGAGTATTGGAACCCAATGTTTGATTTCGCCTACTGGCTGCTTTCCTATCTCGTTCCATTCCTCGTCGTTCTGACGGTTATCGTCTTCGTCCATGAGATGGGTCACTATCTGGTGGCTCGCTGGAATGGGGTGGCCATTCATACCTTCTCGGTTGGCTTCGGGCGTGAGCTGGTTGGCTGGAACGACCGGCACGGCACGCGCTGGCGCATCTCTGCTATCCCATTGGGGGGCTATGTCCGCTTTGTCGGCGACATGAACCCTGCCAGCGTGCCTGACCCGGAGGCCGCCGCAAATGTGGACCCGGCCCTGGCGCCGCGCCTCTTCGTCAACAAGAATGTCTGGCAACGCATTGCGATCGTCGCCGCCGGCCCGCTTGCCAATGTCCTTCTGACCTTCCTGATTCTCTATGCCCTTTTGCTCGGCTATGGCCGCTATACGATCCCGCCGGTCATCAGCGAGGTCGTCTCCGGCTCGGTCGCCGAAACGGCGGGCTTCCTGCCGGGCGATGAAATCGTGGCAGTCGATGGCTATGCCGTTCGCGGCTTTGAAGATTTCCAGCGCTATGTCGCCACCAGCCCCGAGCGCCCGGTGGTGGTGGACCTCGTGCGCGCCGGCGCGGAAAGAACGCTCACCCTGGTTCCCGAAGCCGTTGAAATCGAGGATCGATTCGGCAATGACCAGCGTATCGGCCGGATCGGGGTCTCCCGCGACGTCGAGGAGACCGATGTGACACTTTACCGCCCCGGTCCTATCGAGGCAGTCGGGATGACCTTCGAGGAAATCCGGTTCATCGTCCAACGAACGGCCGCCTTCCTGGGCGATTTCTTCGTCGGCAGGGGCGATGTCGAGCAACTTGGTGGGCCGGTCAAAGTCGCCAAAGTCTCTGGAGAAGTAGCAACGCTGGGCTTTGTGGCACTGATCAACCTGATGGCGTTGCTCTCGCTTAACATCGGGATATTCAACCTGCTGCCGGTGCCCATGCTCGATGGCGGGCACTTGCTGTATTATTTCATCGAGGCAGTTCGCGGGCGTCCGCTCAGCATGCGGATACAGGAAATCGGCTTCCGCTTCGGATTTGCCCTTGTGCTTGCGCTCATGGTGTTTACCCTGTTCAACGACACAGTGTTCGACCACTTTGGTATTTTGCGCTAACGCCTTGTTAACCTTGGTTCGCAAGGTGTTGCACGAATACAAGGTCGCCAATGAATTGCTAACCGCGTGAGCAGTCTCGCCTTGTTCCTGGTTAAAAAAACAGTAAAACACTTCAATGGAGTTAGCTTGGGGGAGCGCTGTGCATGGCGATTCTTCAAGCGGGTCGCAGAAGGCAATAACAATATGATTCACCCCACCAAGTTGATGCGTGGCGCGGTTTCGGCGATAGCCATTTTGGGGGCAGCCCCCATGGTTGCTGGCGTGCCTGTCCTTGGCGTCGTGACGGCACAGGCGCAGGAGCAATTGGTTGCTTCCGTGCTGTTCGAAGGCAATCGCCGCTTCCCTGACAGTCAGCTCCTGACGATGGTCGATATCTCGACCTCGGGAATTTACAGTCAGCAACGTCTCAATGCAGACATCGAAAGCATTCGTCTGGCTTATGACCGGGACGGCTTTAACTCCATTTCGGTGGCGGCGCGGACCGAGCAGACCACAGACGGCCGAGTGCGGGTCATCTTCGAGATCAATGAAGGTGAGCGCGCCGGCATCGCCGCGATCAATTTCACCGGCAACAACTCCATCGGTGCGGGCAACCTCAAGGGGGCCATGCTCACCAAGGAGTCGGGCATTCTGAGCTGGTTGCTCCGCGACGATACCTATGACGAACAGAAGATGGCCGTTGATCGCGAGCGTATTCGGGCATACTACGCCAATCGGGGTTTCCCCGACGCTCAGGTCAATTCGGTTGCCGAATATGACGCCGCGCGCAATGCCTACTTCGTCAACGTGACCGTCAATGAAGGTCAGAAGTATGAGTTCGGCAATGTCGGCATCGAAACCAGCATTGACGGCCTGAACACCGATGTGCTGCGCGGTACAGTGCGCACCGGGCAGGGCGCAACCTATTCGGCGCTCGATCTGCAGCAGTCCATTGAGGACATGGCCTATGAGGCTACTGTCCAGGGTTACTCCTTTGCAGACGTCCGGGCGCGCCTGGATCGCGATGCAGCCACCAATTCCTTCAACGTCACCTATCTGGTCGACGAAGGTGCTCGCATTTATGTCGAGCGCATCAATATCACGGGTAACATCAAGACGCGTGACTTCGTCATTCGTCGTGAGCTCGATTTTGCTGAAGGCGACCCGTTCAACCGCTCCATGGTGGTCCGTGGCCGCAACAATATCGATGCCCTTGGCTATTTCTCAAGGATCGATATTTCGACCGGGCCTGGCTCTTCGCCGGACAAGATCGTCCTCAACATCAATGTCGAGGAGCAGTCCACCGGTGAATACGGCGCAACGGCGGGTTACTCCACCACCGATGGCATCCTGGGCGAACTGTCCCTGACCGAGCGCAATTTCCTCGGTCGCGGCCAGTATCTGCGGGCGGCCATTGGGGCCTCGCAGTCGGGCCGCACCTTTGACTTCTCGTTCACCGAACCCCGCTTTATGGGTCTCAAGGTTTCAGCCGGTGTAGATGCCTATCATCGCATCAACGACGAAACCTCGACCAGCTTCTACGGGACGCAGACCACCGGTGGTCAGCTTCGGGTAGGCGTGCCACTGACCAGCGCCTTGAACGCGCAGTTCTTTGGTGGCTATGAGCGGATGGTCGTTGACGATACTGATGCGCCAAATTCGACGCTGGTCGCGAACGGTCAGGAATTCAACAAGGCCTTCATCGGCTACACCCTGACCTGGAACGGTGTGGACGACGTCCAGAACCCGACCGAAGGTCTTTATGCGACCTTTACCCAGCGCTATATCGGTTGGGATCACAATCTGCTCCGCTCCGAGGCTCGTGCACGCTATTTTGTGCCGCTGATCCCGGATAGCGGTGTGGTGGCTAGTGTTCGCGGTCAGGCCGGCATCATCAACAGCATGAATGGCGGCGCCGTTCATTCCGTCGAGGCGTTCACGCCCGGCTCGCAGCTCATCCGCGGTTTTGAACCCCGCGGGTTTGGTCCGCGCCTGGGGACTGGCGAATATGTCGGTGCGACCATGTTTGCCGGTATCTCCGGTGAGATCGAATTCCCGATCCCCGGCCTTCCGGAAAGCTATGGCCTCAGCGGTGCGGTCTGGGCAGACGCGGCCTGGGTTGGCGACAGCAGCGACATCATCGGCGGTGGTGGTGCGGTTGCAACGAGCAACGACCAGCCCTGGCGCACATCGGTTGGTGCATCGCTTATCTGGGATTCGCCATTTGGTCCGCTGCGCGGCGATTTTGCTCATGTCCTGAACAAGTCGACCGACGACCGCACGCAGATGTTCCAGTTCACCATCTCGACCTTGCTCTAGTCTGGCCGGTGTGAATAATTTTTTGGAGCCGCGGGGCGGTAGCGCCGCGGCTCTTTCTGTTTAAGTGACATCATGGTCGACACCCGTTTCCATCGCTTCGCCGGTCCACAAACCCTGGGCGCATTGCTTGCT
Organism: Devosia sp.; assembly: GCA_040218355.1. Lineage (GTDB taxonomy): Bacteria > Pseudomonadota > Alphaproteobacteria > Rhizobiales > Devosiaceae > Devosia. The sequence continues at coordinate 55,196 of JAVJRP010000020.1, read as the reverse complement.
CTGGTTGGTCAATCAGACTTGGCGGCGGGCCTGGGCAATCCTGAACTTACCATCACCGGGGTCTCCGAACTCGAATTGGCCGGGCCGGGTGAACTGGCCCTTGCTGCTCAGCCCAGCTACATTGAGGAACTGCGCGCCACCACTGCTGGTGCCGTTCTCGTGTCGCCTGCTCTCAAGGATGCTGTTCCCGAGGGCTGCATCGCTGTCGTGATCGACAAGCCTCACAACATCTTTGCCGATATTCTCGACGCGCTCTATCCCTCGAGTACCCGCTCGATCATCGCTGCAGGGCGTGAGGATCTGGGCGCACCGATTTTTGAGCGCGACGTAACCCTTGGCACCAATGTCGTGGTGGGCGCCGGCGTCGAAATTGGCCGAGGCACTGTGATCGGCGCCAATACGGTCATTGGTGCCGGTGTCACCATTGGCCGAAATTGCATCATTGCCGCCAATTGCACCATCGATTGCTCCCATTTGGGCAATGAAGTCGTGTTGCATTCCGGCGTGCGTATCGGCACGGAGGGCTTCGGCTGGCTCGATTTCGGCCAGTCCAATCGCAAGATTCCACAACTGGGTCGGGTCGTCGTTCAGGACCGCGTCGAAATTGGCGCCAACAGCACCATCGACCGGGGCGCATTGGGCGACACGGTTTTGGGCGAAGGCTCAAAGATCGATAATCTGGTCCAGATCGGTCATAACTGCCGAATTGGCCGTAACTGCCTGATTGCGGCCATGAGCGGTCTGTCTGGCTCCACTATCGTGGGGGATGGCGTGTTGATGGGCGGCGGAGTTGGCACCTCGGGCCACCTCAGCATTGGCGCGGGCTCGGTTATCCATGGCCGGGCGGCCGTGACCAAGGACTGGCCCGCCGGGTCCAAGCTTGCTGGCGCTCCAGCGCAGGATATAAGAGATTTCTGGCGAGAACTCGCCGTTGTGCGGAAACTGTCGAAGGGGGAGAAGCGGGGATGAACGAAACCACCGCCGTCACCGAACTCAATGCCATGAACATCGCCGAAATTCTTGAGGCGCTGCCACATCGCTATCCCTTCCTGATGATCGACAAGATCGTTGAGATTAATGGCGACGACTCCGCCATTGGCGTGAAGAATGTCACGTTCAACGAACCTATCTTTCTCGGGCACTTTCCGAACAACCCGATCTTTCCTGGTGTCCTGATTATCGAAGGCATGGCCCAGACAGCCGGGGCCATCGTGATCAAGCATGACTCGACCGGTGGCCGGAAAAACATCGTTCTGATGCTCGGTGTCGACAATGCCCGCTTCCGCAAGCCCGCCGGGCCTGGCGACACCATCGAATTCCACATCACCAAGATGCATCGCCGCCGCAATGTGGGGCGCTACGAGGCCAAGGCCAAGGTCAACGGCACCGTTATTGCCGAAGCTGAAATCACCGCGATGATCGTCGGGGCCGAAGCGTGACAGCCCCGCTGATTCACCCCACGGCGATTGTCGCCGATGGGGCGAGGCTCGGCGCAGATGTTCGCATCGGGCCATATAGCATCGTTGGCAGCAATGTGACGCTTGGCGACAAGGTCGAGCTGGTCTCGCATGCCGTTGTCGAAGGCAACACGACAATCGGGCCCGGTACGCGCATCTTTCCCTTCGCCTCGATCGGCCATGAGCCGCAGGACCTCAAATTTCATGGCGAGAATTCACGCCTCGAAATTGGCGCGAACTGCACCATAAGGGAATCAGTGACTATCAATCCGGGCACGGAAAACGGTGGTATGGTCACGCGCATTGGCGATAATTGCCTGATTATGGCCAACGCCCACGTCGCCCACGACGCGATTCTAGGGAACAATGTCATCATGGCCAACTATGTCGGCGTGGCTGGTCATGTTCAGGTCGGTGACAATGTGATCTTTGGCGGCACCTGCGTCATCCACCAATTCACTCGCATCGGCGCCCATGCCTTTGTCGGCGCCCAATCCATGGTGGACGGCGACGTCATTCCCTACGGCATGGCGGTCGGCAACCGGGCGACGTTGACCGGCCTCAACCTCATTGGCCTTAAGCGCCGAGGCTTCGAGCGCGAAGCCATCCACCGCCTGCGTGCCGCTTATCGGCAGATTTTTGCGAGTGAGGGGACGCTTCGGGAACGTGTGGAAGACGCAGCCGAAATCTTCAGCCAGGATGCTTTGGTTCAGGACGTGGTGCGTTTCATTGCCGATGCCCAGGATCGCCCCATCCTGTTGCCGCGCAACGGCCACGAAACCGAGTAGCCATCCGATCCGGAGGCAGCCATGAGCGAGAAGCTGCGCCTCTTTATTCTGGCCGGTGAGCCATCCGGAGATCGGATTGCAGCCGACCTGGTTGCGCGGCTGCGTAGCACGCTGACCCTGGAACTCTCGGGCGTGGGCGGCGATGAATTGGCAGGGCAGGGGCTGACCTCGCTCTATCCCATGTCCGATCTGGCAGTCATGGGCATCACCGACGTGCTACTCAACCTGCCGCGCCTGCTCTGGCGTCTCGAGGAGACGGCCCGGGCCATCCTGATGGCCAACCCTGATATGGTGGTGCTCGTTGATGCGCAGGACTTCTCGCGACTTCTGGCAGCGCGCCTGCGCAAGCGCGGTTACGCAGGTCGCCTAGTCCTCTATGTGGCGCCGTCAGTCTGGGCCCGACATCCTGAGCGCGCCAAACGCCTTGCGCCGCTCTTCGATGCCGTGTTGGCAGTGCTCCCTTTCGAGCCCGAGGCCATGAACCGGCTTGGCGGCCCACCCACCAACTATGTCGGCCATCCGGCCCTTGCCGATGCCATCGCTTCGCAAACGCCGCCGGATCGCGGGCCGCTCGTGCTGCTGCCCGGCAGCCGGAACGGTGAACTGCGCCGCCACTTGCCAGTATTGGCCGAAATGGCCACCGATCTCGCACGCCACCAAGCGGTGACCGAAATCGTCATCCCGACATTGCCTCGGCTACGTGACCGGCTGGTCGCTGAAACGGCCAATTGGCCCGCGCCAGTCCGTGTGGTTGAAACGCGCGCTGCGCGCCGCGAAATTTATCAGCAGGCCATTGGCGCCATCTGCGTCTCAGGCACGGTGACGCTTGAACTGGCTCTGGCGCGCGTCCCCATGGTGGTCATCTACGCGCTTGATAGTCACCAGTCGCGTGCCTACGCAAAGCTTGGCCGGCCTCAAGTGTCCTTGCCTAATATCATTCTGGGGCGCCCGATCGTGCGCGAATTTGTTGCCGCGCCGCTTTTGGACGAACCGGCAAAGTCAGCAATGATCGATCTGCTGGACAACAAAAAAGCCCGCCAGGACCAGGTGCAGGCCTTTGACGAGCTTTATCGGATCATGGAGACGGGGCTGCCCCCGCATCTCCGTGAGGACCCGGCGGACCGGATCCTCGCAATCTGGCGTAATCAGCGGTCGCTGATCGGCGAGTAATCGCGCGCACCCGAGCCATTGTAGAGCTGGCGCGGGCGGCCAATCTTCTTCTGCGGATCGCCAATCATTTCCTTCCACTGGCTGATCCAGCCAACGGTGCGGGCGACGGCGAACAGCACGGTGAACATCGAGGTCGGGAAGCCGATCGCATCCAGGATCACGCCCGAATAGAAGTCGACATTCGGATAGAGCTTGCGGTCGATAAAGTACTGGTCCTCGAGCGCAATGCGCTCCAGCTCCTGGGCAACCTGCAGCGTGGGATTATTGCCCACCCCAAGGATCTCCAGCACTTCCTTGGCCGTGGCCTGCATGACCTTGGCGCGCGGATCGAAGTTCTTATAGACGCGATGACCAAAGCCCATCAGGCGGAACGGGTCGTTCTTGTCCTTGGCGCGGGCAATAAACTCGGGGATGCGATCCACCGTGCCGATTTCGCGCAGCATGTTGAGGCAGGCCTCGTTGGCGCCGCCATGGGCGGGGCCCCACAGGCACGCCACGCCAGCCGCGATACAGGCGAACGGGTTGGCGTCCGACGATCCCGACAAACGCACCGTCGAGGTCGAGGCGTTCTGCTCGTGATCGGCATGCAGCGTGAAGATCAGGTCCATCGCGCGGGCGATCTTGGGATCGACCTTGTACTCCTCGGCGGGCACCGAGAAGCACATATGCAGGAAGTTCGCTGCGTAATCGAGATCGTTGCGCGGATAAACGAAGGGCTGGCCGACTGAGTACTTGTAGGCCATGGCCGCAATCGTCGGCATCTTGGCGATCATGCGGATCGAAGCGATCTCGCGCTGCTGCGGATCGTTGATGTCGGTGCTGTCATGGTAAAAGGCTGCCATGGCGCCGACAACGCCGGTCATGATGGCCATCGGGTGCGCGTCGCGGCGGAAGCCACGATAGAAATAGTGCATCTGCTCATGCACCATGGTGTGGCGTGTCACCAGGGCCTCGAATTCCTTGAACTGGGTCGGGGTCGGCAGCTCGCCGTAAAGCAGCAGGTAGCACACTTCGAGATAACTGGACTTTTCGGCCAGTTGCTCGATGGGGTAACCGCGGTAGAGCAGTTCGCCCTTGTCGCCATCGATATAGGTAATCGCGCTATCGCACGCTGCCGTCGAGGTGAACCCGGGGTCGTAGGTAAACAGGCCCGTCTTGGCATAGAGCGAACGGATATCCATCACATCCGGACCCACCGAACCACTCAATATGGGGAATTCGTGGGTCTGGTCTCCGATGACGAGTTTGGCGACTTTTTCGGTCATTGAGCTCTCCTCGCTTCACCCCGTTCGTCCGCAGGAAAGGACAGGAAATGCGGCCCCAGGGGCGGCGCCCTTAAAGCGCCGGTTTTCCGGTGCAGAGGTATCAGGTCTTGCCCATCGCAAGCAACCGATAGGTGAGTATGACTTATCTATCCGACAGACTGGCGACAGGCTCGCTTATCGTGTCTCACGCAGCCGTTTGGTCACTGAGTCGGGCAAGGCTCTCTTCCCGTCCGATCAGCACCATGACCTCGAAAATCCCCGGAGAAACAGTGCGTCCGGTGAGCGCTGCACGCAAAGGCTGTGCCAGTTTGCCCAGCTTGAGCCCCTTTTCTTCTGCCAGGGCGCGCATGGCTGTGTCGATGCCCGGCACTGACCAATCGGCAAGGCCCCCTAACGTATCGGCAACGCTCGCGAGCACAATGCGCGCCTCATCGGTCAACAAGGCCGCAGCTTTCTCGTCCGGCTGGATTGGGCGCAGGGCATAGATGAACTGGGCAAGATCGATCAGCTCAAGCACCGTCTTGGCGCGCGGCTGCAACTCGGGCAGGGCGGCCAGAACCGTATTGTGGTTGGCCATCAGGCCCTTGGCATCCTCGTCGCGCCCGACTTCCTTGGCCGTTTCAACCATGACGTCGTACAGATAGGCGGGGTCGGCCTCGCGGATATAGTGACCGTTGATGTTCTCGAGCTTGACGAAGTCGAAGCGCGCGGCCCCCTTGTTGAGGGCCTCAAGGCTGAACCATTCCACCATCTGGTCGGTCGTGAAGAATTCGTCGTCGCCATGGCTCCAGCCCAGGCGCGCCAGATAATTGCGCAAGGCTGCTGGCAGATAGCCCATCTGCCGATAGGCTTCTACACCGAGCGCACCGTGCCGCTTGGACAGCTTGGCGCCATCCGGGCCATGGATCAGCGGAATATGCGCCATGTCGGGCACCGCCCAGCCCATGGCATTGTAGATGATGATCTGGCGGGCCGCATTGGTCAGGTGGTCGTCACCGCGAATGATATGGGTCACGCCCATATCGTGATCGTCGACCACCACCGCATGCATATAGGTCGGGGTGCCATCGGAACGCAGGATGATGAAGTCATCCAGGTTTTCGGTCTTGAACACCACCTCACCCTGCACATGATCGCGAACGATGATCTCGCCTTCCAGCGGCGCCTTGATCCGGATCACTGGCTTGATATCGGCAGGGGCCTCCGAGGTGTCGCGGTCCCGCCAATAGCCATTATAGCGTGGCGGCCTGCCGGCGGCCCGGGCCTCGTCGCGCATCTGCTCCAGCTCCTGGGGGGAACAATAGCAATAATAGGCATGACCCATTTTCACCAGCTCATGGGCCACTTCAGCATGGCGCACAGCGCGGGAGAACTGGCTTATCGGCTCGCCTTCCCAGTCCAGCCCCAGCCACTTCAACCCATCGATCAGTGCGGTGACGGCGGCCTCAGTGGACCGTTCCCGATCCGTGTCCTCGATACGCAAGAGCATTTTGCCGCCCTTGTTCTGCGCATAGGCCCAGCTGAACAGCGCCGTTCGCGCACCACCAATGTGCAAATAGCCGGTGGGGGAAGGGGCAAAACGCGTGACGACCTGAGACATGGCAAACCGGAAGGATTTGAGAAATTGCGGGCTGTGTGTAGCATAGGCGGGCTTGAGCGCAAGGGCAGGGCGCATGGGGGCTGGGCAAAGGGTTGTCGAGGGTACATCCGGGCTGACCGGATGGTTGCGCGCGCGTGGCGAGCGGACAGACTGGCCCGCTCCTGGAGAACCCGCAGCAGGGGCTAGCCTGCGTAACGCCATAGACAGTGCCGTTGAGAAGCGCCGGCTCTTTGTTCTGCTGCCGTTTTCCATGATCTCGGGGCTGATCTGCTACGCAGCCATGCCAGCCGAGCCGCCAGCCTATCTGCTCGCCGGCGTGGCGATAGCTCTGGCTGTCCTGATGGTGGTGTCTCGTGTTCGGCTTGCACTGAACGGGCTCCGGGGCGTCGTTCAGATGTCCGCCTTCTGGCTCGGCTTCTGCCTCTTACCCCTGCATGGCTTGGCCTTTGGCACCCCGATGCTGGCCTACCCGGCCTATGGCACCTATGAAGCCCAGGTCGACGAGGTCCTGTCCGCCGATGAGAACCGGATCCGGATCATTGCGTCCCAGCTTGTGCCAGTCGAGGACGCCAGACCAGTCCCGATCCGCCGCGCCCGTATCGTGCTGCCGGGCGGTATGAAGCTCGCGCCTGGCGACAGGTTTCGGGTCGCCCTGCGGCTGGCGCCCATTCCCGGGCCGGTCTTGCCCGGCGCCCATGACGGGCAATTTCATTCCTATTTCGTTGGCGTAGGCGCTTATGGTTCGACCATCGGGACGCTTGAGATCCTTGCGGACGGCGATGTCTGGAGCCTCACCCGGCAGGTTCAGGGCCTGCGTACCGCCATTGGTGACCGCATCGATACGGTTCTGGATGGAGCTACAGCCGCGATCGGCAAGGCCATGGTGGTCGGGGATCAAAGCGACATCACCGATGAAACGCGCGAAGTCATGGCTGCCTCGGGCCTGGCACACATCTATTCGATCTCGGGCCTGCACCTATCCATTGTGGCCGGCGGTATCTACTGGCTCCTGCGCCTGGCGCTGGCTTCTTTTCCTGCCCTCGTGGCCTGGCCGATCAAGCAGATCTCCGCATCGGTCGGCATCGTCGCAGCCTTTCTCTACCTGTTGTTGGCCGGTGGTGTGGACAATGTGCCGGCCTTCCGCTCGACCCTGATGCTCGCCCTGATCTTCGGCGCGGTCCTCGCGGGACGCCAGGCATTGACCATGCGCAATGTCGCCATCGCCGCCATTATCATTATCCTCATCGATCCGGCGAGCGTCTTCAGGCCCAGCTTCCAACTTTCCTTTGCCGCGGTCGTCGGTCTGATCGGCATCTATGAACTGCCGCGCCTTCATGGAACGCCATCTGCTGGGCGCTTGGCCCGTATTGGCGGGGTCGTCGCCGCCACCGCATGGACAAGCCTAGTCGCGGGTCTGGCGACCCTCCTGTTTTCTGCCTATCACTTTCAGCAGACTGCCCCGCTGGGGGTTATCGGCAACGTGCTGGCCTTGCCCTTTGTCAGCCTGGTCATCATGCCTTTCGGCGTCTTCTCGGTTCTTGCCATGCCACTAGGCATTGACGGCCCTTGCCTGGCCATCATGGGCTGGGGCATTGATCGCATGATCGATGTCGCCGAACTAGTGGCCGCCTGGAGCCAGGGTTGGACAGGCAATCCGCTGCTCGCAGGCTGGACGCTGGGCGTGGGGCTGATCGCTCTGGCCTGGTTCGCCTTTCTGGAAACCCGCTGGCGCTTGCTGGGGCCGGCCCTCGCACTCCCCGTAATCCTGGCAATGGGGTTCGAACCGCGCCCGGATATCCTGATTGCCGATACCACCCAGGCCGTCGCCATCCGCGATGGTGAGGCAATGGCGCTGGTGACTGGCCGAACCGGCAGCTTTGCCGTCGATGTCTGGAGTGACCACTACCAGACCGAAATTACAGCCCCGCACCCGGCGGCCAATTGCGACGCTCTGGGCTGCATTCTGACCAACCCGGCCTATAGCGTAGCCGTTGTGCGTAATGCGGCAGCTTTCGCCGAAGACTGCGGTCGCCACGAACTGCTGATTGCGCGCATCTATCCGCCACAATTCTGCTACGCCACGGGGCAGGTCATCGGACCGCGAGACCTGCTCCAAGGCGGTGTACACTGGTTGGTCTGGAATGAGGCGACCGGGCGGTTCGATATCCGCCCGGCCATTGAAAATCTCAATCGGCCCTGGCGCATTGCGCCACGCTGACACCGGCTGCCGGAATGGTAGAACCACCCAGCACATAGCCAAGTTCGTCCGGGGCCGGGGTCAGTGTCTGCGCGCCGGTCCCATAATTGACATAGATGCGATACTGGCCGCGCACCCGGCAGCGAACGCCGGCCGGGAGGGCCAGTGTTGGCGTATCGGCCTCGGCAATCAGATAGTCGGCCACGCGCTGCACCAATGCCTGGTCGCCACTGGCGGTGAGGTAGTAAAGTTTACCCTGCGAGAGCAGCACCGGGACGCCCTCGACATCCTCCACTACGACTTCCGCACTGCCCTCGACCTTTTCCCGCCACAGCCGCGCCGCGCCGCCGCCCTTAACCGCCACCTCGATGCCCGCGGGCAGGCTGTCCACCCTGGCCACGCGGGCATCGAGCAGGTTCTGCGGAAGGTCAGGGCCCAGTCGGGTGGGAATGGCAAAATGCGCTGTCTTCGAGCCGGTGCGCGGCCCTATCAAAACGTGACCGTCAAAATTGGCGACAGCGTCGCGCAGGCTGTCTGTCCAGGCCAGCAGCGCGGGAATGGCGATAATGTCATAGCCCGCAAAACTACTTGTCGATGGGGGCAGCACATCGACATCCAGCCCGCGCTTGCGAAACGCCGAGTAAAGCTCCCGCACATGATTGCCATGCTTGAAACCGGCCGCTTGCGGCTGGATTTCCCAGGCCCACTCGCTTTCATAGTCGAAGATCAGCGCAATCCGGCCTTGGGAAACCGTGCCCTCAAGCCCGATTTCGGCAAGCTCCCGCGCCACTTGGCTTGCCTCGCCATAGGCGGGCGCCGGTTCGCTGTCGGGTCGCAACAGCCCCGCATGCATCTGTTCCTGCGCGAAAGGCGCCTGGCGCCAGCGGAAATAGGACACGACTTCCGCGCCATGCGCAAAAGCCTCCCAGGCCCAGAGCCGCGCCATGCCGGGCAAAGGATCGGGATTGGCTGCCGCCCAGTTCACCGGGCCGGGCTGCTGCTCCATAATCCACATCCGGCCATGCCCGACGCTGCGATAGAGGTCGTGGTGAAAGGCCGCATTGTCCGGATCGCCCTGACGCATGTAAAGCGCCTTGTGGTCTGCGGTTTCATCGCTGCCGGCCAGGTGCCCGATGGGATAGGAATCCCAACTGGCGACGTCGATCGTCTCGCCCAGCTTGAAATGATCGAACTCGGCGTACCGGCTCATGAAATTATGAATGACCGGCAGGTCCGGCCGCTGGGCCTTCAATATCTGATACTGCACCGCATTGAACGCGGCGACCTGATCGGACGAATAGCGGCGGAAATCCAGCTCATGGGCAGGAGCGGCATCACAGACCAGCAGGTTCGGCAGCTCGATCTGGTCAAAGCTATTGTACTCCATCGACCAGAACACAGTGCCCCAGGCCTGGTTCAGCGCGTCGATATTTTCATATTTCTCGGCCAACCACTTTCGAAACCCATCCTGCGCGGCCGATGAGTAGGAATAGGTCGTGTCGTGGCAGCCATATTCATTGTCGGTCTGCCAGCCGCCTAGCGCCGGATGATCGCCTAATGCCTCGGCAAGAACCCGCGTGATACGCGCACTTTCCTCGCGATAGCCCAGATGCGAGAAATCATAGTGCCGCCGGGAGCCAAAGCCCTTGCTTCGCCCCTCACGGTCGACCGCAAGCATGTCGGGATGCTTGTCGATCATCCAGCGGGGCGGCGTCGCGGTCGGCGTGCCGACGATCACCTTGAGACCGTGGCGCCCCAGCACGTCCATGGCGCGGATCATCCACTCGAGTTGGAGATTGCCGGCAGTCGGCTCGAGCCGCGACCAGGCGAATTCGCCGATCCGAACGAAACGAATGCCCACCTCGGCCATACGCCTGGCATCGGTTTCCCAAAAGCCCTCTGGCCAGTGTTCAGGATAATAGCAGACGCCAAGGCTGGGCTTCATCGCAGGTCTCAAAGCTTGATTTCGGGTTCGGGCTGTCCGGCCACGTCGAGGTCGATATAGAAGACCCCGCCGGCGACCTTCTCCTCCGCCAATTGCTCGGCCGACATCGTCTTGTTGGCGCTGGTCAGGAACAGGCGCTTCAGGTCCTTGCCGCCAAAGGCGGGGCAGGTGACCTGGCTCACAGGCACCTCGATGATGCGATCAATGGACCCGTCAGGTGCATAGCGGATCACGCAGGATCCGCCCCAGCGGGCATTCCACAGATAGCCCGCGCTATCGACCACGGCCCCGTCCGGATAGCCGCGATGCTCCGAAACATCGGCAAACAGCTCCCACGCGCCAACCGGCATCCCCGTTTCGGGGTCGACGGCACATTTGAGAATCTTCTGGTCCGGCGTGTCGGTCCAATAAGCCGTCCGGCCATCGGGCGAGAAGCATGTGGCATTGGGAATGGCCACATTGGAGATGATCTTGGTCAAAACGCCCGCGCGATAGTGATAGACCGCGCCATCCTTGGGGCCCTCATCCTTGACCATGGTGCCGATCCAGAATGCGCCCGAGGGATGCACCCGGCTGTCATTGGTACGATTGGCAGGCACGTCCCGCTCGATGTCGACCAGGTGAACCGTCTCACCGGTAACCATGTCAAAACGCTTCAATCCGGTTTCTGTGGCCAGCGCCAGTGTCGCATCATCAATAATCGCGGCCGCCGCAACGATCTCGTCGAACTGCCACTGGTTCTGCACGGCGCCCTCGGCATTGGCGGCAAACAGGGTCTTGTTGTTGATATCGAACCAGAACAAGTGTTGCCGGCCCGCATGCCAGAACGGCCCTTCACCCAATGCACATTGGCTGTCGATCAGCAGTTTGGCGGTGTCGTTCATTTCGCGGCTCCCTGGTCATAGGCCGCAACGGCCAGTTTCGCGCGTTCGCTTACGTCCGCCACGCCCATGCCCGGCTTGAAGATATAGGTGCCCAGACCAAATCCGGTGCAGCCCACGGCGAAGAACTCGTGGAAATTATCCGGATTGGCGCCGCCAACCGCATAGAGCGGCAGGGCGGGGGGGAGCACGGCTTTCATCGCCTTGATTCCCTTGGCGCCCAGCACTTCGGCCGGGAAGAATTTGAGCCCGGTCGCGCCGGCGCGAATGGCGGCAAAGGCATCGGTCGGAGAAAACACTCCGGGATAGGACTTCAGCTCCAGCCGCACTGTTTCCGCGATCACCTCGACATTGGTGTCCGGGGAAACAATAAAAGTGCCCCCGGCACCGGCAACGGCCCGCACATCCTCTGGCGTCAACACCGTGCCCGCACCAATCTCAGCCCGATCAGACAGGGCCTTGGCAGCGCGACCGATACTGTCCACTGCATTGGGCGAATTGAGCGGCACTTCGATCAACGTAATGCCGGCCTCCACCAGTGCCGTGCAGACGGGCACGGCCTCATCGGGCGTAATGCCGCGTAGAATGGCGATGATATGGCGATGGGTCACGGACAAATCCTCAGGCAATGGACGCGCGTGCGGCCGTGAGACCGGCAAGCACGACTTCAGTTGAGTCGACCAGGCGGCCAGAGGCGCCGGCCATGTGGAGCACGCGCATATACAGCGCGCAGAGTGTGTCGGAGCCGATCAGCGGCACCGGATCCGTGCCGACCTCGCTACGGTTCGCAGCAATCTCGGTACCGATCAGCAGGCCCGAGAGATAGCCGGCGCACCAGTCCGGCGCCTTGCCCGAAAGCAGAGAGGCTGCGCGAACTGTGAACAATTGCCCCAATAGTCCTGCAGGATTGTCCAGCCCGTCACGCGCACCGGCAACAAACCCCTCATCCTGGCCTGGGCCATCCAATGGTCCGCTCAGCGAGTGGCGCAGAACCGATTGGCTCTTAAGCAGGGCGAATATTTCCCCGGTCATGGCCGTCGAGAAGTGCTCGATCCGCGTGCCTTCGAGCCTGGCCCATTTCGAATGCGTGCCCGGCATGCAGACTAAACCAGCATAGTCGGGGTAGAGGCTGGCCAGACCAAGCAATTGGGTTTCCTCGCCACGCATGACATTCTCGCCGCCCTGCCGCTGACAGACGCCGGGCAGGATCGAGACGCGATACTGTTCATCTGGCATAGCCGGGCTTACCGCGCCCAGGCCGAGTGAACCAAGATCGGTTGGTGCCTCCAGATAGGGCGCTTCGAGCCAACCCTGCCGCGCTCCGGCCATACCGCAAATGACCACATCAAGCGGCCCGGCTGGCAATGGCAATTGCCCCAGCGCAGCGCCGAGTGCTTGCGGAAACTGCTCGCGCACCAATTTGCCCATACCCTGGTCGGAATCGGCGCTTGCGACCACAGCGCCACTGCCCCCAATGCCCCAGGCCCGCAGATTGGACGTTCCCCAATCCACCCCAACCCATGCAACTGACTCGGTCAATCTGAACCCTCTCCCTCGATCCCGGAACGATGCGGCGCGACCCTAATGGCCTCTACGCCCGCTGGCCAGTTCGATTCCAACTCCGGACATTTCTATACGCAAAGGCGGCTCTGACGGCTTTTCCCAAGGTAAGCTCCGCAAGCCCTTTGACCAGACTTCTAACATCCATGGCACAGCTTTGGCTGATTTGTATGATTTTTTATCCCAAACCCATTCACAGCGCGGTTTCGCGTGATAGAACACTTCAACCAAGGCCCTCTGATCCGCGCCCGGCGGACAAGCAAGGAACAGGCAAGATGACTGCAGATAATGGCGGCGCCGGCGGCCGCAAGCTTCGCTCGCGCGCATGGTTCGATAATCCCGATAATCCCGACATGACCGCGCTTTATCTCGAGCGCTACATGAATTTCGGTGTGTCGCGGGAGGAATTGCAGTCTGGCAAACCGATCATTGGTATCGCCCAGACCGGGTCGGATCTCAGCCCCTGCAATCGCCATCACATGGTACTGGCCGAGCGCGTGCGTGAGGGCATTCGCGAGGCCGGCGGCATTGCCATCGAGTTCCCGGTGCACCCGATCCAGGAAACCGGCAAGCGCCCGACGGCGGGCCTCGACCGCAACCTGGCCTATCTGGGCCTGGTTGAAGTGCTCTATGGCTATCCGCTCGATGGGGTGGTCCTCACCATTGGTTGCGACAAGACCACGCCGGCCATGCTCATGGGCGCGGCCACGGTCAATATTCCGGCCATCGCGCTCTCGGTCGGCCCCATGCTCAATGGCTGGCACAAGGGCGAGCGCACCGGATCGGGCACCATCGTCTGGAAGGCCCGTCAGATGTTGGCAGCTGGCGAGATCGACTATCCCAAATTCATCGAACTGGTGGCTTCGTCCGCGCCGTCCACCGGCTATTGCAACACCATGGGCACGGCCTCGACCATGAATTCGCTGGCCGAGGCCCTGGGTATGCAGCTCCCCGGTTCAGCCGCCATCCCCGCACCCTATCGCGATCGCCAGGAAATGGCCTACCGCACCGGCAAGCGCGCCGTGGAAATGGTGCATGAGGACCTCAAGCCCTCAGACATCCTGACCAAGGAAAACTTCCTCAACGCCATCGTCGTCAATTCTGCCATCGGTGGTTCGACCAATGCGCCGATCCATATCAATGCCATTGCCAAGCATATCGGCGTCGAACTCGAGATCGATGAATGGCAGCAGCACGGCCACAAGGTGCCTCTGCTGGTCAACCTGCAGCCGGCCGGCGAATATCTCGGCGAGGACTACTACCATGCCGGTGGTGTGCCCGCCGTGGTCAATGAGCTGATGGGGCAGGGGCTGATCCACGAGAATGCGCCCACCGTCAACGGCAAGACCATTGGCGAAAATTGCCGCACCACTGTCATCGAGGATGACAAGGTCATCCGCCATTTCGACAATCCGCTCAAGGCTGAGGCTGGCTTCCTCGTCCTGCGTGGCAATCTGTTCGACAACGCCATCATGAAGACCAGCGTGATCAGCCCCGAGTTCAAGGACCGCTACCTCTCCGATCCGGCCCATCCAGGCATGTTCGAGGGCAAGGCCGTGGTCTTCGATGGCCCCGAGGACTACCACCATCGGATCGACGATCCGACCCTTGAGATCGACGAACACACCCTGCTGTTCATGCGCGGCGCCGGCCCGATCGGCTATCCGGGCGCCGCGGAAGTGGTCAACATGCGGCCGCCCGACTATCTGATCAAGAAAGGCATATCCGCGCTCGCCTGCATTGGCGATGGCCGCCAGTCCGGCACCTCCGGCTCCCCCTCGATTCTAAATGCCTCCCCCGAGGCCGCAGCGGGCGGCAATCTGGCCATCCTAAAGACCGGAGACCGGGTGCGTATCGACCTGAACAAGGGCGAGGCCGACATCCTCATTTCCGACGAGGAAATCGCAAACCGCCGCGCAGCCCTTGAGGCCGAGGGTGGCTACAAATTCCCCAAGCACCAGACGCCCTGGCAGGAAATCCAGCGCGGAATCGTGGGGCAATTGGGCGAAGGAGCCATCCTCAAGCCCGCCCAGAAGTACCAGCGCATCGCTCAAACAGAAGGCGTGCCGCGCGACAATCACTAAGGCTCGCGCTGCTCAGAATACCAAAGGCCCGCCATATCGGCGGGCCTTTTCTACGTGCAACGAACTCGGATCTCGTCAAGCACGCGCACAAAGCTTTCGTGCCATTCCCCACCCGGCACCGTGCCGAGCGGCCACCAGAAAAACTTGAAAAGGTGCCCACCATCATCGGCGCAGAGAAACTCGAAATCATCCGGCTGGGGAGGTACAGCGACAGGCACGAAGTGCCACAGCTGCCCCTGCACAATATCCGGGCTCGACCAGGCCGGGCTGTCTGCGGGAACCCCAACCAAACCGGACTCTTCGGCCAATTCTCGCAGCGCACCTGCCTCGACGCTTTCGCCTGGCTCCAAAGTGCCCTTCACCAATTGGCACCCGGCTAAAGGATGCCGGAATGCCAGCACCTCCGGCCCGTCTTCGGCGCCTCGTAGCACGTAGGGGCACACTTTCTCAGCCCGCATGGACCGGCTCGGCGCTCAAATGCTCATGCACTATTTTCCAGTCATCGGCTTCGCGCCGCAGAACGCTCGTCCCGCGGCCGCTTCCCGCCCTGGGCTCACCGTCCACCACTCCCCGCCAATGGAACTGATAGATACACACGTCCGAGTGGTCGCCCTCGGACACCCAGCTCAGTTCTTCGAGCCAATAGGTCTCTTCCGCAATACGTCGCCAGGTTTTTTCAAACGCCTGCCGCGCAGCATCAATGCCGTGAAATGACCCGGAGCTGAACCAGAAGATCACATCCGCCGATAGCACCGGCAACAAGGATTCGATGCGATGTTCGTTGATCGCCTCTCCATAGAAACGCATCGCGGCCTGTGGCGAGGCGAACCCCATCTCAATATTTCCGCATCAACCCCACAAGACGACCCTGCACCTTGACCCGGTCGGGCGGAAAAATGCGCGTTTCATACGCCGGGTTCGCGGCCTCCAGGGCCACCGTGTCGCCCTTACGGCGCAGACGCTTCAGGGTAGCTTCCTCATCATCGACCAGAGCCACGATGATTTCGCCGGTCGAGGCGTGTTCCTGCTTCTTGATCAGCACGGTGTCGCCATCGAAAATGCCGGCCTCGATCATCGAGTCACCCCGAACCTCAAGCGCGTAATGCTCGCCGGCGCCGAGCATTTCAGGCGGCACGGATATCGTATGGGAATGAGACTGGATGGCCTCGATGGGGGTGCCTGCCGCAATGCGGCCCATCACCGGGATGGAAATCGGACGGGCATAATCGTCTCCGCCGCCGGTATTGCCGCGGGCAGGTGGATTGGCCACTTTGCCCAGATTGCCCTCAATGACCGACGGTTCGAACCGCGCCTTGCGACCGCCCAGCGACGGGTTCATCGAGTCGGGCAGCTTCACCACTTCCAGCGCCCGGGCCCGATTGGGCAGGCGCCGGATGAAGCCGCGCTCCTCCAGAGCCGTAATCAATCGATGAATGCCGGATTTGGACGCCAGGTCCAGTGCATCCTTCATTTCATCGAAACTCGGGGGAATACCGCTCTCCTTCATCCGTTCATGGATGAACATCAGCAGCTCGTGTTGTTTGCGTGTCAGCATTGGCCCCACTACCCCAGAATCGGAACATAGACGGAACGACCTTACATGTTCCAGTTATGTTCTGCAACGGCCTTGAGCACGCAGCACTTCCGAAGCCTCCTGCGACCAAGTGTGAGCTAGAAGGCGTCGATCGGCAAGACTTCGACCACGGTCCCGATAGGCTGTCCGGGATCGTTCTCCGGCTGCACGACAAGCAGGTCCGCCACCGCAAGGGAGGAGGTATGGCCACTGTCTGTCTGGGATATCGGCAACGCCTGCATACCATCGGCCCCCGAGACAAGTCGCGCTCGCATAAAATGCCGGCGCGCGCTGTTGGGTGGGGTGGCGCCTGCAAGCGGCAAGCGCCAAGGTGCTGGCTCGCCGTGACCAACCCAGGCGCGCAAGGCCGGCTTGATGAAGACCATTGCGGTCACCATGGCCGAGACGGGGTTTCCTGGCAGTCCAAACACCAGAGTCCGGCCATGGGTGCCGAACATCAGCGGTTTTCCCGGACGCATGTTGATGCGCCAGAAATCGAGCGACACGCCGAGCCCCTTGAGAATGTCCTGCACCAGGTCGTGCTCACCCACCGAGGCGCCGCCCGTGGTGATGAGGACATCCGGCCCTGCCATGAGAATACCCTCCAGCCGCTCCCGCAGCCGATCGGCGTCGTCGCTGACAATACCGTGGTCGGTGACCTGCCGGGCATAGGGCGTCAGCATGGCGGAGAGCCCGAAACTGTTCGAGGCGACAATCTGATCCGGACCGAGTGGCGTGCCGGGTTGAACAAGCTCGTCCCCGGTGGCCAGAAGCGCGATGCTGGGACGCTGCGCAACGGTGAGGCGGGCCTGGTTGGCCGCTGCCGCCACCGCAATCTGCATTGGCGTCACGCGCGTTCCCGCCGCAATCAGACTCTGACCGGTCGAAAAGTCATTGCCCTTGGGGCGCACACTGTGGCCGAGCCGTGCATGGGCCGTGAACTGCACGAACTCGCCATCGCGGACGGCCTCTTCCTGCATAATGACGGTATCAGCGCCCGGCGGCACCGGCGCGCCGGTGAAAATGCGGACCGCCTCCCCACGGTGCACCCCACCGCCATAGCCCGCGCCGGCTTGCGAGGTGCCGATCACGCGCAGGCGTGCCCCCTCTGCAACGTCCTCTGCCCGCATGGCATAGCCATCCATGGCGCTGGCATCGAAGGGGGGCTGATTGTGTCCCGCAATGACCGGGGCGGCCAGAACACGGCCATTGGCCTGGGCGAGGGAAACCTGTTCGGATGTAACGGCAGGCACCCGCGCCAGAATGGCCTGCAAGGCTTCGTCGACCGGAAGAAGGCTCATGGCGTCCGCACAAAATCACCCGACTTGCCGCCGGATTTTTCCACCAGGCACAGCTCGGACACCACCATGGCGCGATCGATAGCCTTAGCCATGTCGTAAAGCGTCAGGGCCGAGGTCGAGGCCGCAATCAGCGCCTCCATTTCAACGCCTGTCTGTCCGGTGGTTTCAGCGGTCGCCACCACGCGAATGCTGGTGTCACTTGCTCCGGTGATATCGACACTGACCTTGGTCAGCGGGATCGGGTGGCAAAGCGGGATCAGCTCCGCCGTCTTCTTGGCGGCCATGATCCCGGCAATCCGCGCCACGGCAAGGGCGTCGCCCTTTTTGAGCCCGCCACCCAGTATGGTGGCGATCGTCTCCGCTTGACCGCTCAGCACCGCCTGCGCGACGGCGCGACGACGTGTAACCGCCTTGTCACCGATATCGACGATATGGGCCTCGCCCTTTTCATTGAGATGAGTGAGGCCGCTTGACATCAACGCACCGCTTCCGCCGCGCCCATCAGCAAAGCGCGGGTGGCCGCGACCACGTCGTCCTGCCGCATCAGGCTTTCACCCACCAGGAACGTGCCCACATGGCAACGCTCATCGAGCATCTTGACGTGCTCATGGGTAACAATGCCGCTTTCGCTGACCAGCAACACATCATCCGGCACGCCGGCCGCCAGATTGACCGTAGTTTCCAGCGTGGTCTCGAAGGTGCGCAAATTGCGGTTATTGACGCCGATGAACTTGGCGCCGAGCGCCAGCGCACGGTCCAGCTCGAGCTGATCATGCACTTCCACCAGCGCATCCATGCCCCATTCCTCAGCAGCATCGAGCAGATATCGGGCCACATCGTCGCCCACCGCCGCCAGAATGATCAGAATGCAATCGGCACCCCACGAGCGCGCCTCAGCCACCTGATAGGTCTCGAAAAGGAAGTCCTTGCGCAGCACCGGCAGCCTGGTCGCAGCACGCGCCTCGATCAGATAGCTAGGCGAACCCTGAAAGCTCGGGCGGTCAGTGAGTACCGAAAGGCAGGCGGCGCCCGCCTGCTCATAGGCGCGGGAAATCTCGGCCGGGTTGAAGTCGGCACGGATCAGCCCCTTGGAGGGACTGGCCTTCTTCACTTCCGCAATCAGAGCATAATCGCCCTTGGTGCGCTTGTCCTTAATGGCTTTGAGAAAGCCGCGCGGTGCCGGCTGGTCATGCGCCTCGGCCACGACTTCTGCCCATGGGCGCACGCTTTTGGCCGCCGCGATTTCCTCGCGCTTGTAAGCTTCGATCTGCTTGAGGATATCGCTCATCAGGCTCGTCCGTTCGATACCGCCACCAGGCGCGCGAGAGTTTGTTTTGCCTTGCCGCCATCGATGGTGTCGCGGGCAAGCGCAATGCCTTCCTCGATGGTGTCCACCTTGTCGGCCACCAGCAAGGCAGCCCCGGCATTGAGCAACACCGTATCGCGGTAGGCACCCGGTGCCCCGTCCAGCAGCGCCACGATAGCCGCCGCATTTTCACTCGGTTCACCGCCCAACAGGTCCTTGGGATTCGTCAGCGTGAGGCCAACCTGTTCAGGGTGCAGCTCGAAACTGCGCAGATCGCCATTGGCGATCTGGGCCACAAAATTGGGGCCAGAGGTCGAAAGCTCGTCCAGCCCTTCGCTCGAATGCACCACCCAGGCCTTGGTCGCGCGGTTGGCGAGCAAGGCCGCGGCAACCGGCTCCACCCATTCCTGTGCATAAACGCCAAGCAAGTAGCGCCGGACACCAGCGGGGTTCGATTGCGGCCCGAGCAGGTTGAAGAGCGTCCGTACACCCATTTCCGCCCGTGCCGGCCCCACATGACGCATCGCCGGGTGGTGACTGGGCGCAAACATGAAACCGATATTGGCTCCGGCGATGGTCTGGCCGATCTGCTCCGGCGACAAGTCCAGCTTGACGCCGAGTGCTTCGAGCGCCTGCGACGATCCGGACCGGGACGAAAGCGCCTTGTTGCCATGCTTGGCCACCGGCACGCCGGCCGCCGCCACCACCAGCGCCGTCGCCGTTGAAATATTGAGGCTGCCAACGCCGTCGCCACCGGTGCCGACGATATCGATGGCGTCATCGGGTGCAATGACGGGCACCATCTGCTCGCGCAGGATCGAAACCGCCGCGGCAATCTCGCCCACCGTCTCGCCCTTGATCCGCATGCCCATGAGGAAGGCGCCAATCTGCGCTGGCGTGGCCTCGCCGGCCATGATCACGCGCATGACGCCGCGCATTTCCTCGCCAGTCAGGTCCTTGCCGTCAGCAATCTTGTTCAGCGCTTGCTTGATATCCATCACGCTGCCTTCCGTCCGTTGAAGTCGCGTGCAATGTTGAGAAAGTTTTGCAGCAAGGCGTGGCCATTCTCGCTGGCGATACTCTCTGGATGGAACTGCACGCCATGGATCGGCAGGCTTTTGTGCTGCATGCCCATGATGAGGCCATCATCGGTCGTTGCCGTCACCTCCAGGTCAGCGGGCAGGGTGTCCGCCTTGACGATCAGCGAGTGGTAGCGCGTCGCCTCGAACCCGGCATTAAGGCCGAAAAACAGGCCCTTGCCGGTGTGATTGATCTTGCTGGTCTTGCCGTGGAAGAGGCTCGGCGCCCGGACCACGTCGCCGCCCAGCGCCTGGCCCATGGCCTGGTGCCCCAGGCACACGCCCAGCATGGGAATGGTGGTCTTGAAGCGATCAATCACGGACAGGCAAATGCCCGCCTCATTGGGCGTGCATGGGCCAGGCGAGAGCACGATGGCGTCTGGCGCCATTGCGGCGATCTCTTCAAGCGTAACCTTGTCGTTTCGCCTCACAATGATGTCGGCACCCAGCTCGCCCAGATAATGGACGAGGTTGTAGGTAAAGCTGTCGTAATTATCGATAACGAGGGTTTTGGTCATTTCTAGACTGCCTATGGGAGTTGGTTCCGTGTGTTGGCGTTCAGAACCAGCACCGCCATCGAAAATCCTTGTCCCTCAGCATCATCATTGCCCCACTCCGGCCTCACCGGCATAGCGTAGTGCCTCCTCGGCGGCGCTGAAAAGAGCGCGGGCCTTGTTTTCGCATTCGAGCTGTTCGAGCTCTGGCTTGCTATCGGCGACGATCCCGGCACCGGACTGTACATAGAGCTTGCCATCCTTGACGATGCCGGTGCGCAACACAATGCAGGTGTCCATCGTTCCGTCGGCACCGAAGTAGCCGACGCAGCCGCCATATATACCGCGGCGCGACTTTTCGAGCTCATCGATGATTTCCATGGCCCGCACTTTCGGTGCACCCGAGACAGTACCCGCCGGGAACCCGGCCGAAAGCGCATCTACGAAATCATACTGCGGATCCAGCTCGCCCACCACGTTCGAGACAATGTGCATGACGTGGGAATAATATTCGAGGAAGAACTTGTCGGTGACCTTCACTGTCCCGGACTTGGTGACGCGCCCCACATCATTGCGGCCAAGGTCGAGCAGCATCAGATGCTCGCTCAACTCCTTGGGGTCAGAAAGCAGTTCGGCGGCCAGTTCCTTGTCCCGTGTCGGCGTGGCGCCGCGCTTGCGCGTTCCGGCAATAGGCCGAATGGTCACCTCGCCGTCCTGCACCCGCACCAGGATTTCCGGGCTCGATCCGGCAACGGCAAAGCCGCCGAAATCGAAGAAATACATATAGGGGCTGGGATTGGTGCGGCGCAGCGCGCGATAGAGCGCCGTGGGCGGCAGGGTGAAATCGGCGGAAAACCGTTGGCTCAGCACCACTTGGAAAACATCGCCGGCCGTAATGTAGTCCTTGGCCCGTGCAACCATCTCCAAATATTCGTCCCGCGAGGTGTTGCTGGTCACCGCGATCGATTCCAGATCGGGCAGGGCGGGGGTGGCCGGTGTCGCCCGCGTCAGCCGGACAATGGCATCGTTGATCCGGTCTTCGGCAGCTGCAAGCGCCTGTGCCGCCGTCATCCCTTTGCGCACATAGATCGGCGCAGTCAGGTAGAGCTCGTCCTTGACCGTATCGAAGATCGCCAGCAATGAGGGGCGCATCAGCAGCGCTTCGGGCGTCTGCAGATCGTCAGGATTTTCGTTGGGCAGCACTTCCATGTAGCGGACCATCTCATAGCCGAGATAGCCGTAGATTCCGGCCGACTGGGGCGGCAGGCCCGCCGGCATGTCGATCTGGCTTTCGGCGACGAGCTTGCGCAAGGCGTCGAGGGGCAGGTCATCGAGCGTCTCGAAATCGTCAGGTGCTGTCTGCGCCGTCCGATTGATCGAGGCCTTGCCGTCCTCGACCTTGAGAATCAGGTCCGGCAAGAGGCCGATCATCGAATAGCGGCCTCGCGTCGTGCCGTCCTGCACACTTTCGAGCAGGAACGAATGGCTGCGGCCAGCCGCCAGCTTGAGATATGTGCCAATCGGGGTTTCCAGATCCGCCACGACGCGACGCCACAGCAGTCCAGACTTTCCGGCATCATATTGCGCGGCAAAGGTCTTGGAAGTGTCGTCGCCCATTTTGGTCTGGTTCCGTTGGTGAAGGTGCCGGTTATTGGCCGTAATTCTGCACGAGTAGCTGGTTGAGCGCCTGCTGGTTGATCCGAAGGCCCGCATCCTCACGCACCGCTGCCACAAATTCAGAGGTGAGGCCGGCACGCGCCTCGGCATTGATGCTTTCCAGAGCGACATCATCAAGCGGTGTCGTCGGCTCAGCGGTGTCGACAACCTGGAAGACCACCTGTTCGCCGCTCTCGTTCAAAACCGCACCCGCATGGCCCGGTCCGCCAGCAAACGCTGCCGACGCCATGGTGCCGTCCACCAGCCCATCCTCGGACCCGAAGCGCGTGAAGGGCGCACTCAACTGCGGAAAGGCGCTCAGCTCAAAGCCTATATCGGCCAACGCTTCGCCCGCTTCGAGCGGCGCAACAATGTCGTCTGCCTTGGCCGCTAGTGCCGCATCTATCCGTTCCGCGGCAATTGCCGCTTCGACCTCGGCCCGCACCTCGTCCAGGGTCTGGTCACGGGCGGGTTCGACCTGCTCGAGATCGAACCAAACATGCGCGCTGCCGGACAAGGGAATGGACGGGATCAGGCGATCTTGCTCGGCCGCAAAGATAGCCTGCGAGACGCGGGCATAATCCTCTGCAGCCAGGTTCGGCAACACGGCCAGTTCAGCACCCCCCGCAGTCACGTCTGCCTCATAGACCGGCAGGCCGAAGCGCTCGGCAATCTGGTCGATGGGCTGGAAAGCGGCACGCAGCTCCTCAATCTGGTCGAGCACGTCATTGATCTCGTCGCGGGCCTCGTCCTGCGCCAGCCGCGCCACAATATCGTCCCGTGCCTCCTCAAGCGTGGGCTCGCGTGCCTCTTCAATCTCGGCAACATGCACGGCGCGTTGCCCGCCAATGCCTTCAATAATGGCGAAACCGCCCTCGGGCAGGCCGAATGCCGCCGAGGCGAGACGCGTATCGGTGATTTCCGCCTGCATGAGCGTGCCAAGGCTGGATGCTGTCAGCCCGGCATCGGCAACCAGTGTGGCGAAATCAGTGCCGTCTGCGAGACCAGCCTCGAACTGGGCCTGCAACTCGGGTGTCGCCAGCGATACCTGTTCGATGGTCCGACGCTCAGGCGTGGTCAGAGAGGCTTTTGTGGCCTCATATTCTGCCTGCACCGCCTCGGGCGAAATCTCTTTCGTCGCGGCCAAGGAAGCCAGCGAAAGGTCCAGCAATTTGACAGTCCGCGTTTCCACCGTGCGGAAATCGGCCTGGTTCTCTTCCAGATAAGCGACGAGTTCGTCTTCGGTCGGCGCCTCTGGGGTCTCGATGCTGGTCCCACTCAGAACGATGTAGTCGATGGTGCGCGTTGCCGTGGCGTAATCATTGATCAGATCGGCCGCCACTTCGGGCATATCTGCATCGGCAAACAGCGCCGTGGTGAGCTGGTCGCGGCGAGCTTCGGCGCTCCGGGCCTCGAAATATTCAGCCTCAGTCCAGCCGGCGCTCTGCAGCACCTGCGTAAACAGAGCCGGTTCGAACGTGCCCAGCGTCCCATGGAAAGAAGGGTCCTCGCGCAGCAACTGTGCGAGTTTGCTTTCAGAGACGCCCATGCTGAACTGGGCCGACAGCGTGTCGAGCGCGGCACCCTCGGACAAGCCCAGGATGACAGCCGTGGGAATGCCCATGGCTTCGGCCTGGCTGGCCGTGGGCACGGAACCGATCTGCTGGGCGATCCGGTTGGCCTGGTTCTGATAGGCCCGCAGGAACTCCCGCGAATTGATTTCCTCGTCGCCAACCCGCGCCACGGTATTGCTGCCCAGATCGACGATCACATTGTTGATGCCGAAACCTGCTACACCGACCAGCAGAAACGCGCCCAGGATTTTCCCCGGCCAGGATTTTGCAAAATCACGCAAACCATCAAGCATCTGAAGCGTTCCACTTTCGGGTCCAATCCTTTACCGTGAGGCGAAGGTCAGACTAGTAAGACAAATACGACAGCCGGGGTTAGGGCAAAGCCTTGTCCGGCGCAAGAGGCAGGAGTACCAAGATTGTCGACCGTATCACCTCTGATCGCCGGAAACTGGAAGATGAACGGGCTCACCCACTCGCTTGATGAGTTGAGTGAACTTGCCCGTCTGCTCACCACCGGCGAGTCGCCCCGCGCACTTGTCGTGGTCTGCCCGCCAGCCACCCTGCTGGCCTCGGTTGCGGCGCAGGGCGCCTCGAGCGGTATCATTGCCGGGGGGCAGGACTGCCATCAGGAACCGCATGGCGCCCATACCGGTGACATCTCTGCCAGCATGCTCGCCGATGCCGGCGCACAATATGTCATCGTCGGCCACTCGGAGCGCCGCACAAATCACGGCGAAACCGATGACACAGTGCGCGCCAAGGCCGAAGCCGCCATAGGCTCGGGCCTGAAGCCGATTATCTGTGTTGGTGAGACCGAAGCCCAGCGCGATGCCGCCGAGGCAGAATCGGTGGTGTCTGCGCAATTGGCCGCGTCTATCCCCGACGCTGCCGAGCAGCACGAAGTGGTCGTTGCCTATGAGCCCGTCTGGGCTATCGGGACCGGTCGCACCCCCACGCTCGATGAAATCGACGAAATGCACAATGCCATCCGCGCCCGGCTGGTGGATCGGTTCGGTCTGTCCAAGGGTGAAAGCATCCGCATACTTTATGGCGGCTCTCTAAAGCCTCAGAACGCTCGCGAGATTTTGGGTATAGGCAACGTCAATGGCGGCCTTGTCGGAGGCGCAAGCCTCTTGGCAAAGGACTTCTATACGATTATCTCGGCCGTATAGAGTATCCGGACAGGCATCGCCTGTGGCGAAAAAGCGCCGCAAGCGGCTGGCATTTGCCGTTCGGGGGGTGTATGACCCCGCATCCTTTCCAAACCGGGCGGGCCGCACTGGCACGTCCGGACTGACGCGAAGACAAGAGATTCATGGCCAACGTACTGCTCGTCGCCTATTTGCTGATTGTGCTGGCGCTGATTGTCGTCATCCTGCTTCAGCGCTCCGAGGGCGGCGCCCTTGGAATCGGTGGTGGCGGTGGTGGCGGCGGTTTAATGACCGCCCGCGGCTCGGCAAACCTACTGACCCGGACAACGGCCATACTGGCCGTCCTGTTCTTCGCTTCGGCCATCGGTCTGACCATTCTCAACGAGATTGATCGCGGCACTTCCAGCATTCTGGATAACGCGACCTCGCTTGAAGATGGCACCCAGCCTTCGACCGTGCTCGACGCGCTCAACGCGCTACAGGGCGATGAGACTTCCGATCTGCTGCTGCCTTCCGAGGCACAGACGCCGGCTGAAGAGCCAGCGGCATCGGACAGCGAATTGCCCGTGCCCGAAGTATCGACCGATACCGAAGAAACGCCCGCAGTGCCTGCGGGCAACTGATCCGCCGCAAGGCGTCCGCGAGAAAAGGGGATGGCAACATCCCCTTCTTCTTTTTGTGTAGAGCGCAAAAGCTGCTCTGCGAATCATGTCTGATGTGCTTATGGTGATCGCCCATGGCTCGGTACGTATTTATCACCGGAGGCGTGGTCTCCTCCCTTGGCAAAGGTTTGGCTTCGGCGGCGCTAGGCGCTGTGCTGCAGGCACGTGGCTATAAGGTCCGCCTGCGCAAGCTCGACCCCTATCTCAACATTGACCCCGGCACGATGTCGCCGACCCAGCACGGTGAGGTCTTCGTCACCGATGACGGGGCGGAAACCGATCTTGACCTGGGACACTATGAGCGCTTCACCGGGCGCGCCGCCAACAAGCGTGACAATGTCACCTCTGGCCGCATCTATTCGGATCTGCTGGCCAAGGAGCGCAAGGGCGAGTTCCTCGGCGCGACCGTCCAGGTCATTCCCCACGTTACGGACTCGATCAAGCAATTCGTCCTCGACGGCAATGAGGAATACGACTTCGTACTGGTCGAAATCGGCGGCACGGTCGGCGATATCGAGGGTCTGCCGTTCTTCGAGGCCATCCGTCAGCTTGGCAATGAACTGCCGCGCAATCACGCAGCCTATCTGCATCTGACCCTGATGCCCTATATCCCCTCGGCCGGTGAATTGAAGACCAAGCCGACCCAGCACTCGGTCAAGGAACTGCGCTCGATCGGTATTGCACCGGACGTATTGCTGGTGCGCTGTGACCGCCCGATCCCGGAAGGCGAGAAGAAGAAGCTCTCGCTGTTCTGTAACGTGCGCGAAACCGCCGTGATCCAAGGCCTCGATGTCGGCTCGATCTATGATGTGCCCGTCGCCTACCACAATGAAGGTCTCGACCGGGAAGTCCTCGCCGCGCTCGGCATAACCGATGCGCCCGAGCCCGATATGACCTCCTGGGAAGAAGTATCCCGCCGCTATCACAACCCCGAAGGCGAAGTGAACATCGCTATCGTGGGCAAATATACCGGCCTCAAGGACGCCTATAAGTCGCTCTCCGAAGCGCTCACCCATGGCGGCATCGCCAACAAGGTGAAGGTCAACCTGCAGTGGATCGATTCGGAAGTCTTCGAGCGTGACGATCCGGCGCCTTATCTCGAGCATGTGCACGGCATCATGGTGCCTGGCGGCTTCGGTGAACGCGGCTCCGCCGGCAAGATCGAGGCAGCCCGCTTTGCCCGCATCAAGGACGTGCCCTATTTCGGCATCTGTTTCGGCATGCAGATGGCCTGCATCGAAGCCGCCCGCAACACTGCCGGCATCAAGAATGCATCCTCCACCGAATTCGGCCCCACCAAGGAGCCGATTGTGGGCATGATGACTGAATGGCTGAAGGGCAACGAAAAGGAAGCCCGTTCCGCCGAAGGCGATCTGGGCGGCACGCTCCGCCTTGGTGCCTATCCGGCCCAGTTGACCCGCGGCTCCCGCGTTGCCGACATCTATGGCACCACCCGGATTTCCGAGCGCCATCGTCACCGCTACGAGGTGAACATGGACTATCGCAAGCGTCTCGAAGCCAACGGCTTGCTGTTCTCAGGCGTCTCGCCCGATGGCACGCTGCCTGAAATCGTCGAGCGCACCGACCACCCTTGGTTCATCGGCGTACAGTTCCATCCCGAACTGAAATCAAAGCCTTTCGAGCCGCATCCGCTCTTCACCAGCTTCATCGCCGCCGCGATGGAACAGAGCCGGCTGGTCTGACCCGCTATTCCAGTGGCCACACCTCAACCACGCCATGCGCCACGGCGCATGGCACCTTCGCCACCTTCTCGATGGCGTCTTCCAGAGTGTCTGCCTCAATAATGGCAAATCCGGCGACGGGCAGGGATGCGACCATGAAGCTGCCGTCGATAACCTGCGTGGCGGTGCCCGCAGGATTGCGGACCTGAACCGGCCGCCCGGCTATGCCGATTGTCGCCCCTTCTGCCTTGAGTTTCTCGTCATGGGCGTGCGCTGCGTCCCGCACGGCCTGCGGTGTGCGGTCATAGCTCTGGCGGTCGCCATAGCCGATGGTCACAAATTTCGGCATGTCAGTTCTCCTGTTCCTTCACGACAATTGACGAGAGCAAAACACGGTTCCGCCGCCTGCCCGATGCGCCTGTGACCGCGTGGGACGACTATGCTATGAAGACTTGCTTGGCCCACCAGGTGCCCGACATCGGAAAATTGCCATGGCCGAGATCATCAACCTCCGCACTGCCCGCAAGAACAAGATCCGCACCGAAAAGGCAGCGACGGCCGAACAGAACCGCGCCAAATTCGGGCGCACGAAGACCGAAAAGCTGAAGGAAGCGACCGAAAAGTCACGTGCTGAACAGCACATCGACGGCCATAAGCGGGAAGAATAGGGCACCGCCGCCCGCCACGCACATAATTCTCCCTTCTCCCCTTGAGGGAGAAAGGAGCCGAAGGGCGAATGAGGGATCCGCGAGCTATATCGGCCCGCTCTGCATTTGCGGAGCGACCCCCTCTCCCTCTAGGGGAGGGACATACGTCCTACCAGTTCACCTGGCAGACCGCCCCATCGGGCCCGAATTGCATGCTGTTCTCGGTATATTGGAAAATCTCCAGCTTCACCCCGCTGGGGTCCGCCATCCAGGCCTGCCAGGTTCCGTCGGCCCCCAACTTCTTGTCGGTGATGTCCACGCCCTGGCCGCGCACATGGGCGATAAGACCATCAAGGTCTTCGGTCTCAAGGCAGATGTGATTGATCTGGTCGGTCTCGGCGAAGCGGGATTCGCCCTTGCGGAACACCTCGATAAAAGTCCGGCCTCCGAAATCGAGATAGAAGCCGATCTTGTCGTCCCCGCGCATGAATACAAATTTGGGCGGTACGCCCAGCACGTCACGGTAGAACGTTTCGACGGCTTCAAGGTCACGGGCAAAAATACAGGTATGCGCCACCTGTTTGACGAGGGGGGTGGTCAAGGCTTTCTCCTCCGGAACGCGCGAACTGGACAGTTCGCGCTGACATGTTAGGACAGGAAGAACACGCAGACCAGCGGGGAGGGGTCAAAAATGGCGCGCATTACTATTATTGGAGCCACGGGCCATATCGGCACCTATCTGGTGCCCCGCCTGGTGCGCGCGGGCCATGACGTGGTGGCGGTTTCGCGCGGCGCCGCGCAGCCTTACCTCCCGGACACGGCCTGGAACCACGTAGAGCGGGTTACCATCGACCGCGCCGCTGCCGAGGCGAATGGAGATTTCGGCCGGGCGATCGCCGATCTCAAGGGCGAAATCGTCATCGACAATATCTGCTTCACGCTGGAGAGCGCACAGCAACTCGCCGAGGCGCTCATCGGCAAGGTGCGCCACTTTCTCCATATCGGCACGATTTGGACCCACGGATATTCCGAAGTGGTCCCGACGCCCGAAGACGTCACCAAGCGCCCCTTCGGCGACTATGGCGTCCAGAAAGCAGCAATCGAGGACTACCTGCTCGGCCTGGCGCGGCGTGACGGCTTCCCCGTGACCATTCTCCATCCCGGCCACATTGTGGGGCAGGGGTGGTCGCCGCTCAATCCCGCCGGTCACTTCGACAATGCCGCCTTCCAAACCATTGCCCGTGGCGAAACCCTGGCCCTGCCCAATTTCGGCATGGAAACGGTGCATCATATCCATGCCGATGACATTGCCATCCTCCTCATGCTGGCCATGGCCAACTGGAGCGTCTCGGTCGGGGAAGCCTTCCATGCCGTATCGCCTGGCGCCATCACACTTCGGGGTTATGCCGAGGCCATGTATCGCTGGTTTGGCAAGGAACCCTCGCTGAGTTTCCACACCTGGGAGGACTGGAAATCCATGCAGACGCCCGAGAACGCCGCTGCCACCTGGGAACACATTGCCCGAAGCCCCAATGCCAGTATCGAAAAGGGTCGCCGCCTGCTGGGTTACGCGCCACGCTACACCTCGCTGGAAGCTGTACAGGAATCGGTGTCCTGGCTGCTGGGCAACGGAAAACTTGCGCTCTAGGAGACGAGGACGGCGCCTTTTTTGCGTGTTCCCTCTTTTCACTGTCACAAGGCCCGTCTAGACAGGCACTCACACCCAAGAAGCATTCCGGGAAGGGCACGCATGTCTTCAATCATCCACGTCAATGGCCGCCAGATTTTCGATAGCCGCGGCAACCCGACCGTCGAAGTCGATGTGGTGCTGGACGATGGCAGCTTCGGCCGTGCCGCCGTGCCCTCTGGCGCCTCGACCGGCGCCCATGAAGCCGTGGAGCTGCGCGACGGCGGCGCCCTCTATATGGGCAAGGGGGTGACCCAGGCCGTCGAGAACGTCAACACGACCATCGCCGATGCAATCCAGGGCATGGACGCGCTCGATCAGCTCGGCGTCGACCAGGCCATGATCGATCTGGACGGCACCGCCAACAAGGGCAAGCTGGGCGCCAACGCCATTCTTGGTGTTTCGCTGGCCGTGGCCAAGGCCGCCGCTGAATCGAGCGAACTGCCCTTCTACCGCTATATCGGCGGCCCGAACGCCCATGTACTGCCTGTGCCGATGATGAACATCATCAATGGCGGCGAGCATGCCGATAATCCCATCGACATGCAGGAATTCATGATCCTGCCGGCTGGCGCCAAGTCGATTGCCGACGCAGTGCGCATCGGTGCCGAAATCTTCCACACGCTGAAGAAGGGCCTCTCGGCCGAAGGCCACAACACGGCCGTGGGTGACGAAGGCGGCTTTGCACCCAACCTCAAGAGCGCTGACGACGCCCTTGGCTTCATCATGCGTTCCATTGAGAAGGCGGGCTACAAGCCGGGCGAGGACGTGTTCCTCGGTCTCGATTGTGCAGCCACCGAATACTACAAGAACAGCAAATACGAGATGGTGGGCGAGGGCAAGTCGCTCTCCTCGGACGAAAACGTCCGCTTCCTCGAAGACCTCGCCAATCGCTATCCCATCATCACCATTGAAGACGGCATGGCCGAGGACGACTGGGATGGCTGGAAGGCTCTCACCGAGGCCATCGGCTCCAAGGTGCAGCTCGTCGGCGATGATCTTTTCGTCACCAACACCCAGCGCCTGGTTTCCGGCATCAAGATGGGCGTCGCCAACTCGATCCTGGTCAAGGTCAACCAGATCGGCTCGCTCTCCGAAACCCTCAACGCCGTCGATACCGCGCACCGCGCCGGCTACACCTCGGTGATGTCGCACCGCTCGGGCGAAACCGAGGATTCAACTATTGCCGACCTCGCCGTGGCGCTGAACTGCGGTCAGATCAAGACCGGTTCGCTCTCCCGCTCGGACCGCCTGGCCAAGTACAACCAGCTCATCCGCATCGAGGAACAGCTTGGCTCCTCGGCCAAATATGCCGGCTATTCGGTGGTCAAGGGTCGCTGATCGGTTCGCAAGACGTTACGCAAAAGCCCGGGAGCGATCCCGGGCTTTTTTGTCCTTGGCAGATGGCCCAGCTGCCGGCCGGCTTCCTCCCCTGACAAGGGGAGGTTAGGTGGCGGTGCCCAATAAAACCCCTACTGAAACGCCGTCTCGGCAAAACTGCGCAACTTGCGCGAATGCAATCGTTCCGCCGGCTGGTCGCGCAATATCTCCATCGCCCTGAGTCCGATCTGCAAATGCCGGTTGACCTGGGTGCGATAGAAGTCCGACGCCATGCCGGGCAGCTTTAACTCCCCATGCAGTGGCTTGTCTGAGACACAGAGCAACGTCCCATAAGGTACGCGGAAGCGGAAACCATTGGCGGCAATGGTCGCGCTCTCCATGTCCAGCGCCACGGCGCGCGACTGGCTGAGCCGCCGCGTGATCTCGGTCTGGTCGCGCAGCTCCCAATTGCGATTGTCGAAGGTCGCCACCGTGCCGGTGCGCATAATCTTCTTGGTTTCCAGCCCCTCGGTCTGCGTCACTTCCTCCACAGCCTGCTCCAGCGCCACCTGCACCTCGGCCAGTGCCGGGATCGGCACCGAGAGTGGCAGATCGGCATCGAGCACATGGTCCTCGCGCACATAGGCATGCGCCAGCACATAGTCGCCCAGCTCCTGACTGTTCCTCAGGCCTGCACAATGCCCCAGCATGATCCAGGCATGCGGCCTGAGCACTGCAATATGGTCGGTGATCGTCTTGGCGTTGGACGGTCCAACCCCGATATTGATCATGGTGATGCCACGGCCGCGATCGCCCACCAGATGGTAGGCCGGCATTTGCGGCGTGCGCGGCGGCGGATTGCCCGTCACCCCGCCGCCGGTCAGCATATTGTCGGTGGCGACGTTGCCCGGCTCGATAAAGCGCTGATAATGCAGATGCTTCTCGGCCATCCAGCCCTTGGCCATCCGGCAGAACTCGTCGATATAGAACTGGTAATTCGTAAAGATCACGAAGTTCTGGAAATGCTCGGCATTGGTGCCTGTATAGTGGGCCAGCCGGAACAGCGAATAGTCGACGCGCGGTGCGGTGAAGGCCGAAAGCGGGTAGGGCCCGCCACGCGGTGGCACATAGGTGCCATTGGCGATTTCATCGTCCGTATTGCCCAGGTCCGGTGCGTCGAACAGGTCGCGCAGCGGCACCTCCATGGCGTTGATGGCCTTGCCATCGAGATGATCATGCGGCCCCAGCGCAAAATGCAGCGGGATCGGCGTATCGGATTCCCCGACCTCGATCACCCCGCCATGGTTTTTGAGAATGACCTCGAACTGCTCCTGCAGGTAGCCTTGGAACAGGTCCGGTGCGGTCACCGTGGTCCGATAGATGCCCGGACTGTGCAAATACCCATAGGGCAGGGTGCTCTCATGCTTGGAATAGCTGGTGGACCGCACTTCCACCTGCGGATAGCAGGCGCGCACCCGCCCGGACGGAATGGTGCCCGTGGTCAGGCCATTGAGATGGTTGCGGATGAAATCGCAATTGCGGTGGTAGATATGGGCGATATGCGCCCAGGCCGCTGCCGGATCGGTGAAAGCCTGGGATTCCATGCGCGGCGGGCTGAGTGTCGTCATAAAAGTGTCCCTCGGTGCCGTCCCGCGGATCGGGCGGCGGTATGTTGGATTCGTCTCTTTCAATGCCCGCCAATATAGGGGGCACATGACGGCTTCTCAACGCGGAGCCGGTCGGGGTCACGATATTCACACTTCGGTGACCCGCTCTTTTCTCGCCGCAATTCTCCACCATCTTTCACTCAGTTCATCGGCATAGCAAACGACCCATGCAACCGATGAGCGGGAAGTGGTTTGCCGCATGTCCCCCAAGCCCTCAACAGCGCGGTGGACCGCATCCCCCTAGAGGCCGCCCGGCAGAAATGCTGTGGCGGCCTTCATTCTGTCGGATAGGTCGCGCGCATCCTGCGGACCGAGATTTCGACCAGTTCATGCAGCACGTCGAGATCGATGTCGCTGAGCTTGTTCACATAAAGGCAGGCCTTGCCCATGCGATGCTTACCCAGCTTCGCCAGCAGCGCCTCGCGCCGCGCTTCATCCTCGGGAGTAAATGTACCCATCAGATAGATGCTGAAAGCCGCCTTGCGCGGGGCAAATCCCACCAGAAAAGAATCGCCCTCATGCCCGGTGGGATATTTGTAATGGTACTGTCCAAACCCGACCATCGTGCCCCATAGAACAGGCGGCTCCCCACTGATCCCGCTCATCATCTCGATCAGCACATGAGAATCGGCGCGCTTCCACTCGCTCTCAACCTGCCCGAGAAACGTCTCGACTTCCCCCGTATGCGGTTTGGTTTTCTGATCAGCCAAGCGGGTCTCCTTCAGTCTCCCAGATAGTCCACCAGGACTTCGGGGTTCATCTCCCCGTCGTAGCTGGCATCCACGGCAAAATGCACCAGCGCGAAGGCGCCATCGCGGAACACCCATTGCCCCGATGAACTGGCATCGCCCAATCCCCGCCATTTCGAGAATGAATCGATGCTCAGGGTTTCCGGGTCGAATAGCGAATTGACCAGCAGCCCGGTCGCGCTCATGCCCACGGTGGTGATCGCCTCCACCGCGCCATCGAAATCGTCGTTCTCATACTTCACGTCGAAGGCGGGCTGGGCAAAGCCGACCGATGTCATACCCTCATATTCGCG
Source organism: Devosia sp. (assembly GCA_040218355.1). Taxonomy (GTDB): domain Bacteria; phylum Pseudomonadota; class Alphaproteobacteria; order Rhizobiales; family Devosiaceae; genus Devosia. The sequence goes on along the minus strand of JAVJRP010000020.1, from coordinate 21,408 downwards.
CAGCAGATAATAAGCATGCGTCTCATTATAGGCACCCGACGAACAGAAGATGCGCACCAGGGTCACATCCTCCTTGTCCTCCTCCGTCCCCTCGCTCCAGCTTGGTGCATAGCGGAAGGTCCAGCTCTCGATGGGATCGTCGGGAACATAGCCACCGCTGGAATGACACTGCTCGCCAAATGAGATGGCATGCAGCTTTTGCGCCCGCTTCTCCGGCGACGCCTCCTGCGCCACGACGGGCAAAGCCCAAACGGCCAATAGTGGCAGCCAAAGCAATGGACGGATCATCCTTCATCCCTTATGTCGAAACGCAAAAGCGGGTCCTCCGCCCGCCGGTGGCAGTTAAACAGATCGAGGCCGATATGACCGCAAAAATCATCGACGGAAAACGCTTTGCCGAAGATCTGCGTGGCCGCATCGCCGGCCATGTCTCGCGCCTTAAGGCCGATCACGGCATCACCCCCGGCCTTGCTGTGGTGATCGTGGGCGAAGATCCGGCCAGCCAGGTCTATGTATCGTCCAAGGCCAAGCAGACCGCCGAAGTCGGCATGAACTCGTTCAAGCATGAACTGCCGGCGGATACGCCGGAAGCCGATCTGCTGGCCCTGGTGCACCAGCTCAATGCCGATCCGGCCGTCCACGGTATTCTCGTCCAGATGCCGGTGCCCAAGCATATCAACCCCAACAAGGTCATCGAAGCCATCGACCCAGCCAAGGATGTCGACTGCTTCACCCCCGCCAATGTCGGCAAGGTACAGATCGGCCTGCCGGGCCCGGTTTCCTGCACACCCTTGGGCTGCCTGATGCTTCTGCGCGATGAACTCGGCTCGCTCGAAGGCAAGCATGCCGTCATCATCGGCCGCTCGAACCTGGTCGGCAAGCCGATGATGCAGTTGCTGCTGCGCGACAATTGCACGGTCACCGTGGCCCATTCGCGCACCAAGAACCTCGATGAGGTTGTCCGTCAGGCCGATATTGTGGTTGCCGCCGTTGGCCGTCCCAATATGGTCAAGGGAGACTGGATCAAGCCGGGCGCCGCGATCATCGATGTGGGCATCAATCGCGTGCCGGCCCCGGAAAAAGGCGAAGGCAAGACGCGGCTTATCGGGGACGTCGATTTCGCCGCCGCCTCTGAAGTTGCGGCCGCCATTACACCGGTGCCCGGTGGCGTCGGCCCCATGACCATTGCCTGCCTCCTCGCCAACACCATCACCACCGCTTCGCTGATGAATGGTCTTACCCCGCCGGGCGATCTGACGGCATGAATGATCTGACTCACGATCCGGGCGGCAAGGTCCGCCTGCGCCTCGGTGAGGGCGTGCATGGCGACGCGATGATGAGTGCGGATGGCCGCTATCGCCAGCGCATGCGGCGCTGGCTGGGCGAGACCTTTCCTGACCACTACATCGTCTTTATCGGCATGAACCCTTCCACCGCCGACGCCACAGTGGACGACCCGACCTGCGCCCGCGAGTGGAATTTCGCCCGCCGCGAAGGCTTTGCCGGCATGGTCAAATGCAATGTCGGCGACTACCGGGCAACGCATCCTAAAATGCTGGTTCAACCCGGCGTGGAGGCGGTTTCACCTGTGAACCTGCCAACAATCCGCGAAGCCGCCCGCGGGGCCGGGCGGGTCGTCCTCTGCCACGGCAAGCTCAACAAGGCCCTGGCCCCTGCCGGACGCGAAATTGTTGCAGCGCTGCACGCCGATGGCATCGAGCTCTGGTGCTTCGGCACCAACGCCGACGGCTCCCCCAAGCATCCGCTTTATTTGCGGGCCGACACGCCGCTGGTTCCATTTCCGGGGTAGGCGGCAATTCCTTTCCCCCTTGAGAGGAGGTGGTTCGGCGCAGGCGAGTCGGTGAGGGGAGGCCCCACAGGCTCGATGTATCTGCCTTCACCCCGCCAGATAAAACATCCGCGCGACCGTATGGTCCCGCAATGCCTGCGCCGGCAGCTTCCCGGTCAGCGCCGCCACCACCTGGGCTGGGTCGGACACGGCGCTAGCATCCACCACCACACGCGAAAACGCAGGCCGCATATTGCGCCGGTGCTCCTCGAGCAAATTGTAAAGCAGTGCCCGCACATCGGTAATGCCGGAGCAGGCAACACAAGTATCTCCGTCCGCGTGACCATGTCCCGAATTGGCCGGCAGCCGGATCAACGCCGTGTCGCCGTCGAGCGGCACCAGTTTTCCGGGATCAGAGATTAAGGTCACCGGGATCGGGTCAATGCGTGACATCGTTGTTGCCGATCACTCCGCCGCGACCCGGCCTGGAATATAGTTCAAGATCGGCGCCAGCCAGCGCTCGACCTCTTCCACATCCATGCCCTTGCGCAGCGCATAGTCCAGCACCTGGTCGCGCTCCACCTTCGCAACGCCGAAATAATAGGAATCTGGGTGGCTCATATAAATGCCCGAGACCGATGACCCCGGCCACATGGCATAGCTCTCGGTCAGGCTCACACCCACACTATTCTCCGCATCCAACAGCTCGAACAGCGTGGTCTTTTCGGTGTGGTCCGGCTGGGCGGGATACCCTGGCGCCGGACGGATGCCCTGATAGGGCTCGCCCACCAGTTCGTCGGGCGACAGGGCCTCATCTGGAGCATAGCCCCAATACTCCTTGCGCACCCGCTCATGCATATATTCCGCCATCGCCTCGGCGAAACGGTCGGCCAGGGCCTTCACCAGAATGGAGGAATAATCGTCATTGGCGCGTTCGAAGCGCTCGGCAATCGCGACTTCCTCGATCCCCGCCGTCACCACAAAGCCGCCTATATAGTCGGGTTTTCCGCTGTCCGCAGGCGCCACGAAATCCGAAAGGGCCATGTTCGGCTTGCCATCACGCTTGCTCAACTGCTGACGCAGCGTGAAGAAGGTGGCCAACTCGCTCTGGCGGTCCTCATCGGTAAACAGGCGCACATCGTCACCCACCGCATTGGCCGGCCAGAAACCGAGCACGGCCTTGGGCGCAAACCACTTTTCGTCGATGATCTGCTTGAGCATTTTCTGCGCATCTGCCCACAGGGCGCGTGCCGCCTCGCCCTGCTTTTCGTCGTCCAGAATGGCCGGATACCGCCCTTTCAGCTCCCAGGTCTGGAAGAATGGTGTCCAGTCGATGTAGCGCGCCAGCTCTGAGAGGTCGAAATCGGTGAAGCTGCGCTTGCCCAGGAAGTTCGGGGCAGGGGGCGCATATCCGGACCAATCGGGCTTGAACGCATTGCTGCGGGCCGTTTCCAGCGGCAAGCGGCGCTTTTCGGACTCGGCGCGTTCGTGCGCGGCCGCAGCCTTGGCATATTCGGCCCGGACCTGCTCGATGAACGTCACCTTGGTCTCATCCGAAAGCAGGTTCGAGACCACGCCCACCGCGCGGCTGGCGTCATTGACATGCACCGCCTGCCCACGCGCATAGCGCGGGTGAATTTTTACCGCCGTATGCACGCGGCTGGTCGTCGCACCGCCGATGAGCAGGGGAATGTCGAACCCTTCGCGCTCCATCTCCGAAGCAACATGCACCATCTCGTCCAGCGAGGGCGTGATGAGGCCGGACAGCCCGATGATATCGACGTTCTCGGCCCTGGCGGTCTCCAGAATCTTCTGGGTCGGCACCATGACGCCCAGATCAATGATCTCGTAATTATTGCAGCTCAGCACGACACCCACGATGTTCTTGCCAATATCGTGCACGTCGCCCTTGACCGTTGCCATCAGCACCTTGCCCGCGCTCTTGCGGCCGGCGGCATCGCCATTGGCGTCCTTCTCGGCCTCCATGAAGGGCATGAGATAAGCCACGGCCTGCTTCATCACACGGGCCGATTTTACCACCTGTGGCAGGAACATCTTGCCCGAGCCGAACAGGTCCCCCACCACGTTCATCCCGGCCATCAGCGGCCCTTCGATCACATGGAGCGGTCGCGCAAAGGTCTGCCGGGCTTCTTCCGTGTCAGCTTCGATGAATTCGGTAACGCCATTGACCAGCGCATGAGTGATGCGCTCGCCCACGGGCAATTCGCGCCAGCTCATATCCTTGGCCTTGCCGGCCCCGCCGCCCTGGCCCTTGTAGCGTTCGGCCAGGTCCAGCATGCGGTCGGTCGAATCCGCGCGCCGATTGAGGATCACGTCCTCGCAGGCGTCGCGCAGTTCCTTGTCTATGGTCTCGTAAACCGCCAACTGGCCCGCATTGACGATGCCCATGTCCATGCCGTTCTGGATGGCATAGTACAAAAACACCGCATGCATCGCCTCGCGCACCGGCTCATTACCGCGGAACGAGAAGCTCAGGTTCGAAATGCCGCCCGAAATGTGGACATGGGGCAGGCTGTCTGTGATTTCCTTGGTCGCCTCGATGAAGTCGACGCCGTAATTATTGTGTTCCTCAATGCCGGTCGCTACGGCGAAGACATTGGGGTCGAAAATGATGTCTTCAGGCGGCAGGCCAACCATTTCGGTCAGGATCTTGTAGGCGCGGGCGCAGATCTCCACCTTGCGGGCTTTGGTGTCCGCTTGTCCCGTCTCGTCGAACGCCATCACCACCACGGCCGCGCCATAGGCCTTCACCAGTCGCGCATGATGGATAAACGCCTCTTCGCCTTCCTTGAGCGAGATGGAATTGACCAGCGCCTTGCCCTGCACGCATTTCAGGCCCGCCTCGATCACCTCCCATTTGGAAGAGTCGATCATCAGCGGCACCTTGGCGATGTCCGGCTCGGCGGCAAGCAGGTTGAGGAACTCGATCATCACCTGCTGACTGTCGATCAGGCCCTCATCCATGTTGATGTCGATGACCTGGGCGCCATTGACCACCTGGTCGCGCGCCACGTCGAGCGCGGCGGTGTAGTCGCCTGCCGTGATCAACTTGCGGAACCGGGCCGAGCCGGTGACATTGGTGCGCTCGCCGATATTGACGAAGGGGATGTCCTTGGTGAGCGTAAAGGGCTCCAACCCGGAGAGGCGCAATAGCCGCTCGGCACTCGGCACCTTGCGCGGCGCATAGCGCGCGGCTGTCTCTGCAATCGCCCGGATGTGGTCCGGCGTCGAGCCGCAGCACCCGCCGACGATGTTCAGCAGCCCCTCGCTGGCAAAAGTCTCCAACTGCCCGGCCATCTGTTCCGGCGTCTCGTCATAGGCGCCCATCTCATTGGGCAGTCCGGCATTGGGATAAGCGCAGATGAAGGTATCGGCGACCGAGGAAAGCTCGGAAATATGGTCCCGCATCAGATCGGCGCCCAGCGCACAATTGAGCCCGATGGTGATCGGATTAGAATGCCGGATCGAATACCAGAAGGCCGTCGGCGTTTGCCCGGACAGGGTGCGACCGCTGAGATCGGTGATCGTGCCCGAAATCATGATCGGTACATCGATGCCGCGCTCTTCGAACAGCCTCTGCGCGGCGAAGATACCTGCCTTGGTGTTGAGTGTATCGGTAATCGTCTCGAACAGCAGCAGGTCTGCGCCGGCATCCACCAGGCCGCGAATGGCCTCGCCATAAGCCTCGACCAGCTCGTCGAACGAGATGGCCCGATGTCCAGGGCTGTTGACGTCCGTGGACATGGACGAGGTCTTGTTGGTCGGCCCAAGGGCGCCGGCCACGAAGCGGCGGCGACCGTCCTTCTCCTCGGCCCGAATGGCAGCGCGACGCGCGCACAGCACGCCGTGGTAATTGATGTCGTAAACGGCCTCTTCGCAGGCATAGTCCGCCTGCGCCACCGAAGTGGCCGAGAACGTGTTGGTTTCGACGATATCAGCCCCAGCCAGATAATATTCGAGGTGAATGTCCTCGATCACCTTCGGCTCGGTGAGCACCAGCAGGTCGTTATTGCCCTTGAGCGGGTGACTCCAATCCTTGAACCGCTTGCCCTGAAAGTTCTCTTCCGTCAGTCCCAGACGCTGGATCATCGTGCCCATGGCGCCGTCCAGAATCAGGATACGCTCTTCCATGGCGCGCGCCAGCGCGGTGCGGACTTCCTGCCAGTCGGGGATGATTGGCGTGTCGGTGTTCTGATCGGGGGAGGGGCTCATCGCCGTCCTCACTTTCTTGCAACAGGCGGGCACTCTATCAGCGCTGCGTCATCACATAAAGATATCTTTATATCAGTCAACCCGCGCTGGATGACATTCCTTCCTGTCCCGCAGGTTCAATGGAGAAAACGCAGGCAATCTCCATCGAAAATGTAACGGTTCATTGGCCTTAACTTCCCCTAAACCGTAAAATTGTTCCTTTCTGTGAGCCGGCCGACAAAGCCGCTATCCTTCGGTCCGAAAAGTTCTATTCATGTAGAGTATTGCGTATCGTGACGACCACCTGGCGAAGCGCCGTTCGAGCCATGGCCCTGGCCGCCCTGATCGCCCCCTCGCTGGCTGCATGCGCCACGGGCAATCTTGGCGCAACGGTCAAACGCGCGGCCTTCACGTCCAGCGAATACGGTGTCGCTGTCTCGCCCCGCGTCACATCCAATCCGAACCCGCCCAAGGGTGGTGGCCGCTACCAGATCGGCAAGCCTTACAGTGTGCGCGGCAAGACCTATGTGCCCCAGCACGACCCCAGCTATTCCGCCTCCGGATCGGCGTCCTGGTATGGCTCGGATTTCCATGGCCGAAAAACCGCCAACGGCGAAATTTTCTCTGCCAATGCGATCACCGCCGCCCATCCCACACTGCCACTGCCGTCTTATGTGCGTGTGACCAACACGGCAAATGGCCGCTCGCTGATCGTCCGCGTCAATGACCGGGGACCCTATGTTTCGGGGCGCATCATCGACCTGAGCTACCGCGCTGCTTCCATGCTGGGCTATGTCAACAAGGGCTCGACCAGCGTTCAAGTTGAGTATGTCGGCCAGGCCCCACTCGAGGGTGACGATACCCGCATGCTGGTGGCCAGCTATAGCGGCCCCGCCGACTACGACAGCGGCCCGATCCGAGTCGCCAGTTCCGGCGGGCAGAGCAATCGCAGCCTTGTCGGCATGACCACCAACTTCATCAGTGGCCTGTTCTCCTACGCAGATGCGTCCCCGCAGGACCTCGACGCCGCCGTCGGCTCGGCTCATGCCGCTGCCAACGCCATGGCAAGCGGCAATGCTGACCTGGCCGATTGGGCGGGCTCGGTGGATGCCGACACCCGCAAAATTCATCTCGCGCTCGGCATCTTCTCCGATCCGGGCAACGCGGCCGCGCTGGCGCAGGACTTCGCCCGCCTCGGCGCGGTCACCGAGGAGCCGGTCTCGATCAATGGCCGCCCCGCCACCAAGCTGACATTGACCCACCTCAAGGCCGGTGCAACAAGTCAGGACGCGCTTGATCTTGCCCAAGACCTTGGCCTGACTGACGCAATTCTCTATTAATTGCGTCTATATTGCGCCGCGATGATCTCGGCGTCGATATCGCAATCGCAAGGGAACTGCGCCGTGAGAGTGCTGATCGCCATATTCGCCTTCCTCTCGCTCGCCGGAGCGGCACTGGCCCAGGCCGAATTCGATACCAAGGCAAAGTTCGCAGTGCTGATGGACTACGAGTCCGGTACGGTCATTTTCCAGAAGGACGCCGACGCCGCTCTCGAGCCCGCCTCCATGGCCAAGCTGATGACGCTGGCAGTGGTCTTCAACGAAATCAGGGCAGGGCGGGTGAGTCTGGACGACGAATTCTTCGTTTCCGAACATGCTTGGCGTACCGGTGGCGCGGCCTCAGGCGGCTCCACCATGTTTGCCGAACTCAACTCCCAGATCAGGGTCGAAGACCTCGTCCGCTCCGTCATCATCCAGTCGGGCAATGACGCATCGATCGTGCTGGCAGAGGGCATTGCAGGCTCGGAAACCACCTTTGCGCTGATGATGAACGAACTGGCAGGCCAGATTGGTCTTGAGCAGTCCTACTTCACCAATCCCGTGGGCCTGCCCGATCCCGACATGTATTCGAGCGCGCGCGACCTGGCCGAACTCGGTCGCTACCTGATCCGCGAGTTTCCCGAATTTTATCACTATTTCTCCGAGCCTTCGATGGAATGGAATGGCATTAATCAGGCCAATCGCAATTCGCTCGTCGAAATGGGCATTGGCGTTGATGGTCTGAAGACCGGCCATACGGAAGCGGCCGGTTACGGATCGGTAACATCAACCGATCAGGGCGACCGCCGTCTCATCGCCGTCGTCCATGGCCTCACCTCGATGCGTGAACGCACTGAAGAGGCGAGGAAACTGCTCACCTGGGGCGCCCGCGCCTTTGAGCGCTTTACCCCATATGCCGAGGGCCAGATTGTTGCCTATGCCGATGTCTATGGCGGCGTCACCCCCAATGTAGGCCTAGTTGGGCAGGGCGAAATCGCGCTCTACCTGCCGCGCGGCTCGCGCCAGTGCCTGTCGGCCACGGTCAATTATGAAGCGCCGCTCCTGCCGCCGGTGCGTCAGGGCGACCGGATTGCCGAACTCAGGGTCTTCTGCAACGACCAACTCGTGCAGGCTGCGCCCCTCTATGCTGTCGAAAGCGTCGACCAGGGCGATCTGATCCGCCGCGCCACCGATGCCCTGAAGCAACTGGCATTGGGCTGGCTTTGAGCGTGCCGCGTAGCGACAATAGTGGTGCAATGGACCAATATTAGGCTCAAAGGCCACCAGAGCTGTGCTCGAATGGCGGCCAAACCCGGCTCCTCCCTTTTCCCATTCGAGCAGGTGTCCTAAAAGAGAGCCGGATCAAGGAATCAGCCTGCCCATGCTCGAAGCGCCAAATCGACGCCCAGCTCGCTTCATCACCTTCGAAGGGGGTGAAGGGGTCGGCAAGTCGACCCAGGTTCGGCGTCTGCTCAACAATCTGGCCCATCATGCCATCGAAGCGGTGCGCACGCGCGAGCCCGGCGGCACCCCAAAGGCCGAAGCGATCCGCTCCTTCATCCTGCAGGGACGCTCCGAAGCCTGGGGCGCCGGCTCCGAGGCCGTGCTGTTTGCCGCGGCCCGGCTCGATCACGTCAACCAGCTCATCGCGCCCAATCTCGAAAAGGGCACCTGGGTCATCTCCGACCGCTTCTGCGACTCCACGCGCGCCTATCAGGGGTTGACGGGCGGCGTCGATGACAAGCTCATCGACGCGCTGGAGAATCTCGCCCTGGACGGTCACACCCCGGACCTGACCATTGTTCTCGACATGGACCCGGCTATCGCCTTCCGCCGCGTCGAGCAGCGAGCGGTGGAAGATGGTCTACAATTGACCGGCGATCGCTTCGAAAAGGAAGAGCTGGATTGGCACCAGCGGCTGCGCGAAAATTTTCTCGACATCGCCCGCCACAATACCGAGCGTTGCGTCGTAATTTCCGCCGAGCAGGATGAAGAAGCCCTCGAAGCCGCCATATGGGATGTTGTCAGCGCCCGCTTCCCCGAACTCCAGGGCAGGCCGGTCGCGTGACACCTGAAGGACTAGCCGCGTGACCGATCCCGCCGCGCTTCCCGACCTGCCGCTGCCCGAACAGCGTCAGGTGGCCATCGGCCATGATGCTGCCCGCACGGCCGTGTTGACCCAACTGGCCGAACACCGCCTGCCCGGCGCCATCATGCTGCAGGGCCCGCAGGGTATCGGCAAGGCCACATTGGCCTTTGAGCTGGCCACGGCCATTCTGACCGCGACCGGGGACGAAGACCCCAAACGCGTGCGCGAGCAGGTGGCAGCCATGTCCCACCCCAATCTGGCGCTGCTCCGCCGCCGTCCCAAGGATGCCAAGGGATATTATTCCGTCATCCGCGTCGAAGATGTCCGCGAGCTGCGCGAAACCCTCCAGCACACGAGGGGCCGAGCAGGGCACCGCATCGCCATCCTCGACAGCATCGACGAGTGCAATCCATCCGCGGCCAATGCCCTGCTCAAGACACTTGAGGAACCGCCTGCCGACACCACTTTCCTGCTTGTCTCGCACCGCCCCGGCCAATTGCTGCCCACCATTCGCTCGCGCTGCCAGAATCTGGCCATGCGCGGCCTGGCCGATGATATGGTCCGCTCCGTCGTGACCAGCAGCCATCCCGACCTGGATGTCGAAACGCTGGAGCGCGCCGTACAACTCGCCGGCGGCCGGCCGCGCCGGGCCTTTGAAACGCTCGCTCTGGCTGAAAATTCGCCGGTCGGCGCCTTGCTCGCCTGGCTGCAGGGCCCTGACCGCATGCCGGTCGCTGCACAGATCCAGCTTGCCGATGCCCTGGGCGCAGATGCGCAGGGACCGGATATGTCCTTTGCCCGTGAAATTCTCAACGACTGGCTGGCCCATGAAATGCGGGAAGCCGCCATGCAGCCCACAGGGCGTTCGCGGCTTGCCTCGGCCACCGAGCTATGGGAGAAGGCAGGCGCACTTCTGGGCGAAGCCGACAGCGTCAATCTCGACATGAAACAGACGCTGGCGGTCATCTTCGACGCCATCCGGAAGCATTGCGCCCTGTTTGCCAATCCTGCCGAGCCAGCATGACCTCCAAGCCGTTCTACGTCACCACCGCGATCTCCTACCCCAATGGCGCGCCGCATATCGGCCACGCCTATGAGATGATCGCGACCGACGCCATCGCCCGCTGGAAGCGCCTTGAGGGCCGAGAGGTCTATTTCCTCACCGGCACGGACGAACACGGCATCAAGATGGTGCAGACCGCCGCCAAGGAAGGCATTCCCGTTCGCGAACTGGCTGACCGCAATGCTGGCGCGTTCAAGGCGCTGGCTGGCGCACTGAACCTGTCCAATGACGACTTCATCCGCACCACCGAACAGCGCCATTACGAGGCTTCACAGGCCATCTGGAAGAAGATGGCCGCCAGCAGCAATGGCGATATTTTCCAGTCCACCTATAAGGGTTGGTACTCGGTCCGCGACGAGGCCTATTTCGACGAGGACGAGCTGACCGAAAAGGACGGCAAGCGCTTTGCTCCGTCGGGCGCCGAAGTCGAATGGGTCGAGGAGCCAACCTATTTCTTCCGGCTCTCCGCCTATCAGCAGAAGCTGCTCGATCTTTACGAGGCCAATCCCGACTTCATCGCGCCCAAGGAACGGCGCAACGAAATCATCTCATTCGTCAAAAGCGGTCTGCAGGACCTCTCAATCTCCCGCACCACCTTTGACTGGGGCATTCCCGTGCCCGGCGCCGAAGGCCATGTGATGTATGTGTGGGTCGACGCGCTGACCAACTACATTACCGGCGTCGGGTATCCGGACGAGAACAGTGAACTGTTCAAGAAATTCTGGCCGGCGGACCTCCACGTCATCGGCAAGGACATCATCCGCTTTCATACGGTCTATTGGCCCGCTTTCCTGATGAGCGCTGGACTTGAGGTTCAGCACCGTGTCTTCGCGCACGGCTTCCTCACGGTCGACGGCCAGAAAATGAGCAAGTCGCTCGGCAATGTCATCGATCCCTTTGCCCTGGTCGAAACCTTCGGCCAGGATGCGGTGCGCTATTTCTTCCTGCGCGAAGTCTCCTTCGGCAGCGATGGCGACTACAGCCACGAAAAGCTGGTCAATCGCGTCAATGCCGACCTCGCCAACAATCTGGGCAATCTCGCGCAGCGTTCGCTTTCGATGATCAACAAGAACTGCGCGGGCAGGGTACCTGACCTGGGCGACCTGACCGACGCAGACACGGCCATCATCACCGAAGTCACCGAGGCAATCGCCGTGGCACAGAAGGCCATGGACCAGCAGCTCGTCCATGAAGCCACCGGCGCCATCATTGGCGCTCTGAGTTCGGCCAATAACTATTTCGCCGCCCAGGAACCCTGGGCGCTCAAAAAGACCGATCCTGTGCGCATGGCCACGGTGCTTTATGTGACCGCAGACACTGTTCGTCGTCTCGCCATCCCGATGCAGGCCTTTGTGCCTGCCTCTGCCGCGCAACTGCTCGATCAGCTGCAAGTGCCCGAGAACGATCGGACCCTGGCGGCGGCCGCTGACGCCAATCGCCTCGTCTCCGGAACCGAGCTGCCCGTGCCACAGGGCGTTTTTGCCCGCCTCGAAAAACCCGCTGAGTGACCATGCTGATCGACAGCCATTGCCATCTCGATTTCGAAGCCCTGTCCGCCGATCTGGACGGCGTCATGGCGCGTGCGGCCGCCGCCGGGGTCACCGGCATGGTCACGATTTCCACAAGAGTGGAAAACTTTTCCACCTATGCCGGGCTGGCGGAACGTTATGAGAACGTCTGGTGCTCGGTCGGCACCCATCCGCATAACGCGCATGAAGAGCTGCATATTGAAACGGATGATCTTGTCCGGCTAAGTGCCCATCCGCGCTGCGTTGCCATCGGCGAAGCGGGCCTCGACTACTTCTACGACAATGCCCCGCGCGACGCACAGGCCACAGGACTGCGGCGCCATATAGCCGCCGCCCGCATCACCGGTCTTCCACTGGTTATCCACAGCCGCCAGGCCGATGACGACATGGCGGCAATCCTTGAGGAAGAAGCCGGGCAGGGGGCTTTCCCTTTCGTCCTGCATTGCTTCACTGCCGGCATGGATCTGGCTCAGCGTGCCTTGGCCCTGGGCGGCTATGTGTCCTTTTCGGGCATCATCACCTTCAAGAATGCCGAGGAAATCCGCGAAGTCGCCAGGATCGTGCCGGCCGATCGCTATCTGGTCGAAACCGACGCGCCATATCTGGCGCCGATCCCGCATCGCGGCCAGTCCAACGAACCCAGCTTTGTGCGCCACACGGCCGAGAAGTTGGCAGATATCCGTGGCATTTCGCTCGAACAGCTCGGCGCGGAATCGACGGCTAATTTCGGGCGTCTCTTTTCCAAGACCGGCGTGAGTTAGGCAGTGGCAGCACCCGACCGGATCATCGCGACCATATTGGGCTGCGGGTCATCCGGTGGCGTGCCGCGCATCGGCGATGTCTGGGGCGCCTGCGATCCCCATGAGCCGCGTAATCGCCGCCGCCGCTGTTCGCTGCTCATCGAAGGCTGGCGCAATGGTGTCGAACACCCGACACGCGCGCTGATCGACACCGGAGCCGACCTGCGCGAACAATTGCTTGGCGCCCATGTCGATCGGCTGGACGCCGTATTCTATAGTCATGAGCATGCCGACCACACTCACGGCATCGACGATCTGCGCGTTCTGGCGTTGCACAACCGGCGCCGTGTCGATGTCTATTTTTCGGCGGATTGCGGCGCGCGTCTCCGCGAAGCCTTTGGCTACTGCTTTTCGACGCCGCCGGGCAGCGCATATCCGCCCATCCTGAACGCCCACGAAATCGCTACTGGCGACACCGTGTCGGTGGACGGCCCGGGCGGTACGTTGGACCTCAACGCCTTTGATCTCGTCCATGGCGATATCAATGCCTTTGGCTACCGCATTGGCGGCCTGGCTTATTGCTGCGATCTGTCTGCCGTGCCCGCCGCCGCGCATTCTGCCCTGCAAAACCTCGATCTATGGATCGTCGACGCACTGCGCCCAACACCGCATCCAAGTCACCTGAGCCTGCCCCAGACGCTCGAACTGATCGAACGCTTCAAGCCGCGCCAGGCCGTGCTCACCAATATGCATATCGATCTCGACTATGCCGCCACCGAAGCCGAGACACCGTCGAGCGTGACACCGGCTTTCGACGGCATGCAGATCGACGTCGTCACAGGACGCATTCTCAATCGCTGAGGTCCCGCAGTCCTGACCGTGAGAGTGCCTGTCAGGATGCTTGCGTCGCAGTGGCGGATTTCCAACGCTTAGTGTGGTGCTGACGAAGCTGGAACGGAGCTTCCATTGCTATTTTGACGACGCCCACAGAAAATGGCGGCTCAGGGAAGGCGGAAAGGACCGCGTTTCTTGTCAGCATACCTGGACCCCAAGAACTCCAAACCTAAGCATTTCCAGCATATCCCATAACACAAAAGTTCCATAATATATATTATGCGAAATACGGATGTGCGAAAATCTGGCTGATGACCATCGCGCCCCGTCCCACTTCCCTCACGCTTTGCTATGGTGCACGCACCGAATCCCAACCAGCCGGACCCCAGTCATGCAGCCATCCCGAGACATTGCCCGCCTCATCGAGATCATGGCCGCGCTGCGCGATCCGGATGGCGGATGCCCCTGGGATCTGGTGCAGGATTTCCGTTCCATCCGTCATTACACCATTGAGGAAGCCTATGAAGTCGCCGACGCCATCGAGCGCGAAGACTTCGGCGATCTGCGCGAGGAACTGGGCGATCTGCTGCTTCAGCCGATCTACCATGCCCAGATGGCTAAGGAAGCCGGTCATTTCGACATTGGCGATGTGGTCGAAGCCATCACCGAAAAGCTGATCCGCCGGCATCCCCATGTCTTTGGCGATGTGGTCGCCGATGGCGCCGTGGATGCGCAGGACCGCTGGGAAGCCATCAAGGTACACGAACGGGCTGCCAAGGCCGAACGCAAGGGCGATTCCAAGCCTTCCATCCTCGACGACGTACCGCAGGTGCTGCCCGCCCTCGCCCGCGCCGAAAAGCTCACCAAGCGCGCCGCCAAGGTCGGCTTCGACTGGCCCGACATGCCGGCTGTCCGCGCCAAGATCGAGGAAGAATTGGCTGAAGTCGCGGAGGCGGAGTCCTTGGGCGATGAGAATGCCCTGCGCGAGGAAATCGGCGATCTGCTCTTTGCCGTCGCCAATCTGGCCCGCAAGGCCGGCGTCGACCCCGAAGCCGCGCTCCGCGACGCCAATTCCAAGTTTACGCGGCGCTTCCACTATGTCGAAGCCCGCTGCCGCGAAGACGCGATCGAACCGGCCGCTGCCGGCCTTGACCGCCTGGATGGCTACTGGAACGAGATCCGGTCCAAAGACAAAACTTAGAGGTCCGAGACGGCGATCCGGCCGTTGAACCGCTCGAGAAACGCCGCACGATGCCGCGGATCGACGCGCACGACGAAGTCCGAGCCTTGCTCATTGGCCTCGTCCCGCGAAATCACCTCGGCATTGGAGTGCAGCCAGCCGATGTCGCTGCCCGCGCTATGCGGCACATGCACGTGATAGGTCCGGCTCTGTTCGCTCAGCAATTGCTCGATCTTGAGCCGCAGCGCATCCAGCCCCTGCCCGGTGTGAGCCGATACCGGCATGGTCGCCACCACCTTGCCGGCTGGCGCCGCTGACGCCAAGGCAAGCCCCGGCTCCTCGAGCAGGTCGATCTTGTTCCACACCTCGACGATGGGCGTTGTCTCCGAGGAAACACCTAGCTCTTCGAGAACGGTAAGAACATCCTGCGCCTGCGCGGCATGATCAGGATTGGCGATATCGCGCACATGCAAGATGATGTCGGCATCCACCACTTCTTCCAGGGTTGCCCGGAAGGCCGCCACCAGATCGTGCGGTAGATCGGCGACGAAGCCCACCGTGTCACTCAGCATCACCTCGCGCCCATGCGGCAAGGCAATCTTGCGCACCGTGGTGTCCAGCGTGGCGAATAGCAGGTTTTCCGCAAACACCCCCGCCCCAGTCAAAATATTGAAGAGGCTCGACTTTCCGGCATTGGTATAGCCTACCAACGCCACAACAGGGATCAGCGCCTTGGTGCGCTGTCGGCGCTGTTGTTCGCGCGTTTTCTTGACCTTTTCCAGCCGGTCCTCGAGCAAAACGATCCGCTCGGTGATCTGGCGGCGGTCGCTTTCAATCTGGGTTTCGCCCGGACCACCCATGAAACCAGTGCCGCCACTGCCACGCTGCCGCTCAAGGTGGGTCCAGGAGCGCACCAGACGCCCCTTCTGGTAGTTGAGATGGGCCAGTTCCACCTGTAGCACGCCTTCGCGCGTCGCCGCCCGCTCGCCGAAGATTTCCAGGATCAGCGCCGTGCGGTCGAGCACCTTGGTGCCGGTCTCCCGCTCCAGATTGCGCTGCTGGATCGGCGTCAAAGCCGCATCGACCAGCAGCAGTTCGATATCTTCCGCCTTCACCTTCTCAGCCAGCGTGGCAACATGCCCCGCCCCGATATAGGTCGCCGGTCGGATTTCACGCACCCGAACGACTTCGGAGAAGATGATGTCGAGCGCAATAGCCCCCGCCAGGCCTTCGAACTCGGCCTGCCGCGCATCTATATCGTGATAGCTGGATTTGCCGCGCACATCGGGACAGACAAGCCCGGCTCGCGTCGGCTGGGCCTGCCGATCAATATAGGGCTTGGGGCCGCCCGGCTGGGCGTCCCGCTCGTCGTCAAATTCGTGCATATAAGCGGTCAGTCGTGATCGGTGCTCTGCTCGGGATCAAACAACTGGATCGGCGCGCCGGGCATGATGGTTGAGATGGCGTGCTTATAAACCAGTTGCGACTGCGCGTCACGCCGCAGCAGCAGACAGAAATTGTCGAACCAGGTAATCACACCCTGCAGCTTGACCCCGTTCACCAGAAAGATGGTGACGGGTACTTTCTGCTTGCGCACATGGTTGAGAAAGGAATCCTGCAGGTTTTGCTGCTTTTCGCTAGCCATTTTTGGCCTCTTACCGCGGCTTTATTGTCGCTGTTCTTGTCGCAATTGCTTGCGTCCGTATCCTGATGGGACTGCCGCCCAGCCCCGGGATCCGAATTATCATATCTTAGGCACTATGGCACAGTTGCGCAGAACTGCCTACCCGCCCACCGTGCATGGCAGGGGGCTATTTTCATCGTATTTTCAAAGCCCCAGCGATTTGATCTTGCGATGCAGCGCGCTGCGCTCCATGCCGACGAACTCCGCCGTCTTCGAAATATTGCCGCCAAAGCGTTCAATCTGCGCCAGCAGGTACTGCCTCTCAAACACCTCGCGGGCATCACGCAGCGGCAGGCTCATTAGGTGCGCCGAAGCATCCGCATCGCCGACTGTGGGCAACACCTCGCCAATGTCCGAGGGCAGCATGGCGGCCGTAATCACCCCGCCATCGGGCTGCTGGTCCTTCATCAGGATCAGCAGGCGCTCGATGGAATTGCGCAATTGCCGCGCATTGCCCGGCCAGTCCTGCGCCTGCAGCACGGCCATGGCATCCTCGCCAACGTTCAGCCGCTGCAGATTGTGCATGCGGCAGACCTGATCGATGAAGACAGACACCAGCGGTGGCACATCCTCGCGGCGTTCCTTGAGCGGCGTCAGGGGCAACGGCACGATGGAAAGGCGGTGGAACAGGTCCGAACGGAATTCCCCGCCCTCCAACTGCGCCGCCACATTCTGCGAACTCGACGAGATAATCCGTACGTCGATCGGTACCGCCTGGGTGCCGCCCACCCGCTGGAACCGGTTTTCCACCAGCGTGCGCAACAGGGCGGCCTGCACCTGCTGGGGCAAGGTGGTCACTTCCGAGAGATAGAGCGTCCCGCCATGGGCCCGCTCCAGCGCCCCGACCTCGACTTTGAGCAGCCCCGTCTTGTCGCGCGCCTCGCGGCCAAAAAGCACCACCGACACTTCCTCGGGCGCATAGAGGGAGGCATTGATCTCGACGAACGGCGCATCCGCGCGCGGGCTACGCTGATGGATCTGGCGCGCCACCAGCCCCTTGCCGGCCCCGCTAGGCCCCGAAATGAAGATGCGTGAATTGGTCGGTGCCGATTTTTCGATCACCCCCCGCACCTGCTGCAGCGCCGGCGAGGTCCCCACCATATCCAGGCTCTTGCTCGCCGAGCGTTCCTTCAGCTCGGCCACTTCGCTACGAAGGCGTGTGGCTTCCATTGCCCGCTGTGTGACATGCAGCAGCCGATCGATCTTGAAAGGCTTCTCGATATAGTCATACGCACCCCGGCGGATTGCAGACACCGCCGTTTCGACATTGCCGTGGCCGGATATCATTACCACCGGCATGTCGGGATGCTGGCTCTGGAACACATCGAGCAATTGCAGCCCATCGAGCCGCGAGCCCTGCATCCAGATGTCGAGAAACACCAGGCTGGGGCGGCGGCGGGCAATTTCATTCAGCCCGCTATCGGCATCATGGGCCTGTCGCGCCTCATAGCCTTCGTCCTCGAGGATCCCCGCGATCAGGTCACGGATATCGTCCTCGTCGTCGATGATCAGAATGTCTAAAGCCATTTATTTGTGAACAACCGCGGGTAATTGCGGCTCCTCCTTTTGGGCAGGATTGTCGTCCGCCGCCGCGGCTCCTGCCTCTGTGGTGTTCATTGCTGGTGAATGCAAAGGCAGCGTGAAGGTTACGCAGGCGCCTACCCTGCCCTGTGAATCAGGCTCTGCATCGATAAGTTCGACGATGCCGCCATGCTGCTCGATAATGCGGGCGACGATGGCCAGGCCCAGACCCGTCCCCTTCTCCCGCGTTGTCATATAGGGCTCCAGCAGCCTTTGTCTATTTTCCGCCGGCCACCCTTTACCATTATCGGATACCGATACGCGGGCGTGATTGCCCTCCAGATGGGCTTCCACAGTAATAGTTGGCTGCCAATCCCCGGAAAGGGGGATGCCCTCAAAAGCCTCGACGGCATTCTTGATCAGATTGGTCAGCGACTGGCTAACCAGGCGCGTGTCGAACCACGCCATGATCGTCTTGTCGGGCAGCACCGTGTTGATGTTGACCTCGGGCAGTCGCACGCTCTCCAGGAACACGGCCTGGCGGATCGCATCGCTCAGATCGGCGGTTTCGGGCGCCGATTCCGGCATGCGCGCAAAGGCCGAGAATTCATCGACCATGCGGCCGATATCCCCGACCTGGCGCACAATGGTGTTGATGCATTTGTCGAACACGTCGCGATCGTCTTCGAGCTTGCTGCCATAGCGCCGGCGCAACCGCTCTGCCGAGAGTTGAATCGGCGTCAGCGGATTCTTGATCTCGTGAGCAATGCGCCGCGCCACATCGGCCCAGGCACTGGTCCGCTGCGCCGATTCGAGATCGGTGATGTCATCGAAAGTCAGCACATAGCCCTTGGATTCGGTGATCGAGCCTTCGCGCGTCAACTGCACTTGATAGATGCGCCGGTCCGTTTCATTGCCGAGCTGGATCTGGTCCCGCACCTGACCACGCCGGGCGGATTTTGCCTTGTCCAGCGTTGCCGCCAGTTCGGGCATGATCTTGTCCATCGGCTCGCCCATCAGCTCGATTTCCGTCCGACCGAGCATTTCGCAGGCGCGCGCATTGACCAGTGTCACCGCGCCATAGGGATCCAGGCCGATAATGCCGGCCGACACACCTTCCACCACCGCCTCGGTGAACTGGCGACGCTTCTCATTGACTTCATTGGCCTTGAGCAGGTCCAGCCGTTGCGACTTGAGCTGTTGCGTCATGCGGTTGAAGCCATTGGACAAATCCCGCAGATCGCCCCTACCCTCCTGCACCGGCACCTGCACATCCAGATCGCCCGAGCTCACCCGTCGCGACGCGATCATCAGGTTTCGGATCGGGTCGACGAAGCGGTTGGCCAGCGCAATGCCGATCCAGAGCGCGGCCAAAAGCAGCACCACGGCCAGCCCCACATACATGATGGTGAAGGTAATCTGGAACACCAGCCGGCTTGAGGCGTACTCTCGATATTCCGTTATATTCTCGTCGGTTAGACGCATATATTCGAGCACTTCTGCGTCGACCGGACGCGCCACGAACAGGAATGTCTCGTCATACCCACGCAGCTTGACCACCGATCCCACGAACTGGGTCGATCCCGGCGCGATCGGCGTCGGTATCCCCTCCACCACGCCATCGGTCACCCCGGCAGGCAGTTTGGGATAGGCTCCTGCGACGTTGATCTGCGCCCGCATCAGCGTCTCGCCTTCCCGGTCGATGAGCGCTGTAAATGGCAAAGAGCGCGTCACCGCCAAGGCCGTCAGGATCCGTTCGAACCGAACCGGTTCTTCCTGGTAAGTTTCGCGCGCCTGCTCAAGCTCGGTCGCCACCCAGATAATGTCATCGCGCAGCACTTGGGCATGCTCGAGCATGTAGGATCGGGCCACCAGCCGCGAGCTTTCCACCATCGCCCGCGTGCGCTCGGAGAACCACTGATCCAGCCCCTGGTTGAGCGCGATGGTTGCCACCACGGCCACCAGGGCCGCAGGCACTGCCGCCACAAAGGCGAACATCGCCACCATGCGAACCTGCAGTCCTGCCCCGGGCACGCCGCGCAGCCGCGCCTGAAACAGCAGCACGGCCTCGGTCACCACAAGGGCAATCACCAGCAGCACCAAAAGCCCGGTGACCACCCAGATGACGGTCCAGACCGTGGGCGAGGGTTCGATATTGGTAATGCCTGAGAGAATGAAAAAGGATGCCGACGACATCAGCACCGAAGCGAACACCACAACAAAGCCGAGCACGCGCAGGGAGTAGTTCTGCTGGATGCGGAGCAGACCGCGCCGTCCAGCCGGCGATTCGCCGGCAGACGGGGCATTTTGCTCTTCGTTGGCTGAGACCAGTTCGGCCATAGACTGCCCAGTTTCCTCCGCTTCGACCACAGTGGTTGTCATTTCGGCAGCCCGTCGAGAGCCACCATCTATGTGCAAAACCAGAGGGAAAGCGAAGCCTGACCCAATTCGCCCGACCCTTCAAGACAATTGTTGCCAAAATGTGACACTCAGTCCCGGCCCGCTGCGCGGGTAAAATCGCTCCGGTGGAGCGATTTTAGGGACTGAGGCCATGAGAGCTATGCTCGAATGGCACGAACACTCCGGACCGTTTTCCGCGATGGAGGCCCGAAGAGCTACGCTCGCAGGGCACGAACACCGTGGACCAGCGCCAGGAACCACAGGCTCAGTTGACGACCCAGCTCCTGTGGAGCGCTTCTAAGGACTGAGGCCCGGAGACTACGAGGTGTGTCCGACAGGGCCGCAGGAGCTCCGCTCGCAGGGCGCCCCCCTACCCCCGACGGCTGCTATGCTTGACGATCTCGATACTGTGCGTCCGGATTTTCTTGCGCAGCGTATTGCGGTTCAGTCCCAGCAGGTCCGCCGCCTTGATCTGGTTGCCGCCACAGGCATTGAGCGCCATAGCGATCAGCGGCGCCTCAACCTTGTCGATCACCCGCTGATACATGCCCGCCGGCGGCAAGTGCGGTTCATGCTCGCGCAGCAACTGGCCCACATGGGTTTCGACCGCCATGGAAATATCCACCGGCCCCGAGGCCGAGTTGCCGGCGGGACGGTCGACGATATTGAGCTCGTTCTGCACGATCTCAGCGGAAATTTGCTCGTCCACATAGAGCGCCGACAGACGCCGCACCAGGTTTTCCAGCTCGCGGATATTGCCCGGCCAATTGTAGTTCTGCATCAGCCGGATGGCTTCGGGCGAGATGGATTTCGACGGCTCGCCCTCGCGTTGTGCCAGCCGCAGGAAGTGTTGCACCAGGTCAGTGATGTCGTCGATACGCTCGCGCAGCGGTGGCAGCCGGATCGGCACCACGTTGAGGCGATAGTAGAGATCCTCGCGGAACAGGCCCTGCCGGATCATCTGGCTCAGATCGCGGTGCGTGGCCGCAACAATGCGCACATTGGTTTTGATGGCATTGCGACCACCCACCATCGTGTACTCGCCCTC
>JAVJRP010000016.1:0-66954 GCA_040218355.1 Devosia sp. | reverse complement strand
GAACTCGACCGTCAAATCCCTCCGCGCCAATGGTACTAAGTCTCAAGACTTGGGAGAGTAGGTCACTGCAAGGTCTGCCAAAAACACACAGTCTCATCACAAGCCAAAACCAACAAAAGCCCCCGCAAAAGCGGGGGCTTTTTGCGTTTGGACTTTGTCTATCCCAGAAACACATGCTCGCGGTGAAACTGCAAATGCTCGGCCCGTGGCCAGGCCTGCACTGCGTTTGGGAAGCGCGCCGCTTGCCGCCCATGCAGTTGCCGGCGCAGCGGGGGCGGGGCCAGACTGCTCAGGATGATCCCTCCGGCATCGGCCAGGGTGAACCCACCGCGGTCATAGAACCAGTGATGCGTGCGGCACATGGGCATGGCATTGGTCAGTTCGTCCGGTCCGCCATGCGCCAGTGCCCGCAAATGACAGACCTCCACCTCATGGGCACCAATCGCGTGGATGGAGTTGTCGTCCCCACAAACTGCACAGGCGGTGCCATAGGCCTGCAATACGGACCAGCGCAACCGCACATTGCGCAATATAGTGTCCTTGGCGCGACGAGCGGGTACAGGCGCCAACCCGTTCAAATGGCGGAATGGCGGTGCCGGCGGCATATCAAACCCGTCTACCGCACAATTCTGCTTGGCAAGTGCCGCTGCGGCACTTTGGTCTTCTGGCAGCAGCGCTCGGATGTTGGGAGAAAAATAGCTGAAATCCAGACTGCCATCCTCTCGATAGGCGCGGCTCTCAACCGGGGCCGCAAGCGCTTCAAGCGAAACACAACGCGTGAAATGTGCGACATCATCCAGCATCAGAAACATGAAACGGCGCTGCGTCATGTCGGGAGCAACATCTGCCAGGATTGCCGTGGCGAAATAGCCATGGCGGGGCTCGTCTCGCGGAGCATAGAGCAGCACGCGTTCTCCGATGCTGTTCAGCGCCAGTTCCCTGTTGCGATTGTCCATGCGGACGCGGTTGAGTGATCTTTGACGAGTGGGACGGACATTGAGTACGGCCACAGGCATACGAAGTTCTCCTTGCACGGAGAACTTCGTAGAAGGTTCATTGGAAACAGTAGCTTAACTGAGTATCGCGGTCCGGGCTGTCGACTTGCTTGGTCCAGATCAGCCGCGTTTTTTTTCTGCTTGGACATGTCGGCCGAAAAACGCTGATGCCGGATCCGCCAGCACCAGATCCCGGATTCGCGACCACAAATACTCGCGCAATCGGCCATATTCTGCGTCACGGCGCACATCAGTGCTGCGGCGCGGTCGCGGCAGGTCGATTGGCAGGTCTTCGAGCACGGCGCCCCGGCCCATCACGATCACCCGGTCGGCCAGCAGCAGGGCCTCATCCACGCTATGGGTCACAAACAGCACGGTGGAGTGTTGGCGTTCCCACAGCGCCAGCAGGTCATCCTGCATCAATTCACGCGTCTGGGCGTCCAGGCTGGCAAAGGGTTCATCCATCAGCAGCACGCTCGGCCGGCCAATCAGCGCCCGTGCCAGCGCCACGCGCTGCCGCATGCCGCCCGACAACTGCGCCGGATAATGACTGGTCCATTGCGCCAGGCCGACCTGTTCAAGCTGCGCCTGCACGCGTTGATTCAGCTCTGCCTTATCAAGGCCCAGCCCCTCAAGGGCAAAGCCAACATTGCCGGCAACGCTGCGCCAGGGGATGAGACGGAAGTTCTGGAACACCATGCCGGTGGCCGGACCCGGCCGCGGCGGCGCATTGCCGATCTCGACCCGGCCCGTGTCCGGTTCCAGCAACCCGTCCGCCAGCCGTAGCAAAGTGCTCTTGCCACAACCCGAAGGACCGATCAGGGCGACGAATTGTTGTTCGGCAATCTCAAGATTGACCTGTCTCACAGCGCTGGTCCGCGCGCCATTGCCAGCGGTGAAATCCTTGCTGACCCCGGCAAAGCGAATGCCCCGCCCGCGCGAGGTGGACATATGGGCCTGATCGAGCGCGGACGGGAAATGGCTCATCGATCGGCGGGGTCCATGCCCTCGGCGGTACCCAGCGTCGCCAGCGCCGCATCTGCCGGGGCAAAGCTGACCCAGTCAGCCAGCGCCAGCGGGGTGGCCGCAGAGAAGTCTTCGGTGCCATAGAGCCAGTCTGCCGTATAGGCCAGCTCATCGGCGCTCATCCCGCCATTGACGCTCCAGCTTGTGGCAAAACTTGTCACCAACGCATCCAGCACGGCCGTGTCGGCATCGGGCAGGGCCTCGGCCATGCCGTCCACCCAAAGCTGCGGATCGGCCGCAACATCGCGGCTGATGCGGATCAGCGCCCGGATGACGGCGGCCACGTCGTCGGGGCGTTCGGCCAGCACATTGCCCGGTACGGCATTGACCTTGTTGACCAGCGGCGCCGCGGCAAAATAGGCGTCCTGGTCGACCAGCACATGTAGGCCAGTGGTGTCAGGCAGGCTCAGCCAGGTGCCGATCGACATGGTGGTGGCGTCGATCTGGCCGGCCGCCAGCGCCTGGGCACGCACATTGGGCTGGCCAAGGGTGACGATCTGGGACTGTTCGATATCGGCGCCCATGCTGCCGAGCACCAGACTGGACAGCGAATGGTCAAGACTCCCGATCCGGCCGACACCGAAGCTGGCCCCGGCCAGGTTCTCCACGGTCGTTATCTCGTCCCTGGCCGCAATCAGAAACGGCAGTGCCTTGTTGGGCGATGTCACCGCGCGAAGGTCGGTGGCCCCGGCGGCAATGGCCTGCAGCAAGGCGTCCACCCCGATATTGGCCATTTCGCCTTCGCCCGCCTGGAGCGCCGCCAGCGCGGACGGGGTCTGCTGCACGCGCACCAGTTCGACATTGACGCCTTCCTGGTCGAAATAGCCAAGCGTTTCAGCCAGATCCATCACCGAATTGGGCACCAATGGTGGCTCGAGATGGGTGACGATCAGGCGAAACGGCGCATCCGACTGTGCTAAGACGCTGACGGAGAACGCGCCCAGAAGAAGCAGTGGCGCAAGGTGGCGGAAGAGCATTGATGGCATTGGAACAAGTCTCGTTTTCTTCGGTATTCAATTCGACCAGCGGGTCAGGCGGAGTTCGAGCAGGCGCAGCGCTTCGGTGACGACGACCCCGATCGCGGCCAGCGTGAGGACGATCACAAAATACTCGGCCATGCGGAAGGTATTGCCATAAAGGGCCAGCAGCCCGCCCAGTCCGGTCACGGCGGTGTATAGCTCGGCGACTACCGTGTTGATCAGGCCAATCGTTGCCCCGATGCGCAGGCCCGCCAGCACATAGGGCACCGCGCCGGGCAGCACGATGGCCCTGAAGATGCGGCCGCGCGAAGCGCCCACGCTGCGGGCCATTTCGACCAGATCCGGGTCTGCCTGGCGCACTCCGGCATAGGTATTGATGATGATCGGCATGACCGCGCCGAGAAACACCACGAACAGCTTGGCCTCGATGCCCAGCCCCAGCGTGAGGATGATGAGCGGAATGAACGCCACTCGGGGCGTCGCCGCCAGCGCATAGACGTAGATCTCGATGGTTCGGCCCAACAGGCCAAACGCGCCCATGACAATGCCCAGTGGCAGGGCAAACGCGACGGCCAGCGCAAAGCCACCCAGATAGGTCACAAGGCTAGCCCCGAGCGCTCCCGGCAACCGGCCATCAGTCCAGAGCCGCCCGGCGGCCTCAAGTGTTTCCATCGGCGAGGGGATGATATTGCGGCTGACATTGTTGGCGGCCAGCGCCCAGAGCAGCAAGAGCATCGCCAGAACGCCCAGTCGCATGGCCGCGATCAGCCAGGGCGAGGCCGAAGCATTTTCCGAGCGTCTAGCCAATGCCGGACCTCCGTGAATTGGGCTGCGGTCCCGGTGCGGGATCGCGGCTCGTCAGGAACAGATCGATACGTACCTGATCGGCAAGGGCCAGGAAAATCTGCACCATTGGCGATAAGCGCGCACCGGCATGCGCGTCAACCGGCATCGTGCTAAGTTGCCGTGCCCATAGGCCAGCCAAACAATCAGGTCGGCTGGTCTGCCACGTTCGAGAGCGCATTGCGGATGTCGTTCTCGGTATCCTTCAAATGCTGGCGCATGGCCTCCCCGGCGGCACGGGCATTGCCCGCCCGGATGGCTTCGAGAATACGTTCATGCCAGGCAATGGTGTCGTGCAGCGTGTGCCCGCGATTGGCGTGACCGCGCCGGCTGATCTGGATGCCATGCCTGAGTTGCGCCGACATGGCCTCGAACAGATAGCCCAGAATACGATTGCCACTGGCCAGGGCAATCGCCTCGTGGAACCCCACGTCGAAATCGTGGAAACGGCGGTCGGCCGCCGGGTCCCCCTTTATGGCCGCGTCGGCATTGTCCAGCATGCCGCGCAACGCGCTTTCGATGGCCGCAATCCCGGCGCGATTGGCGCGTTTGGCGGCCAGGGTCGCGCTTTGCACTTCGAGCGAGAGCCGCACTTCGACCAGGTCGAAAAGGCTTTTGGAGTCATTGTGCAGCAGCGATGTCAAAAAATCAGAAAAGGCGGTGCCATCCGGTTCTCGCACCACAGCTTTCCGGCCCCGCGCAATGTCCAGCAGACCGCGTCCGGCAAGCAGCTTGACCGCCTCGCGAATGGTCAGGCGGCTGACCGCATAGCGGCTGGCAAGCTCGGCTTCGCTGGGCAGGCTTGCGCCCGGGGTCAGCGCGGTGAGGATCTCGTGGGCAAGGTCGTCTGCAACATCGCCGGCGGCGCTTCCCCGCCCGTATATGGAACCACTTCTGGAAATTCTCAACTCCCAAACATATCTGATAACTTTGAGGGTTTGTGGCCACTTTTTCGAGCCATTGCAACCCACGATCATGCCCCGCCTGCCATTCTTGTGATTCATGTGTCCGCCGCGCCATATGCTCCGGATTTTTTTGCGATAGTCGAAAAATACACATCGGAGCGCTCGGCAACGCTTTACACGCCTATCTGATTATTCTAGCTTCCAGCGCGTGGGCTTGGGAGAGTCCATGGCGGCGGACCGCCGTCTGTACCGGAGGATTTCAAGCAGATCGTCAAGGCAATCCCCCTCGGGGTGTTGACCTGTTCCAGATGCGGCGTCAGCCGGCAATCGATGGTGCAGCCTCGCGGTTGTGCCAGCGCTGGTCGGGCCAGGGCTGCGTGACGTCCCCGATCCCAGAAGACCATAATCAACCAATCTCGAAAGTTTTTAGGGAGTCGAGACGTGAAGGTTCTCAAATCAATTGCGACGCTGTTTGCTGCGGGTGCGCTGGTCGCCTCCGCCGCTACTGGCGCCTTTGCCCAGGACAAGGGCCAGGTCGGTATCGCCATGCCGACACAGTCGTCGCTGCGCTGGATCTCGGACGGCAACGAGCTCAAGGCAGCTCTCGAAGGCATGGGCTACACTGTCGACCTGCAATATGCGGAAGACGACATTCCCAACCAGCTCGCCCAGATCGAAAACATGGTGACCAAGGGCGTCAAGGCTCTCGTGGTGGCCTCGATCGATGGCACCACGCTCTCGGCCGTGCTGCAGAACGCTGCCGATCAGGGCGTCAAGGTCATCGCCTATGACCGCCTGATCCTCGAAAGCCCCAATGTCGACTACTACACCACCTTCGACAATTTCCAGGTGGGCGTGCTTCAGGCCAACAGCCTGGTCAAGGGTCTCGAAGCCCGTTTCGGCGACGACAAGCCCTGGAATGTCGAGCTGTTTGGCGGCTCGCCGGACGACAACAACGCCTTTTTCTTCTATGACGGCGCCATGGCCGTGCTGCAGCCAATGATCGACGCTGGTGACATCGTCATCAAGTCGGGCCAGCAGGGCATGGAGCAGGTCGGTACGCTGCGTTGGGACGGCGCCGTCGCCCAGGCACGCATGGATAACATCCTCTCGGCCAACTATTCGGACGGCAGCCGCGTGCATGGCGTGCTGGCCCCCTATGATGGCCTGAGCCGCGGCATCATCTCCTCGCTGCGTGGCGTCGGTTATGGCTCGGGCGACCTGTCCTGGCCGATCATCACCGGCCAGGATGCGGAAACCCCCTCGGTCAAGGCGATCATCGCCGGCGAGCAGTACTCGACCGTGTTCAAGGACACCCGCGAACTGGCCCAGTACACTGCTCAGCTTATCGACACCGTGCTTTCGGGCGAACAGCCGAGCGGCCTCGACACCTCGACCTATGACAACGGCGTCAAGGTTGTGCCTTCGATCCTGCTGACCCCGTATGAAGTCGATGTCACCAACTACGAAGAACGCGTGATCGCTTCGGGCTACATCAAGGCCGAAGAGCTGCAGTAAGCGGCTTTGCAAACAAGGGATCCCGTTTATTCGGGGTCCCTATTCAGGCTATTTCACCGGGCTTTCCAGCCGTCCATGGGCGAGCGGAAGGCCGGGTTCATAAGGGGCGAACCCCGGTGAGCCCATTGTCGGTCACTGAAATGACAGGGTCAGCATGACCAAGACCATTCTGGAGATGCGCGGCATCACCAAGACCTTCCCCGGCGTCAAGGCGCTCTCGGACGTCAGTCTGGATGTGCGTGAAGGCGAAATTCACGCCATTTGCGGCGAGAACGGCGCGGGCAAGTCCACCCTGATGAAGGTGCTCAGCGGGGTCTATCCCGCAGGCTCCTATGACGGGCAGATCATCTATCAGGGTGACGAACAGCACTTCAAATCGATCAGCGACAGCGAGCACAAGGGCATCGTCATCATCCACCAGGAGCTGGCGCTGGTACCGCTGCTTTCGATTGCCGAGAACATCTTTCTGGGCAATGAGCAGGCCAGGGGCGGCATCATCGACTGGGACGAGACCCGCGATGGTGCCCGCAAGCTGCTCAAAATGGTTGGGCTCAAGGAAGACCCCGACACGCTGATCACCAATATCGGGGTGGGCAAGCAGCAACTCGTCGAGATCGCCAAAGCGCTCTCCAAGCAGGTGCAATTGCTCATTCTGGACGAGCCCACCGCATCGCTCTCCGAAAAGGACAGCCAGGCGCTGCTCGACCTGCTGCTCGAATTCAAGAAGCAGGGCATCACCTCGATCATCATCAGCCACAAGCTCAACGAAATCTCCCGCATTGCCGACCGCGTGACCGTGATCCGCGACGGCAAGTCGATCGAGACGATGAACACCGAGGATATCACCGAGGATCGCATCATCACCTCGATGGTGGGCCGTGCGCTGAACGACCGCTATCCGGCCCGTACCCCGAATGTGGGCGAAGTGGTGCTCGAGGTGCGCAACTGGAACGTCTTCCATCCCCAGCATCGCGAGCGCCAGATCATCCGCGACGTGAACATCTCGCTCCGCAAGGGCGAGGTCGTGGGTATTGCTGGCCTGATGGGCTCGGGCCGCACCGAATTTGCCATGAGCGTTTTCGGCAAGTCCTACGGGCAGAAGATTTCCGGCGAAGTCTTCGTCAACGGCCAGAAGGTGGATACCTCTAGCGTCGACAAGTCGATCCGCAATGGCATTGCCTACGCCACCGAGGACCGCAAGACCTATGGCCTCAATCTGATTGACCACATCAAGCACAACACCACCATCGCCAATCTGATGGGGGTGTCGCGCTGGGGCGTGATCGACGATCTGGCCGAACTCGACGCCGCCAATGATTACCGCAAGAAAACCAATATCCGCTCCTCCAGCGTCTATCAGGTCGTGGGCAATCTCTCGGGCGGCAACCAACAGAAGGTCGTCTTGAGCAAATGGCTCTACGCCAATCCCGATGTGCTCATTCTCGATGAGCCGACCCGCGGTATCGACGTGGGTGCCAAATACGAGATTTACACCATCATCAATCAGCTCGCTGCCCAGGGGAAGGCGATCCTGGTGATCTCCTCGGAAATGCCCGAGCTCCTGGGCATCACCGACCGTCTCTATGTTATGAATGAAGGCCGCATCGTGGGCGAAATGCCCACCAGCGAGGCGAGCCAGGAAAAGATCATGCGCTCCATCGTGCGCGCCGAAGGAAAGGCATCATGACCACCGAAACTGCACCGACCGGAACCGGTTCCGCGGCCCAGCCGGCTCAGGCCCATGAAATGACGCTGATTGGCGCCCTGCGCGCCAATATGCGCGATTATGGCCTGTTGCTGGCGCTGATCCTCATCATGCTGTTCTTCCAGTATTTCACCAATGGCGTGCTGTTCAAGCCGGTGAACCTGACCAACATCATCCTGCAGAACAGCTACATCATCGTCATGGCGCTGGGCATGCTGCTGGTCATCGTGGCCGGTCACATCGACCTTTCGGTCGGTTCGGTCTCCGGCTTTGTCGGCGCGCTGGCGGCCATGCTGATGGTGGGCTGGGACTTCCCGCCCGAGCTGGCCTTCCTGGCCCATCCGCTGGTCGCTGGCGCCATCTGTCTTGTGGCCGGCGCGGCCATTGGTGCGGCACAGGGTTACATCATTGCCTATCATCGGGTTCCGGCCTTCATCGTGACGCTGGCCGGCATGCTGATCTTCAAGGGGCTGTCGCTGGCCATCCTGGCCGGCAAGTCCGTTGGTCCGTTCCCGGCCGAGTTCCAGATGCTCTCTGCCGGTTTCATCCCCGATATCGTGGGCCCGATCACCATGCCCTGGCTGGCCGAAAACGGGCAGAACGTGGTGCTGCATTCCACCACCATGGTCATCGCCATCCTGGCCATTGTCGGCATGGTGTTCTTCTCGATCCGCGGGCGTGGCCGTCGTCTGGCGCGCGGCTACGACGTTGAGCCGTTCAGCCTGTTCATCATCAAGAATGTGGTGATTGCGGCGCTGGTGCTGTTCTTCGCCTATATGCTCGCCTCCTATCGCGGCCTGCCCAACGTGCTGGTGGTGATGGGCGTTCTGATCGCCTTCTTCGTGTTCATGACCAAGCGCCTGACCTTTGGCCGCCGCATTTATGCCCTTGGCGGCAACCTCAAGGCCGCGGCGCTCTCGGGCATCAAGACCGAACGCACCACCTTCTACATCTTCGCCATCATGGGGGCCCTGGCGGCGCTTGCCGGCATGATCTATGCGGCCCGCCTCAACTCGGCGACGCCCAAGGCCGGGCAGGGTCTGGAGCTCGACGTCATCGCGGCCGTGTTCATCGGCGGCGCTTCGGCGCTGGGCGGGGTCGGGCAGGTGGCCGGCGCGGTGATCGGTGCCTTCATCATGGGTGTGATGAACAACGGCATGTCGATCATGGGCGTCAACATCGACTGGCAGCAGATGATCAAGGGCGTGGTGCTGCTCGCAGCCGTGTTCTTCGATCTCTACAACAAGAACCGGTCAGCCTGACCCGGTTCAAACCGCAACACGATGCCGCCGGATTGACCCTGGCGGCATCGGCCAGCCTGTCGATCGCGGGTCAAGCGCCGGCCTGCGCTATCGCCCAGCACCCTCGCAAGGAGGGCCTGGGTCGTGCAGCATTCAGCCGTGCCTGTGGCTGAAAGAAGGGGACCTTCGGTTCCGAAGAGTGCGGAGAAACAATGCTGTCGCGTTGAATCCCAAGTGGGTAGGCGGCTGACATGCCGTTCGAGTCGATGGGCGCCGTAGTCGCAGTCAGCCCAAATGCTCTCCACCCTCTCGGCAAAACAGCATGGACCTTTCTGGATCATTGCGAACGGAAATCTCGGCGCCGACCGCGCGATCCAGACGCTCATGGCGGACGATGGTGATGGTGTTGGACCCTACTTCCACCTGCACATGCGTATCCGAGCCCGTCGGCTCGATATTGTCGATCCTACCATTCGCAATGTCGCCGGTGATGTAGACATGTTCGGGCCGCACACCCATCGTCACGTCTCGTCCGATATGGGCGCGGGCACTTCCGGGCAAAGGCCACGCCACTCCCCCGGTGTCGCGCAGCACAACCTGGCCGTCCTGATCGATCACCGTTCCGTCGATCAGGTTCATGGAGGGTGAACCGATAAAACTCGCCACAAAGCTATTGGCCGGATTGTCGTAGATGTCGAGCGGCGTTCCGATCTGCTCGATCTTTCCGGCCCGCATCACCACGATCCGGTCGGCCATGGTCATGGCCTCCATCTGATCGTGGGTCACGTAGATCATGGTGGCATTAAGCCGGGCGTGGAGCGCCTTGATCTCGCCGCGCATCTGCACGCGCAGCTTGGCATCCAGGTTCGAGAGCGGTTCATCGAAGAGGAAGACAGCCGGGTTGCGCACGATCGCGCGCCCCATGGCGACGCGCTGGCGCTGCCCGCCTGAAAGCTGACGTGGATAGCGCTCGAGCAGGGGGGCCAGAGCCAGGATTTCGGCGGCACGGTTCACCTCAGACTCGATCTCGGCCTTGCTGCGCCGCGAGAGCTTGAGTGAGAACGCCATATTGTCCCGCACGGTCATGTGCGGATAGAGCGCATAGGACTGGAACACCATGGCGATATCCCGCTCTTTGGGCTCAAGCTCGTTGACAACGCGGTCTCCGATGGCGATCTGGCCGTCGGTAATAGTCTCGAGCCCTGCAATCATGCGCAGCAAGGTGGACTTGCAGCAGCCTGAAGGCCCGACCAGGACGACGAATTCGCCATCCCGTGCCGCAAGTGACACACCGTGCAGCACCTGCATCGAGCCGTAGGATTTCACTGCATTGCGAATGGTCACACTGGCCATGTCGGCCTCCTGTTGTTGAGCGGGCCTAGCGGCCACCCATGCCCGCATTGAGGGCAATGGAATTGTAGATGAGCTTCTGCAGAATAATGGCGAGGATGATGCCGGGAAGCATGGAGAGGGCCGCGCCAGCCATGATGAAATTCCACTGCGTGCCGGACTGTGTCTGGAAATAGGTCAGCCCCACTGGCAGGGTGGCATTTTCAGAACCAGTCATCACGATCAGGGGCCAGAGGAAATTGTTCCATTGCCCGATGAAAGTGAAGAGCGAGAGCAGCCCGATGGCCGGCATGGAAAGCGGTACGATAATGCTGACCAGAATGCGCAGGCGCGAGGCGCCATCGATGCGGGCCGCCTCTTCGAGCTCCATGGGGATGGACAGGAAGAACTGGCGCATGAGGAAAGCACCGAAAGTGCCGAAGGCCACCGGCAGGATGACACCCTGGAAGGTGTTGACCATGCCCAGGCTGTTCACGATCAGGAAAAGCGGGATGATCAGCATGATCGCCGGAACCATCAGCGTGCCGAGATAGGCCATCAACAAGGCTTCGCGCCCAGGAAATTTCAGCCGGGCAAAGGCGTAGCCTGACAGGCACGAGACGATCACGGTGATGATTGTGACGCTGGTCGAAATGAAGAGGCTGTTGAGGAAGAACCGGCCGAAGGGCAACTGCGTCCAGGCCTTGGCGAAATTGTCCCATTCGAAGGCGTTGGGCAGGATGCGCACCGGGATAGCAAGCACCTCGGCATTGCTGCGCACCGCATTGCTCACCATCCAGAAGAATGGAAACAGGAAAATCAGCGCGACGATGAGCAGGCCGCCATGGTTTAGAACATCGAGCGCCAGGGTAAGCCGGGAACGGGACCTAGTTGTCATAATGCACCCATTTGCGCTGGAGCCAGAATTGCAGGGCGGTCAGGGCCATGATCATGGCGAACATCACCCAGGCGATGGTCGAGGCGTAGCCCATCTGGAAATTCTGGAAGCCCCGCTGGTAGATGGCGTAGCCGAGCGTGGCGGTGGCATTACCCGGTCCGCCGCGGGTCATCACATAGATCTGGTCGAAGACCTGCAATGAGGTTATCGCCGTCATCACAGTGCCGAAAAACAAGGTCGGCGAAATGAGCGGCAGCCGGATCTTCCAGAAGCGCTGCCAGGCATTGGCGCCATCGATGCGCGCCGCTTCCAGATAGCTTTGCGGCACCATGTCGAGTGCCGCGTTGAACAGCACCGTGTTGTAGCCGACCCCGGCCCAGAGCGAGACGATGATGACGGCCTGCATGGCCAGAGTCTGGTCGGTCAGCATGCTCGGGATATGGATCGAAAGCGATGCCATGATGAAGTCGAAGAAGCCGCCGGGGGCGAAGATGAGCATCCAGACAATGGCGACAGCGATGCCCGGGGTGAAGGTCGGGAGGAAAAAGATCACCCGGAACCATCGCTGCCCCACCTTGAGGCCGGAGATCCATACGGCCAGCCCCAAAGAGATGACGATGTTCAGCACCAGATATTCAGCGGTGAAGAACAAGGTGTTGCGCAGGACCGGCCAGAATTGCGGGTCGGCCGTGAAGAGCCGGACATAGTTGGAAATGCCGACAAATTCGGGCGTGCCGAGCAATTTCCAATTGGTGAAGCTCAACACAACCGATGCGATTATCGGCACCACCAGAAACAGCACCATGCCAATCAGACCGGGCAGGAGGAAAAAGAAGGCCGTTCGCGCCTCTCCGCGCTCTAGCCGATTGCCCCATCGCGAGCGCTGTGGTCTGGCCACTTCCGTTGCATTGTCGATCGCCGCCATGGGGCTCCTCCCGTCCAGCGTGTGATTGGACCCGGCCGACTTTCAGGCCGGCCGGGTTCTGGGCTCTAGAAGGGCAGCTGGCTCTGGATGTCGGCCAGCACGGCTTCGGTGGTCGAGTCGCCATTGAGGGCCAGCGGCATGTACTGGGTGACGAGGTTTTCGAACTCGTTCCAGTATTCATTGAGCCGGAATGGAGTTGAGTGCTCGAACATGTAGGCCAGCACTTCGCGCGTGCCGCTCACATCCTTGGCGGCAACGTCGTACCAAAAGGTCTGTTCGGCAAGTCGACCCGGCAGGGCACGGCCGGCTGAGGCCAGGATCTCTGCGGCTTTGGGTCCGGTCAGGATCTGGAGGGCCTTATAGGCTTCTTCCTTGTTCTGGCTTGCAGCGGAAATGCCCCAGCCCGAGCCGGCGGTAATGAACCGGGAAGCTCCCTCGCCGCGCGGGAGAGGAGCGACGCCCATCTCGAAATCGACTGCGCCCTGGGTAGAAATCAGCGACCACGGACCATCGATATACATAGCCGCATTGCCCGAGGCGAAGCGGCCGCTGGCTGTGACGGCGCCGGCGCCTGAGGCAAAGACCGGCGAGGCGTTGTCGACGGCGGTGAGGTCAACGAATTTGCCGACGGCATCGACATAGCCTTCATTGGTCACGGCGAATTGGTTGCCGTCGTCGAAATACTCAGCGCCAAGGGCCACCGGCCCGGCGATGAAGTCGAAGGCCTGTCCGGCAAAGCCGTAATTCTCGCCTTCGGTCAGCGCCTGCGCGGCGGACTTGAAATCGTCGAAAGTCCAGTCGAGCGCAGGTTCGTCGAGGCCGGCTTCGGCGAACTTGTCGCGGTTGTAGAAGACCATCCACGGACCAACGTCATAGGGCAGGGCATATTGGGTGCCGTCATGCGCAAGGCCGGCGATGATCGAGGATTCGAACGCGGCGGTGTCGAAATTGTCGGACGCGAAATGGGGGTCGAGCGGCTCGAGAATGGAATAGAAACTGGGCATGCGCATGGACTGCATGGCTACCAGATCGGCAATCTGGCCGGAGGAGGCCAGCACCGGAAGGCGGGTCCAGTAGTCGGTCCAGCCGGAAATCTGCGGCGTGACGGTGATGTTGGGATATTCCTCCGTCACCAGATCCGCCAGGCTCTGCCAGAGGGCGGAGTCATTTTCGTCTCCCCACATCTGCCAGGTCAGATTCACCTGCTCCTGGGCCTGGAGGGTCGGGATGAACGCGCTGCTCGCGAAGAACGCGGCGGCCATTACGGTCGATAATTTCACGGTAGTCTCTCCTCAGTAACTACGGGTTGATCGGTAAAAGCGGTTCGATCCGGATTTGGAGTCCGGTTTGGGCGGGCGGCCCGTTCAGGTCGCAAGCAACACCTCCAGGTCCCTGACCATGGCGATGAATTCGGCGCGCTGCCGCCTCCAGGCATCGGCACCGCTGCCTGGTTCCAGGATTTGGGTCATGCGCGAAATGAAGTCTGGCGGCAGGTGCTCGAGCTCTGCCGCCATGGGCAGGTTCCAGCCGTCGCCGGGGTAATAGACGCGGTT
Source organism: Devosia sp. (assembly GCA_040218355.1). Classification (GTDB taxonomy): domain Bacteria; phylum Pseudomonadota; class Alphaproteobacteria; order Rhizobiales; family Devosiaceae; genus Devosia. Next base: position 53,036 of record JAVJRP010000016.1, on the reverse strand, counting down.
GAAGGCAAACACGACCTGCAGGATGGCGTTGGCCAGCTTGCCGCTGAGGCCGACGAGAAAGACCAGATCGCGGCGCTCGATCTTGCTTTGGTAGTGATAGTCCTCTGCCCAATAGGCGAGGATTTCCCGGTATTGCTGCAAAACCGTCTGGCGCAGCGCCTCGGGATAGACGACGAGCCTGGCCTTCCATTCGGCCAGCACCCCATCGGGGTCCGATACGATCTGCTGGTTGGCCAGGTCCGTCGGCAGATGATAGCCCCAGATGGTCCATTCAAAGCTCTTGTCGACCGGCGTGCCGTCGATCCAGGCCGCGAGATCGCGATGAACGCCCGCATAGGAGCGCATCCAGACCCCGTCCATGCGATAGCCTCTGGCTTCCCAATGGCGCATGACCTCTTCAAAGCAGCGCCATTGCGGCGTGGACTCGATCTCCGGTCCCCAATAGGCATCGGCATAGACGCGAAAGTCATAGTCCGACTGCGCATCGGCCCGTCCCTTGCCGCGAGAACCGGCAAGGGCGACGGCGCCCCTGCCATTCTCGGCGAGGTCCGCAATGAGCGGTGCCATTGCGGCAATGAGGTCTGCTTCGTCTGCCATGGTGCTCACCTGGCTTGCCGCGTGTTCCACCTCAGTCGTTGAGAATGAGTTCGATGACGGGCGAGACCGTGTCCGGCTTGAGCACCGGGAGTTCCAGCGTCAGCATGCCGTCGCCGACAGCGACACCGATATTGGAATCAACGTCCGCATCCGGATCGAGCCAGTGCACTTCGCTGGCGTCGTGCAGGAACTGGGCATATTTGACCTTGCGGCCTAGCCCTTCGATGTGGACGTGACGGAACGGCCAGGTCTGCAGGTGCAGATACAGCCGGTTGCCCTTTTGGGTGAACCTGGTGCCGTTGGGCGCCTGATATTCAGAGGGGCCGGCGCCATAGATCGCGCGCCCGTTGACATGCAGCCACTTGCCATAGGTCTCAAGAGCGGTATGCGCGCGTGCGTCGAATGTGCCCCGGGCTGTGGGGCCGACATTCATCAAGAGGTTGCCGCCCAGCGAAACCGTATCCACCAGGATATTGATAAGCTGGCCGGCATCCTTCCAGGTGGTTTCGTCGCGGTGATAGCCCCAGGAGCCCGAGAAGGTGTGGCACACTTCCCAGCGCACCGGCTTGCCGTTGACGGTCGGGGCAACGCGCGGGGTATATTGTTCGGGCGTGGCGAGGTCCTTGGGGAAATTGCCGTCGGCGGGCAGGTCGAGCCGGTCGCCAACAATGATATTGGGCTGCAGCTTGCGCACCAGACCGATCAGTTCTTCGCTTTCCCAGTCCTTGCGCCCCTTGCCCGGCATGCCACGATGTTCACGGTTAGGGTAGGAGAAGTCGAACCAGATCACCGAGATCTCGCCGAACCCGGTGAGCAGTTCAGTGACCTGGTTGCGCATATACTCGGCATATTGCCGGACATCGCGGCTCTTGTTCATCTCCAGCGCATCGGGGTGGTTGCGCAGCGGATGAATACCGTCGATCGGGAATTGCGGGTGGTGCCAGTCGATCAGTGAGTAATAGAAGCCGACCTTCAAACCCTCGGCGCGAAACGCTTCGACATAAGGCTTGAGCAGGTCCTTACCGTAAGGCGTGTTGGTGGCCTTGTAGTCGGTGAACTGGCTGTCCCAAAGGCAGAAGCCTTCATGATGTTTGGCTGTGAGCACCACATATTTCATGCCTGCTTGCCGGGCCCGGCGCGCCCACTCCCTGGGCTCGTAAAGGTCAGGATCGAAGTTCTCGAAATACTTCGAGTAATCCTCGGGCGAGATCTCCTCGCGGTGCTGCACCCATTCGTGCCGCGCGGCCAGGGCGTAGAGCCCGAAATGAATGAACATGCCGAACCGGTCCTGGGGGAACCAGGCCTTGCCGTCTGCTGCGTCCGCACTGCCGCTGGTGATTAGAGCACTTTCCAATTTTCCCTCCCTACCGTGTATCGAACCGGTTCGATATTTATCCTCGATTCCTTGGCGGCTGATGTCAAGCCCCCATGAAATTGCAGGCAGGCGTTCATATTTTCATTGCATGAGGGCCAGCAAATGCTAGGAATAAAACGAAAATTGCTAATGAGGGGCGTGCCTCAGTCACTTCGCTGAGTCATAGAAACGGTTCGAGAAGGAGCCGATGGCAACCATTCGAGATGTCGCCAGAATGGCCGAGGTGTCGGTTTCGACTGTCTCCCTGGCCTTTAGTAGTCCGGGTCGCGTGAGTGCCCGGACGCTCGAAAAAGTCCGCAGCGCCGCGTCACAGGTCGGCTATGTTGCAGACCCTCTGGCGCAGAGCCTGGCGCGTGGTCGCAGCCGGATGATCGGCTTTGTCGTGGGCAATGTCGGCAATCCATTTTTCGGCGACATAAGGCGTGAACTGGAGAACTACGCGCTCGAACATGAGCACTTTGTGCTCATCACCGATTCTTCAGGCAAGACTGAGCGGGAGCGGGCGCTGGTCGAGCACCTGATCGGCCTCAAGATTGCCGGCCTTGCCCTGGCGCCATCGAGTTTTGGCCCCGACTATGTGGATTTCATCAGTTCGATCAAAGTGCCCATGGTGTGCTTTGATCAGAAGGTTGCCGGAATCGAGCGCGACTTCGTGGGGTCGAACAATTTCCTGGCGGGCGCAATGCTCACCGAGCACCTGTTGCAATTGGGGCATCGCCGCATTGCCTTCATTGCTGGCCCCAAACATATGCACACCGCCTCAGAACGTCACCGCGGCTTCGTCGAGACCATGGTCAGCGCCGGGATCGAAGTTAATCCCAATTACGTGGTCGACGGACAGTTCACGCGTTCGGCCGGCTATGAGGCCGCGATGCGGCTGCTGATCCAGCCGGAACGGCCAACGGCCATTATCGGGGCGAACAATGCCGTCGCCCTCGCCGCGCTGCAGGCCATGCAGGAGCTTGGCTTTTCCTGCCCCGACGACATATCGCTGGCGATGATTGACAATGTGCAGTGGAGCAGCGTTATCACCCCACGTATCACCATGGTGGTGCAGGACACTGTGCAACTCGGCAACATCATTGCGCGGCGTCTGCTGCATCGCATGACCAGTCCCGAGGCGGTCCACGAGCCGGCACAGGACTTCGTACTCGCCCCCAGGTTCGTACCGGGCACTTCGTGCCGTAGAGTGTGAAGCGACTCTCCCTCCCGGTTCCGGACCGCGGCCCGCACGGCGCACCAGGAAATTGACTGGCCTCAACAGCACCACCTTTCTGTCCTTGGAGCGCTGGACGCGAACAATGTCACTCTCGGCTTCTCGCGGCCGGGCAAACCAACGGACCATGGCTTCATCGAGGCCTTCAACAGCAAGGTCCGGGCAGAATGCCTGAACGCTTATTGGTTCCTCACCCTTGCGGATGCCCGCGAAAAGATGAAGCATTGGCGTCGATACCGCAACGAGGTCCGCCCGTCACTCGACGATCGCATACAACGTCCCGATCGCGTGCCAAGGCGGTTGGGACGCGTCTGTGATAAGACCAACTGTGGCCTCCCGCGTTTCAAATAGCGGTCGAGATCAACGCGGCGTGGCGCGTTCGCAAACTTCCTGTGGCACAGTTTGTGGCACCGAAATCATCGTTTGAGAAATGTCATGCCCGCCAGAAGTCGCTTTATCTCAGCGAAAACAGCGGATGCAAAGGCAATCATCCCCGCATGTGAGGAGGGCTTGGGCTGTGCTGTTTTGACTATTTCGGTGGCTGAAAGAAGGGGCTCTTCGAATCCGAAGAGTGCGGAGAGACAACGCCTTCGCGTCGGATCGCAAGAATGTAGGAGGCGGACACCGATGTGGGCGACATTCCGTTCAAGTCGATGGGCGAGGTAGTGGCATGACTGGGTCCGAAGTTGAACAATAGGGTGATTTCATCTGCGGAAGAACCAACAGATTGCTCTACAACGCCAAGCGAAGAGAAAGCTCCAAGCTTTGGTCATTAGACCGGACATTCGGCAATGCGCCCCATTTCGGTCATTCCAGCCGGCTTTTAGGTCTTCTAAGAGCCGACGCACCGCCCAAAGCCCTGTAGTGGGCGCGCGATGGCGTATCACTCGTGCCCGCATCCGCCGGAGGCAGCTAGACTTTGGGCTTCCCATCGGCACGACCAACGCCTGAATCTGAATTGCCATATGTTCCGCTGCATTGGCTGTAGCATCATCCCAACCGCTCGGCCCGCAACTCATGCGGCGTCATCCCGGTCCATTTCCTGAAGGCGCGCTGGAAGGCGTTGGGGTCGCGGTAGCCCACCAGATGGGCGATCTGCTGGTTGTTGAGGTCGCTCTTGACCAGATAGCGGATTGCTACCTGCTTACGGGTCTCGTCGAGCAAAGCCTGAAAGGTCGTGCGCTCTTCGCCCAGCCGGCGCAGCAGTGTGCTGCGGCTCAGTTGCAGCCGCCCGCAGACATGCGCGATCGTAGGCTCGGTGATCGAGAACGCCTCGAGCATGCTGGCCCGCACCTGATCGGCGAGCGGCAGCCCTTTGGACTGGATCATTGCCTGGCTCTGCAGATCGGCCTCCGTCGCCTGCCACAGCTCCGGATTGTCGGAGACGAAGGGCACCCGCACATCGGCGCGGGCATAGGTCAGCCTGGGCTCGCCCTCTGCCGGGAGCCGACCGAACAGCTCTGCCAGCCGCTCGCGCTCCTCGAGTGGCAGCGGCAAAGTCACCCGCAGCGCCGCAAAGGGATGCCGCGCCAACGCCTTTGCCGAGGCGTGCAGATAGATAATCTGCGGACTGCTGAACGTGGGCGGCAGCGCGGCTGTCGCGACATCGGCCGCCACCCGCACCGAAAACTCAGTCGCGGTCCGCGACACCTCAAACTGCATCGGCCCGAACAGGCTCTTAAAGGCGGCCATGCGCGTGATCCCCGTCTCGAAATCGGGGGCGGTCGACATCGCAAAAAGCACCGGGATGGCCGGGCCGCTCGCCATGCGCAGCCCCAGCAGACGCGACACATCGGGCGTGGCGGAGAGCTCCATCATGGCGGTCCAGAGCCGCAAATAGGCATCGGCCGAGACCAGGAATCCGCGGTCGTTTCGGTCCGTCGGCACGAGGCCAGCCCGGGCCATGACCTCGGACCAGTTGAGCCCCAGCATGCCGCAGATCGGGCCCGAGAGCACGGCGGAGGTATAGATGGGAAGTCGCTGCTGCGCCTGCATCCGGCCGCCTTTTATATTTGGAACTGACGCGATCGATCAGAACAGGTTGCACCGGCGCTGGCAACGGTAGCTGAACCGATCTGCAAGTCATTGGGACGATCTGCAAGCTCTTCGATCTGGGGTCCACCGCCTTGTCGGGTCTATCGTCGGCTTCGCACCTGCACTTTGAGGACATGGCCTTGGATCTGAGCGCAAAGATCATTCTCGTCACCGGCGGTGGCTCCGGCATCGGGCTCGAGCTGACGCGCCAGCTGATCGCACTCGGCAACACGGTCGTCATCTGTGGCCGCAACGCCGAGCAGCTCGAGGCTGCCGCGCAGCGGACGGGTGCGTTGGCGGTCGCGGGCGATGTGACCAGGGCAGAGGACCAGGAGCGCATCCTCGCAACCATCGCCGAACGGCACGGCCGCCTCGACCTGCTGGTCAACAATGCCGGCATCTTTCTGGCTTACGATTTTGCCGGCGATCCGCGGACGCTGCAAAACGTCGAAACCGAGATTGCCATCAATGCCACGGCGCCGCTCACCCTGACGCGCCGCGCCCTGCCGCTGCTGAAAAAAAGCGCGCAACCGGGCGTGTTGTTCGTCGGCTCGGGCGTCGCCTTCGTCGCCTCGCCGGGAACGCCTGTCTATTCGGGGACCAAGGCGCTGCTCCATCACTGCGCGCAAACCCTGCGCCACCAGTTCAAGCCGCATGGCATCGCCGTTTTCGAAGCCATGCCGCCCGTCGTCGATACCGACATGGCCAAGGCGCTGAAGTCCGACAACTTCAAGAAGATGCAGCCCGCCGACCTGGTGCGCGGCATCCTGGACGGACTGCGCCGAAACCAGACCGAGATGCTGCTGGGACAATCACGCCAGATCAAGTGGCTGAGCCGGATCGCGCCAGCCTTCCTGTTCCGCCAGTTCGCCAAAACCGAGTTTCATTAACCTCACATAACAGGGCCGCCGTCATGTCATCCGATCCCTCCCGTAGGCGCGTCAACTCGCTCGCCATCACGACATCAGCCGCCTTTTTCGGCGCCAATCTCTTCATCGGCCTGTCGATGGGAGTCTACTGGCTGGGCCTCGCGACTGCCGAGTTCGTGGCGCAGTTCTTCCCCCAGTTCAGCAATTTCCTGTTCACCATCATGCCGCTCTTCCTGCTGATGCTGGCCGGCCTGATCCTGTCGGCCCGGCTCGATTGGGATATTGCTCCGGCGCGGCGGAACTGGGTGATCGCGCTCTGGCTCTACCTGGCCGTCTCGCTGATCACGATCCTGTTTCACATGCCGCTCAATGTGCGCCTCGCGGCAGCGGTGGGCTCGCCCGTCGGCGATCTCCTGGGCTTCTACAACAGCATCGCACTGACCGGTCCAGTGACCGAGGAGAATTCCCCGGCGATCCGCGACCTCTGGCTTCTGGGTCACATCCCCCGCGTCCTGATCACTCTGGCCATCCCCGTCTATGCGTTGCGCGCCCTTGCTGCCGGAACGAGAGGCTGAAGGCATCACCATGACCACGCCCCTCACAACCGACGTCACCATCGGTCTTTTCGGAGCCACCGGACAGACCGGCCGCCATGTGCTACGCCACGCCTTGAGCCGAGGCCACAGGGTGCGGGTGCTGGCGCGCGACCCCGGAAAGCTGCGCGTCGCGGATGACAGGCTGACGATCATCAAGGGCGATTTCGACAACGTCTCGGCTTTGCGGGAGACAGTCATGGGGACCACCCATGTGATCTGTTGCGCGGGCGGGGTCTACGGCAAGGACTACGACAAAGGTATGATGACACGCTTCATCGCGCGCTTGTGGCCAATTCTGGATACGGCGCCCTCGGTCAAGACCTTTCTGTTCCAGTCGGTATTCTTCGTTCCCGAACCGGATGGGACTAATCCGGCGATCCTGAAACTGCTTGCGCCTGTGGCGGCTTTCTTCACCGGCGCGACCGAGATGCTCAGGGACAACACAGCCGTCACCAGGTTCGTAGCGGCCAATCGCAACGTATCTTTTGGCACCATTGTCACGCGCCCGGGAAAGATTGTGGACAGGGAGGGAGGTGTTGCCCTGGCCGCAAGCAGCACACCCAGCTTCGCTGCCATCACCTTTGCCGAACTGGGCTCTTTCACGGTTCGCGCAGTGCAGGATGTGTCGCTGCACGGCACCTATCCCTTTGTCGCCCCCGGGCATTTTGGACAACCCCATGACTGACCAAACCTATCGCAAGACCGTCAACGCTATCGCCATCGTCGCCTCCGCCGCCTTCGCAGGGGGCGGGCTGCTCATCCTTGTGTCCTATGGCATCCGGTGGCTGGGGACCGACCCGCTGGCCTGGCGGGCAGGCTTCTGGGACGAGTTCCTGAACTTCGCCCTCACGATCATCCCGGTCAATGTCATTACCTTGTTGGGGCTGGTCCTCTCGCTGCGGCTGGACTGGCAGAACCGCCCGGTGCGTCGGCTTTGGATGTGGGCGGCCGGGCTCTATCTGGCCAATACCCTTCTCACCCTCGGCTATTTCATCCCGCAGAACGTCTTGCTGATCTGGGATAATTTTGCGGCCGCCGACGCGTCGAACGTGCGAGCGACATGGCTCGGGCTGCATGTCATCCGCGTGGCGATTGCTCTGGCTGTTCCGGTATTCGCATTGCTGGCGGTGATCGAACATTCTGAAAGGCGCTCGCCCTGAGGTAGCACCGCGCCCGATAGGCAGTTGCTGCCTGAACCCTCGCGAGGCTGCGCGACGTCATCCCGATCGGCGCGACATGGTTGTCGCGACGGGGCTCCCTCAACGCTGACCCTGGACGCCCACCATGCTTGCTGGACATTATGCCACCGCGCTCGTCGCGCATCAGCGCGCGCCGACCCGCCGGCTCCCTGCGTACCTCCTCGCCTGGTACTTCGCCGTGTCGCAATTGCCGGACCTCTTGTGGCTCCTCTTCCACACGCTCGGCTTCGAGCCAACCCAACCCACCAACCTGCTCGATGTCACCCTCCAGAACCTGAGCGTCGACATGATGTTCAGCCACGACCTCGTACCCATCCTGGGCTGGGGGGTGCTGTTCGGCATCCTCGGGGCCGTCTTGTTCCAAAATTGGCGCGTCGGACTGGCGACGCTTACGTTGGTGGGGCTCCACGCACTGACCGACTACTATCTCGGCGGCTACCCGCACCACGTGCTCGGTCCGGACACCCCGGTTGTCGGAATCGGGCTCTATCTTAAGCTGCCCTTTGTCGGTATCGCCTTGGAAGCGGTCTACATCGTCTCCTTCCTCGGGTGGTTCTTCCTCGAGGAGTGCCGCCGTGGCGCCGTGCGCTCGCCCGGAAACCGCCGGGCGATCATCGGGCTCTTTGTGTTCAACCTCGTCTTCCTTGCTTCCATAGCTGTCACCTCGATGCGGGAATGGTTCGGACTGCCCGAGTTTGACCTGCCCTTCGACACCACGATTCCATCACTCGTGGTGACCTACTTACTGATGGGTGCCTTCTTGTGGGCCGCGGTCCGGCGTGGCGGGCATCAGTCGGGTTGACCGCACTGCAGGTGCAATGCCATCCACTTCATTACTGGCAACTTTGTTTTCAGAACGACCGGAACGGCCCCGTAATGGGCGCTGCGTGGAGGATTATGGGCAGCGAGTCGGATGTTCTCGCGAGGCAGCAAAGCGCACCTTTTCCGTCACTTAGAGCGACGACAAGTCTGTGCATTGGCAGACACGCTGGATCACCGGTCTGGTCAACGGCGAAGCGCGGCACTCGTCTATGAGCGATTGCGGGGCAGTGAACCGCGCATCATGACGGGCATGTCAATTAGGTCTGCCTGCGGGAGTCGGGAGGGAGCGAGCAGCAGCTCCACGGCGCGACTACCCATTTTCTCGTGTGGCAAGCCAATGGTTGTCAGGCCCGGACGCAGATAGGAGGCCAACTCGTCATTATCGAACGAAACCAGCGCAACGTCTTCTGGAGTGCGGAGGCCGGCCTCGCCAAGCGCTTGGTAGGCACCGAAGGCCAGACGGTCGTTGAGGCACAACAACGCGCGGGGACGCTGCGTCTTGAGCAGTTTCCGGGTCAGGTCGTAGCCGAAATTCGGTTCCCAGTTCCAGCAGCTCAACTCGGCCGCAAAGGTCAGGCCCGCATCGGCCATCGCGTCGCGAATGCCCATGAACCGACGCGAGATGGTCTCGGACCGGAACAGGCCCTCTTCCTGCTTCGCATTGTGACCCAGAAGGACAATGTCCTCCTTGATGCCGCTGCCCACCAGAAGTTCTACGGCCCTGCGTCCGCCCTCATATTCGGCCGGCAGAACCGAAATGGGAAACCGCGCACTCGTACCGTTGAGCATAACCACCGGCACATTGATCACCAGGTCGGGGACGAACACTTCCCGCGCCCGCATGGCGGCGAAGATCAGGCCATCCACCTGCCGGTCAAGGGCGGTTTCCACCGCCTGGATTTCGCGCGCCGGTTCGCCCCCGGTTTCGAGCACCAGCATTACATGCTTGGCCTCCTCGGCGGCCGACAGCGCGCCGCGAATTAGGCCACTGGCAAAGCGGGTGGTCGCGACATAATCCGAGATAAAGGCAATCGAGCGCGACTTGTCGGTGCGCAGTGCGCGCGCCGCCACATTGGGGCGATAGCCCAGGCTCGCCGCGGCGTCGTGCACCCTCTTGTGGGCCTCGGGCGACAGGCGCGTGTCCGGGCGGCCGGTCAGGATCATCGAGGCCGCCGTTGTCGACAGGCCGGCCAGACGCGCCACGTCCGCCAGTGTTACACGCTTCTTTGCCAACGGCTTTTGTTCCCCTCAACGGCCGGGTTGATCGCTTTTCGACTGGATAGCCATGCGACCCCCGCTTGACAAGCGATGCGCATCATAGCATGTGCTAAATGGATTTAGCAAAGCGCCAATCCAAGCGTGTTTTGCAAAGACCTCGGAAAGGGGCTTAAGGAGTGGCATTCCATCTGCCGGATCATTGGGTGTGGGATTTCTGGCTCGCTGACGATGGCGAGAACTACCACATGTTCTATCTGCATGCGTCCAAGTCGCTGGGCAATCCAGACCTGCGGCACCGCAATGCCCGCATTGGGCATGCCAGCTCGACCGATCTGCGCAACTGGACCAATCATGGCCAGGTGTTTGACGCCGGCGCGCCCGGCAGCTTCGATGGCAGCGCCACCTGGACCGGCAGCGTGGTGCGTGGCCCCGACGGACTCTGGCGCATGTTCTATACCGGCTCGCGTTTTCTCGCCCCTGACAGTGCCGCCAATATCGAATCGATCGGCGTGGCCACCTCACCCGACCTGCATAACTGGACCAAGCAGCCCGGCGCGATCTGCGTTGCAGACGATCGCTACTACGAAACCCTGGGCACCTCGTCCTGGCCCGAAGAGGCGTGGCGCGATCCCTGGGTGTTCTGGCGCCAGTCGGATCAGCGTTGGCACATGCTGGTGACCGCCCGCGGCAAGGATGGTGCAGAACCCGATCGCGGGGTGATGGCCCATGCCACCTCGCCCGATCTCGTGCACTGGTCGGTCGAGCCGCCGCTGAGCGCATCCGGATCAGGCTTTGCCCATCTCGAAGTGTTCCAGATCGTCAAGCTCAACGGTCAGAACCACCTTGTTTTCTGTTGCGACGCCGCCAAGCTGTGCGGCCACAGGGCAGGGGGTATGGGCGGGGTCTGGAGTCTGCCGGTTGGCGACATGCCCGGGCAGGTCGATTTTGCCGCCGCGCGCCTGCTGGTCGATGAGCGACTTTATGCCGGCAGGATCGCGCAGGACCGGCAGGGCAAGCCCTGGCTCCTGGCGTTCAACAATGTCACTTCGGATGGCGCCTTCGAAGGCGGCATTTGCGATCCCCTGCCCATCACCACCGGCGCAGACGGTTATCTTGAGGTCAGCCCGCAATGACGATTGAAGTGCATGGCTCGGTCGAGCCCGGTTTCGAACCTGTGGCAGACGCCTTTGCGTCCGCTTTCGCTGATCGCCCCAAAATGGGCGGGGCGCTGCACGTCACCATTGGCGGGCAGAGCGTTCTTGATCTGTGGGCGGGTCTTGCCGATGAGCGCACCGGACGCACCTGGACCCAAGATACACCGTCGGTCGTCTTCTCCTGCACCAAGGGGTTGATGTCGATCCTGATCGCCCGTCTCGTGCAGGATGGGAAACTCGACTACGACGCCCCTGTTGCTCGCTATTGGCCAGAATTCGCCCAGGCCGGCAAGGCTGATGTCACGGTCGGTCAGGCGCTGGCGCATCAGGCCGGGCTTTCTGCCCCGCGCGAAAATCTGACCGAGGACGACATTGTCGACTGGGACCGCATGGTGTCAGCGCTCGCCGCGCAGGAGCCACTCTGGTCCATCGGCTCAGGTTATGCCTACCACGCACTGACCCACGGCTGGTTGACCGGAGAACTGGTTCGCCGGGTCACCGGAAAGTCGGCCGGCACCTGGTTTGGTGAGGTGATCACCGGCCCCCTGGGCGCCGACGCCTGGATCGGCCTCCCCAACGCCCTGGCAGATCGACCCGCCCATCTTCAGGTCAGCGCGCCGCTCTCAGCACTTTGGGCCGATGAGGCCAAAAAGCCAGCACCGAACTGGCCCTACAAGGCCATGACGCTGGGCGATGCTCTGCCCGCCGACCTTGTCACCGATGAGGGCGGATTCAATCGCCAGCGCATTCGCGCCGCCGAAATTCCCGGTGCCGGCGGCGTGGCCACGGCCAAGGCGCTGGCCACCATCTGGTCGGCCACGGTGGTTCCGACCCAGGGTATCCGCCTGATCGATGATGCGGTGATCGCCACTGCCACCCGCACCCAGAGCGAGGGTGTCTCGGTGTTTGGCGGCGACCCGCCTTATTCCCGCTGGGGCTATGGCTTCCAGCTTGATTCCGAAGCACGTCGCTATCTCGATAGCAGGTGTTTCGGGCATGATGGTGCAGGGGGGCAGGTTGGTTTTGCCGATCCCACGCGCCAGATCGGTTTCGGCTTCGTCACCAATTGGATGATGGGGCCGGAAGACCAGCGTGCGACCGGGATCATCTCGGCCCTGCGTCAGGTTCTATAGTCGTCGCGCTGGGCACAAAGGCCATATTGACTCCGCTTTGTGCTCATGCGCTAAATCCATTTAGCAGACGGAAACATCCACTGCAGATCTTACCCTGGAGGAGGTAGTCGTGAGAAACACAACCCGCCACGCAATTCGTTTGGCCGCCCTGAGCCTCAGCGTTGCCGCAACCGCCGGAACGGCCCTGGCCGCACCGAGCTGCGGCACCGACCCGGTCGTGCTCAATTCCTATTTCGAAACCGGCTTCCCGCTGCCCACGCGGCTGGCCGAGGAGTTCACCAGCCAGTTCCCCAATGTCACCTTCGACATCAAGGAAGACCAGTTCGCCAACATGATGGAGAACTCGCCGCGCATCCTGTCCGAAGCCAATGCGCCCGACCTGATCCGTCTGCCGTCGTTGACCGATCTGGTGGCCAACGACCTGCTGCTCAATCTCGATACCTATTTCACCGAATTCGGTTGGGACGCGTTCCCGGCCGGGCAGCTGGTGCAGTTGCGCGTTGAAGAGGGTGGCCGTCCCCGCGGCACCGGTTCGCTCTATGCGATGGGCCTGAACTATTCGATGACCGGCGTCTTCTATAACAAGGAGCTGGCCGCCCAGCTCGGAATGACCGAGCCGCCCCAGACCCTGGCCGAACTCGACGCCCTGATGGCCGCCGCCAAGGAAGCCGGCATCCAGCCAATCATGCAGTGGAACAAGGGCACCGCAGGTCTGGCCTTCCCGCTGCAGAACCTGATGGGCGCCTATGGCGCACCCGAGCCCATCAATGACTGGATCTTCCAGAAGGACGGCGCCACCATCAACACCGCCGACAATCTTGAAGCGGCGCAGCACCTCGATGGTTGGATCAAGGAAGGCTATTTCCCCTCCGACGCCAACGCCATCGAATATTTCCAGATGATGAGCCGCTATATCGGCGGTGAAGGCCTGTTCATGTTCAACGGCGACTGGGAGTCGGGCAATCTCGACGCCAACGCCGCCGGCAAGTTCGGCTTCTTCATCATGCCCAGCGTTGAGGAAGATGGGCGTCACGCCACCATGTCCGCTCCGCTGACCTTCGGCATTGCCGCCAACGCGGCAAACCCAGATTGTGCCGCCTTCTTCCTCGATTGGGTTGCCACCAATGAAGAGGCCCGCAAGATCAACGTCGCCGTCGGCGGCTCCAATCCCGGTGGTCCGACCAATCTGCCCATGCCTGCCGTTGAACCCGGCTCGGTGACCGAAGCCTCGCTGGCCGCTGGCCAGATCCTGGCCGAGGACAATGGTGCGATGGACTTTATCGCCAATGCGACCGGTGCCATCTTTGCCGCGGGCTGGACCCCCGAATTGCAGAAGATGGTCGGTGGACAGCAGACACCCGAAGGCCTGCTCGAAGCCGTTCAGGAAGAATACGAGACCCAGCTTTCCCGCTAAGCCTGGGTCCCAACGCCCCTGAGCGGGCCGGAATGAAACATGACTGAAATCAGGACGTCCCCTCCGGACGCTCAGCCAAAACCAGTGCGGCTCCCCCCATCGCGGGGGAGTCGCAAGACCAGAATGGCGGCATGGCTCTTCGTTGCGCCGGCCTTCATTGCCTATGCGGCCTTCGTGCTCGCCCCGCTCTGCATGAGCATCTATTATTCGCTGCTGCGCTGGGATGGCATTGGAGAGGCCCAGTTCTACGGGCTGAGCAATTATGTGACAGTGCTCACTGACAGTGATCTGCTGCAGATCATTGGCAACGCCTTCCAGCTTGTCCTCTATTTCACGCTGATTCCGGTGCTGCTCGGGCTGGCGGTGGCCGCGGCCATTCGCAGCCACATGGCCGGACGCTTCGGCACCATCACGCGCACCGTTCTCTTCCTGCCCCAGGTCATTCCGCTCGTCGCCGCCGGTATCGCCTGGAGTTGGATGTTCGCCTCCACGGGCCTGGTCAACCAGACCCTGAAAGCCATTGGCCTCTCAAGCTGGGCACGCGGCTGGCTCGGCGACTTCGTCTGGGCACTGCCCGCCGTGGGCATTATCGGCGCCTGGGTGCTGCTGGGACTGTGCACCATGCTGCTGGTCACCGGCATCACCAAGATCGACCCCAGCCTCTATGAAGCCGCCCGGCTCGATGGCGCGCGCCCCTGGCATGAGTTCCGCTACATCACCCTGCCGGGCCTACGCCAGGAAATCGGCGTCTGCATCACCGTGACCGTGATCGCCGCGCTCGCCAGCTTCGACATCGTCTATATCTCCACCCAGGGCGGGCCGGGGATCACCACCACTGTGCCCGGCCTTGAAATCTATCGCCTGGCCTTTGCCCACCGGCAGGTTGGCCTCGCATCGGCGCTGGCCATTGTGCTCATGGTTCTGGTGCTGATTTCCATTGCCCCCGTGCAGTGGTTTACGCGGGACAAGAAATGAAGACCGCATCCCCCAATACCCTGATCGCCCGCGGTCTGATCATCGTTCTGATGATCGTCACGCTCCTCCCGTTCCTGTCCATGCTCTCGGCCGCATTGGCGCCGCAGGGCACCTATCCCAATGGCCTGCAATGGCCGGCCGACCCGCAATGGGGCAATTTCGTGCGCGCCTTCGAAGTGGCCAGGATGGATCAATTGCTGCTCTCGAGCGGCCTGATCGTGCTGGGCGTAGTGCCCTTGTCCGTGCTGATCTCGACCATGGCCGGTTATGGCCTGGCCAAGCTCACGAGCAACAAATACAAATGGCTCTACCTCGTCTTCGTGTTCGGCCTGACATTGCCCTTCGAGGCCGTGATTACCCCGCTTTATTACGAGGTGCGGGCGCTCGGCCTGCTCAACACGCGCTTTGCAATCATCCTGCCGCTGATCGGGCTCTATATGCCCTTCTCGGTCTATTGGATGCGCGCCCACTTCCTCAACGTACCCCATGACCTGACCGAAGCCGCCCAGCTCGACGGCGCGACCCGCTGGAAGGAATTCTGGCTGGTGCAGGTGCCCCTGGCGCGTCCGGCCATCATGTCGCTGACCATCCTGCTGTTCCTCTGGACCTGGAACCAGTTCCTGCTGCCGGTCGTGTTGGTACAGGACCCGATGCAGCGCACCATGGCTGGTGCCCTCGGCGCCTTCCAGGGGCAGTGGGGCACCGATATTCCGCTGCTCTGCGCCGGCTCGCTTCTCATTCTGGCGCCGACCGTGGCGTTGTTCCTCGTCTTCCAGCGCCAGTTCGTCGCTGCCCTCATGCAGGGCGCGGTGAAGGGCTAACAGGAGTCCACCAAAAATGTCAGGTCTCACTCTGCGGTCTGTCCGCAAGAACTACGGCGACGTGCCGGTCATCAAGGGCGTCGATCTCGATATCGCCCATGGCGAATTTGTGGTCTTTGTCGGCCCCTCGGGTTGTGGCAAATCCACCCTGCTGCGCATG
Organism: Devosia sp.; assembly: GCA_040218355.1. Lineage (GTDB taxonomy): Bacteria > Pseudomonadota > Alphaproteobacteria > Rhizobiales > Devosiaceae > Devosia. The sequence continues at coordinate 37,453 of JAVJRP010000016.1, read as the reverse complement.
ATCGCCGGGCTTGAGGACATCACCGGTGGTGAAGTCTCCATCGGCGACCGCGTGGTCAACGATGTCGAGCCGCGTGATCGTGGCGTGGCCATGGTGTTCCAGTCCTACGCGCTCTATCCGCATATGAGCGTTTACGACAATGTGGGCTTCGGCCTCAAACTGGCCGGCACCCCCAAGGCGGTTCGCGATGCCAAAATCCGCGATGCCGCCAAAGTGCTGCAGATGGAGCATCTGCTCGATCGCCGCCCGGCCCAGCTCTCCGGCGGCCAGCGCCAGCGCGTCGCAATCGGCCGTGCCATTGTGCGCGAACCCGATGTGTTCCTGTTCGACGAACCGCTTTCCAATCTGGATGCTGCCCTGCGCGGCGACATGCGCATGGAACTGGCCCGGCTTCATAACGATCTGGGCGCCACCATGATCTACGTGACCCACGACCAGATCGAAGCCATGACATTGGCCGACAAAATCGTCGTGCTCGATGGCGGCGTGGTCCAGCAGGTCGGTTCGCCTCTTGAGCTCTACAACAATCCCGCCAATCTCTTCGTCGCCGGCTTCATCGGTTCGCCCAAGATGAACTTGCTGGGGCTAGCATACTGGCCAGAAGGGAACGTCTCTTCGGCAGAACTTTCAGCAGCACTGGCTCTCAACCGAGGTGCTTTGGCGGGCGCCAGCATGACCCTTGGTCTTCGCCCGCATGATTTGAGAGTGGCGCCAGACGGCCCATTGAATGGACATGTGCGCCTGGTGGAACGGCTCGGTAATGAGACGATCCTACGGGTTTCGCTTGCTGACACGACGGAGATTACGGCGGTTTTGCCAGGCCAGGATGAATTTGCCATGGGCCAGGCAGTTGCGTTCGACTTCAAGCCTTCCAGCGCCCTTCTGTTTGACGAAAACGGCAGGCGTCTTCCGTCCCCCGGTTGAGAAGCGCTACATCGGGAGAACGGCCGTGAGAGGGAGTGGACCTACAAGTCCACCGCCGTCCGCACAGCCTAGGACGTCTCCGATCAGTGACCTCACCAGTTGGCGATGCGCCCGTCTTGCGAAATGGCTTCGAGAGCAGGGATTTCTTCCTGCGCGAACGGATGAAGTGCCGCTTCAGCTTCAGCTTCATCGATCTCGATCCCAAGGCCAGGAGCTTCGGGGGCTCCCCACACCCCATTTTGCATGTCGAGTGGATAGGTCTGAGTGCAGATATCGCGGAACCATGGCACGAGACCAACGGCTTCTTCCTGGATGACGAAGTTGGGCGTGGCGAGATCGAAGTGCAATGCGACCGCGCCGGCCACCGGCCCCATTGGGTTGTGCGGCGCGACCCCCAGATGGGCGGCTTCAGCAATGGCGGCTATCTTGCGAAGTTCGCCAATCTGTCGGCACCCGCCTGTGGTAGGACCAACTGTGGCCTCCCGCGTATCAAATGGCGGTCGAGATCAACACGGCGTGGCGCGTTCGCAAACTTCCTGTGGCACAGTTTGTGGCACCGAAATCATCGTTTGAGAAATGTCATGCCCGCCAGAAGTCGCTTTATCTCGGCAAAAACAGCGCATTCGGTTAACGGCGATGTCAGGGAAATGGAGCGGGTGAAGGGAATCGAACCCTCGTCGTAAGCTTGGGAAGCTTCTGCTCTACCATTGAGCTACACCCGCAACGCCCCCTAAATGCGGGAATTCGTGTCAAGCGTCAAGCGGCGCTATCGCAGCGATGAACGCGCGGAGGAAACGCCGTCTCCATGCTGTTCATCCAAGGGATCCAGGACCGGGCAAGCGCTACATTTAGGCCCTTGCTTTGCTCAAGAAACGCAAATATTGCGTAATAGAGCAGGAAAGGAACCGCAATGGCACCGGGCAAGCGCGCCAGCCAGGCCGATATCGCAGAAAAGCTTGGCGTCTCGGTGTCCACCGTTTCGCGGGCCCTGGCCAATGAGATCGGCATCAGCGACGCGGTCCGCGCCGATGTGCAGCGGGTCGCCCGGACCATGGGCTATAAGAGCAAGCATCCACCTGCCGGTATCCGCCTCGACAAACGGGCCCTGGCGCTGGTGCCGATCAACAGTGCCGTGGGCAGTCTGGCCAGCTTCTACTATGACATCGTCGAAGGCATGCGCGCACAGGCCGAAGATTTGGGCCTGGTGCTGGACGTCCGGCTGGTCAATGAAGACCTCGTGACGCTCGACTTTGTTCGCCGCCAGGTCTCAAAGACCGGCGCAAATGGCCTCATCCTGGCCGGTATCGATCCCGATGAAGCCCTCGCGCAATGGGTCCTGGACAACGATCTGGCGCTGGTCCTGGCCAATGGCAGCGATCCGCTGATGCGCTTCAGTTCCGTGTGTCCGGCCAATTTTTACGGCGCCTATCAGGCCACCCAGCACCTCATCGATGCCGGGCACCGCAAGATCCTGCACTACACTTACCGCCACCGCCCAACCATCCTGCAGCGCCGGCGTGGTTTCGAAGCGGCGGTGGCCGCAAACCCCGGCACCGAAGGGGTCGTGGTGATCTCCAACGAGCACACCAGCAAGGATCTGCTCGCGGCTTTGCTTGACGGAAAGTACGATGTGACCGCGGTCTTCTGCTGGAATGACAGCGTTGCCGTCACCATGGTCGAGTCTCTGCTGGGTCAGGATTCGCCAATGCGGTCCGGCTTTTCCATCATGGGTTTCGATGATCTGCCGATCGCCGGCATGGCCAGTCCGCGCCTCAGCACGGTTCGGGTCGATCGCGAAGCGCTTGGCCGCGGCGTGGTGCGTTTGCTGGCCAATCGTCTCGATGGTGAGCCAGCCGTGCAGCAGCTCGAAATCGGCCTGTCGCTGATCGATGGCGAAACGGTGCACCAGCCGCTCTGATCGTTCGGCGATCAAATTTTTCATGCTTGCGTGTTGAAAAAGCGCCGCTTCGCCCCTGTGTCACGGCACCTAGCCGGCTGGCATTACGATGCAATTTCCGCAAATTTGCGGAACTTGCGTGAAAAGCGCAAAAAGCTTGAATTTGCGTTCTTTCGTGCGTAGCTTTGCGTCTGCCGCATCAGCGCGCCCAGCCAACACCAAAGCTGAACGCAGGGCGAATTTTTGCTCCCGGGAGGGAAGCTGAACGGCAATGAGCACCTCACCCCAGCGTGAGGATCTGACGGACCGGCCCAGAGGAAAGCCGGACCTGAATTTGCGTCGAGGCCAGCCGGTGTCGACCGAGGGAGGACAAGAATGAGAATGAACCATTTGTCTGGTTTAGCCGGGGCAGTGGCCCTGACAGCCATTTTGGCCGCAGCCGGGCCGGCCTGGGCCCAGCAGCAGGCGCCAATGCTTGATGCTATGGTGGAAGACGGAAGTTTGCCGCCGGTTGAGGAGCGGCTGCCGGCCAATCCGCTCGTGGTCGAACCTGTCGACAGTATCGGCAACTACGGCGGCACCTGGCGCTCTGCGCTGCGTGGCACCGGTGACACCGGCTGGATATCACGTGCCCTGAACTACGACGGGCTTGTCCGCTACAATCGCGAGTGGAATGAAATCATCCCCAATATCGCCGAATCCTGGGAAGCCAACGAAGAAGGCACTGAATACACCTTCACTCTACGCGAGGGCCTGAAGTGGTCGGACGGTAAACCCTTCACCAGCGAGGATATCGCTTTTGCAGTCGAGCTCGTGCAGCACCCGGACTATCCGGTGGGCGGCACCTTCATGACCGATCCGAATAACCCCATGTCGGCCGAGGTTGTCGACGAGACCACTTTCAAGTTCATCTTTGAGAGGCCAAAGGGGCTGCTGCTCGATGAGCTTGCCAGCGTGAACGGCATCACTGTTGTTTCGCTGCAGAAAGACTATTGCGGCCAGTTCTTCCCCGGCGTGAATGAGAACGCCGATCAGCTGGCACAGGATGAAGGTTACGACAACTGGGCCTTCATGATGGAGGACAAGTGCGCCTGGGGCCAGGAACTCGAGCGCTGGGCCAATCCTGATCTGCCGTTCATGAATGCCTGGGTCATCAGCGAGCCGTGGACCGCCAATGCCAGCCAGGTCGTCTTCGAGCGCAATCCATACTACTGGAAGGTCGATCCCGAGGGTAACCAGTTGCCCTATATCGATCGTCTGGCAATGCGCGTCAGCGAAAGCACCGAAGAAATTACGCTTATGGCGCTCAATGGTGAGATCGATTTCAGCGACCGTCACATCACCACCGTCGCCAACCAGCCGATCTTCTTCGATGGTCAGGACCAGGGTGACTACCGGCTCGGCAAGGAAGTCTATGCGTTCTCCAACACCACGGTGTTGCAGCTGAACTTCAACCACCCTGACGAGGCGATGCGCGAACTGATCCGCAACAAGGATTTCCGCATCGGCCTGTCGCACGGCATTAACCGCCAGGAAATCATCGACGCCGTCTACACCAGCCAGGGCGAACCCTACCAGGTGGCTCCCCGTCCCGAGTCGCAGTTCTATGACGAGGAGATGGCGAAGCAGTACACCGAGTATGATCCTGAACTCGCCATTGAGCACCTCGAGGCGGCGGGTCTGACGGAAACCAACGGCCAGGGCATCCGGCTGATGGAGAACGGTGAGCCGCTGACCTTGACCATCGATGTCATTTCGGCTCTCCGCCCGGAATGGATAGACGTGCTCGAGCTCATCCAGTTGCAGCTCGAAGACGTGGGTGTTGACGTTGAGATCAACAACATTGACCGCGCACTGTTCTACGACAAGCGTCCTGGCGGCGATTTTGATGCGCAGATCTGGCAGGGCGATGGTGGCCTCGATGTCATCCAGGAGCCGCGCTACTACTTCCCGGCAAACGGTGAATCCGTTTGGGCCTTCCAATGGCAGGCCTGGTACAATGGCACTGACCCTGAAATCGCTTCCGAGCCGGCCGATTGGGCCAAGAAGCAGATGGAGCTTTACGACGAGCTCAAGGCCAGCCCTGAAGCCGAGGACCGCAATGCGCTAATGGAAGAAATCCTTGCAATCGCCAAGGAAGAGTTCCCCGTTATCGGTATCGGCCTGTTCCCGGATGGCTACTACATTGCCAAGAACGATCTGCGCAATGTTCCGGACCAGATGAGCCAGGCATGGTTGTTCCCGACCCCGGCACCGTACGATCCGCACCAGTGGTACTACGCTGACGCCGGCGAATAGGCCGTCCTGACATCACTGTCAGCTTCCGCGGCGATTGCCGCGGAAGCGCCCCCAACCGGTTCCGGAGTTAGCCACTATGCTCGGCTTTCTTGTTCGGCGGCTCATTGCGATGGTGTTGACCATCTGGGCCGTCTCCTTTGTCGCCTTTGCAATCATCCAATTGCCACCGGGCGATTATCTTACCAGCTACGTGGCACAGTTGAGCGCTGCCGGAGATCGTATCGACCCGGCAACGATCGAGGCCCTGCGCCAGCGCTACGGATTGGGCCAACCATTCATCGTCCAGTATTTCAAGTGGATCGGCGGAATTTTGCAGGGCGATTTCGGCGAGAGCTTCGAATGGAGCGCGCCGGTCTCTGAACTCATCTGGGGTCGCATGGGCAATTCCGTGCTTCTCGAAGGACTGGCCGTCCTGGTGATGTGGCTCGTAGCTTTGCCGATCGGGATCTACGCCGCGGTGCGCAAATATTCCCTCGGCGACTATCTCGCCACCATCGGCGGATTTATCGGACTCGCCATCCCCAATTTTCTGTTCGCTCTGGTGCTCATGTACCTCTGGTATGTCTACTTCGGTCAGACCCTTGGCGGCCTCTTTTCGCCGGAACTGGCGAACAGCCCCTGGAGCCTTGAAAAGCTGCTCGACTTCCTGTCTCGCGCCTGGGCGCCAGTCCTGGTCCTGGCCACGGCGGGCACTGCGCAGCTCATCCGCGTGATGCGCGCCAATCTTCTGGACGAATTGAGCAAACCTTACGTTGTCACAGCGCGCGCCAAAGGGTTGCCGGAATGGCGCGTCGTGCTGAAATATCCGGTCCGCGTGGCCCTCAATCCACTGGTTTCAACCATTGGCTGGCTGCTGCCCACCCTCGTTTCCAGCTCGGTCGTGGTGTCGGCGGTGATGAATTTGCCGACCGCCGGCCCATTGCTGCTGCGCTCTTTGACGACGCAGGACATGTATCTCGCAGGCGCCATTATTCTTCTGCTCGGCATTCTCACGATCCTCGGGACGTTGATATCCGACCTGATCCTTGCCTGGATCGATCCGCGCATCCGCCACGGAGGGATGTGATCATGGCGACCATTGATACCCAGAACCTGACCAAGCCGGTGGCACAGCCGAAGACCGGCAAGCCCACGCTTTCCGGGCGCGAGTCCCAGTTTGCGATGACCTGGCGCCGCTTCAAGCAGCATCAGCTCGCCCTTGTGAGCCTGTGGATCGTCGTAGCGTTCTACATTGTGGCACTGCTCGCAGAGTTCTTCGCGCCGTTCGATCCGGGCGACTACAATCCGCGCTATACCTACGCACCGCCGCAGGGCATCGAGTTCGTCTTCGTCGAAGAGGACGGCAGCTGGACGTGGGGGCCTTACGTCAACGGCTACAAGACCGAGATTGACCCTCAGGCGATGCGGCGCGTCTTCACCATTGATGAGGACGTGCGCCACCCTCTCGGTCTGTTCGTCCAATCCGAGCCCTACACGCTGTTTGGCATCATCCCGATGGCCCACAAGCTGTTCGGCACCATCGAGCCGCGGGCCCCTCTTTATGTCATCGGCGCGGATCGGCTTGGCCGCGATCAGCTGAGCCGTCTGATACACGGCACGAGAATTTCGTTGTCCATCGGTCTTGTCGGTGTTGTGCTCAGCCTTATCTTCGGCGTCATCATCGGCGGCTTCTCCGGCTATTATGGCGGATGGTTCGACTCGGCTGTGCAGCGAACGATCGAGTTCATTCGCTCGTTGCCGACCATTCCCTTGTGGCTGGGCCTGGCGGCAGCGTTGCCGCAGGACTGGTCGGCGCTTCAGAACTACTTCGCCATCACCGTGATCCTTTCCCTTCTCGGCTGGACCGAGCTGGCACGTGTGGTGCGCGGTCGCTTCCTTGCCCTCAGAACAGAGGATTTCGTGACCGCGGCCCAGCTTGATGGCGCCTCGGACTATCGCGTGATTGTCCGGCACATGGTGCCCAGCTTCATGAGCCACATCATCGCCGCAACGACGCTCGCCATTCCCGGCATGATCCTTGCGGAGACCGCACTTTCGTTCCTCGGGCTCGGCCTTCAGGCACCAATCGTGAGCTGGGGAACGCTGCTGCAGGAAGCACAGAACATCCGTACGCTCGCCAGCGCCCCCTGGCTTCTGGCACCCGGCGTGGTCGTCGTGGTGGCGATCCTTGCCATGAATTTTCTAGGAGACGGCCTACGTGACGCCGCAGACCCATATGGCAAATGACAAGACCCTGTTGCGGATGGAAGACGTCAGTATCGTCTTCTCATCCCCCGACGAAGCCGACATCGAGGCAGTCCGCCAGGTCGACTTTACCCTGACGCGCGGCAAGACGCTGGCGCTGGTGGGGGAAAGCGGCTGCGGCAAATCCGTCACCGCCCGTACCATCCTGCGGCTGCTCGACAAGAACGCCCGCATTCCCTCCGGCCGCATCCTGTTTTCTCCCGGTGATGGCGAGACAACCGACATCGCGACGTTGAACCCGGACAGCACGGCCATGCGTTCGATCCGCGGCAACAAGATCTCGATGATCTTTCAGGAGCCGATGAGCTCGCTGTCGCCGGTGCACACCATCGGCGCGCAGATCGATGAGATGATCCTCCTGCATGAGAACCTCGACAAGAAGGGCGCGCGCGCCCGCACGATTGAGCTACTTGAGCAGGTAGGCATCCCCGGCGCGCGCCAGCGTGCAGATACCTACCCGTTCCAGCTTTCGGGCGGCCTTCGCCAGCGTGCCATGATCGCCATGGCATTGGCCTGCAAGCCGGATCTGCTGATCGCCGATGAGCCGACCACTGCGCTCGATGTGACGACGCAGGCTCAGATACTCGATCTTTTGCGGTCTCTCCGCGATGAGTTCGGCATGGCGATGCTGTTCATCACGCACGATCTGGGCGTTGTTGCCGAGATCGCCGACGAGGTTGCGGTGATGTATCTCGGCGACATCGTGGAACAGGGGGATGTCTTCGAGGTCTTCAAGTCGCCACAGCACCCCTACACCCGCGCCCTGATGAGTTCGATCCCGCGCATGACCCGTCACGCCGATCGTCAGCGCCTCAATCCTATTCAGGGCAGTGTACCTTCGCCGAAGAACCGGCCCAGCGGGTGCGCGTTCACCACGCGTTGTCCGCACGCGTTCGAACCGTGCGCGTCGGTGCGCCCGGGACCCACCGGTACAAGCGAGAACCATTGGGCACGTTGCCATCTCCTTACCGACCCGCAAGCGCCGCGCGTCGATGGCCTCATTCAGCCCAAGGCTGAAGGCACCCCCGATGCCTACCAGGGAGATCGCACATGACCGCCTTGCTCGAAATTGAAAACCTCACCAAGACCTTCACCATGCGCTCCGGCATGTTTGGCGATACGATAACGCTCGATGCTCTGGTGGACATCAACCTCAAGGTGGAGAAGGGCGAGACGCTCGCCATCGTGGGCGAGAGCGGGTGCGGCAAGACCACACTCGGTCGCTGCGTCGTGCGTGCCCTCGACCCGACCAGCGGCCGCGTCAGCTACACGCCCGAGCCTGGCAAGACCATTGAGTTGTCGAGCCTCCCGAAGCGCGAGCTGAAACCATGGCGGCAGGATATCCGCATGATCTTTCAGGATCCGATGTCCTCGCTCAACCCCTATATGCGCGTGTTCGATCTCGTCGCCGAGCCGTTGCGCATCCACAAGAAAGCGCGCGGCGCCGAACTGGAGCAGCGCGTCGTCTCGACCCTCGAGAAGGTCGGCATCCCGCGCGATGCGTTGCAGCGCTTCCCACACGCCTTTTCCGGCGGACAGCGCCAGCGCATCGGCATTGCCCGCGCCCTGATACTCGATCCCAAGCTGGTCATTGCCGACGAAGCCGTCTCGGCACTCGATGTCTCGATCCAGGCACAGATCCTCAACCTGCTCGAAGACCTCAAGGCCGATTTCGGACTGACCTACATCTTCATCAGCCACGACCTGGGCGTGGTGAACTACATCGCTGATCGCGTGGTGGTGATGTATCTCGGTCATGTGGTTGAGAGCGCTCCGACCGAAGCATTGTTTGAGCACCCCCGCCATCCATACACCGAGGTGCTGCTTGAGGCCCTGCCCATTGCCGACCCGACCCGGCGCAAGGGCCAGCGAACCGAACTCCAGGGTGAAATTCCTTTTCTAGGAAATCGCCCGCAGGGCTGCCCGTTCCACACCCGCTGCAAATATGCACAGGACCGCTGCCGCAGCGAGAAGCCGGCCTTGCGCGCCATCAACGGCACGGCCCAGCAGGCGGCCTGCCATTTTGCCGAAACACTCGAACTGACCGGTGCCTATGACGCGCCGCAGAAGGCTATTGCATAAATGACCTATGATCCGGCCACCGCCAATCCGCTGTTTGGCAACCCGCTCCATTCCCGCGCCGACGTCGAAAAGGGTCTGCGCGATTTGTTCGATCCGCTGCTGCCCTATTTCTCGCAAGGCGGTGCCCGCGTCCGGCTCGATGGGGCAGGGGCCCATTTCGACCGTGCCGCCGCCGACCTTGAAGGCTTTGCCCGTCCACTCTGGGGTCTGACCCCGCTCGCCGCCGGCGGCGCCGATTTCGAACATTGGGAACTCTACCGCCAGGGTCTCGCCAATGGCACCGATCCCGATCACCCCGAATATTGGGGACAGGTCAATTCCACCGACCAGCGCATGGTCGAGCTGGCGGCCATCGGTTTTGCCATGCGCATGGTGCCCCATCTTGTCTGGGCGCCGCTTCCGCAGAAGGCCAAGGACAATCTGGCCGCCTATCTCAAGCATGCCCGCCAGTTCGACTATGCCGACAATAACTGGAAGTTCTTCCGCATCCTGGTCGATCTGGGTCTGGAAGAATGCGGCGTCGACTTCGATCGCGCCTTGACCGAAAAATATCTCGAGGAGCTGGACGGCTTCTATCTGGGTGATGGCTGGTATCGCGACGGCAATGTGCGCCGCATCGACCACTACATTCCCTTCGCCATGCACTTCTATGGCCTGATCTATGCCAAGCTCGCTCGGGGCGACGAAAAGCGTGTTGCTGCCTACAAGGAGCGCGCGACCCTGTTCGCCAAGGACATCCAGCACTGGTTCGATGAAGATGGTGGCACGCTGGCCTTCGGGCGAAGCCTGACCTATCGGTTTGCCTGCGGCGGCTTCTGGGGCGCGCTGGCTTTCGCCGACCTCGAAGCCTTGCCCTGGGGAAAGATCAAGGGCCACTTTCTGCGCCATCTGCGCTGGTGGTCCGACAAGCCCATCGCCCATGGCAATGGTGTGCTCTCCATTGGCTATGGCTATCCCAATCTCTTCATGTCCGAGAGCTACAATTCCGCCGGCTCGCCCTATTGGGCGCTCAAGGCTTTTCTGCCATTGGCCCTGCCGGACGACCACCCGTTCTGGACCGCCGAGGAAGAAGGGGCCGGGTTTGACTCCAAGCCCGTTCCGCTCAAGCATCCCGGCATGGTCATGCAGCACTCCCCCGGCAATGTCGTGGCGCTTTCGAGCGGCCAGCAGAATTGGCAGATGCGGCACGGCACTGAGAAATATGCCAAGTTCGCCTATTCAAGCCGCTACGGCTTTTCGGTCGAGGTCGATGAGCGCAGCTATCATCAGGGGGCGTTCGACGGGGCGCTGGCGCTGAGCGACGATGGCCGCCACTACCGGGTGCGCGAAACCAACGAGACCGCCCAGATCGCCGAAAACTGCCTGTTTGCGCGCTGGAAACCGTGGAGCGACGTGACGGTCGAAACCTGGCTGGTGCCAGCCCATCACTGGCATATCCGCGTCCACCGGATCACCACGCCGCGTGCCCTGCATGGTACCGAGGGCGGATTTGCCATTGCCCGGGCGGACCTCAATGCCGACACCTATCTCGATGCGCCGGGGCGGGGCGAGGCGCGTTCGGCCACCGACGTCAGCGCTATCCTCGATCTCGGCGGCCAGCGTGATGGGCGGGCCTTCCGGGCACTGCCCAACTCCAACCTGATCGCCTCCAAGACCATCGTGCCCCAACTGCGCGGCGACATTGCTGCCGGCACGACGGTGTTGATGACCGCCGCCATGGCGCTGCCTGCGGGGGAGGATGCCGTAAAGGCGCTGGCCAACCCGCCCCACGCGCCGGACCTCGCCGCACTGGAGGCCCTGTTCGCGCGCGAGGGCATCGATGTCAGCGCCATTCTGGTGCCGGAGCGCTTCTGATGCGGCCAAAACTCATCTTTGCCCTGGATCCGCAAAAGACCTCTCATGTCTTTGAGGACGACGCCCTGGACCGGTTGGGGCGGAGCTGCGAAATTCTCTCGCGCACCCCGCTATCCGGCTTTTCCGCGCCGCAGGACAAGGCGCTGCTGGCAGAGGCCGACATATTGGTGACCGGCTGGGGATGCCCCATGCTGACCCCCGATGTGCTGCGCGCCGCGCCCCGCCTCAAGCTGATTGCTCACGCCGCCGGCACGGTCAAATATACGGTCGATCCCACAGCCTATGCGTCAGGTATTCGCGTCACCCATGCCGCGGAAGCCAATGCGGTGCCCGTGGCCGAGTTCACCCTGGCAGCGATCCTGTTTGCCAATAAGCGTGTGTTCGAACTGCGCGATCTGTATCGCGACGATCCGACCCGCCGCAGCGCTTATCGGTTGATGGACGAGCCGATCGGCAATTTCCGCCGCACCGTGGGTCTGGTGGGCGCTTCGCGCATCGGCCGCCGCGTTGCGGCCCTGCTCGCCGGGTTTGATCTCAACGTGTTGCTCTATGATCCCTTCGTGCAGCCCGACGATCCGATCGCGCAGCAGGCCGAGCTTGTCGATCTCGACGCGCTCATGGCCCGTTCCGATGTGGTCTCGGTGCACGCGCCCTCGTTACCCTCCACCAGGGGCATGATTGGTTCGCGCCAGCTCAAGCTGATGCAGGACGGAGCGGCCTTCATCAATACGGCCCGCGGCGCGCTGGTCGAAGAGGAAGCCCTGCTGGCCGAATTGCAGACCGGGCGCATTCATGCCGTTATCGACGTGACCGATCCCGAGGTCCCCCCGGCCAGTTCGCCCTTTTTCAGCCTGCCCAATGTCTTTCTCACGCCCCATGTTGCCGGCGCCATCGGCACCGAGCGGGCGCGTTTGGGCCTGATGGCAGTCGAAGAGATTGAACGCTTCGTGCGCGGCGAACCCATGCTCTACGAAATCGCGCCGGAGTTGCTGGAGCGGTTGGCCTGATGAACGATTGGCAGCACCAACGCCTGCAATACCTTACCTGGGACCGAACACCTCGGGACATCGACAGCCCCGAACACCGTGCCCGGCAGGCCGAACTTGGCGAGCGGGCAGGGGCCCAGTTCCATCCCACCGCCTATGTCGCCGCCGACGCCGCCATTTTCACCACAAGGCTGGTGCTGGGTGAACAGAGCTGGATCGCCGGGCATGCGCTGGTGCGCGGCGAGGTCACCTTCGGTGCCCATTGCACGGTCAATCCCCATGCCATGATCTCTGGCAAAGTAGCCTGCGGCGATGGTGTCCGCATTGCCAGCCATGTGTCGCTGGTCGGCTTCAATCATGGCTATGACGATCCTGACACACCCATCTACCGCCAGAAGCACGAGACTCGCGGCATCACCATCGGGGACGATGTCTGGATTGGTGCCAATGCCGTGGTGGTCGATGGGGTCACCATTGGCCGGGGCGCTGTGATTGCTGCGGGTGCCGTGGTCAGCAAGGACGTGCCGGACATGGCCATCGTCGGCGGCGTCCCGGCCAAGGTGCTGCGCTTTCGCGGGCGCGGTCGACGCGACGAGACCCGTGCGCAACTGCAGGCGCTGGGCGAGCGCGCCGCTGCGCAATTTCAAGGCATCCTCAAGCGCAACAGGACGGATGGAGACTATCTTTCCCGCGAAAACCATGGCGAGAGCCGCAGAAGCATTCGCCATCTCTGCGATGCCATCGAGATCGCCACCGGCTTCGGCAGCCTCCCCGATGGGCTGGACGCTCCGGCCGCCATTGCGCGCCTGCAGGCGGTGCAGGATCCCGAAACCGGCCTCTTCCCCGACCCCTATCAGCCCCCTAAACCGGGCATGGCGACGCGCGATGACGGGCTGGCACTCTATAATGTGCTGGCTGTCGGCTACGCGCTCGAAGTGCTCGGCAGCCAGCCTCTTCACAAGATCTCTGCCGTTGAACTGGCAGCGCCCGATCTTTGCCAATGGCTCGAAAGCCTCACCTGGCGGGCCCGCGCCTGGGGCGCCGGCGCTGGCGTCGATGCCATCGGCACCGCGCTCTATTTCAACGCCCGCTATTTTACCACCGGCCATGCGCGCGATACGCTTTTCGGCTGGCTGGCCCTCAATCAGGATCGCGCCTCCGGCCTCTGGGGTTCACCCACCAGGGACGAGGGACTGTTGCAACCGGTCAATGGCTTCTACCGGCTGACGCGTGGCACCTATGCCCAGTTCGGCGTGGCTGTGCCGCGCCCCGAAGCGGCCATTGACAGCGTTCTGCTCAACTATCGCAACTATGGTGCGTTCTCGGGCCCCACCTACACGGCCTGCAATCTGCTCGACACCATTCACCCGCTCCTGCTTTGCCTTGGCCAGACCGATTATCGTCGTGCCGAGGCCGATGAGATCGCACGTGCCGTCATCGCGCGGGCCGGCCAGCGCTGGGTGGACGAACAAGGCTTCGCCTTCGCCGATGACCAGCAACCGGGATTGCAGGGCACCGAAATGTGGCTCTCCGTTGTGCATCTGGCAGCCAAATTGCTGGGTGAGGACGATGCTTTCAGTTTCGTGCCCAGAGGTGTCCATCGAACACAAGCTGTAGGATTGGGACTATGACGAAAAAAGCCCTCGTGGTTTGGGGTGGCATGGAATTGCACACGCCTGAGCGCGGCGCCCATGTGGTGCGACAATTGCTTGAAGAAGAAGGCTTTGCTGTCACGGTCACGCCGGACTACGACGCGCTGGGCGCCGAGGATGTCGGCACCAACGACCTCATCGTGCCGGTCATCACCGATGGCGCGCTGGCGCCCGAGAAGATGAACAATCTGATCGCCGCCATCCGCGCCGGCACAGGCCTCGCCGGTTATCATATGGGCCTGGCCACCACATTCCGTGCCAGCGTTCCCTTCCGCTATGCGGCCAGCGTCTATTGGGTGCAGCACCCGGGCAATATCATGACCTACAGGGTCGATGTCACCCGCTCCGATCACCCCATCATGGCGGGCATCGAGAGCTTCGAGCACACCTCCGAGCAATATTACCTCAATTACGACCCTGCCGTTGACGTGCTGGCGACCACCACGTTTTCAGGCGAGCACCATCCCTGGCGTAAGGACGTGGTGATGCCGGTGGTCTTCACGACGACGCATGATAAGGGGCGGGTGTTCTATTCCTCCCTCGGCCATACGGCAGATGAACTGGATATCCCCCAGATCCGCACCATTCTCAAGCGCGGCCTGCTCTGGGCAGCACGCTGACGCCTATTGCTGTTGTTGCTGTTCGGCCTGCCGGCGCAGCACTTCGGACTCGGGCAGCGCATTGGCATATTTCAGCTCACGATTGGCACGATCCCAGAAGGCCGGGTGCACCCGGTCCAATTGGGCAATCTCACTCGGCGTCAGCCCCAGTTGTTCGGCCAGCTCCGGGCGCAGATAGAGGATCGTGTTTTGCCGGTACCAGGCCGGGATGGCCTCATCCGTCCAGATCGCGGGCCTGAGCACGTCATGGGCGCCAAAACCATGCTGTGCGAACAGCCCGGCCCAATAGCTCGGCCATTGCTCATTGCAGTGGCCCACCCCGCCCTGACCGGGAATCGCGGCGCCGAACAGCACCGCCGGCGCCATTGCACACAGATCGGCGACAAATCCCGGCGCCCGGCCCGGCGAGAGATGCTCGGCAACTTCCAGGCTCATCACCAGATCCACCTTGGGTCCGGCAAAACCCTGTTCCAGGTCGCGCGGCGTAAAGGTGATGCGCTGTTCATCCAGCATGTCCTGGGTCACCCAGTCGCCCTCGAAGCCGAATGCCGCCTCGGCACCCATCTCCAGCGCGGCCGCCAGAAAAGTGCCGGTTCCGCAGCCGATATCGGCAATGTGGCCGCGCGGCAGCCCCGCCGGCAACGCCCCCAGAACGCGCCGCGCCGCATGCAAAGTATGCCGCCGCCGCTCGGCATAGAAATCTGCGGGATAAAGGCTTGTGCTCATTGTGCTGCATGCTTTTTTGGTTTGTCGCAACGCTACAGGTCACTACGGAGAATGCCCAGAACTTGATCACAATGGTGACATTATGCCCTTCAAGTCACGCTTCAGTAAGGCCTTCTGGGGCAGGAAGTCCGGTAATCCTGGTGTTTTTGCGTAGGTCTGTCGGTGCCGATTATTGATTTCTTTTTCAAGGCCCATGAGCCTGGATTGATCCTGCTGGCGGCAACCATCTGCCTGATTTCCTCCTATGCCTGCATTGGTCTTTTGCGCCACGCCCAAAGGTCCAGAGACCACATGCGCATGGTCTGGACTGGTGTCGCTGCCCTGGCGGTTGGCTTCGGCATCTGGGCAACCCATTTCGTCGCAGTGCTCGCTTTCCGGCCCGGCTTCACGCTGGACTATGATCTGGGCCTGACAGCGCTTTCCATGCTCATCGCCATTCTGGTCTGTGGCGCAGGCATTGCCGTGGCCGTGCGTGGCACCAGCGTCTGGGATCGTGTGCTGGGCGGCGCCGTCGTCGGTGTGGCCATCTCCTCGATGCACTATGCCGGGATCGCGGCTCTGATAATGGGCGGTAATCTGCAATGGAATCCGGGTCTGGTCGCTGTTTCGATCCTGTCCGGCATCGTGCTGGGCGGCCTGGCCTTCCGCACGGGCATGGGCCATTCCCTGCGCGGCCTGTTCGGTGGCGCCTTTCTGCTGACCGGCGCGATCTGCGCCATGCATTTCACGGCCATGGCCGCGGCCGATTTTTCGCTCTGCTTCCCCTTATCCGCAAATGGCAGCGTTGACGGATTCTGGCTTTCGGTGGCCCTGGCCTTCATTTCCGTACTGCTGCTGACCCTGGCGCTGGGCAGCACCATGCTGGACGAAGCCGATCGCCGCCGCACCGAGCGCGAGCGCGACCGGCAATTGCGCGACGCACAACGGCTCAGCGAGGTTTCCACGCGGCTGGAACTGGCACTGACCAACATGGCGCAGGGCCTCGGCCTGTTCGGGGCCGATGGCACGCTGCAGCTTTACAACCAGCGCTTCCCCGGCCTGCTCGGCATCGACGCCACCCAGGACCTGACGGGAATGACCTTCCCCCAGACCTGCCGCAAGACCCTGTTGGGGGTCGATGCCGATTTTGAGGATATCGATGTGCGGCTGGCCGAGATTCTGAACAGCCACGAAAGCCTGATCCGGAACGGCGGCGAAATCGTCCACAAGTTCAGCGAGGACCGGGTCGTCCAGATCAGCCATAACCCTGTCGGTGACGGCTCCTGGGTGACCACGATTGATGACATCACCGAGCGCCACCGTTCTGAGCGCGCCATAGCTCACCTGGCGCGGCACGATGGCCTGACCGGATTGCCCAACCGGGCGCGCTTCAACGAGGCCTTTGAGTGGTCTCTGTCCAAGATCAGGGAAAATGGCGGCAAGATCGCCGTCGTCGCGGTCGACCTCGATCACTTCAAGGAGGTCAATGACAGCCATGGGCATGCCGCCGGCGACCTGGTGCTCAAGACCATAGCGACCCGGTTCAATGCCTTGCTGCGCGAGGGTGAAGTGATCGCGCGGCTCGGTGGCGACGAATTTGCCGCGCTCAAGGAGTTCACCTCCATGGATGCCCTGCGCGAGTTTCTCGCGCGTCTCGAAGAAGCGCTCTCACTGCGTATCGAGAACAACGAGCTCACGGTTTCGACCGGGGGCAGCATCGGCGTGGCCGTCTATCCTGACGATGGGGCGGACCTGTCCAAACTGTTGAGCAATGCCGATCTGGCCATGTATCGCGCCAAGGCCGAGTATGACCGCAGCATCTGCTATTATGAGCAGGATATGGACGAGCACGCCCGCTATCGACGCGACATGGCACGCGACCTGTGGACGGCTGTCGAAAAGGGCGGGTTCTATCTCGCCTACCAGGTGCAGCGATCCGTTTCGACGGGCGAGGTAACGGGCTACGAAGTGTTGCTGCGCTGGAACCGGCCGGGGCATGGTGACGTGTCACCGGCCGAGTTCATCCCCGTGGCCGAAGAATGCGGCGCCATCAATGCTATCGGCCTCTGGGTGCTCAAGACTGCCTGCGACGATGCTGCATCCTGGCCCGAGCCCTACAAGATTGCCGTCAACGTCTCGGGCATTCAGCTTGCGCAGGTCGACCTGATCGATACGGTTCGCAACACCTTGCTGGTGACGGGCCTGACGCCCGACCGGCTGGAACTGGAAGTGACCGAAACCGCGATTATCGGCGACAAACAGCGCGCATTGCACATTCTGCGTCAAATCAAGGCCATGGGGGTGTCCATCGCAATCGACGATTTCGGCACGGGCTATTCTTCGCTTGATACGCTGCGCAGTTTCCCCTTCGACAAGATCAAGCTCGACCGCTCATTCATGAGCGAGGTAGAAAGCAACGAACAGTCCAAGGCCATCGTGCGGGCCATCCTGGCACTGGGCCATAGCCTGTCGGTGCCGGTGCTGGCCGAAGGGGTGGAAACCCACGAGCAGCTCGATGTCCTGCGCAAGGAAGGCTGCACCGAAGCGCAGGGATTTCTGCTCGGACGCCCTGGCGCTATCGATTGGGAAGACCTGCTGGAAGCGAGCTCTTCCGCCTGATGCGGCTCCAGCAAACAGATTGACCGGATCGTCGGCCCGGGGATAGCGTGCGCGCCATGGTCACGATCAAAGAAATCGCCGCGACGGTCGGCGTCTCCAGCGCCACCGTGTCGCGGGTTCTCAACTATGACTCCACCCTGTCCATTTCCAACCGGAAACGGCAGGCCATTATCGAGACCGCAGAAGCCCTCAATTACGCTACGCCACGCAATCGCAATCGAGCCATTCAGCAGGGGCTGAGCAAGCTGGCGCTGGTCCATTTCCTGGCGCCGGAACGCGAGCTGGTCGATCCCTATTACGTGGCTTTGCGCCTTGGCATCGAGCGACGCTGCGCTGCCCTCAAGATCGAAACGGTAAAAGTTTACCACACCGATGCGCGGCCAGACGCCAAGCTGCTCCAGGATGCGTCCGGCACCATCGTCATTGGTCGGCATGACGAGGAAGAAACCGAATGGCTGGCCCGCCATTCCCGCCAGATCGTCTTCGCTGACCATGTGCCCCATGACGACCAGATCGACTCGGTGTCCGCCGATCTGCGGGCGGCCATGGAAAAACTGCTTTCAGCGCTCGCGCAGCGTGGCTATCGGCGCATGGCCTATATCGGCTGGAGTGATCGACGCGCCCAGGCTTTCGTTCAATGGATGACGGCGGCCGGCTGGTTCGACGACCGCCTGTTCCGCAATGGGGACAATACCGAGGAGGGCGGCTATCGCCTGACGCGTGAGATTCTCGCAGAGCGTCGCCCGGTTGACGTCATCGTCACCTTCAACGACTCCATGGCCATCGGCACCTATCGCGCCCTGCACGAAGCCGGCCTTTCAATTCCTGGTGATGTCGGGGTGGCCAGTTTTAATGACATCTCGGTAGCGCAGTTTCTCAATCCGCCGCTTACGACAGTGCATCTGCCCGCCGAGGAGATCGGCGAAACCGCCGTAGAACTGCTGCTTGAGCGGGTCGGCGGGCGCGAACTGGCCAAGCAGATCAGCCTGGCCTCGCGCATTGTCTGGCGCGCCAGCACCCGCGCCATGCCCGACGAACGGGCGTCGTAAATTTCTTCCAGTAAATATTTACTGAAATTCTTGCGCGGCGACCAAAAGTCATATTAGTCTGCTCTCAGGGTGATGAGGAAACACCCAATTGGGAGGAAATTCAATGACTCGTATGTCCACGGGCCTGAAGCGCTCGCTCGCTGTCGCGATGGCCAGCGTATCCATGTTCAGCGTCACGGCCGCCTCGGCAGCCGAAATCCTGGTCTGGTGCTGGGATCCGAACTTCAATGGCGCAACCATGGAAGAAGCATTCTCGCGCTACCAGGCCGAACATCCTGACGACACCATCCGGGTGGAAATCTTCGACAAGGCCGCCATGGAGCAGAAGCTGCAGACCCAGCTCGCTTCGGGCACCACTGAAGGTCTGCCCGATATCGTGCTGATCGAAGACTATCGTGCCCAGAAATATCTGCTCTCGTTCCCCGGCGCCTTCGAGCCGCTGACCGACCAGATCGATTACTCGGCTTTCGCGCCCTACAAGGTCGAAGTGTCCACCGTCGATGGCCAGACCTATTCGATGCCCTTCGACTCCGGCGTCACCGGTCTGTTCTATCGCGCCGACGCGCTGGAGGAAGCCGGCTACACTGCTGCAGACCTCGAAAACATCACCTGGGATCAGCTCATCGAAATCGGCAAGGGCGTGAAGGAAGCCACCGGCGAAACCCTGTTGCCGATCGATCCGAATGCATCGGACCTGTTCCGCATCATGATGCAGTCGGCCGGCACCTGGTACTTTGACGCCGACGGCAATGTCACTATCGCCGACAATCCGATTTTCCATGAGGTGCTCTCGACGTATCAGCGTATCCTGGCCGGTGGTATTTCCAAGCCGGTTTCGGGGTGGACCGAATATACCGGAAGCTTCACCTCCGGCGACACGCTGGCCACGCCCACGGGCGTCTGGATTACCGCAACAATCAAGGCCAATCCGGATCAGTCCGGCCAGTGGGGCGTTGCCCCGGTTCCGCGCATGGGCAATGTCGAAAGCTCGGTGAACGCGTCCAACCTGGGTGGGTCTAGCTGGTATGTGCTGTCTTCTGCGCCGCAGAAGGACATGGCCATCGACTTCCTCAAGAGCGTTTGGGGGAGCGACGTCGACTTCTATCAGGAAATCCTGGTCAACCAGGGTGCTCTGGGCACGTATATGCCGGCCCGTGAAGGTGAGGCTTTCCAGGCCAGCGACGAGTTCTTCGGCGGTCAGCCCGTCTGGCAGAATTTCTCCAACTGGCTCGCCGAGATCCCTGCAGTCAACTATGGCATCTTCACCGAAGAGGCCGACTCCGCAGTTGTAGCGCAGATCCCGGCGATCACCAGTGGCGGCAATATCGACGAGATCGTCTCCGCGATCGACGCCCAGGTCCGTCAGCAGACCCAGTAAATCCGGATCGCCGGTGGGCTTTAGTGTCCTCCGGTTCTCCCCGAGACCTCCGCCGCAAGGCGGGGGTCATCGGCGAATGCATGACAAGAGCGGATGGGGGTTTGCGTGGCGCAATCTGGCTTGGCGCGAAAAGAGCAGGTGAGCGGCTGGCTGTTTGTCATGCCCGCATTGGTTCTGCTCGGCATCTTTATGATCTATCCGATCCTGTGGTCGCTCTGGATGAGCTTCCAGGTCGGGCGCGGCATGTCGTTCAGCTTCGGCGGCTTTGCCAATATTATCCGGCTGACGCAGGATCCCGTCTTTCTCCGGGCACTGACCAATACCCTGGTTTTCCTGGCAATCCAGGTGCCGATCATGCTGGTCCTGGCGTTGCTCTTCGCCAGTGCCCTCAATGACAGCAAGCTCTGGGGCCGCAGCTTCTTTCGCACCGCCATTTTCCTGCCCTGCGTCACCTCGCTGGTCGCCTATTCGGTGATCTTCAAGTCCATGTTCGCTGGCGACGGGATCATCAACCAGGTTCTGCTTGGCCTGCACATCGTGTCCGAGCCGATCGCCTGGCTGGCCGATCCGTTCTGGGCAAAATTCGTGGTTGTCTCCGCCATTACCTGGCGCTGGACCGGCTACAACATGATCTTCTATCTCGCCGCCATGCAGAACATCGACCGCTCGATCTATGAGGCGGCGCGCATCGATGGCGTCCCCACCTGGGCTCGGTTCTGGTACATCACTGTGCCCATGCTCAAGCCGGTGATCCTGTTTACCGCGGTCATCTCCACCATCGGCACGCTGCAGCTGTTTGACGAACCCAACCTGCTTACCCAGGGCGGTCCATCGGATTCGACGCTGACCCTGTCGATGTACATCTACAATCTCAGTTTCCGCTTCATGCCCAGCTTTGGCTACGCCGCCACGGTCTCCTATGTGATTGTCGTGCTGGTCGCCATTCTGAGCTACATCCAGTTCATGGTCGCAAGGGATCGCCGCGCATGAGCAATCCACTCGCCCTTCTCGGCCGCTTCGCGACCTATCTGGCCCTCAGCATCGCCGCGTTTATCTCTGTCTTTCCATTCATCTGGATGGCCATCGCCGCCACCAATACCTCGCCCGACATCATCAAGGGCAAAGCAACCCCGGGCACGGCGCTGTTTGACAATATCGGCACGTTTCTGACCTCGGTCGACCTGCCAAGGGTGCTGTTCAACTCCTTCTTCATTGCCGGAGTTGGCACGGCGCTCACGCTGCTGGTGTCCTCGCTGGCCGGCTATGGTTTCGAGATGTTCCGCTCCCGCTTCCGCGAAAAGCTGTTCGGTGGCTTGCTCTTGATGCTGTCCATCCCCTTCGCGGCGCTGATGATTCCGCTCTTTGTGATGATGGCGAACCTCAAATTCATCAACACCTACCAAGCCATCATCCTGCCCACCGTGGCCTGGGTATTCATCATCTTCTATTTCCGCCAGGCGACCAAAGCCTTCCCGCATGAATTGCGCGATGCCGCGCGGATCGACGGGCTCAAGGAATGGCAGATTTTCCTCTTCGTCTACATGCCGGTGATGCGCTCCACCTATGCGGCGGCGACCATCATCGTCTTCATGATGCACTGGAACAATTATCTCTGGCCGCTGATCGTGCTGCAAACCAACGAGATGTTCACCCTGACCCTGGCAGTGGCCGCCCTCAGCGCTGGCTACACCCCCGATTTCGGCCTGGTCATGGTGGGCGCGATTGTTGCGACCCTGCCCACCCTTGTCATCTTCTTCCTGCTCCAGCGCCGCTTTGTCGAAGGCATGCTGGGCGCCGTCAAATAGAGTATTGCATGCGTCCCCTGATCGACTTCAATTCCGGCTGGCTGTTCGAAGGCAAGGATAGCGTCCGCCTGCCGCACAATGCGGTTGAGCTGCCCTTTTCCTACTTCGACGAAAAGACCTATCAGCGCGTCTTCACCTATGAGAAGCGCTTCGCCGCCGATCCGGCCTGGCAGGGCAGGGAGGTCTCGGTCGTCTTTGACGGGGCCATGGCCAATGCAAGGGTCAGCCTCAATGGCGAGGAGATCGCGGCGCACAAAGATGGCTATACCCCCTTCGAAGCCCGTCTGACAGGAAAGCTTCTCGACGGCGAGAACGTGCTGACCGTCACCATAGACGGCAGCGAAAACCCGGAAATCCCGCCCTTCGGCGGGCAGATCGACTACCTCACCTATGCCGGCCTCTATCGCGAAGTCTGGCTGCGGGTGACCGCCAACACCTTTGTCGGAAACGGCAAGATCGAGACACCCGACGCCCTGGCCGAGCGGAAATCGGTTCGCGCCCGCATCGACCTGGCCAATCCGCAGAACCTGCCGCTCTCGGGCACGCTGTTGGCCACACTCATTGACGCCGCAGGCAGGACCCTGGCGACCGCCGATGCCGCCATTGCCGGTCCAACGGTTGACCTGGCCTTCGATGGTCTCACCGACATCGAACTCTGGGATATCGACAAACCGGCGCTCTACACCCTTGCCGTCACCATCGACACAGCCTCAGGTCAGGACGAGGCCACATTCCGCTTCGGCTTCCGCACCGCCGAATTCACCCCCGAGGGTTTCAAGCTCAACGGCAAGGCGCTCAAACTGCGTGGCCTCAACCGGCACCAGTCTTTCCCCTATCTTGGCTATGCGCTGGGCAAGTCAGCACAGGAACGCGACGCGGAAATCCTCAAGCGGGAACTCAAGCTCAACATGGTGCGCACCTCGCACTATCCGCAGTCCCACTACTTCCTCGACCGCTGCGACGAACTGGGGCTTCTGGTCTTTGAGGAAATCCCGGGCTGGCAGCATATCGGCGGCGAAAGCTGGAAGGACGAAAGCGTCGAGAATGTCCGGCGCATGATCACCCGCGATTGGAACCATCCTTCCATCGTCATCTGGGGCGTTCGCATCAACGAAAGCCAGGATGATCACGACTTCTACCTGCGCACCAACGCGCTGGCACACGAACTCGACAGCTCCCGACCGACCGGGGGTGTGCGCTATATCACCGACAGCGAACTGCTCGAAGACGTTTACACCATGAATGACTTTATCCTGGGGCAGGAGGAGTGGGGCGGCAACCGTCCGCGTACGCCGCTTCGTCCACAGCAGGAAGTCACCGGTCTCGACCGCGTCGTCCCCTATATGATTACCGAGTATGGCGGGCACATGTACCCGACCAAGTCCTGGGACCAGGAGCAGCGCCAGGCCGAACACGTGCTGCGCCATCTCGAAGTCCTCAACGCTGCCTATGGCGACCCGCAGATCGCCGGCTGCATCGGCTGGTGCGCCTTCGACTACAACACGCACAAGGATTTCGGCTCCGGCGACCGCATCTGCCATCATGGCGTCATGGACATGTTCCGCGAGCCAAAATTCGCCGCCTACGCCTATATCAGCCAGTGCGACCCGTCCGACGAAGTGATCCTGAAGCCGGTGACGTTCTGGGCCCGTGGCGAACGCAATATTGGCGGCGTGCTGCCCCTGATGATCCTCACCAATTGCGACGAGGTCGAACTGCGCTATGGCAACAATCCGCCCAAGCGTTTCACGCCCGACCGTGACGCTTTCCCCCACCTTCCGCACGCCCCCGTCGTTATTAAGCGCGAGCACCTGACCGATGAGGAACTGGGCCTGTGGGGCATGAGCTGGGAAGACGCCACCATCACCGGCTTTATCGACGGCAAACCCGCCAGGTCCGTCGACTTCGTCTCTGACCCGGTCGCCCATGCGCTCGAAGTCGTGCCCGATGCGACCGAAATCGGCGCCGATGGCGACACCACGCGCGTCATGATCCGCGCCCTGGATCAGTCTGGCAGGGCGCTCCCATTCTTCCCCGAGCCGGTGTCCATCACCGTCTCCGGCGCAGCAGAGCGGCTTGGTCCCGGCCTTGTACCGCTACGCGCCGGTTCAACCGGCTTCTGGCTGCGCTCGACTGGCGCCGGCCCGATAACCGTCACTGTCAACAGCGAACGGCTTGGCCGCGCTGAACTCACCCTGTCCGCGAGCTGAGGAAATCCCATGTCCGGTTTGAAGCTGACCAATGTGAAAAAATCCTTCGGCGCGGTCGAGGTGATCCGCGGCGTTGATCTTGACATTGCCGACAAGGAATTCGTGGTGTTCGTCGGCCCCTCGGGCTGCGGCAAGTCCACCCTGCTGCGCATGATCGCCGGGCTGGAACAGATTTCGGGTGGCGATCTGTTCATTGGCGACGAACGCATGAACGATGTCGATCCGTCCAAGCGCGGCATTGCCATGGTGTTCCAGACCTATGCGCTTTATCCGCATATGAGCGTGCGCGAGAATATGGGGTTTGCGCTCCGGTTTGCCGGCGCCAACAAGGCTGAGATCGAGAGCCGCGTCGCCGAAGCCGCCCGCATTCTTGAGCTTGAGCCGCTGCTCGACCGCCGCCCCGGCCAACTCTCCGGCGGCCAGCGTCAGCGCGTCGCCATCGGCCGCGCCATCGTGCGTCACCCCGACGTGTTCCTGTTCGACGAACCGCTCTCCAATCTCGACGCCGAGCTGCGCGTGCATATGCGCATTGAGCTGGCGCGGCTGCATCAGGAACTGAAGACCACCATCATCTACGTGACCCACGATCAGGTCGAAGCCATGACCCTGGCCGACAAGATCGTGGTGCTGCGCGACGGTCGCATCGAACAGGTGGGTTCGCCGCTTGAGCTCTATGATGACCCGGACAACATCTTCGTGGCTGGCTTTATCGGCTCGCCCAAGATGAATTTTCTCGTCGGCACGGCCGAGGCGGGCGGCGTTCGGCTCGTCGATTTCCCCGGCCAGGTCATTCCGTCGCCCGTTGCGCTCGCCGCGGGCACCGAGGTCACCATTGGTATTCGCCCCGAGCATTTCTCCACCGAAGGCAGCGCCGCCCTCGACGTGACGGTCGAGATCATCGAGCATCTGGGCGGGGAAACCTACGCCTATGCCCGCGACAAGGGCGCCGAACTCATCACCATTTCCACCGACAATAACCGCACCCTCAAGACCGGCGACCACTATTCGGCCAAGTTCGATCCTGCCGACCTGCTGGTATTTGGCACCGACGGGCAGCGGCTGCGCTAGCTAGTCAGCGCAGGCGACTTGGCGCTGCCGAAGCGGCCGCTCGATTTCCGGATGACTGAGGTCACCTCACTTCATGTCTTGCCAGGTATGTCCCGCCCGCTTTTCTTCGAGTGTCTTGGGGCGATGATCGGGCCGGGAACGAGGCGGGCCGCAACGGCTCCCAGTGCTCATGCCCACATCGTCCAATAACCAGTCCTCAGCGTTCGCCAGTTCTCGCGGCAGGCGCGGTTGTTTGTGCGCGCGGGTGCTACTCGTTAGCCAACGCCACGACTGTGCCAGTGTCGCGCGAAGCCATTCGGTCCAGGCCGAACCTTGGGATTGGGATCTTTTGAGCATGAGGTGAACTCCGGTTTGCGAACAATAGCGCAAGCCTTGCAGTCCAATTTACATTCATCAAACAAATGTTTTTCGTCTTTTATATCGGCTTAGTCGATGTATACTGGGGCCATGTTGACCCTTGATGCCGACTTCCTGCGCAGCTTCCTCGCTATTTCCGAAACCGGAAGCTATGGCGCCGCTGCCCACCGCGTGAACAAGACCCAGTCCACTGTCTCCGCCCAGATGAAGCGGCTGGAAGAAATGCTGGGTGTGTCGCTGTTTTCCAAGTCTGGCCGGCGTAACCTGCTGACGCCGGAGGGCCTTCGCTTGCTCGAATATGCCAAGTCGATCGTTCGGCTTAACGAGGAGACGGTCAACGCGTTCTTGACGCCCAGGCCCGGCGGCACAGTCAAGCTGGGTATCTGCGATGACTATGCCCAGGCGTTTCTCTTGCCGGCGCTGTCTCGGTTTGCGCGCCGTTTCCCGCAGGTCGAGGTGGAAATTCTCACCACCGACAGCCGGTCACTGCGAAACCGCCCCGACATCGACAGTTTCGACGCCATCATCGTCTCTACGAAGTCGGGCATCGAAGGGGTCGAACTGCTGCGCATGGACCAACTCTACTGGATCGGTTCAGAAGCCCATGATGTCCAATTTCAGCCGCGGCTGCCTCTGGCTCTCTGGTCGGATGGATGTGCGTGGCGCGACATGGCGCTGGCCGCACTCGCCGGGGCCGGCCGCGACTACCGCATCATGCACACCACATCCAACGCACCATTGTTGCGCGCAGTGGTACAGAATGGTCTCGCGGTGACCATCGGACCGAAATGGTATCTGGCGCCAGGACTTGTTGAGCTGCCCGAACTGAACCGGACCTGCCCGCTGGGTGAGGATGGGCTGGGCGTCAAAGTTCTGAACCCGGACCTGTCAGAGCCACTGGCCACATTTATCGACTATGTGCGGACCTATTTTCGCGGCGGCGGACAATTCAGCGTCTAGCGTCTGCACGGTAAATGGATCGAATCGGTTCAACTATCCCTGCAGTCTGAGATTGCCGTTCAGGAAATAGCGCTCGAACAGCGGGCTGGTGGCCGCGCCGATGGCCCGGGCATTGAAACCCACTACACCCGCTTCGATCTGCGGCGCAATGAGCCCGCGCATATCCTGGTTGACGAGATAGCGCCGCGTGCGCTCGACCAGCTCGTGCTTGACCGCGTCGGGAAACGCGCCGTCGATCACGATGGCCTCAAAGTCGATGACGGCACAGACCGACAGGCTGGCCTTCGCCAGTTCCTGGGCCGTCCGGCCGATCCAGGGTTCGACGAACCGGCCAAAGCTGCTCCAGTCCTGCGGTTGGGTCCAGAGGTCTCGTGGATCGTGCCCGTTTTCTGCCAACCTTGCTTCCAGCAGATGGATCGAGGCTGTGTCGATCAATTGCTGGCTCTCGCCTTGCGGCCCGAAACTGCGCAACGATCCCAGGGCACCGGCATTGCCTTGATGGCCCTGATAGACCGAGTGGTTGAGCACGATCCCACCACCAATAAAGGCGCCGATGAAGAAGTAGGCGTAGTCGCGGAACTCCTTGCCTCGCCCATAAATATGCTCGGCTTGGCAACCTGCCGTCGCGTCATTCACCACCTGCACCGGCAGGTCGGTGAAGCGTGCGAGTTCGGCCCGATAGTCCACATGCCGCCAGGACGCGAATTCGTTGGCGGGTGCGTCGACCAGATCACTCCATTTCCACAGCTCAAACGGCGTGCCGATGCCGATGCCGCAGATCCGCGAGCGCTCAGCGGGGCTGCATTGGGACAGAATGGTTTCTATCCCGTCGCGCAGAAACGCGAAGATCGGTTCTGGCATGGGGTAATTGTAGGTTAGGCGCAGTTCCTGCCGTACCGTGCCGCGGAAATCGGCGAGCAGCAGCACGGCGCTGCGCCGGCCGATCTTGCAGCCCAATGAGAGCACCCCGCCTTCGGCCAGGCGCATGGGTATCGAAGGCTTGCCCACCTTGCCCTTGACGGGAACGCCACGGGCCAAAAGTCCCTCGCTCTCCATCTCCCGCAGGATGATGGAAACCGTTTGCGGAGAAAGGTTTGCCAGTCGCGCCAGATCACTGCCCGCCATTGGGCCGTGCCGTTGCAGCAGGGTCAGCAGCAAGCGCACATTGTGGTCGCGAACCCCGCTCTGGTTCACGCCGCGACTGACGGTTCTGATAATCGGTTCTCCCATGCCGGGCACCATAGAGACAGCTCTTGCGATGCGGAAGATGGTCGGACGCGAATAAATAAATAAATTAGATTTACATATTGACGGGTCCAGGATTCCTCTCCACGATGAGGGCGTCAAGACAAGCAGACACGCTATTGCGAGGGGGAGGAGCCTGCTCGCAGCATGTCTGCAAAGGGAGAGAGAATCGTGAACAAGCTGCTTATCGGCACGGCCTTGTGCCTTGCCGCCATGTCCCCAGCCATGACCCCCGCCGTAATGGCGCAGGAGGTTTCGGCCTGCCTCATCACCAAGACCGACACCAATCCCTTCTTCGTCAAGATGAAGGAAGGCGCCGAGGCCAAGGCGGCCGAATTGGGCATAACGCTGAAATCCTTCGCTGGTCGTATCGACGGCGATCATGAGACTCAGGTTGCCGCCATCGAAACCTGCATTGCCGACGGGGCCAGCGGCATTCTGCTGACCGCTTCGGATACGTCGGCCATCGTGCAATCGGTGCAGCAGGCGCGCGATGCCGGGCTCCTGGTTATCGCGCTCGACACCCCGCTCAACCCGATCGATGCAGCTGACGCCACCTTTGCCACGGACAATTTCCTGGCTGGCGAACTGATCGGCAAATGGGCGGCCGGCAAACTTGGCGCAGAAGCGGCCAATGCCAGAATTGCCCTGCTCAATCTGGGCATCAGCCAGCCCACCGTGGACGTTTTGCGCAATCAGGGCTTCCTGCAGGGCTTCGGCATCGATCTGGCCGATCCCAACAAATGGGGCGACGAAACCGATCCGCGCATCGTCGGCCACGACGTGACCGCCGGCAATGAAGAAGGTGGCCGCGAGGCCATGGAAAACCTGCTGGTCAAGGATCCCACCATCAACGTGGTCCACACCATCAACGAACCTTCGGCCGCTGGCGCCTATGAGGCGCTCAAATCCTTCGGCCGCGAAAATGACGTGCTGATTGTTTCGGTCGATGGCGGCTGCCCAGGCGTCGCCAATGTCAAGGACGGCGTCATTGGCGCAACCTCCCAGCAATATCCCCTGCAGATGGCAGCGCTGGGCGTCGAGGCCATCAAGGCCTGGGCCGACAACGGCACCAAGCCCGAGCCGACCCCTGGCAAGGACTTCTTCGACACCGGCGTGAGCCTTGTCACCGATGAGCCGGTCGACGGCGTCGAATCCATCGACACCGTCGAGGGCGAAGCCCTTTGCTGGGGTTGATCGTCAATCTGCATTAGAATGTTGGCAGGGGCTGGTGGTCATCCGCCCCTGCCATCGATTGGGAACCGGGGAGGATACCCATGTCGAACCAGACAGAGGCCGATGGAGGCCTCGTCGCCCGCGCTGACGCCATTGCCAGTTTTGAGCATCAGCACACCATGCTGTCGCGCGTCCAGCATGCCCTGCATTCCAATCCTGCGCTGGTCCCGCTGATCGTACTGGTGCTTTCGGTCGCCGTGTTCGGCGCCCTGCTGGGCACCAAGTTCTTTTCGTCCTTCGCGCTGACGCTGATCCTGCAGCAGGTGGCCATTGTCGGCATTGTCGGGGCCGCCCAGTCGCTCGTCATTCTCACCGCCGGTATCGACCTTTCGGTGGGCGCCATCATGGTGCTGAGCTCCGTCATCATGGGCCAGTTCACCTTTCGCCTCGGTCTGCCGCCGGCTGTCGCCGTAGCCTGCGGATTGGCCATTGGCACCTTCATCGGCTTCGTCAATGGCTGGCTTGTTGCCCGCATCAAGCTGCCGCCCTTCATCGTCACCCTGGGCATGTGGCAGATCGCGCTGGCCTCCAATTTCCTCTATTCTGGCAATGAGACCATTCGCGCCCAGGATATCGAGGCGAGCGCGCCGCTCCTCCAGTTCTTCGGCCAGTCCGTCAGTGTGGGCGGTGCCGTCTTCACCTATGGCGTCATCTTCTTCATCCTGCTGGTCCTGGTGCTGGCCTATATCCTGCGCCACACCGCGTGGGGGCGCCATGTCTATGCCGTGGGCGACGATCCGGAGGCCGCCGAGCTTTCCGGCGTGAATACCAAACGCATCCTCATGTCCGTCTATGCCCTGTCCGGTCTGATCTGTGCTTTTGCCGGCTGGGCCCTGATCGGGCGCATCGGCTCGGTCTCCCCCACATCCGGCCAGTTCTCCAACATCGAATCCATCACCGCCGTGGTGATTGGCGGCATTTCCCTTTTCGGCGGTCGCGGTTCCATTCTGGGAATGTTCTTCGGTGCCCTCATCGTCGGCGTTTTCTCGCTCGGCCTGCGGCTTCTGGGGGCCGACGCGCAGTGGACCTACCTGCTCATCGGCGTGCTCATTATCGGCGCCGTTGCCGTGGACCAGTGGATCAGAAAGGTATCGGCCTGATGCAACCCATTCTTTCCGCCAGCAATCTGTGCAAGCGTTACGGCCGCGTCACAGCCCTCGACAATTGCGATTTCGAGCTGATGCCCGGCGAAATCCTCGCGGTCATTGGTGATAACGGGGCCGGCAAATCCTCGCTGATCAAGGCCCTCTCGGGCGCCATCAAGGTGGATAGTGGCGACATCTACCTCGATGGGCAGCCGGTCCACTTCAATTCACCCATCGATGCACGCCATGCCGGGGTGGAAACGGTCTATCAGACCCTGGCCATGTCGCCCGCGCTGTCGATCGCCGACAACATGTTCATGGGCCGGGAAATCCGCAAGTCGGGCTTCATGGGCAAGGTGCTGCGCCAACTCGATCGCCCCGCCATGGAGCGCATCGCCCGCCAGAAGCTGTCCGATCTGGGGCTGATGACCATCCAGAACATCAACCAGGCGGTGGAGACGCTTTCCGGCGGCCAGCGCCAGGGCGTGGCGGTGGCCCGTGCCGCTGCGTTCGGCTCTAAGGTCATTATCCTCGATGAGCCGACTGCGGCCCTGGGCGTCAAGGAATCCCGCCGTGTTCTCGACCTCATCCTTGATGTGCGGGCGCGTGGCATTCCGATCATCCTGATCAGCCACAACATGCCCCATGTCTTCGAAGTGGCCGACCGCATTCATGTGCACAGGCTGGGTCAGCGCCTCTGCGTCATTGACCCCAAGGACTACACCATGTCCGATGCTGTCGCCTTCATGACCGGGGCCAAGGCGGCCCCTGGCGCGACGGCCAGCGCGGCATAGAAGAGATCCCGGCTCCGTTCCTCCGTCGGGTCCACAGAAGCCGGCGCATCCTTATGGGGGCGTCGGCTTCAGCCCTCAAACACCTTGAAATGTTTGGACAGCTTGAGCGTCTGCGCCTGGTAGTTCGAGCCCAGATCCGAGCCATAGAGCCGGTCCGGCTGTTCGGCCAGTGCTTCATAGATCAACCGGCCGATGGTCTGCCCATGGCCGAGCAGAAACGGCACCTCCCGGCTACGCACTTCCAGCACGGCGCGACTGCCGGTGCCGCCCGCAGCCGAATGGCCGAAGCCGGGGTCGAAAAACCCCGCATAATGCACGCGGAACTCGCCCACCAGCGGATCGAATGGCACCATCTCTGCCGCATGGGTCGGCGGCACATGCACTGCTTCCAGGCTGACCAGAATGTAGAATTCATCCGGATCCAGGATCAGCTCGCTCTGCCCACGCGCATAAAGCGGATCCCAGAAATCGCGCACGTCCAACGCCGCTTTCTTGTCCACATCGACCACGGCGGTATGCCGCTTGGAGCGGAAGCCGATCAGCCCGTCGCGCCCCTGGCCCTTGAGATCGATGGACAGGGCAATGCCTTCCCCCACCGGCAGATCGCTGCCGATCACCAGCGTGTCGGAGGCGTGCAGTGCCTGATGCTCGGTCACGCTGAGCCGGCTGTCCCCGCAGCGGAACCGCATCTGGCTCAGACGCGAACCGGTGCGCACCAGCACCGGAAAAGTGCGCGGGCTGATTTCGAGATAGAGCGGGCCGGTATAGCCTGCGGGCAATTGATCAAAGCCGCGCGCCCGGTCGCCTATGACGCGGGTGAACACATCGAGCCGCCCGGTCGAACTTTTGGGATTGGCCGATGCACTGACCTCGGGGGGCAGCGCCAGGCTCTCCTCCAGCGGTACCAGATACACGCAGCCACGCTCCAGAACGGCGCCCTTGCTGAGGTCGATTTCATGCAGCTTGAGCGCTTCGATGCGCTCGGCCACCGAATGGCTCGGGCCGGGCAGAAAGCTCGAGCGCACGCGAAAAGCAGTTTTGCCCAGCCGCAGGTCCAGGCTCGCTGGTTGCACCTGGTCGGTGTCCAACGGCCGGGAGGCGATGATTGCGCCCTCGGCATGCAGCTTCTCGATCAACCGCGCCGGAAAGACGCCTTTCGGCCAGGTCTCGACCATGATGCTTGCTTCCACCCCTGCGACTGCTCTTCCCTAGCAACCTGGGCAATTGACGCCAACTGCCAATTGGCCTTACATCACAGCCCAGTGGTGATTTGGCCGGTCGCTTGCAGCCACTTAAAACAAATTGCTAAAGACCGTTGGAACCGGCCGCCATTTGCGAGCCGGTTTTTTTGTTTTGAAAGCGCTGACCATGTCCAAACAGAACAACCCCCTCCGCGATCCGAAAAAGCTCTCGGCCGCCACCCAGATGGTGCACGGCGGTGGCAAGCGGAGCCAGTTCCACGAGACCAGCGAAGCCCTGTTCCTCAATTCGGGCTATGCCTATCCATCGTCCGAACATGCCGAATTGCTGTTTCAGGGCAAGGTGCCGGGCGGGCACAATTATTCGCGCTTCGCCAATCCCAATTACGACATGCTGCAGGACCGCATGGCCCTGATCGAAGGCGCCGAGGCGGCCCGGTGTTTTGCCACCGGCATGTCCGCGGTGACCAATGCGGTGATGAGCCAGGTCAGGGCAGGGGACCATATCGTTGCTTCCCAGGCCCTGTTTGGCGGCTGCCGCTATGTTGTGGAGGATTTTGCCCCGCGCTTCGGTGTTGCCTCGACCCTGGTCGATGGGCGCGATCCGGCTAATTTTGCTGCCGCCATGCAGCCCAATACCAAATTGGTATTCATCGAAACCCCGACCAATCCGACCCTGGAACTGGTCGATATTGCCGCCGTTGCCGAAATCGCCCATGCCCATGGTGCCAAGCTGATCGTCGACAATGTCTTTGCCACCGCCCTCTACCAGAAACCGCTCGAGATGGGCGCCGATATCGTCACCTATTCGGCCACCAAGCATATCGACGGCCAGGGCCGCGTCATGGGCGGCATTGTGCTGGGCTCCAGGGAAATCATCGAAGGCGATGTGCACACTTTCCTGCGCCACACCGGCGCAACGCTCTCGCCCTTTAACGCCTGGGTGCTGACCAAGGGCCTGGAAACCTTCGCCCTGCGCGTCGAGCAGATGACCAACAGCGCCGAAAAGGTTGCCGAGGCCCTGTCCAGCCATCCCAAGGTCAACCGGGTGATTTACCCACACCTTGAAAGCCACCCACAATATGAGCTGGCCAAGAAGCAGATGAAGCGTGGTTCGACGCTTTTGGCGCTCGACGTCAAGGGCGGGCAGGAGGCGGCCTTTGCGCTGGCGGATTCGCTGGCCGTGATCCTGATTTCCAACAATCTGGGCGATGCCAAATCGCTCATCACCCATCCGCGCACGACGACACATCAGCGTCTCACCGAGGAAGTGCGCCTCGAAACCGGCGTCACCCCGGGCCTGCTACGGCTCTCGGTTGGGCTTGAGGACGCCGACGACCTGATTGCCGACCTGATGTATGGGCTGGATCAGGTCTAGCCTCTGGTGTCCCTTCTCCCCTTGTGGGAGAAGGTGGCCGAAGGCCGGATGAGGGGGCGCAATGCTCAAGCCAGTTCTATTGCTGATGGGGGTAGCCAGTGCAGTGCTCGCCACCCCTGTCTTTGCCCAGACGCTACCCTATCACGCCGATCCCGACGCGCGGGAAATGCTGCCCAGCCTGACGCCCGTCCCTGCCATCCGCTTTCTCACCACGGCCGATTTCCCGCCCTTCAACTATCGCGACGAAAGTGGCGAATTGGTCGGGTTCAACATCGACCTCGCCAAGCGCATCTGCGTCGAAGTCGATGTCGCCTGCACCATTCAGGTCTGGCCCTGGGACCAGGCCGCCACAGCGCTGTCCGACAATCTGGGCGATGCATTGATTGCCGGTCTCGCCATGACCCCTGAGAACGGCGAACTCTTCGATTTTTCCTCGACGTATCTGGCGCTGCCGGGCCGCTTTGTCACCCGCGCGGAAGACATTGAAGGCTTTCGCCCCGCCTCCCTGTCGGGTGAACCGGTCGCCGTGCGCGCCGGCAGCGCCCACGCCGAGTTCCTCGATCGCTATCTGCCCAATGTCGAGGCCATGCCCTTCGACACCGAAAGCGCCGCACTCGAAGCAGTCAAGTCCGGCACTGTGTCTGCATGGTTTGGCGATGCTATGCGCGCGTCATTCTGGCTCAATGACAATCTGGCCTGCTGCGGCTTTGCCGGGGATGCCTATTTCCGCCCGCATCTTTTTGGTGAAGGCCTCACCATTGCCATGCCGGCCGGTCACGATCCGGTTCGCCATTCCATCGACTGGGCGCTGGTGCGCCTGAAGGAAAATGGCGCGCTGGACGAACTTTACCTGCGCTGGTTCCCAGTGGGCTTTTACTAGGCTGGAGATCGCAGCCTGGCCACCGGTCGACGCGGCCAGCGGAGCACAAGTTCTGCCACCATCAGGTTCGGCACCCAGCACAGCCAGGCGATCGCTGGATAGGCGGTGTCGAACGGAATATCGAGCATCATGCTGGCCGGGATCTGGATGCGCAGCGTGACCGCTGCCAGCGTCAGGGCGACGGAGCGGATCATCCAGCGGCGATGGGCAATGCGATCGCCGCTCATGGCGAGACGGATACCCGTGATTGTCGTGCCAAGCCACAGAACGGCCAGGAGACCAAAGCCAAAGGCTGCAACCGGTCCTGCCTCGGTGGTAACGGCCAGCCAGAGCCCGCTGGCGCCGGAGATCACAACGGCCATGCCATAGGCTCGTCCCATCAGGCGATGAACTTGCGGTCGCCTGTCACGCAAACCCTGCCAAAGCTGGAACGGCACCAGCGCCAGCGCGACCGGCGCCAGGATGACATGCGCGAAAAAGGCAATTGGCCGCAACTGGGCATGATAGGCCACGAACTCCATGGTAGCTTCGACGCCGCCCACCATGAAGCGCCATGAAAACACTGCCACGCCGATGGTGAAGAACCACAGCAGGCCTGTGCGTGTCCGTTCCAATCCAGTCGTCAGCATTGTCCGCTCCTCCGTGCTAGCTTGACAGTGTAAAGGCCACTTTTCCTTGACACTGTCAAGCGGCCTTGCTTAGTGCTGGCTATGACCACTTCACTTGAAAAACCACGCGCCAATACCCAGGGAGATTTGCGCGAGGGCCTCATCAATGCGGGGCTGACCTTACTCGCCCGCGATGGAACGTCTGGCTTGACCTTGCGCAAATGCGCCGCCCTGGCCGGCGTGTCACACGCCGCGCCGGCCCATCACTTTGATGGCCTGCCGGGCCTGCTCGATGCCATTGCCGCGCGAGGCTTCGAGATGTTTGCCGATGTGATGGAGGCCAAGGCGGCCGCAGCCCCGCAAGAACCGCGGGCGCGGCTGGAGGCGATCTGCCTGGGCTATTTCGACTTCGCCCGCGACAACCCGGCCCTCTACGACCTGATGTTCCGCCAAATCTGGTCTCTGGCCGGCGCAAGTGAGGAACTGGGCCGCTCCGGCGCCCGCGCCTATACCGTGCTGGCCGATACATGCGCGCCCTTCGTGCTGCGGGGGCAGGAGCCGGGCGTGGTGGAAACCCAGGTCTGGAGCCTCATCCACGGCTATGCCACGCTGGTTCTGGTCGGCAAGCTCGGGCGCAACCGGGCCATTGCCTCGGTCACCGATGTGCTGGGTTTGCTCGGCGGCCTGGCGCTGGCGGACTAATCAGGCAGGCGCCGGTGCCGGGCGCGCGCTGCCACTTCGATGGCGGCCGTGGTCAGCCGATCCAGCGTCAGCGAGTCGCGCAACATCTCGAGGAAACGCAGTTCTTCTTGCTCAAGATGCAGGTCGACGGCGGTGACCTCGACGGCCACGGCATAGGCTGTGTCCTGCAGTTTTTCGGGCAGGGCGGCAATGGCATCCTCGACCACCCGGTCCAGACCGTTCGGTCCGTTGAGCTTATCGGCACAGGCATTGGCCACCTCTTCGAGCCGCTCCGGGTCGAACCCCTCGAACACCGGCAAGCGGTCGATCAGTGCCGTGATGCGCGCCAGCTCCTGCTCCGTCATGGCGCTGTCGGAAGACGCGGCCAGGATCATCAGGTGAATAAGGGCGTCTTGAGCGGTGTTCATCATCGTCGTTTCCAATGGGCTCCGGCACCAAGAACTAGGCGCTCTCACCAGCTCGCGCAACCACCTGCGACATTGACGTCTGGGCGGTTCCGGTGCATTGACCGGGCTCCGTCTTCTTCCGACAAATTTTCGAAAGGCTGCCACCCAGTGTCGCCCGCCACTTTGCCCGCCCTTGACCCCGATTTCTTCACGCCCGCGCAGACCGCGCGCGCCTGGCCCTTCGAGGAAGCGCGCAAGCTGGTCAAACGGCTTGAAAAGTCGGGCAAGGGCGAAGCGCTGTTCGAGACCGGCTATGGCCCCTCGGGCCTGCCCCATATCGGCACCTTCGGCGAAGTGGCCCGCACCACCATGGTGCGCACGGCCTTTCGGCTGCTCACGCGCGACGAGATCCCGACCCGGCTTATCTGCTTTTCCGACGATCTCGATGGCATGCGCAAGATCCCCGAGACCGTCCCCTCCAGGGAGGCGATGGAGCCGCATCTGCAAAAGCCGCTGACTTCGGTACCGGACCCCTGGACAAACGAATTTGCCAGCTTCGGTGAGCACAATAACGCCATGCTCCGCCGGTTCCTGGACACATTCGGCTTCGACTACGAATTCGCCAGTGCCACCGACTATTACAAGTCCGGCAAGTTTGACACCGTGCTGCTGCGCGCTGCCGAGCGCTATGACGACATCATGAAGGTGATGTTGCCCACGCTCGGTGCCGAGCGCCAGGCAACCTATTCGCCCTTCCTGCCGATTTCGCCGATTTCCGGCCGCGTGCTCTACGTGCCGATGAAGGAAGTCAACGCCAAGGACGGCACCATCACCTTCGCCGACGAGGACGGGCGCGATACCACCGTGCCGGTCACCGGCGGCCATGTGAAGCTGCAGTGGAAGCCCGACTTCGGCATGCGCTGGGCCGCGCTCGGCGTCGATTTCGAGATGTTCGGCAAGGATCACCAGACCAATCAGGTGCTGTACGACAAGATCTGCTCGATCCTGGGCGGCACCCCGCCCGAGCATTATGTCTATGAGCTGTTCCTGGACGCCGAAGGCCAGAAGATCTCCAAGTCCAAGGGCAATGGCCTGACCATCGACGAGTGGCTGACCTATGCGCCGACCGAGAGTCTTGGGCTCTATATGTTCGGCAAGCCCCGCGTCGCCAAGCGCCTGCATTTCGACGTCATTCCGCGCGCCGTGGACGAGTATTTCGCCCATGTCGCGTC
>JAVJRP010000007.1:0-59459 GCA_040218355.1 Devosia sp. | reverse complement strand
CTATTTCGAGCAGTTCGGCGACATCACGATCGCCATCCAGCGCGAAACCTCACTGAAGCGCTGGTACAGCCACTGGAAGCTGGAACTGATCGAGCGGGATAACCCCGAATGGCGCGATCTCTGGGACGAGATCGCCAAGTAAAGAGCCCTCGGGTCAAGCCCGAGGGTGACGCGCGGTGGGTGGGAAGCGGCCGGTTTCAAGGGCGGCGCTTGGCAGCACCCCTGTCCGATAAGGGGTCGGCTCTTGCCGCCACCAAAAAGTAATCCCCGCACCCAAAACCTTCCCCATAATACACCCATCACTCCCGCGCGGACGGACTGCAGCGAACTTTTGCGGGGGGAGCCGGTTGGGTGCTGGGTCGCTCCAGGGCCTGCCTGCTCGTTGGGTCACCTTGCGAAGAGCGATCAATAGGGGCCACGACAGCAGGAGAAACCCGCTTCGATCTGTCCCGACAGGGCAAATCTCTCCGGGGGAGAGATTTGAAGTGAGAAGGCCATGAGAGCTACGCTCGAATGGCGAGAGGCGGCGACGTCTCTATTACTTAGTTTTACTGAGACGCACGCGCCTCGGGATACGTCCAGTTTGAACCGGAGGCCGCAAGGGCCGGCCGGAGTTTCAGCGCGCCCTTTTTGCAAAGGAACACAATTGGCCATGAGCAATCATGCCGCTATGCCAGCAGCAATTCGGCCGTCTGTTCGTCGGTGATGATGCCATTGGCCAGGCGCCGCGTGAGCGCGGCGCGAATGGCGGCGGCCTTGGCCGGGCCCATGGCCAAGGCAATGACGCGGCCATTTTCGCGGCTGGGGATGGGTGCGGAGGCGACCCGGTCATTGGTCTGGCCCTCGATCAGCCGGCCCTCGGCATCGAAGACCCAGCCGCAGATTTCGCCCACGGCGCCGGCCTTTTGCAGCGCCTTGTGTTCGGTCTCGGAGATGAAGCCGTCGAGCAGCAGCGGGGCATCCGGGCCCAGATGGCCGATACCGACAAAGGTGATATTGGCGCGGGCCGCCAGATCGAGCGTCGAGGCGATCATGGGCTGGGTGTGGAGCATGGCGCGCTCCTTGGCCGAGGAGGCGATGACCGGCAACGGCATGGGAAAGCTGCGCGCCTTGACCGTATCGGCCACGTTGAAAATGACGTTGTAGAACGCGGCCGAGCCGTCCGGGGCGATATTGCCGGTCAGCGACACTACTGTGTGGTGTGGGCAATCCATGGGCTGGAGCTGTTCGATGGCGGCCTTGAGCGTGCGGCCGGTACCGATGGCGATGATCACCGGGTCCGGGCTGCGCAGGCACCGCTCGAGCTCGGCGGCCCCGGCCTCGGCAATGCCGATGATGGTCGAGGAACTGCCGGGATCGGAGGGCACGACTTCGCAATGGTCGAGCGCGTAGCGGGTGCGCAGCCGTTCGGCCAGGTCCAGGCAATGGCCGATGGGATGATCGAGCCGCACCTTGATCAGCCCCTCGCTGACCGAGAGCGACACCAGCCGCTGCGCCGATTGGCGCGAAATGCCCATCTTGGAGGCGATCTCCTCCTGCGTGTTGCCGGCGACATAATACAGCCAGCCCGCCCGCGCGGCATCGTCGAGCCGGGTCGCAGAATTCTCGTTACGCGCAGCCATGTGCCCTCATCCCTAGTCGCTCCCGCGATTATTCCGATGCAGCGACCCACCGCAAGGGGCAATGGCGGAATGAGGGCAAGCCGATTCAGCAGTCCCGAACAGGTCTTGACCAATCGACCTTATTGTAACAATAAAAGTTACAAATAGAATTGGAGGTGACGATGTCCGATTTCGCCAATGTCGCACGGCGCTATGCGGAGGGGCCGCCCAGGCAGGTGCCGGGGCTCGATGGCCTGCATCGCATGACTGATCTGCTGCTTTCCGAGCGCGTGCCCGAGGCGGGCCGGGTGCTGGTGTTGGGCGCAGGCGGTGGCATGGAATTGCGCAATCTGGCGGACCGCCATGCGGGCTGGCAGTTCGACGGGGTCGATCCGTCGGCGCAGATGCTTGAGACCGCCCGGGTGGCAACAGTGGCCCATGCCGATCGGGTGCAATTGCACGAGGGGACCATTGATGTGGCGCCGGACGGGCCGTTTGATGGCGCCACGTGCCTCCTCACCTTTCATTTCATTCCGCTAGACGAGCGGCTCGAAACCCTTGCGCAATTGCGTCGCCGGCTGCGGCCGGGTGCGCCGCTGGTCCTGGCGCATATGAGCTTTTCGCAGGATCCGCAGAGCCGCGACATCTGGATGCGGCGGCATGCCGCCTTTGCGGTGTCCCATGGGGTCGATCCGGCCCATGCCGAAAATGGCCGGCAGGCCATGCTGGAGCGGCTGCATCTGCTTTCGCCCCAAGATGAGGAACGGATGATGGCGGAGGCCGGATTTTCCGGTGTGAGCCTGTTTTATGCCGGGTTCGATTTCCGTGGCTGGGTCGCCTATGCCTGAACGCGGTTCAGCTCTCCACTTCGGCATCGTCCCGGGCGCCCCATTCGGCCCAGGAGCCGTCATAGACGGCGACATGCTTTGCCCCGGCTTGTTCGAGCGCCAAGGCCAGGGTTACCGCGGTGATGCCGGAGCCGCAGGAGGTAATGATGGGCTGATCCAGGCGCACGCCGCGTTCGGCAAAGATCGCCTGCAGCGTTTCCGCAGATTTAAGGCGGCCATTCTCCGTAACAAGGCTCACCGGCACATTGGTGCTGTCGGGGATATGGCCGGCCTTGAGCCCCTTGCGCGGCTCGGGCACTTCGCCATGAAAGCGCGGGGCAGGACGGGCATCGACCACCTGGGCGGCGTGGCTGCGCAGATTGGCCGAGACGGTTTCGAAATCAACTGCCGCATCGGGGTCGAAATTGGCCTCGAACCGTCGCTTCTCCCGGTGCTGCAAGCCGGTTTCGGTGCCGCGTTTTTCGGCGCGCCATTTCGGTCCGCCCCCTTCGAGCATCACCACATTTTCCGCGCCAAAGCTGCGGAACGTCCACCATGCGCGTGGGGCACTGAACAGGCCGACCTCATCATAAACGACGATGGTCATGTCCTGGCTGATGCCCAATGCGCCGACGGCCCGCGCGAATTCCGCCGGGCTGGGCAGCATATGGGGCAGGTCGCTCGAAGTATCGGCAACGCCATCAATGTCGAAGAACACAGCGCCGGGGATGTGGCCGGCCAGATATTCGGCCTGGGCGTTTCGCGACGCATTGGGCAGATGCCAACTCGCATCGACAACGACCACGTCGGGATCTTTCAGGTGCTGGGCCAGCCAGTCGGTGGTGACGAAAGGAGACGTCATGGGGAACTCCGTGCCGCGTGGTGCTGCTAGTGGTAACGCCGCGTGGTGATGCGCTTCAAGCGTCAATCGGGCGATGGGGCAGTGCAGTGGGTCAATGCGGCAGAATCAAGAGGACGCGTCGGCGCCCTGCCGTCAGCTCTTAGGCGCAGGTCCCGAGCTTTCGCGCAACACCAGTTCCACCGGCCAGAGTTCATGGACTTCGGC
The DNA here is from genome assembly GCA_040218355.1 of Devosia sp. Taxonomy (GTDB): domain Bacteria; phylum Pseudomonadota; class Alphaproteobacteria; order Rhizobiales; family Devosiaceae; genus Devosia. Next base: position 55,965 of record JAVJRP010000007.1, on the reverse strand, counting down.
CAGCGGTTTGCCGGCCAGGATCTGCATAATCAGTTCGGCAATGCGGGTGCCGGCCTGGCGGATCGAGGAGCGCGTCGTCGACATGGTGGGGTACATGTTGTCGGCGTTGAGATAGGGGAAGACGTCGTCATGCGCGATCATGGAGACGTCGGATCCCAATTGCAGGCCCGCCTGGCGTATGGCGCGAAAGACGCCCAGGGCGGTCATCATGGAGCCGGCCAGGAAGGCAGTGGGGCGCGGGCGCTGTTCGAGCATGGCCTGGGCCATGCGGAAGGCAATTTCGTCGGTGAAGGCCGAGTTGCCCACAAGGGCCGGATCGACCGACAGGCCACGCGCGGTCAATGCGGCCCGGTAGCCGATTTCCCGGTGCTGGGCAAAGGTGCGGCCCTTGACGCCATTGAGCAGGGCGATCCGCCGGTGTCCCAGATCGAGCAGGTGACTGGTGGCGCGTTCGAGCGCGCTGGTGTTGTCGATATCGAGCCAGGCCACGGGATGGCCGATATTGGTGCGGCCATGCAGCACAAAGGGGATTTTGAGCTCCATCAGCAATTCAGCCCGTTCATCGCTGATGGTGGGAGAATGCAGGATAACTGCATCCACCTTCTGGCTGGCGGCCAGACGGCGATAGGCCGCCAACTCCTCTTGATGGCTGGCGACCGTGGAGACCAGCATGTCGATTTCCTGGCTGGCCATATAGCTGCCGACACCGGAGAGAAATTCGGACATGTGCGGGCCCAGCTCGTCGGCGCCGCGCAGCACAAGGCCAACGGCGCCCGCCCGTCCGGTGGCCAGGCGCAGTGCGCTGGCATTGGGGCGATAGCCGAGCAGATTTGCGGCCTCGGCCACACGACGGCGGGTGGCCTCGTTGACTTCAGGATAGCCGTTGAGCGCACGGCTGACCGTGGTTTGCGACAGGCCGAGATGCTCGGCGAGGTCTTTCAGTCTCATTGCGGCGTTACGGCCCATAGGGTTTTGAGCTCCGGTCGCTTGTCCGCATTGGTGCGAAAAATCCGGTTGCTACAGCCATTAGGGCAGGCGTGTCCCTTTGAACAGGGAACTTTGCCATTCTCCTCCCAAAGCCATTCAAAGCGATTTCAAATTTTGAAGCAAGCCCCGGAAATCGTTTCAGCAAATTGAGGTGCGTACGTCATGGTTTCAGCTCGTGTTTTTTGCCTGTTATGCGGCGGCAATCATTTAAGTATATGAATTTCAATGTTATTTTTTGGCAATCATAGAAAAGTTCTGAGAATCCGCGTGAGTGGCGCTTGACAGTTTTTCGAGGCTCTGTTTCCTTAACTTCCAAAGCGCTTTCAAACTGAACGGCAAAAACGGTTCGGCGAAGTGCTTTTGAGGGGGAGGAGATCTGGCCTGGCGCTCTGGCGCAGGGCCTGTTCATGCGCCTCTCCCGTTAGTTGTTTTTTCGGGAGGATTTCCAATGAAGATGAATCTGATGCTCGCCGGCCTGCTGACGAGCGTGACCCTGGTGGCGGGTTCCGCCCAGGCTGCTGAACTGTCCGTGGTTTCGGGCGATACCGGCAATGGCCTGGCGTTTCTGCAGACCCAGCTCGACAAGTTCGAAGAGATGACCGGTCACACCGTTACCGTTGTGCCGATGCCGTCGTCCACGACCGACCAGTTCGGCCAGTACCGCCTGTGGCTGGCCGCCGGCAATACCGATATCGACGTGTACACCACCGACGTGATCTGGGCCCCCCAGCTCGCCGAGCAGTTCCTCGATCTCTCGGAAGCCGCAGCCGACGTCGTTGATCAACACTTCCCCTCGATTATCGAGTCGCAGACCGTGGACGGACGCCTGGTTGCCGTGCCGGCCTTCACCGATGCGCCGGCGTTGTTCTACCGCACCGACCTGCTCGAGAAGTACAATAAGGAAGTACCGACCACTTGGGCCGAGATGACTGCCACCGCGCAGGAAATCATGGATGCCGAGCGTGCCGAGGGCAATTCCGACATGTGGGGCTTCGTGTTCCAGGGCAATGCCTATGAAGGCCTGACCTGTGATGCGCTGGAATGGGTTAAGTCCTATGGCGGTGGGCAGATCGTTGAGGCAGACGGTACCATCTCGATCAACAATGAGCAGGCTGCGGCTGCCATCGACATGGCCGCAAGCTGGATCGGCACAATCTCTCCGGAAGGCAACCTTGCCTATATGGAAGAGGAAAGCCGTGGCGTGTGGCAGCTCGGCAATGCCGTGTTCCACCGCAACTGGCCTTACGCCTATGCTCTGGGCAGCGGTGATGACTCGCCAGTGAAGGGCAAGTTCGATGTGGCGCCGCTTCCGGCTGGCGAAGGTCCTGATGCGCGTTCGGCTGCTACGCTGGGCGGCTGGAACTACGCCGTGTCCAAGTACACGCAGGAGCCCGACGCTGCCATCGAACTGGCGCTCTTCCTGGCCTCGCCTGAGGTCCAGAAGGAACGTGCGATCAACCAGTCCAACCTGCCGACTGTCGAAGCGCTCTACGACGATGCCGACGTGCTGGCGGCCTCTCCGTTCATGGCCAATTGGAAGGAAATCTTCCAGAACGCCGTGCCGCGTCCGTCCGCTCCGACCAAGACCAGCTACAACGAGGTCTCCTCGCTGTTCTGGAGCGCCGTGCATGACACGCTTTCGGGCAATGGCTCGGCTGCAGAAAACCTCGAAATCCTTGAGGCTGATCTGCAGGATCTCAAGGGCGACGCCTGGTAGGTCCTCCCGGCGGCCTTAGCAGGGCGGGCGGCCGGGGTTGCCCCGCCGCCCGCCCGGCACTTTCGAATGTAATTTGGGAGGAGAACGAGTATGGCGACCGACGCCATGGCCCCGGTAGGGACGGCGGCCACACCCAAGATCAAATCGGAGCTCTTGCAGCAACGCGTGCGCGCCGCGCGCTGGTTCCTGGTTCCGATGATGATCGCATTGGCGATTGTGGCCGGATGGCCGCTGACGCGCTCGATTTGGTTCTCCTTTACCGATGCCACGCTGAACGATCTGTACGGCGCCGAGTGGATCGGCATCGGCAATTATCTGCGCTGGCAGGTGCTGGAAAGCGGCACTGTGCGTTATCGCGGTGTGCTGGCCGATCCGGACTGGTGGAATGCGGTTTGGAATACCGTGCGCTTTGCCTTCTGGTCAGTGCTCTGGGAAACCGTGCTGGGCATGATCGTGGCGCTGGTGCTCAATGCCGAGTTTCGTGGCCGTGGCATCGTCCGGGCCGCTATCCTCATTCCCTGGGCCATTCCCACCATTGTTTCTGCCCGCATGTGGGGCTGGATGCTGAACGACCAGTTCGGCATCATCAATGATCTGGGCATGAAATTGGGATTGCTCTCCGCTCCGGTGGCCTGGACGGCATCGGCGGATACCGCAATGACGGCGGTGCTGATCGTCGATATCTGGAAGACCACTCCGTTCATGGCGCTCCTGATCCTGGCCGGTCTGCAGATGATCCCCAAGGACATCTACGAAGCCGCCGATATTGACGGGGTGCATCCGGTCAAACAGTTCTTCAGGATCACATTGCCGCTGGTGCGGCCGGCGCTGATGGTGGCGATCATCTTCCGCGTGCTCGATGCCCTGCGCATCTTTGACCTGATTTATGTGCTGACGCCCAATTCGCGCTCGACCAAGACCATGTCGGTGCTGGCGCAAGAGAACCTTTTCCAGTTCAACAATTTCGCTGAAGGGTCGACGCAGTCGACGCTGTTGTTCCTGCTGATCGCGATCTTCACCATCCTCTACATCTGGATCGGCAAGGTGAACTTCGAGGGGGGAGATCGCTGATGGACGCGACCTTCGATTATTGGAAACTGACCAAGTCAGTGCTGTTCTACGCGCTGGTGGTGTTCATCGTGGTGGTCTCGGTTTTCCCGTTCTACTACACGATCCTGACGAGCCTCAAATCGGGTACCGATCTGTTCCGCGTGACCTATTGGCCGACCTCGGTCAGCTTCGACAATTTCCGGCAGGTGTTCACCCAGGGTGCGTTCCCGCGCAATCTGCTCAATTCGGTCTTTGTGGCTTCGGTCACCGTGATCCTGGCCCTGTTCCTGGCGGTAACGGCGTCTTTCGCCCTGAGCCGGGTGCGGTTCCGGGGGCGCAGCCTGTTGCTGATGACGATCCTGGCCGTTTCCATGTTTCCGCAGATCGCGGTGCTGGCCGGCCTGTTCGAGGTGATCCGGTTCCTGGGTATCTACAATACCCCCTGGGCGCTGATCTTTGCCTATACGATTTTTACCCTGCCATTCACCGTCTGGGTGCTGACCACCTTCATGCGTGACCTGCCGGTTGAAATCGAAGAAGCCGCCATTGTCGATGGGGCTACGCCATGGGTCATCATCACGCAGGTGTTCATGCCCCTGATGTGGCCGGCACTGGTTACCACGGGCCTACTGGCCTTCATTGCGGCCTGGAACGAGTTCCTGTTCGCGCTGACCTTTACGGTCTCCAACGACACCCGCACGGTGCCGGTGGCCATCGCCCTGCTTTCGGGCGGCTCACAGTATGAAATTCCGTGGGGCATCATCATGGCAGCATCGGTCGTTGTGACCGTGCCGCTGGTTGCCCTGGTGCTGGTGTTCCAGCGCAAGATCGTTTCCGGCCTCACCGCGGGCGGCGTCAAAGGATAAGGAGAAGCCAAAATGGCATCAATCGAACTTCGCAATATCCGTAAGTCCTTTGGCGCAGTGAACGTCATCAAGGGCGTTGACCTGGAAGTGCGCAAAGGTGAGTTCATGGTTTTTGTCGGCCCCTCGGGCTGCGGCAAATCCACCCTGTTGCGCCTGATCTCGGGCCTTGAGGACATCACCTCGGGCGAAATGTTGTTCGATGGCAAGGTAGTCAACGCCCTGACGCCATCCAAGCGTGGCATCGCCATGGTGTTCCAGTCCTATGCGCTCTATCCGCATATGACGGTCTATGAAAACATGGCGTTTGGGCTCAAGCTTGAGAAGGCACACAGCAAGGAGGCCGTTCGCGAGCGCGTGGAAAAGGCGGCGGACATGCTGCAGATCCGGCAGTATCTCGACCGGCTGCCCAAGCAGCTCTCCGGTGGACAGCGCCAGCGCGTGGCCATTGGCCGGGCCATCACCCGGGATCCGAAGGTGTTCCTGTTCGATGAACCGCTGTCGAACCTGGATGCCGCCTTGCGCGTGGCGACCCGAATCGAGATTGCCAAGCTGCATGAGGGCATGCACGATGTCACCATGATCTACGTGACGCATGATCAGGTCGAGGCGATGACGCTGGCTGACCGCATCTGTGTGCTGCGCGATGGTCTGGTGGAGCAGGTGGGAACGCCCATGGAGCTCTACGAGAAGCCCGACAGCATTTTTGTTGCCGGCTTCATCGGCTCGCCCAAGATGAATTTCCTGACCGGTGAGAAAGCTGAAGCCTTCAAGTGCGCGACATTGGGCGTGCGTGGCGAGCACATGCTGGTCAAGCCCGATGGTATCTGGGAAGGCGAAGTGATCCACACCGAAAACCTTGGCGCGGATACCTATGTCTATCTCGAGATGGGTCAGGAGGAGCCGATCGTGGTTCGCCTCGAAGGCGCCATGCAGCATCCGAGCGGCTCGAAGCTGCGGGTGTCCCCCATGGAAGACCGCCTGCACCGCTTCGATGAGGCGGGAAAGCCCATTCGATAGGGGCAGATTTCAATGCGTGGTGGCCAAGTTGCCGCCACCATTTTCCAACGCCGTGTCCCTCCTGGCGGGAACCTCAGTTGAGCAAACAGGGGTTCCCGATTTTGCGGGAATGACGCAGAACCAAGAAACGCCCGGCGCCTCCCTGCCGGGATATTGATATTAGGAGACTGTCATGCCGATCCGTACCCTGGTGTGGGGCGAAAACGTTCACGAGCAAAAGAACAAGGTTGTCGCCGAAAACTACCCTGAAGGCATGCATAATCAGATTGCGTCGCTGCTGCGGCAGGATACCAATCTGGAGGTCAAGACCACCACCCTGCAAGAGCCCGAGCATGGCTGCACAGAAGAGGCATTGGCCAATACGGATGTGTTGCTGTGGTGGGGCCACGCAGCCCATGACAAGGTCGATGACGCCGTGGTCAAGCGCGTCATGGAGCATGTCTGGCAGGGCATGGGGCTGATCGTGCTGCATTCGGGCCACCACTCCAAGGTGTTCAAGGGTTTGATGGGTTCGCCGGCGAATTTGCACTGGCGCGAAGCGGGCGAACGCGAACGCCTGTGGGTGGTCAATCCCGGGCATCCGATCGCCAAGGGGCTGCCGGCCTATTTCGAGCTGGAATATGAAGAGATGTATGGCGAGCCCTTCACCGTGCCGGAGCCGCTGGAGACAGTGTTCGTGTCCTGGTTCCAGGGGGGCGAGGTGTTCCGCTCGGGCCTGACCTATCGGCGTGGTGCGGGCAATATCTTCTATTTCCGCCCCGGCCATGAAACCTACCCGACCTATCACGACGCCAATGTCGGCCAGGTGCTGCGCAATGCGGTCAATTGGGCCTATCAGGGCGATCGTCACGCGCACCTGATGAAGGCGCCGAACACGCCGGTTGCCGAGGCTATCGAGAAGATCGAGGAGCGGGGCGCAAAGCTGAGCGCTGCCGATCACGCGGGCCAAGTGAAGAGCTGACCGACCTGCGGCGCCATCCCCGCCGAGGCAGGAGGCGTCGCTTCAGACCAACAGGCATTCCCGCACTGGGCGGGAGTGACCTGCACAGACAACAGGCGAACGGCCGTCGGCGACGGCCAAGGATTTGACAAATGCGTATCCTCATCCTGGGTACCGGCGGCATGGCCAATACGCATGCCAAGAATTTTGCGAGCATTGAAGGGGTCACCCTGGCCGGCGGGGTCGACGTCGACCCCTCGCGGGTCGAGGCTTTCTGTGCGGCACACAATATCGAGCGGGGCTTTGGTTCGCTCGACGCAGCCCTGGGCTGGGGGCAGTTCGATGCCGTGGCCAATGTGACGCCCGACAGTGTGCACTATCCCACGACCATGGCTGCGCTGGCGGCAGGCAAGCACGTGTTCTGTGAAAAGCCCTTGGCGACCGATCACGCGCGGGCCATGGAAATGACCGAGACGGCCGAACGGCTGGGTCTGGTCAACATGGTCAACCTGACCTATCGCAATGTTGCCCAGCTTCAGAAGGCCCGTGAAATCGTACAGTCGGGTCAGGTTGGCACGGTCAAGCATTTCGAGGCCAGCTATTTGCAGAGCTGGCTGGTGTCTCGCGCCTGGGGTGACTGGCGGACGGAGAGCCAGTGGCTCTGGCGCCTGTCCAAGAAGCACGGCTCAAATGGCGTACTCGGCGATATCGGGGTGCACATTCTCGACTTTGCCGCCTATGGCGCGGGCAGCGACTTTTCCAAAGTGTTCTGCCGCCTGGAAACCTTCGACAAGGCACCGGGCAACAAGATTGGCGAATACGATCTAGACGCCAATGACAGCTTTGCCATGACGGCGCAGCTTGAAAACGGTGCGCTGGGCGTGGTGCATGCCTCGCGCTGGGCGACGGGCCACTTCAACGAACTTCGTTTAAGGGTTTATGGCGAACTCGGCTCGATTGAGGTGCAGCATCGCCACGACTGGTCCAAGCTCTATACCTGCCTGGGGCAGGATGCCGAAACCGGGACCTGGACCGAGGTCGAAGTCGATCCAGTACCGACCAATTACGAGCGCTTCATTGATGCGTGCCGCCAGGGCCAGAATATGGAACCCAGCTTCCGGCATGCCACCAATATCCAGAAGGTGCTTGATCTGGCGACGGTGACGGAGCGGGAACGGGCGGAACATATCGTTTAGCGACATAATAATGGGCCCCGGCAGCTTACCCGGGGCCCTTTCTTCATTTCGATGGATCAGGCGCGGTCGTCCACATAGACGATGACGGCGCCATCGGCCTTGGTCTTGAGGCTGATCACATCCTCGACAGCATAGCCTTCTGCTTCCAGTTCAGCGGTGATCGCCGCGTTGTCGGAAATGCGGGCATGCAAGCCGGCCTGGGCGTCGGCACTGGCGATCAGCGCCTCATCGAGAGCGGCACTCTCGGTTTCGGCGTCGCCCTGCAGTGACGAGAGCAGGACGATAGAGATGTCCGTCTCTTCGGTCACGGCAGACAGATCCGGGTCGGCCGAGGTCTGGACGGACGCCATCACTGAGCCATAGGTATCGTCGGCCATGTCGCCGGCTACTTCGGCACCGGCGTCCACGCCGGCATCGACACTGACGCCGTCTTCGGACGCATCCACGCCGGCATCAACACCAGCATCGGTCTGGGCGGTCAGCACTTCGGTATCGAGCGAAATGCCCGCACCGGCGTCAAGATCAAGCGATGAATTGGCTGCGATGGCCGGGATGGCACTGGTGGCCAGAAGGGCGGTAACTGCAGATGCTATAATGGTCTCTTTCATAATTGGCTTCTGTTCGTGGGTTGTGCCCCCCCACTTGGACAGCCACACAACGAGCCTCTCTGCTTTGAGTTGCGACATCCCCGATCACAAACCGCGATCAAATTTTCCGCTGCTGTTGCAACCGGCTGGGGCGATACCAATTTCTCGGTGAAAACAGGAGCGTCATATGAGCATTGTCTGGGCCATTATCGTCGGATTCTTCGCCGGGCTGATCGCAAGGTGGATCACACCAGGTGAGAACAAGCCTTCGGGTTTCATCCTCACCACGGTCCTGGGCATAGTCGGGTCGGTCCTGGCAACCTGGCTCGGGCAGCAGATCGGCTGGTTCGGTCCCGATGACAGCGCCAATTTCATCGGCGCCATCGTTGGCGCGGTGATCATCCTGCTCGCCTGGGGACAATTGGCGCGTCGCACCTGATTGACCGGGCAAAGAAAAAGGGCGCCAGAGGGCGCCCTTTCCAAGCCGCAAAGGCTTTGGCTTACTGCACGATGGTGATGCGGCCATCAGTGTAGGGGGTATATTCACCACCAAGCTCGGCGATGTAGTCGGCCAGCACCTGCTCAAGCGGCGGGCCGAAGTCATAAGGGTTGTCGCCTTCGGCGAAGGTGCCGTAGCCGTCACCACCGCCGCGCATATAGTTGTTGGTGACGATGGTGAAGGTGGCTTCTTCGTCGATTGGGGCGAAGCTGTCGCCAGATCCCACCATGACGTCGCTTATGCGCTCACCGGCTGGCTGGGTCAGGTCGGCCGTATATTTGAGACCTGCTACCTGCGGGAAGCGGCCAGCGCCATTCTCGACATCGCTGACGCCGTTCTCGAGCGCCTCGATTACGTCAGCACCGGAGATCTGCACGGTGGCCAGAGTGTTGGAGAAGGGCAGCACGGTAACGACTTCGCCCATGGTGATCTCGCCGGCATCGATGGAGGCCCGCAAGCCGCCGCCATTCTGGATGGCGATAGTGACACCCTGGTCGGCAACGCGATCGAGCATGGCGTCTGCCACCAGGTTGCCCATGGTGCATTCCATGGCGCGGCAGACTTCGCGCGAACCGTCGATATCCGCGGTTGCAGTGCCGATGACTTCTCCCATGGCTTCTTCGATGGGAGCAGCCAGGTCGGCTAGCTGTGTCTTGAAGTCTTCATTACCGGTGACAGATGCGTCGATGAGATAGGGTTCGCCCTCTGCGCTGGTCACCACGCCATTGTCGTCCCAGGTGATGGCAATGTCGCCGAGATATTTGCCGTACTGGTTGGCCTGCACCACCGGAACTTCAACCCCATTAGGGTTGGTGACCATAGTTGGGTAAGGGCCGGCAGCGCCTTCCATGGAGCCGAGCAGCGAGTGGCTGTGACCGCCAACAATTACGTCGACCAGAGGCAGAGAAGCGGCAACATCCATATCCTGATTGTAGCCGATATGGCTCAGGAGAATGATCTTGTTGACGCCGGCCGCATCAAGGGCCTCGGACGCGCCGCGAACATACTGGACCACGTCGTGGAATTCGACATCGTTGCCGGGGGAGGCGATCTCAGGGGTGTCTTCGGTGGTCGCACCGATGATGCCAATCTTTTCGCCGCCCACTTCAATAACGATGGAGCCCTTGATCTTGCCGGCAAGGTTCTCATCGCGCGTGACATCAAAATTGCCGCCGATAATCGGGAACTCAGCGGCTTCGATGAAGGTCATGAACTCTTCAGGGCCATCGTCAAATTCGTGGTTGCCGGTGGCGACAACGTCGAAACCCATCTGATTGAAGAAGTCAGACACGACCTTGGATTTGTAGGTGGTATAGTACAGCGAACCCTGGAAATTGTCGCCGGCAGATAACAGCAGCGAGTTGCCATCCGCGTAGTCGGCGCGGGTGTCGTCGATGATGGTCTTGAGACGTGCGATGCCGCCAAAGCACTCGCCGGCTGCATCATCTTCGGCATTGCAGTTGGAATCCGTGCCGGTGATCGGACCAAATCGGGAGTGGAAGTCGTTGATGTGCAGAATGTTCAGCGTGAACTCTGCATGGGCGGCTGTTGAGAAGCCGGCGCAGAGTGTGAGCGCCGTTGCGCCCAGAAGCAGTTTCTTCATCCCTGATGTCCCTTGTACTTGTTGCAGTCGTCAGTGCATCTGCCAATCAGCCCGACGCCTGAAGGGCTGCCAGCAGTGTCATAAAACAACTAATCAGCTAATTGTGACAGTGGAAAGTGGACCTTTTGGTCAAATTTCCGGTCACAGTTTTCCGGGTGGGGTTCGCGGCGGGCAGCGTAAACGCGGTTGCAAGGGTTTACGCGTATTGCTGGGCAAGCAAGCTGCCTACCGAAAGTGCCGCCAATGAATGTCGCCCTGGAAAGTCTGATGCACGCGCATCCCGAGCAGGGGGCAACGCGCCCGGTCGGTGGTGGGGTCCTGATGTTCTTCGTGATCGGCGCCTGCGCTGCCGCCAGCTTTGTCGTGGTCAGCACGGCTTTGATCTGGGTGCTGCCCATGGTTGAAAGCTGGCTTGTCAGCACGTTCTGCTATGCGGCATTCATCGTCCCGGTCTATCTGCTGCACCGGCGCTTCAGCTTCGGTTCCGAAGCACCGCATGGGCAGGCGCTTCCACGCTATGTGGCGGTGCAAATTATGGCTCTGGCGCTGGCCACCATGTTCAGCTTCCTGCTTCATGGCACATTCGCTCTGCCCAGCCTGATGGCGGCAATTCTGGTCATCGCGCTGACCTCAGGGCTCAATTACCTTGTGCTGCGCGCCTGGGCCTTCAACCGTGAACGGCGGCTCGAAGCCAAGCCGGCATGAGCGTGCCGTCCTGGAGCAAGCGCCTGCTCAACGCGGTGCATGGTGCTCTGATCTTCAGGCGGCGCGTCGAGGCGCTGGCGGATCGTCTCGCTATTGCCATTCCGAGCGACGCCATCCGGGTGCTGGATCTCGGGAGCGGCGATGGGCAGGTGGCCTGGGCGCTCATGCAACGCCGCCCTGAACTGGTGATCGAAGGCGTCGATGTGCTGGTGCGCCCGGAGACTCAAATTCCTGTCATGGCTTATGACGGGGTCACGCTGCCCTTTGCTGACCAGTATTTCGACTGTGTCACCATCGTCGATGTCCTGCATCATACCGACGAACCGGCCCGAGTGTTGGCCGAGGCCGCACGGGTGGCGGCGGGGAGCGTCGTGATCAAGGATCATCTGCGCGAAGGCATAATGGCTGGGCCTACATTGCGGTTGATGGATTGGGTCGGCAATCGGGGGCACGATGTGCGCCTCAACTATAATTATCTCGACGCAAATCAATGGGCCGAGGTCTTTGCGCTGGCGGCGCTCAAAGAGACGCACAGGCAAGCGAAACTGGGACTTTACGGTCCGCTATTGAGCTGGGCTTTCGAGCGGCGACTGCATTTCGTGAACAGGCTTGATCACATCAATCGCGCCTGATGGGCTTTCAATACCAGCCCAGTCGGGTATTCTCCGCGCCGTTTGATTTGCAGGGGAAATGCTCATGCGCAGTGCTTTGATCGTTTATGGCGGCTGGGAAGGTCACGACCCGGAGGAGTGCGCCACCATCTATCGCCGCTGGCTGCATGAGGACGGCTATTCGGTGCGTACTTCTACCGAGACCAGCGCCTTCGCCGATCCCTCGATTGCCGATTTGTCGCTGATCATTCCCATCTACACGATGAGCAAGATCGAGAAGGAGGAGGCCGAGAACCTCGCCAATGCCGTGCGCGGTGGCGTCGGCCTCGCCGGTCATCACGGTGGAATGTCCGATGCCTTCCGCGATTCTGTGGTTTACCAGTTCATGGTCGGTGGCCAGTGGGTGGCGCATCCGGGCGACATCATCGACTACACCGTCGACGTGACCAAGCCCGACGATCCGATCATGGCCGGGATCAAGTCCAGCTTTCCCTATACCTCCGAGCAATACTATATGCATGTCGATCCGATGATCGAGGTGCTCGCGACCACGACGTTCAGTGGCGAGCACGCGCCCTGGATCGAGGGCGCAGTGGTTCCTGTGGTGTGGAAGCATCGCTATGGCCAGGGGCGCGTTTTTCACTCGACCCTGGGGCACTCGGCCAAGGAATTCGAAAACCCCAACTTCGCCACCATCATGCGCCGTGGCATCAACTGGGCAGCGCGGGACGAATAGTCCGGCGCTACCAGCGCAACAGGTATCGCCCGATGATCGCGCCCAGGAGTGCAGTCAGGGCGATGCCCAGGGAATACCAGGTCGCCATGAACATCATGCTGGTTTCCCCGCAGTAGAAGGCATAGGCCGCCGCGCCGAAGCCTCCGGCCAACAGCCCCGCAGCCAGACCCGCCATTGTTGGCGAAGCGGGCGCAAAGCGGCGCATCATGCCGAGCAGTACCGCCAGCAGCGGGGCCGCCGTCACGATAATCAGCCAGGGGCAAACCAGGGCAGTTCCGCCCATCAGCATCGGCATGGCCCAATCTGACTGCATCCAGCCCAGGGTGCCGGCGAGTAGTGCCAGCACGGCCAGCGCACCGGCAAGCAGCAGCGGCCAGATGCGATATTGGTCGGGACGGGACAGGGCCGGCACGGCGATCAGCCCAAGAGCGCCCAGTCCGATGGTATAGGCCAGCTTCCCCCAGAACATGGAATTGCCCCAGGCGCCGCCAAAGGGGCGGCCGACCAAGAGGTCGAGCACCAACGGGCCAATGAGAATGGTGCCGATCAGCCCGATGGCTAGAGCCAACCAAAGGCGCTTTTCCAATGCCCTAGCTGGTGTCGGCTCGAGGTCGGCGGAGAGGCGATCGATCAGTTCGTTGGTCATTTGCTGCCTCCCGCAAACCTGTTCATCAGGGATTTGAGGCCGCGATGGATCGACACCTTTGCAGCGGTTTCACTCATGCCGTGGCGAGCCGCCGCCTCGGCGACGCTGGCGCCCTCGATACGGGTCTGGCGGATGAGATCGGCGGTTCGTTCGGGCACCTCGGTCAGCACGGCCTCAACATCGCGGCGGTCGGCAGCATGGGCGCTGTCATCGGACGCAAAAATGGGTGCGTCGTCGTCGAGGTGCACGGTGGGGCGAATGGCGTGGCGGCGGACATGATCAACGAATTTATGATGTGCAACAGCGTGCAGCCAGGCTGTGAAGGGCCGGCTGCGGTCGTAAGTCGAACGTCTGGTGTGCAAGGCAAGTAAAGTTTCCTGCACAAGATCCTCCGCGTGCGAAGCATGGGACGGGCTCAGGCGTCTTGCGAACCAGGGTCGCAAATAGCGCGTGAGATCGGCCAGCAGCCGGCGATAGGCGGCTGCGTCGCCGTCGAGTGCGGCGAGCATCAACTCGCGCATCCGTTTCTCGGTCGCATCCGCCTGCATTGGTTCTCCATTCGCGCCGCTTGTACAGGAGGTTACACAGCGGGAACAAAAAAGCGAGCGTCGAACACGGCTGCGTGAACAGGTAACCTGATTTGTGGCTGACGCGAATATGTTGATGTTGGTAGCGCGGGCCTCGCACCCTTTGCTGACGGCAATAACATCGACGTGATGGCGACGCTCTGCCCGATGCGCTACCGTTACTGAAGGCAGGAATGCATTTTATTCGCCGAGGGGAAAACATGACTGAAGACAAAGGCCTGCCGCCCGCCAAAGGTCCACTGGTCTATCGCCAGTCCATCTGGACCCGGCTGACCCATTGGGTCTGGGCGATATGCCTGTTCTTCCTGCTGCTCTCGGGTCTTCAGATATTCAATGCCCATCCCACCCTCTATGTCGGCAAGCAATCCGGCTTCGAGTTCGACAATGCCGTTCTCAGCATTGGTGCCGTCAACACGCCAGATGGGCCACGCGGGCAAACCACAGTGTTCGGGCAGACCTTCGACACGACCGGCGTTCTAGGCATGAGCGGACCGGCCGCCAATCCAAGCTTTGTTGGCTTTCCCGGCGCAGTGACGATCCCGTCTTTCCGCGACCTCGCGACAGGGCGAGTCGTGCACTTCTTCTTCGGTTGGATTTTTGTCGCGGCCTTGTTCATCTGGTTCCTGGCCAGTTTCATCAATGGCCATTTGCGGCGGGACATCCTGCCCAGGGGGCGTGACATCACGGGATTGCCGCGGGATGTCCTGGACCACGCGCGGCTGCGCCTGCACCACGGCCGGACCTATACGCCGCTGCAGAAGCTGAGCTATTTCGCTATCTTCTTCGTGCTGTTTCCGCTGATCATCCTGACGGGCCTGACGATGAGCCCGGGGATGGACGCGGCATGGCCGTGGCTGCTTGATATTTTCGGGGGGCGTCAGACCGCGCGCACTATCCATTTCGTTGTGATGGTGCTGCTGGTGCTATTCTTTGTCGTCCACATCATCATGGTGCTGTTGGCTGGACCACTTAACGAGCTGCGCTCCATGATTACCGGCTGGTACCGCACCAGCCCCGGCACGCCGAGCGAACAGGGAGACAAACCATGAGCCGCCTGATCGTCAACCGCCGCAAATTTCTGGTTGGCTCGGCTGCGCTGGGATCGTCCCTGGCCCTGTCGGGATGCAACCAGTTCGACTTTCTCGGGCAGCGCGGCAACCCGGTGCGCCAGGCGCTTGAGCAGGCCAATGTGCTCACTTACCAGGCGCAGCGCGCCCTGATCGGCGATCAGGTGCTGGCGCGCGAATATGCGGAGAGTGAAATCCGCCAAGGTCAGCGCCCCAACGGTTCGACCGATCCCACGACGGCGGAATATATGTTCCTGCGAGAGGCCAATTTCGAACCGTACCGCCTCACCATCAAAGGCATGGTGGAGAGGGAGGTGAGCTTCTCGCTTGCAGAACTGCGCAATATGCCTGCCCAAACCCAGATTACCCGGCACGATTGCGTGGAGGGCTGGAGCTGTATTGCCAAGTGGACCGGTACGCCACTTGGGCCGGTGCTCGACCAGGCCGGGGTGAAGCCGGGCGCGCGCTATTGCGTCTATCACTGCTACGACAATATCCAGCGCAGCATTTCTGGCGACATTCTCTACTACACCAGCTCGGATTTGGTGGACGCCTATCACCCCCAGACGATCCTGTCCTATGGGCTCAATGACGAGGTCCTGCCGGTGAGCAACGGCGCACCAGTTCGTCTCAGGATCGAGCGGGCATTGGGCTACAAGCAGCCGAAATATCTGCACACGATCGAGGTGGTCGATGACCTGTCCTCCTTCGGCCGTGGCAAGGGCGGCTATTGGGAAGACAATGGCTATGACTGGTATGGCGGGATTTGAGGCCAGCAGCGGCGCAGCACACCACCCATGCGCCCATCGCGCTTGCCTTTTTCCACCAATTCCCCCATATGAACGCGACGTCACGGCGAAATGGCCGTTGATGGACTTCCCTTCTTACTCAAGCGGTGAGCGGCGAAGTCGACCCGGATGCCCCAGAATGTGCGGTCCGGGTTTGAGCCAGCACCCGCGCGATAATCCCATCGCCCGATTGCAAAGTTGATAGAAGCGCCACCCGCATTGCGGCTTGGCGCATGCGCGGTTTTGCGCAAGTTGAAAGACAAGAGTTTGAACGATTTTACCTCGCTCGGCCTGCCGACACTGATCACCGACAGCCTGACTGCCGGCGGCTTTACCGAGCCCACCAAGATTCAGTCCCAGGCCATTCCCAAGCTGCTTGAGGGCCGGGACATGATGGGCATTGCCCAGACTGGTTCTGGCAAGACGGCGGCCTTTGGCCTGCCGATCCTGGCCGGCCTCCTCGAGCTGACCGGTCGCCCCCGGCCGATGACGACGCGCGCGCTGATCCTGGCGCCGACGCGCGAACTGGCGGTGCAGATCGATGAGAATATCCGCAAGTTTGCCGGTTCGAAGATGAAGCTCGATACGGTTCTCGTGCTGGGTGGCGTGTCGCGCTACCACCAAGTGCAGAAGATTGCCAAGGGTGTCGATGTGGTCGTGGCCACGCCGGGCCGCCTCAAGGATCTGCTGGACGACAACAAGATCCGCCTCAATGAAACGCGCTGGCTGGTGCTGGACGAGGCCGACCGCATGCTCGATATGGGCTTCATTGCCCCCGTGCGGGCCATTGCCAAGGCCATCGGGCTACGCCGCCAGACCATGCTGTTCTCTGCCACCATGGCGGCGGAAGTCGAGGATCTGGCAAAATCGCTGCTGAAAGAGCCGATCAAGGTCGAGGCCGCGCCGCAGGGCTCTACCGTGGTCAAGATCGACCAGCGGGTGATCATGTCCGGCTCCAAGGCCAAGCGCGGTGTGCTCAACGATCTGCTCGGCGACGAAGCGGAGGGCATGGAGCGGGTTATCGTTTTTGCCCGGACCAAGCATGGCGCCGACCGGGTGACCAAGAACCTCGCAATCGATGGACATGATGCCGCTGCTATTCACGGCAACAAGAGCCAGAATGCCCGTCAGGCAGCGCTCAAGGGCTTTGCCAGTGGCGGCGTGCGCATTCTGGTTGCCACCGATATCGCGGCGCGCGGCATCGACGTCAAGGACATCACCCATGTGGTCAATTATGACCTGCCGGATGATCCGGAGAACTATGTGCACCGCATTGGCCGCACGGGCCGCAATGGGGCATCGGGCATTGCCATTACGCTGTGTGACGGGACAGAAAAATCCAAGCTGCGTGATGTCGAACGACTGATCCGCCGGACACTTCCGGTGTCGGGCGATGTGAACCTGGTCGAAGAAGCAGCAGCGCCACGCCAGCAGCGCAACAATGCTGGTGCACCGGGCGGTGCACGCACGGCCCGCAACCCAAAGTCCAAGAGCCCGCGCAAGTTCAATACGCCGCGCCCGGGTGGCGAGCGCAGCAAAGCTGGCGAGGGCATGTCACAGTCTGCCCGGCCAGCGGGCAATAAGCCGGCTGGTGCCAAATCGGGCAAGCCGCGCTGGAACAAGGGTCAGCGCGATGCAGGCCGTGCCCGGCGCGCGTCAGCCAACGCCTGATCACATTTTTAGGTTAGATAGATGGGCGGCCTTCGGGCCGCCCGTTTCATTTTGAGGGGATTGCCATGACTTCCATCGCCATTGTCGGGCCGGGCGCCATCGGGGGCACCCTTGCTACCTGGCTAGCCCAGAACGCAGACTTCGATGTTTCGGTCTGCGTGCGCACACCGATCACCGATCTGGTGGTGGAAACGCCACAGGGTGTGATCACGGCCACGCCGAAAGTGCTGACGGCCCCATCACAGGCACAGCCGGTCGACTGGGTGTTGATCACCACCAAAGCCTATAGTGCGGACACGACCGCGCCATGGCTCGAGGCCTTATGCGGGCCGAAAACGCGGGTGGCGATCATCCAGAACGGGGTGGAGCATGTGAGCCTGTTTGCCCACTTGGTGCCGGCAGACAAGTTGGTGCCTGTGATGATCAACCTGCCGGCCTCGCGCAGCGCGCCTGGTCGTATCGTCCAGAGCCGACACGGCATCATCGCAGTGCCTGCAGGGCACAATGGCGAAGCGTTCGCGGAGTTATTCGCCCATACGGAGATCGAGGCTGCGGCGCATGGGGATTTTGTGTCCCAGCTCTGGGTCAAGCTGACCGGTAATTGTGCGGCTATTGTTCCGGCGCTGACTTTGCGGGCCACCGGGCCAGTCTGGTCCGATGACATGGAAGCGATTATTCGCGCTCTGGCTGAAGAATGTGCTGCCGTTGGACGCGCAGAGGGTGCTGAGGTGCCGCAAGACATTGTGGACACCACGGTCGCGAACATGCGGACCATGAAGGACGGCGCGATAGCCGGTTCGATTCATGCTGACCGGCTGGCGGGCAATCCCATGGAAATCGAAGCCCGCAACGGGGTCATCGTGCGGCTGGGCAAGAAACACGGTATCGCCACGCCCGCCAACCGCATGCTGGTTACACTATTGGGGGCGTCGGGGACCCCATGGCGTTCGGAGGCGTAGCCAATTCGCTGGCGGAACCGAGATAAAGCACGTCGCGGGTTGCGCTGGGCTTGTCCGGGCCACCCTGGGTCAGGTGGTTGAGGAAGCTCACCGCCCAGTCATCGACATTGTGCTTCTGCGCTGACTTCATCAGAGCCGCCCACCGCTGTTTGCGTTCGTCGAGAGGCATATCGAGTGCCATGCGGAGGGCCTCGGAGGTTTCGTCCGTATCAAATGGATTGACCAACAGACCCTCGGGGAAGATTTCGGCGGCACCGGCAAAGCGCGAGAGGACCAGCACGCCGGGGTCTTCCGGGTTCTGGGACCCGACGAATTCGTGCGCTACCAGGTTCATGCCATCGCGCAGCGGCGTGACCAGACCAACACGGGCCATGCGGTAAAGACCAGCCAGGCTTGGCTGGCCATAGGCGCGCTTGACATAGGTCAGGGGCTGCCAGTCGGGTTCGGCGAAATGCCCCATGACCCGGCCGCACATGGCGTCCAACGTATCGCTGGTTTCCTGGTATTCCTTGATGCTGTCACGCGATGGCGGGGCCACCTGCAACATGTGTACGGATCGGCGCAACCGGGCATTGTTGGCGAGCAGCTTTTCATAGGCCTCGACGCGCTGCGGCAGCCCCTTTGAATAGTCGAGCCTGTCGACACCCAGGATCAGCCGCTGATCGCCCAAAACCCGCTTCATGCGGTTCACCATTTTGGTGGCGGCGGGACTGACGGAGAGCCTGGCAAAGGCATCCGGGTCCGAGCCGATGGGGAAGGCCTCTACCTCAGTGCGGCTGAAGTCGATCGCCTGCACCTTGTGGCCGCCAAAGGTGGAGGGCGCCTGGTGCTCGGCAAACTCGGTGAAGGCTGCGACGTCGCGCTTGGCCTGCATGCCGACCAGATCATAGCGCGACAGGTCGCGCATCAGTTCTTCATGGTGCGGGATGGCATAGAGCGCGTCGGTCGTGGGGAATGGAATATGCAGATAGAAGCCGATTCGATTGCGCGCGCCGAGTTGGCGCAATTCGGACGCCAGCGGGATCAGGTGATAGTCATGCACCCAGACCACGTCATCGGGCTTGAGCAGCGGCAACAACGCCCTGGCAAACTGCTGGTTCACCCGGCGGTAGCCCTCGTACCAGTGACTTTCAATCGTTGCCAGGTCGAGGCGCAGGTGGAAGCTGGGCCAGAGAATGGAGTTGGAGAACCCCGCGTAATAGGCGTGGTGGTCCTCACGGCTGAGGTCGATCTGTGCGACCTCGAGGCCATCGATATCCTCAATGCGGGCTTCGCGGGCGGGTTGCTCCGTCAGCTTGCCAGACCAGCCGAACCAGAAGCCCTCCCTTTCGCTCAGTACCTTGCGCAGCGCGACGGCAAGCCCACCGGCGGCGGGACCCTTGCCGGGCGTACGGTTCGATACAATGACGATGCGGCTCATGTGGCTGGTGCCTCCATGTCTGATTGAACATAAATGTGTGCCGGAATGCCCGGCGGTCGGCAGATCATTGTGCAGTCGTGTCCGCCAGAATTGGCGTCTCGTCAGCGAAATTGCTGGTAGCGTGCGGCCGCGCGACGATCTGGGTCAGGCCCTCAAGCAGGGCATATACCGAAGCAACGTCGGCGATACGCATGCGCGCGATCGTCTTGCCCGGCCCGAGCTTTATGCCAATGCCGCCGAGCTCCTGCGCGGCGCGAAATGCGTCTTCATCGGTTGTGTCGTCACCAATGAAGATCGGCGTTCGACCAACAAAAGGTTCTTCCTGCATGAAGGCTTTGAGGGCACTGCCCTTGTCAAAGCCTGTGGGTCGCGCCTCGATGACCATCTTGCCCGGAACGAGCGTGAATTCGGGATGGGTGCCAATGGCCGCCTGCATGGCGAGAAGGCAGTCTTCTTCCAGCTCCGGTGCCTGGCGGAAGTGCAGCGCAACGGCGCCGTCCTTGGGCTCCAGGATCAGCTCGGGATGCTCTTCGAGCAATGGCGCCATAGCGTCGGCAATGGCTTGAGCGGCACCACTGATGCCGGCTTCGAGTTCGAGCAGCGTACCGTCTGCGCGTCGGCGCTGGGCGCCATGCGCGCCGGCGACCGGCAAATGCAGGGGGGAAAGAAAGCGGTCGATATCGGCGATCTCGCGCCCGGTAATGACGGCGAAGGCACGATTGAAGTCACGCGCAGTCCGGTCCAACTGGTCCGCCAGATCGGCGGGCACGTCGACGGCGTCAGGTGTTTCGGCGATTTCAACCAGCGTGCCGTCGAAATCGGTGAAAATGGCGAGCAACGGTGCCGCGCCGCCAGACTGTGCAATCAGTTCGGACATGGCTACCCCCTTTGGTTGCATTGATGGTCACAGCTTGCAACGCGCGGGGGCGCAAAAAGTTCGGGCCTCATGGCTGGTATGCGCCCGGCGGGATTTATGAATGACACATTAATGGTGCATTGGTCCTGCGTTCAAAGCGGCCTGCGTAGAAGGAACCGACAGCGGAACGGGGTGAGCCCGGGCCGCCACGAATAGAATGAGGGTTCTTCACGTCATGTCACAGCTTCTGCTTACCGCACTGTTCGCCCTGTCGATCAGCTTCCTGACCTTTGCCGCCTCCTTCGCCGAGGCTCCGCGCAGCGAATTCATGCCGGCGGTCGCCGTCAGCCTCGACTAGGCCAGCGGGATGCCCTTGCCGCCCTTGTCCTTCTGGTAGCCGTCGGACAATTCGGCATAGAGGGCGTTGAGATCGTCGATGCGCGCCAACAGCGCCTCACGATTGCTGCGGGCGAGTCCGGCGATCATGTCCTGCAGGCCATGGCTGGTCCAGAAATCATTGCTACGATTGTAGAGGTCGCGCCCCGGAGACACGGTGCCGGTCTCGGGCTCTGGCACCGCGTAGACGGATTTGAGAATCTGGATGTCGTAGGGGATGGCGAAACTGTCGCGGCTGTCCTGATGGCTGAACAGGTAATAGAAATTGTCAAAGCCCGACCAGGTTATGCCGGAAAGGCACAGCGAACAGGGCTCGTGGGTCGCCAGAAACAAGCAGTCCTTGGTGGCCGGCCGCTGGTCCGGTGGCAGTTCGAAGAAGCGCTTGATGGCATGCATTTCACCATGCCAGAGCGGATTTTCGATCTCGTTATTGGTTTCGGCTACGACCACCGATAGATCGGACTTCTTCAGGATGGCTGCACCGAACAGCTTGTTGCCACGCGCAACACCCTTGGCGGTGACGGGGGCAATATCCTTCTCGATCACGTCGAGCAGGCGTGAAATCAGTTCCGCAGTCTCCAAGCCAATCTACTCCGTGGTGCGCACAAGCCCGATGAGCGGTACACCAGCCGCATCGAGCAGCCGCAGTCCCTGATCATCGAGTTCATAGGATGCCACGGCGGACAGCGCCGTGAAATAGGCGTTCTCTTCATTCATTAAGTCCGGTGCGCAGGCCATGCGGGTTGCCGCGGCTGGACCGAATGTCAGCGCCTCAGTGTCGACGCTGGCTTCGGTGAAGTAATTGTTGCACCCGCCGAACCCACCTGCGCGATGATCCGGCGCAATCGAGAGGGTCGGTGGCCGCGGTGCGGCGACCGGCCGGCCGCCGATGCTGGTGACCGTCCAGAGCGTGTCGAAGAGTTCTGACGGGGTGGCGGGAATAGGCGGTTCCGGGCTGGGTGGCTGGGTTGGCGTGCGATAGACCAAGATTGGCGTCGGCGCGCTATCTCCGATGGAAACGGGCACGGGACTGGGCGTGCGAAAGAGCACCTGTCCGGCGCTGGAAATCTCGGCGAGCAATCCATAGGCGCCATTGGTCTTTTCAACCTGCGAATGCACATTGAGCGCGAAGCCGATCGGCACCTGGCCCTTGGCTGGAATGCCAGCCGAAGCACCCACGACCGGGGCCATCGTCGCCAAATCGACCAGGGTAACGCGGAGCCAGGCGTCAGCCGGCAGGGCCATGCGCTCTCGATAGGTCACGGTACCGTTGAGTGTGGTCGCGGCAAAGGCCGGCACCGACAGGATCATCAGTAGCACTGCAATGGCCGGAACGAGCCTTGAAAGGTGCATGTCTGCCTCCATCCCTTTGCTGCACAAACTACAGCAATGGCCTGACGGTTGCGAGACATGGACCGTTTCAAGGTTACTCGGGGCGGTCTGCCACGATTGTCCAGGGATGCTTGAAGTGGTGTTCTTCGAGGTTGTCGCCGTCGCCGCCGCGATCAACAACGAGGAATTCGCTGGTTTTCTCCAGAGGCGTCAGCACGCCATGCCAGACATTGATAGCGATATTGACGCCTTGCCCGGCGGCGGGACGAAAGGCACGAAGGCGCGTTGGTTCGCCGCGATTGTCCTGCGCGACAATCACCAGCCAGGGGTGACCCGTGAGCGGGAAGAACGCCTGGCTGCCGAGGGGATGCCGTTCCATCATCAGCAAATCGAGCGGCAATGCGTATGGGCGTCCGCGGAATATCGAGATCAGGGGCCGGGCTCCGTCGCCTTCCAGTTCAATCCGGGCCAAGTCGTGAAAACGCTCTGTCATGCCCAGATTGATCGGATAGTGATCGGCGTTCTCGGTCTGGATGACCTGGCCGAAGGGTGCGAAGGCTTCTGCGGTCAGGGGCTCGGTGAAGATCGTATTGTGGACTGGCATGGCTCAAAACGGCAGTTTGGCGTGGCGGTTGACGTCCTTGTAGAGCAGGTAGCGGAACCGCTCGGGACCGGCGTAACAGGCTTGGGGGCAGAAGGCGCGCAGCCACATGAAATCGCCCGCTTCCACCTCCACCCAGTCGCGGTTGAGCCGATAAACCGCCTTGCCTTCGAGCACATAGAGCCCGTGCTCCATGACATGGGTTTCCTCGAAGGGAATGACGGCGCCGGGTTCGAGCGTGACGATATTGACGTGCATGTCGTGGCGGACATCATCCGGTTCGACAAATCGCGTGGTGCCCCAGCGTTCATTGGTGTCGGGCATCCAGCGGATCGGCTGGTCCTTGTCGCTGGAGACAAAAGCTTCGGGCGCGGCGATACCCTCGACCGCTTCGTAGCGCTTGCGTACCCAATGAAAGCGCACAGCTTCGGTGGATTTGTTCACAAGGCTCCAGGCGCAGCCCGAGGGCAGGAACGCATAGCCGCCCGCTTCGAGCAAATGGGTCTTGCCTTCGGTGGTGACGGTCATCTGTCCTGAGACCACGAACAGGACGCCTTCGGCCTCGGGGTTGTGTTCTGGTCGCTCGCTCCCACCGCCGGGCGACACTTCCACAATGTACTGGGAGAAGGTCTCGGCAAAGCCGCTCATGGGGCGGGCAATGACCCAGAGCCGGGTTTCGCGCCAATGGGGCAGGCAGGAGGTGACAATGTCGCGCATCACCCCGCGTGGAATAAGGGCATAGGCCTCGGTGAAGGTGGCGCGGCCTGTGTGCAGGTCCATCTGACCGGGCAGGCCGGCACTGGGAGAGGCGTAGGAAGAGACCATGACTCGTTTCGAATTGTGTCGTGCTGGCTCGAGCTTAGAGGTTTGCGCAGGCCGAGGCTATGGGGTAACGCCTCAGGCGTCGACCCTGTGCTTGAGTTTGCTCAGCATGGCGGCGGCATAGGCCGCATAGGGCCCGATCCAACGCTCGTGAATGGCGTGGACGGGCAGGGCGTCGAGATGGTTCCAGCGCTCGCGTCCCCGTTTTTCAGCGACAACCAGCCCAGCCTCTTCGAGGACGCGCAGATGTTGCATCACCGTGCAGCGGTCAATCTCGGGGATGAGATCGCACAGCATGCCGGTGGTGCGGGATTCCGCCTTGAGCAGATCGAGAATGCGCCGGCGCACCCGGTGCCCCAGGGCCTTGAAAATCAGGTCATCAGCATCGTCGTTTGACATGTTATAGAATTATAACATATGGTCTCAATCGTCAAGCAGATGGAGGGTCTGATGGCCTATGAATTTACGGTTCGAGGGCGCATTTCGCGCCCGGTGCATGAGGTGTTCGAGGCCGTTGCCGATCCGACGCAGCTTTCGCATTATTTTACGACTGGCGGCGCAAAGGGGCGGTTGGCAACTGGCGCAACAGTGACCTGGGACTTTCATGACTTTCCCGGTGCGTTTCCGGTGAATGTCGTGGAAGTCGTGCCCAACGAAAAGATCGTGCTGACCTGGGATGCGCCGCCGGATGGTGATCCTGCCGGAATCTATCAGACCAAGGTCACCATGGGCTTTGAAGCGCTGGAGGACGGGCGAACCCTGGTCTCTATCCATGAAGCGGGCTGGCGCGAAAACCAGGCCGGGCAGAAGGCGTCCTATGGCAATTGCGAGGGCTGGACCGGCATGCTCTGCGCTATGCGCATGTGGGTGGAGCACGGCATCAATCTGCGCGAGGGGTTCTACAAATGACCGGCATTGCTGGCGGCGTGAATATCGCCATGAAAGTGCCCGCGCATCAGTACGACGGTGTTGTCGCTTTTTACCGCGAGACTCTGGAATGCGAGGAGATTGAGGGGGGATCGGATGTGTCGTTCAGGTTCGGCCCGAACCGGCTTTGGATCGATCGCGTGCCCCAGCTCAGTCGTGCGGAAATCTGGCTTGAACTGGTGAGCAAAGATTTCGGGGCGGCGGCGCAGCAGTTGGAGCAGGCGGGAATTGTCCGTGATGACGCCATTGAGCCATTGCCCGAGACAATGACGGCCGGCTGGTTCTTCAATCCAGCCGGTATCGTTCATCTGCTGCGCCAGGATACAACACCTTAGGGCAGGATCGCCTGCAAGCGCAGCAGCGCGATGCGCTCGACTTGCGCGCAGGCCGTGGCGAATTCTTCGGCGGCCGTATTGGCGATACGTTTCTCGAAATTCTCCAGAATGGACTGCTTGTTATGGTCCCGGACGGCAATGATGAACGGGAAGCCGAATTTTTCGACATAGGCATTGTTGAGCGTGGTGAACTTGTTGCGTTCGTCATCGGTCAGGGCGTCGAGGCCCACCGAAGCCTGTTCGGCGGTGGATTCGGCGGTCAGGCGCTTGGCGGCAGCAAGCTTTCCGGCAAGGTCCGGGTGGGCCTTGAGGACCGCCAGGCGCTCTTCGGGCGTGGCCATGCGGAACTGGGTTCGCAAGGCAAAATGCAGGCCGATGGCCGTGTCATTGGCCGACCCCATTTCGGCCTCCCATGCGCGCTCGGCAATCCAGGAGGAATGCTCGAAGATTGATCCATAGCGGGCAATGAACTCAGCGCGATCGAGTTGGCTGGGGATCACTTCAGGCGCCTTATAGGGGTGCTCCTTGGCCCAGTGCCGGGCGATGTCGAGGCGGGTGGGGACCCAGACCTTGTCGAAGCCCTTGATGTAGTCGACGAATTTCTTGAGGCCCTGATAGCGACCGGGCTGGCCGACGAGGCGGCAATGCAGGCCGATGGACATCATCTTGGGTGACCCTGCTTGGCCTTCGGCATAGAGGCAATCGAAGCTATCCTTGAGGAAGGTGAAGTATTCCTCGCCATTGTCGAAGCCGGGCGCCGTGACAAAGCGCATGTCATTGGCGCTAAGCGTGTAGGGGATGATGAGCTGCGGCTTGCCGCCGATTACCTTCCAATAGGGCAGGTCATCGTCATAGGTGTCCGAAATATAGGCGAAGCCGCCATGGTCGGCCACCAAGTCAACGGTGTTGAGGCTGGAGCGGCCGGTGTACCAGCCGAGCGGGCGTGAGCCGGTGGCGATGGTGTGCAGCCGGACCGCTTCGGCGATCTGGGCGCTTTCTTCGGCGGCCGGCATGTCCTTGTGCTGGACCCATTTCAGGCCATGGCTGGCGATCTCCCAGCCGGCTTCCTGCATGGCCGCGAGCTGCGCGGGTGCGCGCATCAGGGCCGTCGCAACGCCATAGATGGTCAGGGGCAAATTCGCTTCGGTGAACAGGCGATGCAGCCGCCAAAAACCGGCGCGGGCCCCATATTCATACATGGATTCCACATTGGCATGGCGCTGATCGGGCCAGGGTGCTGCGCCCAATACGTCGACCAGGAAAGCCTCCGACGCATCGTCGCCATGCAGGATGTTGTTCTCCCCACCTTCCTCGTAGTTGAGGACGAACTGCACCGCGACATGAGCGCCGCCGGGCCAATTGGCATGGGGCGGGGTTTGGCCGTAGCCATGCATGTCGCGGGGATATCGGTTCATGGATGAGTCTCTTCTGCGTCAGGCGGGAGGCCCAATGGTAAGCAGAAGCGCCGCCCCTGCGCTAGACTGAAGCGGGGCTTGTCTCCATAGAGGGACGTCAGCCGACGATCGCTGCAACCGTTTCCAGCTTCTCGAGGAATTGCTTCCAGCCGGCATGGGCACCGCCATAGGCTTGCTTCTGCTCGGGGCGGAATCCAGCCTGTTCCACGCGCAGATGCGTGCCGGTATCGGTGGGGGTCAGGGTATAGGTGACCACGCTTCTGAGTGCGTAAAGGGGATTCTCATTGTCGTGATCCCAGGCATAGGAAAGAGAGCGTTCCGGCTCGATGGAAAGCACTTCGCAGTCCAGCACACCGCCCCATTCACCGCGTAGCTTGAATTTATGACCAACCTTGAGATCGAAATCATTGGCCATCAGCCATTCCGAGATCAGATGTGACTGGGTCAGCGCCTTCCAGATTTTGGATGGCGGCTGGGGGATTTCGCGCTCGACGATGACGGAGCGGGTTTGGGTTGCATTGGCCATGCGAGAGATCCTATTTCCGGGCGCGTTTGGTGGCAGCTTCGCCATTGGCCGTTGCGGCGGCCTGGATCAGCGCCTTGAAGGCTGTTTCGTCAATGCTCTCGCCTTCCAAGAAGTCGATGGCGCGGCGGACATTGCCTTCGAGGCTGGAATTGAACAGGTGGTCGGGATCATCGAGTGAGGCACCTTTGGGGAAAGTGGATTTCACCGCCGCCTTGTAAACTTCGCCAGTGCACAGGATCCCGTTATGCGACCAGACGGGCTTGCCCCATTTCCACTCTTCTTCCACATCGGGCAGGGCCTCGTGGATCAGCTTGCGAATCTGGGCCAATTTGTCGCCCCGCCAATCCGTCAGGTCGGCAACGCGCTTGTCGATCAGCTCGCCCGGCGTTGCGCCGGTGGCAAGATCTGCAGCGCTGTTCTTGGAAAATGTCACAATCCAACTCCTTACAACTTCTCGCCGGGCAGCTTGCTGGCCTGTCTCACCCAGTCGGCGAACTGGTCTTCGTGCAGGGTGTCGTTCTCGTAGATGTCGAGATAGCGCACCTTGGCCTGTTTCGAGGTTCCCGGGGGCAAAGGGTGCAGTTCAGCACCATTGTGGAAGGCCACCTTCACGTATTTTGTCATGCAGTGGTAGCTAACAAAGTAGATGTCCGGCTCCAACCCGTAGAAAGGCGTGTTCCATTTGACCGCCTTCTGGATGCCGGGAACTGTCTTCTCGATGATGGCGTCCAGTTTGCGGCCGACATCGCTCTGCCAGCCGGGCATGGCGTCGATGTATTTCTGAACCAATTCGTTGCCATAGCCCTTGGCGATCTGGGGATTGCCGCCGGAGAGCCGGACGATGCCGTCAGGACCCGGCTTGAGCGGCGGACGTTTGGGTTTGGCCTCAGGCATGATTGAGGCCCGTGCGGCGGCGCGCATAGTGCTGGACGAACATGAACAGGCCCGAGAACAGCAGGAGGAAGAGCGGCAGCAGCGGCGAGAAGGTCACAAGCGGGGGCACGCCGGCCTGACCCAGGAAGCCGATGGCGACGAAATTGGCGATCACCGTCAGGGTAAAGACGATCGAGGTCCAACGGTGAAAAGCACGGATGAAACGGGTCATTGATCTATCCTTGTGAGCAAATTTTCGAGGGCATCGAGCCGTGCTTCCCAGAAGTTCGTCATTTCCTTGGTCCAGTCCGTCAGCGGCGCGAGCGCCTGAACCTGCGCGGAATAATGGGTCTGACGGCCTTCGTGGCGATCACGCACCAGACCGGCCTGCTTGAGCACGGCCAAATGTTTCGAAACGGTCGGCTGGGCGACACCGGCAAAACCGGTCAATGTGCCAACAGTTTGCTCGCCTTGCTTGCAGAGCTGTTCGAAAATGGCGCGCCTGGTGGGGTCGGCCAGCGATCGGAACAAGGCATCCTGATGGTTGTTCATTTCAATCCATTCATGAACGGCTATGGGTTGAACCAATAGCTCATTGGCTATGGATGTCAATCCCGACTGCCTTCAAATGGCGCCGGGGAGCGAAAGGCCCTCAAAGAAGGTCTTGGCGTGTTCAAAGAAAATCGCCGGTGCGAGGTGGAGGGCGCTGCCTGAGCGCACCAGAATCCCAAAACGGTTCGTGGGCAGACCACCATCGTGCAGTGGCCGGAACAGGAGCCGGCCAGCCGCGATCTCGTTTTGCGCGCCGATCGGGGTCATGATCGAGGCGTAATGGCCACCCAGGGCGAGTTCGACCAGCAAGCGGATGGAGTTCACTTCCACCAAAGGCGGCGTGAAATTTGCCGAGGAATGGAGGAAGGGTTCAATCACTTCGCGGATCGAAATTTCCGGCTTACCAACGGCGAGGGGATACTCGAGGCACTGCGCCATTGTCAGGTTTCGGACGACCGCCAGGGGATGATCGGGCGCCATCACGGCGCCGATGGAAACATCCCGGCGAAAGGCCACGTCCACCTGCCGGGGCGGCTTGGCGATGAAACCAAAGCCGATATCGATACGCTCCTCGACCAGGCGCTCGACAACCTCGGCCGAAGAAATGATGGAGACGTCGAGATTGAGACGCGGGTAGCGCTTGCCGAAATCGCTGATGAGCTGGGGCAGAAATGACAGGCCAACGCTTTCAGCCGTTGCAATGCGGACCGAGCCGGCCCTGACACCGCGGAGCAATTCGATCTCCGATACAGCCGCTTCCATTGGGGCGGCAAGGCGGCGCGAATGGCGGAACAGGATTTCGCCGGCGGGGGAGAGCCGCAGGCGGCGCTTTTCGCGCAGGAACAGTTCGATGCCCAGCGCATCTTCGAGTTGAGCAACCTGCCGCGTCACGGCCGACGAGGCAATGTTGAGCCGCCGCGCGGCCTCGCGGATGGACAGATGGGTGGCGACGGCGTTGAAGTAAATCAGCGAGGGCTGGTGGAACACCCGCGCCAACAGGCCTGCCGACAAAGCATGCTCGCGCGGTCTTTCAGGTGGTTTACGCGGGTCCATGCCATTGTCCTCTTGTTGCCAGATTGGCAGCATAATGCTCCCAATTTGAGAGTATCAAGAGCAAGTGCCCGTGCTATTGTGCCTTTCGGGGAACGAATACGGAGCAGCAAGATGGGCGGAGCCCTCACCACCCACGTCCTGGACACCATGCATGGCAGGCCGGCGCGCGGGATGCGGCTGGAGCTGCATTATGTGCATGGCGACCACACGCATCACCTGCTCGACAGCCACACCAATGAAGACGGGCGCGTGGATCAGCCGCTGCTGAGCGAGGAATTCCAGCATGGCGAATATGAGATCCGCTTTCATGTGGGTCAGTATTTCGAACGCATTGGCGCCGGACCCGAAACCCCGTTCCTAGATGTGGTGCCGATCCGCTTCACGATATCCGAAGATAAGCATTATCACGTGCCGCTGCTGGTCAGCCCCTTCGCCTATTCCACATATCGGGGGAGCTGAGCCATGGTCGAAGTCGCCAATGCCCTGAAATTCCTGCTCAACGGGGAAGAGGTGACGCTGACCGACGTGCCGCCGGACCTGACCTTGCTTGACTGGCTTCGGCTGGAGCGGCGGCTGCGCGGCTCCAAGGAAGGCTGTGCCGAGGGAGATTGCGGCGCCTGCACGGTGCTGGTTGGGTGGCTGATGGATGATGAAGTCATCTATGACTCGGTGACTGCCTGCATCCGCTTTGTTGGTAGCCTGCATGGCACGCACGTGGTGACCATCGAGCATTTGCGCGGCGAGAACGGCGCGCTTCATCCGGTGCAGCAGGCCATGGTCGATCATCATGGTTCGCAATGCGGCTTCTGCACGCCAGGTTTCGTGATGAGCCTTTACGGGCTCTGGATGCGCAATCCCGATCCGTCGCGGTCGGCTGTCGAGAAGGCATTGCAGGGTAATCTTTGCCGCTGCACCGGCTATGCACCGATCATCCGCGCTGGCGAAAATATGGGCACCTACGGCCGACCGCAGGGCGATCCGCTCTTGGCCGAACGCATCGCGGTCAAGGAAACGCTCCAGGCAATGCACGATGGTCGCCGCGTCGAAATCGGCGAGGGCAGCAAACGCGTCATAATTCCGGCTTCGCTCGATGATTTCGCGGCCGTGTACGAGGCCAATCCGGAAGCGCGGATTGTTGCGGGATCAACCGATGTGGGCTTGTGGGTCACCAAGTTCATGCGCGATATCGGGCCGGTGATCTTCATCGGGCATCTGCAGGAACTGAAGCGAGTTGCCGAGAATGACAGCGAAGTGCGGTTCTATGCCGGGGTGTCCTATTCTGAGGCGCAGCCGGTTATTGCCGCCAATTTCCCACAACTGGGCGAACTCTGGGATCGCGTTGCGGGCGAGCAGATCCGCAATATGGGAACGATTGGGGGGAATATCGCCAATGGTTCCCCGATTGGTGACACGCCTCCGCCCTTCATTGCCCTGGGGGCGAAACTACATCTGCGTAGGGGCGAGCATCGGCGCGAGATCAAGCTCGAGGACTATTTCCTCGCCTATGGCAAGCAGGATCGTCAGCCGGGTGAATTCGTCGAGAGCGTAACGCTGCCGCTGCTGCCGGCTGGCGAAAAATTTGCCACCTACAAGATATCCAAGCGCCGCGAGGAAGATATTTCGGCGCTGTGCGGCGCCTTCCGAGTGTTCATCAACGATGCCGGCACGGTGGGCATGGTGCGCATTGCCTTTGGCGGCATGGCCGCGACGCCCAAGCGCGCCAAGGCGGTCGAGGCGGCGCTGATTGGCCGGCCCTGGTCGATGGAGGCCATTGAGGCGGCCATTGCTGCCTTTGCCGAGGACTATCAGCCGATCAGCGACATGCGCGCGTCGGCCGACTACCGCATGCTTGCAGCACAGAACCTGCTCAAGCGTTTCTTCCTGTGGACACAGGAGCGGAGTGAGCGTCTGGCGAGGGAGGTGGCGTGATGAACAAGCAGAGCAATATTTCGCTCGCCACACTCCATGCGCCCACGCAGCACGACAGCGGTCCGAAACATGTGACCGGCACGGCGGAATATATCGACGACATGATCGAGCCGGTGGGCACGATGCATGCTTATCTGGGGCTTTCGACCAAGGCGCATGCCGAGATCCTCGGTATGGACTTCTCCGAAGTGCTGGCCGCGCCCGGCGTGATCGGTGTGCTGACCAATGACGACGTGCCGGGCGAACTCGATATCAGTTCGGCGCATGTGCATGACGAGCCGCTGTTCGCCAATGGCAAAGTGCATTTCTGGGGGCAGCCCATATTTGCGGTGATCGCCGAAACGCGTGACCAGGCGCGCCGTGCCGCGCATCTGGCCAAGGTCGATTACAAGGATTTGGCTTTTTTCACGGACGTTCGTTCGGCCCAGGCGGCCGGTGGGCAGCAGGTGACCAAGCCGCTCAAGCTCGAACGAGGCGACGTCGAGGCTGGCTTGGCTGCCGCACCGCGCCGCGCCAAGGGTGCCGTCACCATTGGCGGGCAGGATCATTTTTATCTTGAAGGCCAGATCGCGCTGGCCGTGCCGGGCGAGGATGAAGACGTCACGGTGCATTCCTCGACCCAGCATCCGAGCGAGGTGCAGTTGATCGTGGCCCATGCGCTGGGCATTCGGCAGAACGCCGTGACCATTAATGTGCGCCGCATGGGCGGCGGCTTTGGCGGCAAGGAAACCCAGGGCAATCTGTTTGCCGTGGTGGCTGCACTGGCGGCCGAGAAGTGGAACCGGGCCTGCAAGATCCGGCCTGACCGCGATGACGATATGAGTGCGACCGGCAAGCGGCATGATTTCGTGGTCGACTATGATGTCGGCTATGATGAGACCGGCAAGATCCTTGCCGTCGACGCAGTCTATGGCGCGCGAGGCGGGTTCTCGGCCGATCTAACCGGCCCGGTGACCGATCGGGCGCTATTTCATTGCGACAATGCATATTGGTATCCGGCGGTGCGGGCGCGGTCCGAGCCGCTCTATACCAACACGGTGTCCAACACCGCCTTTCGCGGCTTTGGCGGCCCGCAGGGCATGGTGGCGGCCGAGCGCTGGGTGGAAGACATCGCCTATGCGCTGGGCAAGGATCCGCTGGAAATCCGTAAGGCCAATTTCTACGGCACCGACAGTAATAATGTGACGCCCTACCATCAGGTGGTGGAGGACAATATTGTCCACCGGGTGGTGGATGAGCTGGAGGTGTCGTCAGACTATCAGGCCCGGCGCCAGGCTGTCCTCGACTTCAACAAGTCCAGCACGGTCCTCAGGAAAGGCATTGCGCTGACGCCGGTGAAGTTCGGGATCTCCTTTACCGCCACCTGGTACAATCAGGCGGGCGCGCTGGTGCATGTCTATAAGGATGGTTCGATCCATTTGAGCCATGGCGGCACCGAGATGGGGCAGGGGCTCTATATCAAGGTGGCGCAGGTGGTGGCCGAGGCCTTCGGCGTCAATCTTGATACCGTCAAGATCATGGCGACCTCGACCGGCAAGGTGCCCAATACGTCGGCCACGGCCGCCTCGTCCGGTTCGGACCTCAACGGCATGGCCGCCTGGGATGCCTGCGAGCAGATCAAGGCACGCATGCTGGCCCATGCGGCCAAGTTGCATGAAGCGGATGAGGTCGATTGCCGCTGGGTGACCGGTGGCCTTGATGTCGGCAAGAAGCACATCCCCTTCGCCGAACTGGCTGCCTCGGCCTATATGAACCGGGTCCAGCTTTCCGCCGCCGGCTTCTACAAGACGCCAAAAATCCACTGGGATCGGGCAACCGGGCGCGGCCATCCGTTCTATTATTTCGCCTATGGCGCCTCTGTTAGCGAGGTGAGCATCGATACGCTGACCGGCGAGTACACGGTGGACCGCGTCGATATTCTGCATGATGTGGGCAAGTCGCTGAACCCGGCCATCGATATCGGCCAGGTAGAAGGCGGGTTCATCCAAGGCATGGGGTGGCTGACAACCGAAGAGCTGGTCTGGGACGACAAGGGCCAATTGCGCACTCATGCGCCCTCGACCTACAAAATCCCGCTGGCCTCCGATGTTCCCCCGATCTTCAATGTGCAACTGGCCGAATGGTCGGTGAATCGTGAACCGACCATCGGCCGTTCCAAGGCCGTTGGAGAGCCGCCCTTCATGCTGGCGATCAGTGTCGTCGAGGCGTTGAGCATGGCGGTTGCGAGTGTTGCGGACTATGCCATAGCGCCCCAGCTCGATACGCCGGTGACGCCCGAGCGGGTGCTGATGGGCGTTGAGCGCCTGAGAAAGGCCCGGATTAGCTGACATGATTTCATCCGCCGCCCTCGAAGCCTTTTTCGCTGCCAATCCTGATGCGATTGCATGCGAACTGACTTCGGTGCGCGGATCATCTCCCCGGGAGCAGGGCACCTTCATGCTGGTGGGCATGGGGGCGATGTTCGGCACCATCGGGGGTGGTGCGCTTGAATATATGGTCATCGAGCATGCGCGGCGGCTGATTGCCGAAGGGCGTGCTGGGGAGGCCATGGATGTGCCGCTGGGGCCCGAGATCGGCCAATGTTGCGGCGGACGGGTCACAGTCACGCTTCGCTATGCGGACGATGCCGTCCGGCGCGATGCCATGGCCAGGGTGATGGCCGAAGACGGCTCTGCTGCCTCAGTCTATGTCTTCGGTGCCGGCCATGTCGGACGAGTGCTGACGCAAATCCTTTCGCTACTGCCGGTCAAGGTCGAGGTGATCGACACGCGGCAGGACGAGCTGGATGCATTGCCGCCCGGCATTCCTAATCGACGGGTCGCCATGCCGGAGGCGGTGGTCCGGTCTGCACCAGTGGGCAGCGCCTATGTCATCCTGACCCATGACCATGCGCTGGATTTCCTGATAGCCAATGAGGCGCTGGCGCGCTCCGATTGTCCCTATGTCGGCATGGTAGGGTCTCGGACCAAGCGCGCAAAATTCGCGAGCTGGTATGTCGAGCAGGGGGGCGACCGGCGCGATCTGGCTCGTCTGATTTTACCTATTGGTGCGCAAGGGCTTGGGGATAAACGACCTTCGGTTATTGCGGCACTGGCGGCGGCTGAAATTATGGTCCACATTGGGGCAAGGGAAGTTTCTGTCGGGCAGGTGTCCACCCCCAAAAGATCGGGGGTGACGAGTGGATTTTGATATGCCCAACCGGCTCGAGTTGAGCGGCATCACCAAGCAGTTTCCCGGCGTTCTGGCCAATGACCATGTGTCGTTCGCGGTCAAGCCGGGTGAAATTCATGCGCTGCTGGGCGAGAATGGCGCGGGCAAATCCACCCTGGTCAAGATGATCTACGGCATCATGCAGCCAGATAGCGGTGATATCCGCTGGAATGGCGAGCCCGTCGTGGTGCCGAACCCCAAGGCGGCCCGCCGGCTAGGCATCGGCATGGTGTTCCAGCATTTCTCGCTGTTCGAAGCGCTGACCGTTCTGGAAAACATCGCTCTGGGGATGGACGCGAAAATCCCGTCTCGTGAGCTTGAAGCGCGCATTCGCGAGGTCATGCAGACCTACGGGTTGTTGCTCGATCCGCATCGGACCGTGGCCACGCTTTCAGTGGGGGAGCGGCAGCGCATTGAGATCGTGCGGGCGCTGCTTTTGAACCCGAAATTGCTGATCATGGATGAGCCGACCTCCGTGCTAACGCCGCAGGAGGTGGACCAGTTGTTCACCGTGCTGCGCCAGCTCGCCAGCGAGGGCTGCTCGATCCTCTACATTTCCCATAAGCTGCATGAAATCAAGGCGTTGTGCGATACCGCCACGATCCTGCGGGGCGGAAAACTGGTCGATACCTGCGACCCGAAGGCCGAGACGAGCCGCTCGATGGCCGAGAAGATGATCGGCACGGGCTTGAAAGATATCATCAAGCCCGAGGGGCGCCGATTTGGCGAACCGAAGCTGGTGGTCAATGGGCTGACAACCAGGAAGACCGGCGATTTCGACGTGCCTGTCGACGATGTCAGCTTCACTGTGCGGTCGGGCGAAATCCTTGGTATTGCCGGGGTGGCAGGCAATGGGCAGAACGCCCTGCTCGATGCGCTTTCGGGCGAGCTCAAGGGTGAGGAGCGTGAGGCCATTTCCATTGACGGGCGCGCCATTGGCCTGATGGACACCACGGAGCGCCGCCGGCACGGATTGTGTGCCGTGCCAGAGGAACGCAACGGTCATGCGGCGGTGGGCGATTTCTCCCTATCGGACAATTCAGTGCTCACCGCGCGCGATCGGCTCGGCATGGTGGTGCTGGGGCTGATCAATTCGGGCGCTGCAAAGACCTATACCGGCAAGGTCATTGCCGATTTTGCCGTCAAGGCGCTGGGTCCGGCGGCGACGGCCGGATCGCTTTCGGGCGGCAATCTCCAGAAATTCATCATGGGCCGGGAAATCCTGCAGAAACCGAGCGCGCTGGTGGTCAGCCAGCCGACCTGGGGGGTCGATGCGGGCGCGGCCGCGGCCATTCACCAGGCGCTGGTTGATCTGGCCACGGCTGGTTCGGCCATCGTGGTGATCAGCCAGGACCTCGACGAATTGCGGGCGCTCAGCGACACACTGGCCGTCATCAATATGGGACGCTTGAGCGCAAGCCGGCCTATTGGCGACTTCAGCGTCGAGGAGATCGGCTTGCTGATGGGCGGCGTTCATGGCGAGGAGGCCGCATGATGCTGTTTCGTCTGGAGAAACGCCGCGAGCCGTCACGTTTCATGCTCTATGCCACGCCCGTCGCGGCGGTGGCGTTGACGATGATTATCGGCGCCATCATCTTTTCGGTGATTGGCTATGATGGGATTGGCGCGGTACGAGAAATCTTCCTGACGCCGCTGACCAATTCGCTCAAATGGCAGGATCTGGGGGTCAAGGCCGCGCCGTTGATCATCATCGGCGTGGGGCTGTCTATCGCCTACCGCGCCAATGTCTGGAATATCGGCGCCGAGGGTCAGTACATTATGGGTGGTCTGGCAGCGACCGGGGTGGCATTGGCCAGCCACGGCGCGGGCGGCTGGTGGACCTTGCCGGCAATGATGCTGGCCGGAATGGCCGGTGGCGCTGCCTATGGGGCCATTCCCGCGCTGCTCAAGACCCGGCTCAACGTCAATGAAATCCTGACTTCGCTGATGCTGACCTATGCTTCGGTGCAGTTGATCTATTATCTCGTCCGGGCGCCCTGGAAGGATCCGATGGGCATGGGCTTTCCGCAGACGCGGCGCTTCGCCAGCGAGGCGCTGCTTCCCAACATCTTCCCGGGAACCATTGTTCATGCCGGCGTGCCCATTGCCATCATCGTGGCGCTGATCGCCTGGTTCATCATGTCGCGCTCGGTGTTTGGCTACCAGATGCGCGTTGTCGGGGCGGCGCCCCATGCGGCCCGTTATGGCGGGTTTTCGGAGAACAAGACGATCTGGCTGGCGATGCTGGTCAGCGGCGGCCTGGCGGGGCTTGCCGGCATGCTTGAAGTGGCCGGACCGTTCCAGCGCATGGTGCCGGGCTTCCCGACCAATTATGGCTTCACCGCAATCATCGTTGCGTTTCTGGGGCGACTGAATCCGCTCGGCGTGATCTTTGCCGGTATTGTCATGGCTATTACCTTTGTGGGCGGTGAAGTGGCGCAGACCACCATTGGGCTATCGAATTCGGCGACGGGCGTGTTCCAGGCCATGATGCTGTTCTTCCTGCTCGCGGGGGACATTCTGGTGCGCTACCGGCTCAAGCGGGTGGTGCCGCAGACGGAGGCAGGCGCATGACACTGGAACTGGCCATTGCCATTATTGTCACCGTGGTCGGCGCATCGACCCCAATCCTGATTGCGGCCCTGGGCGAACTGGTGGTCGAAAAGTCCGGCGTGCTCAATCTGGGTGTCGAGGGCATGATGCTGGTTGGCGCCATTACCGGCTTTGTCGTGGTCTTCACCACCGGCAATCATTATCTGGCGATCCTGCTGGCGGCCGGGGCCGGGGTGGCTACCTCGATGATCTTCGGGTTTCTGACCCTCAGCCTGTCTGCGAACCAGACCGCGACGGGTCTCGCGCTGACCATTTTCGGCACCGGGTTTTCGGCGCTGGCGGGGCAGGGATTTTCCGCCCGGCCGGTAACGTTGCTGGGGCCGCTATTTCCCTCGGAACTGGCAACCCACCCCATCTGGCGCGTGCTGTTCGGCTATTCCGCGCTGGTCTATTTCTCGTTTGCCATGGTGCTTGCCGTCTGGTGGTTCCTGAAAAGGACCCGCGGTGGTCTGATCCTGCGCGCGGTGGGGGAGAATGATCATTCCGCCCATTCCATCGGCTATTCCGTGGTTGCGGTGCGCTATGGAGCCGTGGCCTTCGGTGGTGCGATGGCCGGCATTGCCGGAGCCTGTTTCCCTTTACTGCTGACCCCGCAATGGGCCGAACGCATGACCGCCGGGCGCGGCTGGATTGCCGTGGCGCTGGTGGTGTTTGCAAGCTGGAAACCATTCCGGCTTCTGGCCGGTGCCTATCTATTCGGTCTGGTGATGACCATGGAGCTTTATGCCAAGGCAGGCGGTGGACCACTGTCTGCCATCCCGGCCGAGCTCTGGGCCGCGATGCCCTATCTTGCCACCATCGTCGTGCTGGTGCTGATATCGATCCGGCGTGATGCTTCTTCCAATGCACCGGCCTGTCTCGGCAGGCCGTTCTTGCCGAGCAATTGAAACGGCGGAGAACGACCGTTTCGATGAATAAATGACGTCAATCAGGAGAGAACAGATGACCCTAAACCGTCGTAACCTGCTCAAGATCGGTGGTGCCGCTGCGGCCTTGCCGCTGCTGGGCTCCAAGGCCTTCGCCCAGAGCGAGCCGCTCAAGGTCGGTTTCATGTATATCGGCACCATCAACGATAATGGCTGGAACTATGCCCATAACCAGGGCCGGCTCTATCTCGAAGAGCAGCTTGGCGATGCGGTGGAAACCACCTATGTCGAGAACGTACCGGAAGGTCCGGACAGCGAGCGCGTGCTGCGTGAATTGGCCCAGTCAGGCCACAAGCTGATCTTCGCGACCAGCTTTGGTTACGGCGACTACGTGATCAAGGTCGCCGAGCAGTTCCCCGATGTCACTTTCGAGCATGCCACCGGCTACATGCGTTCGGCCAATGTCGGCACCTACAATGCCCGTTTCCATGAAGGTCGCGCTGTTTGCGGCACCATTGCCGGGCATATGTCGCAGACCGGCAAAGCCGGTTACATCGGTTCGTTCCCGATCCCCGAAGTGGTGATGGGCATCAACTCTTTCGTGCTCGCAGCACGCAAGATCAATCCCGATTTTACCATCACGCCAGTCTATATCTCGACCTGGAACGATCCGGCCAAGGAAGCCGACGCGGCTCGTGCCATGATCGACCAGGGTATCGACATCATCGCCCAGCACACCGACGGCCCGGCTGCCCTGCAGGTCGCTGAAGAGCGCGGCATCGTCGGCGGCTTCGGCCAGGGTGCCGATATGGGCGCCTTCGCGCCGCAGGCACAGCTCACCTCGATCATCGACAACTGGGGCCCGCATTACGTCAAGACCGCTCAGGCCGTTCTCGACGGCACCTGGGAAAGCAAGGATAGCTGGCCGGGCCTGGCCGAGGGCGAAGTGCAGA
Organism: Devosia sp.; assembly: GCA_040218355.1. Lineage (GTDB taxonomy): Bacteria > Pseudomonadota > Alphaproteobacteria > Rhizobiales > Devosiaceae > Devosia. Next base: position 17,054 of record JAVJRP010000007.1, on the reverse strand, counting down.
TCGGGCCTTATGGTCCGAAGGTGCCAGAAGATGTGATTGCCGCCGCCGAGGCCGTGAAGAACAGTCAGATCGACGGATCGTTCAACATCTTCACCGGTCCAATTAACGACCATACCGGCGCCGAAAAGGTCGCCGCTGGCGTGACTCTCACCGATGCAGAACTGCTCAGCATGGACTGGTATGTCGAAGGCGTCATTCCGCCAGCGTGATCTGGTTGGGTGATGCGAATTGAGGGGGCGGGCCTGCGCCCGCCCCTTTTGCATGTCTCCGGGATGGAGACAAAAAGGGCATACGGAGACTCTGATGGGCGATCTGGCGATTTTCTACGAATGGGCGATGTTTGCGGCGCGCTGGCTGCATGTCGTGACGGCCATCGCCTGGATCGGATCGTCCTTCTATTTCATCGCGCTTGATCTGGGGCTGCGCAAGACCCCGAGCCTGCCGCCACTGGCCCATGGCGAGGAGTGGCAGGTGCATGGCGGGGGCTTCTATCACATCCAGAAATATCTCGTGGCGCCCGAATTCCTGCCCGAGCACCTGACCTGGTTCAAATGGGAAAGCTACGCGACCTGGCTATCGGGCGCGATGCTGATGGCGTTGCTCTATTATGTCGGGGCCGATCTGTTCCTGGTTGATCGCAATGTGCTGGACGTTCCGAGCTGGGTGGCGATCCTGCTTTCGGCCGGCTCGATCGTGCTGGGCTGGCTACTCTATGACACGCTGTGCAAGTCGCCGATCGGGCAGTCGACGACTGGGTTGATGCTGGTGCTGTTCGCAATTCTGGTGGCGATGAGCTGGGGCTATACGCAGCTTTTCACCGGCCGGGCGGCCCTGCTGCATATGGGCGCGTTCACCGCAACCATCATGACGGCCAATGTGGCCATGATCATCATTCCAAACCAGAAAATCGTTGTGGGGGATCTCAAGGCAGGCCGGGTGCCAGACGCCAAATATGGCAAGATCGCCAAGCAGCGCAGCCTGCATAACAACTACCTGACGCTGCCGGTTATCTTCTTCATGCTTTCGAGCCACTACCCTCTGGCCTTTGCCACGCAGTGGAACTGGATCATTGCCAGCCTGATCTTCCTGGTCGGCGTGGTCATCCGGCACTACTTCAATACCCGCCATGCACGGAAGGGCAATCCACACTGGACCTGGGCGATTGCCGTAGTGCTGATGCTGGTCATTGCCTGGCTCTCGACTTCGCCCAAGCTGCCTGGGGCGGACAGTGAGACGCTGGTGACCGCAAGCGGCGAAAAGTTCATGGCCACCGAGCATTTCGCGTCGGCCAGCCTGGCGGTGCAGGCGCGCTGCGCCATGTGCCATACCGCCGAGCCCGTGTGGGAGGGCGTCTATGAAGCGCCCAAAAATGTCATTCTCGACAATGATATCGCCATTGCCAACAATGCCCACCAAATTGCCATTCAGGCCGGTTGGAGCCACGCCATGCCGCCGGGCAATGTTACCGACATGACGGATGCCGAGCGGGCCCTGCTGGTAGAATGGTATCGTGAAGGTTCGGGCTCATGACGCGCACCATATTGCGCGGGCGTGTGCTGAGTTTTCTGCGGGCCCCGCAGGCCCTTGATGATGTTGGGAGCTATCTTTACCTGGAGGACGGCGCCGTCAACATAGAGGACGGGCTGGTCGTGGCCGTCGGGGATTTCTCCGAGGCCGAGACGGCAGGTGCTGTCATTATCGATCATCGCCCGAACCTGATCATGCCCGGCTTCATCGACCTGCATCTGCACTATGTGCAGAGCCAGATGATGGCCTCCTATGCCGGCTCGCTGCTCGAATGGCTCAATAGCTACACCTTTGTCGAGGAGCAGAAGTTTTCCCAGCAGGGCCATGCCGATGCCGTTGCCGTCGATTTTTACGATGCACTGATCCGCCATGGCACGACGACTGCGGTGGCTTATTGCTCCAGCCACCCACGCTCTGTGGATGCGTTTTTCGCCGAAGCACAGCGCCGCAATATGCTGATGGTTGGCGGCAAGGTGATGATGGATCGCAATGCGCCCGAGGGACTGTGTGATACGGCTCAGTCTGGCTATGACGACACCAAGGCATTGATCGCGCGCTGGCACGGACGGGGGCGGGCCCTTTATGCGATCTCGCCGCGTTTCGCGATTACCTCCTCTCCTGAGCAGATGGAGATGGCGCGTGCCCTCGTGCAGGAGCATCCCGAGTGCTACCTGCAAACCCACCTGAGCGAAAACGACACCGAAATCAGCCTTTCAATGGAGCTCTATCCCGGCTCGCCGGACTATACCGGCATATACGAGGATTACGGGCTTCTCGGGCCCAGGACCCTGCTGGGACACAGCATCCATCTCAACCATCGCGAAACCGCCGTGCTCGCCGAAACCGGGTCGGTTGCCGTTTTCTGCCCCACGTCGAACCTGTTTCTGGGTTCGGGGCTGTTTGATCGCGAACGGCTGGTGACCCACGGCGTGCGCGTCGGCATTGCCACCGATATTGGCGGGGGCACGAGCCTGTCCATGCTGCGCACGCTGGATGAAGGGTACAAGGTACTGCAATTGCGTGGTCAGCGGCTCAATCCGCTTGCCTCCTTCCACATGGCGACGCGTGGTAATGCCGAGGCGCTGGGGCTGGGCGACACCATTGGCTCGATTGCGCCGGGCCGGGCAGCGGACCTGATTGTGCTCGATGCCGGGGCAACGCCCACCATGCGGATGCGGCACGCCACCATGACCACACTTGCCGAAGAGCTGTTCCTGCTCCAGACCATGGGCGACGATCGATCCATTGCTGAGGTCTATGTGGCTGGCGCAAGGGCGAAGTCCACTTTGGTCGGGTTGTAAGCCAAGGCCGCAATGGCCTACACCTTCATCACAATTGCGATTGGAGAGCCTTCCGCCATGAGTGACTACCTGACCAAATCCGGCCTGTCCGTTCATCCGCTTCTCGTCGACTTCGTCGAGAAAGAAGCGCTGGCGGGGCTGTCGGTAACGGCGGATCAGTTCTGGGAAGGGCTGGCAGGTCTGGTGCGCGAACATGCGCCGACCAATATCAAGCTTCTGGCCAAGCGCGACGATATTCAGGCCAAGATCGATGAGTGGCACCGCAAATACGGGCCGGTGACCAATAATGCGCAGGGCTATGAATTCTTCCTCAGGGAGATCGGCTATCTGGTCGACGAACCCGCCGATTTTTCCATCGAGACCGAGGGGCTGGATCCCGAGATCTCCAGCATTTGCGGGCCGCAACTCGTGGTCCCGGTGTCCAATGCCCGCTATGCGCTCAACGCCGCCAATGCGCGCTGGGGTAGCCTGTATGATGCGCTCTATGGCACCGACGTCGTCAGCCGCGACGGTGATCTGGCGCCCGGCAAGGCTTATAATCCGGCGCGGGGTGCGGCCGTGGTGGCGCGCGCCGCGCAATTCCTGGATGAGGCTTTCCCGCTGACCACCGGCAGTCATGCCGATGTCACGTCCTATGTGGTGGCCGAGCAGGGCGGCCTGGCGAATCTCGTGATCGATACCAAGGCCGGTCCGGCGACGCTCAAGGATGGATCGGCTTTCGTCGGCTATGCCGGCGAGGGCGAAATGGCAGAGATCGTGCTGCGGCACAATGGGCTGCATGCCGTGCTGGTGATCGACAAGTCGAGCCCAATCGGGGGCACCCATGCTGGGGGGCTCAGCGACGTCATCGTGGAATCGGCGCTGACCACCATTCAGGATTGCGAGGACTCGGTTGCCGCAGTCGATGCCGAGGACAAGGTCGGTGTTTACCGCAACTGGCTTGGCCTGATGCTTGGCAACCTCGAAGACACCTTCGAAAAAGGCGGCAAGACTATTACCCGCACGCTCAAGGCCGACCGGCACTACAGCGGGGCGGACGGCAAGCCGCTGGTCCTCAAGGGGCGCTCGCTGCTGCTGGTGCGCAATGTGGGTCACCTGATGAGCACGGACGCCGTGCTGCTCGATGGCAAGCCGGTGGGCGAAGGGCTGATGGATGCGGCCGTCACCGCTCTTTGTGCCATGCACGACAAGGGTAATAATTCGCGCAATGGCTCGATCTATGTTGTCAAACCCAAGATGCACGGCCCAGAGGAAGTGGCTTTCGCCTGCGCAATCTTTGCGTCGGTTGAACAGTTCCTTGGTCTGAAACCCAATACCATCAAGATCGGCATCATGGATGAGGAGCGGCGGACCTCGGCCAATCTCAAGGCCGCGATCTATGAAGCGCGGCAACGCGTGTTCTTCATCAACACTGGGTTCCTCGACCGCACGGGCGATGAAATCCACACTTCGATGGAAGCGGGCCCGGTCCTGCGTAAGGACGAGATCAAGTCCGAGAAGTGGATCAACTCCTACGAAGACCGCAATGTGCTGATCGGCCTTAGCTGCGGGTTCTCCGGTAAGGCGCAGATCGGCAAGGGCATGTGGGCGCGACCGGATGATATGGCCGCGATGATGGAGGCCAAGATCGGCCACCCCAATGCGGGCGCCAACACCGCCTGGGTGCCTTCGCCGACGGCGGCGACACTGCACGCGCTGCATTACCACCAGGTCGATGTGTTCGAAGCCCAGAAACGCCGGCACAACCAGGCGCTGCCGGGGTTGTCCGACCTGTTCTCAATGCCGGTCCAAGCCCCCTATTCTCTGAGCCGTGAGGAAATTACGCGCGAGCTGGAAAACAACGCGCAGGGCATTCTGGGCTATGTGGTGCGCTGGGTGCAGCAGGGGGTCGGCTGTTCCAAGGTTCCGGACATCAATGATGTCGGGCTGATGGAAGACCGTGCGACGTGCCGCATTTCGAGCCAGGCGGTGGCCAACTGGCTGCGTCATGGCCTGGTCAGCCGCGATGAGGTGACCTCGGTGTTCGAACGCATGGCCAGTATCGTGGATGCGCAGAATGCAGGCGACCCGCTCTACCGTCCGATGGCCGAGAATTTCCAGTCGGTCGCCTTCCAGGCGGCCCTGGACCTGGCCTTGCATGGGGCCGATCAGCCGAGCGGCTACACCGAGCCGCTCTTGCATGCCGCGCGGCGCAAGGTGAAGGCGCGCGACGCGCATTAGGGGGTTGCCCCGCCATTCGGCCGTTGGACGGTTCAGAGCCCGCCTTCCGGCGGGCTCTGTTTTTTGATTCTAGTCGCAGGCGAAGCTTTCGTGGCTGGCTTCGTCGCCACCCTGATAGCGCGCGATGGCGGGGTAGGGGCACAGTTTGCGGGTGACGCCGATCAACTCAGGCACATAGGGATTGTCCGGTGTTGCCGTCGCCACCAGATGGGCTGGCCGTTCGCCATTCTCGACCCATTCTACCAGTTCGGTGAACGCGTCGAACTTGTCGGCGGCCGGGCTGCCGGTGCCGTGGGTCATGCCCGGTATGGGGTAGAGCAATGCGAAATCCTCGGCGTCGCCACCATTATTGGCGTCAAGCTTTTCGTACCAGTCGATGGTGTCCAGTGCCGAGAACACAGGATCGCTCATGCCGTGAAAGACAATCATCTTGCCACCGGCATCTCGGAACGCGGCGAGTTCGGGATTATCGACGTCCGTCGGGGTCATGAACTCCATGGGGGACTCGGCAAAGGTCGCGTCGGTTGCGTTCACGCTGACATCGGTGTCGAAGTCGAAGTCGAGCAGATATTGTTCCAGCGCGGCCGGCGTACCTTCGACCTCCACCGGCGGGTTGGAGAAGATCTGCGCCAGGGACGCGGCGCCCATGGTGGCGATCAGAGGCATGCCATCCCAGGGCGGGATGCCACTTTCAAGCTTCCAGAAGCGCCAGTCACCGCTGGCAATACCGCGGTCCCAAGCCCAATCACTGTAGAGCTGTTCGCCTGCCGAATTGGTCGGGCCGGCATGAATGCGCTGCAGTGCCTCGACCTGCGCGGGCACAAGGCAGGCATTGGCCCCTTCCGCGTCGCAGGTGAGGGTGGTGATGTCGAAAGCACCCTGACAGGCAGGGTAGTCGGCAATGATGCCGTCTTCCAGACCATCCAGCCCGTCGCAGGCGGTCAGAACGGCATCGGCAACCAGTGTCAGGTCTTCCTGGCTGAATGCAGTGCGGATATCTCCCGTGATGAGTTTGAAACTCTGCACGTCCCAGGCGTGCTGAATGGCAGCCTTGGGCAGGTTGAAGCCGGGATAGGCGGCAAGGATGCCATCGAAAGCCTCTGGCGAGCGGGTCGCCTGTACCAGAGCGTGCCGGCCGCCATTGGAGCCACCGACGCCGTAGCTGTAGGCGATGTCGTCCCCGTAATAGGTCCGCACCAGATTGGTCGCGACGGGATTGAGCTTGGTGACCGCAGCATAGCCGTAGTCGCTGCGGGCTTCGGGGTCGAAGCCGAAGCGGGCACCCCCGGCAAGTCCGGCCTCCGGATTGGCGCCGCCATCATGGCCGGCGTCACTGGAAACGACAGCGTAGTTGCGGGCCAGGGCTGTGTCCGCCGGGTCGGACGTGAAAATATTGCCCATTGCCGGGACAACCGAGCCGTCATTGCCGCCATTGAACTGGTGGACAAAGCGGCCATTCCAGTCGTCCGGCAGGCGTAGTTCAAAGCTGACCTTGTAGGTCTGCCCGTCAATGCCCGTGCGTTCGCCGACATGGCCACGAACCAGACAGTGGGCAACAGGCGCCTCCTCGCCGACCGGCTCGGCGGCCGTCGAAGCGATAACCAGTCCATCAATCCCGAAATCATGGGTGGTCAGGTCGGCGCAATTCAGCGCCTGGGCCTGGGCCGATCCGGCCCAGCCGCTCGCGATCATCACCGTGCCCATGGCCACGGCAGTCTTCCATTGCAGTCGCATCTCATCTCCTCCGTTGAGCATCAAGCTGCACCACAAATTGTTATGCAGAATAACTAAATATGCAACGGACAATCTGGTTAGTTCAGCAACACGAGAAGCGATCCTGGGTTGCTGCGCTATTCTATAGCGTTTTCAGATTGTTAGCGTGGACGACACGGCGTGGGTGCGTATCAGTCAGCCGCGATCTCAGTCCAGATCATAACTGGGCAATGTAATACTGAGCGAGGATCGGACGACTTCGATGGTATTGTCGACCATGGTGGTCGCCGTGTTGATCGGTTCATCCGTCCCAAGATTGCGCGCGTAGCGCGGATGCGCGCCCGAGGCGATGAGCAGGCGCAGGCGGTGGCCTGCTCGGAAACTGTGCGCGGTAGCGTGCAGGGGGATGGTCAGGCGCCAGCATCCATCGGATAGCTGCAGCGTATCAGGCGTTGCCCGGATGAAGCCGTCACAGATGTTTCTGGAGATGCCATTCGGGTCCACATCGTTAAGCCGCACGAAGACGTCGGTATGCGGCACGCGTGCGCGGGCTTCGAGCGTGACGGTGCACTGGCCGATGATGGTCAGATCGGCTGTAAGGACGCGGCTGGTATAGGTCAGAACGTCGGGGCGGGCCTCAAGGGGCGCGTTGTCGACGGCGCCGGCGCCGGTAAAGGCAAAGATCGCGCCGCCCAGATTGGGCGTCGGATCTGCGGGATCATAGCGATAGCGGTCCATGCCCGTGGCGCGATCATCCGTCTGGGTGAGCTTCCCTTCGGCCGAGACATACCAGTTGGAGGGTTGGGGCGGACCCGGCGGGTAGGCATCGAATTCATGCCATTCTTCCACCCCCGATATGTGTATCCGCACCGGCCGTTGCCGCAGGCCGGATTTGTCGCCCATCAACCATGCTCGCATCCAGGTCAGGGTTTCGCGCAGATTGTCGCGTTGCAGTTCCTCGGCCACGTGGAACCAGGTGCCGATGGTCAGATAGGGTTTGTGGCCAAGGGAAACCAGCTTCTGATAGTCGGCCAGGAGCGGATCCAGCATGAAGTCGTACCAGCCCGAGATGAAGTGCACCGGCGGCGTCTTTTCGGTCAAGCGGTGGCGGTGGTCCAGTTCGGTCCAGAAGGCGTCATTGCCGATGGCATGGTCGAACCAATAGCGCCAGAATACCACCTTGTGACGGACGGCGATTTTGTCGGCTTCGATCAGCGGCAAAGCTGCGGCGGCCTTTTCCGTGCGGCGCTCGATATCGCCCGAAATCATGCGCGCTGCCGTCGCCAGCGGGTTGTCGCGCAGACCCTCGATGACCTGGACCCAGCTCAACCAGAGATTGAGGTGGAAGGCGCCAGAGGGAAAGACAACAGGACGAAAGTCTGCCGTCGTTACCTTGGTGGCCATGGCGGCAGTCGGGGGCAAGGCGTCACTGATTGCCCATTGCGCATAGCCCAGATAGCTGGGCCCGGTCAGGCCGATACGGCCATCGAACCAGTCTTGCTGCTTGATCCAGTTGAGCGTGGCCAGACCGTCGGCACGCTCATTGGCAAACGGGTCGAAATCGCCGCCCGACTTTTCGGTGCCACGGCAGGCCTGGATGACAACATGGAAGCCGCGTTCGGCATAGGCTTCGGCAATGCCGCCAAATCCGCGCCGGCCATACGGCAGTCGCATCAGAATTGTCGGGTGCGGTCCCGGCGTGTCGGGGGCGTAGTGGTCGGTCTTGAGGATCACGCCGTCATCCATGGCGAGGGAAAGACCGCGCCGCTTGCGCACGCCATTGAGGCGTGGCGGCAGGTCTTCTACCCAAGCCAGGTAGAGGGACGAAAGGCTCACCGCCTCAACTCACAAAGTCGAACTTGTCGACGTCGAAGAGGCCCCTATCGGTCATTTTGAGATGCGGGATCACCGGGAGGGCGAGAAAGGCAACTTGCAGGAAGGGTTCGGGCAGCACGCAATCGAGCGCCTTGGCTGCGTCGCGCAGGTGATGTAGATCTTCGGCAACGGCCTCGAAGCTCTTGAGGCTCATCAGGCCCGCAATGGGCAGGGCCAATTCTGCCGACACCTTGCCGCCATCTGAGACGACGAAGCCGCCACCCAGTTCGATCAGCCGGTTGACCGCAATCGCCATGTCCACATCGGTGGCGCCCACGACGGTGATGTTATGACTGTCGTGCCCCACCGAGGAGGCAATGGCGCCGCGCTTCAGGCCAAAGCCGGTAACGAAGGAGCGGCCGATATTGCCGTTCTTGCCATGGCGCTCGATGACGGCAACCTTGATCACATCGGCATCGAGATCGGGTTGCAGTCCCTGATCGGTCGAGGCGAGGCTGGCTTCCTCCCGGAAGGTCAGGATGAGACCTGGGCGAACGCCAATGACCGGTACGCGGTTCTGACCCGGCCTGGGTTCGGTGATGAAGGCGTCTGAGGTGACAGGCTTTGCCTTGACTGAGTGGAGCCCGACTGGAGCGACATCACCCCGCGTTCCGAACAATTCGGGCGTCACCAGGCGGCCGGCCGCGATGACCTCAGAGACGCGGCAGTCTTCAAGACTGTCGAGAATGGCGATATCGGCACGCCAGCCCGGCGCCACCAGGCCGCGATCCTTCAGGCCAAAGATGCGAGCGGCGGAATGGCTGGCGGCGCGATAAACATGGTGCAGCGGGCGTCCCATGGCGATGAGGCGACGGATCGAGCTGTCCAGATGGCCCTCTTCGGCGATATCGAGCGGATTGCGGTCATCGGTGCACAGAGCCACGAAGCTTGAGCTGTTTTCGTCGAGGATTTCGGCCAGCGCATTGAGGTCCTTCGATACTGACCCCTCGCGGATAAGGATGGCCATGCCCTTGGCGAGCTTTTCGCGCGCTTCAGCGGCGCTGGTGGCTTCGTGGTCGGTGCGGATGCCGGCCGCCAGATAGCCATTGAGAGCTTCGCCCAGCACCAGCGGGACATGACCATCGATATGACTGTCCTGAAAAGCGACAAGCTTGGCGATGATGCCCGGATCTGCGTTGAGCACGCCGGGGAAATTCATCATCTCGGCCAAGCCCACAACCTTGGGGTGGCTGCGGAAGGGCAGGAGGTCGTCGATTTCGAGCTGTGCGCCGGCCGTCTCGAAGGGCGTTGCCGGTACGCAGGAGGAGAGATTGACGCGCACATCCATGATGGTGCGCTCGGCACTGTCAAGAAAGTAGCGAATGCCCTCGGCGCCCAGCACATTTGCGATTTCATGCGGGTCGCACAGCACCGTGGTCACGCCGTGCGGCAGCACGCAGCGGTCGAACTCCAGCGGCGTCACGAGCGAGGATTCGATGTGCAGATGGGTGTCGATAAAGCCGGGTACGGCAAATCGACCGGTGCCATCAATAACCCGCTCGCCCTCATAGGATGCATGGGTGCCCACGATGCGATCGGCGACGATGGCGATATCGCTGGTGGTTACCGCGCCGGTGATGACATCGAGCAGGCCGATATTGCGGATGACCAGATCTGCAGGCGCCTTGCCCTGTCCGGCCATGATCATATGGGTGAGCAGGGCGGGACTTGTCATGGTCTTGTTCTCATTGTTGTTCATGCCGAAAAGTCGACCTCGCGGCGGGCGCCGTCAAGTCCCTGTGAGGACAGAACAAGGAACCGCCATGCGTCGCGTTCGTTGGTCCTGATTAATGAACAACAGGAGCGTCACATGGAAACCTATGATCCCGACAAGAACACGACGGAAGTGCGTCAGGCCAATCCGCGCAAGATGAATCTGCGCGTGCTGATCGGTTCGTTGATCGGCATTGTGGTGCTGTTCGCCATTATCTATCTGGTCATGGGCATGATGCAGCCGGCGCCGGCACCCGCCAGTTAGGACAGCTTGGCCGTTTCCACACTCCAGGTGCGGAACCGCCACGGACCCAATGTGTTGTGACACAAGCGTCACAATTCCGGACAAGGTCTCATGGATATCGGCAATTCCATTGGCTGGGTGGACAGTTACCTTCCCGCTCATATCATCGCGATCCGCCTGGCCATCGCTGCGGTTCTGGGGGCCCTGATCGGTTTTGAGCGGGAGGTTAATACTGCTGAGGCGGGACTGCGAACGCACATCCTGGTGTCCGTCGCGGCGGCCCTCTTCACCATTCTGGCCTTTGAAATATTTCTCACCATACAAGGAGCCAGCCAGACCAACCCCGATCCGATCCGCGCGGTGGAAGCTGTTACGGCCGGCATCGCCTTTCTGGGGGCGGGAGCCATATTTCGCAGCGGCGCCGGTGTCCAGGGGCTCACGACGGGGGCCGGCATGTGGCTGGCCGGGGCCGTGGGTGTCGCCACCTCACTGGGGTATTATCTGATTGCTGCGGGGGTGGCCTTGCTGGCCGTGATCGTCATGGCCGCGCTGCGCGCCTTTGCGCACCATATCGTGCGGGGAGACGAGCCGAAGCCGGATTGAAACTGCGTGGCAAAAGGGCCGCGGGGAGAAGCAACAGGCGTGCCGTCTGACGCTGAGGGACATGCGTCTCCGGCAATTTGCTTCTCCCCCGTACGGATGCGACCGGGAGGTGCCACATCCGCGCCCATGCGTCGGGTCCACAAAAGGCAGGGACCGCGCGTGAGGGTTAGCGGTGGTGCAGACCGCCAACCTTTGAGGTCGGCGGAGAGGATACTTGGGAATGCATGCCGGTCCGGGGACCCGCGCGCAGCATCACTCTCCGCCTAGAGGCATGTAACCTGTGGACGCAGGAGTCACATGCCAACCGCATCCAGGCGCTGATTGCGCGCCCAGAAACTGACTATGGCTGCCGCCTCGCGCCGATAGGCTTCGAGTTCGGCTTGCCGAAAAAACACTGCCGCGGCACCTGCATCTTGCATTGCCTGACGGCCGACCCGGTCGGTGGTCTGCATCATAACGGCAAGGGGAATGCCCTTTTGCCGCAGCAGAGCCTGGTGGCGGGTGACAAACTCCAAATTTGCCCCGCTATGGGCCTTGAGATCCACGATCACCAAGCCTGGCCATTCGCGATCAATGTCGGACAGGCACTCGACGAGGAACGCCTCGCCCCCCTCGGCCGAGCCGACATGTCTGACCTGCGGAGCCCCGTGTGCCGTCAGCATACGGGTCAGCAGATGCGCGGAATGGCCATCATCATCAATCAACGCGATGAAGGGCATATCGTCGGATACAACGTTCAAAAGTCACCTCTTCCCCGCCGCAAAGTGGGTGTTACGCAACAAAGCGCCCACGCTGTTCGAGAACCGATGTGGAACTCGGGCAGGTGGCTTATTCGATTTGTAGAACTCGTCTGGCGGGGCCTGGCCGCCTGGTAAACATGTCGAGATAGTGACGTCGACGATTGGGCGTATGATCGATGCTGAGCAATTCAGGGAGGCAAAATCGGGTAAAACAGGGGTAAGCCGCACTTGTATTTAACATGTAAAGCGCGCCACAATAACCGAGGTGGCATGGGAGGTTTTGTGCGTTGGCGGAGAATCCGGACCGGGAGGGGGTAAATCGGGCGCTGGCCCGCTTACTTAACTGGCCCGAGATCGCGCGTTCGCCGCAATTAGCCCGATTCCTGTCATATATCGTCGAACGGCAACTGGCTGGCGAGGGGCAATCGATAAAGGCCTATTCCATTGCTGTGGATGTTTTTGGCCGCCCGTCCGACTTCGATCCGCAGGCAGACCCGATTGTGCGTGTGCAGGCCAGGCGCCTCCGATCCCTTCTCGACCAGTACTATCGCGGCCCTGGGGCCGATGATGACATTCAGATCCAATTGCCGATCGGGCGCTACGTCCCAGAATTCGTCGCGGCAGAGACGACAGATTCATCACGGGCCGCGACCGAGGGCACCGATACGAGCCCGTCTGAGGTTGCGGGCCCAGGAGATCTCACCCAGGTAACCAAGGCGCCGGCACCACGTGGGCATGTGACGGTGTCCTGGTTTGTCCTGCTGGTGCTGGCCATCGGTGCGGCGGCACTGGTCTATTCGTTCTCGACGGTCGAGACGCGACGCGAGCAGACGATCGTGGCCAGCGGCGCCCTGCAACCGCCCCGCCTACGGGTCATGGAATTTCAGAACCTTACCGGAGATAGCAGCATAACGCCGACAATATCGGCTCTCGCCATCGAGTTGGTGACCGATTTCGAACCCCTGCTTATTGTGGATGTTTCGCTGGGCAGTCGGGCTGGTGGCGGGAATACGGAGGATTTCTCGCTGACTGGAATTGTGCGGGACGATCCCCTCTCGCCGCAGAACTACCAGGTGGGGGCGATCCTGACCGAGTTGGCGACAAACTCGATTGTCTGGAACTGGTCGATCTCGGTTCCGCGCGATCAATTGACGCGCAGGGGCGGTGTTGATGCGATCTCGCAGGAACTGATCCTGCTGCTGGGTGGAACCCGTGGACCGCTGCATGACCGGGCAAGAGAATTGCTGAGTCAGGGCAGTATTGCAGGGCGGGAGAATTTCTATCTGTGCGGTGTGCTTTTCAGCATGTACCGCACATCGGGATCGGTTGGGCTGGCTGAACGGGTTCGCTCCTGTATTGCGGGGTTGCCGGAGAGCGAGCGTGACAATGGCAATGTGATCGCCGGGTTGGCCAGTCTGATTGCCGAGGGCGTGGGCGAAGGTGCAAACGCCCTGCTGACGTTGGATGACCGGTTGGCCGAGGCCGATGAACTGATGGACCGGGCGGTGCTGTCCGATCCGACCAGCAGCTTTGTCTGGGAGCAGCGGGCGCGGCTCGATGAGATGCTCGGCTTGCATGATATTGCAGAAGCGGCCTATGGCACTGCGCTGCAGATCAACCCGTCCAATATGGATGCCATGGCGGCCCATGCGCGGCATCTGGCGCTGATCGGGCGGCTGGAGGCGGCGATTCCGGCGGCGCGGCGGGCGATGGAGTCGGTGCCGCAGACGCAGATCCCGGATTGGTACTTCTGCGTGCCATCAATGGCGGCGCTTTATGACGCCGAATATCGCCGGGCGCTGTCCTATGCTGAACGGTGTGCGCGCAGCGATAGGGAGCTGGGGAGCATTCTAGCATTGCTGGCGGCGCAGGGGACAGGCGATGCGAGCCTGGTTGACCAGCAATTGCCGCGGGTTCTCGAGGTGCCGGCGTTCCGGCAGGCCGGGATCCTGTCGCGGATGCGGGAGCGGGCCACCGATCTTGCGCTGATCGAGCGGATCGAGACGGGCCTGCGTGAAGCCGGGGTGCCGGAAACCTCGCTGAATTCGCGCTATTGAGGCGGGCGCCAGCCTTCAGATGAATCGGCATGGCCCAGCCGGGCGCGGCAGAGTTCGACGAAATGGGCGCCGCGCTCCTCGAAATTCTTGAACTGATTGTAAGAGGGCGCGCCGGGCGAGAGGATCAGCGTGTCAAAACGCGTCCTCTTCGCAGCGAGCGCGCTGATCGCGTGATCGAGGTCCGGGGCTTCGATGACAAGAATGTCGGGGCTGACGGCGCGGGTGGCCCGGGCCAGGCGCGAGCCCGTGACCGGCAGGGTGACAAGGGTGGTGACGCCGCGTGAGGCCAACAGGCCGGCCAGCTCGGTATAGTCCTGTTCCCGCTCGTGCCCGCCGGCAATCAGGGCAATGCGGTGGCCGGGATAGGCGGCGAGCGCCGCCTTGGTTGCCTCGGGCGTGGTGGAGATAGAGTCGTTGACGACGACATGATCGCCAATGTGGTGCTCTTCGAGGCGATGGGGCAGGGGGCGGAAGGCCGCGATGCCTTGCATGATGCCATCGAGCGAGCCGCCCACGCCCAGGGTGATCTGGGCGGCGAGCAGGGCATTGTCGAGATTGTGCGCGCCGCGCAGGCGCGACCGGGCCACGGCGTTTTCGACGGCGATACTCACCTCGGCGGTGAGGTCGGGCAGGAGACGGCGATGATCGCGCACGGCGCGCGCCACAAGGGCATTTCCCTTGGCGGCGGTGCCCAGCGCCACCGCGAAGCCGCCATCACGGTCGATCAGATGGAGCTTGTCGGCGTAATAGCGCTCGACCGAGCCGTGCCAATCGACATGTTCGGGATAAAGATTGGTCAGTGCCGCCACGTCAGGCAGGAAGTTCATGTCGGCAGTCTGGTAGCTCGAGAGTTCAAAGACCACGACGGCGTGACGGTCGGCGATTTCGAGCGGGGCCAGGCCCACATTGCCGGCCAGGCCCGCATCGATGCCCGAGCGGGTGAGCATGAGATGGGCGAGGGTGGCGGTGGTCGACTTGCCCTTGGTGCCGGTGATGGCAATGACCGTGCGGTCGTGCCGGAAACTGGCGCCCCAGAGATTGAGGTTGGAGGTGACCGGAATGGCCGCGTTCCGTGCCGCCTCGAAGATGGGCTTGTAGCGCGACACGCCCGGGCTCTTTATGATGAGGCCGAAACTCCGCGCGGCAATGGCGGCGGGCAGGTCGGCGGCGGCAATCAGCTCGGTATCAGGGATATCGGCGGTGCCGCTATCGACCGTGACATAGACCTTGAGGTCGGGCTGCTTCGACTTGAGAAAAGCCCGCGAGGACAGCGCCTCGCGCCCGGCTCCATAGAGGAGGACAGGTTCGTCAAACCGCATAGGCGGCCACCTTGGCGGCGAGCGCCGGGGGAATATGGTGGTCGTGGCTGTCGGTCAGGCATTCGGCCATGGCGCGCTGCAGCTTTTCCTCGCCATATTGGGCAAACAGGTCCGCCTTGATGGCGCGCACAATGGCGTCCTCATGCCAGTCGGCATGGCGGGTGAGGGTGTAGAAGCAGGCGGCCGCCTCAAGGATTTCGCCAACGCATTCCCAGGGCTTCTGGCCAGTGAGGCCGGCCAGTTCGCGGAAGGATTGCTCATGGGCCGGATCGTCGAGCAGGTTGCGGCCGAAAATCCGCAGCATCCGATCCTTGGCCATGAAGGGGGCAAAGATCAGGAACACAAAATGGCATTTGGGGCATTCGCCGCACCAGAGCGGGCCGTCATTGCCATTGAGGCGGAAATTGCGATTGCAGCTCGAAAAGACGGCATCGAACTTGTGCTCCTTGGTGAAGAGCGAGGCGATGCGCGCTTCCGAATAGGGGCGCAGCAGTGAGAAATATTTCAGCGCGCCGCCTGTGGCATTGCCCAGAGTATCGGCGATCAGCAGTTCGAAGCCGAGCGATTTGGAATATTGGTGATTGGTCTCGCGCCCGTCGAACATGACATTGCCCTCGCTGGCCGAGCGCTCATTGCTGAGCACGATCTGGTCGTAGCCGAACAGCAGGGCGCAGAGGGAGGCGATCATCGAATTAATGGCGGTGGAGGGCACGTGGCCATTGTAATAGCCGGTCTCCTGCCCGAGGCGGATCATCTCGGGGTCGAGAGTGCGGGTGACATAAAGCGGCGGCGTGCCGATGGCGTCGACCGAGGTGAGGATCGGCCCCTTGGGATTGACCGCAAAGGGCGTGAAGGCCTCATCGGTATGGGTCAGCAGATCGACGCTGACCAGGGAATCCTTGCCCCCGCCAATGGGCAGCAAAGTACGGCTGGGCAGGTCCGGGGCGGGCTTGCGCTCTGTTGGGTCATGCGGGGCGGTCAGCTCGAGCTTGCCGAAGCGGGCGAGTTCATTGCGGGCGTAGAATTCGCCCAGGCCATTTTCATAGACATCGATGACGAAGGCGCGCTCGGCGGCGGTCAGCGCAATATCGGGTGCCTGGATGGCGAAGGGCGCGCGCAGCTTGAAATAGGACACGCCGAGCACGATCGCGGTGAGGCCGAGCAGCTTTTCGAAGGCGGGCGAGGCGACCGCGCTCTGGCTGGCGCCGGCGGGCAGAACCAGCTTTTCGGTGAAGGCGAGATCGTTCAGCCCATAGACGAACATGGCCTCGCCACTGGCCGGGTCGAAGGTGGGGCGCTCTATGCGGAAAAATTCAGTCACGGGCAACTCGCTGGCTTTGATCCGACATATAGGTGATTTGCGCGCGTGGTGGGAGTGTGGCGGTGAGGATGAAATGCTGCCGCCATCCGGGCCTTGTTCGCTCGTACTGTGCCACTGGCGCGATCTGTCCGGCAGGCATGACTCGAAGCCGGTTGGCCGCAGGGCCTCCGGTTTGGCAATGGACGTATCCCGAGGCGCGTGCGTCTCAGTAAACTTAGATAAATAGAGACGTCGCCGCCTCGGGACGCTGGGTTTCTCCTGCTGTCGTGGCCCCTATTGATCGCTCGTCGCAAGGTGGCCCAACGAGCAGACGAGCCCTGGAGCGAATCCAGTCTCACCGGCTCCTCCAGCAACTTATCCACGGTCCCAAATCTTCCCGCATACTCCTTGCCATCTCTCCCGCGATGGGCGGACTGCAGCG
>JAVJRP010000006.1:0-161879 GCA_040218355.1 Devosia sp. | reverse complement strand
CTATTTCGAGCAGTTCGGCGACATCACGATCGCCATCCAGCGCGAAACCTCACTGAAGCGCTGGTACAGCCACTGGAAGCTGGAACTGATCGAGCGGGATAACCCCGAATGGCGCGATCTCTGGGACGAGATCGCCAAGTAGAGAGCCCTCGGGTCAAGCCCGAGGGTGACGCGCGGTGGGTGGGAAGCGGCCGTTTTCAAGGTCGGCGCTTGGCAGCACCCATGTCCGATAAGGGGTCGAAACCGGCCCCAGTGCTCCGCACAAAAAGCCGCATCACACCGGCACCACGAACCCCTTGCGCAGTTCCGTCGCCTTCTCCCGGCTCGCACACCCCTCGGCATGGTCGTTGACCAGGCCCATGGCCTGCATGAAGGCGAAGATCGTGGTGGGGCCGACAAATTTCCAGCCGCGCTTCTTGAGCGCCTTGGACAGCGCGATCGATTCGGGCGAGGTGGTCTGGCTTTGCGGCGGGGCGGGGGTCTGGGCTTCGTAGCGCCAGACAAAGGCGGCGATGGAGCCGGCTTCGGCAATCATTTCCTGGGCGCGGGCGGCATTGTTGATGACCGCCTCGATCTTGCCCCTGTGGCGCACAATGGCTTTGTCGGCCAGCAGCCGGTCGATATCGGTCTCGTCGAACCGGGCGACCGTGTCGATATCGAAACCGGCAAAGCCGGCGCGGAAGGCCTCGCGCTTATTCAGGATCGTGCGCCAGCTCAGCCCGGACTGAAACCCTTCAAGGCTGAGCTTTTCGAACAGGCGCGTGTCATCGCTGACCGGAAAGCCCCATTCATTGTCGTGATAGGGCACAAACTCGGGTGCTCCGCCGCACCACTGGCAGCGCGGCAATCCGTCTTCGGCGTGAAAAAGGCTCATCAGGTCTCCAGACAATCGGGTCGGACAGGCAGTCGAACGGGTGCGTCTGTCATGTTCTGTCAGCAGGCCCGCACATGCTCCAGCCGATTTTGTTCATCCTGGGGGTCCTAGCCCTCGGTCAGGGCGATTTGCCCGGTTGCTTATCGGCAGGTCATCGACTAGTTTGCGCCCGTTCTGTCGGGCTCGCCGCCCGATTCCGGCCTGCACCCGTAGCTCAGCTGGATAGAGCGCTGCCCTCCGAAGGCAGAGGTCACAGGTTCGAATCCTGTCGGGTGCGCCATCGATTTTGCCAGCGTCGGCCTCGGCATCGCGCGCCAGGCACAATCCAATTCGATCGCCATTGCGCAGGCGGTTCACGCCGCTGTCGACACCCTCAACGAAACGCTTCGGGCCGGGGAGCGATGTCCTCATCTCCAGCCACGACGCCATCTTCATCGAAGGCGCGCGCCATGAGATTCAGGTCGCGATGCTCGTTGCCCTGGTGGTGGCCATGGCGATCATCTATCTCTTCTTGCTCGATTGGCGCGCCATGATCGCCACGGCGTTGATCCTGGCCGATGGTGCAGGTGCCTGGTCGTAGGAACCTGCCGGCTGATCGACTGGCGGCATCGCGGACTGGTGGAGAACTGACCGCGTTCTTGCCAAAACCCGCACGGGCCGTTGTGAGGGATCAGGCATTCGTGCCGCGGCGCAGCACGGCCGAAAAGAATTCGGCATAGCTGCCCTGCCGCGTGCGGGCGATCAGGTCGGACAAGTCCATAATCGGATCCGTCGACCAGTCGACGCGCAGATCGACCTCGGGATAGGCCTGGTTGCGGACCACTTTGAGCGCCGCGGAGGTGATGGTGCGCCGGTCGCCGCCGGCACGATTGCCGGCCTGGAGCGCGGCAAACAGGCGTTCGGTCAAATCGCCGGGCCCCCTGATCACCTCGAGCATTGCGTCCAGCACGGCGTAGCCTGCAATGATATTTCCGGCGACCGCGACATTCTCGCCCACGGCGTGGCCGGCAAAATCTTCGCAGCGGGCGCCGGTCCAGGCGCCAATGCGGCCTTGCGCATCGATGACGATGGCCTGTCGGCGATCGCTTTCGGGGTCCTGGGCCAGCGCCCCCTGTAAGGCGTGCTCGGCGTCGGCAGCGGGAATGGCCGCGAGTGTGTCGACGGCCAGATAGGGATTGGTCATTGCCTGCGTCGCCATGGCAGCCTGGCCGGCCCGCACATGGGGCACCAGCGCGCCGACGGCCGGTCCGGCAGTGGCGGTGGCAACGCCCAGTTCGCCGGTTTGTGAATCTCGCGCAACGATTGAAAAGGTCATGCTGGCAAAATCCTCCTCTCGATATTTATCAGCATAAATTGACGGCAGGCGTTATTTATGATGATAAATTACATATGCCTTGTCTCACGGTGAGGGCCGGGAGGCAATGGTTGAGGGAACGCAAGGAGGTTTCAATGACATCCAAATGGTACGGACTGGCGCCGCTGCTCGCCGCCACCGCATTGGCGCTGGTATCGCCAGCCGCCGCCCAGACGCCACCCAATGTGCTGGTGGTCGGGCAAATTGCCGAGCCGGCTTCACTGGACCCGCACGTGTCCACGGCAGCCAATGATTTCCGCATCGCCGTCAACCTCTATGACGGCCTGGTGCGCAACAAGTCGGGCACGCTCGAGATCGAGCCGGCGCTGGCTACGGACTGGACCATCTCGGACGATGGCCTGGAATATACCTTCAACCTGCGTGAAGGGGTCAGCTTCCATGACGGCACCCCGTTCAATGCCGACGCGGTCAAGTTCAACTTCGACCGCATGCTCGACGAGACCCATCCCTTTGCGGATACGGGGCCGTTCCCGCTGTCCTTCTTCTTTTCTGCGGTCGAGACCGTTGAGGTGATCGATGACCTGACGGTCAAGTTCACGCTCAACGAGGCCTTTGCCCCCTTCATGTCCAACCTGGCCTCGGCTACCGGGCTGATCGTCTCTCCGGCCGCCGTCGAGCAATATGGCGCCGACTACGGCCGCAACCCCGTCGGCACGGGGCCCTACAAGTTCGAGGAATGGCAGTCCAATACCAGCGTTGTCGCCTCGCGCAACGCGGACTATTGGGATGGCGCGCCCGATCTCGAGGCAGTCATTTTCCGGCCCATCACCGATGCCAATACCCGTGTGGCGGAAATGCTGTCCGGTGGCATCGACGTGCTGCTCGAAACCCCGCCCGACAATGTCGCCCAGTTCCGCGACGACGCCAATTACCAGGTCGTCGAGGCCGTTGGGCCTCATGTCTGGTACGTCATGCTCAACGCCAAGGAAGGCCCGTTCACCGATGTGCGGGTGCGCCAGGCGGTGAACTATGCGGTCAACAAGGAGAGCCTGGTCAACGACGTGCTGCAGGGCACGGCCGAGGTCTCTGCCGGCCCCATCCCGCCGGCCTTCAACTGGGCCTATAATGAAGAGGTCGACCCCTATCCCTATGATCCGGAAATGGCCCGTCAGCTCCTCGCCGAAGCCGGTGCGGAAGGCGCGTCGCTCACGTTCCTAGTGACCGAAGGCGGTTCGGGCATGCTCGATCCAGTGCCCATGGGTACCGCGATCCAGGCCGATCTCGCGGCAGTCGGGCTCGATGTCGAAATCCAGACCTATGAGTGGAACACCTTCCTTTCGGAAGTGAACCCGGGTCTCGAGGGCAAGGCCGACATGGCCGAAATGGCCTGGATGACCTCCGACCCCGACACGCTGCCCTTCCTCACGCTGCGCACGGCGGCCTGGCCGGAAGAAGGCGGGTTCAACTCGTCCTATTATTCCAATCCGGAAGTGGACGCCCTGCTCGATCAGGCTCGCGTCTCGACCGATCCGGACGAGCGCGCCGAGCTCTACAAGCAGGTCCAGGCGCTCACCAATGAAGATGCCCCCTGGCTCTTCGTGGCCAACTGGAAGCAGAATGCCGTGGTGACCAGTGCCGTGGAGGACTTCGAATTGCAGCCGGACTTCGGCCTGGTGCTGCGCGACGTAAGCAAGCCATAAATCCGTGCCGGGTGGGGGCATGCCCCTCATCCGGCCCTTCGGACCACCTTCTCCCCGAGGAGGAGAAGAAGAACGGGCTCACCGCTTGGCACTTGTTCCTCTCCTCCTCGGGAGAGGCGGCCGGAGCGTAGCGCAGGTCGGTAGGTGGGATGCCACGGCGCCCCGCAGCAAGAGGAGGACCAGAGATGACCGCCTATATCGGCAAGCGCCTGTTGGCCGCGATCCCGGTGATCCTGGGATTGTCGATTATCGTCTTCCTGGTGATGAAGCTCATCCCGGGCGATCCGGCCCAGGCGCTGCTCGGCTCCTATGCCACGCCGGACAATGTCGAGCGCATCAATCGGGCCCTGGGTCTCGACCGCTCCTGGCCTGAGCAATATGTGATCTGGATCGGCAATCTGCTGCAGGGCGATTTCGGCCGTTCCTATATTCTCAATCGCCCGGTTATCGACGAAGTGCTGGACCGCTTCAGCGCCACGCTCGTGCTCGCCGGGGCCTCGCTGCTCATCTGTTCGGTGCTGGGCATTCTGGCCGGTATCGTCTCGGCAGTCCGCCAGTTTGGCTGGACCGACCGCATCGTCACCTTTTTCGTGCTGATCGGCATTTCCATGCCGGCCTTTTTCCTCGGGCTGGTTCTGATCCTGCTCTTTGCCGTGCAATGGCGGCTGCTGCCGGCCTCTGGCATGTATGCCGTCTATGGCGGCGGCGACCTGCCCGATCTGCTGCGCCATCTTATCCTGCCCGCCGGCACACTGGCCATTGTCGCCACTGGCGTCGTGGCGCGCCTCACCCGCGCGGCCATGCTCGAAGTGCTGCGCCAGGATTTCATCCGCACCGCCCGCGCCAAGGGATTGAGTGAAAACGCGGTGATCTACCGCCACGCCTTCCGCGCTGCGCTGGTCTCGATCATTCCGGTGATCGGCATTCAGACCGGCTTCGTGCTCGGCGGCGCCGTCTATATCGAAACCGTGTTCCAGTGGCCGGGTCTGGGGCAGATGCTGGTCAAGGCCGTCTCCACCCGCGACCTGCTGCTGGTGCAGGGCGGCGTGCTGGTTGCGGCCACCCTCTATGTGCTCGTCAACCTTTTGGCCGATGTCGCCCAGGCCATGCTCGATCCGAGGCTCAAGGCATGACCGATATGACCCTGTCCGCGCCCGAACCCCGCAAGCGCCGCAGCAATTGGCAATTGCTGATGGCCAATCGCCTCGCGGCAGCGGGCCTGTTCCTGTTCGGCTTCATCGTCATTTTGGCCGTGCTGGCGCCGGTGCTGCCGCTGCCCAATCCCGACATTACCGACCAGCCCAATCGCTTGCTGCCGCCCTTTGCCGATGGGCATCTGCTCGGCACCGACCATCTGGGCCGCGATATCCTCTCGCGGCTGATCTGGGGCACGCAGGTGTCGCTGATCGTGGGCGTCAGCGCCACGGCCCTTGCGGCCATTTTCGGTTCGTTGATCGGGCTGGTGGCCGGCTATTCACGCGGTGCGACCGATAGCGTGCTGATGCGCTTTGTCGATATGCTCATGGCCTTCCCCTATATCCTGCTCGCCATCGCCATCGTGGCGGCGCTGGGGCCGGGCCTGCTCAATGCGCTCTATGCCATTGCCATCGTCAATATCCCGTTCTTCGCCCGCAATATCCGGGGCGTCACGGTCTCGATCCGCAATCGTGAATTCGTCGATGCGGCACGCCTCTCCGGCAAGAGCCATCCGGCAATTCTGTTCACCGAAGTGCTGCCCAATGTGCTGCCGGTCATCGTCATCACCATGTCCACCACCGTGGGCTGGATGATCCTTGAGACGGCCGGTCTCTCCTTCCTGGGTCTGGGCGCCCAGCCGCCGACCTCGGATCTCGGCTCGATGCTGGGCCAAGCCCGCGCGCAGCTCTTCACCGCGCCCCATGCCTCGATCATTCCCGGCATCATGATTTTCGTGCTGGTGATGAGCATCAACCTGCTCGGCGACGGCATTCGGGACGTGCTCGACCCGCGCCTGCGCTCCGGGGCGCTGGATCGGCCTATGCCGATCACCAAGATTGACCGCAAGACCAGGCCCGCCGCAACGCTTGAAGACGCGCCGGCACTGGTCGTCGATAATCTTTCGACCGGCTTTGATGACGGCAAGGCCATCACGCCCGCCGTGCGAGACATCAGCTTCCGCCTTGGCAAGGGCGAATGCCTCGGCCTGATCGGGGAAAGCGGCTCGGGCAAGTCGGTGACGGCGCTCTCCCTCATGGGCCTAGTGGCCTCGCCCCCCGGCGTCATCACCGCCGGCGGCGTTTATGTCGGGGGCAGGGAAGTGCTTTCCCTGCGCGAACAGGAGTTGATCGGCCTGCGCGGCGGCCGTGTCGCCTATGTCTTCCAGGACCCGCTGACCACGCTCCATCCCCTGTTCCGCGTCGGCGAACAGATCGCCGAGGCCATTCTGGTGCATGAAAGCGTCGGCAAGTCCGAAGCCCATCGCCGCGCCATCGAATTGATGGAAACCGTGGGCATTCGCGACGCCCGGAGCCGTGCCAGCGCCTATCCGCATGAACTCTCGGGCGGCCAGCGCCAGCGCATCGGTATTGCCATGGCTCTGGCCAATGATCCCGACATCATCATTGCCGACGAGCCCACAACGGCGCTCGATGTCACGGTCCAGGCCCGCATTCTCGAACTGCTGCAGAACCTGCGCCGGGAACGGGGCCTTGCGCTCCTGCTCATCACCCACGATTTTGGTGTCGTCGCCCAGGTCTGCGACCGCGTCGCGGTGATGAAGAATGGCGAGATCGTCGAACAGGGCGAGACCGGCGCCGTGCTGCGCGATCCGCAGCATGACTACACCAAGCGCCTGATTGCCTGCGTACCCGAACTGGGCGAGGGGCAGGCCTTTCTCGACCGCGTGCGCCCGCTGTTTGTGGAGGCCCGGACATGAGCGACAACGCCATCGAAATGCGCGACCTGGTCAAGACCTTTGGCGGCGGGCGCAGCCTGTTCGGGCGCAAGGCCAGCGAGGTGCATGCCGTCAAGGGGATTTCCCTGAATTTGCAACGCGGTGAAACCCTGGGCATTGTCGGGGAAAGCGGCTCGGGCAAGTCCACCCTGGCCCGCATGCTGGTGGGGCTGGAAGCCCCCACCTCGGGCACCATGCAGATCGATGGCAAGCCCTGGGCCGAACTGGCCGCAACCGGCTCCCGCGCCTTTGGCCGCACCATTCAATATGTGTTTCAGGACCCGGTGGCCTCACTCAACCCGCGCAAGACCATTGGCGAAATTCTCGATGTGCCGTTGCGCCTGCTTTGCGGCTATGACGCCGGCAAGCGCGCCAGCCGCAAGAAGGAACTCGTCGACGCCGTGCAGATGCCGCTCGATACGCTCGAACGCTTCCCGCACGAGTTTTCCGGCGGCCAGGCCCAGCGCATTGCCATTGCCCGGGCCCTCGCGGCCGAGGCGCGAATCCTGGTGCTGGATGAACCGGTCAGTGCCCTCGATGTTTCGGTACAGGCCCAGGTTCTGCTTCTGCTCCAGCAATTGCGCGACGATCTGGGGCTGTCCTATCTGTTCATCAGCCACGACCTGGCGGTGGTCGAATCGATTTCCGATC
Source organism: Devosia sp. (assembly GCA_040218355.1). Lineage (GTDB taxonomy): Bacteria > Pseudomonadota > Alphaproteobacteria > Rhizobiales > Devosiaceae > Devosia. Next base: position 154,407 of record JAVJRP010000006.1, on the reverse strand, counting down.
GGGTCGCGGTCATGTATCTGGGAGAGGTGGTGGAGGTTGGCCCGGCTGCCCGCCTTTTTGCCACCCCGCAACATGATTACACGCGGGCGCTCATCGCCAGTGCACCGCGCCTGATTTCACCGGATATTGCATGAACGAGATCGACCCGGCGCTGACCGACCTGCCCCGCCGCAAGCGGACCGACGAGATTGTCGATGCCATCAAGCGCATGATTGTCGAGCACGGGCTGGCCCCCGGCGACCGTCTGCCGCAGGAACGCGACCTCATAACCCAGTTTGCCGCCAGCAAGGGCACGGTGCGCGAGGCGCTCAAGGCGCTCGAGGTGCAGGGGCTGATTTCGGTGCGCACGGGCCCCGGTGGCGGCGCCTTCATCGAGCGGATGTCGGAAGGGCGGGCGATGAGCCTGCTGTCCAATTTCCTGTTCGCCAAAAACCTCTCGATTGCCAATATCTACGAGATGCGCAAGGCGCTTGAACCGCTGGTCGCGGCCAGCGCCACCCCGCATATCGACGAAGCCGGATTGAACCGGCTCGAAGCCATCATTTCGGTCTATGACCATGAACCCGCCGACGCCACCGAGCGCTGGAACCAGCGCATGGCCGAGCTCGATTTCCATGGCGTGGTTGCCGAATATGCCGACAATCCCATCCTTGCCTTCACCTGCCGGTTTCTGCAGCGCCTGCTCAAGGATCTGGCCATCGCCCAGGACATTTATGTCCAGCCTGAGCCGGTGCTGCGTCAGTCCGGCATCGAGCACCAGCGCGACCTGATCGCCGCCATGCGCCGCCGCGACGCTGATGCGGCCGCCGCGATCTTGGCCGAACACATGGCCGAGGCCGAGCAGCATATGCTGGGCCTGCAGGCCAGTCTGATGGATCGGTTCCTGAGCGAGGACGCCGCGCCGCGCCGGGTGAGAAGGCGCCGCGCCCCATGATCGATACCGACTATCTGCGCGATTGCCTGCTCGAACTGGTGCAGACACCCAGCCCCGTCGGCATGACCGGCCGGGCCGTGGCGCTGGTCGATGGCTGGCTGCGCGATCTGGGGTTCGAACCGAAATATACCCGCCGCGGCGTGCTCTATGTCGAGATTGGCGACGGCGCCCCGCGCCGGGCGCTGGCTGCCCATCTCGACACGCTCGGGGCCATGGTCACCGAACTCAAGCCCAATGGCCGGCTGGCCCTGCGCAATACCGGCACCTGGGCGGCCCGCTTTGCCGAAGGGGCGCGGGTCACGGTGTTCTCCGACCACGCAACCCATCGCGGCACCATCTTGCCGCTCAAGGCCTCGGGCCATCGTTTCAATACCGCAGTCGACACCCAGCCGGCCGATTGGGACAATCTCGAAATCCGTATCGACGCCGTATTGCCCGACAGGGCCGCACTTGTCGCGTCAGGGTTCAATGTCGGCGACATGGTCGCCATCGATGCCCAGCCCGAGATCGTCGACGGCTTCATCGTCTCGCGCCATCTCGACGACAAGGCGGGCTGTGCCACACTTCTCGCCGTGCTCAAATCCATTGCCGATGGCCACACCAGGGTGGCAACGCCGTTCCAGGCCATGTTCACCATTGCCGAGGAGATCGGCATTGGCGGCACGCACGGGTTCGGCCCCGAGGTGGAGGAATTGCTCGCCATCGACAATGCGGTGACTGCGCCGAACCAGGCCAGCCGTGATGATGCGGTGACCATTGCCATGCGGGACCGGCAGGGGCCGTTCGATGAACGGATGACCCGGCAGATGCTGACGCTCTGTGCCGAGCATGACATCCCCCATGTCCGGGACACCTTCCGCCATTATCGCTCCGACAGCGCCGCGGCGGTCGAAGCGGGATGGGACATCCGGGTGGGGCTGGTGTGCTTTTCGCTCGACAGCTCGCATGGCTGGGAGCGCACCCATATGGATTCGCTTGTCGCATTGGCGCGGCTGTTATGCGCTTATGCCGGGTCGGGGATCGCCGCGCGGCCGCAATAGCCTCAGACGCAGAGGCTTGCGAATGTCACCGGCATGAAGATCAGCACGGCGGCAAGGAGCGCGGCCCGGTTGGCCCAGAGCGCGGCAAAGTGCAGTGGGCCTTCCGCCGCGCCGGCACTGGCCGGCAGGGCCAGCCAAAAGAGTGGCGCGAGTGCAAGCAAATATAGGCCGATCAGCACCGGCCGGTGCCAGTCGCCCCACCCATAAGCGCAACCCAGCGCCTGGACGGCATAGAGCACGACAAAGCCAGCCGACCAGACGACAAAGCCCGCTATCAGCCGCACCAGGGGCCTCTGCATGATGGCCCTCATGGCGCCACCCCATTGACACCAAGAAGCGCGACAAGGCCCATTGCCAGGACCACCACCCCGCCGGCATAACCGTTCCACAACCGGGCCAGCACCAGCTCGGTGCGCCTGTGCGCGGACACATAGCCCTGCGCGTGCCGCCAGAGTGCATGCGCGGCCATGATGGCGCCAAGGCCGCAATGCAGGGCGGCATAGCCGAGCGTGACAAAGGGCACGGCCTGGCGCGCATGTCCGGTCGGGTCTCCCAGCGCGTCCATGGTCAGCGTCAGCAGGATCAGGGCGAGGACTTGCAGCGCAATGGCTGCTACCAGGCCTGTGCGAAGCAGCAGGACTGAGCCGTGCCTGCGAGCAGCCATGGCGCTTGTGCCCGCAGCCGAAAGGCTGGCGACCATGGCCAGTGCTCCGGCCCAGAGCGGCAGGGTCGGTGCGCTTGAGCCTTGCCAGTTCGGTGCCACCACCAGCAGGAACAGGCCACCAAACAGGAGCGAGGTGAACAGCGTGCCATTCATCACCAGCGCCGTGCGATTGGCCAGCACGGTGACATTGTCCGGCGCTTCCACATCGGGTGGAACGGCGAGATCGCGCCCGATATCGATCGGTCCGCGATCCGACTTTGATCCCAGGCTTATGGGCCAGAACAGGAAAAGCACGAGCGTCGCCAAGGCCCCTAACGGGGCCAGCCAATAGAGCTTGAACAACAGCGCGAGGAAAAAGCTGGCCGTCGCCATGGCCGTCCAGAGCGGCAGATAGGAGCGGCGCGGCAGGACGATCAACTGCTCGGCTTCACCACTCATCATGTCGACCGCCAGGGTTTCCTGTTCGTCGTTTCGGGCAAAGCCGAGATAGCCTTGCCCGCCCGCCAGAGTGGGACCGATGAGCGCTGGCTGCAATTGGTCTGCGCGCGTATTGATATGCGGTATGGCCGCAAAATTATAGCTTGGTGGTGGGGTCGCCGTGGCCCATTCCAGCGTCCCGGCCTGCCAGGGGTCGCGGCGGAAGCGGGCGCCGAAGCGGAACTGCAGCACCATGTCGGCCAGGACCAGGGCAAAGCCCATAGTGAGAATGAATCCGCCGACCGAGGAGAGCAGGTTGAGCCAGTCCCAGCCCCAATTGGATGGGTAGGTGGAAATGCGGCGCGGCATGCCCATCAGCCCGGTCAAGTGCATCAGGAAAAAGGTGAGGTTGAAGCCGATCAGGATCAGCCAGAAGGCCGGGATCGAGAGACGGTAGAGACTTTGGCGCCCAGAAATGTGGGGCAGCCAATAGTAGATCGCCGCCAGCATGGGAAAGACGAAGCCGCCCACCAGCACATAATGCAGATGTGCGACGACGAAATAGCTGTCATGGGCCTGGGTGTTGAACGGCACCATGGCCAGCATCACCCCGGTCAGCCCGCCGCAGACAAAAACCACGAAGAAGCCGAAGACATAGAGCATGGGGATGTCCCAGCGCGGCCTGCCCGAGGCCAGCGTGCCGATCCAGGCAAAGATCTGCACCGCCGTGGGGATGGCCACCAGGGCACTCGCCGCAGAAAAGAACGCCAGCGCCAGATGCGGAATGCCCACAGTGAACATGTGGTGCACCCAGAGCCCGAAGCTGAGAAAGGCCATGGCGACAATGGCCGCGATGATGGCGCGATAGCCCAGGATCGGACGCTGCGCGAACACCGGAATGATCGTGGAGAGCGCCCCGGCGGCGGGCAGGAAGATGATATAGACCTCCGGATGCCCGAACAGCCAGAACAGGTGCTGCCACAAGAGCGGATCGCCACCGCGTGTCGGATCAAAAAACGGCAGGTCGAAGGCGCGCTCCATCTCAAGCAGGATGGACCCCAGGATCAATGGCGGAAAGCCGATGATCATCATCCCCGCGGTCACCAGCATGTACCAGGCAAACAGCGGCATGCGCGTAAGGGCCATGCCCGGCGCGCGCATCTTGAGGATGGTGACGAAGATCTCGACCGCTGCCGTTACCGCCGAGATTTCGACAAAGGTGATGCCCAGGAGCCAGACATCGGCATTGATGCCCGGCGTATAGGGTTTCGAAGAAAGCGGGGTGTACATGAACCAGCCGCCATTGGGGGCAACTCCGGCCAGCATGGCGATAATCAGGATCGAGCCGCCGAACAGGTAGCACCAGAAGCCATAGGCAGTGAGCCGGGGAAAGGCGAGGTCGCGCGCGCCCAAAAGCTTGGGCAGCATGTAGATGGCAAAGCCCTCGAACATGGGAATGGCAAACAGGAACATCATCACCGTGCCATGCATGGTGAAGATCTGGTTGTAGATTTCCGGACCGAGAAAGGCGCTGTTGGGCGTCGCCAACTGCGCCCGGATCAGCATCGACAGCAGGCCGCCAATGGCGAAGAACAGCAGAGCCAGCGCCATGAAGCGCTTGCCCAAAATGGTGTGGTTGACGCTAGAGAGGCGGGCCAGCCCGGGTGGCGTGCGCCAGATGGCGTCGAGTTGCTTGTGCAGGCCGATGGCGGATGGCGTCTGGCTCATTGGCCGCCCTCCACCATGGCCGTGAAGTCCTCGGCCGTGTGCGCCTCAATGCGGAACCACATGCCGTCATGGCCCGGTCCACAATATTCGGCGCATTGCCCCCAATAGGTGCCGGGTTCGTCGGCCTCGAGGCGGATGAGGTTCTCGTGACCCGGTATCGCGTCGATCTTGCCCCCCAGCCTGGGCACCCAGAATGAATGGATCACATCGGCGGAGGTCACCGCGACATCGATGGGCTGACCGGCGGGAATATGCAGCACCTCGTCGCTCATGCGTTCACCGTCCGGATAGATGAAATTCCATTGCCAGCGCTCGGCATGGGCGCCAAAGCGCAACGGGGCATCGCCCCTGGGCAGCAATTGCTCGCCCAGCATCAGTGCCGTGCCTGTGAGCAGGATCAGGATCGGGATGGGCAGCACCAGCCCGCCGCCCACGATCCATTGGACAGGAGAGATGCGCGACACCCATGCGGGACGCAGATAGGCCATGGCGAACAGCGCGATGACCAGCGCGAACAGGAGGGCTGAGCCGTACAGCATCACCCACCACAGCGTCGCCAGATTGGCCGCGCGCGGGCCGGCGGGGTCGAGCGTGGACAGCGCGCCCGTGCAACCGGTCAGCAGCAGCGGCGTTGCACCAAGTGCAACGGGCTTGAACAAGGGGCGAACCAGATGACCGATATTCCGCGCGAAGACGAAGAGAGCGAAATCCGCGACGAGGAGACGCCGCCCGAAGCGCGGGCCGATCACCCCAACCCGGCCATTCGCGCCGTGGCAGGCAAGGATATCGGCTCGGCCATCGCCGTGGCGGGGCACCCTATCCACGCCATGCTGGTGCACTTCCCCATCGCCTTTGTCGTCGCCACATTGGGCGTCGATATTTTCTACTGGTGGAACGCTGATCCGTTTTGGCTCGAGGTCGGCAAATGGGCCGCCGGCGCGGCCTTTGGTTTTGGCCTGCTCGCGGCCATTGTCGGTACGCTCGAGCTGCTGGCCGTGCCCGGCATTCGTGTGCGCGTGGCGAGCTGGAACCATGCCATCGCCGCCATGGTGATGCTCGCCATTGTCGGCGCCAATGCCGGCCTGCGCATCTATCTGCCGGAGATGGTGCTCCCGAGCGGGTTGATGCTCTCGGTATTGGCGACCATGGCGGCGGGTTTCGCCGGCTGGCATGGTGGCAAGCTGGTGTTCGATCATGGCGTCGGCCTCATCATTTCGCCTCGCCAATGAGCTGCTCGAACATCTCTGACAGCGCGCCAGGTGCGAAGAGGCCTGCCAGGATCGCCGGCCATTCGATGTCTGGTTTCCCCAGCACCAGCACCAGGATGGCGGCGATGGCCGAAAAGGTCAGCGTCAGCACCAGCACGAAGCGCCCGAGCGGATAGACCCCACCGGGTTCGAAGAGCCGCAGGATCATCAGCCCGGAAAAGATGTGCACGCCGGTCATCACCGATACGCCGACAAGCTTGGCCGAAAACCAGTTTTCATAAGTGCCCTGCAACAGGATCAGCGCCGTGCCCGAGGCGATGGCGGCAAAGGCGGTCGGCGACACCAGCGCCACATAGAGAAAGCGGGTGAAGGCATGCAGCCGATGCAGCTTCTGTCCCTCCAGCCCCCGGCGCTGGCGATACAGGAACGGCAGCGCGATCAGCCCCGCGGACCAGCCGGCAATGGTCGCGACATGGATGAATTTGAGCCAGGTGACGAGTAGATCCAGGCTCATTCAGCCACCGCCTGCTCTGAGCGCAAGGCCAGTACCAGCCGCCACAGCACCAGCGCCAGCAGCGGCAGATTGGCCGGGACCCACATGATCAGCCCCGCAAGCTGCTGATCCTCCAGCGGCGAAAGGCCGAAATTGAGGGTGCTGCCCAGATGCGGCAGATAGAGCGGGCTCGGCGCAAACACCAGCAGCGCGCCAAGCAGTCCCATCTGGATGGCGCTGGACAAAGCCGAAATGCCTGCGGCCATCGCGGCATGGCTGCGCAGCAGGCCCAGCCACAGCCAGGTGAAACCGGCAATCAGACTCAATTGCATGAGCCAGTAGATCGCCGGATGGGTGAACGCGGCTGTGTAGAAATCAGGCGCATGCCAGAGCCAGAGCGCCAAGGTCGAGAGCACCAGCGGCGGCATCAGGCCGGCACCCATACCCCATCGCGCGGGGAGGGCCAGCGCCAGCAGCGGCGCCAGCACCATGGTCAGTGCCACATGGTGGCCGACGCGCACGGAGAACAGCGCCACGCTGAGCGCGCAGACGGGCGAGACAAAGAGGACCACCGCCAGCAGCCAGGCGCCGGCAAAGGCAAGCTGGCGCCTGGGTTCTGCCTGCCGCAACAGCACAAATCCGGCAAGGGCCGTGAGAACAAGGACACTGAGCAGGCCGGGCTCGAAATTCCACCGGCCCCAGAGTGTTTCCAGGGTCGGTGGCGATCCGCAATAGCTCATGTCGAAGGAAAAGGCTGACGCTGGGTCCATTTCCATTCCGGATGTTGGAGGGTGTCCCGGCACGGCCCCCTCTGGCGAGCGAGGTCGTGTCGGGGTGTTCTAAGATTTAGGGCTGCACGTCGCCTTCGCTCTCGGCCGTCTCATCACCCGGCAGCGCATAGGCGATGAAATAGTCGCCAATGGGCGTTTCCATGAAGTCATGGCCGCCGGCATTGATGACCACGATCTGCCGCCCCTGGGACTCATAGGTCATCGGCGTTGCCTGGCCACCGGCCGGGAGTTCCACCTCCCAGACCCGCTCGCCGGTTTCGATGTCGATGGCCCGGAACAGATCGTCGGTGGCCGCCCCGATAAAGAACAGGCCCGAGGCGGTGATGAAACCACCGGCATTATTGGGCGTGCCGATATCGACCGGCAGCATGGACGGAATGCCGAAGGGGCCGTTCTTGCGGGCGGTGCCGAAGGGGCGATCCCACAGCATTTCGCGGGTATTGAGATCAATCGCCGCGATCCCGCCATAGGGCGGCTCCTTGCACAGCAGCCCGGTGAACGGCACCCGCCAGCCGGCATTGACGCGAATGCCATAGGGCGCTTCGGCCTGCGGGCTGATCGAGCCATGCGAACCCGAACCCGCGGACGGCTCATAATTGGGGTCGGCGATGGAATAGACGCCCATCTCATCGACCTGTTCGCGCGGGATCAACTGGTTGTAATTGGGCATATTGTTGTAGTTGGCGATCAGAATGCCCTTTTCCGGATCGACGGCGATGCCGCCCCAGTCCGAGCCGCCATTATAGCCGGGGAACTGGATCCAGGGCTGATCCACCGTGGGCGGAGTATAGACGCCGTCATATTCGGCCTGCCGGTATTGAATGCGGCACCAGAGCTGGTCAAGCGGGGTCGCGCCCCACATATCGGCCTCGGTGAGCTCGGGCTTCAAGAGGTTCGGGAAATCCGTGACATAGGGCTGGGTCGGCGAGAGGCGGTCGGGTTCGACGCCACCCTGCGGGGCAGGACGCTCCTCGATATTGACCAGCGGCTCGCCGGTCTCGCGGTTGAGGATATAGAACTGCGCCTGCTTGGACGGCATGATGATGGCCGGAACCGGGCCCTCATCGGTGGGGAAATCCACCAAGGTGCCCTGGCCGCCCAGATCGTAGTCCCAGACGTCGTAGTGCACGGTCTGATAGTGCCAGGCGACCTCGCCGGTCTCCACGTCCAGCGCCACGATGGCGGTGGAATAGGTGTTCTCCTGCTCGGACCGGGTGCCGCCCCAATAGTCGACGGCCGAATTGCCCATGGGCAGATAGACCATTCCCAATTCGTCATCGCCCGAGGCGATCGTCCACATATTGGGCGTGCCGGGCGAATAGATCTCGCCTTCCGGCGGCAAGCCGTTTTCGCCCGGGCGGTTCATGTCCCAGGCCCATTCAAGTTCGCCCGTGACAGCGTTATAGCCACGGATGACGCCCGAAGGGGCGGTGCGCTGCTGATTGTCACTGACCTGACTACCCACCACCAGCACGTCGCGCACCAGGGTCGGGGGCGATGTCGGGGCATAAAAGCCGGGCGCGGTATCGCCAATGCCTTCCATCAGATTGACGATGCCGGCATTGCCGAAATCGGGGCAGGGCTGACCAGTCTCGGTGTCGAGCGCAATCATGCGCGCATCATGGGTGAGGTTGACCGTGCGGGTGGCGCAGATCTCGTCGCGTTCAGCGGTCGGGTCCTCGAAATAGACCAGGCCCCGGCAAGAGGCGTTATAACCTACATTGTCGGTCGAAACGTCCGGGTCATAGGTCCAGAATTCGGCGCCGGTTGCAGCGTCAAGGGCGCTGATATGATTGGTCGCCGAGCAGAGATAAAGCTTGTCACCGACCTTGACCGGCGTGTTCTGATTGCCGAACGGTTCGTCGCCTTCCGGCATGTCGCCGGTACGGAATTCCCAGATCTTTTCAAGCTGGCCGACATTGTCCGGCGTGATCTGGTCAAGCGGCGAATAGCGCATGGCACGGTGCGTGCCGCCATAGGCCGGCCAGTCGACGCCGGTTTCCAGCGCAACATAGGTGGGGCCGGTATCCTCCGGCGTTGCTGGCTGGGTATCGGCCAGCTCTTCTTCCCCCGCCTCGAGCGGGGCGCCTTCGGCGGCGTCACCGGCATCGGCCGGAATTGCCGGCTCGACTGTCTCTGTGGGCCCTGCTGATGGCGCTGCCGGATCAACCGGAGCAGTCTCCGGCGCCTCCGATGCAGGGGGCGCCTCGGGGGCCTCGGGCTGGGCCACCGGTTCATCAACCTCCTGGGCGACGGTGCTTTCCACGCCGTGATTGGCAACGCCAATGGCGCCGACTGCGCCGGCAAAAGTCACCATGGCCGCCATGGCGGAGGTGCCGAAGCGCCGCACTGAGCCGCGCAGCACGGGCAGTGTGGTCAAGACGAGAATCAGAACAATGGTGGGTGCCAGGAGGCGCGGCACCTGCGCCCAGCCATCAAGGCCCGCTTCCCACAAGGCCCAGATCAACGTGCCCAGCCAGGTCAGCAGGTAAACCCATAGCGCGGTCAATTCGCGGCGGAACAGGAACCATGCGGTCAACACCAGGCCGATGCCCGCTGGCAGATAGTACCAGGAGCCGCCAAGGGCGATGAGCCAGACCCCGCCTGCCGCAATGGGCAGGCCAAAGACAAGCAAAACGACCCCGACAAACATGGTCCACCAGAAACCAAAACCTTTGCGGTCATGGCGCGACATGGATTGATCGGTCATGCTTTCCTCCAATGGCGTGCTTAGCCGTGCAACGCCTCAATGCGGTCACAGTTCCGAACGGATTGGGGCATTTGGAAGAAAGGCGGGTCAGGGCTGTGGGGTGGCCCTGCTTCTAGAGAGCGAAAGCGCTGACCGCTGCCTGCATGGATTTGGGCGTTTCACCGGTGACAATGGCCCCCAGGAGCGGAGCGGCAATGCCGGCCTCGCGCAGGCGCTTTGCGTCCTGGGGCGTCAGCGCAAGCTGGCTGGGCACGATGACAGGAACGTCGACGGACCGGACCACGGCGGCATAGCGCTCAAGGTCCGTGTCTGTCATGGCGGTTCGGTAGCGCTCGAATGGCATGATCGAGGCTTCGATGATGCAGCCGGGCATGGCGGCGATGCGCGTGACATCCTCAGGGGTGCTGGTGGCGGACAGGGCCGGCATGGGCCGCAGCGACGATTGCAGCAAATGCGGCTGCATATGGTCGACATAGACATTGAAGCCTTCAAAGCCGAGTGCTGCCAGCGCTGCCATTTCCTCGGCGCTCGGCACCGTCTCCTGCCCGGCCATCACCAGGAGGGGACAGCCGAGTTTTGCCAGGGCCTCAAAGAAGGGACGCTCCGTCGAGAAGCTGCCAAATGTGGTCCCTGTGGCGCGATGATAGGCATTGAGATGGGTTTTGATCGCCGTCGCGCCGGCATCCAGCGCAGCCCTGGCCAGATCGAGATCATGCCGGGCCAGCGAAACGATGACGGGGTAATCGCCACCGACCAGGGCGCGATAGAACGGGGTCTCGCGATACATCATGCGATCCGCATGCCGGTTGCATCGAACAGATGCACCTTGGCAAGGTCCGGGCGCACATGAATGGTCTCGCCAGGCGCTGCCGTGAGGCGCTCACGGAACACGGCGGTGATGCTGTGCTGGCCCAGTGTCAGGGTCACCTGGGTTTCCGACCCCATCGGTTCGACCAGCACCACCTGGGCCGGCAGTCCATCTTCGGCCAGCACCAGATGCTCGGGGCGGATGCCGTAGCTGGCCTTGCCCGATGCGGTGATGCCCTGCGGCAATGGCAGGGTGACGCCATCGGCAACAAAGCCGTCCGGGGTGATCGTGCCGGCAAGGATGTTCATTTCGGGCGAGCCGATAAAGGTCGCAACGAACAGGTTTGCCGGGTGGTCATAGAGGTCGAGCGGCGCGCCGATCTGCTCGACCCGGCCGCCATTCATCACCACGATCCGGTCTGCCATGGTCATGGCCTCCACCTGGTCATGGGTGACATAGACGGTGGTGACGCCCAGGCGCTGGTGCAGCCCCTTGATCTCGCCGCGCATCACCACGCGCAGCTTGGCATCGAGATTGGAGAGTGGCTCGTCGAACAGGAAGACCTGCGGATTGCGCACAATGGCGCGGCCCATGGCGACGCGCTGGCGCTGGCCCCCGGAAAGCTGGCCGGGGCGCCGGTCGAGCAGCTCGGTCAGGCCCAGAATGCCGGCGGCCCATTGCACGCGCTCGGCGATCTCGGCCTTGGAGGCGCCGCGATGCTCGAGCGAAAAGCCCATATTTGTGGCCACGCTCATATGCGGATAGAGCGCATAATTCTGGAACACCATGGCGATGTCCCGGTCCTTGGGCTCAAGATCATTGACCACGCGGTCGCCGATTTCGATGGCGCCGCCCGAAATGGTTTCGAGCCCGGCGATCATGCGCAGGAGCGTGGACTTGCCGCAGCCCGAGGGGCCGACCAGGACGACAAATTCACCGTCGGCGATCGCGATGTCGATGCCGTGCAGCACGGGCGTGACGCCATAGCTCTTGGTGACGGCATTGAGTGTGACTTGTGCCATTTGGGTCAGCCTTTCAGCCCGGTATGGGCGAGCCCTTCGACGAACTGCTTCTGTGCCACGATGAAGACCAGGAGCACCGGAATGGCGGTCATGGTCGCGGCGGCGAGCTGGATGTTCCACATCGCCCCGCCATAGGCATCGGTGAACTGGGTCAGCGCCTGGGGCAGGGTGAACATCTGTGTCGAGGACAGGAATACGATAGGTTCGAGATAGAGGTTCCAGGAGTGCAGGAAGGTGAAGATCGCCACCGCGCCCAGGGCGGGCCTGGCCAGTGGCAGGGCGATGGTCCAGAAAATCTTGAACCGCCCCAGCCCGTCGACGCGGGCGGCTTCCTCCAGTTCCACCGGCAGCGAGATGAAGAACTGGCGCATCACGAAGGTGGCGAATACCGACGGCGCGCCGAAGATCGGCACCAGGATCAGCGGCCAATGCGTGTTGATCATCCCCCAGGAGAGAAAGATCTGGAACAGCGGGACAATGGTGACCTCCGAAGGGATCAACAAGCCCAGCAGCACCACCATGAAGATGGCATTGGAGAAGGGGAACCTAATCCGCGCAAAGGCATAGCCGGCCATGGACGAGATGGTCATCGTGCCCACGGTGACGATGGCCGCGATATAGGCCGAGTTCCAGTATTGCCGGGCAAAGGGCTGCAGCTCGAACACCTGCGCATAGGTGGTGAAATCGAAGCGGCGCGGCCAGAGATCGGGCGGGAAGGCGAAGATATCGCTGATCGGTTTGACCGAAGAGGTGACCATCCACCAGGTGGGAAAGACGAAGGGGATGAGCAGCACGCACATCAGCCCGTAAAGGGCCACCTTCATGCGGGGGCTGAGGTCAGTTTTCATAATAGACGATCCGCTTGCGCAGTTGCCACTGGGCGAAGGTCAGCACCGCGACGATTGTGAACAGCAGGATCGACAGGGTCGAGCCATAGCCGAAGAAGTGGAACTGGAAGGCCTGCTGATAGAGGTAATAGACCAGTACCGTCGTGGTCATGCCCGGCCCGCCCTGGGTCAGCACGGCGATCTGCGCAAAGACCTGCAGCGACCCCACAATGGTGATGATCGAAGTCAGCAGAATTGTGGGCGATATCATCGGCAGGGTGATGCGGCGGAACTGCTTGAAGCGCCCGGCGCCATCGACGCGGGCGGCCTCATAGAGCTCCTTGGGGACGCCCTGCAATGCCGCCAGGAACAGCACCATGTTGAGCCCGACATTCTTGAACACCTGCACCACGACCACCGAAATCATCGCCGTCGTGGGGGTGCGCAGCCAGTTCGGCCCTTCAATGCCGATGAGCGAGAGCAGCCCGTTAATGCCGCCATTGGCCTGCAACAGGAAGCTCCAGACAATCGTCCAGGCGACCAGCGATACGACCACGGGCGAAAAGAACAGGGTGCGGAAGACGACCATGCCTTTCAGCTTCTGGTCGAGAAGCACGGCCAGCAGCAGGGCCAGCGCCATGTTGAAAATAACCAGGCCCGCCGAAAAGATCGCCGAGGCGAGCAGCACGGCCGGCAGGTTCGGGTCATTGAGCAGCATCTGGTAGTTGGCGGCGCCCACAAAGTTGAAACTGGACGCCAACACGTTCCACTCATGCAGCGAATACCAGAACACCAGCCCCAACGGCACGAGCACGAAGGTGATGATGCCGATCAGTTGCGGCGCGATGAACACATAGCCCGCCGCCGCATCGCGCCGGTTCATGGTCCAGAAGGGAGGCTTGTGCGGGGCTTGAGAGGATTGAGACATGGCGGTTCCTGCGTCTCCCTCCCCGCAAGGGGGAGGGAGGGGGCGGTCGTTGTTGGTTCAGCGTGCCAAAAGCGGGCTCACGCTGGAACACACATTTCCGAGCACGGCGGCCACGTCGGCTTCCGGCACCCAGAGCGCGTCCAGACCCGAGCGGATGGTCTGCTGGATCTGGGCGAAATTGGTGTGGCCCGGCAGGACCACGCCACGCGAAATCCCATCGACCACGACGGTCTGGATCTGCTCGACGGAAAGCAGCGGATTTGTGTTGGAGAGCGTGTCGGCATTGAGCAGGCTCTCGCGGGCCGGCGGGAAGAACTGGGCCAGTTTCTGGCTGTTTTCGGGATTGGTCATATAGGCCAGGAATTCGACCGCGACATCCTTGTTGGCGCTGCGCTCGAACACGCCGACACCGGCCTGGCCGATCACGTAATACTCGCCGGCCGGACCGGCGGGCAGCGGCACCAGATCCCAGTCGAACGGGTCTTCCTTGGGCAGCAGCGAGGCGCGCGAAATCTGGGTGATGGTCATGGCCGCATCACCAGCAAAGAAATCGACTGTCTCGCCCGGACCGGGCATGCCGCCATCAACGAAGATCGCGTTGTGGATGGCGCTCATGGCGTCGACCATGGGCTGGTCGGCCAGGGCGCAGCTCTTGCCATCGGCGCTCCAGGGATCGGCACCCCAGCCACGCCAGATCGAGGCCAGGTTCTGCCAGGTCTGGAAATTGAAGTCGCGCACCACCAGGCCATCGGCCTCGCCGGCATCTGCCACGGCCTTGGCAGTGGCAAAGGCATTGTCCCAATTCCATTCGCCCGCTTCGATCAGCTCGGCCGGGGTCCTGGCGCCGGCAGCGGCGATCAGGTCATTATTGGCAAACATCGCAAAGGGCGAGGTGGAGAAGGGATAGGCGTAAAGCTGCCCGTCCCGGGTCCACAGCTCGCTTGCCGGGATCGAAAGGTCCCACAGATCATAGCCTTCAATGGTCGAAAAGGTTTCGTTCAGGGGCGCCAGGGCGCCGGAATTGACGAAGTCGGCCGCAGAGGTTTCCAGGATCCAGGCCAGATCCGGCGGATTGCCGCCCGCGATCTGGGTGGTCAGGGTCGTGGTATAGCTGTCGAAGGGAATGGAATCGAAGCTGACCGTCACATTGGGATGGCTTTGGGTAAAGCCGGCGGCAATCTCGTTGAACATGGCCAGATGCGCCTCATTGGCACTCCAGATCGTCATGCGCAGTTCGACGCTGTCCTGCGCCCAGGCGGTGCCGGCGGCAGCCAGCCCCAATAGAATGCCCAGGCTTGCGGCCGAGGTCTTGAGATATCTCGTTTTCATGGTTTCTCCTCCTGATGATTTCAGTATCCGCGCACGTCGGGCCAGCGGATCTCGATCCCTTCCGCATACAGACGTGCCTGGAATTGGGTGAGCAGGGCATCGTCCGCCTGCACCTGATGCGGCGTCAGCCCGTTATTGAGGCAGTGGGCGGCCAATAGTCCGGCCACTTCGCCGACATTCCACTCCACCGGATGCAGGCGATAACAGCCATTGGTGATGTGGGTGGTGCCCAAATTCTTGCCACCGGGCAGCAGGTTCTTGACACGCCTGGGCAGCAGCGCGCCGAGCGGAATTTCGAACGGCGCTGATTCCACATCGACATAATTGTCGCCGCCCGTGGAGGGGTGCAGGTCGATGCGGTACATGCCGACCCCGACGCTGTCGCGGTAGTGCCTGGACAGATTGTTGCCATGGATGGTCATGGACACATCCTGCTCGACGATCCGGGTGACCGGCAGGATGCGGCGGCTTTCGCGGATATAGGGGGCCATGGCCAGCCCATGATCGGTGCCGGTCACATCGCCGCGCAGCCGCAGGCCAGGGAAGCCCTGGCCGCCATCGACGCGCGGCGCCTCGGTCTGCAGCCAGTAGAAGACGGAATAGGAGAGGTCGGCTGCGCCCTTGAGATGGGCGGCTTTCTCCTCGTCGGACACGTCGATGATGGAGCCTTCCATATAGTCGATCATCGGCCAGTTCGCGAGGCAGATGTCCGAGCCATAGGCGCCAGGCACGAAATTGCGGCGGGCTGCAATACGCCGGAAGGTCCAGAGATTTCCATCGCCCGCATTGCGACGCTGATCGGCGTCGACCAGCAGCGGATCGTCATCGGGATTGGGCGTGAAGCTGCGCTCGGTGATTTCCAGCGTGCGTGGATGCGGCGCCTTGAAGCCGAGCAGCGGGCCGCCCCAGAAATCGGGCTGGTACTGGCGCCAGAAATCGTAATTGGCCGGTTTGTCGATCACGTGATTGCCATCGACATGGTCCATGGCAAAGCAGATCGAGACGGCCTGCACATTGTCCGGCTGCGCTTCGGCGGGCGCGCTGGGTTCGCCGGTATCGGACTGCGCCTCAAAACCGGTGGCATATTCGGTGCCGGTCAGTGGCAGCAGGTCGCCCAGTTCGGTGGCGTCGACCACGAAGGGCGCCGAGACCACGATACGGTCAGTGCTGTCGCGGTGTTGCAAGGTCACGGCGCGGACGATGTCGCCATCCATTTCGGCCGCGACCGGCCGCCAGGGTTGCAGCACGGTCAATTGCCCACCGCCGCGCCAGGGGGCGAGCATGGCCTCGATCACCGCCACGCCGACGCGCGGTTCGGCGCAGAGCCGGCTGACCCAGCCGGCGCCGGGATTGAGATCGCCCCAGGCGCGGCTGTCCTCGGTCAATGGGAAATGGTCGCGGTAATATTGTCGGATGCCATTGCGGAGCTGGCGATAGGAGCGGGTGATGCCGAATTGCTCGACCCAGCTATGTTCGTCCGGCGGCACGGCCTGGCTGGTGAGTTGGCCACCCAGCCAGTCGAATTCTTCGGTGAGGATGACGGTGCGTCCGGCCCGCAGGGCGCCAAGGGCCGCGGCAACGCCGCCCAGGCCACCACCAACAACGAGCAGGTCGGCAGAATAGTCTTTGGTCATGGGGTCTTCTTGGTTTTGGAGGAGGGCGCGCCAAGGGTGTCACCCTCGAGCGGTTCGCAGGGCAGCAGGAGCTGCTCGACCGGCGCATCGTGCTCGACACGGCGCACCAGCATTTCGGTGGCGGCGCGCGCCATGGCCTCGCGCGGAATGGCAAAGGAGGTGAACCGGCGGCCCGGTTCGTCGGCGCGGATATGGTTGCCCAAAACGACGATCGAGAGATCGCCAGGCACCGACAGCCCGCGTTCACGGGCCGCCTGTTCGACCCGCACGGCATCGGCCAGTTCGGTAAAGAACAGGCAGGTGGCGCCGGCGGCGGTCAGAATGTCGAGCGTTTCACCGGCCGGCCGGCCGACATCGAAAATGCTGGCGACCAGTTCGTCTTCGCCCACGCTCCGGCTGAAGCCGTACCAGCGGTCGAGTGTGGATTCGGCGCCTTCATTGAGGCCGACATAGGCAAGCCGGCTATGGCCCAGCGAACGGGCGCGTTCGACCAGCGCGGCGGTGGCCGGCGCATAGTCACCACCGACATAGGGCACGGGCCCGCCGGCATCGTCGCGGCGGCCCACGGCGACGAAGGGAAAGTCACCGGCCACCAAGCGCGCCAGTTCGGTGTTGTCGAATTTGCGGCCCAGGATTAGGCAGCCATCGGCCAGGCGGAGCCTTGCATTCTCGCCAAAGATCTTGCGTTCCTTGCCCGCCCCGGTCAGTAGCAGCAGGTCGTAGCCCTTGTCCTGGGCGGCCTCTTCGATGCCGAACAGGAACGGGGTGAAGAAATCGGCCTGGCCCGAGGGGAAGGCTGGCTCATAGGTGAACACACCCAGAATGCGGTTGAGGCCCTTGACCATGCGGCGGGCGACAGGGTCGGCCACATAGCCAGTGTCGCGAATGGCTTTTTCGACGCGCTCGCGCGTTTCGGCGGGGATGCGGTTGCGGCTGTCAGGCGTGCCATTGAGCACCAGGGACACGGTCGCCTGGCTGACGCCGGCAAGTTGTGCAATGTCCTTCTGGGTCAGCCGTTTCGTCGGCGCCATGCTATCCTCCCTCGCTGCTAATGCGTATTAGCGCTGATACGTATTAGCAAGCTTGGAACCGTGATGTCAATCCGGCGCCGGGAGTCGGGAGCAGGCGGGGCAATTGCCCGCGCCCATTCCCGGATCAGGGGGAGATGAAGACCCCGGCCGCCCGCAGCTCAGCGGGTTCGGCCCGAGCCTATAATGTCTTGGACAGAAAGCTGCGGGTCCGACCCTTGGGAAAGTCCGGCAGGCTGCCGAATGCCGTATAGCCGGAGCGCTGATAGGTCTTCAGCGCCTGGGGATTGAAGGTGTCGATATAGGCGCCGTGGCAGCCCCGGCCCCTTGCTTCGGCCTCGGCCAGCTCCAGCATGCGTCCGGCCAGCTTGCGGCCGCGCTGACCTTCTGCCACCCAGAGCCATTGCACATAGAGCCAGCCCCAGGCGGTATAGCCGGAAAGGCCCGCCACCACGTCGCCGTCGACATCGCGCACGAAGACTGCCAAAGACTGGCGCTCGGACGGCCCGACATCGCTCTGGTTGAACGCAGCAAGGGACGCGCCCAGGACCTCAAGGTCCTCAGCCCGCGGTGTGCCCGTGATTTCAAGCGCCAGAACCACGCTCAGGCCGCCAGCAGGCCGCCGGTCAGCGCATGGGGGGCACCGGTCGTGGTGGGAAAACTGATCGGCAGGCCGCGCAGCACCCGCACGGCAAGGAGCGCAAAGCACTCCGCCTCGACCGCATCGCCCCGCCAGCCCACCGCCTCGGCGGGGATAGCCTCGACATTGGCGCGCGTCTGCAACATGGCCATTATTGCCGGATTGTGCCGGCCGCCGCCGCAGACGATCAGCCGTTCTGGGCGCTGCGGCAACAGGTCGAGCGCCTTGCCCACCGCGCCGGTGGTAAAGGCGGTCAGTGTTGCCGCGCCATCTTCGGCACTCAAGCCTTCGGCCATGGTGGCGAGAAAGTCGAAGCGATCGAGCGATTTGGGGTAGGGGGCAGACAAATAAGGGTGGGTCAGCAGACGCGCCAGGCGTTCTTCGTCCACTTTGCCGCGCAAGGCGATTTCGCCATTATGGTCCATATCGCCAAGGCCCAGGCCTTTGACGAAATCATTGATCGGTGCATTGGCCGGGCCGGTGTCGAACGCGATCAACTGGTCGGCGCCATCCCAATAGGTGACATTGGCCACCCCGCCCAGATTGAGCACGGCGGTCTTGCCATCCCTGGCATCAATCAGGCGCAGCAGCGCGCGATGATACAGCGCGGCGAGCGGCGCGCCCTGCCCGCCGGCGCGCACATCGGCGGAACGGAAATCATAGGCCACCTTTATGCCGGTCAATTCGCGCATCAGCGCGCCATTGCCAAGCTGCCGTGTCGCGCCGATGCGGCCCGGTTGCGGCGCGCGATGCAGCACGGACTGGCCGTGAAACCCGATAATACCGATGTCCTCCGGCGTGAGACCGGCCTGTTTGACCAGATCGAGCACGGCGGCCGACTGGGCGCGGGTCAGCGCCTCTTCTGCCGCGGCAAAGATCGCCGGTTCGGGGCCATCGAAATTCCAGGTCCGCGCTTGCGCAAGAGTTTCTTCCAGCGTGTCGCGGATCGATTGCGGGTAGGGCGCCAGCGTATAGGCGCCGAAGCGCTCGATGGTGTCGCCATTCGTGCGCAGCAGCGCCACATCGATATTGCCGTCGAGCACGGTGCCTGTCATCAGCCCCACGGACCAGATTGGTTCGGCGGTATTGTCATGTGGCATTGATGCAGTCTCCTACGGCGCGGCGCAGCGCAATGATGCCGCTGTCGAAATGGCGGGTGGGGTGGACGCGATTGGTCAGCAGCGTCCAGGCATGGCCGCGATCAAAGTCGATCCACAGGCCCGTGCCGGTGAACCCGGTATGGCCAATGGTCTGGGGCGAACAGTGTTCGCCGCCTGACCAGCCCTCATAAGGACGCTCCCAGCCATGGGTGCGGCGGCCTGAAACCGGGGTGCGGATCAAAGTGTCCGGACCGGCAGAATTCAGCTTGGCGGCCGCGAAGTCGAGCACGCTCGATACCGTGCCGAAGAGCCCGGCATGACCGGCGCCCTCGAGGGCCGAGCAATTGTCGTCATGCACCTCGCCCACCAGCACGCGATGGCGCCAGTAGCAATCCTCGGTGGCGGCGGCCTTGTCCGGATCGGCCGACCAGGCAAAGCCCGGGCCCGGGTCCAGCTCGCGGATCCATTTGCCTTCGATGCGTTCAAGGGCAAGGCCGAGCAGGATGAAATTGATGTCCGAATAGACCGAGGGACCAGCGGCAAATTCGTGCTGCAAGAGGAACGTGCGCAGAAGGTCCGGATCGCGCCCATAGGTATAGAGTGGAAACACCGCCGGGAACGGCGTCTGGTGCCCCAGGCATTGCCGGAAGGTGACCTTGCGCTCCCAATTGTCGAGATTGTAGTGCCGGAAATCGGGCAGCACGCTGACGAGCGGCGCATCGAGATCGATGCGTCCCGCTTCGGCGAGCGCCAGAATGCGTTCGGTGGTGAACAGCACCTTGGTCAATGACGCCAGATCGAACCAGGTGTCTTCGGTCATCGGGTGGCTGGTCGGCACAGTCTGCGCCTGGCCCATGGCCTTGACGGCCCGGTTGCCGTTCCGCTCGACCACGCCCAGCACGCCGCCGGGAATGCGGCCGGCTTCAATGGCGGCGGCCAGTGGGGCAAAGGCGCGATCCAGTTGCGCATCGACAGGTGTCATGGTGTGTCCTCAATGCGAACGCGGTGGTCTTGTCCGGCTTCGCGCCATTGCGCGGGCGGTGGTTCAAAGCCGGGCGGGCGCACCAGGGACGGAACCTGCGTCATGTCCACGGCAAAGCGCTGCTTGCGCCGCTCAATGGCCGGCACGGCCGCGATCAGGCGTTTGGTGTAGGCGTGCTGCGGATCGGATAGTACGGCGCGCGCTTCGCCCATTTCCACGATCTGGCCGGCAAACATCACGGCGATCCGATGGGCGATCCGCTCGACCACGGCCATGTCATGGGAGATGAACAGGTAAGCCAGCCCGAACTCCTGCTGCAGGTCGACCAGCAGTTCGAGCACCTTGGCCTGCACCGAAACATCGAGCGCCGACACCGCCTCGTCCAGCACCACCACGTCGGGATTGAGCATCAGCGCGCGGGCAATGCAGAGGCGCTGCCGCTGGCCGCCCGAAAACTGGTGCGGATAGCGGGTGAGGGCGTCTTCAGGCAGGCCGACGCGGTCGAGCAGGAAGGCCATGCGCGCGCGCAGTGTGTCATCGCGCCGCTGTCCATTGGCAATGGCGGGTTCGGCCAGCAGCGCCTCGACAGTGAGCCGCGGATTGAGCGAGGCAAACGGGTCCTGGAACACCATCTGCACCGGACGGACACTATGGCCCGATCCGGTGACGATCTCGCCGCGCGTCTTGCTGTTGAGGCCCAACAGGGCGCGCGCAGTGGTGGATTTGCCGCAACCGCTCTCTCCCACAATCGCCAGCGTTTCGCCTGGCACCAGGTCAAAACTGACCCCATCGACGGCATGGATCGCGCCCTTGGGCTTGAACCAGGCCTTGCCGACCGGAAAGCGCACGACCAGATCATCGACCTTGACGATCGGCTCATGCGGCTCTGCCCGGCGCCCATCATTCCGCACCGCCTTGCCAGAGGTGAAATGCGGCACGGCGCGCAGCAGGTGTTTGGTATAGTCGTGCTGGGGATTGTCCAGCACGGCATCGGCTTCGCCCTGCTCGACCGCCACCCCGTTCTGCATGACCATGATGCGGTCGGCTATGCCGGCGACGAGGCCAATGTCATGGGTGATGAAGATCATCGCCATGCCGGTCTCTTCGCGCAGTTCTGCGAGCAAGGCCATGATCTGGGCCTGCACGGTGACATCGAGCGCCGTGGTCGGTTCGTCCGCAATCAGCAGGCGCGGACTGGCCGCCAGCGCCATGGCGATCATGATGCGCTGCCGCATGCCACCGGAAAGCTGGTGCGGATAATAACCGAGCCGGGATTGGGCGTCGGGAATGCGGACGCGTCCCAGCACGTCCAAGGTCGCCTTGTGCGCCTGAGCGCCGGTAAGCCCCTTGGAAAGGCGGAACGCCTCCTCGATCTGCGCGCCCACGGTATGAACCGGATTGAGCGAGGTCATCGGCTCCTGGAAGATCATCCCGACATCGCGGCCGCGAATCCCCAGCAGGGTCTTTTCGTCGGCCTTTGCGACATCGAGCACCGTTCCGTCGGAACGGGTGAGGTGGACCGCGCCATGGGTGATCCGTCCGCCGCCGAAATCGACCAGCCGATTGATCGAGAGGGCCGAAACCGACTTGCCCGAGCCCGATTCCCCGACAATGGCCAGGGTCTCACCGGCGGCAAGATCGAAGCTGACGCCCTTGACCACTTCATTGGCTTTGGGGTCCTGGCCGAAGCCGACGCGCAGGTCCTTTACGGAGAGCAGACCGGTCATGCTTCCCTCCTCTGGGTGCGCGGATCGAGAATGTCGCGCAAGGCATCGCCGGTCAGGTTGAAACCGAGAATGCCCAGCATGATGGTGATGGCGGGGAAGATCATCAGCCAGGGGGCGTGCGTCATCAGGTTGCGGCTCTCCGCCAGCATCAGGCCCAGCGATGGGGTCGGGGGTTGGGTGCCAAGGCCAAGGAAGCTGAGGCCCGCTTCGGTCAGCAATGCCCAGGCGAGCGCCAGCGTGACCTGCACGGCGAGCGGCGCGACCAAATTGAGCAGCAAGTGCCGCGTCAGCACATAGCTCTGCGAACTGCCGAAAGTGCGGGCGGCATCGACAAAGTCACGCTGCTTCAAGGACAGGGCAGGACCGCGCACCACGCGGGCAAAGATCGGCGTATAGACGATGGCGATGGCGGCCACGCTGGTCATCGTGCCGGGCCCCACAATGGCGATGATCAGCAGCGCCAGCAGGATCGCCGGGAAGGCCAGCAACACGTCCATGACGCGCATGAAAATGCCGTCCCAGATGCCGCCCCACCAGGCCGAAAGCAGGCCGATGATGGTGCCGGCAATTGTGGCAATGGCCACCGAGGCAAAGGCGATCAGCATGGATTGGCGAATGCCAACCATCAGCCGGCTGAAGGCATCGCGGCCAAGCAAATCCGTGCCGAACCAGTAGGTGCCGCTGGGCGCCTTGAGCCGGTCGATGGCAAAGAGCTTGAGCGGGTCATGCGGGGTCAGGCCCAGCGTGCCCAGAATGGCGGCCAGCAAATAGAACCCGATAATGACCAGGCCAATGCGCCCGGATGGGTGGCGGAACAGCGATGACAGCATTTTGCCCATCAGCGCCTCCCGATCCGGATGCGCGGGTCCAGCGCGACATAGGCGAGATCGACGAGCAGATTGACCACCAGGAAGTTGAAGGCGATGAACAGCACCGTGCCCTGCACCAGCGCATAATCGCGCTGCGTAATGGCATCGAGCACCAGCCGGCCAAGACCGGGCAGGGCGAAGATCTGTTCAACGATGACGGCGCCGCCCAGGAGATAGCCGAATTCGACGCCCGACAGCGTCACCACGGGAATGAGCGCATTGGGCAGCGCATGGTGCCAGATCACGCTCATCGGCGTTGCGCCCTTGGAGCGGGCGGTGCGCACATAATCATCGCTCAGCACATCGAGCATGGCCGAGCGCGAAATGCGCGTCACCGAGGCGGCAAAGGCAAAGCCGAGCGTAATGGCCGGGAAGATCAGCTGGGCGATGCTGGCCAGCGGATCGGTGAACAGCGGCGTGAACGATCCCATGGCCGGCACGAAGCCGAAGAACACCGAGAGCACGTAGATGATGAGAATGCCGACAACGAAATTGGGGGTCGACTGACCCAGCATGGCGAGCACCCGGACGATGAGGTCGCTGGGGCGCTCATTGCGTGAGGCGGCCAGCACGCCCAGCGGCACACCGACACTGAGCGCAATCACCATCGACATCAGCGAAAGTTGTAGGGTGAGCGGAAACCGCTCGAGGATCACGGTCAGCACCGGCTTGCCATAGATCGAGGAAATCCCGAGATCGCCCTGGAACAGGCCGGTCAGCCAGCGCAGATATTGCGCCCAGATGGGTTGGTCGATGCCGAAATAGGCCGCCAGCGTCTCGCGCTGGAGCGGCGTCAAAAGACCGGCTTCTGTGCCCAGCATGGCGGTGATGGCATCGCCCGGCACCAGCCGGATGGCGACAAAGACCAGAATGGATACCCCGAGAAGGATCAGCGGGAAGGTCAGCAGGCGCTGAACCACATAACTCATGGGACGGGATCCGAATTGGACCGGCCCGAAGGCCGGTCCGTTTGGGTTGGACTATTCTACCGAGACATTGACCAGGCCGAACAGCGTGCCGGTCGGCGAAGGCGTAAAGCCCGAAACACTCTCGCGCTGGGCGGTGTAGCTATAGCCGGTCGAAAGCCACAGCCAGGGCGACTGCTCGGCCAGGCGGCTTTCGAAAGCCTGGAAGATTTCGACGCGCTTGGCCGGGTCGGTTTCGGCCTGCCCCTGCTTCATCAGGCTGTCCAGCTCGTCATCCGGGAAATTGGAGACATGGGCCAGATTGCCTTCATTGGTGAAGTAGCGGTTATACATCGGATAGGGGTCCGGGCGGCCGCCATTCTGGGCCACCGCCATGTCGAAATCTCCAGCCAGCCAGGCATCGACATAGACATTGAGTTCCATCATCTCGATTTCGAGATCGATGCCGATCTCAGCGAGCTGGGCCTGCAGCACCTGGGCTTCGGAGGCGGCGACCGGGGGTTCGCCGGTGGCGGCAATGACCGTGGCCGAGAAGCCGTCCACGCCCGATTCAGCCATCAGTTCCCTGGCCCGTTCCAGATCCTGCTCATAGCAGAACAGGTTTGACGGGTCTTGCGCAAAGGCGGGCATGGTCAGCGGCCCGGTCACCTTGCCTTCACCGGCCAGCGCGGCATCGATGATGCCCTGGCGGTCAATGGCGCAGCTCATGGCCTGCCGGACCAGGAGATTATCCATCGGCGGGCGCGACGGGTTGAGCTGAAGCACATTGTAGTTCAGCACGCCGACCCGGTTCAGCTCGAGACCGGCTTCCATCGGCACCAGCGTTGCGACCAGCGGGTCGTTGAGCAGGGCGAAATCGGTCTGCCCGGCGCGCAGCGAGGCCAGGATCGCGGTTTCGTCGGGCAGCACCGAAATGGTGATGCCATCAATGGCCAGCTCGCCGCCGGCCCAGTTCTCATTGGCGCTCAGCACTTCGCGTTCATTGGGTTCCCAGCTTTCCAGCACGAAGGGACCCGACCCGACCGTTTCGGTGCCGATTGTGCCTGCCTCGATTTCCGCAGCTGGCATGACGGCAGCGTTTATGGTGGCCATGGCGACCAGGATCGGCACGTCGGCGGTCGAGAGGTTGAAGACGACGGTGGCATCGTCCGGCGTGTCGATGCTTTCGATTGAAAGGAAATTCGAGCGGGCCGCAGCGGACGTGGCCTCGTCAAGCAGGCGCTCGAACGATGCCTTGACGTCAGCCGAGGTCACCGAAGCGCCGTCGGAGAACTTCGCATTGGGATCGATGGTGAAGGTCAGTGTCCTGGCGTCGTCGGAGAATTCCCAGCTCGAGGCGATGGCCGGCACCACGTTGAGTTCGGCATCCATGCGCACCAGCGGCTCATAGATCAATTCGAGCAAGCGCAGCGAGGAAAAGGCGGTCTGCTTGTGTGGATCAAGACCGGTAGCGTCCTGCGACCAGGCCATGCGCAATTCGGCAGCCTGTGCCGGCAGCGCGGTTGAAACTGAAGTCAGGGCAGTGGCAACGGCGAGGCCGGCCAGAAGCGTTTTGGGTGAAAACTGGTTCATCGATATTCCCTCACTGTTGAGCCGGCCCCGCTTTTTGGGAGCCGTGCCAAGGTCGTCTTGTGCCTGGCCAAGCAAACGCGGGGGCCGGGCCAGCCGCACCAACCTCTTTGACAAACCTATGAAGTCCCGGTCCGGGCTGTCAATAATTTTCACGCTTGATGAAAGCTCTGAACTTTTGTTTCAATGGGCGGAGCAGCAAGGTTCGGCTAGGGTCGCGCCGCGTGGCCGCCCCGGACTATGGAGGGCGGGCCGGAGGGGAATTGATTTTGGGTATCCAGTCGACGATCGAAGCGTCTGTGGACAAGTTCACGCCGGCCATGCAGCGCGTGGCAACGGTGATCCGCGACCAGCCCCGCATCGTGCTCGACCAGACCATTTCCGAGCTGGCCGAAAGCTGCGGCACCTCGGTCGCCTCGGTGGTCCGTTTCTGCCGCACGCTGGGCCTGTCGGGCTATGCGCAATTGCGCATGAGCCTGGCCACCGAGTTGGGCAGGGAAGCCGCGCAATTCGGCACCGATTTGATGCTGGGTGCCGAGATCGCCCAGTCCGATACATTGCAGGAAATGGCCTCCAAAGTGGCGTCGCTGGAAATCCTGGCCATCGACGAAACCGTGTCGGGCCTTGACTATGGGGTGCTCGAACGCGTCGTGGCAGCGGTCGACCAGGCCGAACGCATCCTGCTGTTCGGTATCGGTGCCAGCCAGTTCGTCGCCCAGGACCTGCACCACAAGCTGTTTCGCATTGGCCGCAACGCCTTCCTGCTGGCCGATCCGCATGAGGCCTGGACCGCGGCCTTGTTGTCGCCTGCGGGAACGGTCGCCCTGGGCTTCTCTCATTCCGGCGCCACGGCCGATACGGTCCGCTTTCTCGAAATTGCCCGCGATGCGGGGGCCCTGACCGTGGCCCTCACCGGCGCACCGGATTCGCCCCTGGCTGGGGCAGCCGACGAATGCCTGGTGGCCCGGGCCCGCGAAAGCCGGCTGCGCGCCGGAGCCATGGTCAGCCGTATCGCCCAACTGGCCATTGTCGATTGTCTGTTCCTCGGCGTTGCCAGCCAGCGCTACGAGCAGACAGTGGATGCGCTCAAGCGGACGCGGGATGTGACGCACCCCAAGTGATCCGCGCCGGACGATCAGCCGCCCCAGAGGGGTGATGCCCCGCCGGCAATTGTTCCGCCCTCATAAACCAGTCCACCGGGCTGGTCCTGCTCCAGCAAGAGCGGACCATCGAGGTCGATCCAGCGCGCCCGCGACGCCAGCAGCCGCGCCGGAAGCATGGAAAGCGAGGTGCTGACCATGCAGCCCACCATGACGGAAAGTCCCAATGCCTCGGCGCGCGCGGTCACCGCCAGGGCCTCGGTAAGCCCGCCTGTCTTGTCGAGTTTGACATTGATCGCATCATAGCGCCCGACCAGGGCTTCAAGCCCGGCAAGGGCATGCACGCTTTCATCGGCACAGATCGGCACCGTGTGGTCGATCTCGGCAAGCGCCCCATCCGCGCCGGCGGGCAGCGGTTGTTCGACCAATTCGACCCGGCAATGGGCGCAGATATCGAGCAGCACCGGCAGATCATCGGGGTGCCAGCCTTCATTGGCATCGACGACGAGACGCGTGCTTGGCGCCGCCGCCCGGACCGCCCCAAGGCGCTCGGCATCGCCGGGGGCGCCCAGCTTGATCTTGAGCAGCGGCAGATGCGCGGCGCGCGCCGTAGCGTCCGCCATTTCATCGGGCGAGCCGAGGCTGATGGTGAAGGCCGTTTCGATATGCTGCGGCAGTGTCATTCCGGCCAGCGCCGCCACCGACTTGCGGGCGCGTTTCGCTTCCAGATCCCACAAGGCACAGTCGAGCGCATTGCGTGCAGCACCGGGCGGCAGCGCCTGCTGCAAATCGACCCGGCTCATACCTGCCGCAAAGGCCGGGGCCAGCGCTTCAATGGCGGCCAGCGTGCTCTGAGGGGTTTCGCCATAGCGGGCATAGGGCACGCATTCGCCGCGCCCGACATGTCCGTCTTGTTCCAGCTGGACCGCCACCACCACGGCCTCGGTCTTGCTGCCGCGCGCGATGGTGAAGTTCCCGGCAATCGGAAAGCGCTCGATGGCGGCGCTGAGGCGTATGGTCATGGTCGGCTCAGGTGGGCAGGGCGCGGAAGAAATGGTTGTCGCCGACCTGGCTGATTTGGGTCTGCGGCAGGGCGGACTGGGCCCGGATCTCGTCGATCCGGCTCAGTTCATCGGCAAAGCGCACATCATCGAAGCGCCGGTCCGGGTCGGGCACCGCCGAGAGCAGCAGCCGCGTATAAGGGTGATGCGGATCATCCAGCACCTTGTCGACAGCCCCCCATTCCACGATCTGGCCCGCATACATCACCATGATGTCGTCGGCCACATAGCGCGCCGTGGCAATGTCATGGGTGATGTAGAGCAGGGCCAGTTTCAGCTCCGCCTTCATGTCGTTGAGCAGGTTCAAAATGCCCTGCCGCACCGAGACGTCGAGCATCGAAGTGGGCTCGTCGGCAACGATAACTTCGGGGTTCACCGCCAGGGCCCGGGCAATGGAAATGCGCTGGCGCTGCCCGCCCGAGAGCTCATGGGGGAACTTGTTCATCATCTGCGCCGGGTCGAGCTTCACCCGCTCGAGCAATTCTGTGATCGCAGCCCTGCGCTGGCCGGCATCGAGATCGGGTTGATGCAGGCGCAGCGGCCGCTCGAGATGATAGCGAATGGTATGGGTCGGATTGAGCGCGGCAAACGGGTCCTGGAACACCATCTGCACCGCCGAGCGATAGGCCTTGAGCGCCTTGGCGTCGGCCTTGCCCATAGGGGCGCCCTTGAACAGCAGGCGGCCCTCATCGGGCACATATTCGCGCATGATCAAGCGTGCTGCCGTGGTCTTGCCCGATCCGGATTCCCCGACCAGCGCCAGTGTGCGCCCCGGATGCAGCGCAAAGCTCACCGAACGCGCGGCATAGACCGGCTTGTCGGCGCGGCCGAAAACCTTCGAGACATTGTCCAACGCCAGAATGGCATCGCTCATCGTGTCGTTCATGGCGCGGCCTCCAGGCGGGTCTGTTCGCCGCGCAGCTTGGGCATCGAGGCCCAGAGCCGCTTGGTATAGGCGTGCTGGGGCTGGCGATAGATGGTCTGGGCGTCGTTGACCTCGACCAGTTCACCCTCGAGCATGATGCCGATGCGGTCGCTGACCTGCACCATCAGCCCCAGATCATGGGTGATGAACAGCACCGAAAAGCCCAGCTTTTTCCGCAGCACGTCGATGCGCTGCAGGATTTCGCGCTGCACCACCACGTCGAGCGCCGTGGTTGGCTCGTCCATGATCAGGAGCTTGGGATTAAGCGCCAGGCAGATGGCGATGACGATGCGCTGCCGCATGCCGCCCGAGCACTGATGGGGGAAGGCATCGAGCCGGTCCGGAGCAATATCGACCAGTTTGAGCAGTTCGGTCGCACGCTCCCGCGCTGCGGCCCGGCTGATTGGTCCATGCGCCTTGAGCACGTCGTAAAACTGCCGCTCAATGGTCAGCACCGGATTGAGCGAATTCATCGCGCTCTGGAACACCATGGCCACCTCACGCCAGCGGAAACGGCGCAGATCGGCATCATCGAGTTCGAGCACATTGCGGCCATTGACCTCGATGACGCTGCCCGTGCGGATCAGTGCCGGCGGCCGGTGCAGGCGGGAAATGGCAAAGGCGATGGTCGACTTGCCACAGCCGGATTCGCCGGCCAGGCCGAAGAACTCGCCCGGCGCGATGTCA
Source organism: Devosia sp. (assembly GCA_040218355.1). Classification (GTDB taxonomy): domain Bacteria; phylum Pseudomonadota; class Alphaproteobacteria; order Rhizobiales; family Devosiaceae; genus Devosia. Next base: position 125,260 of record JAVJRP010000006.1, on the reverse strand, counting down.
AAGCTGACATTTTTGACGGCGTGGAAGTCACCCTCGGCACCGACATAATCGATATTGAGATTGCGAACGGAAAGGACAGGCTGGCTCATAGCTTGCCCTCCCCGAGCCGCACCATGCGGGTCCAGCGATTGAGCATGCCCCCGGTGCGTAGGCGCGGATTGGCGATCTCGTCGATGGCAAAATTGATCAGCGCCAGCCCCAGGCCAAGGAAGGCCAGGGCGAAACACGGCGCCAGAATGTCCCACCAGGCCCCGACGGCCAGGGCCGCCGCATTCTGCGCATTATAGAGCATGATGCCCCAGGAGACCGTGTTGGGATCGCCCAGCCCGAGGAATTCCAGCGTCGCCTCCGTAATCACCGCAAAAATGACCGAGCCGATGAAATTGATGCCCACAATGGAAATCAGGTTCGGGAAGATCTCGAACAGCATGATGCGCCAGCCCGGTTCGCCCAGCATTTCGGCCGATTTGACGAAATCGCGCTGGCGGATCGAAAGCGTTTCCGAGCGGGTGACGCGCACGCCCCAGGCCCAGGAGGTCAGCCCCAGGATAATGGCGATGACCAAGGGGCTCGCCTGGCCGATAAAGGCGGCCAGCACCAGCAATAGCGGAAGGTTTGGCACCACCAGCACCATATTGGTGAAGAAGTTGATGACCTCGTCGATCACCCCGCCCTTGTAGCCGGCGATGATGCCCAGCACAGTGCCAATCAGGGTGATCATCAGCCCCGCGCCAAAGCCCACGGCCAGCGACACGCGCGCGCCATGGACCAGCCGCGAAAACACGTCATGGCCCAGCCGCGTGGTGCCCATCCAGTGGTCCCAGCTCGGCGCCTGGTGCGGCCGGCCGACGCGCTTGACCGGGCTGTATTCGGTCAGCAGCGGGGCAAAGATCGCCACCAGGATGATGATGGTGAGGATGACGAGGCCCGTCATCGCCTTCTTGTTTTGCAGCAATTGGGCAAACAGCTTCATCGCGTCAGGCCTTCTTGAGACGCGGATCGAGCAGCACATAGCTCAGATCGACGACGAAATTGGAAATCAGCATGGCGGCGGTCATGATCAGCAGCTGACCCTGAATGACCGGATAGTCGCGGGCAATGATGGCCTGGTAGAGCGTATTGCCGAGCCCCGGATAGTTGAACACCACCTCGGTCACCAGCGATCCGCCCAGCACCGTGCCGATGGCAATGGCCAGGCTCGATACGGTCGGCAGCAGCGCATTGCGCGCCGCATACCAGAGCATCACATTATTCTCCGAAAGCCCCTTGGCCCGGGCCATCACGATATAGTCTTCGCCCAAGAGGTTGATCATGTTGTTGCGCATGGTGACGGCGAAGCCGCCCATCAACACGAAGACCAGCGTCACCATGGGCAGGGTGCCATGATAAAGGACGCTCGAGATATATTCCCAGTTCCAGGCCGGATCGATCAGCGGATTGGCCGCATAGCCATTGGGGAACCAGCCCAGCGTATAGCCGAACACGAACAGCATGATCAGCGACACCACCACCGCCGGCACCGAGCTTGAAAAGATGGCGGTCAGCGAAATGACCGAGTCGATCAGCCGCCCCCGGCGCCAGGCGGCGAACACACCAAGCAGGCTGCCAAGGGTAAAGGCGATCACGGTGGCGATCCCCATCAGGCCAACGGTCCAGACCAGGGCGCGGCCAAGCAGTTCGGTCACCGGCAGGGGGAAATATTTGATCGAGCGCCCGAGATCACCGGTAAAAACGCTCTGCAGATAGGCGAAATATTGTTCGTGCAGCGGCGCATCGATAAAGCCGAAGGTCAGCTTGAGCGCGTTGAGGTTTTCCAGACTCAGTTCCGAGCCGGCACTGGCGAACATGATCTGGATCGGATCGCCCGGCATCAGCCGGGGCAGGAAGAAATTGATGGTGGCAGCAACCAGAAACGCCGCCAGGTAGAACGCCAGTCGCCGCAGCAAGAAGGCCATGGTGATGTGTTCCTTTTCGGTTGGGTGCCACAGCCACCTCGCGGCAAGCACAGAAGCCGGGCACCCTCTCCCTTGAGGGGAGAGGGCAGGGTGAGCGGTTCAGTGTCTGTGATTTGGGTTGGCGCGCTATCTGGCGCTGAACCCCTCACCCGACCCTCCGGGTCGACCTCTCCCCTCAGGGGAGAGGTGACAACTGCACCGTGCTTTGCAGCCTATTCCACCGGTTCGAGATCGAGCAGTTGCAGCAGGCGGGCCGGATTGGCGTTGGAGACGACGGGCGAGTATTTGGGGTTCTCGGCGTCGGCCCAGCCGGTAAAGCGGCTCGTGTTGTATTCGTAGAAGGACGGGCTGTTATAGACCGGGATGATCGGCATGTTCTCGGCCACGATCATCTGGGCCTGGTCCATCACCGCCTTGGCTTCCGCCGGGTCCTTGATCTGGGTGTATTCGGCCAGCAAAGCGCTGAGCTCCTCATTCTCCCAATGTGGCGCGGTGAAGCGCGACTTGCCGAAATCGTTCGGATTGAACGAGCGGATATAGGGGAAGTACGGATTGGCCGCCGAGGCCAGCGCATTGAGCGTCATCGAATACTCGCCCGCGATCAGGCCCGAGGTCCAGACCGCCGCTTCCGGGGTGCTCATCTTGACATTGAGCCCGGCTTCGCTGAGGCTTTCCATGGCGATCTGCACCGCATCGATCCAGTCGGTCCAGCCATTGGGCACCATGATGTCGATGGCGATCGGGGTGCCATCGGGATTGTCACGGAACCCGTCGCCATCGGCGTCGACATAGCCGCTCTCATCGAGCAGGGCCATGCCGGCCTCCAGATCGAACTGGCCGTACTGGCCATATTGCGCCTCGACCTCGGGATTGGCGAAGGAGGCATAGAGCTCGCCCAGCGAGGCCGGATCGTCATTGACCAGCGGATAGCCATAGCCGGCAATGTCCACAATGGTCTGGCGGTCGATCAGCATCGAAAGCGCGCGGCGGAAGTTCACATCGTTGAACGCCTTGCGGTTGTTCTCGTCCGGCGTGACCATGCTGATCTGGAACGACACCAGGCTCGATGGGGTGAACCAGTATTTGTGGTGCTCGGGATCCTTGGCGACAAAGGTGTTGTCGATGTCGGGAATGAAGCTCGTGGCCCAGTCCAGCGTGCCATCGGCTAGCGCCGCCAGCACTTGCGGATTGTCGGCAAGCTGCGGCATGCGCAGGCAGTCGACGTCGAGATTGTCCGCGTCCCAGTAATGCGGGTTGGCGCACTGCTCATAGACCTGCGGGGTGAAGCGGGTGATCTCGGTCATCGGACCGGAGCCCACCGGGTTCTCATTGGCAAAGGTCACCGGATCTTCGATCTCGGCCCAGACATGCTCGGGGATGATCGGCATGCCCACAATGGTGTTGGCGATCAGCGCATTGGCTTCCTTGAGGTGGAAGGTCACGGTGCGCTCATCGACCTTTTCCACGCTCTCGAGCTGCGCGCCGATCGAGATGAAATCGAGCGCCGGGAACTTGGCGATATAGTCGTAGGTGAAGACCACATCGTCGGCGGTCAGCGCTTCGCCATCCGACCAGGTCAGGCCCTCGCGCAGGACGAAGGTGATCGACATCAGATCATCGGCCAGCTCGAAGCTTTCGGCCAGGCGATAATGGGGCTCATTGCCCTTGAGGCGGTTGAACACCACCAGCGGCTCATACATGAAGTCGAGCGTGGTGTAGCGCGCCGATGTCTGGCCGAACGGGTTGAAATTGCGCACGAAAGTGGTGGTCTGCTCGGAAGCGAGCGTAAGCACATTGCCGCTGGCATCCTGCGCCTGGGCCGGTGCTGCGGCCAGCAGGGCCAGCACGGACGCGGCTGCGATCCATGAAGTTCTGGTCATTGTGAAAGTCTCTCCTTGCTACAAGGGCCCGCCCTCAGGCGAAGCCGTTCTCCCTGAAAATTCCCTCGACCTCGGCATGCAGGGCCTGCACGTCGTGGCGATGCGATCCGAGCCGTTTTTGAGCGCGGTCAATTCGGGCGAGGCTTTGTGTGCTAAGCGGCCGGGCCGCTTTGGCCGCCGCCTCGCTGGCGGCCAGATCACCCTGGCTGTGCAGGGCAATGTCATAGCCGGCATCGAGCGCAGCGCGCACCCGCTCCGGCCAGGTTCCAGAAAGCGCCTCCATGGTGAGGCAGTCGGTGATGATCACCCCATCAAAGCCGAGGTCTCGGCGGATCATCTCGCAGACCACCGGCGACACCGAGGCGGGTCGGTCCTTGTCGATCTGCGTGAAGATGAGATGCGCCACCATCGCCCAGGGCGCGTCCTTGAGCGCAACAAAGGGCCGAAAATCGCTGCCCGCCATGTCCGCGACGCTGGCTTCGACCACCGGGCAGTCGAAATGCGGATCAACGCTCACCCGGCCATAGCCGGGAATGTGTTTGAAGATCGGCATCGAGCCCACTTCGAGCATAGCGTCCACAACCACCTGGCCCAGCGCAATGACCAGGTCCGAGTCGTCGCCGAATGAACGATTGCCGATGACGTTATGGGTGTCCTGCCGCGCCAGATCGACCACCGGCGTGGTGCCGCTGCCCAGCCCCAATTCGCTCAGCATGGTCCCCATGGCGAGGCTCGACAGGCGTAGCGCATGCTTGCCGGTTTCAAGATCCTTGCGGGCCAGCGCGCCGAATTCGCCAAGGGATCGGAACAGCGGCCAATTGCCGTTGTCGAGCCGCTGCACGCGGCCGCCCTCCTGGTCGATATAGACAGGCGCGTCTTGGCGACCGACCGCGTCCCTGAACTGGGCAACCAGCCGTTTGATCTGCTCGGGATTGTCCAGATTGCGCTTGAACAGGAACAGGCCGAAGGGATTGGCTTCACGGAAGAACGCAACTTCCGAAGGCGAGAGCTCCAGGCCCGGCATGCCGACAAAGAGCGCGAGAGGGGTAGCGGGCATTACGATTGGTCCCCGGCCTTTGGCTTGATGCGCAAAAGACCCTGATAGATGTCTTCCTGATCGGACGGGATCGGCATGGCACCAGCAGCATTGACGTAGAAGTCGACCGGTCCCGCCGAGCCGACGATGGCATAGGCATAGCCCTGCGCTTTCATTGCCATCAGAGCTTGGTGGAACAGCGCCAGCCCGATACCCTTGCCGCGCTGATCCTCGGACACGCCCGTGGGGCCGAAGAAGCCGCGCGCCGTGGCGTCATAACAGGCAAAGCCGACAAGCTGGCCGTCCACGGTGGCAATCAGACAGCCGGGCGGCTGATGCGCCATGGCCGCGCTGACTTCGCTCACCCAATATTCTGAGAAGTGGGTGCGCACCCAATCCTTGATGATGTGCTGTTCGGGTGGCAGGGCGACACGAATGGTCGCGTCCACATTCTCGGCGCGCTTGGCCAGGTCAGCCAGCTTGCGGCCATAAAGATTGACGAGCAGGTCCATTGCGCTGCCCGCTTATCCAGCCGCGCGCGGCTGGTGCTGGGCAGCGGCGCGGCGCAGGAAACCACCGGCCTCTTCAAGGGCGCGCGCGCCCTCCGCCGCACTCATGCCGGTCAATGCCATCAGGATCGCCAGCTTCACATTGTTCTTGCTGGCGGCAAGGAACGCCTCGGCCTCTTCGGCCGTGCAATCGGCCACCTCGATCAGAATGCGGGTGGCGCGGGCTGCCAGCTTTTCATTGCTGACCGAAAGATCGACCATCAGATTTTCATAGGACTTGCCGATACGGATCATGCTGGCGGTGGTCAGCATGTTGAGCACCAGCTTCTGCGCGGTGCCCGATTTGAGGCGGGTCGAACCGGTCAGCGCTTCGGGGCCGACCAGGGGCGAAATGGCGATATCGGCCATATTGGCGATGGCGGAATCCGGATTGCAGGACAAGGCTGCGGTCACGGCGCCAACGCTCTTGGCATAGTCGAGCCCCCCGATGACATAGGGCGTCCGGCCGCTGACCGCGATGCCGACCACCACGTCCCGGGCTGAAACATTGACCCGCTGGAGGTCGTTGCGGCCTTCTTCGCGGGAATCTTCGGCGCCCTCGATCGGGTGGCGCAGGGCGCGGTCGCCCCCGGCAATCAGACCCACCACCATGCCTTCGGGCACGCCGAAGGTCGGGGGGCATTCCGAGGCGTCGAGCACGCCGAGCCGTCCACTGGTGCCGGCCCCCATATAGATCAGGCGCCCGCCTGCCTTGAAAGCCTCGACAATGCAGTCCACCGCAGCCGCAACCTGCGGCAATACCTGGCGCACGGCCTCGGCGACCCTTGCATCCTCGGCATTCATCGCCGCAACAATCTCGCCCGACGACATCAGGTCGATCTGCAGCGTGTCCGGGTTACGGGCTTCGGAAACGAGCTGTTCCAGCTCAGCCATCAGGGTCGTTTTTGCCATTGTGCCTATGCTCAAATTCCGCAGTGATGCTAGAAGTGAATATTCCGGGTGTCAACGAGACATGGAATATTGTATTCCAAATTGATGATGCCCTGGGGATATGTCTCTGGCGAGACAAGCGGAGCACCGGGACATAAGCAGGTTGCAATTTGAGGGAGGTCGGCTTTAGTCCTCGAAACACGAGGCGGGTGGGCCGGCGGCACGGGAACGCAAATGTCGATACTCAAGGTCCTCAGCGCCAAGCTGGACACCATGACCCAGGCGGATCGCCAGATCGCCCAGTTCATCATCGACCATCCCGAGCAGATGCTCACCTTGTCATCGGCGGCCCTCGCCGAAGCGACAGGGCGCAGCCAGTCCAGCGTCGTCAAGTTCAGCCAGAAGCTGGGCTATGCCGGCTACCAGCAGCTCAAGCTGGCCGTGAACAAGGCCAAGGCGCTCGAATGGCATGCCCCCGGCGGGGTCATCCATGGCTCGATCGATGCCAGCGACAGCTATGTCACCATCCTGCAAAAGCTGATCGGCTCCAAGCTGCTCTCGATGCGCGAAACCCTGGCCGCCAATAATGAGCAGACCATTGATCTGGCGCTGCAATCCCTGGTCAATGCCCGGAAAATCCAGCTCGCGGGCGTCGGGGCCTCGTCGCTGGTGGCCAAGGACTTCTCCTATAAGCTGCTCAAGCTGGGGCGCATGGCGCTGATCGACAGCGACAGCCATATCCAGATCTCCAACGCCTCTGCGCTCAACGCGGCTGATGTGCTCTTTGCCCTGTCCCATTCCGGTCGCAGCGTGGAAACCTTGCGTATTGCCGAGATTGCCCGGCAGCGTGGTGCCACGGTGATTTCGATGACCGGATTGCAGCCCAATCCCCTGCTCGAACTGGCCGATATTCATCTCTTTACGGTCGCCGATGAGGAGCGGGTGCGCTCCTCGGCGATCACCTCGCGCGATGCGCAATTGATGCTGATGGACATGCTGTTCATCCTGATGATCCGCATGCAGGCGGACGCGCATGACTTTATCCACAATTCCGAAACCGCCGTGACGGTGCTCAAGGCCCGCTAGCCACTGCACAATCGGCGCCTCGACGCAGGTGACCGCCGGTCACGTCGCCGCGTCCGATGTGTAATTTAATATTCTTGACACTATGAATTGATGGAATTTACTATTCCAACTATGCGGGCATGAGGGTGACCTGCTCAAGGGACCTGCCACCGGCGGGATGGACGGAGAGAGCAATTGGCTCAGCTATCGCTTCGCGGCATCAAGAAGAGCTTTCGTGAGACCAAGGTCTTGCATGGCATCGATCTGGAAATCGGCGACCGCGAGTTCGTCGTCTTTGTCGGCCCCTCGGGCTGCGGCAAGTCGACTCTGCTGCGCCTGATCGCCGGGCTCGACCCGATTAGTGATGGCGAATTCGTGCTCAATGGCAGCCGCATGAACGATGTGGCGCCCTCGCGTCGCGGCATCGCCATGGTGTTCCAGTCCTATGCGCTTTACCCGCATATGGACGTCTATGAAAACATGGCCTTCGGCGCGCGCCTGATGGGGCTCGACAAGGCCGAGGTCGAACAGCGCATTGCCGATGCCACGCGCATGCTGCGGCTCGGGGAATTGCTCAAGCGCCGGCCGCGCGAACTCTCCGGTGGCCAGCGCCAGCGTGTCGCCATCGGCCGGGCCCTTGTGCGCAAGCCCGATGTGTTCCTGCTCGATGAGCCGCTGTCCAATCTCGATGCGGCCCTGCGCTCCGAAGTTCGCCTCGAAATCGCCCGCCTGCATCGTGAGATCGGCGGTACCATGATCTATGTGACCCACGATCAGGTCGAGGCCATGACCCTGGCCGACAAGATCGTGGTGATGAATAATGGCCGCATCGAGCAGGTCGGCTCGCCGCGTGAACTCTATGAGACGCCCGCCAATACCTTCGTTGCCAGCTTCATCGGCTCGCCGCGCATGACGCTGGTCGATGTGACCCGCGACGGGGACCGCCTTGGTGTCACCAATGGGGGAGCCGTGTCTGTCGGCGCCGTGCCGGATGCAAAGGCGCTCAAGCTGGGCTTGCGGCCCGATGCGGTGCACCTCACCCGGGGCGCGGCCGAGGGCCTCGCTGCCCAGGTCGTCTATACCGAATATCTGGGCGACAACGCTTATGTCTATGCCCGGCTGGCCGATGGCACGCTGCTCTCGGCCCGCACCACCCCCAACGATCTATTTGCGCCGGACGAGAAGGTGACCGTGACGGTCGAGCCGGGCGCCGCGCATTTCTTTTCCGCCGAGGATGGCCGGCGGCTGACGCCCTGAACCGGGCGCCGGGACAAGACCACCAAGAGAACTCGCAAGGAGAGGGAACTCCATGAAGACCAATCTGATACGCATCGGCGCGGCCCTGGGAGCCGTGCTCGTCGCTGCCCCCGCATTCGCCCAGGACCTGACCCTGTGGAGCTGGCGCCAGGAAGACCGCGCGGCCTATGAACAATTCATCGAGACGTTCGAGGCGGCCAATCCGGGCATCACCGTGAACTTCGAGACCTTCGAAGCCACCAATTACAACACCATCCTGTCCACCGCCCTGGCCGGTGGCACCGGGCCGGACCTGGCCATGGTGCGCGCTTATGGCGGCCTCGAAAACGTCGCCTCGGCCGGCTATCTCGAACCGCTGAGCACCGAAACCGTGCCGGCCCTGGCCGATTTCTCCGCCGCCTCTCTGGCAGCCGAAAGCATGCGTGCGGACGGCCAGATCTATGCCGTGCCCTTCGCCAGCCAGACCCAGTTCGTCATCTACAACAAGGCCATTTTCGACGCCAACGGCCTCGAAGAGCCGCGGAGCTGGGCGGACCTGGAAGCCCTGGGCCAGTCGCTCAAGGACGCCGGCGTCATCCCCTTCGCCAATGGCACGGCAACCGCCTGGCAGAACGAGACCGTCACCTTCGGCCTCGGCTCCTCGCTGATGGGCAAGGATTTCTACGAAGACCTGATCGCAGGTGAAACCGACTTCACCGACGAGCGCTTCACCTCTGCTCTCGGCGAAGTCGCTGCGATTGCCGCCGATTACTTCCCCGATGGCTTTATCGGTCTCGACTACCCCTCGGCCCAGCAGCTCTTCTCCTCGGGCCTGGCCGGCATGTTCATCGGCGGCTCCTATGAGCTGGCCAACTTCAAGAACCAGAACCCCGACATCGAGCTGGGCATGTTCGCTGCGCCCGGCGAGACTGCGGAGGACGAGAAGCTGGTGGCGGTCTATTTCGACGGTGGCTATGCGGTAAACGCCGCCACCCCGAACAAGGACGCCGCGATCACCTTCGTCAACTACCTGGCCAGCCAGGAATTCGGCCAGGCTTTCGCCAATACGCTCAACAACATCTCGACCGTGCCGGGCGTCACCTTCGACAACCCGCTGCTGGGCGAAGTGGCTGAGCTGAACCAGTCCTCGATCCCCTATCTGATGCTGGCTCATTTCCGCTATGGCGAACCCTCCGGCTCGGTGCTGATCCAGGGTGAGATGCAGAAGCTGTTCGCCGGCGAAACCACGCCCGAAGCCATTGGCGAAGTGCTCACCACCGGCCTCGCTGCCTGGTACGAGCCCTTCCAGAACTAAGGCGGCCTCCCTTCGCCTTGGGGGTGGCATGTCCCTGCCACCCCCGTCCTCACCGCTGGGTCGCAAATTATCGCTTTTGCGTCCCCCTCCCCTCAAGGGGGAGGGAGGCGATGGGCCAAACAGCTTGTGGCTCGACCACCCTTTGGCGAACCTCGCCCTCAACCTGCCGCAAGAGGCGAAACAGCAATGCCCAAACTTCGGATGACAGGCCGTGGCCTCTGGATCACCTTCCTCATCGTGCCGCCACTGGCCTTTGTGGCGCTGTTCATCGTCTATCCGATCATTTCGGCCTTCGCCTATGCCTTCTTTGACTGGCAGGGCCTCAAGCGCCTCGATTTCGTGGGCCTTGAAAACTTCCACACCGTGCTGTTCGTCGAGCCCTATCGGAGCTGGACGCTCAATGCCTTCAAGAACAACATCATTGTCTTTTTCGCGCTGATGGTGCTGCAGAACGGGCTGGGCTTTATCCTGGCCTATGCGCTCTGGCGCGAATTGCCCGGTGCCCGCTTCCACCGCATTGCGGTGTTCCTGCCCGTCGTACTCTCCACCATCATCGTCGCCTATCTGTTCAAGCTGTTCTATCACCCGCTGTTCGGCGTGGTGAACATCAGCCTGCGCGGTCTCGGGCTCGATGGGCTGGCGCAACCCTGGCTGGGGCAGAGCGGCACTGCGCTGTGGAGCATCATTGCCGCCCAGGCCTGGCACATGGTGGGCTTCCCCACCCTGGTCTTCCTTGCCGGCATGCAGCGCATCCCCGGCGAAATCCTCGATGCCGTGCGCATGGAAACCGAAAGCGAATGGATCAAGATCACCCAGATCGTCTGGCCGCTCGTCGCGCCCAGCGCCACCATCGTGTTCACCCTGCTCTTCGTGGGCGCCTTCAACTGGTTTGAGCTGCCCTACATCATGGGTGGGCTGGACGGGTCGCCCTTTGGCTCGACCGATGTGCTTGGGCTCTATTTCTACCGCACGGCCTTTGGCAATGTGTCTGCCGGCCAGCAGGATTTCGGCCTCGGTTCGGCCCTGGCCGTGCTGATTTTCCTCTTCATCGCCGCCATCGCCACGGTCATCACCGTGCGCCTGCGCGCCAGGGAGATCCAGATATGAGCACCGCGACCACCACCGCCATGGCCTATCAGGACCGCAGGGGCATTCTGGGCACGCTGGGCCGCGACGGGCTGTTGCAGATCATCCTGATCGCCAACACCATCATCATGCTGGCGCCCATCGTCATCATGGTGTTTTCGGCCTTCAAGACCACGCCGCAGATCTTCCAGTCGCCTTTCGGCATTCCCGATTTCACGCAAGTGGGCAATTTCGTGAAAATCTGGACCCAGACCAATTTCCTGCGCTACCTGCTCAATTCCTTCGTCGTCACCGGCGCCTCCATGGCGCTGATCCTGACCCTGGGCACCATGGCGGCCTATGCCATTGGCCGTTATGCCTTCACCGGCTCGAACTTCATCCTGATGTTCTTCCTGGCCGGGCTGACCCTGCCACTAAAGCTCGCCATCATTCCGCTCTTCATGCTGATGCGCGACCTCTCCATCCTCAACAATCAGCTCTCGCTGATTTTCGTCTATACCGCCATGGGCCTGCCCACGACGGTCTTCATCATGACCGGTTTCATCCGCACCCTGCCCAATGAACTCGAAGACGCCGCACGCATGGATGGCGCCTCCGAAGCGCGCATCATGTGGTCGATCATGCTGCCTCTGGTGCGGCCCGCCATGGTCATTGCCGGCATCCAGAACGTCGTGCCGATCTGGAACGACTTCTTCTTCCCGCTGGTCTTCATCCAGAACGATGACCTCAAAACCCTGCCGCAGGGCCTGACCACCTTCATGGGCGAATACACCACCGATTGGGGCGTGCTGTTCTCTGGCCTGACCCTGTCTGCCGCGCCGATCATCCTGATCTACATCGTGCTCTCGCGGCAGTTCATCGCCGGCATGACCTCCGGTGCCGTCAAGTGAAACTGCCCAGGGGCCTTCTCGTCTCCTGCCAGGCGCGGGCCGATAACCCATTGCACGGTCCCCGGTTCATGGGCGCCATGGCGCTGGCGGCGCGCGATGGCGGCGCCGTCGGCATCCGCGCCAACGGTCCCGCCGATGTCGCGGCGGTGCAGGCAGCGGGCCTGCCGGTCATCGGCATCCACAAGGTGTTTTCCGACAACCACCCGGTCTATATCACCCCCAATTTCGAGGCGGCCGCCGCAATTTCTGCGTCCGGCGCCGGCATTATTGCGCTCGATTGCACCGAGCGCCCGCGCCATGGCGAACATCCCGGCGTTCTCATCCGGCGCATCCAGGAAGAGATCGGCGCCGAAGTCTTTGCCGATATTTCCACGCTGGACGAAGGCCTGAAGGCGGCCGATTGGGGCGCCGATTATGTCGCCACCACCCTTTCGGGCTATACCGAAAAGACCCAGCCCAAGCCGGAGGGGCCGGATCTGGCCCTGCTCGAGGCCCTGGTCGCCCGGCTTGATATTCCGGTGGTGGCCGAAGGGCGCTACAATCGGCCCGAGCTTGTCGCCCAGGCCTTTGCTGCTGGCGCGCATGCCGTTGTTGTGGGCACCATGATCACCAATCCGCGCGAAATCACCGCTATGTTTGTCAAACAGGGCGTGCCCAGGTGAGCCAGGTGCATCTCGGGCTTGATGTGGGCGGCACGGCCAGCCGCTGGGTGGCCTGCGATCCGGCGGGCACCGTGCTGGCGCGGGGCCAAGTCGGCGGCGCCACGGCCCATGTGTTCAACTCGGCCGAGCGCACCCGGCTTGCCGCGGTCTTCACCCAACTAGCCGCCGCGCTTACCGAACATGGTCTCAAACTGGTCTCCCTGTCCGGGGGCCTGACCGGCTTTGGCGCCGCCGCCGCCGATGAGATTGCCGGTCTCGCCCAGCAGGCGCTCGGCCTGCCGCGCACTGCGATCCTGCTCATGGATGACATCATCCTGGCCTATGCGGCCCATTTCCGGCCCGGCGCCGGACATCTGGTCTCCGCCGGCACCGGATCTATCGGCATCCATGTTGGCGCGACCGGCGATGTTGTCCGGGTCGGGGGCAGGGGCATTCTCATCGATGATGCCGGCTCAGGAAGCTGGATTGCCCTCAAGGCGCTCGACCAGCTCTATCGGACGCTCGATCACACGGGGTCGTTTGCCAGCCGGCAAATCCTCGCCGACCAGATCTTCGCCCTGGTGGGCGGGTCGGGTTGGCACGATGTCCGTCAATATGTCTATGCCGGCGACCGGGGGCGCATCGGGGCTCTGGCCGTCGGTGTCGCCAGGGCCGCCGAACTGGGCGATGATTTGGCGCTTGAGATTTTGCGCCAGGCTGGGACCGAGCTGGCCTTGCTTGCCCAGGCCATGCAGGCCCGGGCCGGAACGCTACCCGTCGCCGTTATCGGGGGTGTGCTGTCACTGCACCCGTCCATTTTCGAAGCGTTGACCGCGCGATTGCCCGGCACTGCGGTTTCCCGGCCAACCATCGATAGCGCCCTGGCCGCCGCCCAATTGCAGGCAAACCAGGGCGGCGCAGATTGGCGGACGCTATTAGCCGAAGGGCCCCGGCTGGGCTGAGCCGGTCAGACGACCAGCCTGCTCCGGGTCAATTCGGCCAGCGATTGCTGCGAGCGGTCCTGTGGGCGGTTCACCGTCTGCACCCATTCGATCAGCTGCGCCATGCCCGCCTCGAACTCCTGCGTCGGCCGGATGCCGAACAGCCGTTCGAGCTTGCTGATATCGGCAAAGCAATGGCGGATATCCCCGACCCGGTACTGGTTGAGAATGGTCGGCGCGATATTCTTGCGCAACAGCCGCGCCAGCGTGGTCGCGATCTCGTTGACCGTCCGGGCCTGCCCGCTGCCGACATTGCACGTTTCCCAAACCGCCAGGTCACTTTCGAGCACGGTGGCAAAGGCATTGGCGACATCGAGCACATGCACGAAATCACGCTTCTGCTCACCGTCCTCGAAGATGATCGGCGGCTGGTCGTTCAGCAGGCGTGAAATGAAGATGGCGGCAACCCCGGTATAGGGATTGCTCAGCGCCTGGCGCGAGCCATAGGCATTGAACAGCCTGAGCGCCACTGTGGGAATCTTCAGCGCCCGGCCGACCGAAAGGAACATCTCCTCATGGTCACGCTTGTTGACCGCATAGATCGAGGCGGGCTGGAGCAGTTTGTTTTCATCGGTGGGCACGGGCAGCAGGGTCGCACCGTCCTTGTTCAGCTCCCAGTGATGGGCCTGCAACTGCTCGTGGCCGCGCATCTCCGGCATGACCGGGCGCCCACTCTCGGCCTCGACATACTGGCCCTCGCCATAGATCGACATGGATGAGGCAACCGTCATGCGCTCGACCGTATGCTCGGTGCGCGACAGCACTTCGAGCATGATGGCCGCGGCCATCGTGTTGTTGCGGGTGTAATCAACGATATTGGTCATGCTCTGCCCGACCCCGACCGAGGCGGCGAGATGGGCCAGATGGGTAATGCCGGACAGGGCGCTCTCGAACACACCGTCATCGAGAATATTGCCCTTGATGCGGCGGGCGGCGGGGTTGAGGTAAACCGGCCAGCCTTCGGCATCGCGCTCGGCGTCGCCATGCACCTGCTCCAGCAGGCAATCGAGGACGGTGACTTCGAACCCCCGGGCCAGCAACAGATCCACCAGATGCGAGCCGATAAAGCCCGCGCCCCCGGTGACCAGAACGTGTCCTTTCGCCATTGTGTTACTCCTTACTCATTACGCGTCTTATGAAGATTTTTCCGCCCCCGCTTCCATGGCGGCGGGCAGTTTGGTTTGGGCGGCAGCGGCGGGGCGCGCCGTTGCGCTCGACTTCTTGGTGCGCGCGACGCGGACCAGATCATGGTTGGCATCGGTCTTTTCGGTGCGTTCCCACACCAGCCCCTCATTGCGCAGGAACATGCGGAAGCCGATCCAGAGCGGAATGAGCCAGACCAGCCACCACACCAGGATAAAGACCGGATTGACCCGCCACAGATAGCGCAGCCGGTCCTTGCGCGCGGGCAGCACCAGCGCCGCGCGGCGCCAGGTGCGCACATAAAGCGCGCTCATCGAACAGGTGAAGACCACCAGATTGGCCAGGGACAGCACGATGGCCCAATTGGGCAGGATGTTCTGCCCGGTCCAGGCCGACCAGGTGGCCCAGATCCCCAGTGGAAGACCGACAGAGTTGAGCGAGAGCGACAGGCACGGCAGAAAGTTCAGCCAGGCCTTGAGGCGGGCCGGCCAGGGCATGCCCATGGCCTTGAGCGGATAGGTCAGGCTCTGGAAGAACCCCGCCACCCAACGCTTGCGCTGGGTAATGCCATGCGCAAAGGTCAGCGGCACTTCCTCGATCAGCGGGTTCTCGATCACCCCCAGCCGCTTGCCATTGACCCAGAAGCGCATGCCCACCTCCGGGTCCTCGATCGTCAGCCAGGGATGGAAACCGCCCAGCGTGATCAGGTCCGACGCACGGAAGAACAGCCCTTTGCCCAGCACCCAATAGGGGTGTTTGCCATTGGCCGAGAGATGCGGATATTTCGAGCCGTCCCAGGCCATGTGGTCAAAGGCATGCCAGCTCGCCGCCCAGCTCGCATTCAGATTGCCCGCGATGTTCTGCGCCTGGAGCACGTCATATTGCCCCATGCCGGCGGCGGCGGCCAGAAAGTGGTCGCTGGGCGGGCAACTGTCTGCGTCGATATAGTTGACCAGGAAGTCCTGGCTGGTCATCACCCGCTCGGCGATCTGGTAGAAGGCATAGATCAATTGCCGGGTCTTTTTCGGCGGCAGGTCGCGGTTCTGCGCGAACTTGCCTTCATGCCACCAATAGGCCTTCTTGCAGCGGTCCCAGGCCTTCCACACCACCAGCCAGGATTTATGCGAGGTGGGGGGCACTTCGATGATCTGGAGGAAGGGGAATTCCTTCTGCAGCCGCCGCAGCGAGCGCACGGTGAAGGCGTCGTCGGCATTGGGAATGGCCACGACACTGAACTTGTCCTTGGGATATTCGAGCTGGGCCAGGCTCAGGAACGTGGTGCGCATGGTCGATTCAAGTTCTCGCAGCACCGGATAGAACAGCACGATATAGGGGTACTCTTCCGGGGGCCTGCCGCGCGCCGTATTCGGATCCACCCAGTTGACCGGTCGGGTGAAGAAATAGAGGTCGAGCCATTGCGAGAGGGCATAGGCAATCTGTACGGCGCAGAAGGCGCCGACAAGCAACAGGCTCACTGTCTGACTGGTTTCCATAGCCTGCCCTCTCGCGTCGTGGCTTCTAGCCGCTCATGCCATCTTGCAGGGCAGGGCTCGGACGCTGCGCCGCCCCGTTCATGTAGGCCCTCCTGGACGGGGTGCGGGCACTGTGCTGGTGCACCGCCACCACATTGTGCCGCCGGGGCTGCTGCGGTGGCCGCCCAATGGCGTGGACCGCAAAACCGGCGTTGAGAAAAGCTTGCGGATCAAGGAAATTGCGCAGGTCCACCAAGACCTTATTGCGCACCAGCCGCCCCAGTCGCTCGGCGTCTAGCGTGGCAAATTCGGGCCAATGGGTCGCCAGCACGGTGCAATCGGCCCCCTCGGCACAAAGATAGGCACTCTCCGCAAAATGGACATCGGGCATATGCGCCCGGGCCCGATTCATGCCTTGCGGATCAAACACTTGCACCTTTGCGCCGGCCCGCTGCAGGGCATCGATCAAGGCCAGGGACGGTGAATCGCGCATGTCGTCGGTATTGGGCTTGAAGGTCAGGCCCAGCACCGCCACCACCCGACCGGACAGGTCGCCATGCAGCGCCCTCGAGACGCGGCGGCCCATGGCGCGCTTGCGGGCCTCATTGGAGGCAATGACGGTTTCCACCAGCCGCAGATTGATCCCGTGCTCCTGGGCAATCGCCTGCAGCGCGGTCGTATCCTTGGGGAAGCACGACCCGCCATAGCCCGGCCCGGCCTGCAGAAAGGCTGCGCCAATCCGTTCGTCCAGCCCGATGCCATGGGCGACCTGCTCGACATCGGCGCCGACCGCTTCGCAAAGATCCGCCATTTCGTTGATGAAGGCGATCTTGGTAGCGAGGAACGCATTGGCGGCGCATTTGACCAGTTCCGCGTCCCGCCGACCCATGCAAACCACCTGCGTTCCGGTCTGCTCCAGCGGCGCATAAAGCGCCCGCAGCGTATTGCGCGCCGTCTCGTCTCCGGCGCCTACAACGATCCGGTCCGGCGCCATGAAGTCGTCAATGGCCGAGCCTTCGCGCAGGAACTCGGGATTGGAGATCACCGAGAAATGCATCTCGGGCCGTGCCTTGTGCATCAGCGCCTGCACGCTGTCGCCGGTGCCGACCGGTACCGTGGACTTGATGATTACCATTTGCGGATGGACCGCCTTGGCAGCAACCTCCTGGGCGACCGCAAAGATGGCACTGAGATCGGCACTTCCGTTGGCCTGGGGCGGCGTGCCCACCGCGATCATGACCGCATGAATTTCCTTGCCCAGCGCCGGCAATCGGCTCGTGAACCCCAGGCGCCCCTGCGCCACGTTTCGGGTGATCATCTCGGAGAGCTCCGGCTCGTAGATGGGAATCTGGCCAGCCTGAAGCTGCTCGACCTTGTTCGCATCATTGTCCACGCACATCACGTGGTGCCCTAGCTCCGACAGGCATGCGCCCGAAACCAAACCGACATAACCCGAACCGATAATAATGAGGCGCATGGTCCTAACTCACTCTGTTACTAAAACTAGATTTGCACGATAGGCTCGCTCTGGGTGGCCGGTGCATAGACCGGCCCATGACTCTGTGCCGGCGCCAGCGGCTGATTGAGGCTGGCAAAGAAGCGGATGGTTTTCTCCAGCCCTTCGGTCAGGGGTACGCGCGGCCCCCAACCCAGCAGGGTGCTGGCACGGGTGATGTCAGGACGTCGGCGGCGCGGATCATCAACTGGCAGGGGGCGGTGGACGAGCTTCGATGGCGAGCCCGTCATCTCGATGATGATGCGTGCCAGTTCGCCCACCGTAATCTCGGCGGGATTGCCGATATTGACCGGGCCATCGACCTCGGGCCCAGAGGCCATGAGGCGCACAAAACCCTCGATCAGGTCATCGACGTAACAGAACGAGCGGGTCTGCTGGCCCTCGCCATAGATCGTAATGTCCTCGCCGCGCAGGGCCTGGAGAATGAAGTTGGAAACCACGCGGCCGTCATCAGGCTGCATGCGGGGGCCATAGGTATTGAAGATGCGCACGATCTTGACCACCACGCCGCTCTGGCGGGCGAAATCGGTGAACAGCGTCTCTGCAAAACGCTTGCCTTCGTCGTAGCAGGAGCGCGGCCCGACCGTGTTGACATTGCCGCAATAGTCCTCGCGCTGTGGGTGGATCTCGGGATCGCCATAGACCTCCGAGGTCGATGCATGCATCACCCGGGCGCCGTCCCGCTGGGCACGGTAGAGCACATTCGCGGCGCCTTCCGCGCAGATCAGCGCGGTGCGGACCGGATCGCTCTGGTAGTGCACGGGCGAGGCCGGGCAGGCGAGGTTGTAGATTTCATCAAAGGCCGGCAATTGCTCGGGCAGGGTATCCATCACGTCGTGTTCGACCAGCTCGAAGCGGTTGCTGCGGGCCAGGGGCGCCACATTTGCCGGACGCCCGGTGTGAAAATTGTCGATGCAGGTGACCCGGTGTCCCTCGCCAATCAGGCGGGCACAAAGATGCGAACCAAGGAACCCCGCGCCACCTGTCACACATATGGATTTGGGCGTAGCTGTCCCCCGGCCGGTGCGGGTCTGACGCACCAGCCTGATCGCTTTATGCTGCGGGCTCATTGCTGCACCAGGCCGACGCTGAGCGTCAGATCCTTCGGTCGCGGCAAGGGCATGGGGATATCGAGCATGCCGACCTTGGCTACGGCGCCGGTCAGCCAGCCGCCTTGGGGCGGCCGCGCTACCGCACGAAATCCTGCCTCATAGATCGGTAGCAGCCCGGCCTGATAGTTATACTCCACGACATCGCCATCATGGATCAGCACCATGTCGGCCGAGGTTACCTCGATATCATTGACCCGGACGAAGTCGATAAACAGGTTGCGGTCGAGCACCCCGTCCTCACCGGCGCCATCCATGCGGGTGAACTTGTCGTTGGTCAGCACCAGGCTGATTTCAGCATCCGGTGTCAGCAGGTCATCCGGGACCGTGAAGGAAAATTGTTCCAGGAACGAGCTGGGGCGCGGTTTTGTGAACAAGCGCCCGTCGGCTTCGGTTTCGATCGCCATGCGCAGCGTGCCGCTACCGATCACCTTGTCATCGATCATAAGATCAAAGCTTGGCGGGCCATCATAGGCCTCTCCGGCGATGGAAATAATGACCAGCGAATCGGCCATAGCGGGCAGTGCCGCTATCAATGTCAGGGCGGTAGAGATGCCCAAAACTTTCGCATTTACTTGTGATATCTTGCACATCTTGACTCACCACTAACAAAGTTGCTGTACCACAAAGCTGTATGCAGAAATTCTCCCGCACCTAATGACTCTGTTAATGGATAGTCTAACTTTTGATTTCAAATGGTGCTATTAATACAACGATCTAGATAGTTCTGTCTAATTGCCGCGCTGGGGTCATTGCTTCATTTTTCTATTGGCAGGGTTGGTCGGTGGTCGATTCGGGGAGGCAGTAGTGAAGCGTCGAGATCTGATTATAGGTGCAGCCGCTGCGCTGTCCGTGGGGCAATTGATTGGCTGCGCCCGTGTCGACACGATGCAGACCGGATCGGTCACCGCTACCCCGGATCAGACACAGGCGCGCCAGCCTCGCCCTGCGACACCGCCGCCGGTGCGCGCGCTGCGCTCAGCCGCTTCCTCGCGCGGTCTTTATTTCGGCGCTGCCATTCAGAGTGCGACCCTGGGCGACAGCCGGTTCCGTGCCAGCGTGGTGCGCGATTGTTCCATCATCACGCCGGAATGGGCCATGAAATGGGACTCCATCGCGCCCAGCCGCAATTACAATTTTGGCGAGATGGACCAACTTGCCAGCTTTGCCTCCCGCAATGGCCTGACTATGCGCGGCCACACCTTGCTCTGGCACAAGAGCCTGCCGCGCTGGGCCGCTTCGGCCCTGGCCGCCAATCGCGACTGGGCGCTGATCGATGATCACTTTTCCAAGGTCATTGGCCGCTATGGCAACCAGGTGCGCGAATGGGATGTGGTCAACGAGCCGATCGAACCCAGTCACGGTGGCAACGGGCTGCGGCAGAACCAGTTCTACAAGGCCTTTGGCGAAGCCTATATCGAGCGCGCCCTGGAATCGGCCAAGGCGCGCGCGCCGCGCGCGCGCATGGTCATTAATGAATACGGGCTCGAATATAACAGCGGCTATGAAGGCCAGCGCCGCCTCTCGCTGCTCCGCCTGCTCGAGCGCCTGCGCTCACGCGGCGCACCGGTCGACACGGTCGGTCTGCAGGCCCATCTGGATCTGCGCAAGGGTAATGTCTATGCCGACGGTATTTATGGCATGATGCGCGATATTCGTGGCATGGGGCTCAAGGTGGCGATCACCGAGCTCGATGTCGCTGAGGCCAATACCGGCCTTTCCATCGAACGGCGCGATGCGCTGGTGGCCGACGAAACCCGCCGCTATCTCGATATCGTCTTGCAGTTCAACAATGTTCTGGGTGTCAGCACCTGGGGATTGAGCGACAGCCATTCCTGGCTGCGCACCCAGCGCAGTGCCGCCAATCGCGGCCTGCCCTATGATCGCGAATGGCAGGCAAAGCCCATGCATAGCGCCATCCTGACGGCCTTTGCATAAGGCAAGAGGCGCGCGCTCAGCGCACTGTATCCATCAAACTGGTGTAAAGGGCCCGCGTCTCCGGGCTCGGTTCAACGCCCAACTCGTTGGACAGCACGCTGCGCATGGAGGTGTAGAGCTCGTTCACCCGGGCATAGTGCCGGCGCTCGGCCGCCTCTTCCATCAAGACGCAAACCGCATCTTCCCGATAGGGATCCAGTTCGAGCAGCCGCCGCGCGCAGATACTGCGCTCGGCCTGTGTATATCGCGTACCGGTGCGCATCCCCTCGGCAAGGCCGTCGACTGCGTAAAGCAGCAATTCATTGCGCCGCGAGGACAGTCAGTCTTCGAACTCCTCCCCACTTGAGTCCTGGTTGGCCAGCAACTCGCCACCATAAATGCGCGAAAGTTCCAGTGGGTTGAGCACGACCTCACCCTCGATATGTCGGGACATCTCGATCAGGTCGCAATAGACATCGGCGCTGGGCGCCAGATGCAGGGTTGAGACATTGGCCTCGATCAGGGTGAATCCATTTTCTTCCTGAACATGCCTTATCCGGGCCACGGCCTGGCGCAGATTGGCGGCCGCCTTGCCATCATCCGCATTGGGCCAGAACAGGGCGGCCAGCCTGCTGCGCGCTTGCACCTGTTCAGGGGTGGAGAGGATCAGATAGGCGGCAATCCGGAAAAAACTCGCAGGGACACCCTGGACCAGATTGCTGCCCACCAGCAGGCAACAGGGACCAAGCAGCCTTATTGTCGTGTGGTGCGGCGCTTGAGTACCCATCTGCGCCCTCCGTCCCTCTCTTACGCAGCAATGTTCTGTACGCGAACTGCTGATCTTACCCTAACAAGGCCGTACATTGTACAACTTACTCTAAGCCTGTTCACTGCTCACGATTATTTGTTCAATCCATGCAAGTCATCGATGAATTCAGGGCTTGATGCCGCTGGCCGCGAAGAACGCCCACAAATCCCGGTTGACCGATGTGATGGCCTGGATGGCGGCCTGAACCCTTTCAAACTCAGTATCGTCGAGCGCTTCGGACTTTCCATATTTCAGCGCATCGTCAAATTCCACAATGCGCATCAATTGCGTCCCGCTCAATTCGCCATTGGAGTCGAATGAGTAGATGCAATGATTATATTTGTTCCTGACCTTGGCCTCTTTCTTGAGGCGCTCAGTCAGATCCAGCACCGCCGCCCTCGTCTCTGGCGGCGTTGCCGGCAACTTGGCCAGCCTGTCGAGCAGGTCCAGCCGCGCCCGGGTGGTGTTCAGCGTCAGGAATATGATGACCGCAGCGTCCTTGGACGTTCCGGCCAGATGAGCGATCAGATAGATGAACAGGCTTTCCGTATTGGTCCACACATAGTTCAGCTGACCGACCTGCTGCAGCACCTTATCCAGGCTGGGCATATCATTCACCCCAGGGCGGTGGCCCGGCGGTGGTCACCATGTCCAGTGTTGAGGGTACGCTTGTCGAGCCTGTGTTCGTGCAGATAGGCGGCCGCCTGGGTCCGGTTGGTCACCCGAAGCTTGGCGATCAGATTGTGCACATGGGCTTTGACCGTATGCTCCGACAAGGCCATCCGATCCGCAATCAGCTTGTTCTGGTACCCCTCCGACACCAGGGTGAGAATCTCCCGCTCCCGCGCCGTCAACGTATCCAGTCCATTTTCCACGCCACTGCTGACCCGGTCGTTCTGCTGCACCGGAATTTCAGCCGCCTGTCTTTGCAGGTTGACCGGTGCCGGATTGGCCGAAGCCAGTGGCAGCGCGCCCGGCGAGCTCCGATGAACAGGCTCGAAATGGCCCGATGAGGCGCCCTCGCCATGCGGCAGATATTCACCACCCGCCATGACCAGCCGCATCAGGGCGAACCAGACATCAAGCGGCAGGGTTGTGGGCAGGATGCCCTGGATAAGCCGCCGTTCCGTCAATTGCGGGTCCACGACCGGCAAGCCATTATCGATGGCGACCGCAATGGCCGCATTGGGGAAGCGCCGCTGGCATTGCTCGACGATATCCACGCCGATCAAACGGGCGCCGGCGCCGAGCAGCACCAGCCCGACGCTATGATCTGGTTCACTTGTATCGTCGATCCGGTCGACTAGAAAAACATCCGTATCGCGAAAATGATCCTGTAATGCACTGCTAAGGCATTGGTATATGGCCTGTTGTGGGGCAACAAACACGAGCCGAAGTGTGCCGGACTTTATTGGCCGATCTTCGGTCTGACGCGGACTGCGTAGACCGTCATAGAGGTTTTCACGCACTTTACCACTCCCTCACCTTGCGATTACTGTGGACTTATGTCCCCAGTTGTGCCTGGCACAATCGCTCCCAAGGTTGACAAAACGTTAACACCGGAGGCGTGACTCTGGCGTGATTCATTCCCCGGCAAGATTAATGCAAAAGATTGATCTCTAACCCCTTCGGACCGGCACAAATCAACCCTTCGATGGAGTTCCTGGTGCGCTTTCTCCCCCGTACAGGGGATTGAAAACGATCTAGCTCCTCTGCGCACCGGACACATGTTCTAAATCGATAAGATTACTATTGGGCCCTTCAGCCTAGCCTGAAGTGGTCGCTATACTTCATCACTCACCGAGCAATACTTGGAACCACGACGCAGCAGATGCCGTGTCGTGCTTGGTAATTGAGTTCTGGACTTGACGGTGTTGATCAGTTTTTGCGTGCAGCACCAGTAGCCCGAGTATCTCGCGTATGCCTTGCAGGTCATGAGCCGCCATATATGCCTCCATTTGAGATGACAGGAGGTCTTGGTTGCTCAGCCATTTTTTTCATTGAGGAGAGTGACTATGGCTGACGATTTTAATGGCAACAGCGGTGGACAAACCGACAACTCCACCAATATCGACGATATCGAGCTGGAAATTGAAGATTCCGGCAACGACAACTCCGAGGTTGAAGTTGAAGATTCTTTCAACGACAACTCGGAAATCGAAGTTGAAGATTCTCACAACGACAACTCCGAAGTCGAGGTTGAAGACTCCTTCAACGACAACTCCAATGAGACTGACGTCGATGTAGAGCTGGAAGTCGAAGATTCATTCAATGACAGCTCGTCCGAAGTCGAAGTGGAAGATTCCCACAATGACAACTCGGAAGTCGAAATCGAAGATTCGTTCAACGATGAATCGACCGATGTCGATGTAGAACTGGAAGTTGAAGACTCCTTCAACGACAGCTCGACCGAAGTGGAAATCGAAGACTCGGGCAACACCGACGTCGACGACTCCTACAAGACCTATGGCATTGCCGAGGAAGTGGACGACTCGTTCAACGACAATTCGGATCACAACTCGAACAATGACAGCTCGTCCGAGCTCGAGATCGAAGACTCGTTCAACGACAATTCGGAAACTGAAGTCGAAACCGAAATTGAAGATTCCTTCAATGACAATTCGGACAACTCGACTGAAGTCGAAACCGAATTCGAAGACTCGTTCAACGACAACTCGAACAACTCAACCAACAACTCCAACAATGACGCTTCGACTGACGTCGACGTAGAAGTTGAAGTGGATGTTGAGATCGAAGACTCGTTCAACACCTCCGATGACGATGCTACGAACTCGTTCAACTCCGATGACGACTTCGCCGACCTCGATATCGGCACCGCCACGATGGACAATCTGTTCATCAACAGCGGTTCGCTGGAATTCGATCCGGGTGACGATGTCAACTTCGAGAACGTCTTCAACGGCGCCTTCTCGGGCGGCGGTGGCGACACCGGCTTTGCCATCAGCCAGGTGGCAGACATTGTCGATAACGACACGCTGAGCAACGTCCAGAACAACGCAAACGGCACCTATAATGCCTATGCCTATGCTGACGATGCTGACGCCAATGGCAACGACTTCAACGGTGATGCCGGCAACAACTCGACCGCCAGCAACATCGCCGATGCGAGTGCTTCGGTTTCCGGTTCGGCCTTCAACATGGAAGTCGTGCTCGGTGCCAACCTGCAGCAGAACGCTGTCGATGCGACGGTGGTCGGTGGCAACAATCACATGAACAACGACGCCAGCAGCGACGACGCATAAGCGAGCGCCCCCAACGCTTGCAAAGATCTGCGCGGTAGCGCCCCCACCGCGCAGATCATCTTACTTCCGCCAGTCCGCTGGGAATCGGATTGGCGAGTAGGAGGTGTCCCGTGTTTTTTCCAAGCGATCCCCTTTCAGAAATTGTTGCCCACTTTCTCGGCTACTTCCAGATTGCCGCGGAGGACATGAAGGTCAGGCTCGAAATGGCCCTGGGCGAGCATGAGGCCGAAGCCGGGCTCGAAGCTCCGGAAATGAAGCAGGTTTCCGTTGATGTGCTGCAGACCTATGCCCTGGGCAATTATGCCCCTGGCGTGTTCTACGCCCCTCCCGAGTTCCTGATCCGCGGCGAGGTCATGTTTGGCCCGACCAATATCGGGCTTGCCAATACCCCCGATTTCACCGCGTCCGAACTGGACTCGCCGCTCTCACAATGGCCCACGGGCCCGGGCGATATCGTGATCCCGCTGATCGGCACCGAGCCAGGCTCGGTCATCGCGGTGTTCTCCCAAACCATCAGCCTGTCCGATGATGATGTCTTCGTCATGGGCACGCTCGACGAGCCTTTGACTGTTCAGTCTGGCGCCGACGTCGGCTTGTTCGGCCTGCAGGCAGCAAGCAATGCCGTGCTCGGCCCCATCGGTTCAGGTCCTGGTATTTCAAGTTACAATGACGTGCCTCTGGCCATGGACGCGGTGAACGCGACCGCCAAGGCCCATCAGTCTAACCCTGACACCCAGTTCGAACAGGTCGAGTCCCTGACCGGGACCTATGTCAATGGCAAGCTCGAAACCGAAGCGCCGGAGCTGACCGAAACGCTGCCAGCGCATCTGCAGGAAGAGCCAGAAGACGCGACCCCGCCCGACACTATAAAGGTCACGAGCGAGCACGAGGCCCATCTGCAGATTGAGAATGACGTGACCCAGGGTTCCGTCACCTACAACAGTGGTGGCAATTTCCTGGTCAATGAAGCCGCCGTGCTCAATGGCGGCATTGTCGGGACCCATTTCGTCGTCGGCGGCAACTTCCACCAGCTCGATGCCATAATCCAGACGAACGCCTTTAGTGACACCGATTATGTTAACGATGACTTCCCCCTGGATGCGCAGGCAGGCGGCGGCACCAAGGCGGTCAATGTCGCCAGTTTCGTGCAGGAAACATTCGATGCTGCCGGCGACAATGCCGAGGCCAATCCGGGGGTCATGCCACAGAACTGGCAAGTCAGTTGCGTCTCGGGCGATGTGATCTTCCTTGAATGGATGAAGCAGCTCACCTTCATGTCCGACGAGGATGTTGGTGTGCTATCGGCAACCGGCAGCGATGTCATGGTGACCAGTGGCGAGAATATCGGCCTGAACAGCGTGAACTTCGCCAATATCGGCTCGCTCTTCGACCTCATCCTGGTCGGCGGCAATGTGTTTGATGCGAACGTCATCGTGCAGAACAATATCCTGTACGACAATGACACCATCACCATGCTCGGTGCCGGCGATGATGGGGATTATTCCGCTTCGGGCAGCCTCAACACCTCCAACAACCTGCTCTGGAATCAGGCCTCGATCCACAATGTCGGGGCCACTGAGGTAAAGTCCGGTATCTCCGATCACTATAAGGACGCCATGGATGGCCTTGCCGGTGGCAATAAATCCATGCCGTACAGCTTTTATTCTGCCGAGGATTTTGAGGGCATCGCTATTCCGCGCGTGCTCTATATCTCGGGTAGCCTCTACGATCTGCGCTATATCGAGCAGACCAATATTCTGGGGGACTCCGATTTCGTCGCCTTGCAGAAGAAGGCCTTCCTCGATGGGCAACCCGCCACCGAGTGGAACATCGACACCGGCTCCAATGCGCTGGTCAATATGGCCGCCATCAAGGACTACGACACCTTCGGTGACAGCATCGAAGTGGGCGGCGACCACTACTCTGACTCCATCCTGATCCAGGCCAATATTCTTGAGGCCCAGGGCGATGGCGATGACGACGATGCTCTGGTGAGCGAGGTCGTTGCCTTTCTCGATCACACCGAAACGCTCGCCGACAACCCCGACTACAGCGCCCTTGGCGACACGACCCATGACGCGGCCCCGGTCGACCTCATGCAATCCGTCCTCGCGTAATTCAGTATCTGGATAGAGCACATGACTTTTGAGCACCTGAGCCGCACCGACCAACAGGCGTTGGGCCGTCAACTGCGCCACGCCAACCAGGTTCGGTCCGATCGGATGGATCAAATCATGGACGACATCCATCTGGCGGCTGCCGAACTCGACGAATTGGCCCGCGGCTATGCACCGCCGTCCCAGACCGGTGAAGACAATACCGCGCAGCGCGCGGTGGAATCGCCATCTGCCAAGGGCTTCAATGGCGCTCCCCCACCACCCCGCTCGGTCCTGCGTCCACGTCCGAACGAGGCCCAGCCCGCGGCCACTGAAAACCCGAAGCCGCCGGCTGGGGACGCCAATGTGCCGCCAGTATCGGCACAGGCGGCAGCGAAATCGGACCCCACGGCAAATTCCGCTCCGCAACCACCTGCGCAAGCTGAGGTAAAAGCGGAACCGGCCAGTGAACCCACCCCACAGGCGCGCGAGACGGCTGCAGAGCCAGAGCCCGCGCGTGAGGCGCGCCAGGCCGCGCCCGCCCCCGAAACCGCGCCGCCGCCAAAAAAGGATGAACCCCAACCCGCGCAGGCAGACCAGGCCCGTGCGGAATGGCCACAACGCGACTTCCGAACGCCGGAACCGGACAAGCCCAAAACCCGCATTCCACCCATCGTGGAGGGTGACCGCGGGCCACTCAAGTCGACCAGCAAGACCTCCTCTGGCGATGGCGGCGGCAAGGGCTCGAACGGCTCGGGCAATGGAGGGGGCAGGGGCGGCGGCGGCGCGGGCTTCCATAAACGCGCCGCCCAGCCCAACTTCACCCAGAGCCTGGCCAATGGCATGGCGGCGGTGCGGACCAATCTGGCGATCGTCATGGGCTTCACGGTCTTCATCAATATTCTGGTGCTGGCGATCCCGATCTACCTGTTCCAGATCTCGGACCGCGTGCTGACCAGCCGGTCGATGGACACGCTGGTCATGCTGACCGCAGCCGTGGTCGGTGCCGTGGTCCTGCAAGCCATTCTTGATGCGGTCCGCCGCTTCATCCTCATGCGCACCGCCGTCGAGATTGCCGTGCAACTGGGTTCGCCCATTCTCAGTGCAGCGGCACGCGCTTCATTGCACAGCAACGGGCGCGACTATCAGGTCCTGGGCGATCTGCAGCAATTGCGCAGCTTCATCGTTTCAGGAACCCTGCTGTCCTTCCTCGATGCGCCCATGGCGCCGCTGTTTGTGCTGGCGGTATTCCTGATCCATCCCCAGCTTGGCCTGATCGTGGTGGGGGCATCGATCTGCCTGCTGATCATCGCCACGCTCAACCAGCGCATGACCGCACGCCCCTTTACCGATGCCAATAATCTGCTGAGCCGGGCGGCCCTGCACCTCGATTCCATGTCGCGCAATTCCCAGATCATCAACGCCCTGGCCATGATCCCCGAGGTCGTGCGCATCTGGGGCCGGGACACGGCCGGGTCGTTGCAGGCCCAGGTGCGTGCCCAGGATCGCAACATCATCATGTCGAGCATTTCCAAGGGCGTGCGTCTGCTCACCCAGGTGGCCATGCTCGGCTGGGGCGCCTATCTGGCCATCCAGGGCGAAATAACCGGCGGCATGGTCATCGCCGGCTCGATTATCGCCGCTCGCGCCCTCACACCTATTGAAGGCACGATTGAAGGCTGGAACGGCTTTTCTCAGTTCCGCGCCTCTTTCGGACGCATCAAGGGGCTGCTCCAGTCCAGCCCGTTCAATTTCGAACGCCTCCTGCTGCCCGAACCCAAGGGGCGGCTCGACGTCGAGCGCCTGCTCTTTGTGCCGCCGCCCAACAAGAAAGTGCTGCTCAACGGCATTTCCTTCTCCTTGCAGCCCGGCGAGTCGCTGGCCGTGATCGGCAATTCGGGCGCCGGCAAGACCACCCTGGGCAAGATGCTGGTCGGCTCGATCCTGCCCACCTCCGGCTCGGTGCGGCTCGATCTGATGGATTTGCGCAATTGGGATCAGCGTCAGTTCGGCGAAAGCATTGGCTATCTGCCGCAGGACGTGCAGCTCTTCCCCGGTACCATCAAGGCCAATATCGCCCGCATGCGCGAAGATGTCAGCGACAAGGACATCTTCGAGGCCGCCGTATTGGCCGACGTGCATGAGCTGATCGCGGGCCTCTCGCAAGGCTACGAAACTTTCGTCGCCGGTGATGGTGCACCATTGTCGGGTGGGCAGAAGCAGCGCGTCGCGCTGGCCCGTGCCTTTTTCGGCAAGCCCAAGCTGGTGGTGCTGGACGAACCGAATTCCAACCTGGACTCTCAGGGGGAAGCGGCGCTGGCCAAGGCGCTCGAACATGCCCGCAAGCAGAAGATTACCGTCGTGACCATCACCCAGCGGCCGGCGCTGCTCAATGTGGTGGACAAGATCCTGGTGCTCAACAATGGCTCGGTCTCCATGTTCGGCACGCGGTCCGAGGTCATGGCGGCCCTGACCGGCAAGTCGGGAAACAATCCCACGGCCATCAACGCCACCAAGCCCTCAGGGGAGAACTAGATCATGTCTGCCGTTGGTGAACTACAGAATCTGGAATGGTATAGCGGTGTGCCGCGCTCGATCCGCACGCCGGTCTGGATCGGTGCCCTGCTGGTGGCGCTGGCCTTTGGCGGCTTCGGGACCTGGTCGGCGACCGCGCCGCTCTCGGCCGCTGTCATCGCTCAGGGTAGCTTTGTGGCGACCGGCGAGAACAAGATTGTCCAACACTTCGAAGGCGGCATCATCAAGGATCTGCTGGTGCGCGAAGGCGAGCAGGTGATCGCCGGGCAGAGCCTGCTGCTGCTCGATGAAACCTCCGCCAATGCCACGACAAAGCAATTGCAATTGCGCGTCATCCGGCTTGAGGCCATTCGCGCCCGGCTCAATGCCGAGGCCCTGGAACTGGACGAATACGTGCCCCCCGACTCGGTGAAGGACCATATGGGCAATCCCGACATTGCCGCAGTGGTCGAAGGCCAGCGCACCAATTTCAAGGCGGGGCGCGAAAAGCTGAACAACGAACTGCAACTGATCGAACAGAACCTGGCCGCTCTGCGCTTCCGCATCAGCGGCCGCCAAGCCCAGATATCTTCCATGCAAAGTCAGCTCGCGCTGCTGCGCGAGGACCATGTGGCCATGCTTGAGCTGTTCGAAAAGGGCGTGGTGGCGCAGTCTTCAGTGCGCTCTGTCGAACGGGCGGTATTCGATGCCGAGGGTGATATTTCCCGCCTCGAATCCGAGGTGCAGGAGACCTATACCCAGATCGAGAAATACACCGGTGAGATGATTCAGGCGCGCGACGCAGTCCGCCAGGCCGCACTCGATGAGATGCAGACTGTGGAAGCCGAACTCGAGGCACTGCGCGAACAGACGCTTCAGGCCGAGAACATCCTCAACCGCACCACAATTTCTTCGCCCGTCGCGGGCACCATCGTACGCATGTACTACCACACCACGGGCGGTGTGGTGGAAAGCGGCCTGCCGATCTTTGAGATCCTGCCCGCAGGCGTCCCGCTGATTGTCGAAGTCCAGATCCCGCGCATGCAGATCGACGAGGTCAAGGAAGGGCAGGCGGCCAATATCCGACTCACAGCGCTCAATCAACGCACGACGCCGGTGCTGGAAGGTGAAGTGCAGTACATTTCCGCTGATACGATCAAGGGGACACAGGGTGTGCAACGCGACGTCTATCTGGCGCGCATAACCATTTCGCCAGACCAGATTGGACGCATTCCCGGCTTTTCACCCACCCCGGGCATGCCGGCCGAAGTGCTGGTGCGCACCCGCGAGCGGACCTTCCTCGACTATCTGATCAAGCCGGTCACCGACTCCATGGCACGTGCCTTCCACGAGCAATAGCCGGGTGCGGCGAGGCTATGGCCAGGCGGCATAGGTGCCGCCGTCGCGCACCTGGCCCATGGCCGCCTCCTGCCGGAACTGGCGTGGTGACTTGTCACCCAGCCGCTTGAAGAAGCGTGAGAAATAGGCTGGGTCGTCAAAGCCGAGATGGGCGGAGATTTCCGCGATCTGCAGACCGGAGTTCTCGATCATCTGCCGCGCTTCGGCAAACAGGCGTGCATGGATCAGGGCCAGCGGCGTCTGTCCGGTTGCCCGCTGCACGGCGCTGGTCAGGCGGTCGACGCTGACCCCGAGATAGCGGGCATAATGGGCCACTGTCCAATGCGAGCGCATCTGCTGGTCCACCATGGTGAGAAAATTGCTCACAATCGTGCGCGGCGCCGGCCGGGCTGTTGATGGCGCCATATCCGAGGTGCGCCAGAGCAGGATCGCCACGATGGCCAATTGATGCCGCACCATGTCCTGCGAACCCGAGGCGTTGAACCGCAATTCCTCTGTCATCAGCGCGAACAGGGTCGCCAGCCGTGCCGCTACATCGCGCTCAATCCGAGTGCCCAATTGCGGCCGGGTCGCGAAGCGTCGCAGGTCCTCGGCAATATTGCCGGGCAGGGCAATCTGGCCCAGCGCAATGTCGGAAATCGACAGCCAGGCCCCGCGCGCTCCGGCCTGCAACATCAACTCGGCGCGTTGACTGGCCGGGATCCAGATGAGGTTTGGAGCCTGCAGCGGCGCCGTCTCGCCCTGGGTTGCGACGGTGCCCGCGCCCGCCGAAAGGACAAACACGCAATTCTGCCCGCCCGGCAAGGTCCACTTGGCCGTATCCAGCGTCGTCTCGATCACCTGACCGCCCAGTTCGCGGGCCAGGTCGACAGGGGTACGAAGCTTCAGCGGTGTTTCGATCTGGTGCATTTCCCCTCGATTTCCCGGTAAAAGTACAAGTTTCTCCGAAAAAAGTCTATTCTTGTTGGTGCGGCTTCCCGTGTAGCGTTCGTCCAGTGGCCGGAGAACAGTACAAAACATCCCGGCTCGACCGGCCCGGCAAACGGGCCCACAGGAGGAACCCATGACTCTGTTTTCACGCAGGACGACCCTGCGCGCCATCGGTCTTGCCGCGACCCTGCTCGCCGGTGTCGGCACCATGGCCGTCATCGCCCAGGACACCGGTGATCGCACTTCGGTCAAGATCGGTTATGCCATTTCCAAGACCGGCGCCAATGCCGGCGGCGCCGGTATCACAACGCTGCCCAATTACCAGCTCTGGGTGCATGAAGTGAACGAGGCCGGCGGTCTCGAAATGCCCGATGGCAGCCGCTTGCCCATCGAAGTGATCGAATATGACGACCGCTCGGCATCTGAAGAAGTCGTGCGCGCCATTGAGCGTCTGGCGACCCAGGACAATGTCGATTTCATCCTGCCGCCCTGGGGCACCGGCTTCAATCTTGCCGCAGCGCCGCTCTTTGACCGGTTCGGCTATCCCCAGCTTGCCGTGTCGGCCGTGACGGACAAGGCCCCCGAATTTGCGGCGCGCTGGAGCAAGAGCTTCTGGATGCTCGGTGGCGGCCACGACTACACCGAGGCCCTGGCCGACATCCTCACCGACCAGCATGAGGCTGGCACCATCAACAATGATGTCGCGGTCATCTCGGTCGCCGACGGCTTCGGCATCGATCTGATCACCGCCGCGCGCCAGTCCTTTGCCGATGCCGGCATCAATCTCGTCTATGACGTGACCTATCCGGTGGGTACCACCGACTTCACGCCGATGCTCAACGAGGCCGCCGCTTCCGGCGCCGACACATTCGTGGCCTTTTCCTATCCGCCCGATACCTTCGCGCTGACCCAGCAGGCGCAGGTCGCCGCTTACAATCCCAAAGTGCTCTATATGGGCGTGGGCGTCGGCTTCCCGGTCTATGCCGCCAATAATGGCGACAAGATCGAGGGCATCATGAGCCTGGGCGGCATCGACGTCACCAATGAAGCGGTGATGGAATACCGCGCCCGGCATACCGAATTTATCGGTCAGGCCCCGGACTGGTGGGGTTCGGTCATCACCTACAACAGCCTGCAAATGCTTGAAGAGGCGATCAAGCGCCGCGGCCTCGACCGCGAAGCGGTGTCCGAAGAACTCTCCACCGGCTCATTCGAAACCGTGCTGGGCGAGGTCAAGCTTGAGGACAACCAGCTCCGCACGCTCTGGTTCGGTGGCCAGTGGCAGGACGGCAATTTCGTAGCCGTCGCGCCGTCGGATCGCGAAGGCGCGGTTGCACCCAGGCTGCCCAAGGCCCCCTGGCCGGCGCAGTAGGACCACTCAAATTCCGGCAGCCGTGCGATAGTCGCGTGCGGCTGCCTACCTCGCGCTCCGCGCTGGGACAGGTGAAAATTTAGATGATCACGACACTTATTACCGGGCTGGTGCTGGGCGGCACCTATGCGCTGGTCGCCATGGGGCTGACGCTGCAATATGGAATCTCGCGCATCATGAACCTTGCCTATGGCGAGATCCTGATCTTTGCCGCCTTTGCGGCCTTCCTGCTGTTCTCCACTCTCGGGATCAATCCGATCCTTGGCCTCGCCATCGTGCTGCCCCTGGCCTTCGCCTTCGGTTACCTCATCTATGGCGTGATGATGCAGCCACTGGTGGCGCGCTCGAAAAAGAGCGGCACGCTGGAAGTGGATTCCATCCTGGCCACCTTCGGCCTGCTGTTCGTGATCCAAGGCGTCATGCTGGTGGTCTTTGGCTCGAACTATACGAGCTACAATTTCCTCAACACCGGCATCAATGTGCTGGGCACCAATATTGCCGCCAATCGCCTGCTGGCCTTTGCGCTGGCAGTCATCATCGGCGCGACGTTGTTCTATGTGCTGACCCGCACCCGCTGGGGCACCACCATACGCGCCATCGCCGTCAATCCCGATGCAGCGCCCTTGGTCGGTATCGACGTCAACCGCACGGCACGCTTCGCCTTTGCGCTCGGGACCATGCTCGCCGCATCCGGTGGGGTGATGATCTCCATGTACCAGACCTTCAACGCCTCCATGGGTGTGGTCTTTACCATGAAGGCCCTGGTGATCGTCATCATGGGGGGGCTAGGCAATCTCATGGGTGCGCTGGTCGCCGGGCTCCTGCTTGGCATCGTCGAGACCATCGTGGCCACCTATGTCGATCCAGGCCTCACCCTGGCGGCTACCTATCTCCTCTTCCTCGGGGTTCTCTTGTGGAAACCCTCGGGCCTGTTCGGAAAGGTTGCCGGACGATGAACCGCACCATTCTTGGTTTCATTCTTGTTGCCCTCGGCCTGGCCGCGCTGGCCTTCCTGCCGACCCAGCTTGGCGCCTACGGCGTGGGTCTTTTGCTGGGCATGACCGGTTATGTGGTTCTGGCCAGTGCCTGGGCGCTGTTTTCCGGCCCGACCCGCTATGTATCGCTCGCCACGGTCGCCTTTTTCGGCATCGGTGCCTATATCGTGGCGGTACTGAGCGAAGCGCTGCCCTATTGGGCGGTGCTGCTGGTTGCCGCCGGCATTGGCCTCTGCGTGGCGCTGGTGGTCGGGCTTGCAACCCTGCGCCTGGCCGGCGTCTATTTCGTCATCTTCACCTTTGGCCTGGCCGAACTGATCCGCCAGCTCGTCACCTGGTATGAGGTCAATGTCACCGGCACGTTGGGACGCTACATCTTCCTGCCCATCAGCCCCGAACAGATCTACTGGCAATTGCTCGGGCTGGCGGCCATCACCATTGCCATCGGTTGGTTCATCTCGCGCTCCCGGCTGGGCCTGGCGCTCAAGGTCATCGGTGACGATGAAACCGTGGCGGCCCATACCGGCATCAATATTGCCGGGGTCAAGCTGACGCTCTTTGCGGTCAGTGCCACCATCATCACCCTGGTCGGGGCCATCCAGGCGCCACGCTGGACCTATGTCGAACCCTCCATCGTCTTTAACCCGACCATTTCCTTCCTCACCCTCATCATGGCTCTCCTGGGCGGCGCCAACCGGCTCTGGGGCCCTGCCCTGGGCGCAATCCCACTGTTCCTGCTGTTCGAATGGCTCAGCGCCAACTTCCCCAACCACTACTCGATCATTCTGGGCCTGATGTTCATTGCCATCGTCTTCGTGGTGCCGCGCGGCGTGCTCGCCGGGGTGGAAGATCTCTTGAAGCGCACGCGCAAGGGGGAGGCAGCCCGATGACCACGCTCGTCGATATCCAGAACCTCAAAAAGCAGTTTGGCGGGCTGACCGCCGTCAACGCGGTGACTTTTTCCGTCGCCGAAGGGGAAACTGTTGCCCTGCTCGGCCCCAATGGCTCGGGCAAGACCACCGTGCTCAACATGATCTCGGGCGCCCTCGCTCCGACCTCCGGGAGCATCAGCCTCGCTGGGGAACACATTGGCGGCCTGGCACCCAGTCGCATTGCCCATAAGGGCGTGGCGCGCA
This sequence comes from Devosia sp., assembly GCA_040218355.1. Taxonomy (GTDB): domain Bacteria; phylum Pseudomonadota; class Alphaproteobacteria; order Rhizobiales; family Devosiaceae; genus Devosia. Next base: position 90,086 of record JAVJRP010000006.1, on the reverse strand, counting down.
CCTTCCAGCTCGTGCGCATCCTGCCCTCCCTCACCGTGGCCGAAAACGTCACCGCCGCTCTCGCCTTCCGTCCCAACCACCTCTGGGGCCATGCTGCGCGGGACCGCGCCGAGCAATTGCTGGCCGAAGTGGGCCTTGCGGGACGTGGCGACGAACACGCCAATGACCTGACCTATATTGATCAGAAGCGCATGGAACTGGCGCGTGCGCTGGCCGCCGAGCCGCGGCTGCTGCTGCTCGATGAATGGCTCTCCGGCCTCAACCCGACCGAATTGCGCACTGGCATTGATCTTATCACTTCGCTTGGCCAGCGCGGTATGACCGTGCTGCTAGTCGAACACATCATGGAGGCGGTGCGCGCGCTGTGCAGCCGCGCCGTGGTGATGAATGTGGGCAGCAAAATCGCCGATGGCCCGACCGCCGATGTGCTGGCGGATCCGGCCGTCATCTCGGCCTACCTCGGAGACGGCCATGCTTGAGACCCGCAATTTGTCGCTGCGCTATGGCCGTCACCTGGCGCTCAATGATGTCTCGATCCGCATCGCGGAAGGTGAAACCGTGGTCATTCTGGGTGCCAATGGCGCCGGTAAGTCCTCGCTGCTCAAGGCCATCGCGGGCTTGGCAAAAGCGGAGGCCGGCTCCGACGTCATGCTCGACGGCCAATCTATTCTGGGCACCAGGCCCCACCTCATCCCCGAGGCCGGAATTGCCCTGGTGCCCGAAGGGCGAGGTGTGTTCGGCGATTTGAGCGTCGAGGAAAACCTGGCCCTTGGCGCCAATCCCAAACGCGCCCGAGCCAGCGAGGCGGATCGCAATGGCCTGATCTACGATCTGTTTCCGCGTCTCGCCGAACGCAAGAAACAGCTGGTGCGCACCATGTCGGGCGGCGAGCAGCAGATGGTGGCCATTGGCCGCGCGCTGATGAGCAATCCGCGCTTTCTCATGCTCGACGAGCCGAGCTTGGGCCTCGCGCCCATCGTCGTTGCCGAACTGTTCGGGGCATTAAGGCGGGTCAAAGACACTGGTGTCGGCCTGCTTCTGGTCGAACAGAATGTGTCGATCTCTCTTTCGGTTTCCGATCGTGGCTACCTCATGGAGGCTGGCCGCATCGTTGGTGAAAATTCTGCCGAGGCGCTCAAGACCGATCCGGCAGTGCAACAGGCATTCCTGGGCGGCACGGCCGCCTGACACGATTACAGAAGGAGAAGGGCAATGGACCAGCTGGGCTTGCTCATTGGCAATGAAGATCAACAGGCCTCGGGAGGCCGCGTTTTCGAGCGCAAGAACCCGATCACCGGCGCGGTGGCGACCCGCGCTGCCGCGGCAAGCGTGGATGACGCGCAACGCGCTGCCGATGCCGCCGCTGCGGCCTTTCCCGAGTGGTCGCGCAGCGTCCCCAAAGAGCGCCGCAAGATCCTGCTCAAGGCCGCCGATATCCTCGAGGAAAAAGGCCCGCTCTTTGTTGAGGCCATGGGCGCTGAAATCGGCGCCACCGCCGGCTGGGCCATGTTCAATGTCATGCTGGCCGCCGACATGCTGCGCGAGGCCGCGAGCCTGGTGACCCAGATCAAGGGCGAGATCGTGCCCTCCAACCGGCCCGGCTCGACCGCCATGGCGGTGCGCCAGCCTGCCGGCGTGGTGCTGGCCATGGCGCCATGGAATGCACCGGTCATTCTGGGCGTCCGCTCGCTGGCAACGCCGCTGGCCTGTGGCAATACGGTGGTGATGAAGACATCCGAGCTGTGCCCGCGCACCCATCGGTTGATCGTGGAAAGCCTGCTTGAGGCGGGGCTCCCCAAGGGCGCCCTGAACGCAGTATCCAATGCGCCCCAGGATGCCAGCGAGATAGTCGAAACGCTGATCGCGCATCCGGCAATCCGCCGTGTCAATTTCACCGGCTCAACGCGTGTGGGCCGCATCATTGGCGAAAAGGCTGGGCGGTATTTGAAGCCTGCTCTGCTCGAACTGGGCGGCAAGGCGCCTTTCGTCGTGCTCGATGATGCGGACCTTGATGAGGCCGTCGCCGCGGCGGCTTTCGGTGCCTATATGAACCAGGGCCAGATCTGCATGTCGACCGAGCGCATTGTGGTCATGGATAGAGTGGCCGACGCCTTTGTCGAAAAGCTCGCGGAAAAGGCCAGGACCCTGGTCGCCGGCGACCCGACTACGGGCCAGACCCCGCTCGGTTCGGTTGTCGATGCCACGGCCGCAACGCGGCTCGAACAACTGGTCAAGGACGCGACCGCCAAGGGCGCCGTGCTGGCTGCCGGTGGCAGGATCGAGGGCACGTTGATCGATGCGACCCTGCTCGATAAGGTCACGCCCTCCATGCGCATCTATGCCGAGGAATCCTTTGGGCCGGTGGTGACCGTGGTGCGGGTCAGCTCCATCGACGAGGCCGTGCGGGTGGCCAATGACACCGAATATGGTCTCTCCTCCGCCGTCTTCGGCAAGGACGTCAACCGCGCCATGGCCGTGGCCCGCCGCATCGAAAGCGGCATCTGCCACGTCAACGGTCCGACCGTGCACGACGAGGCGCAAATGCCCTTTGGCGGCGTCAAGGCCTCCGGCTATGGCCGCTTCGGCGGCAATTGGGGCATTGCCGAATTCACCGAACTGCGCTGGATCACCGTGCAGGACGGCCCCATCCACTATCCGATCTGATAGAGAAGGGGCTCGCTCAGCACGCAGCACCCCCTCCCGAGTTTCGCTAAGGCGCAAGGCGCCCAAGCTCCACTACCCTCCCCTCAAGGGGGAGGGTAGGAAGGGGCCACCCTACCGGAACAGTGAATTCACATAGTCTGCGCCAATACCGACCTTCTCGTAGTGCTCCCGGCACATGGCGATATAGTTGTGGACATCGAAGAACCCGTTCGGCTCACCATCCTCGTCCAGCCAGATCAGGGGGCCGGTAACGGTGAAGAACACACGCATCGGCTCTTCGTGCTCATAGGCGACCAGCGTATGACCCTCGCCGGGGGTTTCATAAACGAAATCGCCTTTGGTGGCGGTCCAGTCATGTTCCAGATACCCCCACTTGCCCGAAAGGGTCAGCGCAAACACCTCATGGGGGTGATAGTGCCGGTTTACCAGCCCGGCCTTCTTGGCCATCAGGATGTCGCACCACTTGTTCTGTGTGGGTGAAATCCACAAGGGTCGCGACGAGACGGTCTCGGTAAAGGGCACGTAATAGCGCTCGTCTTCGGTGGGTGCGTTGGCCAGGTACACCTCGGGCAGCGCATCGGGCTGGAATACCTTGGTGATGGGTTTCAGATCCTTCCAGAATTCACTGCTGGCTTTCTCGGGCATTGGGGGCCTCCTCTTCTTTGCTGCGCTTCAGTTGCGCATGGTGACGTCGAGCAGCGCGAGACCGCGCTTGTCGGCGATGTGGGCGAGCGCCTGTTGTAGCGCCTCGTCGAGTTCGGTTGCGTTGTTGACCTTGGCCGCAAAGGCGCGGCTGGCTTTGGCGACCTGCACGAAATCGGGGCTGGGATTGAGCGCCGTCAACGGCATCTGGTTGGCCTTGGATGCATAGCCATCGGGATAGATGTCGGTGACCGAATGGCGCACCGCGGCCCACTCATTGTTGTTCATGACGATCACCAGCAGCGGCAGCTCCAGCGCTTCGGCGATCTGGTGGCAGGCCACCGGATTGGCGAACATGTAGGACCCGTCGCCCATCGTCGCGACGACGAGGCGTTCCCGGTCGGCCAGTTGCATGCCCAGCGCTGCCGGAAAGGACCAGCCAAGCCCACCCGCATGCGGCTCCTGATACCAGGCCTGGTGGTGGGAAAGGGTCATCGCACCCATCGGGCAGCCGCGTTCGGAAAGCAGGATCGCATTGCGACCGGCAATCGCCTCAGACACGGTCTTGGCGACATAGTCGGCACTCATGATGCCGTCGCGACCGGCTTCGGCCTTGGTCAATGCCGTCTGTCGGGTCGTCGCATTGCGCGCCACGGTCTCGCCACGCCGCGCCTCCACGGCTTGGCCCGGCACATGACTGTCCAGTGCAGATACCAGCGCCAGAATGGCATCGGGCAATTCGCTGGCAATGGAAATATTCGAGCGGAAATTGCGGATCGGCGTCCGGGCTTTCAGCGGGTCTGGTCCGATATGGATCACTGTCGCATCGTCCCGCACCACATGCGCCTGCTGCGACCAGGGCGCGAGACTGTCGAGGACAATGACGAGATCGGCCTGCTCCAGAAGCGGTGCAGGGTCGCCACCGGCATGCATGTCATGGTCGGTCGGCAGCGCCAGTTGTACGGCCCAATATTGGCACACCGGGACCGCCCAGCGGTTCACCAGGGCCGAGAGCGCAGCAAAGGCCTCGGCATTGCCCGCGCCATGCTGGGCGAAGATCACCGGAAGTTTCGCCTCGGCAATGCGCTGCGCCAGGTCCTGCATCAGGGCGCGATCGGCCGAGATTTTCGCCGGTTGCATGCTGAGCGGCCTTGCCACATCCGGACCAGCATAGCCTTCACACAGCACTTCGCGGGGCAGGGCCACATAGACCGGGCCCTTGGGCGTCGAATTGGCAATGGCATAGGCGCGGTCGGCCAGCTCCCCGACCTGCTCGGGAAAGCGCAGCTCATAATCCCACTTGCTGGCCTCACGCACCAAGGCGGTCTGGTCGCGCATTTCCTGGCCCCAGCCAATGGGCACGGTGCGCGCACCGAAGCGGCCCTGCTCGGTGGTCGGTGTGCGTCCCGAGAACAGCAGCACAGGGATATTCTCGACGGCTGCGTTGATGGCACCGATGGCGCAATTGGCCAGCCCCACATTGGTGTGCGCCATCACCACCTGCGATCTGCTGGTCGCCAGGTAGTAGCCATGCGCCATGCCCATGGCGGCGCCCTCATGCGGCATGACCAGAGCCTGCGGCAGCGGCACGCTCTTGGCGGCAGCCTCGGCCAGCCCTTCTATGATGGGCGGAAAATCGGTGCCCGAATTGGCGAAGATATAGTCGACGCCAATGGTCTTGAGCCGCGCCAGCAGCGCGCCGCCGGCGGTCAGGTATGGTGTCTCTTGTTTCATTTAACTATTATAGTTTCCGCTCTTTTGATAAAAGCGTGCGAAGTGCCGCGCCGCCTGTCAAGCGGGGTGCCGTTTGGGCCGCGATGTGCTGCATTTCCTGGCCAAAGCACTTGCCGGCTCGGGCCGCTCGGCCTGTACCAATCGGGTGCAAGAGTCCGTCGCGCGATTCAGGACAGACCGGTGTTATCTATTTTTGAGAAGTGAGATGGCATGGCGCAGCAACTCAATAATTCAGTGGCCAGGGCCTTTGCCATTCTGCGCCTGCTGGGGCGGGGGCGGCCGCGCATCACTGTGGCCGAGGTGTCGGCAGAACTGGAGATCAATGCCATCACCGCCCATCGCTTCCTCAAGACGCTGGAGGCAGAAGGGGCGCTGGTGCAAATGTCCAAGGGCAGCTACCGGCTGGGCTACGCACTGGTCGATCTGGGCGACCGGGCCCATGACGAAGACCGGCTGGGCCAGTTGCTGCAGCCCGCGCTCGATGCCTTTACCGCAGAGATGCGCGAGGCGAGCATGGCGACCATCTATCAGGCGGGCATGGTCGTGTGCATCGCTCGTGCCACGCCGCCCCGCTCCCTGTCGGTCGATATCCGTGTCGGGGATCGGCTCGAGGCCTATTGCACGGCCCATGGCAAGCTCTGGCTGGCCCATCTTGGTCCACGCGAGCGAGCCCGCTATCTCGAAACGGTCCGGCTTGACGCCCTGACAGATCACACCATCACCCGCCGGCGGGACCTTGAGGCCGAGCTCGATGTCGTGCGCCAGCGCGGTTACGCCTATAATCTGGGTGAACGCGAGGACGGCATTACGGCACTGGCCGTGCCGGTCCTGACCCGCGGCGGCAAGATGGTTGCGGGCCTCTCCATGTTCGGGCCGACCTCCCGTATCGATCGCGCTGAACTTGACCAAGGGCTGGAACGCCTGCGCAAGGCCACCGAGGTAGCGGCTCTGCTGTTGCATGGGCGGGCAGTGGGGTGAGCTGGGCATGGCCCCCCTTGCACAAACAATAGTTATGCGACATAACAATAACCGTGAGGAGGATACTCATGGACCTTAGGACAACCCCGATCCGCCCCGTGCGGCTCGGCAATATGGCAGCGCGTGAAGAGCGTCGCGCCGATGGCGCAAGCATTATCAGCTCGGTCGAAGAGCTGGGCCCCTATCCGCGCGCCATCGTGGACGCGCTGGAAGACTGGAGCGCCCGCACGCCAGACGCCATTCTGATTGCAGACCGCGACGGCGAGGGCTGGCACAAGCTGAGCTTTGCGGATGTGCTGGAGCGCATTCCACCGCTCTCCCAGGCGCTGCTCGATGCAGGCCTCACCCCCGAGCGTCCATTGATGATCCTCTCGGGCAATGAAATTGAGCACTTCCTGCTCGGCATGGCCGCCATCTGGGTCGGCATTCCCTATGCGCCCATCTCCCCGGCCTATTCGCTGATCTCCACCGATTTCGGCAAGCTGCGCCATATTACTGGCCTCCTCACCCCCGGCATGATCTATGCCAGCGACGGCGCAAAATTCGCGCCCGCCATCGACGCGGTATTCGATGCCGATTTGCCGCTGATCGTGCGCTCCAATCCCATTGCCGGTCGCGCTGTCAGTGTCTTTGACGATCTGCTGCAAACCCCCGTCACGCCGGCCGTGCAACAGGCGCACGACGCCATCACGCCTGATACCATTGCCAAGGTGCTGTTCACCTCCGGCTCTACCGGCCTGCCCAAGGGCGTCATCACCACCAATCGCATGATGGCCTGCAACCAGCAGATGATCCGTCAGGCGTTGGCTTTCGTCCAGGACGAGCCGCCGGTGCTGCTTGACTGGATGCCCTGGAACCACGTCGCCGGCGGCAGCCACAATACCGGCATCGCCATCTATAATGGCGGCACCTTCTACATCGATGATGGCCAGCCCACCCCGGCGCGCTTCGGCCGCACGCTGGAAAATTTGAAGACCGTTCAACCCACCTTTTTCACCAATGTGCCCAAGGCCTATGAGTTCCTGGTCGCGGCTTTTGACGAGCATCCCGAAGCGCGGCGCAATCTCTTTGCCCGCTTGAAGCTGTTGCAATATGCCGGCGCCGGCCTCAGCCAGCATGTCTTTGATGGGCTGGATCGCGCCGCCCGCGCTGAAACCGGCGAGCGGGTGTTGATCATCACCGGCTATGGCTCGACCGAAACGGCGCCCTTTGCCTTCACCACCACCTGGGCCGTGGAAGAGGCTGGCCATATTGGCCTGCCTGCCGCCGGCATGACCATCAAGCTGGTGCCCAATGGCGACAAGACCGAGCTGCGTTTGAAGGGCCCCAATGTGACCCCCGGATATTGGCGGGACGACGAAAAGACCCAGGAAGCCTTTGACGAAGAGGGCTTCTACAAGATCGGCGACGCCGTGCGCTTTGCCGATGCCGAAGACCTCGCCAAGGGCTTTGTGTTCGACGGCCGTGTCACCGAGGATTTCAAGCTCTCAACCGGCACCTGGGTCAATTTCGCCGCCGTGCGCGGTGCGGTCATTGCCGCTTGCGCGCCGCTGATCCGCGATGTGGTGGTCACCGGGCTCGACCGCAATTTCATCGGCGCCATGATCTTCCCCGATCTGGCCGCCTGTGCCCGCCATGCAGGCCTGCCCGCCGAAACCAATGCACAGACCATTCTCGCCCATCCTGCGGTGCGACAAACATTTGCCGAGAGCCTTGCGGCCCTGGCGCAAAAGTCCACCGGCAGTTCTACCCTCGTCGCGCGGGCCCTGTTGATGGCCGACGCCCCTGATATCGACAAGGGCGAGGTAACCGACAAGGGCTCGATCAACCAGCGCGCCGTGCGCACCCATCGTGCCGCGCTGGTCGAGAGCCTTTATGCCGATACACCCGGCCCCGACATCTTCGTTCTTTCCCGGAAAGGCGCCTGAGATATGAGCAAAGGCCTTCGCCTCACCTTCGACGACGCCTACCTGCTCGGTGGCGCCCGCACCCCCTTTGTCGATTATCGCGGCGCCCTCAGCGCGATTTCCCCGATTGATCTGGGCATCAAGGCGGCGCGCGCCGCCATTGAAAAGACAGGCGTGAAACCCGCCGATATCGGCCACACCATTGCCGGCTCCATGGCCCAGGCCTCTTTCGATGCCTATGTCACACCGCGCCATATCGGGCTCTATGCCGGCGCGCCCATCGATGCGCCGGCCCATCTCGTGCAACGCATCTGCGGCACCGGCATCGAGGTCATTGCCCAAGCCGCGGACTCAGTCTCTCTGGGTCGCGTTGACCTGGCGCTGGCTGCGGGCTGCGAGTCCATGAGCCGCAACCCCATCGCCGCCTATACCCACCGCAATGGCTTTGCCATGGGACAGGTGGAGTTCAAGGACTTCCTCTGGGAAGCGCTCTACGACCCGGCCGGTTGCGTCAATATGGGCGACACGGCGGAGAACCTCGCCAAGCAGTACAACATCCCTCGCGAGCGTGTGGACCGCTTTGCCGAGCGCAGTTTCAACCGCGCCATCGCCGCCCGTGACGGCGGTGTCCTCGCCGAGGAAATCGTGCCGGTGGTGAGCGAGGCTTTCGAGATCGAAACGCTCGACAAGCGTGGCATCAAGCTGCCGCGGGGGATCGAAAGCGTCGATACCGATAGCCACATCCGCCCCTCGCCCTATGAGGTGCTGTCCAGGCTCCGCCCCGCCTTTGGTGGCGTGCAGACCGGCGGTAATTCCTCCGCCATTGTAGATGGGGCAGGGGCCGTGTTGGTCGCTTCGGGCGCCTATGCCAAGGCCAATGGCCACAAGCCGCTGGCCCGCATTCTCGCCAGCGCTGCCGTCGGCGTGCCGCCCCAGATCATGGGCATCGGTCCGGCCCCGGCCATTCGCGCCGTTCTCGAAGTGGCCGGCATGAGGCTCGACCAGATTGATCGCATCGAAATCAACGAGGCCTTTGGCGCCCAGATCCTAGCCTGTGTCGATGAACTCGGGCTCGACGAAGACAAGCTTAACGTCAATGGCGGCGCCATTGCTATCGGCCATCCGCTCGGCGTCACCGGCATTCGCCTCGGCCTGACCCTGGCTAATGAACTCAGGCGTTCGGGTACCCGCTATGGCATCGCCTCAGCCTGCATTGGCGGCGGGCAGGGCATTGCCCTCCTCATCGAGAACCCGGAGGCCGCGTAATGGATATTACAGGCAGAAAAGCCTTCGTCACCGGCGGCGCATCGGGACTCGGTGCCGCCACCGCGCGTGCGCTGGCTGCGGCTGGTGCCACCGTTGGCATTTTCGATCGTGATGCGGACAAGGGTCAGGCCATCGCCGCCGAACTGGGAGGACAGTTCTTTGCGGTGGACGTATCGGACGCCGCCAGCGCCGAGACCGCTGTGGCGGCCGCCATTACCGCACTTGGCACGCCCTCTGTTCTGGTCAATTGCGCCGGTATCGGCACCGCAGCCCGCATTGTCGGGCGCGACGGGCCCATGCCGCTCGACGCCTTTTCCCGCGTCATCAATGTCAATCTGGTCGGCAGCTTCAACATGATGCGGCTTTGCGCCCATGCCATGTCGCTGGCCGAGCCGGACGAAAATGGTCAGCGCGGCGTGGTCATCTCCACCGCCTCGGTGGCCGCCTATGAGGGCCAGATCGGCCAGGCCGCCTATGCCGCCTCCAAGGGCGGCATTGTCTCGCTCACCCTGCCGGCGGCGCGCGAGTTTGCCCGCTTCGGCATCCGCGTCCTCGCCATCGCGCCGGGCCTGTTCCTGACGCCGCTTCTCGAAGGCCTGCCGCAAGAAACGCAGGACGGGCTGGCCACCGCCATCCCCAATCCGCCGCGCCTGGGCAAGCCCAGCGAGTTTGCCGATCTGGTCATGGCCATGGTGGGCAATGATTACCTCAATGGCGAAGTGGTGCGGCTCGACGGCGCCCTGCGCATGCAGGCCAAATAGGAGCCGCCATGTTTTCCAACACCACCAGGGTTGAAATCCAGTTCGGCGATTGCGACCCGGCCGGCATTGTCTATTACCCCAATTACTTCCGCTTTTTTGACAATGCCACCGCGGCCATGCTCTCGACGGCCTTTGCCATGCACAAGCGCAACTGGCTCGATCATTTCGGCATTGCCGGCATCCCCATGGTTGATACCGGCGCGCGCTTCATTCGCCCGTCCAGCTTTGGCGATGTGGTGGAAATCAAAAGCGAAATCACCGATCTGGGCCGCTCCAGCTTCGGAGTGAAACACAGCCTGTTCAAGGATGGCGAACTGGCCATCGAAGCCCATGAAAAGCGCGTCTGGGTCGTGCGCGGCGAGCATGATGCCATCCGTTCCGCGCCCCTGCCAGATGAGGTGCGCAATCTGCTGGGCCAGACCAAATGAGTACCGTGAAGGACATGTCGATGACCAAGGACCAGGTGCTGATCCTCGAGCAGCAGGGCAATATCAGCCATCTCATGCTCAACCGGCCGGAAAAGCGCAACGCGCTCAACGACGATCTCGTCGCCGCGCTCGATGCCTTTTTTGCCAATGTACCTGCCCAGACCCGGGCAATCGTCATTTCCGGAACCGGCGGACATTTCTCGTCCGGGCTCGATCTTTCCCAGCATGTCGCCAGACAGCCGCTCGATGTCATGGCCCATTCGCGCAACTGGCATCGCGTCATGGCCCGTATCGCCCAGTCTCCGGTGCCCGTCGTTGCGGCCATGAGCGGCGCTGTCATGGGGGGCGGTCTCGAGTTTGCGGCCGCCTGCCATGTGCGTGTGGCTGAGGAGACCGTGCGGTTCCAGATGCCCGAAGGCCTGCGCGGCATCTTCGTGGGCGGTGGCGGTTCGGTGCGCATCTCCCGGCTGATCGGACCCGATCGCCTGACCGAAATGATGCTCACCGGCCGCACCTATTCCGGTGTCGAGGGCGAGCGGCTGGGCCTGGCTCATCATCTGGTGCCCGAAGGACAGGCGCTGGAAAAAGCCTCTGAACTGGCCGGGCGTATCGCCAGGAATTCCCCGACCATCAATGGCTTCATCATCCAGGCCATCGCCCAGATCGGCTCGATGCCGCCCGAAGCGGGCCTATATGCCGAAAGCCTGACAGCGGCCCTCAGCCAGACCGGGCCGGATGCCGAGGAAGGTCTGAAGGCGTTTTTGGAAAAGCGTCCACCCAATTTTGGGTGAGCGGGATGGGCGCCCTTGTGTGCAATGGGAGCCGGGTAGGTGTCAGATCAGCCGATCCAGCAGCGCCAGCAATTGCGCCCGTGCCGCCGGCCCGCCGAGCTGGGCCACGGTTTCCTCTTCGAGTTGGGCATGCCGGGCCTGGGCCTGGATCAGGAAGGCCTTGCCCGCCGTGGTCAGATGCAGCGCATTGGCGCGCTTGTCCTCCAGCGATGGAATGCGCTCCACCAGCCCGCGCTCCTCGAGCCCATGCACCAGCGTAACGAAATTGGCGCGCTTGATGCCCAGGACCTCGGCGATTTCCGTTTGCTTGCGGCCTGGATTGTCGTCGATCAGCACCAGCACCGAATATTCCGCTGGCCGCAATTTCAGTTCGTCGAAGACGGCAAGAAATTTCTGGAACACACTGATCTGGGCACGGCGCAGCCGGTAACCGACAATTGAGGTTGTCGCATCCGTCCGCAAAGCGGTGTCGCCCTCGGTGGGCACAGGTGGAAGTGGCTTGTTTGGGCGCATTATCATGCGACCCTAGCGAGGCGGAACAGGAAGGCAAGCAGACATGCAAGGATAGGGCGTGATTGCATGGGAAAACTTCGCCCGGCGAAACGGATCGGGCGGACAGTTTCATGCCATTCGGTTATGGATTGAGCGGATTGTTTCGGTGTTTAATCGCTATAATCGCAAAAATGTATAATCTGGTTGTTATGAGACGGCGGGCATTTGTCATTTTACTTGGCCGCGCTCGAAGCCCTAAAACCGGTATGATGCAAGGGGGAGACCTGCGTGTTTAGAGACGAGTCCCTGTTGGGACGATTCATAGTAGGTTTGGCCAGGTTGATGGCGATCGCCGGTGGTCTGGTCTTGCTGGCCATGGTCGGCATGATCGTGGTCAGCATTGTCGGCCGCGCCCTGCTGTTCATCGGTCTCAAACCTATTACCGGCGATTATGAGCTGGTTTCCATCGGCATGGGCTTTGCCATTTTTGCTTTCATGCCCTGGGCCCATCTCACCCGCAGCCACGCATTGGTTGCGCTGGTCACCGACAGTTTCGGCCTGCGCGTCAATAGCTGGATCCTGGTGATCACCGACACCATGATGCTGGTCGCATCCTGGTTCATCGCCTGGCGCCTCTATTATGGCATGATGGACAAGTTTGCCTATCGCGAGACCACGCTGCTGCTGCGTTTCCCCCTGAGCTGGGCCTATGCGCTGGCCTTTGTCGGCGCCGTGGTCATGGCGGTGGTGGCCGTCTATGTGCTGGGCCGCTCGCTCAGCTATGCCCTTAAGGGTGAGGCCGAACCCAAGCAGGCGGGAGCCGAAGTATGACCCCCTTGATGCTCGGCTTTCTCGGTCTGCCTCTCGTTCTTGTCCTGATCTTTCTGCGCGTGCCCATCGGCCTGGCCATGCTCGGTGTTGGTGTGTTCGGCAGCTGGCTGATCACCGGCAGCTTCAATCCGGTTTCGGCCCAGTTCAAAAACCTGACCTATTCCACCTACGCCTCCTATTCGCTCTCCGTCGTGCCGCTGTTCCTGCTTATGGGGCAGTTCGCCACGCTGGGTGGCCTGTCTTCCGGCCTGTTCAATGCGGCTGCGGCCTGGCTTGGTCACAAGAAGGGCGGCGTGGCCATGGCGGCCATCGGCGCCAGTGCCGGCTTTGGCGCCATTTGCGGTTCCTCCCTGGCAACGGCTGCTACCATGGGCCAGGTGGCCCTGCCCGAACTCAAGAAATACGGCTATTCGGGCGCGCTTTCGACCGGCACGGTCGCTGCGGGCGGCACGTTGGGCATTCTCATCCCGCCCTCGATCATCCTGGTGCTGTTCGCAGTCCTGACCGAGCAGAACATCGCTAAGCTGTTCATGGGCGCCTTCGTGCCAGGCATCCTGGCGGCGATCGGCTATATCATCGTCATCATGCTCTATGTCCGCGTGGTGCCCGGGTCCGGCGGCGTGCGCGAGCGCATGCCTTATGGCCAGCGGTTCCGCGAACTGGCCAAGACCTGGCCGGTGCTGGTGGTGTTCGTGGCTGTGATCGGCGGCATCTATGCTGGTGTCTTCACGCCGACCGAGGCTGCCGCCGTGGGCGCCGCCGGCACTTTCCTGATTGCGCTGGCGGCCCGGAGCCTGGATCGCAAAACAATCATGCAGGCGTGCCTCGCGACCGCCAGCGCCACCGCCATGATCTTTCTGATCGTGCTCGGCGCTGCGGCCCTCAACAGTTTCCTCGCGCTGTCCCAGGTGCCCCAGGTCCTGGCGGCCTGGGTTGGCGAACAGGGCTTCAACCCCTGGATCGTGATGATCCTGGTGCTGATTTTCTACCTGGTCATGGGGTGCGTCATGGACTCGCTCTCCATGATCCTGCTGACCGTTCCGATCATCTTCCCGATGATGTCCGTGCTCGATTTCGGCCTGACGCCCGATGAGTTCGGCATCTGGTTCGGCATCATTGTGCTGATCGTGGTGGAAGTCGGCTTGATTACCCCGCCGGTGGGGATGAACCTGTTCATCATCAATTCCATGGCGCCCGAAACGCGCTTGTCCGATACCTATCGCGGCGTGTTGCCCTTTGTGGCCAGCGACATGGTCCGCACCGCAATCCTGGTAGCTTTCCCGCCCATTACTTTGTGGCTGGTCTGGATGCTCTACTAGGTAAGAACCTGTTTCGGCCTGGTTCCGCTGGAGCCGGGTCGGGGCAATGAACCGGCCAAACATGGCCATGACGAGGGAGGGATACCCAATGAAGACCAAGAGCCTGGTAATGGGGGCGCTGGCTGCGCTCGCCATGTCCACCACCGCCTTTGCCCAGGAAGTCACCCTGCGCATTCACCAGATGCTGCCTGCCCAGGCAACCATTCCGGCTCAGGCCATCGAGCCCTGGGCCGCCAAGGTTTCCGATGAATCGGACGGTCGCATCAAGTTCGAGCTTTACCCGGCCATGCAGCTCGGTGGCGCTCCCCCGGAGCTGTTCGACCAGGCCAAGGACGGCGTTGTCGACATCATCTGGACCGTGCTCGGCTATACGCCCGGCCGCTTCCCGAAATCGGAAGTGTTCGAGCTGCCTTTCATGATCCCCAATGGTGAAGTGGGCTCGGCTGCCTTCTACAACTATGTGCAGGAAAACTCGGCTGACGAATTCGCCGGCGTGCACGTTATCGCCCTGCACACCCACGGCCCCGGTCTGTTCCACTCCAAGGAGCCGGTCACGAGCCTGGAAGATCTCAATGGCATGAAGGTGCGTGGCGGTTCGCGCATCATTTCCGACATGCTGGCCGAACTCGGCGCCGAGCCCATCGGCATGCCGGTGCCGCAGGTGACCGAGGCCCTGTCCAAGGGCGTGATCGACGCCACCACCATTCCCTGGGAAGTGACGCCGTCGCTGCGCGTCGCCGAACTGGTGCAGAACCACACCGGCTTTACCAGCCAGTATGGTCTCTACACCCAGACCTTCGGCTTCGTGATGAACATGGACAGCTACAACAATCTGCCCGACGATCTGAAGGCGGTGATCGACGCCAATTCCGGCCTCGAGACCTCCCGCATGTTCGGCCGCGTCATGGACAATGGCGACGCCACGGGCCTCTCGATTGCCGTCAATGCAGGCAATAATGTCGTGCAGCTCGACGAAGCCGAAACCGCCCGCTGGATCGAAGCGGCCGATCCGGTTGTCGATCGCTGGCTTGCCGACATGGACGGCCAGGGCATTGATGGCCAGGCTCTGCTCAATGCGGCCCGCGCCGCTGTCGCCGCCGAGATGTAATCGGTCGGTTCAGGCTAGAAAAACGGCCCGGTCGGGAAATCGACCGGGCCATTTCTTTATCCACTTGCCTCGCTCAGCAGACCGGCACGAGCCCGCTAGGCCGGCAATCCGACATAGTTCTCGGCCAGCACCTGCTGGGCCGCATGCGAACCGCTGAGATAGTCGAACTCGGCCCGCTGGATGCGGCGCCCGAACCGGCCGGTTTCGGGGAAAGTGTGCAACAGGCTCGTCATCCACCAACTGAAGCGTTCCGCTTTCCAGATGCGCGCCAGTGCCCGCTGCGAATAATTGTCGATCCCTGCCGCAGACTTCTCGGCATAAAGCTCGATCATCGCATCGGCCAGCATGGCCACATCGCTCATTGCCAGATTGAGCCCCTTGGCCCCGGTCGGCGGCACGATATGGGCGGCGTCTCCGGCCAGGAACAGTTTGCCGAAGCGCAGTGGCTCGGCCACGAAGCTCCGCAGCGGGGCGATGGATTTCTCGATTGACGGCCCTGTCTGCAGGGCCTCGGCTGTTTCCGGATTGAGACGAAGGCGCAACTCGTCCCAGAACCGGTCATCACTCCAGTTCTCGACCTTTTCGTCCGTCGGCACCTGCACATAATAGCGACTGCGGACATTCGATCGCTGCGAGCAGAGCGCAAATCCGCGTTCGTGATGCGCATAGATCAGCTCATGCGCAACAGGCGGCTTGTCGACCAGAATGCCCAGCCAGCCAAAGGGATAGGTGCGCTCGAAGGTGGTCAGTGCCTCTTGCGGCACGCTGGCCCGGCTGACGCCGTGATAGCCGTCGCATCCGGCAATATAGTCGCAATCGAGCCGATGGGTGACCCCGTCCTGCTCCCAGCTGACAGCGGGGTTGCCGTCGAAATCATGGATCGCGACATTGCCCGCCTCATAGATTGTGTTGCCCTGCCGGGCCTCCATCAGGTCGCGGGTGACCTCGGTCTGCCCATAGACAGTAACATGCTTGCCGACCAGTCCCGTGAAATCGATCCGCAGCCGGTCGCCGTCGAACGACAGGTCGGTGCCGTGATGAATAAGGCCCTCCGCCTTGAGCCGTTCGGCCACCTGGGCCCGCTCCATCAGATCGACCGAGCCCTGCTCCAGAACGCCGGCGCGGATGCGTCCGAGCACATAGTCGGCGCTCTTGCGCTCGATGATGACATTGTCGATGCCGGCAAGGTCCAGCAGGCGGCCCAGCATGAGGCCGGCCGGGCCCGCGCCGATAATGGCGACTTGAGTGCGCATTCGCTCCTCCACTTTTTGCCGCCATGATGCGCGAGCGGCGGGCCGTCGTGAATGGACAGAGTACGCAAACTCTTGCACTATCTGAACATGAACTCGATCCCGACCTATGCGCTTTACGGTGAAACCGAGGGGGAGGCCCGCCAGGACTGGTTGCACTGGGAAACCATCCAGGCCCGTAGCCGCCTTCACGATTATCGCATCGCCCCACACCGGCACGACCAGTTCTTCCAAGTGCTTTATCTCACGGCGGGGCGAGCCGAGATGACGCTGGATGGCGACGATCATCTGTTGCTGCCCGAGAGCATTGCGGTGGTGACGGCCGGAACCGTGCATGGCTATGCCTTCAGCGCCGATGTGCGTGGCATGGTGGTCACGCTGATGGAGCGCGACATTGTCGGGTTGGGCCTGCCGCGCCCGCAGGCCATGGTGATCCATCGCAATTGCCAGGACATTGCTCTGGCCCTGGGCCGCCTGACCGCCGAGGCGGACCGGCCCGGCGCCGGCCATGACGTGGCGATGCGCGCCCATCTGATGCTGCTGCTGGTCGCCTTGCGCCGCGCCGATGTTGCGGCCACGCCGTCTGAAGACAATGGCCGGGCTGCACATCTGGTGGCGCGGTTTCGCGATCTCGTCGAGCAGCAACACCGCCGGTCGCGCCGCGTGGCCGATTATGCGGACGCCGTGGGCATCAGCCACACCCATCTCAATCGCCTCTGCCGGCAGCGGCTTGGCCGCTCCGCCCTCGACGTAATCGAACAGCGCATCGCGCTCGAAGCGCGGCGGCAATTGCTGTTTTCAACCCTGACTATCAAGCAGATCGGGGCCGAACTGGGCTATGACGATCCGGCCTATTTTTCCCGTTTCATCACTCGCATGTTCGGCATGCCGCCAGCGGCCCTGCGCGAGCAGATGCGCCGGCGTTAGGCGCGCGCAGGCAGCCTATTGGTGCCCGTCTTTCCGCAAGCGCTCCGCAACCTCGCGCACGGACTGCATCAGGCTGGTCGTGGACAATGTGGTCGGGGTGTCTGTGCGGGTGGTGAACCCCACCGGCCCCAGCGTTTCGCTGGTATCCACCGGCAGCAGCGCCAGTCGGCCTTCGGCGACATCGTCGGCGACAACCCCCTCGGAAATGATCCAGATGGCCTCGGTCTGGCGCACATAAGAGCGGCCAAAGGCATTGGACACGGTCTCGATCTCGTCGCGCAATTGCGTCACCCCATGAGCCAGCAGGATGCGCTCCACCACCGGGCGGATCACCGAGTCCGGGGTCGGCATCAGGGTCTGGTAATTCTCGATCAGTCTGAGATTGAACTCGGGTTTGTCCAGCACAGGGTGGCCGGGCCGCACGGCCAGCACCACGCGTTCGGAATAAAGATGCTCGAAGCTGAGGCCCACCATTGCATTGGGTTCGGCCATGCGGCCGATCACCAGATCGACATCGCCGGTGCGCAATAGCGAGAGCAGATAGCCATTTGGCCCGGTGATGATGCGCGTGGTCACCCCGCCATTGTCCTCGGTAAAGGCGCGCACGGCATCGGGCAGCATGCGCGCCGATACTGTGGGCAGGGCGCCCACCCGCACCATGGCGGTGTCATGCGTCCCCCGCGCCGCATCGATCCCCTGGCGCAAGGCCGCGATGCTGGTCGAGGCATAGCGGAAAAACACTTCGCCAAAGGCTGTCAGGGATAGTCGCCGCCGGCTGCGATCGAACAATTGCCCGCCCAACAGGGCTTCGAGCTCCTGAATCGTCTTGGTGGCGGCAGGCTGGCTGATATTGAGCGCCTCGGCCGCCCCGGCCATGGAGCGCAACCGCGCCACCTCAAGGAAGCACGCGATATGCCGAAGGCGAATGCGAGGGTCGATAATGCGCTGCGACATTGCGTTTCCGGTTATGCCATATACCAATTTGATAGCAAAAATTGCGCAACCAGCGCAAATTCAATAATCCCTGAGTTATCGTATAGGTCGGACATATCATTTTACACTGGCGCAGGCTGTCCCTTAAATCAGGGGCAAGAGGAAGCCATGCCATTTGTCCGTATCAGCGGCACTTTGCTGCATTACCGCCTGACGGGACCTGAGGGTGCCCCGCCGCTGGTCTTTGTCAATTCACTGGGCACCGATGCGCGCATCTGGGATGCGGTGATCGCCGCATTATCCGATTGCTATCGTTGTCTGTCCTACGACAAGCGCGGCCATGGCCTGAGCGATGCGCCAGACGGTGACTATGCCCTGGACGATCATCTCGACGATCTTGAAGGCCTGCTCGGCCACCTGCGCCTCGATAAAGGTACGGTGATCGGCGTGTCCATTGGCGGGCTCATTGCCCAGGGCCTGGCGCTGCGCGCGCCGCACCGCGTTGCGGCACTCGTCCTGTGCTGCACGGCCCCCCGCATGGGCGATCAGGCCATGTGGGAGACCCGCATCGAAACCGCCCGCACCAAGGGCCTCGAATCCATGGCCGATCCGGTGATGGAGCGTTGGTTCAGCCCCGATTTTCGCCAGCACCGACGCGATGAGCTGGCCGGCTGGCGCAATCTCTTCCTGCGCACCAATCCCCTTGGCTACGCCAATACCTGCGCCACGCTGCGCGACACCGATCTGGGCGCGGACATTGC
This sequence comes from Devosia sp., assembly GCA_040218355.1. GTDB lineage: Bacteria > Pseudomonadota > Alphaproteobacteria > Rhizobiales > Devosiaceae > Devosia. The sequence goes on along the minus strand of JAVJRP010000006.1, from coordinate 71,294 downwards.
GCAAATCGAGGCGCCAACGCTGATCGTGGCGGGAGATGCCGATCTGGCGGCCCCGGTCGAACTGGTGCGCAACTGCACGGCCATACCCGGTTCGCGTTTCGAAGTGCTCGACGGCGTCGGCCATATTCCATCCATCGAACAGCCGGCCCGTCTGGCCGATCTGATCCAGGACTTTATCAAGGAGGCCGACCATGGCTGATACGTCATTGTTCGATCGCGGCATGGCGACCCGCCGCGCCGTTCTGGGCGACGGCCATGTCGACAAGGCCGCCGCGAAGACCACCGAACTCGATGACGCTTTCCAGACCTTCATCACCGAGGGGGCCTGGGGCTCGGTCTGGTCGCGGCCGGGCCTGTCAAAGCGCGAGCGTTCCATCGTGACCCTGGCTCTTCTGGCCGGGCTGGGCCATGAAGAAGAATTCGCCATGCATGTGCGCGCCACGGTCAATACCGGCGCCACCGAGGACGATATCAAGGAATTGCTGTTGCACGTGGCCGTATATGCGGGCGTGCCGGCCGCCAATAGTGCTTACAAGATTGCAAAGCACGAACTGGCGAAACGTGAGGAGACGGCCCAATGAGCGGCATCATTCTACCCGGGGCCGACGGCCAGTTGTACCAGCGCGATCGCGATTGGCATCCCAAGGCCGATACGCCGGGATACAAGTCGACCACCTTCCGTGCCCCCAGGCACAGCCTGCTCTCGCTTGGTCCCACCCAATCGGAAATGACCGGTCCGACCTTCGGTCACGAAAAACTCGGCGATCTCGACAATGACCTGATCCGCAATTTCAGCCAGGACGGCACCGACGCCATCGGCCAGCGCATGATCGTCTATGGCCAGGTGCTCGATGAAAATGCGCGGCCCGTGCCCAATACGCTGGTCGAATATTGGCAGGCCAATGCCGGTGGCCGCTACCGCCACAAGAAGGAAGGCTATGTTGCCGCGCTCGACCCCAATTTCGGCGGCTTTGGCCGCTCGATCACCGATGAGAACGGCTTTTATCACTTCCGTACCATCAAGCCCGGTGCCTATCCCTGGCCCAATACCGGCAATGACTGGCGCCCTGCCCACATCCACTTCTCGGTCTTCGGCCATGCCTTTGCACAGCGCCTGATCACCCAGATGTATTTCGAGGGCGACCCGATGATCTGGCAGTGCCCGATCGTCGCCACCATCAATGACAAGGCGGCGATTGATCAATTGACCGCGCGGCTTGATCGCCTCAATACCACGCCCATGGACGCCCTGTGCTATCGCTTCGACATCGTGCTGCGCGGCCGCCGCTCGACCATGTTTGAAAACAAGAGAGAGGGGAACTGACATGCTGCACCCCACCCCGATCCTGAAAGAAACCCCGTCCCAGACCGCCGGTCCCTATGTCCATATCGGCATGACGCCGAATTTCTGCGACATCACCGGTGTCATTCCCCAGGATCTCGGCAAGACCATGATCAATGGCGATGTCGAAGGCGAACGCATCAATGTGGCCGTCCGCGTATTCGATGGCGTCGGTGTGCCGCTTTTCGATGGCGTGGTCGAGATATGGCAGGCCGATGCCAGCGGCAATTTCGTTGGGCCCACCGCCCCCAATTCCAATTCTGTCCCGGCCTTTACCGGCTGGGGCCGCCAGCCGCTGAGTGAAGCGGGTGCTGCCACGTTCCAAACCATCAAGCCTGGCCGCGTGCCTGGTCCCGATGGCAAGCTGATGGCGCCCCATATCGCGCTCTGGATCGTGGCCCGCGGCATCAATATCGGTCTCCAGACCCGGCTCTATTTCGAGGACGAGGCCGAGGCCAATGCGACCGATTTTGTACTCAACAAGATCATGGACAAGCGCCGGCGCGAAACCCTGATCGCCAAACGCGACGGCTCCACCTACACTCTCGACATCCACTTGCAGGGCGACAGGGAAACCGTGTTCTTCGATATGTGAGGGGTATTGGCGCTCCATAACAACGGAAATACGATGACCCTCCTTTCCGCTCTCACCGGCGACCCTGAAGTCGAAGCCCTGCTCTCCGACGCTGCCCAGCTCGACGCCATGCTGGCCTTCGAGCGCGCTTTGGCCGAGGCGAGTGCGGAGACCGGCTGGATCGGCGAAGAGGCTGCGACCGCAATTGGCCAGGCGATTGATGGGTACGAGCCGGATTGGCCCGGTCTTGAAGCCGGAATGGCGCAGGACGGCGTTGTCGTTCCCGCTCTGGTGAAGCAATTGAAAGCGCAATTGCCCGAGCCTCATCGGGCTGCCTTGCACAAGGGTGCCACCAGCCAGGACGTCACCGACACCGCCCTGATGCTGCAACTGGCCCGCATCTTTGACGTCTATGAAGCGCGCTTGACTGCATTGCTCGACCAGCTCGATGCGCTGGCCAAAGAGCATGGGCAGCGCGAATTGATGGCCCATACCCGCATGCAGGTGGCCTTGCCCACCACCTGGGGCGCCAAGCTGGCCAGCTGGTCCGAGCCGCTCAGGCGCCAATTGCAGGCCATCACCAGCATGCGGCGGAGCCTGCTGGTCATTCAGCTCGGCGGCCCGGTGGGCGACAGGGCCAGTTTCGGCGAGCATGGCAATGCCATCGCCGCCAAAATGGCGCAACGCCTCGACCTGGGCCTTGCTACACCCTGGCAGGCAACGCGCGACCCGATCATCGCCTTGGGTGGCCTGCTCACACAGATCACTGGCGCCCTTGGCAAGCTGGGTGTCGATGTGACGCTGCTGGCGCAGAACGAAATTGCGGCCGTGCGGCTGGAGGGTGGCGGGGGGTCCTCGGCCATGGCGCACAAGTCCAACCCGGTCAATGCCGAGGTGCTGGTTGCTTTGGCGCGCGTCAATGCCGGTCTGTCCGGCACGCTGGCGCAGGCCCAACTGCATGAAAACGAACGCTCCGGTGCCGCCTGGACGCTCGAATGGCTGACCCTGCCAGCCATGCTGGTCAATACCGGCGCAAGTCTTCGGCTGGCCGGGAATCTGCTGCAGCAATTGCGCCTCGCCTGATCGTTCAGGTTATCGAAATAGCGTGTTTTCGGCAGATCAGCGGCAAGTTGTCGTCGTACGATAACTCTTGGGATATACATCGTATCGCGCATTTCATTTCCGTTGTGACGCCCATGCTGTCAAAACAGGCTTGCGCCCCAGACCGGAAAGGATGGTTGATCTATGGACAAGACAGTCCCGGACCTCGAAGCGGCGATTGCCGGTATCGAGGACGGCATGGTGGTTATGGTGGGCGGCTTCGGCGGCTCCGGCGCGCCGATCGAGCTCATCCATGCGCTGATCGACCGCTTCAAGGCCACCGGCAGCCCCAAGAACCTCACGATCGTCAACAACAATGCCGGCAATGGCCGCATTGGTATTGCCGCAATGATCGACGCGGGCATGGTGAGCAAGATGATCTGCTCCTTCCCGCGTTCCGCCGATCCGCGCGCGTTCACAGAGAAATATCTCGCCGGTGAAATCGGACTCGAACTGGTGCCGCAGGGCACTTTGGCCGAGCGCATCCGCGCTGCCGGGGCCGGCATCCCGGCCTTTTACACGCCGGCCAGCTATGGGACCGATGTAGCCAAGGGCAAGCCGGTGGCCGAGTTCGACGGCAAGCATTATGTGCAGGAGCGCTGGCTCAAGGCCGACGTTGCCATTCTCAAGGCCGAACTGGCCGATACGCTGGGCAATTTGACGTACCGCAAGGCGGCCCGCAATTTCTCGCCGCTGATGGCTGCCGCTGCTGCCAAAACCGTCGTGCAGGCCACCAAGATCGTCCAGCCGGGTGAGATCGATCCCGAGCATGTCGTCACGCCCGGCATCTTCGTCGACGCCATCGTTGAAGTGTCCGACCCCAAACAGGAAGAAGCTCTGATGCGCGACGGAGTGGCCTACGCATGAGCCAGAAACTTTCCAACGCCCAGATCGCCTGGCGCGCCGCGCAGGACATCGAGGACGGCGCCTATGTGAACCTGGGCATCGGTTTCCCCGAAATGGTCGCCAAGTTCCAGCCGCCGGGCAAGCAGGCCATCTTCCACACCGAAAACGGCGTGCTCAATTTCGGCGAGGCGCCTGCCGCAGGCGAGGAGGACTGGGACCTCATCAATGCCGGCAAGAAAGCCATCACGCTTCGGCCCGGTGCGGCCTTCTTCCATCACGCCGACAGCTTCGGCATGGTGCGGGGTGGGCATCTCGATGTGGCGATCCTGGGCACCTATGAAGTGGCCGAAAATGGCGACCTCGCCAATTGGTCGACCGGCCCCAAGGGCGTGCCGGCGGTGGGCGGCGCCATGGATCTGGTGCATGGCGCCAAGCGCGTCGCGGTCATCACAGATCACGTCACCAAGGATGGGCGGCCCAAGCTGGTCAAGCGCTGCGCCCTGCCGCTGACCGGTGTCGGCTGCGTCACCCGCGTCTATACCAGCCTGGCGGTCCTGGACATCGAAGATGAACGCTTTGTGCTGCGCGAAAAGCTGCCCACGATGAGCGTTGCAGAATTGCAGGCCGTGACCGGCGCCGAACTGGTGCTGCCCGACCAGATCGGCGACCTCGTCGCCCCGGAGCTGTGAGATGACCGACGCCTTTATCTGCGCCTATAGGCGCACCCCCATCGGCCGCTTTGGCGGTTCACTCTCCGCCGTCCGTCCTGATGATCTTGGCGCTATTCCCCTCAAGGCGCTGATGGCCGAACACGCTTCGGTGGACTGGGAAGCCGTCGACGACGTCATCTTCGGCAATGCCAATGGTGCAGGCGAAGAAAACCGCAATGTCGCGCGCATGAGTGCGCTGCTGGCGGGCCTGCCGGTCAGCGTCACCGGCACCACCATGAACCGCCTCTGCGGCTCGGGCATGGATGCGGTGATCACCGCGGCGCGGGCGATCAAATCGGGCGAAGCGGACCTCATCATCGCCGGCGGCACCGAAAGCATGAGCCGGGCCCCCTTCGTCGTGCCCAAGGCCACCTCTGCCTTTTCGCGCAATGCCGAGATCTACGACACGACGATCGGCTGGCGCTTCGTCAATCCGCTGATGAAGGCACAATATGGCGTCGATTCCATGCCCGAGACCGGCGAAAACGTCGCGCAGGAATTTGGCGTCAGCCGCGAGGCACAGGATGAATTTGCCGTGCGCAGCCAGGACAAGGCCGTCGCCGCTCAAAAGAACGGTCGCCTGGCAAAAGAGATCGTCCCGGTCACCATCCCGCAGCGCAAGGGCGACCCGGTCGTGGTCGATACCGACGAGCATCCGCGCGGCGGCACAACAGTCGAGACACTGGCCAAGCTCAAGGCGCTGTTCCCCAATGGCACGGTCACCGCGGGCAATGCTTCGGGCGTCAATGACGGGGCAGCGGCACTGATCATCGCCTCCGAGGCTGCCATGAAAAAACATGGCCTCACCCCCATCGCGCGCATTCTGGGCGGCGCCACCGCCGGCGTGCCGCCGCGCATCATGGGCATGGGCCCGGCACCCGCCAGCAAGAAATTGTTCGCGCGCCTTGGTCTCACCCAGGCCGATTTCGATGTCATCGAACTCAACGAGGCCTTTGCCAGCCAGGGCATCGCCGTCTTGCGCGATCTCGGCATTGCCGAGGGCGACGTCCGCGTGAACCCCAATGGCGGCGCCATAGCGCTGGGCCATCCGCTTGGCATGAGCGGCGCCCGCATCACCGGCACGGCGGCGCTGGAACTCAGCCTTTCCGGCAAGCGGCGGGCGCTGGCCACCATGTGCATCGGCGTTGGCCAGGGCATCGCCATCGGTCTCGAACGGGCCTAGCAGGTGCGCACCGGGCGGGCCCCGGCTATTCTTGAGCGCCCGCGCTTGATCGTGCGGGCGCAACCGGACTAAATGCCGGGCAAAAAGGCCCCGGGCACATGATTACCTGTTTCGATATTGGCGGCACCACCATCAAGGCGGCCACCGCAACCGGCCCCGACGCGCTTGTGGCGCTGGGTCGCGTGCCGACCCCGCGCGATGACTTCGATGCCTTTGCCGCCGCGATTGCCGGCCTCATCGAACAGGGCGGCGCCCCCACCGGCAGCCCGCTCTCCATTTCCGTCACCGGCGTTGTCGATCCGGAATCCGGCTTGACCACTGTGGCCAATATTCCCTGCATTGATGGTCGCAATCTGGCCGGCGATCTGGGCGCGCGGCTGGGCTGCCAGGTGCTGGTCGCCAATGATGCCGATTGCTTTGCCTTGGCCGAGGCTTTTGCCGGCGCCGGGCGCGGTCACCGCGTCGTCTTCGGCGCCATTCTGGGCACCGGGGTGGGCGGCGGCATTGTTGCCGATGGCCGGCTGTTCCGGGGCGGCGGCGGCCTGTCCGGTGAATGGGGACATGGCACCGCCGTGGCCACTCGGGTCAGTGTCGCGCCCTTCGACATGCCGCATCTGCCCTGCGGTTGCGGCCTTGAGGGCTGCGTCGATACGGTCGGTGGCGCCCGCGGCATCGAGAAATTGCACAAGCATCTGCATGGCGCGGACCTGCCGAGCACGGAAATTGTGACGCAGTGGGAAAGTGGTGATGCGCAGGCCGGCCAAACGCTCGATCTCTATGTCGCGCTGGTCTCCCTTCCCCTGGCGCTGACCGTCAATATCGTCGGGCCCGACATCATCCCGGTCGGCGGCGGGCTGGGCAATGCACATGGCCTGGTTGCCCGGTTGGATGCAGCCGTGCGCGGGCGTATCCTGCGCACAATCGATCGTCCGCTGGTCGTTCCCGCGCAATTGACCGTCGATGCCGGATTGATCGGCGCGGCGAGCCTGGCATATTCGGAGGGAGTGGCATGACCCTGCTCGAAGTCTGCGTTGACACTGCCGAAGGCCTGGCCGCCGCCATTGTCGGCGGTGCCGACCGGGTGGAACTGTGTTCGGTGCTCGAACTTGGGGGGCTGACACCCTATGCCGGCCTGATGGCGCTGGCGGGCAGGGCCCCGGTGCCGGTGCGCGCCATGATCCGCCCCCGCGCCGGCGACTTCGTTTTCACCGCCGGCGACCTCGAAGCCATGTTGGGCGATATCGAGGCGGCCCGCCAGGCGGGGTTGGCCGGCGTGGTGCTGGGCGCCAGCCTGCCCGATGGGCGGCTCGATATCGAGAAACTGGAGCGCCTGGTGGATGAAGCCGGCGAACTGCAGAAGACCCTGCATCGCGCCATTGACCTGGTGCCGGACCTTGCCGAAGCGGTCGAGCAGGCCATTGCCCTGGGTTTCGACACCATTTTGACCTCAGGCCGCGCATCCAGCGCGCTGGAGGGCATTGCCGATCTCGAGCTGGCCCATAGTGTCGCCGACGGGCGCATCACCATCATGGCCGGGGCAGGCGTCAATGCAGCCACTGCGCCGCATATTCTTGGCCGCGTCCCTTTGGCGGCCGTGCATGGCTCCTGCTCAGAGTCGGTGCCGCCCGATAGCGATGTCGCGCAGCGACTTGGCTTCGTCAGCCCGACGCGACGCGCCACCAGCCCCGACAAGGTTGCTGCCCTCAAGGCCGCCTTAGCGGTCCACTAGAAATTCGGAAGTCACCTCAAGCGCCCGGTCATCGCGGGCCGCAATACCCTCTGGCGGCTGATGCGCTGCAATCACCGTGTCGCGCTGGCGGATCAACGCGGTAATCTCGTCCTCATAGGCCACCAGCACCGCCGTCAGCCAGCGATTGACGAGGTAGGATGGCCGCGGCATCTGCATGTCGAAGCGGGCGAGCAGGGGAATGGTCGTCTCCGCATCCGCCCAGTCATCGCCAACCACCCATTGATTGACGGTGAACAGCCGCAACAGCCGCCCATGGGCATCAACGCCCACCGCGCACAAATGATGGATCGGGCCCTCCGGTCCATCGGGGCGCACGAAGCAATGGAAGTGCCCATGCTCGGCCGCACCCTCCTCGGCCGGATGGCAATGATAGAACCATTGCGCATTGCTGGCGGGGTCGAACACGTCGCCCGGCGGGTAATGCTCCCAGGCGGCAATGTCGGTGATGCCCGCAAAGGTTTCGCTCAGCACGGTAAGACCGCCCTTGGCGAGGACAGCCTCGCAAAAGGCGATTTCCGCGTGGGCCTGGTCCTGGGCGGCGCTCATCAGCCAGAGACCACCAGATCCGGCGCCTCGCCTGCCCCGTCCGGAAGCGGCTTCGGGGCCGGGGGCGGCGGCGCCAATTGCGGCGCAGCTTCGGCTGGCGGAGTGGCCGGTGGCGGAGGAGGAGGCGCCTTTTGAGACTCGGCGGGCGGTGTGGCCGGGGGCGGCGGTGGTGCGGCCTTGGTGGGCGCGCCAGCGGCGCAGGGTGCGCCGGCTGCACATGGGGCGGCGCCCGCAGAGCAGGGCGACGCACCTGCGCTGACGCTGGTTTCTGCCGTCGGGCGCGGCGGCACCGGATTGCTCACATGGTCATAGGCGATGGCCGCGGTCGACACGGCCAGCGCGGCACCGAACAGAAGTGTGTTGCGCGAACTCATTTGCGGCTCAATCCATCAAGGCCAAACAGCGGGCGCGCCCAGACCCCGGCATAGGAGCCGGCAAAGGCCGCCGCGAACCACAGCCAGCCATGCAGGCTCCCCGTGGCGATGCCCGAAAACAGCGCGCCGATATTGCAGCCAAAGGAGAGGCGGGCGCCGTAGCCCATCAACAGGCCGCCGATAATGGCGGCCAATAGTGACCCGAGCGGTAGTTTGGCCTTGGGCGCGAATTTGCCGGCGATCGAGGCGGCAATCGCAGCGCCCAGCACCAGGCCGAAATCCATCACTGACACTGTGTCAGCCAGTACCGAGGATTGCAGCGCCTGAGCCTGCGCCGGCCAGGTCCAGAATTCCCAACTGGCCACATCAATGCCCACGCCTTGCGCGATTTTTGCGCCCCACAGGCCAAAGCCATAGGTGATCGACCAGGGATGTCCGGCGGTCAGCAGGGTGGCGATATTGAGCAGCGCCAGGGCGAGCCCCGCGCCAACCAGCGGCCAGGGGCCAAGCCACAGCCAGCTCCAGCCCGGACGGGCCGGCACCGGCTCGGCTTCGAGATTGCCATGCGCGCGGCGTTCGATCAGCGCGGTGACAAGGGCCACCAGCGCCAGGGCGGCAATGGTCACGGCCAGGGCGCCGGCAATGCCGATCTCCGCCCCCAGGCTGAACGTGCCCAGCGAGGGCTGTTCCAGCCAGAAGGGCAGGTGCGCGGTGCCGATCAGCGCCCCGATGATGAAAAACGCCAGCGTCACCAGCATGCGGGCCGAGCCGCCCCCGACGGTGAACAGCGTGCCCGAGCCGCAGCCGCCGCCCAATTGCATGCCCAGGCCGAACATGGCCGCGCCCAGCAGCACTGAGACGCCCACCGGGGCAGCAGCGCCGACAATAGCCTGTCCGCCAATCGAGCCGGCCGCAACCAGCGGGATCATGGCGATGGCAGCGACCCCGATCATCAGCATCTGCGCCCGCATTGAGCGGCCGCGCTTTTCCACCACCATGCGGCGCCAGCCGCCGGTAAAGCCGAAGCTGCCGTGAAACAGGGCAGCGCCCAGTGCGCCGCCGATCAGGAACAAGGCGCCCTGGCGCAGATCAACGAGGCCGGTGATGAGCAAAAAGCCCAGGACCAGCACTGTCGCGGCGACAATAAGGGGCCAACGGTCAGACGTGACCGGGGGCAGAAATTTGGGGGTGGATGCGGAAATGTCGCTCATGGTGCTTTGCAAAAACTCGTGCGCTCAAGACGTTTTGGATGCTGCGCCGGCTGGGCGCAACATCCAATAATTCGCCGGTCCGTCGGGCCTGCCTGGCTTACTGGATCGGACGGGCCGGATCGGCGGCCCATTCGGCCATCGAGCCGTCATACATGGCCGTATTGGTGTTGCCACCCACTTCGTGCAGCGCAAACCACACCACCGAAGCCCAGTGCCCGGTATTGCAGAACACGATGTTTTCTTCGTCGGCCGCCAGCCCAAGGCCCTCGGCCAGCGCGGCAATGGTCTCAGGCTGCGCAAAGCTGGCATATTCCGAGCTGTAGAGCTTGGAGTTTTCCAGGTTCAGCGAACCGGGAATGGTGCCTTCGATGCGCACCACCGGGCTCTTGGCTTCACCCACGAACTGGGCATGCGGCCGCCCGTCGATCAGCTTGGTACCGGCAGCAAGGGCCGCTTCGACATCGGCTGTGGTGGCGCGCAATTCGTCGCGCACTTCAAATGGGAAGGTGGTTGCTTCGGGCACGGCGGCCTCGGCCACGCGCTCGCCGCCCTGGGCGTCATACTGGCGCCAGCCGCCATCGAGGATCGAGACTTCGTCATGGCCGAGATATTTGAAGGTCCAGTAGACGCGGGTGGCGCCACCGAACTCGGAACTGTCCGTGCCCCAAGGCACGATCACCACATGCTCGTCGCCATCGATGCCCAGGCTGCCGATCAGTTCGGCGACCTGCTCGGGCGCCGGAATTTGGCCCGGCACGCCCTCGATCTCGGTGCGCCAGCCGGCGGTGTTGTAAGGGGCAACAACGGCATTGGCGATATAGGGCAATTCGCCCAGATCCGTGTTTTCGATGTCGGCGCGAATGTCGAGAATGACGAGGTTTTCGTCACCGGCATGGGCTTTCAGCCATTCCGCGCTCACCAGCGGGGTGACATCCTGCGCCTGTACGGCAATCGGGGTCACGGCCAGCACGGCGGCGGTGGCAAAGGTGGAAAGGCGCATGGGGGAACTCCAAAGTCTGTTTGTCACAAACCTATAGAAGAGCCACCGGCAAATCGAAGTCTGGAGAACCAAATTCCGTTCCAAAGGCGGAATATTTCGCTTGAGGCAGGGCCCTCCAGGCAAGCCTTTACTCCCAGGTCTCGAGCATGGCGGTGGCGACAAATTCGAGATGCTGCGCCATGGCCTTGCGGGCGCCCTCGGCATTGCCGCTGACCACGCCGGCCACAATTGCCTCGTGATCGGCCAGGATATGGTCGCGGATGGCCCTGATATCGGCCAGATGCTGGTGGAATCGCTTGTCGACCTCGCCATGGCGGGCGTTCCAAAGTGCCTCGATGGTTTCGCGCAGCACCGAATTGTTGCACGCATCGGCCAGCGTCATATGCAGCACCTGGTCGCTCTCCGAGCTCCACTGGTCGAGCACGGTTTCTGCGCGCATGGTCTTGAGCGCTTCTCGCAGCCGCGTGGTGCCCTGGGGCGAAATGTTCTGGCTGGCTAGCGCGGCCGCCTCGGGCTCGAGCAGGCGGCGAACAGCCATCACCTCGAGCGGCGACGCGCTCAGTTCAGGCAGGCTCACGCCGGAAACGTCGCGCTGACGCACAAAGGCGCCGGCGCCGACCCGCACCTCGACAAGGCCCGCCACTTCGAGCGCAATCAGCGCCTCGCGCACCGTGGGGCGTGATACACCCAGGCTCGTGGCCAGGTCGCGTTCCGAGGGCAATTGCCGGCCCGCTTCCACCGCGCCATTGAGAATCTGGTCGCGGATCTGGTCGGCGATCTGGATGTAGAGTTTGCGCTTGGATACGGCTTGCAGCTTCATTTGGGCCCTCTTGCCTTTCTCATAGCTTTGCCCTGACAGCCTGTCCACTGGTCTGACCACTTGACAGGTTTTTGGAAACTTCGTTAGCTGAGTGACGAGCGTACCTCACCGCACCCTGCTGCATTAAATCATATTGTAGTATAATTTGTGCCGTGATACGGTCATGGCCACGTCGGGGGAGGACCGGCGTGGTGCAGCAGTAATCAGAAGTGCGTGTTTATCGCCTTCCACCGTCAGGTGGGGGTTCTGCTTGCCATGACGACCATCGCCAACAAGGGAGGACGTGTTGGCACTTTTGGAATTGAAGGGCGTGACCAAGGATTTCGGGGCCATCAGAGCCCTGTCCGACGTCAGCTTTGCTATCCGGCCCGGCGAGGTAGTCGGGCTGATGGGGGATAACGGGGCGGGCAAGTCCACCCTGGTCAAGATCATGTCTGGCATCTACCAGCCCAGCGCGGGGAGCCTGCATTTCTCGGGTGATCGGGCCCATATTCACAGCCCCGGAGAAGCGCGGCGCCTCGGCATCGAGACCGTCTATCAGGACCTGGCGCTGGCCGACAATCTCACCGCGGCGGAGAACATCTTCCTTGGCCGGGAGCTGAAGCGTCAGGTGGGGCCATTCCGGTTCCTGCGTCACGCGGCGATGAATGAGCGCGCCGGCGAACTGTTTGCGGAGCTCAAATCCGAGACCCGCGCCGGCGACTATGTCCGGCAGATGTCGGGTGGGCAGCGTCAGGCCGTCGCCATTGCGCGCACCCGCCTTGCCGACGCCAAGGTCATCCTGATGGACGAGCCGACAGCGGCCATTTCCGTGCGGCAGGTGGCCGAAGTGCTCAACCTCATAAAACGTCTCAAGGACACTGGCATCGCCGTTATCCTGATCTCCCATCGCATGCCCGACGTCTTTGCGGTCTGCGAACGGGTCATCGTCATGCGTCGCGGCACCAAGGTGGCGGACAAACCGATCGGTGACTCATCGCCTGAAGAAGTGACAGCGCTAATCACCGGCGCCAAGGAGGTCGCGTGATGTCAGACGCCCATGCTTCGACGTTCTCCAATGTGGGACGCACCCGCTTCTGGCAGCGCGGTTTTCTCGCCAGCCAGTCGGCCTATGTGCTGGCGGCACTGGTCCTGCTGATCGTGGTGATGAGTTTCCTGTCGCCCAATTTCATGACCGGCGGCAATGTTTCCAACATCACGAGGAACTTCTCGTTCATCGCCATCGCCACGCTGGGGATGACCCTGGTGATCATCACCGGCGGCATTGACCTTTCGGTCGGCTCCACCATTGCGCTGGCCGCCACCATCACCTCGCTGACGATGAATGGCTTGAACAGCGCCGAATTCTATCCCTTCGCGGGCAGCGCCCTGCTCATTTCGCTCGTCGCTGGCCTGCTGGCCGCTGGGGCTGTGGGGCTGTTCAACGGCGTGGCCATCGCCAAGCTCAAGCTCAGTCCATTCGTGACCACTTTGGGCACCCTGTCCATGGTGCGCGGGCTGGTCTATGTCGCCACCCAGGGGCGTGGAACCTTCCCGGCTGGGCCCGACAAGGAACTGTTTCTGGCCATTACGGCGGGCAAGCTGTTCGATGTCGTGCCGGTGTCGTTCATCTACCTCATCGTGTGTGCAGCCGTAATGTGGGTGGCGCTCAACCACACTGCTTGGGGCAAGCATGTCTTCGCCATCGGCAGCAATGAGAATGCGGGTCGCCTTACCGGGGTGAATGTCGATCGGGTCAAGATCCAGGTCTATGTGCTGTGCTCGCTGGCCGCCGGGGTCAACGGCATCATCATCTCGGGCTGGCTTGGTTCTGCGCCGGCTAATCTGGCGACGGCATATGAACTGACCATTATCGCTGCGGCGGTGATCGGTGGCGCCAATCTTGCCGGCGGTGTCGGCGGCGCAGCAGGCGCCATCATCGGCTGCATTTTGATCGAAGTGATCCGCAACGGCCTCGTTCTGGCGCGCGTCGACCCCTACTGGCAGCAAACCCTGGTCGGCGCGATCATTGTTGCAGCCGTGCTGGTGGATCGGTTGCGCTCGTCCCGCAACGGTTGACGGCATCAATAGAATTGGAACCGCGCGCTCGTGCGGTTCCGCAAGGATCGGCGCGCCGGCAACGACTGGTTGTGTCGAAGGGAGGCCGGCGAATGACTCGCCGGTTCAGGTATCCGGATTGCATTGTCCGGACCATTTGGAGGAGACCAATATGACCAAGACAGCCATCGTGCTCGGCACGATCGCCAGCCTGTTCCTCGGCGGTACCGCTATCGCCCAGGACAGCTATACTTTCGCCGTCGTGCCCAAGGCCATGAACAACCCGTTCTTTGACCTGACCCGTGACGGTTGCCAGGCCCGTGCCGCAGAACTGGAAAATGTGGAATGCCTTTATATCGGCCCGGTTGAACATGAAGCCACCACCCAGGCGCAGATCATCGAAGATCTGATCACCCAGGGCGTGGATGGCCTTGCCATCTCGGTGTCCGACATTGCCGCCGCCACCACCGTGATCGACCGCGCCACCGAGGCGGGCATCGCCGTCATCACCTTTGACTCCGACGCCCCCGACAGCACCCGCACCGCCTATGTCGGCACTGACAACAAGGAGTTCGGCGTCGATCTGGGCAAGCTGCTGCTGCAGGTGGCACCCGATGGCGGCACCTATGGCATGATCTCGGGTGGCGCGGCCGCCCCCAATCTTGCCCTGCGCGTGGACGGCGTGCGCGAGGCACTTGAAGGCTCTAACTGGACTGAAGTGCCCGGTTCGCCGACCTTCTCGAACGACGATATTGCGCTGGCCGTCCAGCAGATGGGCGACCTCAAGACGGCCAATCCCGATATCTCGGCCATCGTGCCGGTCGGTGGCTGGCCGATGTTCGCGCCCGATGGCTGGAAGAACTTTGTCGACCAGTACAAGGCCGATGTCGACAGCGGCGCGCTCGCCCTGGTTGTCGCCGACACGCTGCCCCAGCAGCTTGAACTGCTCAGCGAAGGCTATGCCCACGGTCTTGTCGGCCAACGTCCCTACGAAATGGGCGTGGTGTCGATCGATACCCTGCTCTCGATCGTCAATGGCGAGAGCGTCGAGGAAATTATCTACACCGGCAATGACGTGGTCACGGCCGAAAATGTCGGTGAATTCCTGAACTAAGCGCCTTTTGCCGGGGCGGACATCACCCCGGCATCACTTGGCACGTGTGTGACCTCCCGGAAGCGCAGGCCTATGGCCGGCAACTGGCCCCGCCCTGGCGGGGCCAGTTTTTTCACAGGCACTCGTTCCATATCGGTCAATTGGTCTGACCACTTGACAGCTTGGTGTGGGCGCCATTAGCTGTCCGACGGTTGAGGTGCCTCCATCCCTGGAGGCGAACGCGATGCAGTACAGGAACAAGATGACCGACCTGACCGGAAAAACCGTTCTCATCACCGCCGCTGCCCAAGGCATTGGCCGGGCCTCGGCCGAAGCCTTCGCGCGGGCCGGCGCCAAAGTGGTCGCCACCGACATCAACGCGCCTCTTCTCGCCGAACTCGATGCAATCCCCAATGTGACGACGCGGGTGCTCGACGTTCTCTCCGGCGATGCGGTGCACCAGGCCGTCGCCGAGATCGGGCATATCGACGTGCTCTTTAACTGCGCCGGCGTCGTCCACAATGGCACCGTCCTGGAGATGAGCGACGCCGATCTCGACTTTGCGCTCGATCTCAACGTCAGGGCGCAGATCCGCACATGTCAGGCCGTGCTGCCACAAATGCTGGAACGCCGGGACGGCGCCATCATCAACATGGCGACGGTGGCCTCCTCGATCAAAGGCGTGCCCAACCGGGCGGCCTATACCATTTCCAAAGCGGCCGTGGTGGGTCTCACCAAATCCATTGCCGCCGACTACACCACATCCAATATCCGTGTGAACGCCATCTGCCCCGGCACGGTGGATAGCCCCAGCCTGCACCAGCGCTGGGAGGCCACCGGCGATTTCGAGGGCGCAAGAAAAGCCTTTATCGCCCGCCAACCCATTGGCCGCATAGCCCGGCCCGAGGAGGTGGCAGACCTCGCCGTCTATCTCGCCGGCGCCACCTATACTACCGGACAAGTCCACATCATCGATGGCGGCTGGACGGCCTGATTGCCATGACCAAGATCACCTCCCTCACCACGCACGACCTGCGCTTCCCGACTTCGGCTTCGCTCGACGGTTCGGACGCGATGAACCCCGATCCCGACTACTCCGCCGCCTATGTCGTACTCGGCACCGATGGCGATTTGGAAGGCCATGGCCTCACCTTCACCATCGGCCGCGGCAATGAGGTGGTGGTGGCAGCGATCAAGGCCCTTCACGACCGCGTTGTCGGCCTTGATCTCGACTGGATCGAAACGGACCCCGGCCGCTTCTGGCGGCATGTGACCGGCGACAGCCAATTGCGCTGGATCGGGCCGGACAAGGGCGCCATGCATCTGGCGACCGGCGCCGTGGTCAATGCCGTCTGGGACCTGCTGGCCAGGCGCACCAGCAAGCCCGTCTGGCTCTATGTGAGCGAAATGAGCCCCGAACAGCTCGTCTCCATCATCGATTTCCGCTATCTGACCGACGCCATCACGCCCCAAGAGGCGCTGGAGATGTTCCGTGCCGCCGAACCCGGCAAGACCGAGCGCATCGCCCGGCTGCGGGAGGAAGGCTATCCCTGCTACACCACTTCGGCCGGCTGGCTCGGCTATTCCAACGAAAAACTCACCCGTCTGGCCACCGAGGCGGTCGAGGCCGGTTTCACCCATATCAAGATGAAGGTCGGGCGCGACCGTGACGACGATATTCGCCGCCTTGAAATCGTCCGGTCGATCATGGGGCCGGATCGTTTTCTGATGATTGACGCCAACCAGGTCTGGGAGGTGGATCAGGCCATTGATTGGGTCAACGCGCTCAAGCGCTTCAACCCCTTCTTCATCGAGGAGCCGACCAGCCCCGACGATGTGGAAGGCCACCGCAAGATCCGCGAAGCCATTGCCCCGGTAAAAGTCGCCACCGGCGAAATGTGCCAGAACCGGATCCTGTTCAAGCAATTCATCACTCGCGACGCCATCGACATCGTCCAGATCGATGCCTGCCGCATCGGGGGCCTCAATGAAGTGCTCTCCGTGCTGCTGATGGCCGCCAAATATGGCAAGCCGGTCTGGCCCCATGCCGGCGGGGTGGGCCTGTGTGAATATGTCCAGCACCTCTCCATGATCGACTACGTCGCTGTCTCAGGTGAGAAGCAGGGCCGGGTCATCGAATATGTGGATCACCTGCACGAGCATTTCCTCGACCCCTGCGTGATCCAGGGCGCGGCCTATATGCCGCCCGAGCGTCCGGGCTTTTCGATCGAGATGAAGCCAGGCTCGATTGCGGAGAATGAATTCAGGGGGTGAGCGGGAGATGCCAGACGGCAATCAGATCCCGCAATTCACCCGGCCCCAATCGCCCAACACGCCCTCGATCATCGTTGCGCCGTTGAGTGGCGCCAATACGCGGGCGCCGGTGATGATCACCTGTCCGGCCCTGAGGCCGTGCCCGCGCTGTTCGGCATGACCGGCCAACCAGGCGATAGCGCCAACAATGTCACGCCAGCTTGCGCCCTTGTCGACCGCATGGGCAGGCTTGCCATCGAGTTCCAGCGCCACCGGCAGTGCATCGAGCGCTTCCATCATGGCGCGGTCCATCTCCTTGCCGACAACGACTGCCCCGTTCGATTGCAGATCGCCCAGCTGCAGGTTGCGCGGTGTCGCATCCCGATCAACGAATGGATTGCCGATCAGCTCGATCGCCGGATGCAGGCTGGCAATGGCTGCCTCAACCGCCTCGGGCGTGGCGCCACTGGGCAGGTCTTCACCCAACTGCACCGCCACCTCGATTTCGGCCAGAAAGATGCGGTGCTTTTCGCCATCGATCAGGTCCGCTGTCGCGAGGAAACGATTGGCCGGAATGGGCGCGCAGAGCGGCGGGTCGCCAAGGCCCGCGGCCACCTTCCAGCCGCCCACCGGCCCGATCTGGGCAATGACCGTGTCCTGCAACCGATAGATGGCGTCGAGATCGGTCGGCAGCAGCCGCTCGGGAACCTGGTCGACCAGGGGGCCGCCATCATGCGCGGCAATCAGGGCGGCGGCCAGTTCGGCAATGGACTTCATGGATCTATTTGTTCCGGAACAATCAGGCCGCGCCTGTTTCGATCAATGCAATGTCGGCATCTGTGCAGACCTGCCGGATGGAGTCCACCGGGCAGATGTCCGTAATGAAGCTGTGCGCCTGGCTCAGATGCCCGATCCGCACTGGGGCGGTGCGGGTGAATTTGGTCTGGTCGGCCACAACGATCACGTGGCGGGCATTGGCGATAATCGCCTGGGCCACTTTCACCTCGCGGAAATCGAAATCCAGCAGCGCCCCGTCCGGGTCGATGGCGGAGACGCCGATCACGGCAAAATCCACCTTGAACTGACGAATGAAATCCACTGCCGCTTCGCCCACAATACCGCCATCGCTGGGCCGCACCACCCCGCCGGCAATCACCACTTCCGTGCTGGGCACCACGCGCAGGTGATTGGCCACATTGATATTGTTGGTGATCACCATCAGCCCGCGATGCTCGATCAGCGCCTGGCTGACCGCTTCGGTGGTGGTGCCGATATTGATGAACAGCGACGCGTGGTCGGGGATCAGCGCCGCGGCCGCCTTGCCGATGGCGCGCTTCTCCGCCGGCGCAATCTGCCGCCGCGCTTCATATTCGACATTCTCGACCCCCGAGGGGTGCATCGCCCCGCCATGGGTGCGTTTCAGCGCGCCCCGGTCACAGAGAATATTGAGATCCTTGCGGATCGTCTGCGGCGTCACCTCGAAAGCGGCAACCAGTTCCTCGACACTCACCTCGCCCTGCTGGCGCGCCAGCTCGACGATTTTCGCCTGCCGCATTGATGGGGTCATAGTGGCGCCCTCCCTTTCGTTTTGTGATTAAACGAAAGGGAGCGAAGGGGGAAGATGCTGTGGCAGAGAAGTCACCCCACCCTCATTCCCTCCCTCCCCCTCGTGGGCTTCGACCCACCCGCTGGGGTCAATCTCTCCAGTGGAGAGATTGAAGGGGAGAAGGATCAAGGGTGGGGGTTACCGAGCCCGCGTCGACCACTTCACTTCCGGCACGAACGCAAAATCCCGGTCAAACGGATAGCTCGGGCGTGGCGTATGCTTCCGCTCGGTGCGCTCGACGAACTGGTCCACCACACCCGGCGACAGCGCCATGATGCCCGGATTGGCAATGGGCCCCAGCTCTGGCGAGAGATAGCCCGACTTCACTGCGATGATCTTGGCCCCGTGTGGATCCAGCCCGAGCCGGGTGAAATCCGCAATATTGTGGAACGGCCGGCGGCGCGCGGTCAGCACCAGATCGATGCCGCCAATCCGCACCACCGCTTCGCGCAGATGGGCGTTTTCGGTTTCGGCCAGGAACATCACCTCGGCTTCGGTATCGACCGGTGTGCTCGAGGGATCAAGGCTAGCCCCGATATGGAGCGGCAGCCTGGCGCCCACGCCCGCCGCATAGGCCGCGTCGGTCGCGCCCTTGTCGGCAATGCCGGCAAAGATCACGCCCTGCGCGTCCTTGGCCAGCAGCGCCGCCAGCACTTCGGCACGGTCGCCCACGCCGCCGCCTGTGGGATTGTCTCCCGATTCGGCCAGCACCACCGGATGGGTCGAGCTGCTCACCGCCCGATCCACGCATTCTTCGATTGAGCCGGTCTCCATGCCGAAGACAAAGCCCTCGCGAATATCCCAATAATCCTGCGCCAGATGGGTCGCTGCCTTTTCGATGGCCGCCCGGTCGGTGCCGGTGACCACGGCGCAGGCGGTGGCGCGCGGCTCGTCGGCCCAGACATAGCCCACCTGGAAGGAGGCATCCCAGATCCCGCTCGGCTCCTCGACCTGGTGGATCTGCGTGTAGAATGTGCGCGCCGGCTCGTCCTGGGTCGAGGTGCGCTCGCCCGGCAGCAGCACCGGCACCGGAGCCCAGGCCAACACTGGCTTCACGCCGGTTTTCAGCGCCCGCACCAGCATGGTCACCGCGCGGCGCATGGTGTCGGGCACATCGATATGTGGCGCGGTGCGATAGGTCGAGAACATGTCCAGCCCGTCGATGATGCGCTGGCTGATATTGCCATGCAGGTCATAGGACGCCGCGATCAGCACATCGGGGCCCACAACGTCGCGCACTGCGGTGATAAAGTCGCCCTCCGCATCGAACAGGCCCTCGACATGCATGGCACCATGCATGGCCAGATAGACGCCGTCGAGCGGCATGGCCGCCTTGAGGCCATCAAGAATCTCAGCTTTCCAGCGATCATAGAGCGCCCGTTCCACCGGCCCGCCGGCAATGGCCCGGGCATGCAGGATGGTGATGAACTCGGCCGGAAAATGCGTCAGGAAATCGAAATATTGATCCTTGAGCATGGACGGGCCGCGCAGCACGCGAAAATCGGCTTCACGTGCGAGAACGGGATTATAGGTGCTGCATTCAGTGTGCAGGCCGGCAACGGCAATCTTCACTAGAGAACTCCAGGGACTTGGGCTTCAGGGTTATGAACAGGCTGGGCCCGGCGCGGCGTCAGTCGCCCGGTGAGGAACAGGCTCACCACCAGCATGGGGATCACGCAGGCGACCCCGAACCGGATATCGCTGTGCTCGGCCACAAAGCCGATCAGCGGTGGGCCGATGAGAAAGCCGGTCAGCGCCACAAAGGACAACACGGCCACATTGGCCGAGGCGGCCCGGTCGCCAATGCCGGCAGCGGCTGTGACGGCCAGCGGGAAGCCGACCGACACGCCAATGCCGATAGTGCCAAAGCCGATCAGCGCGATCTCGACACTCGGCGCCAGGAACAGCAGGGCTGCGCCGAGCACTGCCAGCGTGCCACACAACCGGGCCGTTTTGACGCTGCCCAGCCGGCGCTTGAGAAAGTCGCCGCCAAACCGGCCGGCGGCCACCATGAAGGCAAATACCGAATAGCCCAGGCCCACCAGCCCGCCCTCGGCACTGAGTGCATCGCGCAGGAAGATGGCCGACCAGTCTGCCATTGCGCCTTCTGTCATGGTGATGCCGAAGACGAACAGGCACACCCCGACCAGTGCGGGACTGGGCAGCGACCAGGCCGAGCGCTGCGGTTCGCCGGTCTCGTTTTCGGTCCTGTCCTCCAGAGCGGGCAGGGCCCACCCGGCCAGCAAGGCGATGGGCAGGATGGCAAGGGCCAGCAGCGGCAACGCGATGCCTGGCGCAACGCCGGCGGCGAGAAAGCCCGAGCCGATCAGGCTGCCCACCATGATGCCCAGCGACCAGCAGCCATGCGAGGTGTTCATGATCAGCTTGCCGGTGGATTTCTCCACCAGGTCGGCCTCGACATTCAGCCCCAGTTCGACAAACGAGATGGACGAACCCGCCAGCATCAGCGCGATGAACAGCAGGATCGGGTCCGGGGCCAGCACCGGCAGGCAGGCGGCAAGTGAATAGAACACAAAGCCGATCAGGATCGCCATGCGGGCGCCGATCCTGCCCACCAGCGGCCCGGCAAAGGGCAGGGTCAAGAGCGTGCCCACCGGCATGCCGAGCAGCGCAATGGCCAGTGCCGCCGAACCCAGCCCCATGGCCGACTGGATCTCGGGAATACGCGGCAGCCAGGAGCCAAAGGCAATGGGCTGGAGAAAGAAGACCAGCATGACAAGGCGCTGGGGTGTGAGGAAGGACATGGTGCTGCTCAATTGTGATGGCCACCGGCCGACCCGGCAGCGCGACGCGGCTCCCTCCCCTTGATGGGGAGGGCTGGGGTGGGGGCCGGCGCTAGGCCTAGCCCTGCTTGGGCATCGGATAGGGCAGGTAGCCGACAAATCCGGTCAGCTTCCACCGGCCGTCAACCTTGCGGCAGAAATAGAGGGTCTGCCAGTTCAGCACGTCCTTGCCGCCATCCGCCAGGGCGATTTCGCCCTTGAATTTCTTGTGGGCAATGGCCCGGTCGCCGGTGATCTCGATTTCGGTCAGGCTGGTCGCCCGGTGAATGCCGGCTTCCTGGTTTTCGGCATAGACCACCTGCTGGCCCTCATGGGCCTGGCGCAGCCACTCGTCGCGATATTGCGCGAGCGTGGGATAGCTGATGGTCCAGCCATCGGGATTGTCGTTTTTGTTGCCATTGATGCCCATGAAGTCATCGGCAATGAAATCGTCCTCCACCATCGACCAGTCGGCATCCACGAAGGCCTTGATGTCGCGTGGCACCAGCATGGTCCAGATCGCCGAACGGTCTGCGTCATTGGGGAAGGGATTGGTCGATAGGCTCATTTCGCGTCTCTTGCCTGCGTGGTGCCGCGCTGATGCACGTTCACCAGTTCTGTTTCAAATTTTCACATACGTCATGTGTTTGTCGCCTCGTGAAAGAGGCCACATGGATACCAATTGCGACATGGTGCGCCCATGACGGACATTTGTCCACACCCTGCACCACGCCAAACACCTCGTACATGCCCAGAAAATCAGCAAAACGGCGCGCGATTGAGCAAGATTCCGAGGTGGCTTAAATTGGTATTGTATTGGCGTCGAATGTGTGTTGACATTGTGTTGGCAAGGCGCCTAGTCTTGAAAATCGTTTACACAAACGACACCGATCCGCAAGAGGTCGGGGATGGAACAAAACAGGGAACGGCAAGGTATGCGGGTAGGCATTATCGGTCTCGGCTATCGTCTGGGTTATCTGGCGCGGGTGTTTTCCGCAGCGCGGGACGATTTCGAGATTGTCGGTTATGTCGATCCGGCGCCGGCCGGTCTGCCCTATGCCCAGGAGCATGGCGTCTCCGTTGGTCAGCAATATGACAGCCTCGAGCAGTTGATCGACGAGGCCAATCTTGATCTGCTCATGGTCGGCTCGCCCAACCATATGCATCTCGATCACATCCGCATCGGTCTCGAGCGCGGCATGAAGCTGTTTGCCGAAAAGCCGGTAGTGACCTCGGTTGAGGATACCATGGCGCTGGCCGAATTGATCGGCCGGTACGGCTCGGACAATGTCATGGTGGGCCTGGTGCTGCGCTATGCCCCGCTCTATGTCGACCTGCGCAAGGCGCAGGCCGAGGGCAGGCTAGGCGACGTCACCTCCATCGAGGCATCTGAAACAATTCCGCCCTATCACGGCGCCTTTTTTATGCGCGACTGGCGGCGTTACCAGCAATATTCAGGCAGCTTCATGCTCGAGAAGTGCTGCCACGACCTTGATCTCTACAATGGCGTGATGGGCTGCCGCCCGCGCTATGTGGCCAGCTTCGGCGGGCGCAAGAGCTTTACGCCTGAAAACGCGCCCCAGGGTGCCGGCGTCAACGATCTCAATGTCTATCACCGCAAGCCGTCCGGCTGGCAGGGCTCGGACAAGGTGTTCGATAGTGATGGCGATATCATCGACTTCCAGACCGCCATCGTGCAGTATGAAAACGGCGCGGCTCTGACCTTCCACACCAATATGAACGTGCCCGACGATTTCCGCCGTTTCGCGGTGATCGGTGCCAAGGGCATGGCGGAAGGCGATTTTATTCGCAACTACTTCAAGGTCACCGACAGCCGCACCTCCGAGCGGCTCGAGGACAAGACCTACCAGACCTCCGAGCTGAGCCAGCATTACGGCGCCGACGAGCAGATGGCCGAGGATATTCTTCTGCATATGATCGACGGTGTACCCCTGCCTGTCTCGGTCACCGACGCACTTGAGGCCGGCCTTCTGGCGCTGTCCATGGATGAGGCGATGCGCAACAAGTCTGTCGTCGACATGGCCCCGATCTGGCAGCGTTTCGACGCTGCCCTGGGCAAAGGGAACTGAGGAGAAAGCCGATGACCAGCACAAGAAGCGCCACCCTCTTCGCCCTCGCCCTGCTGGCTCCGGCATTGCTCTATATCCTGACCATCGTGGCGTACCCGCTGGTCGATACGATCATTCTCAGCTTTACCAATGCCTCGCTGCGCCCCGGCTATGATTTCATCGGCTGGGCCAATTACGAGCGCATTTTTGGCGCGGGCAATTTCACCGAGGTGATCATCCGCACCTTTGTGTGGACCTTCTTTTCGGTCAGCCTGAAAATGATCATCGGCATGATGGGCGCCGTGCTGCTCAATGCCGCCATTCCCGGCCAGATAGTGTTCCGCATTCTCACCATGCCGCCCTGGATCGTACCAATGGCCATCGGCATCTTCATGTGGGGCTGGATGTATAACGGCCAGTTCGGCATGATCTCGGGCCTGCTGCAGAACTTCGGCATCACCGATGGCCCCATCGCCTGGCTGGCCTATGGCGAGACCGCCTTCTGGGCCACGATCATCACCGACGTCTGGATCGGCGTGCCCATGGTCACCATCTATTTCCTGGCCGCCATGCAGTCGATCCCGCGCGATCTGCACGAAGCCGCCTGGACCGATGGCGCAGGCCGCTTCTATCGCTTCCGCCGCATCACGGTGCCGCTGATGGTGCCTGCCATCATCACCATGAGCCTGCTGTCGCTCATCGCCACCTTCAATTCATTCGACATCATCTGGATCCTGACCCAGGGCGGTCCGTCCGGGTCGACCACCACGATGATCATCGACACCTACAAGACCGCCATGGGGTCGCGCAGATATGGCGAGGGTGCGGCGCGTGCCGTGGTCATCTCGCTCTTTGTGACCGCCTTCTGCATTGTTTACTTCCGCGCCGTCCGCAAGCTCCAGCAGGGAGAAGCCAAATGAGCGACGTTGCCCGTTCCACAGAAGTCGCGGCCGCCGATTCCAAGGCCAGTGTCCAGCCTCAGGCCAAGGCCCGCCGCGGTCTCTGGTCGGCCAGCCGGCCGATGATTGACCGCTACAGCCTGATCGAGGTGATCGGGCTCTATGCCGGCATCGCGCTGTTCCTGTTCTTCGTGCTGGCCCCGTTCATCGAAGGGTTCCTGGTGTCATTGAAGCCACTGGCCCAGCTCTTTTCGACGCCCTACAGCTTCATTCCCGAAAACGGATCCTTCGCGGCCTATTTCAGCATGTGGGAATCCGTGCCTGCCCTGGGCATGCACATCTTCAATTCCTTCTTCATCTCCACCGTGGTCACGGCCATCGTGGTCGCCATCGTGGTGCCCGCCGCCTACGCCTTTGCCCGCTTCAACTTCACCGGCGCCGGCCTGCTCCTGGCCGGGTTCCTGGCGGTCAACATGTTCTCGGGCGCCGTGCTGCTGATCCCGCTGTTCCGCCTGATGCGCACGCTTGGTCTGCTCAACACCTATTGGGCCATGATCGTGCCGGGCGCGGCCTTCCTCATTCCCTCGTCCGTCTGGCTCTTGCGCACCTATATGATGCGCATCCCGCGCGAGTTGGACGAAGCCGCCTGGGTTGATGGCGCAAGCCGCCTCTACACCCTGCGTCGTGTCATCCTGCCGCTGGCCATGCCGGGCGTCGTCGTGGTCGCCATCATGACCTTTATCGGTGCCTACGCCCAGCAGTTCATCTTCGCGCTGACCTTCAACTCCAAGACAGAATTCATGCCGCTGCCGGTTGGGCTCTTCGCCTTCTTCGGCAAGCAGGAAGTGATCTGGAACGAGCTGATGGCGGCGTCCTTCATCGGAATCCTGCCGGTCATGATCGTCATCGTGTTCCTGCAGCGCTATCTCGTCGCCGGTCTCACCGCCGGTGCCGTGAAGCAATAACTGGCGCGGTGCCAATCCGGGCCTGGTCCGGGTCGGCGCCGCACCAATCAAGGTTTGGAGATCGTTCAGCAGCCAATGTTGAACGGCTCCGGAAGGGCCGAGGGGCCCACAATCAAGGGAGACTACCAAGTGAAAAAGACAATCGGTTTGGTAACCGTGTCCATGCTGGCTTTGGCCGGCGCCGCCCCGGCGGCCTATGCGCAGGATCAGGAAATTGCCTTCATCAACTGCGGTGACGAGCTGACCGCTGGCTATGCCGACTACTTCGCCGAGTGGGAAGCCGAAAACCCCGGCTTCAAGGTCATGCCCGAGATCGTGGGCTGGGGCCAGTGCCAGGACAAGGTGACCACGCTCGCCGCTGCCGGTACCCCGGTCGCGCTGGCCTATGTCGGCTCGCGTACCCTCAAGCAGTTCGCTATCAACGATCTGATCGTTCCCGTGCCGATGACGGACGAGGAAAAGGCATCCTACTACAACTACGTGCCCGACACCGTCACCTTCGACGGCACCCAGTGGGGCGTGCCCGTTGCCTTCTCGACCAAGGCCCTGTTCTGGAACAAGGACCTGTTCGAAGAAGCCGGCCTCGACCCTGAAGTGCCGCCCGCGACCTGGGAAGAAAAGATCGCTTTCGCCAAGCAGATCACCGAGAACACCGATGCTGCCGGCTATGGTGCCGTCGCCAAGACCTTCGACAACACCATGCACCAGTTCCTCCACTGGGTGTACACCAATGACGGCCTGATCATCGACGCCGATGGCAACATCGTTGCCGACTCGCCGCAGGTCCTGGCGGCCCTGACCGCTCTGGATGACATCATCCCCTATTCCGAAGAAGGCCCGACCGCTTACGAGCAGAACGAAGTCCGTGCCATCTGGCTCGACGGTGGCGTCGCCATGATCGAAGCTTCGGTCGGTGCTGCCCTTCGCGCTGAAGAAGCCGGCATGAACTGGGGCGTCGCTGCCCTGCCGCAGGGGCCGGACGCCAAGGGTCCCGGTACGCTGCTGATCACTGACTCGCTGGCCGTCTTCAAGGGCACCGGTGTTGAAGAGCAGGCCATTAGCCTGGCCAAGTTCATCACCGCTCCCGAGCGTCAGTGGGCTGCCGAAATGGCCCAGGGCCTGACCCCGCTGCGTCCGCTTGAGCCGCAGACTTCGGAATTGGTTGCCGAAAAGCCCTACTGGAAGCCGTTCCTCGACGGTATCGAGTTCGGTGGTCCCGAGCCGCTGTTCACCGACTATATCGGTCTGCAGAACACCATGATCGAAATGGTCCAGTCGGTCGTCACCGGCGCTGCCGAGCCTGCTGACGCCCTGACCAAGGCCGCCGGCGAGCTCGAGCTCTACAAGTAACTTCGAGCCGTCCCTTAGGGCAGATCGATCCGGTGGATCGATCTGAGGCGAGAAGGCCATGAGAGCTATGCTCGAATGGCATCAACTGACCTGGCGCCGCCGCCTCTGGTGGCGGCGCTCCATCCAAGAAATTCCCGTGTCCGGAGACGCGAACCATGTCGCAACTGAGCCTCAAGCGCCTCGAAAAATCCTTCAACGAAGCCCGCATCATCAAGGGCATCGATCTCGATGTGAGCGAAGGCGAGTTCGTGGTTTTCGTCGGCCCCTCGGGCTGCGGCAAGTCCACCCTGCTGCGCATGATCGCCGGGCTGGAAGATGTCAGCGCCGGCGAGATCGAGATTGGCGGCAATATCGTCAATGATCTGCCACCCGTGCAGCGCGGCATCGCCATGGTGTTCCAGTCCTATGCGCTCTACCCGCATATGAGCGTTTACGAGAACATCGCCTTCCCGCTCCGCGTTGAAAAACTGCCCCAGGCCGAAGTCGACAATCGCGTCCAGGCCGCGGCCAAGGTGCTCCAGCTTGAAAGCCGTTTGCAGCACCGCCCCGGCCAGCTTTCCGGTGGCCAGCGCCAGCGCGTCGCCATCGGCCGCGCCATCGTGCGCCAGCCCAAGATTTTTCTCTTCGACGAACCGCTGTCGAACCTGGACGCTGCCTTGCGTTCGGAAATGCGCATCGAGCTGATGGAGCTGCACAAGCGCCTGGGCTCCACCATGATCTATGTGACCCACGACCAGATCGAAGCCATGACCATGGCCGACAAGATCGTGGTGCTCAA
Organism: Devosia sp.; assembly: GCA_040218355.1. Classification (GTDB taxonomy): domain Bacteria; phylum Pseudomonadota; class Alphaproteobacteria; order Rhizobiales; family Devosiaceae; genus Devosia. The sequence goes on along the minus strand of JAVJRP010000006.1, from coordinate 44,004 downwards.
TGCCGGTGAAATCGCCCAGATCGGCTCGCCGCTCGAGCTCTACCACAAGCCCGACAACCTGTTTGTTGCCGGCTTTATCGGCTCGCCCAAGATGAACTTCATCAATGGCCGCGTGCGTGCCGCCAATGGCACCACCGTCACTGTCGACCTGGGCAAGCTGGGCACCATCGAATTGCCCCGCACCAGCACCGAAGTGGCCGCTCAGGAGGTGACCCTGGGCATTCGCCCTGAGCACCTGACCTTGGGCAGCGGAGAGTTCATCATCGAAACCACCCCCAATATCGTCGAGCATCTGGGCATCCACACCATCGGCTATGCAACCCTGCCGGGCGGCGAAAACTTCATTGGCCTGTTCGAAGGCAACCCCGACATCGACGATGGCAAGCCCATGAAGGTCGGTTTCGACGTTGCTCAGACCCATCTGTTCGACGCCAGGGGTCTGGCCGTCTACTAGGGCGGCATCGGCCGGCAAGAGGGGACGCGCTATGCTGGACATTGTGGGGCTGCTGCAAACCGAAAAGGACGCGTTCACGCGCTCTGAACGCGCACTGACCGAGATTGTCCTGGCCGATGTCGATAGCGTGCTCAAGATGAGCATTGTCGATCTGGCAGCCGAGGCCGATGTGTCCCCGCCCACTGTCACCCGCTTCTGCCGGCGGCTCGGCTGCGACTCTTACGCCGATTTCAAGGTGCGGCTGGCCCAGTCCCGTTTTGTCGGTCAGCGCTATTTCGCTCCCGCATCGGGTCCCCTGAGCGTGCACGAAATCGCCCAGGGTATTGTCAACGGCATTCAGTCCACCATTTACGACACCTTCGATACGCTCGATTTCGACGCCATCGAACGGGCTGCCGAGTCCATCGTCAAATCCAACTTCATCCTCAGCTTCGGCTCGGGTGGCGCGTCCTCCATGTTGGCCGTGGAAACCGAGGCGCGCCTGTTTCGGCTCGGCCTCAAGGTCGCAGCCTCCATCGATCATCAGGTGCAGATGATGCGCGCCGCCTCCGCCCCTTCGGGCGCCGTGGTCATTGCCTATTCGCTCTCTGGCAACAATGTGCCGCTGGTCAAGGCGCTCGCGGTCGCCGGCGAATATGGCCTGACCCGTGTTGTTGTCTCGCGGCCCGGCTCGATCATGGCCGAACAGGCCGATATTCTGTTGCCGGTCAATTGGCGTGAAAACCAGGACATTCTGCGTCCCACCCCGGGCCGCTATGCCTTCCTCGCCACGGTCGACATTCTTTCCCAGACCATCGCTGCGCGCCTCGGCCCCACCGCTGTCGCCAGCATGCGCCGCATCAAGCACCAGCTCGTCGTCAATCGCGACGGCGACGACGCCCAGCCGCTGGGGGATTGATGCTTCCGCGCGCACCAACGCAAACCATCCCCTCCTAGCCTCCCCTGTCCAGGGGGAGGGACGGTCTTGATGTTGGCGCCCGATCCTGTCCAGCACTCGATCGATCCCTCCCCCTCCTGCAGGGGGAGGTGAGGTGGGGGTAACTCGACCACCACTACACATTACGGGACCCCATCATGTCTTTTTCCCTCGTCACCACCTGGTCTCCCGCCACCGCCAGCGAACCGCTCGGCTACGGCATTGAGCTGACCAATAATGGCGATACGCCGATCACCAATTTCCAGCTTGGGTTTTCGGGTCCCGCCCGCATCGACCCGCATGCGACCCTGGAGAACGGCAAGCTCCTCAAGCGCCTCTCCAACCACACCCTGATCGCCCCGCCCGATGGCTATGTGCTCGAGCCCGGCGCCACCTGGACCTCGACGGCACGCGGCCTGTCCTATGGCCTCAGGCATTGGAGCGATGGTGCCAATTCGGCCTATCTGGTGCTTGAAGGCGGCGAGATCGTCGCCATCCCCACCGCGCCGACCCAGGGCAAGGGTCACAATTCGCCCCTGCTCAAGGGTGCTGTCAAATTCCCGATCCCGGCCAAGGCCCCGGCGCCGTTCTCGATTATTCCCTGGCCCAAACACGTTGCAGCCACCGGCAATCGCATCGCGCCGCCGGGCTATGATCTGAAACCCGTTGGCGATCTGGCCAGCCGCGCCGCTGCCGCCTTTGCCGACCTCACCGCCGAATTGTTCCCGGTGGAAGCCATTGTCCGCCCGGCTGCGGAAGCCGGCATGCCGGTCCATATTGTGGAAAAAGCCGGCCTCGGCGCCGAAGCCTATGAAATCGCCTTCGCCGACAATAGCGCGACCGTGTCCGCAACCACGCGCCAGGGCATGTTCTATGGCCTGGTAACCCTGGGTCACATGCTGCGCGGCGCCAGGCAATATCCGGCCACCTTCAGCTTCCCCACGGCGGGGACTATCAGTGACGAGCCGGGCTTTGGCTTCCGCGGCGGCCATCTCGACGTGGCGCGTCAGTTCTACACTGCCGCCGAAGTCAGCCGCCTCATCCGCCTCATGGCCTGGAGCAAGATGAACAAGTTCCACTGGCACCTGACCGAGGACGAGGCCTGGCGGCTCGAAATCGACGCCTATCCGCAACTGACCGAGATTGCCGCCTGGCGCGGTCACGGCAAGGCGCTGCCGCCCTTGCTTGGCTCGGGTCCGCAGCCGACCGGGGGCTACTACTCCAAGAAGACGGTGCGCGAGATTGTCGCCCTGGCCGATGATCTGGCCATGGATGTCATCCCCGAGATCGACATGCCGGGCCATTTCTATGCCGCCCTGCAGGCGCTGCCCGAACTGCGCGACCCCAATGAAAAGGGCGAGTACCAGTCGGTGCAGGGTTTCCCCAATAACAGCCTCAATCCCGCGCACGAGCCGGTCTATCGCTTCGTTGAAACCATCGTCGATGAAGTGCTTGAGCTCTTCCCCGCCGGCGTCTTCCATCTCGGCGCTGACGAAGTGCCGCTGGCCGCCTGGTCTGGCTCGCCCCTCGCCCTCGACATGATCGAGCAGATGGCGGGCCCCGCCATGCGCAAGAAGCATGAAGCCCAGTTCAACCAGCTCGGCAATGCCCATGGCGCCGATGAGATCGAGGGTTCGCCCACCGCGATCATCCAGGCCGAGTTCATCAAGCGCGTGCACAAATATATCGCCTCAAAGGGCGCCATCACTGGCGGCTGGGAAGAAGCGGCCCATGGCGATGCCGTGGCTAAGGACAAGTCCTATGTCATCGGTTGGCGCAATGTGGAGATCAATGCCGAACTGGCCGAACGCGGCTTTGACATCGTCGTCTCGCCCGGCCAGCGCTATTATCTCGACATGGCCAATGGCGTGAGCTGGGCCGAGCCGGGCGCCGGCTGGGCCGGCTGGTCCGGCCCGCAGGAAACCTACGAATTCGAAGCCCGTGAAGGTTTTTCCGAGGAGGGGTTGAAACACCTCATCGGCGTCCAGAGCTGCATCTGGTCCGAAAGCATGACCGACCGCGCCATCTTCGACCGCCTGGTCTTCCCCCGCATCTCGGCAATCGCCGAAGCTGGCTGGACCCTGCCCGAACGCAAGAGCTGGGAGCGCTTTAAGTCCATGGTTGGCCTGATGCCGATCATGTACGGAAACTGGTCTGCCGAGTAGGCGCAACGCACGACTTCCTCCCCCGCTCGCGGGGGAGGGGGACCGCCAGTAGGCGGTGGAGGGGGGAGCCACGCCCACGATGCCCTCCCTCTCCTAGAGGGGGAGGTAGCGGCGCTGGGACCCTCAGGTCCGTAGCAGAGCCAGGGTGGGGGGATCTGCTGCCCGCCATTCGAGGACAGCTCTCATGGCCTTCTCGCCTAAATTCGCTTCACCGGAGCGAATTTGCCTCTGGCACGGCTCAAAGCCAAGGATCGTCCACCATCGGCCAGATATTCTTGCGCGCCTTGCGGTAGTCCGTCTCCGCAGGCCGGTTGGGGTAGGGCTTGCCAGCCGAGCAATAGACGATTTCCGAGGCGATCCTGGAGAACGAGTCGTAAAAGTGGTTGGTCGACTTGATCAGCAGGATTTTGCGCGATTTGGGGTCAATGCCCAGCGCCGAAAACAGGCTCGGGTCAAAACTCTGCGCGCGCGTCGAATTGAGGATGACATCGATCCCGTCAAAATGCACCCAGGCGGCGTCGCCAAAGGGCGCGAAACTGTCGCCGAATTTCATTTCGGCATTGCGCACGAGCTTTCTTACGCTCACCTGCGCATCGATCGGCTGCCCGGTAAAGGGTGCCGATTTGGCCCCGAAGCGCAGTGGAATAGCCCCGCCTTCGCCCGCTGCAAAACAGATCTGCACCGCAATCGGGTCCCAGATCGTGCCCACAGCCACATCGGTCACCCCGCGGGCAATCATCTCGGCCAGGATGACCGTCGCATCGCCCGCCGTGCCGCCACCGGGATTGTCCCACACATCGGCAATCACCACCGGGCCATGCGGTGCAGCCAGCGCGGCGTCCACGGCGGTCTTTTCATCCACCTGGGCGACCATGAACGTGCCGCGCATGGCATAAAGTTCGCGTCCGAGCTTCTCGGCCAATGCCGCGCCCTTGTCGGGCTGGTTGTCGGTGATGGCCACCAGCTTGGTGCCCATTTCGGGCACGTCGCCCGCCATGAAGCCATGTACGACCGAGAGCGACAGCAGGCCCGGCTCGGACTTTTCCAGCGCCAGCAAAGAGTCGACAAAGCCGCGCATGGGCTGTTTCGAGGTCGGGAACACATCGATCATCCGGCAATCGAAGACGCTCATCACCGGCTTGATATCGCCCTTGAGGGCGCGCACTGCGATATTCCACAGATCGCGCGCCCGCTCGACGAAATCGGTATGCGGAAATTCCTTGAAATAGACAAAGAAGTCCGCCGCTTCCGCCCGCTTGGCGGTCAAATGGCTATGCGGGTCAAGCTCGGCGCAGACCAACACATCGGGGCCGACAATGGCGCGGATGCGAGCCAGCAGATCACCCTCGGGGTCGTCATAGCCCTGGGCCACCATGGCGCCATGCAGCCCCAGCACCACGCCATCCACTGGCATGGCGGCGTGCAACTGGCCGATGATCTCGTCGCGCAATTCCTCATAAGTTGCCTGGGCCACCAGGCCGGCCGGGTCCGCCCAGCTTGCCGTGCCTTCAATCAGCGTCCATCCTTCCCGCGCACAGACCTCGCGGCCCACCGTGATCGGCGCCGTGCACAGCGTCGGGGTCGGTGGGTGCTGGCCCGGCTTGGCATGCAGCGACGCCTCGAAGGCGCGCTTGTCGATGGCAATCGGGGAAAACGTATTGGTCTCGGTGGCCAGGGCTGCGGTGAAAAGGCGCAAGGGAAGCTCGTGAGATGAAAATGGCGTCAACGCTGAAGAGGCTATTGCAGCCACGCTACACCATGCAGCAGCGTGATTCACGTAAGAAATTTACATTTCTCGTCGTGGCTCTCGCATCTTCCTGCTGATTATGGCTATAAAACTGGTATCAAGCGAAACTGAGTTTCAAAAACGCACGGAAAGGACATTCCCATGCCAATCAAACGCTATGGTGCAGACAAATCCGGCGCCGGTGGGCAGAACCTGCCCTTCGCCCGCGCTGTCGAGGCCGGTGGCTGGCTCTATGTGTCTGGTCAGGTGCCCATGAAGGACGGCGAGATTGTTGGTACCGGCATCATCGAGCAGACCCACCTGACCATTAAGAACGTCATCGCCATTCTCGAAGAGGCCGGCTACGGGCTTGAGCATGTCGTGCGCTGCGGCGTCTGGCTCGATGATCCGCGCGATTTCTGGAGCTTCAACGCGGTCTACAAATCCTATTTCGGCGAACATCCCCCCGCCCGCGCCTGTGTGCAGTCCACCATGATGGTCGACTGCAAGGTCGAGATCGACTGCGTCGCCTATAAGGGGCCGTAACGACGACTAAAGAGCCCACTGGACCATGGCGTCACAAACGCAATCGGCCCGTCCCTCCCCCTATCAGGGGGAGGTTAGGTGGGGGTATCCCCTGCATCAAGGAGCACAGAATGAACGCATCCCCCTTCCGCCTTGACGGCAAGACGGTGCTCATCTCCGGCGCTGGGGGCGGCATTGGCCGCACCCTGGTCGAAACCTTCCATGCGGCGGGCGCTACCATCGTTGGTGCCGATCGCGAGGCGGGCATGCTCGAAGGCCTGCCGCTGGTGCGCAGTATCCTCTTCGACCAGGCCGATGCGAAATCCACGCGCGCCGCTGTCCAAGACGATATCGCCGCTCACGGTGTGGTGGACGCCGTCATTGCCAATGCCGGCTTCACCCGCGCCGAACATCTTGGCCATCTCGATGACGATGTCTGGGCCAGCGAAATGGCCATCAATCTCAATGGCGCCTATGCCCTGGTCGATCCGATCACCCATGCCATGGCCGCGCGCGGCGCGGGCAATGTGGTGTTCATCTCCTCGGTCAATGCCCTCCAGCATTTCGGCAACCCCGCCTATTCCGCTGCTAAGGCCGGATTGATCGCCTATGCCCGGGCCATTGCGGTGGAACGCGGCGGCGAGGGTGTGCGCGCCAATCTCGTCGCGCCGGGCTCCGTCCGCACGCCCGCCTGGGATCATCGGCTGGAGGCCGACCCTGGGCTGCTCGACAAGGTGCTGCCGCATTATCCGCTGGGCCGCATGGTTTCGCCGCAGGAGGTTGCCAATGCCGCCCTGTTCCTGGCCTCCGACGCCGCTTCGGGGGTCACCGGCGTCACCATCCCCGTTGATGCCGGCCTCACCGCCGGCAATCTGCGCTTCGTCAATGAAGTCCTGAGGGCCCAATGACCCATTTCTCCGCATTCGACACCCCGGCCGTGCTCATCGATCTCGATCGTGCCGAGGCCAATCTGAAAAAGGCGCAGGAGACAGCTGACAAGGCCGGCATTGCCTTGCGCCCCCACATCAAGACCCACAAACTGCCCTTCTTCGCCCAGAAGCAGGTCGCGCTGGGCGCGGTCGGCATCACCGTGCAGAAACTGGGCGAGGCCGAAGTCATGGCCGATGCCGGCCTCACCGATCTCCTGCTGACCTTCAACATCATCGGCGCCGCCAAGCTCAAACGCCTGCAGGCCCTGCATGACCGCGTCACCATCCGCACCGTCGCCGACAGCCTCGATTGCGTGGCTGGTCTGGCGCAGGCCTTCACCAATGCCGAACACCGCCTCGGCGTCTTTGTCGAATGTGACACCGGCATGGGCCGCTGCGGCGTGCAATCGCCCGCCGCCGCGCTCGACCTCGCCCGCCAGATCATTGCCGCGCCGGGCCTCGACTTTGCCGGCCTGATGACTTATCCGGCCGCCGGCAAATACCGGGAAGCCGCCCAATGGCTTGCCGACGCCAGCAATGCCTTTTCTACCGCCGGCGTCGACCTCCCCGTCATCACCACCGGCGGCACCCCCGACATCTGGCATATGGATGAGGCCGCGCGCGTCGCCACAGAATACCGGCCCGGCACCTATATCTATATGGACCGCTCCCAGGTCGCCGCCGGCGCGGCCAGCTTTGACGAGTGCGCCTTGACCGTTCTGGCCACGGTGGTGTCCCGCCCCACCGAAAACCGCGCCATCATCGATGCCGGCTCCAAGGCGCTCACCAGCGACCTGTTGGGCCTTATCGGGCACGGCCATGTCGTTGAATTTCCCGACGCCAAAATCACCGGCCTCAGCGAGGAACACGGCACGCTCGACATTTCCGCCTGCGCCAGCAAGCCGAAAATCGGCGATGTCGTCCGCATTATCCCCAATCACTGCTGCCCCGTGACCAATCTGTTCGACCAGGTTCACCTGATCCGCAATGGTGAATTGATCCAGACCATGGACGTCGCAGCCCGAGGCAGGGTGGGTTAGCCTCACCTTGCGCGGCGTCCCCGGCCATGAAACTCTTGCGCCCAAAAAGAGGAGAACCCAATTGGCCGACCCGAACCATCGCATAGCCGTTTCCACCTGGTCGCTGCACCGCTTGCTGGGCACCACTTTCCCGCATGATCTGACCACCGATGCTGTCGGGGAAATGCAGGAAACCTATGGGGAGGGTGAAGAATCGCTGCTCGGCCTGCCATCGGTCCTGGCCAATCACGGCTATCATCGGCTCGAGATCGTCTCCTTCCACCTGCGCAGCCGCGATCCGGTCTATCTGGGCGAATTGCGCGACCAGCTCAATGTCTCGGGTGTGATCCTGCAGACCCTGCTGATCGATGCCGGCGACATGACCGACCCTGTGCATGGCGCGCGCGACACCAGCTGGATCGCCGGCTGGGTTGATGTCGCCAATATGCTGGGTGCGGAAAATGCCCGCATCATTGCCGGCAAGCAGAAACCGACCCCCGAAACCATGGCCCGCTCGGCCGCCGGCTTCAAGGAACTGCTCGCCGCCAATGCCGGTTCGCCTTTGCGTCTCTTTACCGAAAACTGGTTCGACCTGCTTTCCACGCCCCAGGCGGTGCACGAGTTGCTCGATCGCCTGGACGGCCAGATCGGCCTCCTGGCCGATTTCGGCAACTGGACCGGGCCGGACAAATATGAAGGTCTCAAATCCATCTTCCCGCGTGCCGAGCTCTGCCATGCCAAGGCCGGGTTCAATGATGGCCTGATGGATGAGGCCGATTATGGGCTTTGCGTCCAGGCGGCCGAAGAGGCCGGCTATACGGGTCCCTACACGTTGATCTTCGATGCCGACCACCCCACCGAATGGGCCGGTTTGGCCCAGGAGCGGGATTTCATCCTTTCGCGCCTCGAATAAGTTCGGATCGGGCGCAAATGTGATCGCCGCGAAGCCAGTTGTTAAGGCTCGCATGCCGATTATGACAGCATGGTAACACCACGCGCAAAGTCCGGGGACGTCTTTGCCGCCGATGCCCCGCATTCGGCGCAGACCTTCATGCGCCTGCTCGATGCCGCGCCCCTGGGCATGCTGGTGACCACGGTTGAAGGCATGGTGGTCTATGCCAACCCCGCCTTCAGCGACTTGCTGGGCCATCGGCCCGAGCCGGGGCACATGTTCCATTTTGCCGATCTGGTGCCGGACGAGGACAGCGTCACGGCGCGCCTCCATTTCGAGCGTCTGCTGCGCGGCGAGGTTCCGGTCAGCCGCGGCGAATATCAACTGCGCCATGTCGATGGCTATCCGGTCTGGGTCATGGTCGGCGCAACTGTCCTGCCGCCCGAGGGCCACACCCCATCGCTGGTGCTGGTGCAGATGAACTCCATCGAACTGCAGAAGCGCGCCGAAGAGGCTCTGGCGGTGTCCGAAAGCCGCTGGAATTTCGCGCTGGAAAGCGCCCGCCAGGGCGTCTGGGACCACGATATCCGCAGCGACACCATGTTCTATTCGCGCATGTGGCGCGTCATGCGCGGCATTCCGCCCGATGAGGAAGTGGACGGCGATCAGCGCAAATGGCTCGAGCGCGTCCACCCCGATGATCGCCCCCAGATCATGGCCAATGTCCACAAGCAGGATCAGGGCGACAGCGATTTCGACGCGCTCGAATATCGCGAACGCAGGCGCGATGGCACCTATGTCTGGATCCTGAGCCGTGGCCGCCCGGTGGAATGGGATGCCCAGGGCAATCCCGTTCGCACCATTGGCACCGACACCGACATCACCCGCATCAAGGCGATGGAGCAGGAACTCTCCGCCGAAAAGGAAAGGCTGCGCGTCACCCTTGAAGCCATGGCCGATGGCATGATTTCCACCGATCTCGACGGCCGCGTGGTCTTCATGAACCCGGCCGCCGAACAGCTCACCGGCTGCACCGCTGGAGACGCCGTCGGCCGACCGGTTTGTGACGTCTTCCGGCTGCGCAGCGAACAGGGCGACGATCAACCGCCCTGTCCGGTACGCGCCTGCCTTGCACAATCAACCCAGGTCCGCATCGATGACGACAGCGTGCTCTGCGCGTTCGACGGGCCGCAGCGCGATATCCGGGCCACCGCCTCGCCGGTCTTCGGCAATGCCGGGGCGCTGACCGGGGCCGTACTGGTCTTTCAGGATGTGACCCAGAGCCGGGCCTTGCAGCGCCAACTGGCCCACTCGGCCGCTCATGACGACCTCACCGGCCTGCCCAATCGGGCCAGCTTCGAGCGGGCTTTGTCAGCGGCCATCGCCAGCGCCCGGCATGGCCAGCGCCAGCATAGTCTCATCTATCTCGATCTGGATCGCTTCAAGCCGGTCAACGACACGGCTGGCCACGCCGCCGGCGATGCTCTGCTCAAGCAGGTCGCGCAGACCATCCGGGGCGTTTGCCGCAGCCACGATCTGGCTGCCCGCGTCGGCGGCGACGAATTCGCCATTATCCTGGAAGATTGCCCCATCGCCCATGGCCAGGCGGTCGCCGAAAAGATCGTACGCGCTGTCGGCGCCCTGGCCTTCACCTGGACCGGCCGCGATTATTCCATTGGCGCCAGCGCCGGTGTGACCATCATTGGTTCCCAGCCGGCCTCGCCCCTTGGCTTCATGGGCGAAGCCGATGCGGCCTGCTACGCCGCCAAGGCCAGGGGCCGGGCCTGCGTCGTGGCCTTTCCGGACATGGCGTCCGCCTAGCCGTAATAGACCGAAATCAACTGCCCGCCGATTTCGTGCACCTTGATGTCCATCTCGTAGATTTCGGACAGCACTTCGGGCCGGATCATCTCCGGGCCGGGACCTTGCGCGGCCACCTTCCCGTCCTTCATGGCCACGATATAGTCCGAATACCAGGAGGCGAAATTGATGTCGTGCAGCACCAGTACGACCGTCTTGCCCAGTTCGGACGCGGCCTGGCGCATCAGCTTCATCATGCCCATGGCATGTTTCATGTCGAGATTGTTGAGCGGTTCGTCCAGCAGCACATAATCGGTGTCCTGCGCCAGCACCATGGCCACGAAGGCCCGCTGCCGCTGCCCGCCCGAAAGCTCGTCGAGAAACCGGTCGCTGAGGGCACCGAGATCGAGATAATCGATGGCCTTGTCGATATGGCTCCTGTCCTCAACCGTCAGCCGCCCTTTTGAATGCGGATAGCGGCCAAACCCGATCAGATCGCGCACGGTGATGCGGGCCGAGATATGGTTGTCTTGCCTCAGGATCGACAGCCGCCGTGCCAGCACATCGCTGGGCGTCTTGGTGACATCCATGCCATCAACGGTGACGCCGCCCGCGCTCATGTCCAGCAAGCGGCTGACCATGGAGAGGAGGGTGGATTTGCCTGCCCCATTGGGTCCGATGATCGAGGTTACACCACGCGCCGGAATATCAAGCGTTACATTGTCCACCACCAGGGTGTCACCATAGCTGCGCGAAACGGATTGCGTGCGGATCATGTGCGGCTTCCCCTGAGCAGCATGGCGATAAACACCACGCCGCCGACAAATTCGATGATGATGGCCAGAGCCGTGTCATAGCCGAACACCCGCTCCAGCACGACCTGTCCGCCCACCAGCGTGATAATCGAGATCAGGATCGCTGCGGGCAGGATCAGGATGTGTCGATGGCTGCGGATGACGAGATAAGCCAGATTGGCCACCAGCAGGCCAAAGAAAGTCACCGGCCCCACCAGCGCCGTCGATACTGAGACTAGCACGGCGATGATCACCAGCACCTGCGAGACGATGCGGTTGTAGTTGATCCCCAGATTGATCGCGTTGTCGCGGCCCAGTGTCAGCACATCCAGCGCCGGCAGCAACCGCCAGACCCAGACGCCGACGCCAAGGATGGCGGCAGTGGAGATCATCAGCAGGCTCTGGTCGATGGTGTTGAACCCTGCAAACAGCACATCCTGCAGCACGGCGTAGTCATTGGGGTTGATCAGCCGCTGCATCAGGCCCGATAGGGACCGGAACAGCACGCCGAAGACGATGCCCACCAACACCAGCAGGTAGAGTTCACTTGCCGCGCGGTTGAACAGCCAGCGAAACAAAAGGGTTGAGAGCCCCACCATGATAACGGCTTCATAGGCGAATTGCAGCTGCGCCGGGATCATGGCGTAGCTCAGCCCGCCCAGAAAAAAGATCTGAACCGTGCGCACCAGGGCGAACAGCGCGTCATAGCCCATGATCGCGGGGCTGAGGATGCGATTGGCGGTGATGGTCTGGAACAGCACGGTTGCCACAGCGATGGCGGTGCCTACCATCACCATGCCCCATATCTTGGTGCCCCGGAACGGCAGCACAAAGCTCCAGCTGCCCTTGGCGCCGATGATCATGAAGGCGACAATGCTGAGCGCGGTCAGCATCACAAGGAGCAGCAATACCTGCCGGGGCGTCAGGAGCGGGTCGGTTGCGGCGCGGGTCTCAGCCATGGGCAGGGCGCTTTCGCAGCAGCAGGTAAAGGAACAACATCGAGCCGAGAACCCCGAACACCGTGCCGATCGGAATTTCATATGGGAAGCGGATAACCCGGCCGATAATGTCACAGGTCAGAACGAACCCGGCGCCCATCAACACGATCCAGGGAATGGCCCGGCGCGCATTGTCACCCACCGCCATGGACACGAGATTGGGCACGATCAGCCCCAGAAACGGGATCGATCCGACGGAGACAACGACCACGGCGGTCACCATGGAAACAATGGTCAGCCCCAGCGTCAGCACGCGGCGATAATTGAGCCCCAGATTGGTGGTGAAGTCCTGCCCCAGCCCAGCGACGGTAAAGCGGTCGGCGGCGATCCAGGCAATGCTCACCAGCCCGGCGCTGATATAGAGCAGTTCGTAACGCCCCCGCAGCACGCCGGAAAAATCGCCCATGGTCCAGGTGCCCAGCGTCTGCAGCAAATCATAGCGATAAGCGAAAAAGGCTGTGATCGAGGAGATAACGCCGCCCAGCATGATCCCCACCAGCGGCACCATCAGGGTGGAGCGCAACGGGATGCGGCGAAGAATCTGCATGAACAGGGCCGTGCCCATCAATGCGGTGACGGTGGCGGCGAGCATCTTGGCGATCAGCGGGCTGCCGGGCCAGAAAATGGTGATGACAAGAATGCCGAAGACCGCGCTTTCCACCGTCCCGGCGGTGCCCGGCTCGACAAAACGGTTGCGCGCCAGCATCTGCATCAACAGGCCCGCGACGGCCAGGGCCGACCCGGAGAGCATTAGGGCCAGCGTGCGCGGCACGCGGCTGATCAGCAAAACCTGCATCGGCCGGTCTTCGGGCGAGGAGGATATGAGGCTCATCGGCGTCACATCGCTCACGCCGATGAAGAGGCTGACGATTGCCAGAACGAAAATGGCGAGAACGCCGAATAACAGCTTGGGCATGGGGCCGAAATGCCTGAAAAGCAAAAAAACCCCCGCCCGAACGGGCGAGGGCGAAATGAGTGTCGTCGCCTACTGGCTCAGCGCTTCAGCGACCTGGTCCGCCATGACACCGAACGAAATCAGGCCACCATTGACGATATAGGCACGCACCGGGTCGATATAGACGACGTCGTCATTCTTCCAGGCGGTGGTTTCGGCCACCAGCTCATTGTCGAGAATGGCGGCAGCGGCGCCCGAACCGGTGGCGGCATCGCGGTCGATCACGAACAGCATGTCGGGATTGGCTTCAAGGATGAACTCGAACGAAATGGCGTCGCCATGGGTGGCCGCCTCCACGTCCTCGATCACCGGGGTCACGCCCAGCGTGTCATGGATGAAGCCGAAGCGCGATCCCGGACCATAGGCGGACACTTCGGCGCCGCTGGTCAGCACGATCAGGCCCTTGCCGGCGTCGGCGGCGGCAGACTTGGCGGCGTCCACCTTGGCGTCGGTCTCGGCCTGCAGGGCGTCGATCTCGGCTTCCTTGTCGAAAAGCTGGCCGACAATGTCGGCATTGGCCTGGATCGAGCCATAGAAATCGGCCCAGTCATTGGACAGGTCGACCGTCGGGGCGATCTTGGCCAGTTCTTCATAGGCGCCCGAGGACCGGCCCGCGACGATGATCAGGTCCGGCTCGAGAGCGGCCAGCGCCTCGTAGTCGGGCTCGAACAGCGAACCGACCTTGGCATAGTCGTCGCTGGCATATTTTTCCAGATGCGCCGGCAGGTTCGAACCGGGCAGGCCGGCCACATCAACGCCGATGGCCTCGAGTGTTTCGATGGCCGCAAAGTCGAAGCTGACGACCTTTTCCGGAACACCGGGCAGGGTGGTTTCACCCTGGGCGTGGGTGACGGTGATTTCCTGCGCCACAACGGGAGTGCTGAGGGCAACGAAACCGGCGAGAAGCGCGGTGGCGGTACGGCGAATGGTCATCTCGGTACTTCCGATTTGAAATGGATAAAGCTCTGCGCAAACTTGACTGCGCTGGTCCGCTTCAATATCGGCGAGTCCGGGCAGTGTCAAAACAAACCTGATATATTTTATCAGGAAATTTTGTCACACGGAGGGGAGATAGGTTTCGGCGGCCAGCGAGACGAAACTCTTCATCGCTGCCGATAGCGGGCTCGACTTGCGCCGCGCCACCAGCAATTTGCGCATGGCCCAGGGCTCCGAAAGTGGCGCGCAGACCAAATCCGTGCCGGCCAGCAGATGCAGGCTCGTCGAGCGCAAAAAGCCGATACCGAAACCGGCTTCGACCATGCGCACCAGTGCCGGAAAACTCTCGACACGCAGCGCTTCCTTCAGCGGATGCCCCAACTTCTCGGCCGCTTCGCTGAGCAGCCTGTCGAGCGAACCGGCATGATGGATTCCGACGATAGAATGCGGGATCACCGCGTCGAACTTGACCGATTTGCGCGGCTCGATACTGGCGGCCAATTCATGCTCGGGGGGCACCAGCACCCATACCCGTTCGTCCTCGAAAGGCCGGATTTCAAAACGCGTGAAATCGTAATTGTCCGAGACAATGGCGATGTCGGCCTGTCCCTCATCGAGCGAGAGCAGCGCCTTGGCCGCGCCCATCTCGGAAATGGCAATCTCGATGCCGGGATATTTGCCCGCGAACTTGGCCAGGAGTTCCGGCAGGCGTCCGGTCAGCGCCGAGCTGGTGCAGGCCAGCCTCAGGCTTCCCCGGTGTCCGGAGCTGAAATCATCCATGATGGCGTCGAGATCGGCGATGGAGCGCAATACCGTTCGGCACCCTTCGGCATAGGCTTCGCCCGCCTTGGTCAGCTTTACACCATGCGCGGAACGGTCGAACAGGACCACGCCCAGTCGTCCTTCGAGGTCCGAAACCCGCCGGCTGACCGCCGAGGACGCGATGCCCTCCCGTTCCGCGGCGCGGCCGATCGAGCCGGTCTCGGCCAAAAGCAGGATAAGGCGCGCGGTTACGCTATCGAATGGTGCCATGTCGTCTCCCGCAGGCAACATAGCGATTAGGGGCCTGCGAGCAACAAAATGCCGCGTATCAGATAGAATATGCCCAGCATAGTGACGATCCAGCGGGTCCAGCGCCGGAAATTAGCATCCGTCATGCGCTGCAGCACATGATAGCCCAGATTGGTGCCGGCCACCGCGAACGGCGCCACGATCAGCACCATCAGCCAGTCGCCGCCAACCATCGCCGCGGTAGTCAGGCCGTAGAACACCACCTTGGAAGCATGCGAGATCACCTGCATGCAGGCCTTGGTGGCGATCACCTTGCGCCGGTCCATTTCGGTGCGCACGAAGAAGATATCAATGCTTGGGCCCGCCACGCCCACCGCAAGGTTCAGCCCGCCGCTGACCAGACCGCACGCAATGGCATGGCTGGGTCGGCTGGCATCGAGTGAGATCCAGCCCTTGGGGAGCCACAACAGCACCGGGAGCAGCCCTACCGCGATACACACCGTCGCCAGATCGGGCACATAGCGCACCACGAACAGCAGCGCCGCGGCCAGCCCCAGACCCAGCGTGATGAAGCCGATGATTCGCCATTCGATGAAGCTGCGCGAGAACCAGGCGCGTGAGCCATTGGCCACGATCTGGATCGCGCCCTGCAGCGCGATGGCGGTCGCCACCGGCAGGAAAGCCAGCAGCGCCGCCAGCAGGATCATCCCGCCAGCCATGCCGAAAATGCCGGAAATCGTTGAGGTGACAAATACGGCGGCAATCAGCGCAGCCGTCAAACCGGAAATCATGGGCAGTTCCCTTCATGGGTCTAACTGCCCGAGCCCGCAGCGGGGCACCATCAACGCTTCGGCATGGGGTCATGCCGATGTCATTTTCGCTGCATCGTTGCATTTTTTGCGCAAATTGCACCTTGAATGGAAGGCGCAATGCGCTTTTTATAGGCAGGCGAGTTTTTGATTTGCCCGATTGCCGGTCGACGGTCCTCCCGCCTCTCCCTTTCGGGTCCCACCTAACTGACGTCTGGATACTCCCTTGATAACCCTCAAGGCTGGCCGCGAGCGTTCGCGCGGCGATGCTCGGGACCATGTTGCAGCAGCCCATGCCGGTAAAGGCATGGCGCCATTGACGCGCATTACCCTGTTTTCCCTCCGCCACCCGTTTCAGGCGAGCCTGGCCGTTGGGGCCACCATCATTGCGGCCACCCTGCAACTGACCATTCCGCGTTTGCTGGGGCAGGCCATCGACCAGGCGCATAACGTGCTCAGCGTCGCCGGTGAAGGCGCCCAGGAAGCGCTGCTCTGGACAGCTCTGACCCTGCTCGCCGCATCCGTCGCGCGCGGTCTCTTCACCCTGGTGCAGAACTATTTTTCGGAAAGCGTCGGCCACCATGTCGGCTACGAGCTGCGCCTGGCCTTTTATGACAAGGTCCAGCGCCTCTCCTATTCCTACCACGACCGGGTGCATTCGGGCGATCTGATCACCATCGGCCTGCTCGATCTGGACGGGCTGCGCATGTTCTTCTCCACCGGCCTTGTCCGCACCATTTTGCTGCTGGTGCTGATCGGGGTCGGCGCCTGGATGCTGCTCTCGACCGATGTACTGCTCGGCTTTCTGGCCCTGAGCTTTGTGCCTTTCGTCGCCTGGCGCTCATCAGTGGCCCAGCTCACGCTGCGCGCCACCTGGCTGATCCTGCAGCAAAAGCTCTCCGTCTTGACCCGCGTCATGGAAGAAAATCTCGGCGGCATCCGCGTCGTGCGCGCCTTTTCGGGCCAGAAGCACGAGCTCGACAAGTTCGACACTGCCTCCAAGGCCGCGCTGGAACTGGCGCATCGCCGCGTCCGGGTGCGCGTCAAGAACACCTCGATGATGACCTTTTCCTTTTTCGCCGCCATGGGCCTGGTGCTCTGGGTGGGCGGCAACAAGGTCATCGCAGGCGAAATGACCGTCGGCACGCTGGCCAGCTTTCTCACCTTCATGACCATCCTGCAGATGCCGGTGCGCCAGCTCGGCCTGATGGTCAATTCCTATGCCCGCGCCTCCACCTGCGGCGAGCGCTTCTATGCCTTCCTCGATGCTCCCGTCGAAATCGAGGACAAGCCCGGCGCCACCCCCCTCGAGATCACCGATGGCGTGCTGCGCTTCGAGGATGTTCATTTCACCTATCCTGGATCCACCGTGCCCACCCTCAACGGCATCAGCTTCGAGGCCAAAGCGGGCCAGACCATCGGCATTGTCGGCGCCCCGGGCAGCGGCAAATCCACGCTCGCCCACCTCATTCCGCGCTTTTACGACATCACTTCCGGCCGCATCACGCTCGACGGGCAGGATGTGCGCGACGTGACGCTACAAAGCCTCAGGCGCTCCGTCGCCGTGGTGCAGCAGGACACGTTCCTCTTTACCACCACCATCGAGAACAACATCGCCTATGGCGATCCCTGGGCCAAGGAGCGCAAGATCGAGCGCGCTGCCGAAAGCGCCCAATTGCACAACTACATCATGGGTTTGCCCGCCGACTACGACACCGTGGTGGGCGAGCGCGGCGTCTCGCTCTCCGGAGGTCAGCGCCAGCGCCTCTCCATCGCGCGCTCCCTGGTGCTCAAGCCCGCCGTCATGGTGTTCGATGATTCGACCGCCGCCATCGACGCCGGAACCGAGCATCGCATCCGAAGCGCCATTCGCCGTTTTGCCAGCGACCGGATCACCATGATCATCGCCCATCGCCTGTCCTCGCTGATGCATGCCGATCTGATCCTGTTCCTCGAAGACGGCAGGATCATCGAGCGTGGCACCCACCAAGACCTGCTCGCGCAGGGTGGCCGCTATCGCGCGCTCTACGATTTGCAGACCCGCCCCGCCGATGACCTGGAGGCAGCCCAATGAGCGTCGTTGATGACGAAAGCGAAGTCGCCGCCTTCCCCGGCCAGCGTCCGCCCCGCGCCTCGGTGGGCAGCCACCGCATCGAGGAAGAAGTTTTCGGCAAGGCCTATGACCCCAAGACGGTTCGGCGCATCTGGGCCTATGTGAAGCCCTACCGCCTCAAGATCTATCTCGCCGTCGCAGCAGTGCTGATCTTTACCGGCACGCAACTGGCCATTCCGCTCATTATCGGCAATGCCATCGACACCGCGCTGGTTGCCGGTGGCGATCCGAACAATCTGCTCTGGGCCGTGGGCGCCTTCGCCATTGCGGTGCTGCTCAATTTCGGCGCCTCCTGGGTGCAGGAAACGCAGGTCGGTCAGGTCGCCGAACACGTGCTGTTCGACATGCGCCGGGCCATGTTCGCCCAGCTCCAGCGCGTCTCACTCAGCTATATGGACCGCACCGAAGTTGGCCGCCTGATGAGCCGCCTGCAGGGCGACGTCAGTGCCATGCAGGAATTTCTCGAAACCTCGGTGATTTCGGTCGGCGATCTGGTCCTGCTGTTCGGCATTGTTGCCGTGCTGCTCAGCCTCGATCCCTGGCTTGGGCTGGTGACGCTGGTGACCATGCCGACGCTGTTCATTATTCGCATTTTCTGGCTACCCCCGGCCAAGCGCGCCTTCTGGGCCGCGCACGAAACCAATTCATTGACCGCCGGCGCCATGGCCGAAGGTATCAATGGCGTGCGCACGGTGCAGAACCTGGATCGCCAGAAAGTCAATTTCGACCTTTATGACGACAAGGCCTATCAGAACCTGCGCACCCAGCTCACCGGCTCAAAATTCGCCCAGGTCATGGTGCCCATCGTCGATACGCTCACTGGCATTTCCATGGCCACGGTCGTCGTGGTTGGCGGCGCCATGGTGCTCAATGGCGCGCTGCAGGTCGGCGTCGTCGTGGCGTTCCTGTTTTATGTGCAGCGCTTCTTCGACCCGATCCGCTCGCTCACCATGCAATATTCCATCATGCAGCGCGCCATGACCTCGGGCCGCCGCATCACCGAAGTGCTCGATCTGCCCACCGTCATCGAGGACAAATCCGACGCCAAGGTGCTGACCGGCGAGATGGATGGTTCGGTCGAGTTCAGAAACGTCTTCTTCGGCTATGATCCGGAGCGCCCGGTGCTGAAAGATGTGTCCTTCAAGGTCAATCCCGGCGAGACCGTTGCGGTCATCGGCCCAACCGGCTCGGGCAAGACCAGCGCCATGGCGCTGGTGCACCGCTTCTATGAAGTCCAGGACGGCGCGGTCATCGTCGGTGGCCACGATGTGCGCGATGTCACCCAGGAGAGCCTGGGCGAGCAGGTCGCCATGGTGCTCCAGGAACCATTCCTGTTCACCGGCACGATCTTTGAAAACATCCGCTACAACAAGGCCTCGGCCACCCGCGAAGATGTCATCGCCGCCGCCAAGGCCGTCGGCGCGCATGAATTCATCGATCGTTTCGCCAATGGCTACGACACCATGCTCGAGCAGCGCGGCTCTAACCTCTCGCTCGGCCAGCGCCAGCTCCTCAGCTTCGCCCGCGCTTTGGTGGCCGACGCCAAGATCCTGGTGCTCGACGAGGCCACCGCAAATATCGACAGCTATACCGAGCGGCAGATCCAGAAGGCGCTGGAAATCCTGCTCAAGGGCCGCACCGGCATGGTTATCGCCCACCGCCTCGCCACCATTCGCGGGGCGGACCGCATCATCGTGCTGCAGAATGGCGAAAAGATCGAAGAGGGCAATCACGACCAGCTCATGGAACTGGGCGGGCTCTATTCAAAGCTCTACAACATGAACTACGCCAGCTTCGACGACATTCCCGACGAAATGGTCGCCGGGGCCAACGCCAGAGAATCGAGCACCTAAGACCAACCGCCGGCCCCACGAGGCACGCGGTGCAACACCCTCCCCTTGACGGGGAGGGTTGGGGAGGGGTGTTCTCGGCCAAGAGCTGCCCTAAGCCGGCTACTCGGCCTCCAGTTCCGGATAGATCAGCGCCGAGCACTGCCGGTTATTGGCATCGAGCTTGGCCTGATCCTCTGCGGACACCAGGCCGGTAAACACCGGCTCCCAGAGATCGTCCCGCTTCACGCCTTCAAGCCCGCATTGGCAATAGATGGCGCAGAGCGCCGCTGTAGTGCCACTCTCCTCGCAGCTCATCTGGCAGGAATTGAGAAACTCCATGTCCCGACTGGCCTCCTGCGTCCCCATGGCCATTGAGAGCGGCATGATGACCGCCAGCAGCAGCGGCTGGTGCACCAGATAAATCACCAGGCTCCATCGCCCCATCCAGCCAAGCACCCGCGCCGCCCCATGGCGCGGCTGGATCGCCGCCATCCAAAGTTCAACGGCGCTACCCCGCACCAACCGCATGGCCAGCACGCCAAGCAGCACAACCCCGAACCAGGGGAAGACCGGCACCAAATCATTGGTCGGCGGCGGCACCACCCAGAACCCGATCCAGGAAAACAGCTTCTCGTTATAGAGCGGATCGGCAAAGCCGAAATGCAGCCCGATCACGAGGGCCGCAACGGCACCTGTCAGCCAGAGCGGCGTGAACAGAAAGGGCAGGGCGATCAGGCTGGTCAGCGCGATGGCATGCAACACCCCGAAATAGACAAAGCTGTCAGGAAAGGCGAACCAGGTGCCAAGCGTAATCAACCCCGCGCCACCCACAACGAGTAACCAGCGCTTCCAGAAGGCGCGCCAGCGCATGCCATCCCCATGCCCCAGCACCAGGCCGACGCCGACCAGGAACATGAAGGCAAACAGGATCGTGCGCGCAAAAAACACCCAGCCGGGGTCGAACCCGACATCGACGGGAATGAAGCGGTAGAACGCCAGATCCCAGCACAAATGGTAAAACACCATCGCGATGATCGCCACGCCACGGGCGATGTCGATGACCGGCAGGCGGGGACGTTTGGCAATGTTTTCCACTATTGCGGGCCCCCCACCCTTGATCCCTCCCCACGAGGGGGAGGGAGACGATGAACACAGGAGTATCGGTCTTTCGCCTCCCTCCCCTTGATGGGGAGGGATTGAGGGTGGGGTGTGTCACGCACTCGGAAAGCTCCGCTCTTCATCCCTTGAAATTTGCCACCACCGCCAGAAACTCGTCCCCATACCTGTCCAGCTTCCCCTGTCCGACACCAGGCAGGTTCAACAGATCATGCGGGTGTTTCGGCTGCGCCAGCGCCATGGCTTTCAGCGTTGCGTCGTGGAAGATCACATAGGGCGGCACGCCCTGTGCCTTGGCCAGCCGCAAACGCGCCTCTCGCAGCGCTTCGAACAGCGGCTTGGCATGCTCGGGCACATCCACCGACCGCGCCAGCGAGCGGCGCACTTCGACCGATTTCTTCGGCCGGTCCTTGCGCAGGGTCACATTGCGTTCGCGCTTGAACACCGAATGGGCCGCTTCGCTCAGCGTCAGCGCGCCATGATTGGCATGGTCGACCACGATCAGCCCCATCGCCGTCAATTGCCGCAGCACCGACTGCCAGGCCCGCGCGTCCAATTCCTTGCCCTGCCCGAACACCTTCTGGTGCTGATGACCGAAGCGGGTGACCTTTTCGGTTTCCTTGCCCACCAGCACATCAATGACATGGGCCGCGCCAAAGCGCATGCCGGTGCGGTAGATCGCAGCCATCGCCTTGATCGCGGCGTCGGTTCCGTCCCAGCTTTCAACTGGCGAGCGGCAAGTGTCGCAATTGCCGCAAGCCTGCGGATAGACCTCGCCGAAATGCGCCAGGATCGCCTGACGCCGGCATGAGGCCGTCTCGCACACACCCAGCAGCGCATTGAGCTTGCCATGCTCGACGCGCTTTATCTCATCGGGCGCATTGCCCTCATCGATCATGCGGCGGCGCTGCACCACATCGGCCATGCCATAACTCATCCAGGCATCGGCGGGCTGGCCGTCACGCCCGGCGCGGCCGGTTTCCTGATAATAGGCTTCAATGGAGGCCGGCAGATCCATATGTGCCACATAGCGCACATCGGGCTTGTCGATCCCCATGCCGAAGGCCACCGTAGCAACCAGGCACAGCCCTTCATCCTTCAAGAACGCGTCCTGATTGGCCGAGCGCAGATCGGCACTCATGCCGGCATGATAGGGCAGGGCGCGGATGCCCTTATTGCTCAGCCACTCGGCAATATCCTCGACCTTGGCGCGGCTCAGGCAATAGACGATCCCGCTCGAACCCTTGTGCCCGGCCAGGAACTCCAAGAGCTGCTCGCGCGGCTTTTCCCGCTCGACAATGGAATAGGAAATATTGGGCCGGTCGAAACTGGTGGTGAACACTTCGGCCTGTTCCAGCCCCAGCCGCTCGATAATGTCTTCGCGCGTCGTCGGGTCGGCCGTGGCCGTCAGCGCAATACGCGGCACGCCGGGAAACAATTCCACCAGGTGGATCAGTTCGCGATATTCAGGGCGGAAATCATGCCCCCATTGGCTCACGCAATGGGCCTCATCAATGGCAAACAGCGCGATCTGCGTATCGGCCAGCATATTGGCAAAGCCCGGCGTCGCCACCCGCTCGGGCGCCACATATAAGAGGTCCAGTTCCCCGCGCCGCAGCTTCCGGCGCACCTCGCTCGCTTCCTCCTGGGTCAGCGAGGAATTGAGCGCCGCCGCGGCCACGCCGGCCTGTTTCAGCGCCTCCACCTGGTCGCGCATCAGCGCGATCAGCGGCGAAATGACGATGCCGACACCCGGCCGGCAAATGGCCGGGATCTGGTAGCACATCGACTTGCCGGCACCTGTGGGAAACAGTACGACCGCGTCGCCGCCCTCGGCCACATGCTCGATCACATCGGCCTGCTGCCCGCGAAACGCCTTGTGCCCGAAAATATCGCGCAACACCGCAAGCGGGCTGGGCCGCTCATGGCGCTGGGGCGAGAACAGGTCGATAGACTCAATGGCTTCCACGCTTCTCTTGAATCACGCGGTCGCGGGCAGGGCAACCGGCGAGGCGCCGGAATTGAAAACTACCCCCCGATGATCTCCCCGCCATTGGGGTGCAACACCTGCCCGGTCATGTAGGAGCTTTCGTCCGAGGCCAGAAACAGATGGCTGGTCGCCACCTCATTGGGCTGGCCCGGTCGGCCCAGCGGCTGATCGGCACCGAACCTGGCGACCTTGTCCGCCGGAAAGCTCGCCGGGATCAGCGGCGTCCAGATCGGACCCGGCGCCACGGCGTTCACGCGGATGCCCTTCTTGGCGAGGCTTTCGGAAAGTGAGCGGGTAAAGGCAACGATCGCCCCTTTGGTCGAGGCATAATCCATCAGGCTCGGTGAACCCCGATAGGCGGTGATTGAGGTGGTATTGACGATGGCTGAACCCTTTTTGAGATGGGGCAAGGCGGCCTGCGCCATGAACATATAGCCGAAGAAGTTCGTTTCGAAGGTCCGCCGCATCTGGTCTTCGGAGATCTCTTCAAGCGCGGTCTCCATATGCTGCTCGGCGGCATTGTTGACCAGCACATCCAGCTTTCCGAACCTCTCGACGACCTGCCCCACAACCGTTTCGCAAAAAGCCTTCTCGCCCACATCGCCGCGCAGCAGCAGGGCTTGCTTGCCCTCCGCCTTTACAGCCTCGGCGGTAATCGTCGCATCCTCGGTCTCCTCGAGATAGACCAGCGCCACCTCCGCGCCTTCGCGGGCGAACAGCACGGCGCAGGCCCGACCAATGCCACTGTCGCCACCGGTGATGATGGCGACCTTGTCCTTGAGCCGCCCACTGCCGCCAAACTTGGGCATATAGTCCGGCTTGGGCTGCATCTCGGTTTCCCGCCCCGGCTGATGGTCCTGCATCTGGGGCGGGTTAATCGTCTCGGCGGTTGATCCGGCCATGATCGCTCTCCTAGTGATGCGCGTTCTGCTCTTGGTGGCGCTTGCGCGTCTCGGCTGCCTTCTTGGCCGATGCGGAGCGCTCCGAGGCCGGGCGGTTTGCCGAGGCCTCCCCGCCCTTCTTGCCGCCTTTGTGCGCGGCCGGATTGTCGGTATGCGTGCCGCGGCCCGAGCCGGACTTGTTGCCGCCTCCATCATCCTTGTTGACGGTGGCCCAGGCCCGCCGCTCGGCTTCCTCATGGGACACGCCGCGCTCCTCGTAACCTTCTTCGATATGTTCGGCCTTGCGCTTCTGCTTGTCGGTATAGGCGCTCTTGTCACCCTGGGGCATGATGGCCTCCTGCTTTTTGTGTTCGCTGGCCGGCGCGGGCGGGACAAAGGCCTGTGTCAGCTTGAGCTGACTGACGCGGGAAACCGGAAAAACCGGCACCAAAGGCCCTATATCGCCTGTGTCCGGTTGACGCGCGCCGGCCTGCACCCACAACGAGGCCAAGGGGAAGCGGTTGCCCTGCCGCCGATCACAATACGGGCTGCACCTTGGGCAAGGGCCGGCTGACAAAGCGCGAACCGGCCAGCACAAAGCGCCACGGCGTTTCAGCACCCCTGGTGATCCCGATGCGCGGACCGGTCGCAATGGGATGCGCCGCTTCTGCGGCCTTAAGCGCGAAAGGCGGTGCATCCAGCCCCAGCCCGTCATGTCTGAGATCAATACCAAGCGCCTGCGCCAGCTTGCCCGGCCCCGAGCACAATTGTCGGTCCGACAATCCACCGCGCCGCGCGTGCATGGTTTCGAGACCCTGCACCGGCTCCAGCGCCCGGATCAGGATCGCGCTGCCCGGCCTGCAGACGAAATTTAGGCAATAGTGAATGCCGTAGATCTTGTAGACATAGGCATGTCCCGGCGGCCCGAACATCACGCGATTGCGCAGGGTCGGCCCGCGAAAACTATGCGAGGCCGGGTCCGTCTCGTCATAGGCTTCCACCTCGACAATGACCCCGCCAACGCCGTCGAACAGCAGTGTCGCGCCGATAATCTCCCGCGCCACTTCCAGCACCGGCCGGTCGAAAAAGCTCTTCTCCAGCATGGCCTCTGCCGCCTCGCCTCCTTGCAATGCCGGACTTAGACCACGCGACTGCCCTGCCGCCAAGACCAGTCCATTGGCGCGGTTTGACGAACAATGCCTTCGGTGTGGTTCTCTTTGTCGAAACGCCTGCGCGCGCTATCTCTGGGGTCACAGAGTTTTCGGGAGGTCGAAATGATCGACACATCCATCCAGACCAATGTTCGCTCCAAACCCATCCTGCCGCTCAGCACCACGCTCGGGCCGGTCCATCTTGCGGTCACCGACCGGCAGAAGGCGCTGGCCATCTGGCAGGATGTGGTCGGCCTCGACCTTGTCGCCGAAAACGGCAATGCCCTTTCCATGGGCGCCGGCGGCAAGGTCCTGATCGTGCTCGAAACCGGCGCCACCCGCCCGGTCACCCCGCGCAGCATCGGGCTTTATCACGTCGCCATCCATGTGCCGCAGCGTGCCGATCTGGCGCAAATGGCCGTGCGGGCGCTCAAGCGCAATGTGCGCATCTCGCCCACCGACCATCTGGTCTCCGAAGCCATCTATCTCTGGGATCTGGATGGCAACGGCATCGAGATCACCTTCGAAACCCCCTGGCGTGGTTCGCTGGGCGATCCGGACAAGGGCGAGACCTATGCCGTCACCGCCGAGGGAAAACCCCATTCGGGCCGCGACCCCATCGATCTCGATGGCCTCCTGGCCGAACTCGGTCCCGATCCGGTCCTGGCCGCCCGCATGCCGGCCGGCACCCGCATCGGCCATGTCCATCTGCATGTGAACGACCTGCATCTGGCCATGGATTTTTATCGCGACGTCATCGGCTTTGCCGGCTTCCTTCTGATCCAGTCATTCGGCATGGGCGATGTGGGGCTCGACTACATGCCCCATACCCTGGCCTTCAACATCTGGTCCGGACCTAACGCCGCCTTGCCGGCGGCCGGCAGCGCGGGTCTGCGCTGGTTCACCATAGCCCTGCCGGACGCGGAGAGCCTGGCCGCCCTCAAGACGCGGCTCGAACAGGCCGGCGCCCCGCTCGACATTATCGGCAACGATTTCGAAACCCGCGACCCCTTCGGCAATCGCATCCGGCTCGAACTGGCGGCCTGATCCAGAGGGCTCGTAACGTACCGGTGCCCCCGGGCTTGACCCGGGGGTGCTGCCCCTGCAATCCAGGGCATGGGTGATGTGTCACCCACCCGACCACAGGAGCCAAGCATGCAATCTCATCAGGACGTCATCGATTTCTGGTTCGTCGAGCACGGGCCTGATGACTGGTTTGGCGGCAAGGCGGAGTTCGACACCGCTTTGGCAGAGCGCTTCACCGATCTGCACCCGCAGGTGGCGCGCGGCGAAGCCTGGGCCTGGCGCGAAACGCCAGAGGGACGCCTCGCCGAGATCATCGTGCTCGATCAGTTTTCCCGCCAGCTCCATCGCGACAGTGCCGAGGCCTTCGCCCAGGACAAGATGGCGCTTGCGCTGGCCCAGGAGGCCGTCACCGGCGGGCACGACATGGCCGTCGCGCACGAATGGGCCATGTTCTTCTACATGCCCTATATGCACGCCGAATCCCTGGTCATCCAGAACCAGGGCGTGCGGCTGTTCGAAGCCTATGGCAACGAGAACAATCTCGATTTCATGGTCAAGCACCGCGATACCATCGCCCGCTTCGGCCGCTTTCCCTTCCGCAACAAGGCGCTGGGGCGGGACAGCACGGCCGAGGAACTGGCCTATATGCATGAAATGGGCGACCGGGTTTTCTGACCTCGGTAGGGGCAACGCATCCGTGTCCCTTGCGTTGGTCTTCCTAAAGGAGAGACCCCCATGGATATCGCCGGACCCGCCCTTTGGCTCATCGTCCTGACCATTGGCGTCATCGTGCTTGGTGTCGCCATGGCCTATGGCATGCGCCGCAATCGCGATCGCACCCTTTCCGAAAAGATCACCACCGAGGTGGAGACCAGACGCGGCTATGAAAAGCAGGACAAGAACGAGCCTGAATAGAAAAGGGGCGATGCGTCCCATCGCCCCTTTCGTGTCTTAGGCCACCAGGCCCTTGGTCAGCTCCAGCGCTTGGCGCTCGAACAGGCGGCGATAGATTCCGCCATTGAGCCGGATAAGCTGTTCGTGATTGCCTTCCTCGACAATTTTGCCCTTGTCGAAGACCAGCAGCCGGTCGAGCGCCCTGACGGTCGAGAGACGGTGTGCGATCACCAGCGTGGTGCGGCCTTCCATCAGCCGTTCCATGGCCTGCTGGATCATCACCTCGCTCTCGCTGTCCAGGCTCGATGTTGCCTCGTCCAGGATCAGGATCGGTGCATCGGCCAGGAACGCCCGGGCAATGGCAACGCGCTGCCGCTCGCCACCCGAGAGTTTCACGCCACGCTCACCCACCAGCGTCTCATAGGCCTTGGGCAGGTCCATGATGAAATCATGCGCATTGGCCTGTTTGGCCGCCTCGATGATGTCGCCACGGCTGGCGCCCGGCCGGCCATAGGAGATGTTCTCCGCCAGCGTCCGGTGAAACAGGATCGGTTCCTGCTGCACAATGGCGAGCTGGCCGCGCAACGAGCTTTGCTGGTGCTCGGCAATGTTCTGGCCATCAATGGTGATCGCCCCGTCATTGACGTCATAGAGCCGCTGGATCAGCTTGACGAAGGTCGTCTTGCCCGAGCCCGAATGCCCCACCAGCCCGACCCGCTCGCCAGGCTTTATCTCGACCGAGAAGTCGCGATAAAGCGGGGTCGGATGCGCGCCATACTGGAAGGTCACGTTATCGAACTTGATCCCGCCTTCACCAATGGCGATCGGCGTGGCCCCGGCCTTATCATCGATCCCCAGCGGATGGGCATAGAGCGCCACCAGTTCTTCCATGTCGTTCACCGAGCGCTGCAGATTGCGGATATGCATCCCCACGTCGCGCAGATGCCCTGAAAGCAGGAAGAACATGGTCAGGACAAAGGCGATGTCGCCCGGCGTTGCCTGGCCTTGCGTCCACAGCCACAGCACCAGCCCCAGAATGGCCGTCTGCATGCTGGCCATCATGATGCCCTGCACACCGCCCGACAGCGTGCCGCGCTTCCAGGTGCGGCGCGTCCGGTGGTCCCATTTGCCGATCACCTGATGCAGGCGCTGTTCCTCGCGCGTCTCCGCGCCAAAGGCCTTGACCACGTTGTTGCAGCTTACCGCATCGGCCAGCGCCCCGCCCATGCGGGTATCCCAGGCATTAGCCAGCGTGGCGGCCGGCGCCACATAGCCGGTCGAAAGCGCCACGGTCACCCCGATATAGACCAGCGAGCCAACGCCCACCAACAGGCCCATCACCGGCCAGTAGGACCCAAGGATCAGCGTTGCCCCGACCAGCATGATGGTCGAGGGCAGCAGCGCCACCAGCAGGGTATCGTTCAGCAGGTCGAGCGCCCACATGCCGCGCGTGATCTTGCGCACGGTCGAGCCGGCAAAGGCATTGGCATGCCAGTCGGTCGAGAAACGCTGCACCCGGTGAAAGGCGCTGGCGGCAATTTCGCCCATCATCTTGAGGGTCAGCGCAATGATGTTGAGAAATACGAATTGGCGCAGCACCACCGATGCCAGATAGAGCACCGACATGGTGATGAAGGCAGT
Organism: Devosia sp.; assembly: GCA_040218355.1. GTDB lineage: Bacteria > Pseudomonadota > Alphaproteobacteria > Rhizobiales > Devosiaceae > Devosia. Next base: position 15,431 of record JAVJRP010000006.1, on the reverse strand, counting down.
CAGCGCCGCCGTCAGCGCGTCATTGCTGTCGCCGGCAATCGCGTCGACCAGCTGCCCGGCATAAAGCGGGCTCAGGGCCTCGGCCAGAGTGGCGGTAATCACCAGTAGAGCAATGACGGCCACGCGCCAGGGCTGGCCCTGCCAGTGACGAAAGGTAAAGCCGAGCACATTGCGAAAGGCGTCGGCACGGAAATCGAGCTTCTTGCGACTCATTTGCTGTCTCCGGTGCCGTTCTCCGGCAACCGGTTCCTCAAAAAGGGGAAGAATAGAGCGCAGTTTGGGCCTGAACGGATGACGCCCGAAGGCTGGCTCAACTGCTGGAAAGGACGGAAAAACCGCGAGTGGTCAGGCCGGAAGGGCGGACCACGGGGAGCAAGGACCTAAATTCGGTGCTTGCCCGCGAGGGGAGAATACATCACTGCTGTCATGCAACGCCTCCCCTAGGTTCAAAATTGAAGCGGCGAACGTTTTGTAGCCAAACCGTTCGCCCTTGCCAATGCCATAAATGTGATCATGGCCCTGGGTGATGCAGGAAGGCCACAGAAGCAATTTGGGTTGCCCAGGTCCTTCGAGCCGGGTGGGGGTGTCCACTATAAATGATGTCGTGCAGTTCGACAGCATCAACACCCTGACTGTCACCCCGGGCTTGACCCTGGGCCCATCCTGAAATGCTCTCCAACTCACCACCAGAAGTGATCTGCGCCTGACCTCAAGATGGGTCCCGGCCGGAGTTTATCCTCGGGCGCGCAGCGACCCGGGGGTCGGGATGACTGTCGGCGGGTTTGATAGGGATCGGGCAAAAAACTAATCCCCGGTCCCAGATCCTCCCGCATAATTCCCTCATTCCTCTCGCGTCAGGGCGGCCTGCAGCGACCAGCTTCGCGCTGTGCCGCAGGCAAAACCTCCCCAGTGGGGAGGTTTTAGGCAAGAAGGCCATAAGCGCTGTGCGCGAATGGCCGAGGAGGGAAAGCCGGGCGTGGGGCAGTCGCGTGCAGCCGCGGTCTGGGGGGCGGTCGGTGAGAGTTCGTGCCTGCTGTGGCTTCTGCTGCAGCTGAAAGCGGGCGCCCCAGGGGTGGCCGCGCCTGACAGCCTTCCAAGTTACCCCTATTGAGAAACTTCGCAGACGGTTCGCGCAGCGAAGGCGCGGCTCCGGTGGAGCCGGGCCAGTCCAGAAGGCCTTGAGCGCTATGCGCGAATGGCAAGCGTTCCCGAGACGGCTTTCGTCTCAGTTTTTTAGTTTCAGGGACGACAAGCCGTCTCGGGACACCGCCCTGCTTTCACAACCGCAACGCCGATGGGCCGGGCGGCGCTTCAACGCGCCATCAATCGACCTTCTGCGCGCCCGGTGCGATCATGCCCTTGGTCTGGATTTGGGCATAGGCCACGGCCAGCGCAAAGACGCCGAAGATGCAAAGGACGGCTGCAATAACAAGAATAGTGCTGGTCGACATCGAAAACCTCCAGGTTCGGAAGGCTTTCATTTCCCACCGGCTCAGCGTTGCCGGCTTGATCCTGATCAACAGATTTGCCGAATTTTCCCGGGTGGCGCGTCGCGCGGCGGGACGATAGGCTCGCCCCAATCGATTCAAGAGCAAGAAGGCATCAGCCCCGTGAGCAATTCCAGCACTTCCCCCATCGATCCGGTCAAGCTCGACAAGCTCGGCGAAGTCGCCATCAAGGTCGGCCTGCAACTGGCCGAGGGCCAGGATCTCATCATCACCGCCCCGATGACCGCCGCGCCCCTGGTGCGCCGCATCACCGAACATGCCTACAAGGCCGGCGCGGGTCTGGTGACCACCATCTATTCCGACGAGGAAGCGACCCTGTCCCGCTTCCGCCACGCCAGGGACGCCAGTTTCGACCGCGCCGCCGGCTGGCTCTATGCCGGCATGGCTGAGGCTTACAAGAACAATGCGGCGCGCCTCGCCATCTCCGGCGACAACCCGATGATGCTGGCCAATGAAGATCCCGAAAAGGTCTCCCGCGCCAACCGCGCCAATTCGGCCGCCTATCGTCCGGCTCTGGAGCTCATCACCGGCTTTGACATCAACTGGAACATCGTTTCCTACCCCACGCCCAACTGGGCCAAGCTGGTATTCCCCAACGATCCAGAGGACGTAGCCATTGCCAAATTGGCCGATGCCATCTTCAAGGCAAGCCGTGTCGATCAGGATGATCCCATCGCCGCCTGGAAGGCGCACAATGCCAATCTCCAGGCCCGCTGGACCTGGCTCAACGGCAAGAAGTTTTCCGCGCTCAAATATACCGGCCCCGGCACCGACCTGACCGTCGGTCTCGCCGATGGTCATCGCTGGAAGGGCGGCGCCTCCGAAGCCAAGAACGGGGTCACCTGCAACCCCAATATTCCCACCGAGGAAGTGTTCACCACCCCACATCGCCTCCGCGTCGAGGGCACAGTGTCGGCCACCAAGCCGCTCTCGCATAACGGCACGCTGATCGAGAACATTCAGGCCCGCTTCGAGGAAGGCCGCATGGTCGAGCTCAAGGCCACCAAGGGCGAGAATGTCTTCAACAAGGTGCTCGACACCGATGAAGGCGCCCGGCGTCTGGGCGAAGTGGCCCTGGTGCCGCACTCCTCACCGATCTCGGCCTCGGGGATCCTCTTCTACAATACCCTCTACGACGAAAACGCGAGCTGCCACATCGCCATGGGCCAGTGCTATGCCGACTGCTTCGAGGGCGGCAAGGACCTGACCTCGGACCAGATCTTCGCCCAGGGCGGCAACAAGTCGCTCATTCATATCGATTGGATGATCGGCTCCGACCAGGTCGATATCGACGGCGTCCACGCCGACGGCTCCACCGAGCCCGTCATGCGCAAGGGCGAATGGGCGTTCTGATTGATCTTTTGAAGGGGGAGACTACTCCCCCTTCAACTCCAGGAATTCCTCGGCGCTCAGCACCAGCTTGCGGTCGATTTCGCCGATTTCCTTTTCGTCCTTGCCCTCATAGTCCAGGCCATGCAGCACGGTGCGGATGGCGTTGAGCCTCAGGCGCTTCTTGTCATTGGCCCGGATCACCGTCCATGGCGCATGCGCGCTGTCGGTTTCGCGCAACATCCTGTCCCGGGCCACGGAATAATCCTCCCACTTCGTCAGCGCCTTAAGATCGACCGGTGAGAGCTTCCAGGTCTTGAGTGGGTCATGTGCCCGGTCATGGAAACGCTTCAACTGCATTTCCCGGCCAATGGAGAGCCACAGCTTGAAGATCGTGATGCCATCCCGGGTCAATTGCTTTTCAAAGTCCGGCGCCTCTTCGAGAAACCGCGTCGTTTCCTCCGGCGTACAAAACCCCATCACCGGTTCGACCACCGCCCGATTGTACCAGGAGCGATCGAACAGCACCATTTCCCCGGCCGCCGGCAGCCAGTCGACATAGCGCTGGAAATACCATTGCGTGCGCTCCCGATCGTTGGGCTTGGGCAGGGCCGCTATGAGGTTGTAGCGAGGGTTGAGGTTTTCGAGGAACCGCTTGATCGTCCCGCCCTTGCCGGCGGCGTCCCGGCCCTCAAAGACAATGATCGTGCGCGTACCGGCCTTGGCCATATGCGCCTGGTGCAGCACCAACTGCTTTTGCAGCTTGTGGAACTGCGTGTCATACTCGTCTCCGTCGAGCTTGTCCTCATAGGGATAGGCTCCCGATCCGAAGGCCGCCTTCTTGATGGATTTGGGCAGGTCCGGGTCGTTGATATCAAAGCCGTCAATGGGATCGGTCACGCTGTCTCTCCGTTGTCACATAGACCGTGCTATGAACCCGGCTCCCGCGCAAGAGGCGGGCCCATTGCATTGATTCGACCTCCCGACATGGACGACCTGAGAACCACACATCTGACACGCAGACCCGCCAACGCATTGGTGCGTCTTGCCGGGCAGGTGCCGCTATTGCTCGCTCTGGCGGGCCTGGTTGTTGCCTTTGTGGTCTTTGGCGGCTTGCGCATCGATCTGGCTCTGATCGGCTATCTTGTGCTGGTCGGGTTCATCTCCATGCTGCCCCAGCCGGTTGTCACAGTCACGCGCACCCTTGAGGTGCCAGCCCCGGCGCCGGTCCAGCCCGTTGTCGAGCAGGACATGCTGCCCGCCTTTGTCGAGGCCCTGGGCGATCCGGGCCTGGTGCTCGATGGCCGTGGCGCGGTCCTCCATCGCAATGGTGCCGCTGCCCGGCAATATCCCAGCCTGCAACTGGGCCGCGTGATGACGCTGGTCATGCGCAATCCCGATCTGGTGGCGGCCATCGAAGGCTCGCAGCGGACCGGCGAACCGCGCAGCTTCGAACTGCACGAGACAGTGCCATCGGAAACCTGGGACCGGGTCGTGGTCGCCCCCATTCGTTGCCCCGACCGGGACTGGTTCGCCGACGAAAACCGGCAATTGCTGGTCACATTCCAGAGCCTGACCGAACTCAAGCGCGTTGACGCGCTGCGCACCGATTTCATCGCCAATGCCAGCCACGAGATGCGCACCCCGCTCGCCTCACTGGTCGGCTTTATCGATACCCTGCTCGGGCCCGCCGCCCGCGACGCGGCGGCGCGTGAAAAATTCCTCGGCATCATGCGCAGCCAGGCCGAGCGCATGAGCCGGCTGATCGACGATCTCCTCAGCCTTTCGCGCATTGAAATGCACCAGCATGTGCGGCCGACAGGTTCGGTGGACCTGACCGCCTTGTTGCGCGAAGTGCGCGAGGGCCTGCAGACCCAGGCCAAGGCCGCCCAGATCGATGTGATCCTGGCCGTGCCCAAGGCGCCGGTCATCGTATCCGGGGATCGCAGCCAGCTCTATGAAGTGTTCGAGAACCTGATCGACAACGCCATCAAATATGGCGCCGACGGCAAGACCGTCGAGGTCGAGTTGACCGATATTGACCGCTCCGGCCTCAAGCATATGGTCAGCGTCACCGATCACGGTCCTGGCGTCGAGCCCGAACACGTGCCGCGTATGACCGAGCGCTTCTATCGCATCGACGCCGAAGCCAGCCGGAAAAAGAAGGGCACGGGCCTGGGCCTGGCCATCGTCAAGCACATCATCCAGCGTCATCGCGGCCAGATGAGCATCCGCTCCAAGCCCGGCGAAGGTCTGCGCGTCGAGGTTCTGCTGCCCTGATACCGATTGCCCGGCCGATCTTGTCCCCGCAGATGTGGACAGGTGGTAGGCTTTGGCGGTGAGAGTTCAGCGCGGATGACAATGTCGATGTCACCAGGCACACAAAAAAGGCGCCCCGCGGCGCCTTCTTGTACAAGTCTGTCAGCGCTTCATCGCTTCTTCTTGTCGAGCTGGTGGTAGGCCCGGCGCGAATGGAACTCGCAATAGGGACCACTTTCCAGGCTGTGCTGACCGCAAAAGTAGAAATCCTTGGTCAGCGGATCGCCGATCGGCCACTTGCAGGTGCTTTCGCTCAACTGCAGCAGGTTCAGGCGCTTGTCCTCGGGAATGAAGAGTTCCGCGGCGGCTGGTGCCACATAGAGCTCGGTATCCATTTCCGGGCTGGCGGCCAGTGCCGTGGCCCCCATGACCTGCGGACGGGACATGGACACGCGCGGCTTGGAGTTCATCGTGCTGGTGCTCGACGAACTGGTCGAAGGCCGGCGCGGCGCCGAGGGGCGTGCTGCCGGACGCGAACGCGGTGCGGTATTGGTGGGCTTGGCCCGGGCCGAAAGCTTGAGACGATGGACCTTGCCGATCACGGCATTGCGGGTAACCCCTTCGCCCAGTTCCGCCGCAATCTGGCTGGCACTGAGCCCTTCCATCCAAAGCTTTTTCAAAAGTTCGACGCGCTCGTCCGTCCAGCCCATCGGTTGCGCTCCTGAAACCATCGTCAAAACAGAATCCTTCATTGTGCAGCCAGAGTGGCACTGGCCGCCATATCGACTCTACAGCTCGTATGTTGAGCGGGTCCGCCACACGAGATATCGTGTCCCCAACGCCATGGAGATTACGCCATCGGCGGAATCAGGATCAAGAGTCGGGGCGGATTTTCCCCGTTTATTCATTGGTTAAAATTGTCCTAACGATCCTTGAGTCAAATCAGACACTTGGCGGGTTGCAGATTGACTTTGTGGCCCCAATTCGCCTAATTCTCGGGCCCAGACGCGCGGCCGAGAGGGCGCGTTTTTGGTTTCTGTGGCAGCTTTGCCACGCTTATCGCCAACCAGTCTTCAGCCAAAAGGGAAATTCATCATGTCTGCGCTCTACGGCACCTATGCCCGGTCCGATCTCGCGTTCGAGCGGGGCGAGGGCATGCGCCTGTATGATCAGCACGGACGAGAGTTTCTCGACTTCCATTCCGGCATCGCCGTCAACGCACTTGGCCATGGCGATCCGCATCTGGTCGCTGCACTCAAAGCGGCGGCCGACAAGGTTTGGCACACCTCCAATGTGTTCACCATTCCCGAGCAGGAACGGCTGGGCCAGCGGTTGGTCGACAGCACATTTGCTGACAAGGTGTTCTTCACCAATTCAGGCGCCGAGGCGCTCGAATGCGCCATCAAGACGGCCCGGCACTACTTCTATTCCAAGGGCGAGCCGGACCGCTACGAAGTGATTGCCTTCACCGGCTCCTTCCACGGCCGGACCCTGGGCACCATCGCCGCCGGCGGCAATCCGAGCTATCTCGAAGGCTTCGGTCCGCCAATGCCCGGCTTCAAGCACGCAGCCCCCGGCGATCTCGAAGCCGTCAAGGCGCTGGTGGGCCCGCAGACCTGCGCCATTCTGATCGAGCCGGTGCAGGGCGAAGGCGGCGTCACCGCCATGAGCCCTGACTTCCTCCAGGGCTTGCGCCAGATCTGTGATGACAACGGCCTGCTGCTGATCCTTGATGAAGTGCAGTGCGGCTTTGGCCGGACAGGCCGTTTCTTCGCCTTTGATTGGGCGGGTATCACGCCCGACATCGTCGCCGTGGCCAAGGCCATTGGCGGCGGCTTCCCGTTGGGCGCTTGCCTTGCCACTGAGGCGGCCTCGGCCTCCATGGTGCCGGGCACCCATGGCTCCACCTATGGCGGCAACCCGCTGGGCTGCGCCATGGGCAATGCCGTGCTTGACCGCATTCAGGCCCCCGGCTTCATGGATCATGTCGCGCAGATGGGCCAGCGTCTGGCCTGGCATCTGCAACAGCTCGCGCAGAAATATCCCGACTACGTGCTCGAACTGCGCGGCAAGGGCCTGCTTGCGGGCATCAAGATCGCGCCACCAGTGCGCGATTTCGTGGCGCGCCTGCGCGATGATCATCAGCTCCTGGCCATTGGCGCCGGCGAAAATGTGCTGCGTCTTCTGCCGCCGCTCATCGTCTCCGAGGCCGATATCGAGGATGCTGTCAGCCGGATCGGCGCTGCTTTCGACGCCATCGAGGCCGAAACGGCGTCCACGGCGGCGGCGGGCTGAATGTCATGCTGATATTCTATCATTTCGGACGACGCCGAGGCGGTTCCTGATCCCTGTCCGGCGGGCCTTGCGCCCGTCTCGGACCGCTATTCGTCCAATTCCATTCAAGCGTCACAAAAGGACCCCGGCCCATGAATTCGACCGGTACCCCAAGGCATTTTCTGTCCATCGACGATTTTTCCCACGCCGAACTGCGCGGCATGCTCAACCAGGCCGGTGCGCTCAAGGCGCGCCTCAAGGACGGTGACCGCCCCCAGCTCCTCAAGGACAAGGTGCTGGCGATGATTTTCGAACGCCAGTCCACCCGCACCCGGGTCAGCTTCGATGTCGGCATGCGCCAGCTTGGAGGCCAGACCCTGATGCTCTCGGGCCAGGAAATGCAATTGAGCCGCGAAGAGACCCTGGCCGACACCGCCCAGGTGATGAGCCGCTATGTCGACGCGATCATGATCCGCATTCTCAGCCATGCCGATCTGCTCGAGCTGGCCGAGGCCGCCACCGTTCCGGTCATCAACGGCCTGACGCGCCGGGCGCATCCGTGCCAGATCATGGCGGACCTGCTGACCTTTGAAGAACATCGCGGCGATATCAAGGGCGCCAAGGTGACCTGGGTGGGCGACAGCAACAATGTGCTCCATTCCTGGGTCAACGCGGCCGAACTGTTTGGCTGCGAACTGACCATTTCGGTGCCCGAGGAATACAGCCCCGAAAAGGACCTCAAGGAAGACATCAAGCGGGCCGGCTCAGCAGTACGCATGGTTGAGGATCCGCGCGAAGCTGTCGAAGGGGCCGACCTGGTCATCACCGACACCTGGGTGTCGATGGGCGACACCGATGCCGCCGAGCGGCGCCGCATCTTGAAACCTTATCAGGTCAATACCAATCTAATGGCCTTGGCGAACAAGGACGCCCTGTTCATGCACTGCCTGCCCGCCCATCGCGGCGACGAGGTGACCGATGAGGTGATCGATGGTCCCCAGTCGGTGGTGTTTGACGAGGCCGAAAATCGCCTCCATGCCCAGAAAGCCGTTTTGTGCTGGGCCTTTGGGGTTGAAACGAACTAGAGCGTTTCCAGGCGAGGTGGATGCCGGCTCGCCGTCCGGAAACGCGACCAACAAGGATATGGAGCATTCAGGCGCTTCGGAGAAAAGCGGTAATGCTCCAGACGGGCTTTCGTCCGTAGATGCTGAACCATCTAAGCTTTCACCCCCGCGCGAGCGGGGGCGTCTGTTTGAGTGGGCAGGGCGCGCGCCGGCGTCTTCCTGCCATGCCAGGGGTTGGGTAGCGCGTTTGGCCTTCAAGGCGTAGCCTTTGGAAAGACAAGTGAATAATGACCACGGAACAGACCATGACCGACAACCTGCTCTCCAGCCTGGGCCTTGATCGCCCCGAGACCGGTGACGACGCCGTGGTGCCCTTCACCCTCGACAAGCTCGACACCCGCGGTCGCGTGGTGCGCCTCGGCGCCGCGCTCGATACCATTCTCAGCCGCCACGATTATCCCTTGCCGGTTGCCCGGCTATTGGGTGAGGCAGTGGTGTTGTCCGCACTGATCGGTTCCTCGCTCAAATTCGAAGGCCGCTTCATCCTCCAGACCCAGACCGATGGTCCAGTCAATCTCATCGTGGTCGACTTTGATGCGCCCGATGGCATGCGTGGCTATGCGCGCTTTGACCAGGACGCTTTGCTCAAGGCCGCCGAGGCCGGCAAGACCAGTCCTGCTGACTTGCTGGGCAAGGGGCACCTGGCCATGACCATCGATCAGGGCCAGCACACGGAGCGCTATCAGGGCATCGTGGCCCTCGATGGCAACTCGCTTGAAGAGGTGGCGCACACTTACTTCATGCAGTCCGAGCAGATTCCTACCCAGGTTCGGCTGGCCGTAGCGCAGATGTCGACCCGGGGCGACCATCGCCCGCGTTGGCGCGCCGGCGGCATGCTGATCCAGCATCTGCCGCCCAATGGTCTGTCGGCCATGGCCGATCTGCCCGGTGATGGCGATTTCGACAATCCCGACATGGTCGACCCCGATTTTGTCGAGGCCGATGGCTGGTCCGAGGCCAAGGCCCTTTTGGGTACGGTTGGTGATCTGGAACTGTCCGACCCGGACCTGTCGCCCGAGCGCCTGCTGTTCCGCCTGTTTCACGAGACAGGTGTCCGGGTATTCCAGCCCCAGGATCTTGAGGAGCGCTGCACCTGTTCGGCCGATCGCATAGAAGACATGCTGGCCAATAGTTTCTCTGATGCGGAGCGGCAGGACATGGCCGTGGACGGCGAAATCGAAGTGGTTTGCGAATTCTGCTCGACTGCTTACCGGTTCAATCCCCACCACTTCCATTCGGAAAGTTAACTCATTGTCAGGTTGGCGTTTTCCTTAAGGCGCCAACCTCATTCTACTTGCCTTCCAAAAAGAACAAGGCCAATGTTCCCGCATTCAAACGGCTGAAGGGGGAATGCCGGGATGAATGCCGATCTGATGTCCACCATCGAGGGCATCCAGCACCAGACGACCGTCAACGCCATTCTCGACATCATGAACCGGGCCATCGGCAATTATGGCTTCGAGCGCTTCATCGTTTCCGGCTTGCCCGATCCAGGCATGGATGTGCGTCCATTCGTGCTGCTCTCCGGCTGGAAAGACGAGTGGTATGAGCGCTATACCAGCCTCGGTTACGTCCATCTCGATCCGGTCGCGCGGCACTGCTTCTCGACCGCGTTACCCTTCGACTGGTCCGAAGCGCCCTATGATCGGGAAAACGACGGACCGGCCCGACGGGTGATGGAAGAGGCGCGCGACTTCGGCATGGACGAGGGCTTCTGCGTGCCCGTCCATATGGAGGGGGGCATGCAAGGCGTGGTGTCCCTGGTCGGCAATCCCGGCCATCTCGACGAGAGGGGGCGCTTCGAACTGCACATGCTCTCGCTCTATGCCCATGGGAGGCTGCGCTATCTTAACGGCCCGGCCGCTCGCCCGCAGGGCCGCCGCATCATTACCCCGCGCGAAGCAGAAATTCTCAAATGGGCAGCAGCGGGGAAAACAGCCTCCGAGATTGCCGAAATCACCGGATTGACCCCGCGCACCATCAATCAGCATTGCGAGAATGCGCAAAAGCGCATGGGCACCAGCAACCGGCTGCACACTGTGGTCGAGGCCATCCGGCACAAGTTGATTACACTCTAGGCCGGCCTGGCGATCCTGCAAGGCCATAGGCATTCGCGCCCCGTCCAGGGCCAAGCCTGGAGGTAATCCGGTGTGTCGTCGGAAAATTTTGCACAACACTGTGATTTTTACCAATTTCGTTGCACCTGCTGCCCGTGCCTAATGCCTTCAATCGATGCCGGTTGCTTGGGGGCAGGCCGATGAAATTGCACATCGTCCGCAGTGCAGCGGACCGGCAAGACCGTGATCTGTTGGAGCAGAACTTTCGCCTGCGCCACAGGATCTTTGTCGAAATGGCAGGCTGGAACGCTTTGCGCCGTGACGATGCGCGCGATGTGGACGCCTTCGACAATGACGATGCCACCCATCTTTTGATTTCCGATTCCGGCGTGGTGGTGGGCGGGTCCCGCCTGACGCCGCTGAATCGACCGAACTTGCTGCAGACTGTCTTTAACGGGTTAGTGCAAGGAGAACTCCCCGCCCACCCTTCGCTTGGGGCCGATTGGACACGTTTCTACGTGCATCCCGATCGACGCGAAGGCCGGCGGCGCGCTCCCGAGTCTGCAGCCCTTTTCTGCGCGGTGATGGAGTATGCCCTGTCGCAGGGTTTTAGCTTCATCACCTTTGTGTCTTCCATCTCCATGCTTGAGCATGGCACCGCGGTGGGGTGGCGCATCACACCGCTGGGGGATCCTGCGATCAGCGATGGCAAGCCCATCGTGGCAGCCTGGATCGAAGTGTCCGAACAGGCCTTGCAGAACGTGCGACGGAGCACCGGGATGAGCAGACCGCTCGTCCCGGTTTTTTCTTCGCCCACCCCGATGTGGCCTGACGGACCGCAACTGGCCTGACGGGCATTTCGGCATGTCCCAGGCAATCGCCCTTGTGCAGACAATTCTTGGCCCGCACACTTCGGTGGAACTGGCGCGGGAAACCCTCGATCAGGCACTGGCGGCCGACGTGGATCCCTTGCATTGGTGCGCCATTCATCTCGAACTGCCCGCGGCAGAGATCATGGCACGGGCAGCCGGTTGGGCGGGGCTGAGCTTTCTTGATACCGTACCAAGACAAGGCGAGGCATGCCTTGAAACCGGCCGTGTCGAGGCGCTGGGCCAGGTGCGCATGTTCCGCACGCGCCTGCACGACCGGGAAGTGGCCTTTGCTGCGCCTGATTTCCTGGGCGTGCTGCGCCTTGCCCGGCTCCGGCAGGAGCGGCCGCATCTGTGCCGCACGATTTTCCTCGTGCCCGAACCCGCTCTGCGCACCTTTCTGGTGGACCATGCTGGCCCGGCTCTCATCGATGCGGCGCGGCAGAACATGGCGCGGTACTGGCCGCGCGCTGCCGCGCAACTGGAACTGACCGCGCCAGTCCGGCACGGGTTTGCCGCAATCCTGGTGCTGGCGCCCCTGGCGATCTTGTGCGTACCCCTGGTCGGGCCGGACGTTCTGGCACCCATCTGGTTTGTCCTTGTCATGCTGCCGACCCTGCTGCGCCTGCTTGCGCTGGCCGTACCGCGACAGAAAGAACTCCCGCAACTCCGCCGGACAGATAACGCGGATTTGCCCGCCTACTCGATTTTGGTTCCGCTCCGCGATGAGGCCAACATGGTGCCACAGCTTTGCCGGACGCTGGAGCGTCTCGACTACCCGGCGGAAAAACTCGACATCGTCTTTGTGGTCGAAAGCCGCTCCCCTGGCACCATTCAGGCCCTCCATCGACACCTGCACGATCCGCGCTTTGCGGTGCGGATCGTGCCCGATGCCCTGCCGCGCACCAAACCCAAGGCGCTCGATTTTGCCCTGCCGCTGTGCCGTGGAGAATTCGTCGTGGTCTATGACGCCGAAGATCGCCCCGAGCCAGATCAACTTCGGCGCATTGTAGACCAGTTCCGCCGGCAGCCTGAACTGGAGTGCATTCAGGCGCGCCTGGTTATCGACAATGCTGGTGAGGGCTGGTTGGCCGCGCTGTTTGCCGGCGAATATGCCGGACTCTTCTCTGTTTTGCTGCCGGCATTGGCCCGCTGGGGCCTGGTGATGCCGCTAGGCGGTACCTCCAATCATTTCCGGCTGGAGACCCTGCGCCGTCTGGGGGGGTGGGATGCGTTCAACGTCACCGAGGACGCCGATCTGGGCGTGCGCCTGGCGCGCCGCAGATTGCGCTGTGCCACCAGCACCGCACGCACCTTTGAGGCCGCTCCCGTTCACCTGGGACCTTGGATCGGCCAGCGGACCCGCTGGATGAAGGGCTGGATGCAGACCTATGCGGTGCATAATCGTTATCCCAAGGATCTGCTCGCAGATCTGGGTTGGCGCGGCTTGGCCGGGGTTCAGCTCGTCTTGCTCGGCATGGTGCTGACCCCGTTGCTGCATGCCGGTTTTCTGGCCTCGTTGCCCATCCTCTTTTTTACCGGCCAGTTGGCCGGACCGGCCTTTCATCTCTGGTCGCTGGCCTGCCTGGCGGTGCTGTTGCTGGGCAGCGCGGTGGCGATTGCGACCAATCTGGTAGGATTGATGCGCAGCGAACAGGCAGAGGTAATCTGGTGGCAGGCCCTGGTCCCAGCCTATTGGGCCTTGATCGCATTTTCGACCGTGCTGGCCCTGCGTGAATTCACCCAAAGGCCATTCCACTGGTTCAAGTCGCCGCATCAGGCGAGCGCGGTATCAGCCCATTCGGCAAAGGGCGGAGCTGAGAGACGGGATATACCCGCAAGTCAGCCGGCTGGAAACAATCGCCAGCGCCGGGGGCGGAAGCCGATCCGGGATCGCTCTGCGGCCGGGTGATCGAAGGGTAGGTCGATCTCGACCCGGTGCGACGAGTGCGATAGCTCGATTTCCAGGCGCCGCGTCCCGCCAACCCGGCGGCTGGCAACGACCGCGCCGCCCAGGGCGGTATCACCTTCTACCAGCTCCACATCATGGGGTCGGAAGAACAATTGACCGGCGCCGCTGGCGTCGGGCGCGGCAAGGTCCAGCTTCTGTCCCGCGAGCTGGACGCCGCCATTCTCTACGGTGACAGGCAACCGGCTCGATTCTCCGATAAATCCGAAGACAAAGGGAGAGGCCGGCGTGTCGTAGACCGCGTCAGGCGTTCCCACCTGTTCGATCCGGCCCTGGCTCATCACGCATAGCCTGTCGGCGAGCTCCAGAGCTTCTTCCTGGTCATGCGTTACAAACACTGTGGTGTGCCCGGTCCGGTCGTGGATTTCGCGCAGCCACTTGCGCAATTCGCGCCGTACCTGCGCGTCGAGCGCGCCGAAAGGTTCATCGAGCAGCAGCACGCGCGGCTCAATGGCCAGTGCGCGGGCCAGGGCGACCCGCTGGCGTTGCCCGCCCGAAAGCTGGCTGGGAAAGCGCTTTTCGAGTCCGGAAAGCTGCACCAGATCGAGCAATTCCATCGCCCTGCGGCGGATTTCGACAGCGGCGGGGCGCGTGGCCCGGGGGCGCACCTTGAGGCCGAAAGACACGTTCTCCAGAATGTTCATATGCCGGAACAAGGCGTAGTGCTGGAACACAAAGCCGATATTGCGCTCTTGCACGCTTTTGTCCGACGCGTCCTCGTCGCCGAACAGGATGCGGCCGCTGGTCGGTCGTTCCAGGCCCGCAATCAGGCGCAACAAGGTGGTCTTGCCCGATCCGGATGGGCCGAGCAACGCGATCAGTTCGCCCGAATGGATATCCAGCGACACATCGTGCAGCGCCGGAAACCGGTCGAACTCCTTGCGAACCTTTTCTGCGCGAACGTCCATATTGCTACCCATCGACCTGTTGCTGGCGGTATTCGGAACAAATTTGCGCCCATCGCAAGGGGGCTGATCCCCCAGGGCCATGAATTTTTCCCGCCCTGTACGGTCGGCGCCAAATTCTCCCAATATTGCGGAGGCAGGCAGCATCGTGGTCCAGCTTGAGCAAGGCTGCCCCCATCTTCGACCTAACCTTTTGAATTGATTACACCTTGGTAATTTTCCGCGCGTTCATCTCGCGGCCATGATGGGGCAATGTGGGGCCAGGCATGGTGCACTCGTTCTTTCAACCAAGGAGTTCCTCCCATGAACAAGTTCATCATCCCCGCCACCCTGGCTGTCTTCACTCTTGCGGCTGGCGCCCCGGCTTTTGCCGCGACAGACAGCATCTTTGACCACACCGAGGCCTATGTGCAGCAGGACATCGCCGGCCAGGGTTTCAACGTGACCGACGTGGAGGAATGGGGTGAGCTGATCGTTGCCACCGTAGTCGACGATCAGGGCCACTCGAGTTTCAAGTTCTTCGATCCTGATACCATCGCACTGGTGCGGTGATCCTCATAAGGGGGACGGCCTTGCCGTCTCCCTCTGTGCATTTCTGTCCGCCCAAACCTTGAGATATGGACCGGACGCTCAATGGCGATCAGACAGATGTCCGCCAGTCGGGCGCGGGGCCCTCCGCACCAACAGCTCAGGTCAACGCGGAAAGATCGCTGAGGCCCAAAAAGCCCTGCAAATGCTGGGGCTTGAATTCACTTATGCACATGACCTGCGCCGCCCTTGGAAGAAATGTCATCTTTCTTTCACGAGGGGTGTTGACGGCCAGATGGGGCTCCCCTATAACCCCGCTCGTTGACGACGCAAGTGCCTCCGGCGCTTCCACTGACAACGATCCTCAAAGGGCAGAGTTGCTGCCGGTTCGCCGGACAGGAAATGCTGTTCCCTGACGGAATCATGGAGAGTGAAAACTCTCATCGACGCTTTAGTCCTCGCGGACATTGGGTCAGCTCTTTGACATTGTGAAGAATAGAAGAAAGAGAAACGTGGACGGCGAGGTTCTTGCGAACTGGTTGGGAAGCAATTCCTGATTGGTTGTAAAAGACTTCGATGGGTGCACGTTTTCTGAGGTACACTCTTTAA